>JAKFFG010000006.1:0-425436 GCA_036675275.1 Pseudomonas sp. | reverse complement strand
ATGGTGGACGCTCCTCTCGGTTCAAGTGGTCGGACAACACCTCCACTTTGGCACATTTGATGCCGTTACGGGTGGGGGCGTCCATCCCATTGCTGCGCTCCGGTCAGACAGCGGCCGACGACATCCCCCGCCTTCCCTTCGGCAGCACGCGGCGCACGCCTACACGCCGGACTGCCCCCACCCACCCCGGACAACTGCGCAAGTGGAAACTTGCCGGCCTTACGGCCTGGGTTGCTGGCTTGATTTGTACGGTGGTTAGTGAGCTCTGGTCCAAGCTGCGCTCACGCAAAAAGGCGGGTGTGTCGGGGGCTGTGCAGGCGCCTCGCGCACGCCGTTTCGGTCCGTCCCATCGAGGATCCAAGGCCGCGCGTGTCTGAGCCCGACGAGTGTCGGGCCACTGGCCCGACCGGGCGAGTTGCGCGGCCGCCTCGATGGGACGGACCGAAACGGGCACCCATGGCAACGCCATGGGCGTAGCGCGCGAAGCCGGAGCAGCCCCCGACACACCCGCCTTTCTTAAGAACGAAAAACCGTCCCCGACGCCTCCGCGCCGCAGCAAGCCTTGTAGCTGCAGCGAGCCTTGTAAACTCCTCGACCAAAAACGCCCTACGTTGGGCGCCACGACTCAAGCGTTATTGACACAGTCTTCTTCAACCCGTACACGCTCGAGCTTTGTCGCCAGCAGCTCCTGGGCTGCGTGCCGCAATGCCGTGCGCAGGCCTTCCTCGACAACGGGATGGTAGAACGGCATATCGAGCATGGCGTTGATCGTCATTTCCTGTTGCACGGCCCATGCCAGTAGGTGTGCAATATGTTCGGCCGCCGGGCCCGCCATTTCGGCGCCAAGAAAACGGCCGTCGCGCTGGCTGGCATAGACTCGCAGCTTGCCGAAATTTTTCAACATGACGCGCGACCTGCCCTGATCGGCGAAATCGACCTCGCCGAACACCACACCTTGTTGAGGCAAATCCTTGAACCGCGTTCCCACGGCGGCCAACTGCGGGTCCGAAAAAACGACGGCGATAGGCGCTCGCCGCTTACCCGGGCTGACATCGGGATAGGCAGCGGCGTTCTGGCCCGCGATGCGGCCGTCGTCGCTCGCTTCGTGCAGCAAAGGCAGGACGCCGTTTACATCGCCAGCGATAAAAATGGGACTTGATCCGAGCTGCAAGGTGTCGGGATCGTACTGCGGCATGCCCTTGTCATCGAGAACCGCCGAGGTATTGTGCAGATCCAGGGCGCCGACATTGGGGCGACGCCCCGTCGCCACCAGCAGATAATCGAAGCGCTCGGTCACGGCCTCTTCACCGTCCGCTTGATAGCGTATTTCAACTTCGTCGCCAATGCGCCGGACGTCCAGTATGCGGGAATTCAGCTGCAAGTCCAGTTCCGACTGGAAGGCGGCCAAGGCACTGGCCCGTACGACCGGATCGGACAAGCCGCCCAGGCTATTGCTGCGGTTGATCAGCTTGACCTCGACCCCCAGGCGCGCCAGCGCCTGGCCCAGTTCCATTCCTATGACGCCTGCGCCCGCCACCATGACACGGCGCGGCAAGTCGTTCCAGGCGAATACGTCGTCATTGACGATTACCCGGTCTCCCAGGGTTCGATAGGACTCGGGTACGACGGGCGTCGAGCCCGTCGCAATAATGACGCGTGTTGCCTGGATTTCGGTATGGTCGTCCACCCGCAATAGCGTGTCGGAAACAAACCGCGCATAACCCTGGACCTTGTCGCAATCCGGCATGCTGTCGACGCTGTCCAGCACAAAGCCCACGAAACGGTCGCGCTCGCGCTTGACCCGATCCATGACCTGGACTCCGTCTACTCGGATGGTGCCGTCGATGTGCACGCCAAAGTCGCCAGCCGTGGCGGCAGAGTGAGCAGCCTCGGCGGCGGCTATCAGCAGCTTCGAGGGCATGCAGCCGACACGCGCGCATGTGGTTCCATAGGCCCCGCCCTCGATCAGAACGGCGCTTGCGCCAGCCGCTTTGACAGTGCGATAGGCCAGCATGCCCGCCGTACCGGCGCCAATAATTGCTACATCCGTCTTCAGCTGCTTCATGCTTTTACCTCCGAGGCGGGATCAGGTGCCCGTCCATTCCGTGACGAACTGCTTGAAATCGGGCCGCTGTGCGGGACCAGGATCGCGAACAGGCGTGCCGATGGCGAGATATCCCATGAACCGGTAGTCCAGCGCGTCAAAACCCAGATTCTCGCCCACCTCGTCAACATAGGTGCCCAGGCCGGTGCTCCAGAATGCGCCGTAACCCAGCATATGGGCCGCGTTGAGCATATTCATAACGGCTGAACCGACAGCCAGCATGCGTTCATGCTCCGGGATCTTGGTATTGCTGTGGTCGATTTTGCATGCTATGGCGATAAGCAGCGGCACCTCTTCGAGCCAGCGCCGGGTATTGGCTTCTTTCTCCGGGGTAAGAGGCAAGCCTTCCTCCTTGATTGCCGACATGGCCATATCCGCAAGCCGGCCAATGCTGGCGCCGCGAATCAGCGCAAAGCGCCAGGGCTGGAGCCTGCCGTGATCCGGCGCCGACATCGCCGACTGCAGGATTTGAGCGAGCTGCGCATCGTCCGGACCAGGCGACTGAACAAATTTGGTGGAACGCCGGGACAATAAATACTCAAGCGGAACAACTGACATCTTCAATCCTTTTCAGGCGGACGCTCGGGCAGTATGCATGAGCGCCTTCATATCGCGTATAGCCTTTTCCCAGCCATCGAACACCGCGCGAGCGACGATCGCATGACCGATATTGAGCTCGGCGATGCCAGGCATCGCCGCAATCGTTTGAACGTTTTCATAATGCAGGCCGTGCCCTGCGTTGACCCGTAGCCCCTTACCCACGGCAAGCGCGACGGCGGCGCGCAGACGGATGAGCTCGAAGTCGACGGCGGCCGATTCGGTCGCCTCTGAATAGGCTCCTGTATGCAATTCGATGACCCGGGCGCCCGCCTGGACGGCCGCTTCAATCTGGGAGGCTTCCGGATCGATGAAAAGCGACACCCGGATACCTGCCGCGTGCAACTGCGACACCGCTCCCCCGACAAGATCGAGCTGACCGGCGACATCAAGGCCGCCCTCGGTGGTGAGCTCACTGCGTTTCTCGGGAACCAGGCAGACATCCTGGGGCTTGATGCGGCAGGCGATATCAAGCATTTCAGGGGTGACCGCGCATTCCAGGTTCATGCGCGTGCGAAGCAAAGGCCGTATGGCGATCACATCGGCGTCTTGGATATGGCGGCGATCTTCGCGCAGGTGCAGGGTAATGACATCGGCGCCGGCATCTTCTGCGCGCAAGGCCGCCGCAATGGGATCGGGATAAGAGGTGTGTCGCTGTTGGCGCAAAGTGGCTACATGGTCGATATTCACGCCTAATTCAATCATTTTCATGCACCCTATCGGTTCCGGTCAACGCATTAGGAACCATTATCGCCTTTTATCGACCCGCTGTCCCCGCCAGAGGCCACGCCGCTTACTTCGCCCGATACCGGAGCAGCCGCTACCGAGGTCTCAAGCCATCCGCCGCCCAGTGCCTTGTAGAGTTCCACACGGTTCATGAGCGATTCCATGCCGATCTGATAGAAGGTCTGCTGTGTCGTGTACAGGTCGACTTCGGCATTCTGGACTTGCAGAAAGCTGTCGATACCGGTTTCATAACGCAGCGTGGCCAGCTCCAGCGTTTCCGAGGCGGCAGCCTCCAGTGACCGCAAGGCATCCAACTGGCGATCGTAGGTGGCCTCGCCGGCCAGGGCATCAGCCACTTCACGGAAAGCGGTTTGTATGGTTTTCTCGTACTGCGCGACGGCAATATTATTGCGAGCCTCGGCCAGGTCGAGGTTGCCGCTTACACCGCCGGAGAAAAGAGGCATTTGCAGCTGCGGGGCAAATTGCCAGTAGCGCTGGCCAGAACCGAACAAGCCGCCCAGCTGAGGGCTGGCGAAGCCCAACAAACCCGTGATGGAGATGTTGGGAAAGAACGCGGCGCGCGCCGCTCCGATATTTGCATTGGCAGCCCGCAGGGTATTTTCCGCGCCCATGATGTCGGGGCGCCGCTCAAGCAAGTCGGACGGCAAGCCGACAGGTATCGCGGCCAATACCTGGTCGCGGTCAAAGGCGGTCGGCGCCGGAATATCTGCGGGAATTTCGGTGCCCAGCACAAGCTGCAAAGCGTTGTAAGCCTGCGCCTGTGATCGCTTGATGCCTTCAAGATCGACTCGAACGGTATCCAGTTGAGCGCGCGCCTGGCTAAGGTCCAGCGACGAAGCGACGCCGGCGTCGTAGCGCGCCTTCACAAGGGAATAAGTATTCTGGCGCGACTCCAGGGTTTTTTGCATCAGGCTGTCAAGCTGCTGCGCGGTACGCAAGCGGAAGTATGACTCAGCTACTAAAGCCACCAGATTGATATGTACGGTGCGCGTGGCCTGAGCCGTTGCCAGATACTGTTGGTAGGCCGCTTCGGAAAGGTTTTTTACCCGGCCAAAGAAATCGAGCTCAAAGGCCGTCATGCCCACGCCGGCCTGGTAATAACGCGTGACGCTGTCGGACTCGGCACCGGTCATCCGCAGGTTCTCGGGATTGCGCGTGAATTGGGCATTCCCGCCGATACCTATCGTAGGCAAGCGGTCGCTGTCCACAATACCGTACTGGGCGCGCGCTTCCTGAACGCGCTGGACTGCGATCCGCATGTCGCGGTTATTGGCCAGGGAAAGACGGATAAGCGCCTTGAGCTGCGGATCGGTGAAGAATTCGCTCCAGCCGAGATCGGAACCATACGCCGCATCGGGCGCAACGGCGGCTGCGCTGCGATTGCCGCTGTTCTGGACGGCGTCCTGGTCGGGATACTGCCCCGGCACGGGCGCAGCCGGGCGTTCATACTTGGGCGCCAGCGAGCATCCGGCAAGCGCCAGCGTTATCAGCAGAGGCAGCGCCGCGCGTCGAAAATTACATGAAATCATGCCTGTCCCCCGTCCTTCGAAGAGTGGCCCGTTTGATCGGTATCGCTTGCATGATGGACTTTGGTCAATGGCGCCATGTTGGCGTGAGCGCCCAATAACTTAGGCTTGGTCTTGAACAATGTTAGTACCACGACGAAAAATGTAGGAACGAACACCATGGCCAGCGGCGTAGCCGCAAGCATGCCGCCCAGCACGCCCAGGCCTACGGCGTTCTGGCTGGCAGAGCTGGCGCCCGTCGCGATGGCCAGCGGAACGACGCCCAGGATGAATGCGAACGAAGTCATCAGAATCGGCCGGAAACGCAGACGCGCCGCCTCTACCGTGGCATCGATGATGCTTCCCCCCTGCGCATAGGTGTCTTTGGCGAACTCGACAATGAGAATTGCATTCTTTGCAGCGAGCCCGATCACCGTGATCATGCCGACCTGGAAGTACACATCATTGGACATTCCAAGTGCCGATACCAGGCCGACGGCTCCCAGCATGCCCAGGGGCACCATCATCATGACAGAAAGCGGAATAGCCCAGCTCTCGTACAGTGCGGCAAGCAGCAGGAAAACGACCAGCATGGCCAGGCCCATCAGTATGATGGACTGGCTGCCGGCTTGTTTCTCCTGGTAGGAGAGCCCGGTCCATTCATAGCCGAAACCCGCTGGAAGCTTGGCTATCAATTGCTCTATCTCGGCCATGGCCTGGCCCGTGGAGTATCCGGGTGCTGCCGAGCCGCCGATGCGGATGGATTCGTAGCTGTTGTACCGGACTACCTGGACCGGACCCTGTTCCCAGCCGACTTTCACGAAGGAAGACAGGGGCACCATTTCCCCGGAACTATTACGCGCATTCAGCTTCATCACATCGTCCGCGTTCATGCGGTGATCCTGGGCAGCCTGGACCCATACGTTCTGCATCCAGCCCATATTGGGAAACTTCGCGACATAGGCCGAGCCCAGCGACGTCGCGATCAGCGTAGACACCTCGGCGAAGTCGACACCCAGCGCGGCCGCCTTGGCGCGATCGATGGTGAGCGTCATTTGAGGGCCTGCTCCCAAGCCCGTGATACGCGTATCGGCCAGAACAGGGCTTTGCATTGCCATCTGCAGGAGTTGCTGCGTAGCACCCATTAGCGCGTCATGCCCCAGCCCCCCGCGATCCTGCAGACGGACGTCGAAACCGGACGCATTACCCAGCGATGAAATTGCCGGCGGCACAATGGCAAAAACCATGGAATCCGGCAAACCGAAAAGCAGATTCTGTGTCGCCCTGGCCGCCACTGCCATTGCGGAGTGTTCTTCACCCTTGCGCTCGGAGAAATCCTTCAGGGGTACAAACGCAATCGCGGAATTGAGTCCGTTCCCATTGAAACTGAAGCCCTGAACCGTAACGATGTTCTGCATCTCCGGTTGCTTGGTGAAATACTCTTCGACCTTTTCAATGACCTCTATCGTGCGATTTCCGGTTGATCCTGCAGGCAATTCCATATTGACAATGATGTAGCCCTGATCTTCTTCGGGTAGAAAGGAAGTGGGCAGGCGCGCATACATCCACCCCAATGCCAGGAGCAGGATCAGGTAAAGAATGATCATGCGGCCGCCGCGCTTCAGGCTGCGCCCCACCCAGCCTTCATACCGATTCGTAACACGCTCGAACGAACGATTGAACCAGCCGAAAAAGCCTTTCTTCGTTTCGTGATGACCCTTCGGAATCGGCTTTAGTATGGTCGCGCAAAGCGCCGGGGTGAAAGTCAGAGCCAGGAACCCGGAAAACAGGATGGACACCGCCATGGCCACGGAAAACTGTCGGTAGATGACGCCGACCGAACCACTCATGAAAGCAAGCGGCAGGAATACCGTCGCCAGGACCAGCGTCATGCCCAGCACCGCGCCGCTGATCTGCGGCATGGCCTTTTTGGTCGCTTCTTTCGGCGACAGGCCCTCTTCGACCATGATGCGCTCAACGTTCTCGACCACGACAATTGCATCATCCACCAAAATACCGATGGCTAGCACCATGGCGAACATCGTCAGCACATTTATCGAGAACCCCAGCGCCAGCATGACTGCGAAGGCGCCCATGATGGCAATCGGTACCACCAGCGCCGGAATCAGCGTGTAGCGTACGTTCTGCAGGAATATGAACATCACGATAAACACCAGCACCATCGCCTCGAGCAGCGTATGGACCACCTGCTCTATCGACAACTGAACATAAGGCGTCGTGTCGTAAGGAATCGAGTACGTGATGTTGCCCGGGAAAAACTTGGACAGTTCTTCCAGTTGGGCCTTTACACCTTCGGCCGTGGACAAGGCATTGGCATTGGTCGCCAGCGAGATGGCGAATGCCGCGGTGGGCTTGCCATTCAGGCGCGCGCCGAACTGGTAATTGTCCGCACCAACTTCAATCCGCGCGACATCGCTCAGCGTTACGCTGGAACCGTCGACATTCGAGCGCAAGACAATTTTCTCGAAGTCCTCAACCGTTGAGAGTTCACCATTGGCTACGATAGGCGCAGTAACGCGCTGCTCCTCGGGATTGGGAGGAGCACCGATAATGCCGGCGGAAATCAGGCTATTCTGTTTTGCAACGGCGGCATTCACCTCGGACATGCTTATTTTGTAGCCGGTCAGCTTGTCGGGGTCGACCCAGATGCGCATTGCGCGCGGTGCCGCGAACAGCTGGAACTTCCCGACGCCCGGAACCCGTGAAACCGAATTCTGGACGTTGCGGGTGATGTAATCGGCCAGCGCGACCTGGTCCAGGGAACCGTCGGTAGAAGAAAGCGCCACCACCATAAGGAAGCTGGCACTGCTTTGATCGACGTTAAGGCCCTGCTGCGTCACGGCAGCCGGCAATTGAGCCGTAACGTTGGAGATGCGATTTTGCACGTCCACTTGCGCCATGTCCGGATCGGTACCGGGGGCAAACGTCGCCGTAATTTCCGCGGTGCCGTAAGAGTCGCTGACCGACTCGTAATACAGCAGTCCGGTAGCGCCGTTGAGCTCATTCTCGATAATGCTGGAAACAGACTGGGCGACATCTTCAGCCGACGCGCCCGGATAGCTTGCCTGGATCGTGATCGCCGGAGGTGCCACCTCGGGATACTGCGAAATAGGCATATTGGGAATTGCCAATAAACCGGCCAAAGTAATTGCCAGGGCTACGACCCAGGCGAAAATAGGCCTTTCTATAAAAAACTGCGGCATGCGTGCTCACTCTAAAAGCATTAAACGTTGTCGGCCGCCGCGCTGACGGCCGGGACAAGCTGACCGCTCAACCCTTGGAAGCGGCCTCGGCGGATGGAGCCTCGCCAGCAGGTTCCTCCGCGCCTTCTTTGGAGCCTTGACCATCAGGTGCTTTTTGAGCCGCAGGCGCCGGCGCGTTTCCGTCTTTTGCCGCCTGAGGTTTCCAAGGCATGGCCTGAACGGGGGCTCCTGGGCGAATCTTCTGGAAACCTTCCACGATCACGACATCGCCCGCGCTCAGGCCTTTGGTGATAAGCCAGTTGCCATTGCTCTCGGGGCCCACCGACACCGGAACAACCTCGACCTTGCCGCCTTTGACCAACATCAGGCTGCTGAGCCCGTCTGCAGTGCGTTGCAATGCCTGTTGCGGCACAAGCAAGGCTCGCTCGTCGACGCCTTGCTGCAGGCGTACACGCACATACATGCCGGGAAGCAGGATCTGGTCCGGATTCGGGAATTCCGCACGCAAGTTGACTTGACCCGTCGTCGGATCGACAGAAATGCCGGAGAACAGCACTTTTCCGGGCTGCTTGTAAACTGTTCCGTCTTCCAGCACGACTTGCGCCTTGGCGTTGCCATCGGCGGATTGTTCGAGCTCGCCGCTGGCCAACGCCCGGCGCAATTGCGCCAACTGGGCGGTAGAACGCGTGATATCGACATATACACGGTCTATCTGCTGCACGGTAGCCAGCTGCGTGGCCGAAGCCGCGCTAACCAGCGCGCCTTCGGTAACCATCGACTTGCCTATGCGCCCATCGATGGGAGAATCTACCTTGGTATATCCCAGATTGATATCGGCGGATTGCAGCGTTGCCTTGGCGGCGGCAATGGCGGCGTCTGCCTGCCCGGCCGAGGCCATCGCATTGTCGTATTCCTGGCGGCTGACGGCGTTGGCCTTGATCAACTTGGAATAGCGCTCTGCCAGCAAACGCGCGCTTTTGGCATCGGCTTGCGCACGTTGCAGCTGGGCTGCGGCTTGTGCACGAACCGCTTGATATGGAGCGGGATCGATAGTGAACAGCAACTGCCCGGCCTTGACGTCGCTGCCTTGTTCGAAATTGATTTCATTGACGATGCCATCGACGCGCGCACGGATCTGCGCGTCTTTTATGGCATCGACCCGTCCGGGTAAAGCGACTACGAATTCTGTGGGAGTAGGCTGTACAGTAACCACGCTGACTGGCACCTTCATGTCCCCAGGGGCTCCCTGTTGGGACTTTTCACCGCAAGCGGCAAGGAAAATTAGGGATGAAAAGATGGCAACGCGGACTTGCTGCCCGGAAGGCAGGCGAAGGTTCGACATTCAAAGACTCCTGGACAGCATGGCGAACTGTGCAAACACAGCTTTAACCGTTCTGATTTTTTATTAAAGCGTGAGTATAAATCGAAATACGGCGCAATCCGACATAAGTATCATTCCATTTCATGAGGCACGGCGATTGCTGTCGGGACGCATTCTCCACTTTTTCGATCTACAGTTTGAGGAGTACATCTATGTCTACTTGCAAACTTCGTCTGTCGGCCTTGATTGCCGCGCTTGCGTTCACGCTGGGCGGGTGTGCCGGCCACGCGACACCGCCCGAGTCGGCCCAGTATGGCGACGATGCGTCCATCAATGCCAATGTCGAGGCGGCCGTCATAAGTGTGCCGGGAATACACGCGGAAAATGTCCGTGTTTCCACAAAAGACGCCGTGGTGACGCTGCATGGCACTGCCGAGAATACGCTGGCAGCCCGTAACGCCGTTCAGGCGGCGCGTCAAGTGCCCGGTGTGGTTACCGTGAACTACGACATCAAGGTTCCCTAGAAGTCCTTTTTCAAGGTCGGACTTACCAGAGGATCGAAGTCTTCCCAGCGGCCGTTGGCCCAACGGCCCTGGGCGCGCTCGACTTCCACCCCTCCCGCCGTGCGCAGTATTTCCGCGATCCGTTTCTCGTGCTCCTGCGACGTGTGAACGGCCAATACCACGCCGGAAGGACGTCCCTCATGAACCTTGGCCTGAAAAACCTGCTGCCGCGTGCGCGACGGGCGCTTACGCCCCAGCGAATACACGGCTCCCGCCAATGATCCTATGTAGGCGCCCACGCCCGCACCGCCCACTAGCGGCAGAAGAGAGTCACTGAACGTGAACGCGATGACCCCGCCGACAAGCGCGCCGACCAGGCCCACTGCAGCGGCCCCGCCCACCGCGCTATACGGCGCCCCTTCAGAGTCGGGGTCCGCTGCTTGGTCGCCCCCCAGAGGGTAGCGGCCATGGGCGCCCGGAGGATTGACATAGAAAGTATGCAGGTCGCTTGGCGCGATACCGTCATTCATGAGGACGGCAGCAGCTTTCTCGGCGGATTCAAATGTGTCGAAACGGGCAGCTACGATGAGCGACATGATATCCCCTTTATAAGTAGCGCCACAGCGCGCTACGTTGACGACTTCGACGAGCAATTGGCATGCCGGCTGAACCGGCCCATCCTGGCTTCCGTGCCCAGGTACCAAGCACCCGCCACGATCAGTGGCCCCAGATAGTAGATGGCGCGATAAACCAGCAAGCCGCCGAGTATCTCCGGTCGCGCCATTGAACCGCTCAGCAAGGCGACAAATACGGATTCAATCACCCCTATCCCACCCGGTATATGCGTAAGAGCGCCGGCGACCGCACTGATCAGAAACGTGGCAAGCACGACGAAGTATGGAATGTTTTGCTGCAACAGAACATAGATGACACCGCCGATCAGCATCCAGTTAAGTGCGGCGAGGACAATCTGGACGATAGCCAGTCCGATTGTGGGGAGCTCTATCGTATGACCGAAGACGGTCCAGGAGCGCGTACGCGAAAACTTGCACAAGCCCAGATAAGCAGCGGCCAGGGCGACCATGATTACGCCGATAATCCGCAGCGGACCGTTGTCCAGCTTCCAATTGGAGGGAAGTTCTACCACACCCGATGCGAACAGCAGTCCCGCCAGCAATGTGTACCCGATCCAGTTGGTGGTGATGCTGAGCCCGACGATACGCATTATCACGCCAGGCTCAAGGCCATGTTTTGTATAGAGCCGTAGCCGTAGCCCGAGCCCTCCTACCGGGGCTCCCATATTCATGGTGAATGCGTAGCTGATGAAGCCCGTCATCATGCATTTCCACCAGGCTAGATCATGTTCCGTATACCATTTGCCCAGAAGGTCGTAACTGCAATACACCAGGTAACTCGACACGGTGATCAGGGCAGCCGTCCATAAGGCGCTCGCTGGCAAGCCGCGTATGGCAACAAGGACCTCGTTCCAGTCGATTTTGGCTACTGCGATGGACAGCAGGATCACTACAGCTACCGCAAAAACGATGCCCAGCGATCGCCGTATGATTTTCCAGTGTTGTTTGAGCCAATGTCTGGCGTTCTTCCACCAAGGCGCGCTCATGACTTTCCTTCGCTCATCGGTTCGGCAGGGGCCGGGAAAGACCTGAGCTGTGCCTTTCGAGCGGGCAACCACCCTGCCCATGCGGGAAAGCGCCGCAGGAAATGAAAAACAAAGACGCCGACGAACACGCGCTGAATCTTGCGCCGTGGTGGAGCGAGGCGCTCCACTACCTTGCAATGATTTTGAACGAGGAAATCAAGCCGCTCATGCAAATGGGAGCTGAATGCATGATCGTTGATCATGACATTGGCTTCGAGATTCAATGCGAGGCTTAACGGATCGAGATTGCTGGAGCCCACGGTAGCCCAGGTTTGATCGACCGTCGCCACCTTGCCGTGAAATGGACGTTCGCAATATTCGTAAATTTCGACGCCGGCCGACAACAGGTAGTCGTAGAGCATGGTGGCGACAAAGCGCGCAATTGCCATGTCGGGTTCGCCTTGCAGGATCAGACGGACACGTACGCCACGCTTGGCAGCCTGGCGCAGGTCGCGCAGAAATCGATAGCCGGGGAAGAAATAAGCATTGGCAATCGTGATTTCATGCTTGGCCGCCCGCACTCCTATCCGGTAATGCTGCTCGATATCGTCTCTGTGCCTGTCGTTATCGCGCAAGACCAGCGCAGCCACGGTATCGCCGCTGTGCGGCGTCTGCCTGGCGGACCGGCGAAAAAGGCCACGCCACGAAAAACGCGTGCGCACGGGCGACAGTGCATCGAGCGCGAAGCGCGCTATTTCATCGACCAGCGGACCCCTGATCGAAATAGCGTAGTCTTGCTTGGCCGTTGGACCGAAATCGGCAAGATGGTCCGCGCTGAAGTTGATGCCGCCCACGAAGGCCAGTGTTCCGTCGACCACGACTATCTTGCGATGCAGGCGCCGGAATAGATTGGTACGGAAGCCCATGCGCCTGGGCTGCGGGTCGAAGACATGAAAGCCCACGCCCACCGAGGCGAGTCCTTCGATATATTCCGGCGTCAGATCGGCCGACCCGTAGCCGTCGACCGTCATCTCGATGCGTACGCCGCGCCCCGCCGCCTCAATGAGCACTTCGCGCAGCTCGTTGCCGACCTTATCCTCAAAAATTATGAAAGTTTCGAGAATGATGCTGCGTTGAGCATGTCTGATGGCATCGAACACAGCGGGAAAGAAAGCCTCCCCGTTTTCCAACAATTCAAGTGAATTCCCGCTCGTCCACTTTACCGTCATAGCGTCACCTCGGCCGCCAGAGGTGAATGATCGGACAAGTGTGTCCAGGGCCTGGGCGAAAGCGTGACGGGCCGGAACTGATCGACATTGCGGACATAGATGCGATCAAGGCGAAGAAACGGAAAGCGGGCCGGAAACGTACGCGCCACCCTGCCATTACACTCCGCGAAGACTTCCTTCAGGCCGCTGGACCGCATCAATAGCTCTTGGCCGCGTTGCCGCCAGTCATTGAAGTCACCGGCCACCACCAAGGGCGCCTTGGCCGGAATATCGTCTTTGATCAGGGTGCAAAGGCTCGTGAGTTGGCGTGAACGATGCTTCTCATGCAAACCCAGGTGCACGCATATTGCATGCACGTCTGTTGCCAGATGCGGCGGACGCAAAATGCAATGCAGCATCCCTCTTTTCTCGTGCTTGCCCATCGATATATCCAGATTGTCGTAAAACGTGATCGGGAATTTTGAGAGTAAGGCATTGCCGTGGTGTCCATGAGGATATACGGCATTGCGACCATAGGCGAAATCGTTCCAGATGGAATCGGCCAGGAACTCATACTGGCTGACAGCCGGCCATCGCGCAAGACGCAAGGCATGGGCCTCATGGGCCCCCAGTACTTCTTGCAAAAAAACAATATCGGCGTGGGTGGCGCGTATGGCGTCGCGCAGTTCGTGCAGTATGAAACGACGATTGAAGAACGTAAATCCCTTATGCGTATTTACGGTAAGTACTTTTAATGTTGTCGATATATCTGCAATGGTCATGGGCGCCAACGGAGTAATAATACCCCGTGCCAGCAAGCAGCGTGCCTGCCCTGTTGCCTGCCCTAGCCCAATAGCAGCCCGTCGTCGGAAATCGTTTCGCCGCGCACGCGTTCGAACATCGCCAGGAGATCGCGAACGTCGAGTCCCTGGCGCTCTGTTCCGGACACATCCAGAACGACATTGCCCTGATGAAGCATGATGGTCCGGTCACCGACGTCCAGCGCCTGCCGCATGCTGTGAGTAACCATCATGGTTGTCAATTTGTGCTCTTTCACGATGCGGGTGGTGAGCTCCAGGACGAATTGCGCAGTTCGAGGATCGAGGGCGGCCGTATGCTCGTCGAGCAACAATATCCGCGAAGGTTGCAATGCCGCCATCAGAAGACTTACGGCCTGGCGCTGGCCGCCGGAGAGCATTCCGATACGGTCGCCCAAACGGTTCTCCAGGCCAAGGCCCAGTGTGGCAAGCCTTTCCCGGAAGTCGCCGCGCATGCTGGACTTGACCGCCAGCGCAAGCCCACGTCGTCGGCCGCGACTGTGCGCCAAAGCCATGTTCTCTTCAATTGTGAGGTCTTCGCAAGTGCCGGCCAACGGATCCTGGAATACGCGCGCAACCTGCTCGGCCCGAGTCCATACGGCAAGTTTGGTCACGTCTTTATTGTCTATGCAGATGGATCCGCTGTCGACGGACAAATCACCGGATACCGCGTTCAAAAACGTGGACTTGCCCGCGCCGTTGGAGCCAATGACCGTAACGAACTGCCCTGTCGGGATGTCCAATGACAAACCACGCAAGGCCTTGGTTTCGAGTACTGTTCCGGGATTGAAAGTAATGTACAGATCTTTCGCACTCAACATATCAGCGTCCTCCTGCGATGGAACGCAAACGCTTTTTGAGCAAGGGAATCACCAGTGCGAAGGTAACGAGCAAGGCGGTAACCAGATTCAGATCCTGCGCCTTCAAGCCGATGAAATCGGCATTAAGCGCCAATGCAATGAAGAAACGGTACAGCACGGCGCCCACGATGACCGCGAGCGTAATAACCATCAATTTACGCGATGGCATGATGCTTTCTCCGACAATGACCGCCGCCAGTCCGATGACGATAGTGCCTATTCCCATGGAAATATCGGCACCGCCCTGGGACTGTGCGAAAAGCGCACCCGCGAGCGCGCACAATGCATTCGAGATAGCCATGCCGACAAGCAGCATGGTGCCGGTAGCCACGCCCTGAGACCGCGCCATGCGCGGATTGGAGCCCGTGGCACGCATGGCCAGACCGGTCTGGGTCGAGAAAAACCAGTCAAGTGAGAACTTCACAACGACCAGCAATACGAGAAGGATCAGCGGACGGGCGATGTAGTCGCTTATGCCTTCCGGCTGAATCATGGTGAACACGGTCGGTTCGGAGATGAGCGGAACGTTTGGCCGGCCCATTACGCGTAAGTTGATCGAATACAGGGCAATCATCATCAGGATGCTGGCCAGCAAGTCCATGATTTTCAGCTTCACGTTCAGCCAGCCCGTGATCATGCCGGCGACGGCGCCCGCAAACGTGGCAATAATAGTTGAACTGTAGGGATCCATACCGGCGCTGATCAGCGTGGCAGCTGTGGCACCGCCAAGCGGGAAGCTGCCGTCCACCGTCAGATCGGGAAAACGCAACATCCGGAATGAGATGAGTACGCCAAGCGCGACCAGCCCGAAAATAAGGCCTATTTCAAGCGCGCCCCACAAAGAATAAAGTGACATGTTCTCGCCAGAATAACCAGAAAAAGAAACAGGCGGGCCGCTTGCGACAAACCCGCCTGCTTTTCAGAGGCCGCTATTTTAATCGATAACCTTGGTGGCCGACTTGAGGAACGCATCAGTCAGGGTGATGCCTTGTTTCTTGGCTGCAGCGGGGTTGACATGCAGTTCCAGTTTCTCGCTGGTCTCCGATGGCAGCGTGCCGGGCGCCGCACCTTTCAAAATCTTGATGACCATATTGCCTGTTTGCAGGCCTAGATCGTGGTAGTTCACCCCGAGGGCCGCGATGGCGCCGCGTGCGACGCTATCGGTATCGGACGCGATAAGCGGAATCTTGGCGTCGTTGCCGACCTTGACCAGCGCTTCGTACGCGGACACGACGTTATTGTCGGTATTGGTATAGATGACATCGACTTTACCCACCAGACTGCGGGCGGCCGCGCCCACGTCCACGGTACGGGCCGCGGTGGCTTCAACCAGAGTCATACCGGCCTTGGGCAAAAGTTCGCGCATCTGCTTGACCACAACGACCGAATTGGCTTCGCCCGGGTTGTACACCATGCCAACGCGCTTTGCGTCTGGCACGACCTTGGTGATGAGCTCTACCTGTTTTTCAAGCGCAAGGCTGTCGGACACCCCCGTCACGTTCGTGCCTGATGGGTCCATGGTGCCGACCAGTTGAGCCGCGATGGGATCGGTAACCGCCGAATACACGACCGGTATGGTTTTGGTGGCGGCCACCACGGCTTGCGCAGACGGTGTGGCGATCGCGACGATCACGTCGGGTTTGTCGCCCACGAACTTGCGGGCAATCTGGGCCGCGATGGCAGTATTGCCCTGCGCTGTCTGGAATTCCCATTTCAAGCCCTTCGGTTCGGTGTAGCCGGCCTTGGTCAATGCCTCCTTGACACCATCCTTGATCGCGTCAAGGGCGGGATGCTCGACTATGGACGTGACGGCGACCGATTGCGCGAACACCGGGCCATGGGCCACGATGCCGGCCACGGCCATGGCGCCGCACATTAGCTTGGCAGACTTGTAGAACTTCATGGATGCTCCTTAACGGGTTATAAGCGACCTTGCCTTCTGTCGCGGACGGGCTAAGTCTAACGCGATCAAGAAGCCAATGTCTCGAAGGGAAATCCCGATACGACGCTTATGTTAAACAGCAACCTTGCTGGCCGCGCCATGTTGCGCCAGCAAAGCCCTGGCCCAACGGCTGCCCGGCAAGCCATAGCGGGTCTCTACGACGGCGGCGCGATCCAGCAACTGCTGTGTGGAAACATCAAGCACAGGCCCCTTGAACGCCAGTACGATGCGATTGCCCGCGTCTATCTCGGGCAGCTCCAGTACCCTGCCGCCGAATGCCTTTCGAATGTTTTCAAGATTGCGCGGAAAGCTGGCATGATCGCCAAACAGATTCACGGTCATGATGCCCACGTCGGCGAGCGCAGCGTGGCATCCCTGGTAAAAATCGAGTGAATCGCGTACCGGCCCCTGGGCGCCGGCATCGTACAGATCGACCATCAAGGCCATGAACCTGCCGATATTTCGGGTCTTTTGCACCCAGACCGCCGCGTCGCAATGGTCAATGACGGACCGTGATGAATCCGGCAGCCGGAAATAAGCCCGGCATATGGCGGAGACCTGGGGATTCCATTCCGCGGTTTCCACCGAAGCTGGCGTATTCTTGAGGGTATATCGCAACAAGGACCCGGCACCCAGCCCCATGATGCCAATCTCGTCCCGTTTCGATGGTTCGAGAAACAACAGCCACGCCATCATCTGCTGCGTATAGGCAAGCACGAGTTCGTTCGGCTTGCCCACGCGCATGGCTCCTTGCACCCATTCGGTACCGAAATGAAGATAACGCACGCCCCCGAGTTCGGAAAGTGTGGGCTCGTCGGCTTCCCAGGGCTGCGCTTCAAACACGTTCGAAGATCGCGGCGATTCCCTGACCGCCGCCTATGCACATGGTTACCAGCGCATACCGCCCCTGGACGCGTTGGAGTTCGTGCAGGGCCTTGACCGTAATGATTGCCCCGGTAGCGCCTATGGGATGACCCAGGCCTATTCCACTACCGTTGGGATTGAGTTTGGCGTTGTCGAAACCGAGTTCATTGCTGACTGCGCATGCCTGGGCGGCGAAGGCCTCGTTGGCTTCGATGACATCAAGCTGGTCTATGGTGATTCCTGCCTTTTCGAGCGCAATCCGGGTCGCGGGAACCGGCCCGATGCCCATGTATTTGGGATCAACGCCAGCATGGCCGTATGACACAAGCCTGGCCATGGGCTTGAGGCCGCGCGCCGTTGCCGCAGTCGCGGTCATCAACAGGACGGCGGCGGCGCCGTCGTTCAATCCTGAGGCATTGCCGGCCGTGACCGTGCCATTCTCTTTCACAAAAACCGGTTTAAGGGAAGAAAAATTGGCGGCCGTCGCGCCGCGGCGTACATGTTCGTCGGTATCAAAGACCACGTCGCCTTTACGCGTCTTTTGCACGACGGGCACGATTTGTTCCTTGAAATAGCCCTTGTCGATGGCGTTCTCGGCGCGTTGATGCGAAGACAAGGCAAGTGCATCCTGCGCTTCGCGCGAGATGGAGTATTTCTGAGCGACGTTTTCTGCTGTGACGCCCATGTGAGCCTTATCGAAGGGATCAGCCAATGCGCCAGTCATCATGTCGAGCAGTACGCTGTCGCCCATGCGCGCGCCCCATCGCTGGGCCGGCGCAATATACGGGGCTCGGCTCATGCTTTCAGCACCGGCGCCAATGGCAATTTCGGCGTCGCCCAGCTTCAGCGCCTGGGCAGCCGAAATAATGGCCTGCAATCCGGACCCGCACAGGCGGTTTACATTGAACGCGGGCGTGGATATCCCTATGCCTGCATTGATGGAGGCGACCCGGGACAAATACATATCGCGCGGCTCGGTGTTTATGACATGGCCGAACACCACATGTCCGACATCGCCGGCTGCAACGTTGCTGCGATCGAGCACGGCTCGAACGACTGTTGCGCCCAGGTCACATGGAGGCACATCCTTCAGCCCACCGCCAAAATCGCCTATCGCGGTACGGCAGGCACCGATAACAACAACTTCTTCCATCATGAGGGCTCCTCGTCGAGTTTGGGGCGGCCACAGCCAGAAGCAGAATAGTAACGCGCCTGCCCGGAGCATGCATGCCGTACATATGCCCGAAAAGCATAAAAAAGCGGCAGGGTCTTATGCCTGCCGCTTCATAGCCAGTTCGTATGCAATCAACTTCAGTTGCGGGATTCCTTGGCCCCAGCAGGTTGCTTGCTGTCTTGCGCCTGACGATCGGACTCATCACGATCTGCCTCAGGGGCGACCCAATTAAGAGGCTCAATTACAAAAGGTTGCTTTTTCTGGGTAGGTTGTGCTGCCATGCTAGCGCTCCTTTATGCATTATTCGGGCCGCACAGCGCGCCCCGATAAGCCTTATAGGGTAACGCAAAAGTAAAAATAAATCCAATTAGCTCAATAACTTAGCATAAGCGACCAGGCTTGATGCAGAAATACCCGGTTAATTTTCAAAACCATTCTTTGCAATAACGCCCTTTATTCACGTATTATCGCGTGATTTCATCAGGGCCATTCGGCCTATTCATCGGCACGCACTACTTCATGCATCCAGGTTCCAGTCAGGGCATCCCATCCATCGTCATGGGCTCGCACGCCTTCGATTTCTTCGATCTGGCGCCATCCTCCATGTGGCTGGAAGACTATAGCGAGATCTACGAGCTCTTTCAGTCCTGGCGCTCCACTGGCGTGACTGACCTTGGCGCTTTTCTAAGAGAAGATCCACGCCGCGTCGCCCTGTGTTCGGCTGGCATAAAAATATTGCGCGTCAATCAGCACACCTTGAATCTCTATGCAGCCGACTCGCTCGACAGCCTGACCCTGCGGCTGGACGAGGTGTTCCGCGACGACATGTTCGAGACCCATATTGCCGAACTTGAACAATTATGGTCCGGACTATCCACGTTTCAGAGCAAGAGCGTCAATTATGCGCTGGACGGCAGGCGCATCGATATCTTGTTGAAGGGCGTGATCCTGCAGGAACACGATAAACCCTGGGACAGAGTGTTGGTGGTCCTGGACGACATCACCGAACTCGAGGACGCACGGCGCCGCGCCCGCGCAAGCGAACAATATGCACGCGGTTTGTTCGAACAGGCACCGGTCTCGCTTTGGGTCGAAGACTTCAGCGCAATCAAGGAATTATTAAGCGATATTCGCAATCAAGGCATCACTGACTTCCGGACGTTCACCGATGTCCATCCAGAGTTTGTCGAGCGCTGCATGAGCGAAATCCAGGTATTGGACGTCAACCGCTATACCGTGGAAATGTTCAAGGCCGCCGATAAGACCGATTTGCTGGGGCGCCTGCCTGAAGTGTTCCGCGATGAAATGATGCCGCACTTCCGGGCACAACTGCTGGACTTGTGGGACGGGCACCTGTTTCAGCAGCGCGAAGTCGTCAACTACGCACTGGACGCCAGCACTTTACATATCCATCTGCAGTTATCCGTGTTTCCGGGATATGAACAAAATTGGGGACGCGTGTTGCTCGCCCTGACGGACATCACGGCGCGGAAAAAAGCGGAAGCGTATCTGGAGTACCTGGGCACGCACGATGTGCTCACCAAACTGAAGAATAGGTCGTTCTTTGTCGATGAGCTGAAACGCCTCACGCGCAGAGGCCCTGTTCCGATCACGGTAATCATCATCGACCTGAACAACCTGAAAGAGACCAATGACAGTCTGGGTCACTCCGGCGGCGACGCCTTGCTGCGCCGTACCGGAGAAGTGCTGGCCAAAGCAGTCGACCATCCTTCGCAGGCAGCTCGCATCGGTGGCGACGAGTTCGTCGTGATGCTTTCATCGACCGATGAACGCGGAGGCGAACTCATGCTCAAGCATATCCATCAGTTGATGAAGCTGAACAATCAGTTCTATCCCGGCCCGGCTCTCAGCTTTTCCATGGGCGTTGCCACCTGCCATGACAGTTCGCTGCTCGGAGATGCGATACGAGAGGCCGATGGCCGGATGTATGAAAACAAGCGCGCCTACTATCTGGAGAATGGCTCGGACAGGCGCCGTACATGATGCGCGGTCTGCCCGCGTTTACCGCTTGAATTGGTAAGCGACCAGGAATATAGTGTTAGTGAGTATTACACAATAGCAAGGAAGTCCGTTACGCGCGTTTGTCGCTAGGGCTGGCCGGCCCAGCGCCTCAAGGAGCCGCCATGAACATTCAATCGCTGAATCTCATCGTCGATATCAATAACGATAATCGCTACAGTGCATGGGAACTCTGGGAAGCCATCAAGTTCGTGTACCGGCTCCCGGGAAATTTACTCGTTGAAGGCATGGGGCACATTCCCCCGTTGGCATCGCTGTTTAATATCGACGCCACACCGGCTAACGGTTATGGCAGTCTGGACGGACTGCTGTCGGTTACTCTTACGCTGATATTCTGGGTCATCCTCATATTCGGCATGCTCACACTGGCTTCACCCAGTCCCGACGATGGCGACGACGAGCGCGTGACCGGGCTCGAAACCCTACCCAATGCCACCAGCATTCCCAGCCGCCAATCTCCCGTCGGCACAGTAACCGGGAACAGCACAATAGTCACGCTGGCAAAACGCCCGCACCATCCCGTGAGCCGCCCGGTTTACGCAGCCCCCGGCAAGAAGCCGAAGCGCCATCCCTGGCATCACTTTACGGCTTCCTGGTTCAGACAAGTCAAGCCGTAATGCGGAGGCTTGCCCACGCCAGGCTTATCCACACAATCGGTGGATAAGCCTAGGGACAACCCGGGTGCCTGTCGTAAAAAATCCAGTGATTACACGGGTGCAAGGTTCATTGCGCAAGCAATGACTAAAACTCCGCACGCCCCGGGCCTCCGGTAACCCGGCAATGGTATCCTGTCGGCGAACCCGTATCGACTAAATCTCTATAAATACATGAAACTCGCCACCTGGAACGTAAACTCCCTTAAAGTTCGTCTGCCGCAAGTACTGGACTGGCTCGCCGCCAATCCCGTGGAAGCACTATGCCTGCAGGAACTCAAGCTGTCGGACGAAAACTTTCCATTGGAAGCCTTCACGGAGATGGGCTATCAAGCTCAATGGGCCGGACAGAAAACCTATAACGGCGTGGCGGTCATCAGCCGCATGGCTTGCACCGACGTGCAGCGCAATTTGCCAGCCTACGAAGATCATCAACAACGCATCATTGCCACCACGCTGGACAGCACCATAGGCGACATCCGCGTGGTAAGCGCTTACTGTCCGAACGGACAGTCAGTAGGCAGCGACAAATACGAATACAAGCTGGCATGGTTCAAAGCTTTGCATCTCTGGCTGCAAGACGAGCTTCAGCGTTATCCGCGGATCGCCATTCTGGGCGACTACAACGTGGCGCCTAAAGATGAAGACGTCCACGATCCTTCGAAATGGGTGGGAGATGTACTGGTATCCGAACCGGAACGCGCCGCATTTGCTTCGTTGCTGGATCTGGGATTCACCGATGCTTTCCGTGAATTCGAACAAGACGAAAAGTCTTTTACGTGGTGGGACTATCGCCGGTTCGCCTTTCGCCGCAACGCGGGCCTGCGGATCGATCACGTCCTGCTGTCCAAGGCGTTGCAACCTTATTGCACGGCTTGCGTGATAGACAAAGCGCCCCGCGCCAATGAACAGCCGTCCGACCATGCGCCGGTTATCGCAACGCTGGATTTCACTGCAGCGTGCACAAGCTGACCCTGTTGTAAAAATAGCGCGGGCGCCCACTTCACATTCGGGCACTTGCACATATACTGCTGTTTCAGCACGGAATCGCCCTTAACATTTCGACATGGCGTTTCGCGGATCAACTGTTAACGTGGCCCGACTTGGATAAAACAGGTTCTATGATGCTTCGAGTCCTACGGTTGGGCCGCGCCCAGCGTGTTTCGCAATACTTTAAGAATATCGCCCCAGGTATATTCCTTCAAGAACTTCTCAATCGGCCAGGCGCCATCGGCGCCATCTGTCCCAGCTCCCGCTTCCTGGCGCGCCAGATGGCACGCCAAATTCCAGTTTCTGACGACGGGCTCATCATCGAGCTTGGCGGAGGCACCGGCGTTATCACCCGGGCATTGCTCGATCATGGCGTAGCGCCTGAACGGCTTAAGGTCATCGAATTCTCGAGTCCATTCGTGCAGACACTACGCGAGCGCTTTCCGCAGGTTGAGGTCATACATGGCAATGCCGCTGATCTGTGCAAGCTTATCCCACAGAACGCAAAAATACAGGCCATCGTCTCCAGCCTTCCCTTGTGCTCGCTTCCCGAGCCGATCACACAATCCATATTGGAACAATGGCGCACACTGCTGCACGATGGCGGCGTTGCGATTCAATTCACGTACAATCTGCGCTCACCGAAATGGCGCCGCCTGGTCCAGGCCCGGCAAACCTCGTCCCAGCTGGTCTGGGCCAACCTGCCGCCCGCCAACATCACAACTTTTTCGTTTCAGTCAGCCAAGCTGCCGCCTGCCGCCCATGAATGCACTTAGCCATATTGTCGAATCACTAGAGCATGGTCTTGTACTGGATGTCACGATCGATGACCTGCAGTTCCGCGCCTACGTCGTCCTCAGCGAACCCGATATCGACCGGGTGGCCGACTTCGTTCCCCGCGAACAGTTCGAACAGGACGGCGATGTCCATGTTGCAGCGGTCTACCACGCCGACGAGGCCCGTGAACAAATCCAGGACATCGCCTTCAATATGAATCCGGGCGATGCCGCTGTGTTTCTTTGCGTCAATCCATTGGCCTATCAGAATGCGCTCGAAGAATTAGGGCAGCCTGCGCCCGCGACAAACTGACCAGCCCCGTAACCCGGACTGCGGGCCACATTAGTTTGTAAAAAATCGGGCCAGCACAGTGCCGCCTTTGAACTTACATCGCGGGATTTGCTATCCTTGCGTCTCGCAATTGTTACTGATTACTAAACATGCCTTCCTACTCCGGCAATATATTCATGATCGTGGCGCCCAGCGGAGCCGGCAAATCCAGCCTGGTCAATGGGCTGCTGGCCGAAGACCCCAGCCTGATCCTGTCCATTTCCTGCACAACGCGCGCGCCGCGCCCGGGCGAACAGGCCGACAAGCACTACCGGTTTGTCAGCACTGAAGAGTTCCTTGCTCTGCGCGATGGTCAGAAGCTGCTGGAATGGGCGGAAGTCCACGGCAACTTTTATGGCACTCCCCGCGACCGCATCGACACCGCACTTGCACGGGGCGACGACGTGCTGCTGGAGATCGACTGGCAAGGCGCGCGTCAGGTGCGCGAGCATTATCCGCAAGCAATCGGCATTTTTATTCTTCCGCCTTCCATAGAAGCATTGGAATCCCGGTTGACGAATCGAGGCCAGGACGCGCCGCAAGTTATATCACGCCGTCTGCTTGCTGCGGGCAGCGAGATGTCGCACGCCTCGGAGTGCCAATATGTTATTATTAATCAAGAATTTAGCATAGCATTATTGCAGCTCGGTCAAATTGTCGCGGCCACCCGCTTGCGGTATGGCACGCAGGCCGCACGCAACGCAGAACTCTTTTCACAGTTGGGCATTAGCAAGACGCTAGCCTGACACCATCAACCTCCCCTGTTCATAGGTTTACCATGGCCCGCATTACTGTCGAAGACTGTCTGGATAAGATCCCCAACCGCTTTAACCTGACTCTGGCCGCCACCTACCGCGCCCGCGAATTGGCGCAGGGCCACGAGCCCCGCCTTGACAGCAAAGACAAGCCCACCGTTACCGCTTTACGCGAAATCGCCGCCGGCGTTACCGGCCTGGAAATGCTGCGCAAAGTCCCAACCTGATCCCCCGGGTGTAGTTCATGGCGTTTACCAGTCTTCGTGGTGCTTCATCCGGCCTTCTAGCCGTCCTCAAGAAGGGTTCACGCCTGCGTCGCGGCAAGCCTCGAAAATCGCCACTGCCGCTCGGCACCGACGCCGCGCCCAATACCATTGCATCACTGGCTCCGCTCACGCAGGTCATCAGCCATTACCTTAGCCAGAAAGACGTCGAGCGGGTCAAGGAAGCCTACCGTTTTGCCGACCAGGCCCATCTGGGCCAGTTCCGGGCCAGCGGCGAGCCCTACATTTCGCACCCTATTGCCGTAACGGAAATCTGTGCGGGCTGGAAGCTCGACGCCGACTCGCTCATGGCAGCGCTGCTGCACGACGTTATCGAAGACCAGGGCGTTCCCAAGCAGGAACTTGCCGAAAAATTCGGTGCCGATGTATCAGAGATCGTCGATGGCCTGTCCAAGCTGGATCGGCTCGAATTCGCAACAAAGGCCGAACAACAGGCGGAAAGCTTCCGCAAAATGCTTCTGGCCATGGCCCGCGACGTGCGGGTCATACTCATCAAGCTGGCCGACCGTCTGCACAACATGCGCACACTGGGCGCGGTCAGCTCGGAAAAGCGCCGCCGCATCGCGCGCGAAACGCTGGACATCTATACCCCTATTGCGCACCGCCTCGGACTGAACGCCCTTTTCCGGGAACTCCAGGACCTATGCTTCCAGGCCGTGTATCCAAATCGCTACCAGGTGTTGCACAAGGCCATGATGGCGGCGCGCGGCAACCGCCGCGAAGTGCTCGGCAAAATTTCCGACGCCGTCCGCGTGGCGCTGCCCGCGGCAGGTATCGAGGCCGAAGTCAGCGGCCGGGAAAAGTCGCTATACAGCATCTACACGAAAATGACCGAGCAGAAAAAGTCCTTTTCCGAGGTGCTCGACATCTATGGCTTCCGGGTCATTGTCCATACGCTGCCCGAATGCTATCTGGCCATGGGCACCTTGCATCAGCTGTACCGTCCCGTGCCGGGCAAGTTCAAAGACTATATCGCCATACCCAAGCTCAACGGCTATCAATCGCTGCACACGACGCTGGTGGGCCCCTATGGCACACCGGTCGAATTCCAGTTCCGCACCCGCGACATGGATCATGTAGCCGAAGAAGGCGTGGCGTCGCACTGGCTATACAAAGAAGACAACGTCACACTCAACGACCTTCAGAAGCGAACCCACCAGTGGCTGCAGTCGCTGCTCGACATACAAAGCCAGACCGGCGACTCGGGCGAGTTTCTTGAACACGTCAAGGTAGACCTATTCCCCGACGCGGTCTATGTGTTCACCCCGCAAGGCAAAATCCTGTCCCTGCCGCGAGGCGCCACGCCGGTCGATTTCGCCTACACCATACACACCGACATCGGCAATCAGGCCGTTGCGTCAAAAATCAATGGCGAGTTCGCGCCTCTGCGCACCGAGCTGAAAAGCGGTGACGCGGTCGAAATCGTCACATCGCCCGCGTCGCGGCCCAGTGCCCAATGGCTCAATTACGTACGCACCGGCCGTGCCCGTTCCGAGATTCGGCATTATCTGCGTACGGTCAAGCTCGAAGAATCGGTGGCCTTCGGTCAGCGTCTGTTGAATCAGGCCTTCGACCAGCTGCATTTGCCGCACCCGACTGACGACGATCCCGAATGGGAGAAGCTGGCAAAAAGTTCGGGCGCCGCATCGCGCGAAGAGATACTCGCCGACATCGGCCTGGGCAAACGCCTGGCCGCCGTGGTGGCCCGGCGCTTTGCGCCCGAAAATGCCCTGCTGGCCACGACGGCCGCAGCCTTCGACGAGTTCTCCTCCGCCACCAACGCGCCGATACTCATCCATGGCAACGAGGGCCAGGCGGTACAGCTTGCGCCCTGCTGCGGCCCCCTCCCGGGCGATGCCATCATCGGCGGCATCCGGCTTGGTCACGGGCTTGTCGTGCACATGGAAGAATGCGCGGTGGCTCAACGCCAGCGCGCGCGCGAACCCGAACGGTGGATTCCTGTCTTGTGGGACGCCAATACGGCCAGACATTTGACGACGAGGCTCGATGTCACTGTCGTGAACGAACGCGGAGTCCTGGGGCGGCTGGCAGCGGAAATAACCGAAGCCGATTCCAATATCCTGCATTTGACGATGCAGGACGATGCGGCAGCCAACGGAACCCTACACTTGACCGTGCAAGTCGACAGCCGCAAGCATTTGGCTCAGGTCATCCGCGCCATACGTCATGTTCCCCAGGTGCAAAAAATCGTGCGGGTCAAAGGCTGAGAGCCGTCAGCCACAAAGTCGCCCCATAGGCTAGAACACCCGCCAGCGTTGCCCAGGCGATGCTGCCAAGCACCTTTTTGCCCAGCAGTACGCCAAGCAGACCCACAACGATGGGCAAAGCGGCACCGAGCGCGGGCTGCGCCAGAACCATGTCAGACAAAGACACAGCCAGCAACGCGACGATAGCCGACGGACCTATGGCTTCAAGGGCATTGCGCAGCAGAGGCCGGCTGCGGCTTTTTCCTATACCTTTTGTATGCCACAACATGGGCAACAGCCGTATCAGGAATGTGCCGGCTCCAGCAGCCACCGTCAACAATATCAGGGTCGATGAAGTCATCTCATGCTCCCTGGCGTCGCATGCCCAGAACAGCACCCGTCAGCATCCCCGCTACGATGGCGCCGTAGGCCGGCAGCATGAACAGGGCGATCACCGTGGCCAGCGCCGCGCCAGCCAATAGATAGTTCGGCACAAGTCGGCGGATTTCCAGCAAGAGCGCGAAAAAGAGTGCCGGCAGCACAAACCCTATCGTTTGCGACAATAGCGGGGAATTTTGCAGCCAGTCGTATCCGAAGAACGCGCCCATGGCCGTGCCTCCGACCCAGGCCAGGTAGGCGCCCAATTGCAAACCCAGGTACCAGGATTCACGTTCGTGCGCAGGTTGCCGATACAGCTTGCTTATTGCCGTTGCAAACACTTCGTCGGTCAAGCCTGCGGCCATTACAAACATCGGCAGTCGCCGCGGACTGTCCTTGAGCTTGCCCAACAAGGCTGGACCATAGAAGCAGTGCCGCAAGTTCATCAACAGGACAATACCCACGATGCTCAGAGCAGCACTCCCGCTGGCCACGAGACTGATCAATATAAACTGACTGGCCCCGGCGTAGACAAGTATCGAAATAAGCACAGCAATCCAGGGCGCGATGTCTGCATGGACCGAGGCCAGGCCAAAAGAAATCGCCACCGGCACATAACCGACGGCAATGGACAAGCTATCGAACAGGCCTCGGAAGATGGCGGCTTTCATCACGGCCTGTCAACACTACTCAAGGCGTGAACGCGTTGATGAATATCGCCGGATCAACACGCGCATTGTTCAGGCTTACGTTCCAGTGCAAGTGCGGCCCGGTGGCGCGACCGGTGGAGCCCACCTTTCCTATGACCTGGCTGCGTGTAACTTCATCGCCGACCTTTACCTGGAAAGACGACAAGTGGCAGTACATCGTGATGAAGCCCTGGCCATGGTCAATGAATACGGTTTTACCGTTGAAGAAATAGTCCGCGACTATGGTAACCACCCCATCCGCGGGGGCTTTTATTGGCGTGCCGAGTCCAACGGCAAAGTCCAGACCGGAATGGGCATTGCGTTCTTCGCCGTTAAAAAACCGCCGCAGTCCGAAAGGACTGGACAAGCGACCATTCACAGGCTTGTCTAGCATGACATTGCTGGGAATAACCTCCCTGAAGCTGGCATACGCGGCAATCTGTTCCTTATACTCGCGTTCGTATCGACGAGTTTGTTCAGGATCCGGATTGACCTGGCTTTTATTCTTCAACTTTATATGCTGTGTCTTGTAATCCTTGGTTTCGACACCGAATGTGGGTTGCGACAGGCCTGGCGCACCACTTACCTTCAAAACCTGCTTGCCGGCAGGTGTCTTCAGGTCGATGCCGACGACCGCAATCCACTGATCGTCGCTATCGCGCAGCACCATCACGCGATCGCCATCATGGTATGCATGCGGCATCTGGGGCCCCTTGCCCAGCGGCACCACGGCCACGCCGCCGGGAACGGGATGGTTTAACATGCGGCTGATATAGCCTTGGGCACTGGCGGCAAACGGAACCATTAGCGCCACGGCAAGGGCCAGGTTATATCGCTTCATAAGGACTCCTTGAGGCCATAACCACCGCCTCCGGGCGTTTCAATAACAAACACGTCGCCTGGCGCAAGTTCGGCACTGTCCTGGGGACCGAGTGCAGTCCTGGTGCCGTCGGCGCGCTCGATGTAGTTTGTGCCGAGGGATCCGGGCGCGCCGCCCGCCAAGCCAAAAGGCGGATAAACGCGATTGTTTGAAAGAATAGCGGCAGTCATGGGTTCCAGAAACCTGACCTTGCGTACGCCGCCGTCTCCACCATTCCAGCGCCCTTCCCCGCCCGAGCCCTCGCGTATTTCATAAGACTCGAGCCTTACCGGAAACCGCAGTTCGAGCACCTCAGGATCGGTCAGGCGCGAATTGGTCATATGAGCCTGCACCACCGACGTACCGTGGAAGCCTCCGGCCTGCGCATACGGAACGCCGATGCGCTCAGGGCCGGCGCCTGTGCCGCCCGAGACGGTTTCATAATACTGATGCTGATGATTGCCGAAGGTGAAGTTGTTCATGCTTCCCTGGCTTGCCGCCAGCACGCCCAGCGCACCGTACAAGGCGTTGACGACGCACATCGAGGTTTCCACGTTGCCCGCCACCACTGCGGCCGGTGGGTTCGGGCGCAGCATGGAACCCTGGGGAACAATGATCTCCAGCGGCTTGAGACATCCCGCATTCAAGGGAATATCGTCATCGACCAGTGTACGGAACACATACAACACCGCAGCGACGGCGATGGACGCCGGCGCATTGAAGTTATTGTCCAGCTGCGGCGATGTTCCGGTGAAATCGACCACGGCACTGCGATCTTCATGCCTGACGGTTATTGCCACCCGTATATGCGCGCCGTTGTCCAGGGCATAGTCGAATTGACCATCGCGCAGATGGGTGATCACCTTGCGCACTGCCTCTTCGGCATTGTCCTGAACATGCTGCATATAGGCCGCCACCACGTCAAGGCCAAATTGATCGCACATATTCAGCAGTTCGCGTACGCCTTTTTCGTTGGCGGCGATCTGCGCGCGCATGTCCGCCAGATTCTGATCGGGATTACGCGCCGGCCACTTGCCGGAACCCAGGATGGCCCTGGCCTCGGCCTCGCGGAATACGCCATTGCCGACTAGCTGGAAATTGGTGAACAAGACGCCTTCATCTTCCACTGTTTTGGAGTTCGGCGGCATGGAGCCTGGGGTAAGCCCGCCGATATCGGCGTGGTGGCCTCGCGAACCGACAAAGAACAATATCCGGGTACCGCCCCGATCGAAAACCGGCGTAATTACGGTGACATCCGGAAGATGTGTCCCGCCGTGATAGGGATCATTGACGACATAGGCATCGCCCGGTTGCATGCGCCCAGCATTTTCGCGCATGACAGTCTTGATCGATTCGCTCATGGACCCCAGATGCACCGGCATGTGCGGTGCATTGGCAATGAGATTGCCCTGCACATCAAAGATGGCGCAGGAAAAGTCCAGCCGCTCTTTAATGTTGACGGAGTACGCCGTGTTCTGAAGGCGCACACCCATCTGGTCGGCGATCGACATGAAAAGATTGTTGAACACTTCAAGCATGATGGGGTTGACTTGCGAACTCACCTCCATTTTCCCGGTCAAGGGGTGCAGGCGCTCAAGATCCCAGTGATTCTGGCGCGTCAGCCTGGCCCGCCATTCCGGTTCGATGACCAGCGTCTGGTTGGGCTCCGATATGATGGCCGGTCCCTCGATCAAATCGTCGACCTGCAGATCGCTGCGGTCATAGACGGGCGTGTCCCGCCATTGTCCGCCACTGAACATGGGCCGGATCGCCCGCGGTTGCGCCTTTCCTTCGCGGGATGCCAAAGGTGCCAGCGGTTCGTCGATTTGATCACCCGCCAGGCTGGCCTCTACCGACATCGACTCGACCACCAGCCTTCTGTCAGGCATTAAAAATGAATAGCGCTTACGGTAGGACTGCTCGAATTCCCCTTGCATTTCAGCCACCGTCGCGCAAAGCTGCACATCCAGTGCCGTGTCGGTGCCTTCGTATTTCAGATGTACGCGGCACGCGTTCTGCATGGGTAAGTCAGTTCCATGGTGCTCGCCCAGGCCTTGCACAGCCTGTGCCGTCAACTGCCCGCAATACTCCTGCAGAACCGGCAAGAGCTTAGGTTCCAGAACCTTCTCGACCGTCTGTTGGCGAATTTCTATCTGGTCTGCCAGCCCCATGCCATACGCGGAAAGCACCCCACCGTAAGGGTGCGAAAAAATGCGCGTCATACCGAGGGCATCGGCAACCAGGCAGGCGTGCTGGCCGCCCGCCCCGCCAAACACCGTCAGTGCGTAGGTGGTGACATCATGGCCTTGCTGAACCGAGATGCGCTTGATGGCCTCGGCCATATTGCCCACCGCAATGGCAAGAAACCCTTCAGCCAATACCTCGGCGCTCATGCCTTGCCCCGTGGCCTTGGCGACTGTTGCGGCCATTTTTTCGAATTGCCCGCGCACGGTCGCGACATCGAGGGCCTCATTTGCGTCCGGGCCAAATACCTGTGGAAAAAAGTCAGGCTGGATCTTGCCCAGCATGACATTGCAGTCGGTTACGGCCAAAGGCCCGCCGCGACGATAGCAGGCAGGCCCCGGATTCGCGCCCGCCGAATCTGGACCCACACGCAGGCGCGCGCCATCAAAATGCAGAATCGAACCGCCACCCGCAGCGACAGTATTGATGCTCATCATGGGTGCCCGCATGCGCACACCGGCGACCTGCGTCTCGAACTCGCGCTCGAATTCGCCTGCGTAGTGTGAAACGTCGGTCGACGTACCGCCCATGTCAAAGCCGATGACTTTATCGAAGCCTGCGCGCTCGCTGGTACGCGCCATGCCCACGATGCCGCCGGCCGGGCCGGACAGGATGGCGTCCTTGCCGCGGAAACGGTCCGCATGCGTCAGGCCGCCGCTGGACTGCATGAACAGCAGCGGGACACCAGGGAGTTCAGATGAGACCTGCTGAACGTAGCGTTGCAATATGGGAGACAGATAGGCGTCTACTACGGTCGTGTCGCCGCGCGACACGAATTTGATGAGCGGGCTGACTTCATGCGACACGGACACTTGCGTAAAGCCCATCCTGCGCGCCAGGTCGGCCACCAGTACTTCATGGTCGGCCCGCAGCCAGGCATGCATCAATACCACAGCAATCGTGCGCACCCCATCGGCATGGACGGCGGCCAATTGAGCTTCCAGCGCCTCCATACCGGGCGCCCTGAGCACCAGGCCCTGTGCGTCCAGCCGTTCATCGACCTCGATAACGCTTTCGTACAACAGTTCAGGCAACACGATGTGGCGATCAAACAATCGCGGCCGATTCTGGTAGGCGATACGCAAGGCGTCGCGAAAGCCCCGCGTCGTAACCAGTACCGTGCGTTCACCCTTGCGCTCCAGCAGTGCATTGGTGGCCACGGTAGTGCCCATCTTCACGCACTCGATCTGCTCGACCGGCACCTTCTGACCGGGATCTACATTAAGTAGCCGTTTTATGCCGGCCACTGCCGCATCGGGATACTGCTCCGGGTTTTCGGACAGCAGTTTGCAGGTCAGGATGTTCCGGTCTGGGGTGACCGCAACAATGTCTGTGAATGTACCGCCACGATCCACCCAGAATTGCCACTTCTTCATTCATGCTCCGATTACCAGACTGTGCAGGCCATGGCCGCTTCCGCGGGCCTTGAACGCAAAAGAAACGATTAGAACGCAGTTCGCCTGCCGTGCGCAAACAGCGCGTAGCTCCCACTAGTGATTACCCTGAATTAGGAGCAAAACCACATGAACTCAAGGCTTCCCACACTACAATCGGCCCCCTGTGCATGTCGCACGAATGTGCTGTCCCGTCAAAGGATCTTCCTATGAAAAAAACACTCGCTTTTTTGACTACAGTCGGTGCTGCCGCACTTGCATTGAACGCCCAGGCCGCAACAAAATGGGATTTGCCCAGCGCGTACCCGGCTTCAAACCTACACACACAAAACCTTGAACAATTCGTCAAGGATGTCAGCAAGTTGTCCGGCGGTGAATTGGAAATCGTTCTGCACAATAACGCGTCACTTTACAAGGCGCCCGAAATCAAACGGGCCGTGCAAGGCAATCAGGCTCAGATCGGTGAAATCCTGCTCACCAACTATGCCAACGAAGACCCCATCTATGCGCTGGATGGACTGCCCTTTCTGGCTACCGGCTACGATGCCGCATGGAAACTCTACCAGGCTCAGAAGGAACTGCTGAACAAGAAACTCGCCAGTCAAGGCATGACGGCGCTATACACAGTGGCCTGGCCCCCGCAAGGCATATTCGCCAACAAAGACATCAACAGCGTCGACGACCTGAAGGGAGTCAAATGGCGCGCCTACAGCCCAGTAACCGCCCGCATCGCCGAACTGGTCGGCGCCCAGCCCGTGACGATTCAACAGTCGGAACTGGCCCAGGCCATGGCAACGGGCGTGGTCAATGCGTTCATGACGTCGGGATCCACCGGCTGGGATACCAAGACCTACGAATACATCAAAAAATTCTACGACACACAAGCCTGGCTGCCCAAGAATGCCGTCATTGTGAACAAGAAGGCGTTTGACGCGCTCGACGAGAAAAGCAAGAAGGCTCTATTGCAAGCGAGTGCGGATGCCGAAAAACGCGGCTGGGCACTTTCCAAAGAAAAGACCCAGTGGTATCTGGACAATCTGGCCAAGAATGGCATGGAAATCATCAAGCCCACACCCGAACTCATGCAAGGCCTGGACAAAGTCGGCGATACCATGCTGACCGAGTGGATAGAAAAAGCGGGTCCTGACGGCCAGAAAGTCATCGATACATTCCGTGCCAACAAGTAAGCATGCGCCGCTTTCTCGATAAACTTTACCTGGTGTCGGGCGGCGTTGCCGCCGTCTTCATGGTAGGCGTCCTGGTAGCGGTGGTCATGTCCATCGCTACGCGGCAACTGGGCATCCACATAGGCGGCCTGGACGCCTATGCCGGCTACTCAATGGCCGCCGCCGGCTTTCTCGCCCTGGCCCACACCTTCAAATCCGGCGAACATATACGGGTGACGCTGGTATTGGCGGCCTTGCCTGCCAAAGGGCGACTCAGGCTCGACCTTCTTGCGCTGCTGATTGCATGCGCCATCACCGCCAATTTGTGCTGGTTCAGCGGCAAGCTGGCAATTGATTCGTTTTCTTTCAACGATATTTCTACCGGTGACGACGGCACGCCTTTGTGGATCCCACAGATTGCGATGGCTGTGGGTACTTTTATTTTTTTCATTGCTGTAGTCGATGAAACCATACGGCGCATGCGGGGCATCCCTGAAGCAGCGCATCGTGAAGAAACACACTATGAATGAAGCGCTGGTAATTTCCCTGCTCGTCCTGTCCATCTTCGGATTCCTGGCCGGTGGGGTATGGGTTGGCCTGACGCTGGCCGGAACAGCGTGGCTGGGCATGGAATTGTTCTCCAGCCGTCCGGCCGGCGATGCAATGGCCATCACCATATGGGGCGCATCATCGAGCTGGACACTGACGGCATTGCCCTTGTTCCTCTGGATGGGCGAAATCCTTTTCCGCTCGCGGCTTTCCCAGGACTTGTTCAAAGGGCTTGCGCCCTGGCTGGATCGCATTCCCGGGCGTCTGCTACACACCAATGTGGTCGGCTGCGCCATTTTCGCTGCCGTATCGGGCTCGTCCGCCGCGACCTGCGTCACCATCGGAAAAATGACCATACCCGAACTCACGCGGCGGGGTTATCCCGAAAAACTCATCATCGGTACTCTGGCCGGGGCCGGCACTCTGGGCTTGCTTATACCGCCATCCATCATCATGATCGTCTATGGTGTCGCCGCCGATGTATCCATCGCCAAGCTGTTCATAGCGGGCATCTTCCCTGGCATATTGCTGGCCGGCCTGTTCATGGGATATATCGCCATATGGGCATTGCTGCATCCCGACCAGATACCACAGGCCGACGAGCCGATGACATTCACCCAAAAAATCTATGAATCGCGTCACCTGATTCCGGTTGTCATCCTTATCGCGGTAGTGCTCAGCTCCATCTATACCGGATTCGCGACGGCGACTGAAGCGGCAGCCGTGGGCGTATTGGGTGCCTTGATTTTGTCAACGGTGCAAGGTTCGTTGAACTGGAAAGTTTTCAAGGACTCGCTGATGGGCGCGACCAGGCTGTACTGCATGATCGCATTGATTCTTGCCGGCGCGCAGTTCCTGACCTTGTCGATGGGCTATATCGGCTTGCCGCGCGCCCTTGCGGAATGGATAGGATCACTGGGCCTTTCGCAGTTCAGCCTTATCATTGCGCTCATGGTGTTTTTCGTGGTCCTCGGTTGTTTTCTTGATGGAATATCGATCGTCGTACTGACCATGGGCGTCCTGCTGCCTACCGTTACCGCGGCCGGCATAGATCTTATATGGTTCGGCATCTTCCTGGTCTTTGTCATTGAAATGGCACAGATAACCCCGCCGGTGGGATTCAATCTGTTTGTCCTTTCAGGCATGACCAAGAAAGAATTACCGTATCTTGCACGGGTGGCATTTCCCATGTTCGCACTCATGATAGCCGGCGTGCTGATTGTCTATGCAGTACCCGAAATCGCCACCTGGCTGCCCAAGCACATGACCTTGTAGAAAACGGATCCTGTGCTTTCATGGAAGCGACAGGACCTGTCAGTTTTATACGGACCGCCGCTTCAAGTCTTCAAATGAAATAAGCTCTCCTGCAAGCGCGCTTGCCGCGACAGTAGGAGGGCTGGCGAGCCAGACCTGCCCCGGTCCGGAACGTCCGGGAAAATTCCGGTTGATCGAACTTACCGTTACCTGCGCGGCCTGCGTCGATACACCAGGACCACAATTTGCGCAGGCGCCGCAGGAAGGTTGCAGCATGCTTGCCCCGATCTGGCGGAATGTGCTGTCGTAGCCTTTGGCCACACAATAGTCCCGCACTGCAGTTGTCCCGTACTGAAGATACAATTTCACGTGGGCGGCCAGCGGAATATTCCGTTGAAGCGCCCAGTACAGCACTTCGTGGTACAGGTCGAAGTCGTCCTGCTTGCCGCCCGTGCACGAGCCGCCATAAGCTATGTCTATCTTTACGGGTGCGCACAGTTCCGCCAGCGGCAAGCCATTACCCGGATCGCCCGGCCGGGCGACAATGGGCGACAAGGTGGAACAATCAAGATGAATAACGTCAACATAATCGGCGCCTTCGTCGCTATGCATCCAGGGCTCGATGCGAAACTCCACTCCGCGGCGTGCGCGAATGAAGTCCACCGTCTTGGCATCCGGCGCAGCGATTCCGCAAAATCCGCCCAATTCGGCGACCATATTGGTCAACGTCGCGCGTTCGTCTATAGACAGACATGCCGTCACCGGGCCAGCAAACTCGAACGCCTTGCCCACGCCTGCGCCATTTCGAATCGCAGGTTCCGCCAATAGCTTCAATACGATGTCTTTTGCCGTGACGCCGGCCGGTAGTACACCCCGAAGGTTTACAAGCAAAGATTGCGGCATCGTCATGCGGACCGCACCGGTCATGAATGCATTGGCCATGTCTGTAGTGCCGACGCCAAAGGCAACACACCCCAATGCGCCGCTATGCGGGGTGTGGGAATCGGTGCCAACAACGACCTGACCCGGCAATGCATAGTGCTCTGCCACCATTGCGTGGGAAATGCCTGCCACATTACTGCCATCATCTAGCGCGGCCTCTTCATCAGTAAGCGTGCGATGCATGCGCAGCCCGTGTTCCCGGGCAAACGTTCTTTGGGCGTCGCGCATGGCGAGCATATTGGGAATCAATCCGCCACGGATGTGGGCCGGGCTGACGTGCATATATGAGGTATGGTCCTCGAACACCAGTATCTTGTCCGGGTCGAACAGCGACAGTGGCTTTTCATATGCGGTGTTCAACATGTGGGCGCACATGCCCGTGTAATACTCGTGTATGAACCGCCAGTCGGCACGTACGAAAGCGCCCTGCCCGGGCCGCGGCTCTTCGTCGTCCGGCTTCATGGATAGTCGATGCCGTCCGATAATTTTCTCGAAAAGCGTCAAAGGACCAGTCTTGGTACTTGCAGGGCGGACATCCATCTTCCGCATATGATGTTGGCCGAATCGTAGCAGGCCGCCGCTCCTGATAATGGTCGCCGCGAGCTCGTCACGATCAGCCACCAATTCGCCCAGACCGATGGGCTCGCCACGTTCGATGCGATCGATCAACCCGAAGTCGGTCGACGTAAGCAGACCGATATTGTCCGCATTTTGCCTGTATATCCGCTCGAAGCTTTTGGTGATCACCAGACGCACGCCGGCATACAGTTCCGCGGCGGGACTGTGTTCGCGCGACGACCCCTTTCCGTAACGCTGTCCCGCCACGACCACCTGGATTCCACTGCGCGCGACATCCTGGTTGCGAATCGGAAGTTCATCCCCGACCTTCAAGCCGGTATAGGCGAATCGGCCCAATTTCTCGTCATAATGCGACAGTATGCTGACGGGGGTAATCTCGTCAGTGGAGACGTCGTCCCGCAAATTTCCCACTTCAGCAAAGTCTGCACTGCCTCCCTGCAATTGACGCCTTATGAGATGAGTGTCGTCGGACAAGTACAGGATGCGCCCAAAGGCCAGAGAGTCTGCGTGTATTTTTTCCATCTGCTCATTCTGCCCCGCGAACCGACAGAATATGAACCAGCAAAGCGGCAACGGGGCCATCGAAGAATGCGATAGTCCGATAAGACGGGCGCAGTTCAGGGCCTGTTGACAGGCCCTAATCCTGCAGCGCGTCGATCAGAGCCTGGACGGAGCGCAAACGCGGCGACTTCCGTAAAGAATAGATCCATAGTTCGCGGGAAGCCCAGGTTTCGCCCAAGGGCCTTCGAGCAAACTTTCGGGTGCCGGCATAAGCGCTGGCGGCGCTACGCGGAATAATCGTAATACCCAGTCCGGCCTCCACCATGCGGCAGGCGGCATCGAAACTGTTTACCTGTACCGCGAAACTGGCGGCCATGCCTAAGGCCTTGGCCTTTTCATGTAAAAGTGTGTCCAGCGATCCGGCGGGATGCACACCGACCAGAGGATACCGTAGCGCCTGGGCAAAGCCTATGGACCGCTCGTTCGCGAGAGCATGGCCTACAGGCAGGACGACCAACAAGGGATCCGATGCGAAAAACCACGACTCGATTCCGGCCGGCACATCGGACTTGACTCCCACACCGACATCCGCCGCATCGTCCAGGCAAGCCCGGATGACCACATCGGTGTCCTCCTCCGACAAAGCCAGCGTCACGTGGGGGAATGTTGCGGTGAAATTCTTCAGACGCTCGGGAAGGTATCCAATGACCGAGGACATATTGGCCGACAACCTGACGGTACCGTTGACGACCCCGTCAGAGGCCTGGACGTCGCGCTTCAAAAGCTGTATGTCGTGGTCGATCTTCAGCCCCCGCTCGAATACCACCTGTCCTGCATTCGTCAGTTCGATACCCCTGGGCGATCGAACAAACAGGGCGACACCCAAGGCGTGCTCGAGGTCGGAAATGCGCCGACTCAGCGCCGACGCGGCGATATGCTCTTTCGCGGCGCCCCGGGCGATTGAGCCTTCGGTCGCAGTGGCGACGAATAAACGCAGGCTATAGGCATCGATACGGCGGTTCATGACTCCTTCAAGCCTCAATTTGTTCTCAGTGGCTGAAACAGGCCACCTTCCTGTAAAAAGATGCAGCGCCTTGAGCGAGCATCGCCAAACGAGATGGGTCCCATCCCTAAACAACTCTGGCGGCATCAATAACTGCTGTCTAGAATCAATCGCAGATCTATCCGCTGCAACTCACACCACCACAATAGGCGGCCACGCAGAGCCGTTGCAGAACGGTTTTAGCATGAAAGCCGCTGTACCAGAGGAGACAAGAAATGAATCATCGCATCGCGCTCTTAACCATGTCATTGGCAATTTTCGGGCTGAACAGCGCATCGCCGGCCCACGCAGAAAGTGTATACCCGGAGCGGCCGATACGACTGGTGGTGACCAGCGCGCCGGGCTCCGGCCTGGATACCGTCGCCCGCACAATCTCTGACGATATGGGCAGAGTTCTAAAGCAGCCCGTCGTCGTCGAGAACAAGGCTGGGGCAGCGGGAATACCCGGCACGAAAGATGTCCTGGCTTCAGCGCCTAACGGCTATACGCTGGGCTTGGTATCGTCTAATCATGCTGTCAATCCCAGCCTCAACCCATCCTTGCCTTATGATTCTGTGAATGGACTTACGGCCATTACCCTGTTGGGCTATGTACCCGTCGTGCTCGCGGTGCCGGCAAACTCACCGTACAAGACACTGAGTGATCTCGTCAACGCAGCCGGCAAGGCGCCTGAATCAATCAACTACGGCTCCTCGGGAACGGGTAGCGCACTGCACTTGGCCAGTGTCCTGCTGGAAAACAAAGCCGGCATAAAAATGATGCACATACCTTATAAGGGTGGAAGCGCCCTTACCAGCGACCTGATTTCCGGCCAGATCGATACCGCTTTCCTGGCTGTGCCGACCGCCTACGGCCAAATCAAGGCGGGCACCTTGCGCGCGCTGGCGGTGTCGACGCAGAAGCGCCTGGAGCTCTTGCCCGACGTCCCTACACTTGATGAATCTGGAGTCAAAGGCTACGAATATATTCCCTGGATCGGACTGATCGGGCCGGCCGGTTTGGATAAAGCGGTAACAGAGCTTTTGCAGAAGACGATAGCCGATGTCATTCAACTGCCCCAGATGAAGACCAAATTCGACGCCCAGGGCTTCATGCCCGCCGGGTCGACACCCGATGCCTTCAAGGAATTGATCAGGAACGATGTCGAACTCAGTGCCAAACTCGTCAAGCAGGCCGGGGCCAAGCCAAAGTCCTGATCGCACCGGCCTTACACGCAATCAGCTATCTTGCAGCCGGCCTCCGGATAATTTCAGTTCCCGCTGACAAAGCGCGGCCAACTGTGCATCGTGAGTAACCAGGACGAGCGTCGTCCGGTGCTCCCGGTGCAGGGCAAACATAAGCTCAATCACTTTCGCGCCATTGTGCGGGTCGAGGCTGCCAGTAGGCTCGTCCGCAAACAGCAGGCGGGGCTGGACCACAAAAGCGCGCGCCAGCGAAACCCGCTGCTGCTCTCCTCCGGACAAGGTCTTGGGGTAGTGATGAAAGCGGTCCTTCAGACCCACACGTTCCAGCATGGTGCCGGCCGCCTCTACTGCGGGCTTGCCGGCAAGCTCCAAGGGCAACATCACATTTTCCAGTGCGGTGAGATTCGGCAGCAACTGGAAAGACTGGAACACAAAGCCCACGTGAGCCGCGCGCAAGGCCGCGCGCGCTTCTTCGTCGCGCGCGAACAAATCGTGCCCCAGCAGCTTTACCTGTCCTGACGACGGAACGTCCAGCCCGGCCAGAAGTCCAAGCAGAGTCGATTTCCCCGAGCCGGAACTGCCGGTGACCGCAACGGCCTGGCCATCTGCGACAGTAAAGCTCACGTTGCTCAAAATATCGAGTTCACCCGCAGAGTCGGCGACCCTTTGGCATAATTGACTAACTTCAATCGAATGGATGTGATTCATGTGGATACGCTGGCGTCTGATAATAGCGGCACTTTGTTGCCTTTCCTGGTCAAGTATGGCGACCGCTGCCGCAGCAACGGCTGCCACAGCAACGGCTGCCGCTGATAAGCCCGGTCGCGCAATACTGGTAGTGGGCGACAGTTTGTCGGCGGAATACGGCTTGCGGCGAGATTCCGGGTGGGTGTCAATACTGGGCCGGCGTCTGGCCGATGAGAAAACAGGATACCAGATACACAACGCGAGCATTAGCGGCGACACCACCAGTGGCGGCCTGAGCCGTTTGTCGGCCGCCCTTGCGCAATACAAGCCGGAAATCGTCATTATCGAGCTCGGCAGCAACGACGCACTGCGCGGTCTGTCGCTGACGATGACCGAGGACAACCTGTCGAAAATGGTCGCCATGGCGCAAAAGGCCAATGCTTCGGTATTGCTGCTGGGGATGCAGATACCGCCCAATTATGGACGGCCTTATGCCGAACGGTTTCGGGCACTATTCGGATCTGTGGCCCAAAAGCATGACGTTGCGCTGGTGCCTTTTTTCTTTGAAGGCATTGCCACCGACAAGGCGATGTTCCAGCCCGATGGAATCCATCCCAATGAAAAAGCGCAAGCCATACTGGAAAAAAACGTATGGGCGCACTTGGCGCCCATGTTGCAACGTTAGATTACGCGTTTCAGTCTTGCGACGTTTCCCCAGCCAGTACTTTACTGGCCTCGGGCAACACCTTTACATCGGCCTGAACACGCATGGCTTTAAGCACTGCCTGTTCCTCGGCCCTTCCCCATGCCTGGCCCAGCTCGACTGGCAGCGTGGCCAGCATGGGCGCATCGCCTTCGCCTGCTTTGGCGCCTTCAATACGCACCACGACGAAACCTTGCGGTCCTGTCACGCCGATATACTTGGGCAGCCCGGTGCTGGGCGCATCGAATGCCGCGTCCAGAACGGGCTTGCCCAACCCCTGAGTATCGATACGGCTAATGGTAAGCGGCGTGCCGAATCCGGCCGGGACTTCGGCTTTGTCTTGTGCGCTCTGGAATGTAGCAAGCGCTTCACGGCCAGCCTTTTCAGAAGCGGCCAAGGCACGCTCTTTCTTTAGTTGCTCAATAATGTAGCCTTCGACTTTTGCAAGCTCTGGGACATGGGCGGGGATCACTTTTTCTACCCGCACGGTTACCATGGTATCGGGCGAAATCTCAATGACGCCAGAGTTCTGTTTATCCGACAGAACTTGTGGTGCGAACAGGGCCCGCCGAACTCGCTGGTCGTCGAGCACGGCTGCATCTTCGCTGGCCGAGGCTGCATTGGCGCCCACTTCGTCAGATGGCAAAAGGCGATCACGAGCAATGCCAGTCGCGGATTTGACTTTCAAGCCCAGCGCATCGGCAGCCGGCTGCAAACTGGCAGGGTTGTCATAAACCAGGCTGGTCAGCCGGGTTGCCATGTCGGCAAAGCGTTCAGCGCCAAGCTGGCGGCGAACTTCGATTTCGACCTTGTCTTTGGCTTCCTCGAACGACTCGCCTTTTTCGGGCTGCACTTCATTGGCAAGGAAGATATGGTAACCGTCCGGGCCTTCGACAACCCCGGAGACCTCGCCATTGCCAAGAGCGAACACCGCCTGCTCCAGCGCCTGAGGCCAGGAACCTTTAGTGATCCAGCCCAGCTTGCCGCCGTCTTTGGCGGTGCCGGCATCTTGCGACTCGGCGCTTGCGGTCTCGGCGAATAATGTCTTGTCGGCCTGTACTTTCTGGGCGATCGCTTCAGCCTTGGCTTTCACAGCGGCACGCTGTTCATCACTTGCGCCGGCGGGAACGTTCAGCTGGATATGGCTGACATTGACGCGTGCGGGCTGTACATATCGCGCCTTGTTCTGTTCATAGTATTGCTGCAGGTCTTCCGCTTTCGGGGCGGGCAGATTCTCCATGGCCGCTTCCTCGTTAAGCAGTAGGTACTGCGCACTTACCTGTTCGGGGAGCTCGAGCGTCTGCTTGTTTTTTTCGTACCAGGCCTTGATGTCTTCATCGCTGATCGCCACGTCTTTCTCGTAATCGGCCGATGGAAAGGCAACAAGGCGTATGGTGCGCTCTTCGGTCAGGGCGCGTTCGAGGCGATCAACCACGGAATCGGGCACGCTGGCGGTTGCGCCCACTGGTCCCAAGACACGGCTAAGCGCCAGCTCGGCACGCTGGCTTTGCTCGAATTCGCGGGTAGTGAGGCCGGCCGATGCCAATACCTGGTTGTAGCGTTCGGCGGAAAACTGTCCATCTACCTGCAATTGAGGCATGGAAGCAATGGCCTGGCGCAAAGCGGTGTCGGAAACGGTAAACCGCTCTTTCTCCGCCGTGGAAATCATGACGCGGCGGTCGATCAGCGAATCCAGCAAGGCAGTTCTTGCAGGCACGTTATCGAGCACGGCCGGATCGAAGCCGCCTTGACTGGTTTGTTGCAGCTGTTCCACCTGATTTCGGCGCGCCTGTTCGAATTCCTGCTGCGTTATGGAAGTGTTTCCCACTTTAACCAGCTCTTCATCGCCCGACACGTAATTGGTATAGCCGCTGACGCCGATCAGGACGAAGGACGGCAGAATAAGGACCAGTAGCACTAGTTGCATCAAACGTTGATGCGTACGTATAAAATCGAACATTAATCACCCACTGACACGCAGCCCGTAAAGTCATGCGCGACGGTTACATCAAAAAAGGCGATCGAGATCGCCATGATTACGAAAAACCCGAGTAGAACACTAAAAATTTTTATGCAGTTTACCCCACCTTTGGGGAAATCCGTCCGGTAATGTGGGCAAGTGGCGATAAAATGCCGGCATTGTTTCTCCCACTGCAATAACCGGATGCCCGCAATGCCCGACACATGTCCGAATTGGCCCTACCCCAAGCTTATCGCCCATCGCGGCGCAGGCCATCACGCACCCGAAAATACGCTGGCATCAATACGGCTTGGGGCGCGTCACGGTTTCACCATGATGGAATACGACGTAAAGCTTAGCCGCGACGGCGTCGCAGTACTGCTGCATGACGACACCGTAGATCGGACTTCCAACGGTTGCGGGCTAGCGGGCGACAAGACCTTGAATGAACTGGCCGAACTCGACTTCGGATCATGGTCGGGCGCCGAATATGCAGGCGAACCTATTCCCACTCTTGCATCCATCGCATGCTTCACGCTTGCGAACGGTATACGCAGCAACATCGAAATCAAGCCCACCACCGGTGCCGAAGCGGAAACAGGCCGGCAGGTAGCCCGGTTGGCGCAACGACTATGGGCCGGCGCCGATGCGCCGCCCCTGCTTTCTTCCTTTTCAGAAGTAGCGCTGGCCGCGGCCATGAAAGAAGCGCCTCATCTTCCACGAGCACTGCTTATTGAATGCGAGGTCCCTGCCGACTGGGAAGATCGCATCAAAAGGCTGGGATGCGCCGGCCTTAACCTGAATCACAAGTACACCACTCTGCCGCTGGTCCAATCCCTGCGGGCCGGCGGCTATACCGTGGCGGTCTGGACTGTAAACGATATGGCAAGGGCCAAAGAACTGCTGGAATGGGGCTGCAATGCCATTGTCACCGACGAGGTCTCGCGCATTACCCCTGCATCCCTGCCTTGATGCCGCAATCCGCTGCTACGATGAACCTACCCGCCTCGCCGCAGCATGCATGCGCGGCCGCCTTGCTCTAGAGGAATATACCTTTGTTCAGTTACCGACACGCATTCCACGCCGGCAATCACGCCGATGTGCTGAAGCACGCCGTTTTCATCCACATTCTGGACCACTTCAACCGGAAGGAAACGCCGTATTCAGTCATCGACACTCATGCAGGGGCCGGGCTCTATGATTTGCGCAGCGAATGGGCGCTGACCAACGGAGAGTTCGTCGACGGCCTCGATCGCGTACTGCAGGAAGAAACAATGCCGCCGATGATGGAGCGGTATCTTGAAGAAATCCGCCATTTCAATCCGGATGGCGTCGCCAATTTCTATCCTGGTTCGCCCTGGCTGGCTCTGCATGCGTTGCGCGGGCGTGATCGGCTGCGGCTGTTTGAAATGCATCCGTCCGAGGCAGAGGTGCTCAAGGAAAATCTTTCCCGGCAAGGCCGTGCGGCGGTGCGCCAGACTTCAATCTACGAAGCAGATGGCTTCGAGGGCCTGAAAGCCCAATTGCCCCCGCCGTCGCGACGTGGCGTGGTGATCATCGATCCTTCCTACGAAGACAAACATGACTACCGCAGGACACTCCAGGCCGTCAACGAAGGGCTGAAGCGATTCGCCACCGGATGCTTTGCCGTCTGGTATCCATTGGTGCAACGGCGCGAGGTGCAGGACATGCTGCGATCCCTGGAACGGCTGGAAACGCCGTGGGTGCACGCCGGCCTTACCGTGCGCAAGCCGGCGACCGACGGCTTTGGCCTGCACGGCAGCGGCATGTTCGTCGTGAATCCGCCCTGGACCTTGCACACCGAGCTTGCTACGACCCTGCCCTGGCTGCGCGACAAACTTGCCATGGACGATAGAGCCGCTTTCACGCTGACCCAGCATGGCGCCTGAGCCGCGGCACGGAGTTTAAAGAAAGCGCTCGGCGTCTTTCAGATAACGCCACTGTCCCGGTGGCAGATCACCCAGCACGATACGGCCCATGCGCACGCGTTTCAGGCCGATAACCTTCAAGCCCACCTGTTCACACATGCGCCGGATCTGGCGCTTCTTTCCTTCCTGCAGAATAAAGCGCAGCTGGTCTTCGTTCTGCCAGCTGACATGGGCGGGACGCAGTTGCTGGCCGTCCAGCATCAGGCCATGATTGAGCATCTTCAGGCCGTTGTTTCCGATCTTGCCCTGCACCCGCACAAGATATTCTTTTTCGATCTCGGAGTCGTCGCTGATAAGTTGCCGGGCGATACGGCCGTCCTGGGTCAGTACCAGCAAGCCCTGCGAGTCGATATCAAGCCGTCCGGCCGGCGCCAGGCCGCGCAGATGGCTGGGGTCGAACCGTAATGTCGCCTTGTCCGCGCGATACTGCGATGCCGCCGTGATCAACGTTACGGCAGGCCGATAGCCCTGCTCCGCTTGCCCCGATACATAGCCCACCGGCTTGTTCAACAAGATGGTAACCCGGGAAGTCTGGCGGCGCTGCGCCTGCTTGTCCAGCGTGATTTTCTGATCGGGCCAGGCTTTGCTGCCCAATTCCGATACGACGACGCCGTCGACCTTGACCCAGCCGCGTTCAATATAGGCGTCGGCCTCGCGGCGTGAACATAGGCCCTGTTCGGCCATCAATTTTGAAATTCGTGTCTTTTCCATGAGCGGTATTTTATGACTTTGGCGATAATATAGTTTATGGAACTCTTCCCGCCTTATAGCAGCGACTGGCTTGCTTTGCCGTCGCCATCACTCAGTCAGCAACAAAAGTATTGGTTATTTCGGCCCGGAGCCCTGACCGCGGGCCTGCGTAAAATCGGCAATGTGCAACTACAGGTCGTACGCGAACATGCCCAGGGCCTGCATTCCAGCGAAGCATGGATGCTAAATGGCGTCCCGCGTTCGCCGATCTGGCTGCGCGAAATCGTCATGTCGATCAATGGTACGCAAAGCGTGTTCGCGCGCAGCTTTACCCCGTTGAATGCTTCACACGGCCTCTGGCAGGGAATGCGGCGGCTCCGCACTCGCCCGCTGGCCGACATGTTGTATCACGACTCGCAAATTACACGATCGCAGTTTTTCGCCTGTCGCCTGAACGAGCAGAATCCCTTGTACCGGTCAGTCCGGCGCATGATGGGAAATCAGTGTCCCCCGGCGCATCGGATGCTGGCCCGCTGTTCGGTATTCTGGCGTCAACACCAGCCTTTATTGGTTGCCGAATGCTTTTTGCCGGAGTTCTGGGCCTTGGCAGACGAGTAGCCCTACCATGCAGGCATGGCGGGCATCATACCATTCCGGCGGCATTCAGGCGTGCAGAGTCACAGTGTGTGCCCGCGCCACACGTTGATATCGACCGAAACGCTGTCGTCGGCAGATGAAACCAGGGCGGTCCCTTCTTCGATGGTCGCGTGCAATGTCATATTGCGCGTGGCGAGTTTGGCAAGTGCTTGAACCTGTGCCGGGCTCACGGAAATGATGTTCAGGTTCTGGGCCCTGGCGACGCCCGCTTCTACGCCCTGCCACCAGACCTGGCTGGCATGTCCACCGTAGCAGAAAACGACGACGCGGTTCGACTTGCCGCTGGCCTGCAGCATGCGGCGCTCATCGGGGTGGCCAAGTTCGATCCAGGTCAGGATGGTGCCGGTAAGATCTTTTTCCCAAAGTGAAGGTTCGTCGGTGGTGCTGAGCCCTCGCGTGAAGGAGAGGCCCTCGCTGGCGTACAAGGCATACGCCAGTACGCGCAGCATCATGCGCTCGTCCGTCTCCGACGGATGGCGCGCGAGCGTTAGTGTGTGGCTGTCATAGTAGCCGCGCACCATATCGGCCACGTGCAGTTCCAGCTTGAAGATCGTGGCACGCAATGCCATAAAACGCCTTTGCTACTGTCGGAGGAAAATGCCGGGCCGGCACCGGAGCCGGCCCAGGCAAGTACGTGAACTAGAAGCCGACTGCCTGGCCGTCGCGGCGGCTGTCGCTGGCCGCCACGTATCCGCGGGCAGGGTCGTCGGACAGGCGGCAAATGAACTGGCCCGCACCAAAATCCATATAAGGGTCGTCCACAGCTTTGAGCACGTGCCCTTTGGCCTGCAAGCCTTCGGCTACGCTGGCACTGATGCCTGTTTCGAGATCCAGCGTGAAGTCGCGATTGAGCTTCCAGCGCGGGGCGCAACATGCGGCTTGCGGCTGCTGGTCGTAGTCCAGCATGCGGACGACCGTTTGCAGATGGCCTTGCGGTTGCATGTCGCCACCCATGACGCCGAAACTCATGATGGGCTTGCCGTCCCGGGTCAGGAAACCCGGGATGATGGTGTGGAACGGACGCTTGCCGCCTTCGACAACATTGGGCGACGCCGGATCCATGGAGAATCCGTAGCCCCGGTTCTGCAGGCTGATCCCGGTACCCGGCACGACCACGCCTGAGCCGAAGCCCATGTAGTTCGATTGGATAAAGGAAACCATCATGCCGTTTTCATCGGCGGCCGTCAGATAAATGGTGCCGCCCGAAGCCGGACGGCCGGGCCCGAACTGGGTGGCGCGGTCGCGATCGATAAGGCGCGCCCGGCTGGCAAGATAGGCATCATCGAGCATCTGGGCAGGAGTGACCTCCATGCTGCGCGGGTCGGCGGCATATCGATACAGATCGGCAAACGCCAGTTTCATGGCTTCGATCTGCAAATGCTGAGACTCCAGTGAATCAACCGGCAGATCGGCAAGATCGAAATTCTGAAGAATGCCCAAGGCCATCTGGGCGGCTATACCTTGCCCATTTGGCGGGATTTCGTTGAGGGTGTAGCCGCGGTAATCTTTGGCGATCGGGGCAACCCATTCCGGCTGGTAGGCACGCAAGTCTTCCAGCGTCATTGCCGCGCCGCAAGCCTTGCTGAAGGCAGCTATTTTCTCGGCCAGTTCGCCCTCGTAGAATGCCCGCCCCTTGCTTTCTGCGATCAGCCGTAGCGTGCGGGCCGCATCGGGAAGCGAAAAAAGCTCGCCGATGTGCGGCGCCCTGCCTTCGGGCATGAAGGCTTCTGCAAAGCCGGGCTGGTCCTTGAGTTCCGCCGCCGCAGCCGTCCATTTGCGATGAACGACCGGGGGCACCGAAAAGCCACGCTCAGCGATCTCGATAGCGGGCTCGAACAGGGACTCGAACGGCAATTTGCCATGGCGCTCATGCAACGCTGCCCACCCGGCGACGACACCCGGCACCGTCACGGTATCCCAGCCGCGCAACGGCATGGCGGCTAGGCCTTGCGGGTTGCTGCCATATTTGCGCTTGAAATATTCGACGTTCCATGCGGCCGGAGCCACCCCGGATGAATTCAAGCCTTGCAGTTGCTTGCCATCCCACAATATTGCGAAGCAGTCGCCGCCCAGGCCGCAGGAAACCGGCTCCACGAGCACGATGGTCGCCGCCGCGGCGATGGCCGCGTCTACCGCGTTGCCACCCTTGAGCATCATGCGCAGCCCTGCCTGGGCAGCCAAAGGATGCGAGGTGGACACTACGTTGCGCGCAAAAAGCGGTGTGCGCTCGGTACGATAAGGATTATCCCAATTGAACGGCTTCATTGCTATACCTCGGCGCCCGCCGCGTACCGGCAAGCGCATGTTAAAAAAAATTCTTTCTAAACCCATGCCTACAAAGCGTCTATTCCGCTTTCACCGGTACGAATGCGTATGGCCTGCTCCACCGCCGTGACGAAAATCTTACCGTCGCCGATTTTACCCGTGAAAGCCGCCTTGATGATGGCGTCGATGGCGGCTTCAACCATAGGAGCCGGCAACACAACTTCCACGCGGATCTTGGGCAGGAAATCGACGACATACTCGGCGCCCCGATATAGCTCCGTATGACCTTTCTGGCGGCCAAAACCCTTGACTTCGGTAACTGTAAGCCCACTGACACCGATGTCGGCGAGCGCTTCACGCACTTCGTCGAGTTTGAACGGCTTGATGATTGCCGCAATTAATTTCATAGGATGGCTCCGCTTTAAAGAAAAAATTATCGCATGTTGGCGAAGTCGCTGCCTGCCGGGGCCTGATACAGCCGCAACGACATCTCGGGCAGTATAGCCACGAGATGGTCGAAAATATTGCCTTGAATGCGCTCATACTCCACCCAGGCCGTATTGTTGGCAAAACAATAGACCTCCACCGGTATGCCTTCGGATTCGGGCTCCATCATGCGCACCAGCAGCATCATGTCCTGGCGCACCTCCGGCTGTTGCCTGAGGTAGGCCAGTCCATAAGCGCGAAACGTGCCGAGATTGGTCAGGCGACGCCGGTTCACTTCCAGGTCGGCCAAAGGGCCCAGCGCCCGGTTGCTTTGTTCCAGCTCGTCCTGCTTGCCGTCCAGATAGTCGCGCAGCAAGGCAAACCGGCGCAATGCCACGATCTCGTCTTCATGCAGGAACCGTACGGTGCTCGCGTCGATGCGCAATGTGCGTTTGATGCGCCGGCCACCCGATTCGAACATGTAACGCCAGTTGCGGTAGCTTTCCGAGAATAGTTTGTAAGTCGGTATGGTGGTGACGGTTTTGTCCCAGTTCTGCACCTTTACCGTATGCAGCGCCATGTCGATGACAAAGCCATCGGCGCCGGCTTGGGGCATTTCGATCCAGTCGCCGATGCGCAGCATGTCGTTCGATGTCATTTGCGTGCTGGCAACCAGCGACAATAGCGTGTCCTTGAACACCAGCAGCAGTACCGCCGACAGTGCGCCAAGCCCCGAAAGCATCAATAACGGCGATCGATTGACCAGGATCGATATGATGAGGATCACGCATATGGCCCAGAACACGATCTTGCCGAGCTCGAGGTAGCCCTTGATGGAGCGGGTCTGGGCCCTGGCGCTGGACGCATAAATATCTTGCCACGCCGTAAGGGCGCCATTGATGGCCAGGAAAAAAAACACCAGGCCGGCCGACAGGAAAATGCGTGCGAGAATTCCGCCGTATTTCTCGTCCACAGGCAACACGCCGATATTGCCCATGATGACCAGCAGGGGAACGGCATAGCTCAGTCGGCGAAACACGCGCCGACGTGCCAGCGCACGGGACCAGTCATCGTGGCCGATGGCGGAAAGCATGCGCCGGGCGACCGTGGCCAGCACGCTGCTCATGATCCAGCCGGTAACAATAACGAGGAAAGCCAGCACCAGCAAGCCCAGGCCGATCTGCGCCCACAGCGCATCGGGCATGTGGCTGCTCAGCCAGTTATTGTCCACCCATTGAACCAGGGCATTGTTGTCTTGCATCGCCTGCGCCATACCTCGTACATTGATAATCTGGAAAGCCCACTAATATACCGTAGACGCCCTTCCCTTATAATCACCGCACTATGTCAAAAAACAACTCCTCACCGCAGCAAAACCAGTTTGCAAACAAGGCTCAGGCCTGGTCTGCGCGTTTTTCCGAACCCGTCTCGGACCTCGTCAAGCGCTATACCGCGTCGGTCAACTTCGACCAGCGCATGGCCGATTTCGACATCCAGGGCTCCCTGGCGCATGCCGACATGCTTGCATCCATAGGCATCATCAGTGCCGACGACAAGGCAGCCATCGAGCGCGGCATGGCGCTGATCCTGGAAGAAATCCATGCGGGCCGGTTCTCGTGGTCCATTGACCTCGAAGATGTGCACCTCAACATCGAGAAGCGCCTGGTCGAACTCATCGGTGATGCCGGCAAGCGGCTGCACACGGGCCGTTCGCGCAACGACCAGGTGGCGACCGACATCCGGCTCTGGGTACGCAACGAAATCGACATCGCCATCGGCCTGCTTCATCAGTTGCGCCAAAGGCTCGCCACACTTGCCCTAGAGCACACCGACACCATCCTGCCGGGCTTCACCCATCTGCAGGTCGCACAGCCTGTAACTTTCGGCCATCATCTTCTGGCCTATGCCGAGATGTTTGGCCGCGATGCCGAACGGCTGGCCGATTGCCGCAAGCGTGTGAATCGCCTTCCGTTGGGCGCCGCCGCACTGGCGGGCACTTCCTATCCTATCGACCGCGAACGTGTCGCACAGACGCTGGGCTTTGACGGCGTATGCCGCAATTCCCTCGACGCGGTGTCCGATCGCGACTTCGCCATCGAGTTCTGCGCGGCCGCCGCGCTCATCATGACGCACATCTCGCGGCTTTCCGAAGAGCTGGTCTTGTGGATGAGCCCGCGCGTCGGCTTCATCGACCTGGCCGACCGCTTCTGCACCGGCAGTTCCATCATGCCGCAAAAGAAAAACCCCGACGTCCCCGAACTTGCTCGCGGCAAAACCGGCCGTGTAAACGGCCACCTTATCGCCCTGCTCACGCTCATGAAGGGCCAGCCGCTGGCCTATAACAAAGACAATCAGGAAGACAAAGAAGGTCTGTTCGACTCGGCCGACACCATACGCGACACACTGACGATATTTGTCGATATGGTCGGCGGCATACGGGTCAAAGCCGACGCGATGCGCGCCGCGGCGCTGCAGGGCTTTGCCACGGCCACCGACCTTGCCGACTACCTGGTCAAGAAGGGCGTGCCCTTTCGCGATGCGCACGAAACCGTCGCGCACGCGGTACGAGAATGCGAACAGCGCGGCTGCGACCTGGCCGATTTGCCCCTGGCCGACCTGCAAGGCTTCCATGCCCTCATCGAACAGGATATCTACGGTGTGCTGACGCTGGAAGGCTCCGTCGCCGCACGCAGCCATATCGGCGGCACGGCGCCCGCACGCGTCAAGGAAGAGGCCGAGCGTATTCTGGCCGAGCTTCCTGTCGGCCAGTAAATGCGTCAGCCGGCGTCGAACACGGCAATGGATTCCACATGGCCTGTATGTGGAAACATGTTGACGACGCCGGCGCTTAGCAGCTTGTAGCCTCCTTCATGCGTCAGTATCCCGGCATCGCGCGCCAGGGTAGCGGGACTACAGGAAACATACACAATGCGTTTCGGGCGTTCGGCCGGCGTCAGGGCGGCCAGTGCGCGCGCCACGGCTTCCGCGCCTTCCCGCGGCGGGTCGATAAGAATGCGATCGAAATGACCAAGGTCGCGCAACCACTGCACATCGACCTCGAACAAATTCAAGGTGGCAAAACTGGTGCGATCATCCAATCCATGGTCCCGAGCCGCCTGAAGAGCCCTTTCCGTAAGCGCCGCACTGCCTTCTATACCGACCACACTGCCGGCACGGGTTGCCAGCGGCAGGGTGAAATTGCCCAGCCCACAAAAGAGGTCGGCGACGCGATCCGACGCCTGGACTTCCAGCAACGTAAGTGCCTTGGAAATCAATACCCGGTTGATCGCGTGGTTGACCTGCGTGAAATCGGTGGGACGATATGGCATGCGCAAGCCGAATTCGGGTAAGGTGTAGGCCAGCTTGTCGGCGTCGCCGGGATCCAGCGGATGCACTGTCTCGGGGCCCTTGGGCTGCAGCCACCAGGTCACATTATGCTTCTGGCCAAACTCGCGCAATAAGGCGATATCGTTATCCGTCAGCGTTTCCATGTGACGCAGCAGCAAGACCGTGGTCTGGTCGCCAACGGCCACCTCGATTTGCGGTATGCGATCGGGCTGCGCGAAGGCACCCACCAGCGCGCGCAAGGGCAGCAGCATGTTGGACACATGCGGCGGCAGCACCCTGCATTCGCCGATGTCGGCCACGTAACTGCCGCGGCGCTCCCGAAACCCGACCAGAACAGCGCCCTTCTTGCGCACTGCACGCACCGACAAACGGGCGCGATAGCGGTAACCCCATGTGGGACCATGCATGGGCGGCAACACTGTAACCGGACGGACACGTCCTATATGCCAAAGCGTATCTTCCAGCACGCGCTGTTTGATGGCCACCTGGGCCGACGCATCCAGGTGCTGCATGGCGCAGCCGCCGCACATGCCGAAATGCGGGCATCCGGGCTTGATCCGTTGCGAGGATGGCTTGATTACCTGCTCGAGCCGGGCGGTATCGAAAGATGCCTTGCGCTTGGCGATACGGGCCACAACCCTTTCGCCGGGCAAAGCACCCTCCACAAAAACGACTTTACCCTCGCGGCGCGCAACACCGCGCGCCTCGAGGTCAAGAGACTCTATATCAAAAACTTCTAACGTCATTATTCGGGAATCCAAGGAGACAGGCCCGAATTTTGACATCCCCGCGACAGTAAGTCGAGCCGCGAGCTTGCCAGCCCGCCGTCCGCCTATGAAGCGATCTTCGCGGGTTCGGTCGAGGCACCGCGATCACCGTGCTTTTGCGCATGCTTTTCGGCGCGTTTGGCGAATTTCTCGGCACGCTCATTCAGATGGACCGCAATCTTGTTCTGCTGGGTTTCATCGAGTGCGTCCCAGACAGCCAGCCATTTTTCATTGAGCTTGCTGCGTTCCTCGCGAACCTGATCGTGTGCTTTTTCAGCCTGCTTCAACGCCGCCTTGGGATCAAGCTTGCCACTCTTGAGCTGTTCCATCCGTTCGCTCTTCCCGGCCTTCATGGCGTCTCGGCGCGCGCTGCACGCTTCCTTCTGCTCGGCCTGAGCTTCCTTGACCAGCTTGGTCTGCGTATCGGTCAGGGCGAGCGATTCAACGAACTTGGCACGCAATGGCCCATAGCCCGGCACCACCAGCGCTGCATCGCGCATGTGATGACCGTGCATGGACTTGTGGTGGCGGCCGTGCTTGTGATGTTGGCCCGATGCTTGTTCCGGCGCCGCAGTCGCGGCTGCCTGTGCCGCGGCGGCCGCTGCCGTGGCCGGCACCGATGAGGAGTCACCGGTGGCCGCATATGCCGTTCCGCATAGCGCCAACGCCGCGGTCACGGCGGCGAGCTTGAGAGAAACAGAAGATAGTGTGCGTTGCATGATGAGCTTCCTTTGTTTGGTGAGGAGAACCCATTGTGCAACCGAAGCCATTTCTGATCTGTTTCAGCAAAATCGCAGGCTTTTCAGTCAGCTTCAGACCGGGCTGTCCCAGGCCTGCAAGTATTCCTTCCAGTGGACTGCGTCGCTGCCCTGCAAGGTGTCGCGCACCAACTGCACTTCGGCGTCGTAGGATGCGCGGTCGAGCTCGCCTTTCAGGAAGCGGAACCGGCAATACACCAGCCAGGTATTGACCACGTCTGTTTCGCAATAGGCACGTACTTCGTCGGCCTTGCCGTTGGCCCATGCCTGCCACACTTGGCTGCCGTCCATGCCCAGCTTGCCCGGAAACCCGCAGAGCTTGGCCAGATCATCCAGCGGCGCATTGGCGCGGCCATTATATTTGGCCAATAGATCCATCAGGTCGATGTGCCGGCTGTGATAGCGGCTGATGTAATTGTTGTACTTGAAATCGCGGTCGTCTTCGCCCATGTCCCAGTAACGGGGAGCAGGTACCGCGTTGATCAGGCTGCGGTAGTGCAATACAGGCAAATCAAAGCCGGAACCGTTCCAGCTGATCAGGCGCGGCGTGTAGCGTTCTATGGTCTTGAAAAAACCCGCAAGCAAGACGTCTTCAGTGTCGTCGGCCTTGCCCAGTGTTTTTACGCGGAATCCCTGGTCATCGCGGAATACGCAGCCGATTACGGCGACCTTATGCAGGTGCAAAGGCAAGAAATCGGTGCCGTGCGATTCCCTTCTCGCCGCCAAAGCCATCTCGATGACCTGCGTGTCGGTGAGTTCGGTATCCCACTGCGGATTCAAGCGACGCAGGCCGGCTGCGTCGGGTATTGTTTCGAGATCGAAGACCAGGGTGGGTATCATCGAGCGGGCAAGTAAGACATGGGGTCGACAGGTGTGCCGCGGCGGCGGATTTCAAAGTGCAGGCGCGGTGAAGTTGTATCGGTCTGGCCTATCGCGGCGATTTTGGCGCCCTTCTTGATCTGCTCTCCGGTCTTGACCAGCAACGACTGATTATGGGCGTAAGCCGTGATGAAACCATTGGAGTGACCCAGCAGTATCAAGTTGCCCAGCCCTCGCACGCCATTGCCTGCGTACATGACTTTTCCGTCGGCGGCCGCATGGACGGGCTCGCCTACCGCGCCGGATATATCAATGCCTTTTGTGTTGGCGTTGAAGCTCTGGATGATTTTGCCCGACGCCGGCCAGCCCCAATTGATGACCGCTGCATCGCTGGCCCGAGGCGCAGCCACTGGTTCCGCCGGCTTGACGGGCGTGACCGGTACCGGCTTGGCAGTGCTGGTGACGGGTTCCGGCGCAGGCCCGGACTCGTCCAGACGCAGCACTTGCCCTACCCGCAACTGGCTGGGATCGGTGATGTTGTTCAGGCGCGCAAGGGTTGCAATCTCCATCCCGTTGGCCTGGGCGATCTTGTATAGCGTGTCGCCCGGACGTACGACATAAGTGCCGCCCGTTGCCGGAGCGACAGGACCGGCCGACATGTCGGTGACGGGTGCCTTGGTACTGCGAGACGCACATCCGGCCAGAATGGTCGTCGCAACCACGGCGGCAATGACCAGATAACGAGTTGCGGGTTTCCGGTAATCAGTTGTCAGAGCGGTAGAACGTAACGTCCCTGCATGCATATAGCTCTCCTGGAAGCTTAAGACTGTGTTCCTGCCCGTAGCGGGACAAAGCGAACGGATTCAAGTTCGTCACGGCGCCATGTAGCGGCTCCTGTGCGTTCTATGAGAATCAAACGCTGCGCTGTCGACCCTTCCGGGGCAATTAATCGGCCCCCAATGGCCAACTGTTCCAACAGTGCCTGGGGAATTCTAATACCGGCGGCAGCGATGATGATGGCATCGAACGGCGCTGTACCGGGTAATCCTGCCATGCCGTCTCCGAACACCAGACGAACACGGCTTATGAGCTTGAGCGCCCTGAGATGATCGCGCGCAAGTTCGTACAAGCCGCGAATCCGCTCGATGGTGTGCACTTCCTTGACGAAATGTGCGAGCACCGCTGCCTGATAGCCGCAACCGGCGCCGACTTCCAACACTTTAACCGGAACACGGTTCTCGCACATCACGGAAATCATGCGCGCGACGACCCATGGCTGCGAGATGGTCTGCCCATGGCCTATGGGCAAGGCCGCGTCTTCGTAGGCGCGGCTGGCCAAGCCCTCATCAACGAACAAGTGCCGCGGCACCGACATCATGGCGTCCAGCACGCGATCGTCCTGGATACCTTGATTGCGCAGGCGCTGAATCATCATGCCACGCGACCGTTCGGAGTTCAAACCCAGATTGAGGCTGGCCGCCGAATGGCGTAGCACCGGCACAACGGGCGCCGTACGCCCCTGGGCGAACACTCGCGTATTGCTGTTGGCGGTGGACAGGCCGCCACCAAGACTGGAGCGTCCGAAACGGTTGGTGGTGCCGTTGGCCAAGGGAAACGGCACTACTGGTTTTCGCATAGTGGCACCGCCCAATCCCTGACTAATGACAATTGTTCGTAATGCGTAAGGTCCAGCCGCAATGGGGTTACGGACACCGCATGCTGTTCGATGGCGCCGAAGTCGGTGTCGGTGGCTGAGTCGGACACCCGGCCGACCGGCCCTATCCAGTACACCGGATCGCCATAGGGCGTACTGCTTTTAACGACAGGCTCGGACGGATGGCGCTTGCCGAGGCGTGTGACGCGAACTTCTCGTATGGCCTCGTAGGGCACGCAGGGAATGTTCACATTGAGAAGAATATTGCCCGCCAGCGGCGTCGCCGTTTGTTGTTCAACGATGCGCCGCGCTACCCGCGCCGCGCTGTCGAGATGTTGCCATCCTTTTTCGACCAGGGAAAATGCGATGGCCGGAATGCCGAAAAGATAACCCTCGGTCGCGGCCGCCACTGTGCCCGAATACAGGGTATCGTCACCCATGTTGGCGCCATTATTGATGCCGGACACCACCAGATCGGGGCGAAAGTCCAGCAGACCGGTCAGGGCGATGTGCACGCAATCGGACGGCGTGCCGTTCACATAATAAAAGCCGTTGGCCGCCTGTCGCACTGACATGGGCCTGTTAAGGGTAAGCGAATTGGATGACCCGCTGCAATTGGTCTCGGGGGCCACAACGGTTAAATCGCCCAGCCCTTTCAAGGCCTGCACCAGGGCTTCGAGGCCTGGGGCGGTGTAGCCATCATCGTTGGACACCAGTATGCGCATTGCCCTTCCATAGAATTCAACTGAACGTAGCGAATTGTACCTGCTCGTATTGGTGTTTTGGGCGACACTGAGTAGAATCCTGGCAAACCCACTGGAGTCTTTGAATTTATGACCGCTGCCACCTCGAGCCTCATCGCTCTTGTACTCGTTTTTTTATCGTACCTGCTCGGGTCCGTATCGTTTGCCGTGGTCGTAAGCCGCGCAATGGGGTTGCAGGATCCGCGCAGCTTCGGGTCAAAAAACCCCGGCGCCACCAACGTATTGCGTACGGGCAACAAGACAGCGGCAGCCCTGACGCTCGTGGGCGATGCGGCCAAGGGCTGGCTCGCCGTCTTCGCGGCGTCCTACGCGGCGCAGCAATGGGACCTTCCGTCTTTCTGTGTGGCGGCTTGTGCCGTCGCCGTCTTTCTGGGCCATGTATTTCCTGTATTCCTGAAGTTCAAGGGTGGAAAAGGCGTGGCGACGGCGCTGGGCGTGTTGCTGGCCCTGAATCCGTGGCTGGCGCTGGCCACCGTGGGAACCTGGCTCATCATCGTCTATGTAAGCCGGTATTCCTCGCTGGCGTCCATCGTAGCGGCGATCTTCGCGCCCTTGTACTACTTGCTGGGCGGCAATGTGGCCTGGCCGCTGGATCCGGCCGTCGCGTTTGCCATAGTAATCATCAGCGTGGTGCTGCTGTTTCGCCATCGAGCCAACATCAGCCGGCTCATGACAGGCAAGGAAAGCCGCATCGGCAGCAAGACAAAATAGGCCCGTTTCGCGTGGCGTAGCAGACTCCTCCGCTATACGACGGAAGCGGCTGCGGGCAGGCAAATGTCGTGAAGCTCCCAGCGCGGCCTTACGGTAAACGCATGGCTGGTATCAGTCAGGTCGACCAAGCCGGCGTTCACCCGCATGGCGGCCGCGAATGCAATCATGGCGCCATTGTCGGTACACAGGTCCAGCGGGGGAAAAAACGCCTGTCCGCCCAGTTTTCCCATGGCCTGCACCAGCCTGGAGCGCAAGCGGCGATTCGCCCCTACCCCGCCGGCCACGACCAGTCGCTTCAAGCCCGTCTGCTTCATCGCCTTGATCGACTTGGCCGCAAGCACGTCGACAACGGCGGCTTCGGTGGCGGCAGCCAGGTCGGCGCGCTGCTGCGACGATAACGGCCCGCCGGCTTTTTCTATATTTTTGACGCGGGTCATCACCGCCGTCTTGAGGCCGCTGAAGCTGAAATCCAGGTCTGGGCTGTGCAGCATCGGCCTCGGGAAGTCATGAGCCGAGGCGTCGCCCTGCTGGGCGAGATTGGACAAGGCCGGTCCGCCGGGGTAGCCCAGCCCCATCAGCTTGGCGGTCTTGTCGAACGCCTCGCCGGCCGCGTCATCCAGCGTTTCGCCCAGGAGTTGATAGCTTCCGACGCCGTCTACCCGCATAATTTGCGTGTGCCCGCCGGATACAAGCAAGGCCACGAAAGGAAAATCGGGACGGGGAGCCGCCAGCAAAGGCGACAGCAAGTGCCCTTCCAGATGATGAATAGGAATGGCGGGCAGGCCGCGGGCCCATGCGAACGACTGCGCAACGCTTGCGCCGACCAGCAGTGCACCGGCCAGGCCCGGGCCAGCCGTGTAGGCCACCGCATCGACCTGGTCCGCTGCCAGGCCCGCAGCGGCCAGCACTTCGCGCGTAAGGGGCAGCACGCGGCGGATGTGGTCGCGCGAAGCCAGTTCAGGCACGACGCCGCCATACTGCTGATGCATGGCGATCTGGCTATGCAGCGAATGTGCCAGCAAACCTCGTTCGGTACAGACCAGCGCTACGCCGGTTTCATCGCAAGAGCTTTCAAAACCAATAATAATCATGAGCGCTAGTTTACAACCAGTATTAAATCCGCCTTAGAATTCAGGCTTCGATATTTCGAATGATAAAGCCCGCCGCTGCATGCGGGCCAGCCCACCCTGCTAATCAAGCATCTTCCTAGGATAGACCCATGCTCGAACGTTTCTTCCAGTTGCGTGAACACGGAACAACAGTGCGCACCGAAATACTGGCCGGGATCACGACATTCCTGACAATGTCGTACATCATTTTTGTGAATCCGGAAATCCTGTCAAGCACCGGCATGGACAAAAGCGCCATCTTCGTGGCCACCTGCCTGGCGGCGGCCACAGGCACGCTTATCATGGCCTTCCTCGCAAACTGGCCCATAGGCATGGCACCCGGAATGGGCCTGAACGCCTTTTTCGCCTTCACCGTGGTCGGAGCTCTGGGTTACAGCTGGCAGCAGGCATTGGGGGCCGTGTTCATATCGGGCGTCATCTTTCTCTTGCTCACGCTGACCGGCATCCGCTCCTGGCTGGTGGCAGGCATACCGAGGTCCCTGCGCGCCGCCATTGCAGCCGGCATAGGATTGTTTCTGGCCATTATTGCGCTGGGCAGTTCGGGCATCGTCGTGTCGAGCCCGGCCACTAAAGTCGACCTGGGCGATCTCACTGCCGCACCGGCGTTGTTTGCAATCCTGGGGTTTTTCATCATTGCGGCGCTGGACGCCATGAAGGTAAAGGGCGCCATCCTGATCGGCATCCTGGTGGTTACGGTCCTGTCCATGCTGACCGGCCATAGTGAGTTCTATGGGGTGTTTTCCGCCCCGCCCAGCCTTGCCCCCACCTTCATGCAACTCGACATCATGGGCGCGTTGCATACCGGCTTTGTGCACGTCATCCTGGTGCTGGTGTTGGTCGAGGTATTCGATGCCACCGGCACCATGATAGGCGTGGCCAAGCGGGCCAATCTCGTCCAGGAAGGCAAACCTAACCGCCTGGGGCGCGCGCTGATGGCGGACAGCACTGCGATCGTGGCGGGCTCGTTCCTTGGAACCAGCAGCACGACGGCCTACGTCGAAAGCGCCTCAGGCGTTCAGGCCGGCGGCCGCACAGGCCTTACCGCGCTTACCGTCGGCGTGCTGTTTTTACTTGCACTGTTTGTGGCGCCGCTGGCCGGATCGGTACCTGCCTACGCAACAGCCCCCGCCCTGCTGTATGTGGCAGGACTGATGCTGCGCGAGATAACAGAAATCGACTGGAACGAGATAACGGAGGCGACCCCCGCCGCCTTGACGGCCATCATGATGCCGTTTACTTACTCCATCGCCGATGGGCTGGCTTTCGGCTTTATCAGCTACGTAGTGCTGAAGGCCATAACCGGTCGCTTTCGCGAAATTCACATGGCGACGCTTTTGGTGGCCGTCCTGTTCGTCATCCGATACGCGTTTTTTCCTGCCTGAGGAGCGCGCCCGGGGCCGTGACGCGCAACAGCGTTACGCCCCGAAACCGTTGCGCGCGGTAAAGCGCGCTACACTACCCGGATATTTTAATCATTACAAAGCGGCTATAAGCCGCTTTTTGTTTGGGGAGATACCATGGGCACCATCGAATTGAACAAAGACACATTTCAGGCGGCAATCAAGGAAAGCAAGCCGCTGATCGTGGACTTTTGGGCACCCTGGTGCGGCCCCTGTCGGAATTTCGCGCCCATTTTCGATGCGGCGTCCGACCAGCACGACGATATCACCTTCGCCAAGGTGAACACCGAAGACCAGCAGGAACTGGCTACCGGCATGGGAATTCGTTCCATCCCCACCCTCATGGTGTTTCGCGAGCAGGTCCTGCTATTCTCCCAGCCGGGCGCGCTGTCGGCCAGCCAGCTGAACGAACTAATCTCTCAGATCAAGGCCGTTGATATGGACAAGGTGCATGCGGAAATCGCCGCGCAGCAAAGCCAGGACGAAGCAGACGAGTCGTAGAGGCAGGGCTCTAGCAGCCTCACCTTCGCAGGAGACAACAGCTGCACGGCGGCTGGTCCCACACTGCTCAAGAAGGCAATATTGACGCTGCGATCTCTTCGGTGTGTTGGCCGAATTCGGGCGGGAGTCTGCGCAATGTCGCAGGAGTTCTCGAAAGCTTGATCGGCGATGCAATGGCGCGGTAGTTTCCCTGTTCTATGATCATTTCCCGATACTTGGTATGGGGATGCTTCAGAATATCCTCCACATTCAACACCGGGGCGGCCGGTACGCCTTTCTTCAACAACACCTGCGCAACATCGGCCGCCACAAGATGTGCAAACAAGGCAGCCAGAATATTCCGCAACTCGGCCCTGTGGACCAAACGGTCGGCATTCGACTGAAACCGGGCGTCCAGCGCAAGAGTCTCATCCCCCAATACCTGCGCTAACAACTCGAACTGCCTGTTGTTTCCAACCGCCAGAAAAATTTCGCCCTCCCGGGTTTCAAATGATTCATAAGGAGCGATGTTAGGATGCGCATTGCCGGTGCGCTGAGGAATATTTCCGCTCAGGAAATAATTGGCCGCATGAGGATGCAATAACGAGATAGCACAATCGAATAGAGTGATATCAAGAAATTGCCCTCTGCCGCTGCGATGCCGCTCGTTGACAGCCATAAGTATGGCCAGCGCAGCATTCAGGCCTGTTACCATGTCGACCACCGGCAGCCCCACCCGGGTCGCTGAACCGCCGGCATCGCCATTGACGCTCATCAGGCCGCACATTGCTTGCGCACAAGCGTCGTATCCTGGCAAACCTCCCAACGGACCTTCCGCCCCAAACCCGCTTATCCGGCAATGTATAAGGCGCGGGAATTGTTCCTGCAGCAGGGCCGAACTCAAACCCCACCTATCAAGGGTGCCTGGCTTGAAGTTCTCTACCAACACATCGGCGTTCTGCAATAGACTCTTCAAGAAATCCTGGCCTTCGGGGGCCGACAGATCTAGCGTCAAACCGTATTTATTTCGATTGACGCCCAGGAAATACGAAGCTGTTCCATCAAGAAAGGGTGGACCCCAGCCCCGGGTTTCATCGCCCGACGGGGGCTCTATTTTGAAAACTTCGGCCCCATGGTCTCCAAGGATCTGCGTGCAATAGGGGCCGCCGAGCACCCGGGAAAGGTCTATGACCCTGCAACCGTGCAAGGCGCCCACATCGGCCGTTGTATTCATGCTCGCTTTCCTCAATCCATTGCAATATTTTCGTTTTTTACCAGCTCGGCCCATTTAGGCACTTCCTTGCCGATGAAAGTCTTCAGACCCTCTGGAGTCTGGTCTGTCGCTTCCACAATGCCTTGGTGAGTCAAGGTCTGCTTTATTTCGGGAACCTGCATTGTCGTCCTGAATGCCTTGTTCAACTTATCCACGATAGGAGCCGGCGTACCTTCAGGGGCGACAATGCCGAAGAACACACTGACGTCATACCCTTCCAGCCCCTGTTCGGACAAGGTGGGCAGGTCTGGTAAAGCCGAGGAACGCTCGGCGCTTGCCAATCCAATGGGACGAAGCGCTCCGCTTTTGATATGCGGGAGTGCTGTCAGAATGTCGGTAAATGACATCGATACCTGGGCACCGAGCAAGTCATTCAGGGCGGGACCGGTGCCCCGATAAGGGATATGCTGGATATTAGTTCCCGCCATCTGATTGAACAGCACGCCGGCCAGATGAGACGAGGCGCCATTGCCCGACGAGGCGAAGGAAAGCTTATTGGGATTCGCCCGGGCATAGGCGATAAGCTCTTCCAGGTTCTTGACGGGCAGGGATGAATTCACGACCAATATATTCGGAAGATGGCCGATTCGGATAATGGGACTGAAGCTTCGGCGCGGATCATACCCGAGCCTCTTGTACAAACTTACGTTAATGGCAAGAGGACCCGATGTCCCGAACAGAATCGTATAGCCGTCGGGCTTGGACTTTGCTACATACTCCGATCCTATGTTGCCGCCGGCCCCCGATTTGTTCTCCACGATAACAGGCTGTCCCAGCGGTTCGCTCAAACCCTGCGCCAGACGGCGGGCGAGCGCGTCGGTAGGACCGCCGGGTGGAAATGGCACGATAAGGCTGATGGGCTTTGTGGGATAGCTTTCTGTAGTGTCCGCCGCCAGCGCAGGGACTGGAGCCGCGGAAACGAGAGCCGAAGCAATCAACACAGCAATAGATGAGAGGTTCTTCATAATGTCTCCTGTTTTTTTTAAAATCGCCAGCCGCCTGGCCTGCGCGGCGCTTAGAAAAGTGTCCGATAAAGCAAGCCATGATCGAAATCCGAAGCATCGGAAACACACGGATCGCGGGGTGCAAGCCGATGCAGCAAAACCAGATCGGCAAGATCGTTTCTGCTCAGCAAGACGTCATGCCGCGCCTCCCATCGCATAGCCGCCATGGAAACAACATGGTAAAGAGCGGACGCTGCTTGTCGCGCCAACTCTGACCGCCCTTGCCTGGCAGCGTCATCGGCAAGCTTGTAAGCCTTGTCCAGGCAATCAGACTGGAGCGCCGCCAACGCGTCAGGACACGGCGCGCCTTCGGCCAGAAGCTTGGCGACATGGTTCTGCAAGACTTCCAGGCAATTGTTCTTTGTGATCGCCCGCAGTACGTCCAGCGCGACAATATTGCTTGTACCCTCCCATATCGAGCCCAAATGGGCATCCCGGACCAGCCGGGGTTCCACCCATTCTTCGATATAACCGCAGCCGCCGCGGATTTCCATGGCATCTCCGGTGACTTTCCTGGCGTCGCGGCATGCGCGAAACTTGATCAAGGGCGTCAAGATACGCACCAGGGACCTCGCCTCGGAACTGCCTGCGTCCGCGCGCTCCAGTTCGGCAGCGGTCTGGAACATTACCGAACGGGCTTGCTCGGTTCGTATTGTCATTTTCAGCAGTTGCCGCTGCATTAACGGCATATCGATCAATCGCTTACCGAACGCGCGTCGATTCCGCGCCACAAAAGTGGCTTCGCTCAATGCCCGGCGCATCAGGCCCGCGGCACGCATGCCATTGGATAAACGCGAGTTGTTGATCATGTCGGCCATCTGCTGGAAGCCCTTTCCCCGCTCCCCGATAAGCCAGGCATACGCGCCTTCCAGCCGGATTTCACCACTGGCCATGGAACGGGTGCCCAGCTTGTCCTTCAACCGGAGAACGCGGTAATGATTGTCGACCCCATTGGGCAAATTTCGCGGCAGCAAAAACAGCGAAACACCGGCAAGCCCGTTCTTAGGCTCGCTGCGCGCCAGCACCATCGCGAAACCGGCATCCGGGTTGGAGCAAAACCATTTGTCGCCATATAAGCGCCACTGCCCGTCATCCTGTAATTGCGCCTGGGTCTCGGTTGCGCTTACATCAGATCCGGCTGCCTGTTCGGTCATGAACATGGCGCCTTGGCGTAGTTTGTCGAAGTCGAGCGCCGCCAGCTGCGGCAGCACCCTGTCGACCAACTCCGCCTCGCCGAACTTTTTCAGGGTCCGTGCAAGCGAGTCGGTCATGCTGATGGGGCAGCACAAGCCGAATTCGGCCTGAACGAATAGATGACTTAGTCCATACTTTGCGGCGGGCGGCATGGGCTGCGGCCAGCCCAAAGCACCGCCTCGATGCGACATCGCAGCCAGCCCAAGCTCTTGGTAAGCGACTTTTTCCATCTCGACATAGGCGGGATGTTTCACGACCACGGATTCATCCTGGCCCGATCGGCTGCGCACCGACAGACCAGGGGGATTCTTGTCGGCGACGGCGGCCAGCACGTCCAATGTCGATCCAACCATTTGCCCCAATGCATCGAAATGCGGCAACAAATGCGCGTGTAATTCCCCTGGGAGATAGGCCGCAAGCATTCCGCGAGCAAATGGATCCACTTGGAACAGATTAATTCCCCGTGAATCGGGGATATTCGACGACGCGATGGGAGGGAATTCATGTGCCATATCGGTAACCTTCGAAAATATTGATCTATCTTAAGATCAGCCATTAATATCTACCAATACCAATTACCTTACGATCAATACATAGAAAGTATAGAAACGCCATGGAACTCGAACCGCGCCTGCTTCGATATTTTGTAGCCGTAGTAGAGGAGCTGAGTTTCAGCCGGGCGGCACAGCGCCTGCATTTGTCGCAGCCACCGCTCAGCTATGCGATCAAACAGTTGGAAGACATACTGGATGTGCAGTTACTGACACGAACCAGTCGCCATGTTGCGCCCACTCCCGCGGGAGCGGCGCTGTACAAGGAAGCTCTGTTTCTGTTGCAGCGTAATGCCGATGTGGCAACACTTATAAAACGTATTGACCTGGGCCTACACGGCCAGATGAAGATCGGATTTGTCGGCTCGATGTTGTACCGCGGCTTACCCGACATGTTGAAACTATGCAAAGAGCGCTACCCTGAAGTGGAAAATGCGCTACTGGAGCTGAATTCGGCCGAACAAATCACCATGATTGAACGGGGAGGCATCGACATAGGCTTCATCCACGCGAATCCAATACCACCGGGGATATCGTCGATGGACCTCTTGGCGGAACCGTTTTCCATATGCGTGCCCGCTACTCATCCCTTGGCGAATGAACGCAGCATAGAATTAAGCCAATTGTCGGCGGACGATTTCATTTTCTTTTCCCGCTCGTTTTCGCCGAGCTATTACGAGACCTTGCTTTCAATGTGTCTGCACGCAGGCTTTTTCCCCAGAGTCAAAAATGAAGCGCGGCACTGGCTTAGCGTTGCCTCGCTGGTATCGCAGGGGATGGGCGTTTCTATCGTGCCGCAGTGCCTGGCTCGCAGCGGTCTATCCGGAATCCGATTTATATCGTTCGCTCATGCACAAAAATCGGTCAGCAGGCTGATCTGGTCTCCGTCCCCCGCTTCCCTGATAAAAAGTAATTACATAGAGCTGGCACAGAACATATTCAGGCAAGCAGCCACTCCCCTTGCCCACGTGTAAGGTCGCTAAACAATTCCGACAGGCATTTTTCCCGGCTGCGCGCAACAGCCAACTGCCAGAGCACACCTTTGCCGTCAAACGTCTCACTCACGATTCTGGCCTGGAACGCCGCGAAACGGGACTGAATCCGCGCCATGTCGGCATAGCGGCAGCGACACGCCACCATCACCTCGTCTATGATTTCGGTCTTGCCGGCCAACCGCAGGCATTGCGCCGCCGTCCCGCCATACGCGCGTATCAGGCCGCCCGGACCAAGCTTGATGCCGCCAAACCAGCGCACCACCAGCACCGCGACCCGGTCGCAGTCTTGTCCTTCGATGGCTTGGAGTATGGGGCGTCCGGCCGTGCCGCCGGGCTCGCCGTCGTCGTTGTAGCGATATTCGCTTCCGATGCGATATGCCCAGCAATTGTGCGTGGCGTCCGCGACGCCATGCGTGGAAAAGAACCGCAAGGCGTCGACCGGAGACTGCACCGCCTCCGCCAATACGATAAAGCGGCTTTTCTTGATCTCTTCCTGGTAGCTTGCCTGCCCCGTCAAGGTATAAGGCATGGCTGGTGGCTTATCAGGCCTCGATGCCGCGCGAAGCCAGATAGTCCTCGTAGCCGCCCAAATAATCCACCACCTCGCCGCTGGGCATGATTTCCATGATGCGGGTGGCGACACCGGACACGAATTCCCTGTCATGCGAGACGAACACAAGCGTTCCCGCATATTTCTCGAGCGCGAACTGCAGCGATTCGATCGATTCCATGTCGAGGTGATTGGTGGGTTCGTCGAGCAGCATCACGTTGTGGCGGCCCAGCATAAGGCGGCCGAAGCTCATTCGGTTTTTTTCGCCGCCCGACAGCACCCTGACTTCCTTGCCGATATCGTCGCCCGAGAACAGCATGCGGCCCATCACCGAGCGCATGGATTGGTCATCGTCGCCTGCCTGGCGATAGTCGCTCAACCAGTCGAACAAAGTCTTGTCCGATTGAAATTGGTCGGATACGTCTTGCGCCATATAGCCGATGTCGGCGCTTTCGGACCATTTGATCGATCCGGTGTCGGGCTGAAGATCGCCGGCCAGCATGCGCAGCAGCGTTGTCTTGCCGACGCCGTTGGCACCGATGATCGCAATCTTCTCGCCGGCTTCTATCATGGCCGAAAACGGCTTGATGACGGGCTTGTCGTATGACTTGCTGATCTTGTCTATGGTTACGGCCAGGCGATGCAATACCTTGGTCTGCTCAAAACGAATGTAGGGGTTCTGGCGCGACGATGGCTTCACCTCGACCGCAGCCGCTTTGATGCGGTCGATTTGCTTGAGGCGCGATGTGGCCTGGCGCGCCTTGGACTTGTTGGCGGCGAAGCGGCGTACAAAGTCCTGCAATTCTGCAACACGCTCTTTGGCTTTCGCGTTCGACGACGAAATGCGTTCCCGCGCTTGCGTGGAAGCCAGCATGTAGTCGTCGTAGTTGCCCGGATAAATCCGCAGCTCGCGGTAATCCAGGTCGGCCATGTGCGTACAAACTTGATTCAGGAAATGGCGATCGTGGCTGATAATGATCATCGTGCTTTGATAGCTGTTGAGCACGTCTTCCAGCCAACGTATGGTGTTGATATCCAGGTTGTTGGTCGGTTCGTCCAGCAGCAGCACATCGGGATTCGAAAACAGCGCCTGGGCCAGCAGCACACGCAATTTCCAGCCAGGCGCGATTTCGCGCATAGGCTGACTGTGCTGCTCCACAGGAATCTCAAGCCCCAGCAACAATTCGCCCGCGCGCGCTTCCGCCGTGTAGCCGTCATATTCCGCAAATTTCGCCTCTAGATTGGCGGCGTGCATGTAGTCGTCTTCCGTGGCGTCCGGGTTGGCATAAATGGCATCCCGCTCCGACATCACCTGCCACATTTCTTCGTGGCCCATCATCACCACATCCAGCACGCGGATGTCTTCATACGCGAATTGGTCCTGGCGCAATTTGCCCAGGCGCACTCCAGGATCGAGCGACACGTTGCCGGCGCTCGACTCCAGGTCGCCCCCAATAATCTTCATGAAGGTGGACTTGCCAGAACCGTTGGCGCCAATCAAGCCGTAACGATTGCCCTCCCCGAATTTGACGCTGACGTTTTCAAATAAAGGCTTGGGGCCGAACTGGATAGTTAGATTTGCAGTGGAGATCACTTAGAGGTATCACGTAAAAAAGTCGACATAACCTGTTAGTTTAACAAGTTGCGCCTAGAAGTGTTCTTCGAGCACCAAGTGCGCCATCCCATCTTCTGTCGCGATCCCGACTCGCTTGCCGACAGGCAAAGTGGCCTTGACTCTGGTATGGCCGTAAGGCAGGCCGGTTATCACCGGCACCTTCACTGTTGCACGCAGCCAGGCAATGACGGAAGGAAGGTCGAAGCCATTATCGTGCGCAGCAAGACGATAGTCAGTGAAGCGTCCGAGCACGATGGCCTTCTGGCGCGCCAGGATGCCGGCATGCCACAACTGGGTGAGCATGCGTTCGATCCGGAAGGGGTGTTCGGCAACGTCTTCCAGGAAGAGGATGCCTCCGTCGATATCGGGCATGTAGGGCGTACCGATCAGCGACGCGACCATGGCGAGATTGCCGCCCCACAAAATGCCGCGCGCGTCCACGGCATCGGAGCCGGGAGACTCGAAGCTCAGGACCTCGAGTTCGCGACGCATGCTTTCAGTAAACAAGGCCGCGGTGAGGTCGTCCATTTTCTTGGCACCGAAGTCGTAAACGGCAGTGGGCCCTGCAAAACTGCTTGCGCCGGTCTTGGCCAGCAAAGCCAGGCTGAACACCGTGAAGTCGCTCTGGCCTATGAATAGTTTTCCGCTGTCGGCCACCGCGGCCCAGTCGATGAAAGGAAGCAGGCGGCTGAGGCCATAGCCGCCCCTTGTTGCCATGACGATAGGATGCTTCTGCTTCAAGGCGCGCGCAATGCCGGCCAGGCGCTGTTTGTCGGTGCCCGCAAAGCGTTCATGCACAGCAAGCGCAGTACGGTCGACCGCCGTCTTGAAACCCAGTTCGCCCAATCGTTCGCGTGCGAGTTCCACAGCCAGCGGGTCGGACACGGCGCCGGAAGGCGAAATCAGATAAATGCCTTGGGGCGACGGGTGCTCGTGATGGTGATGATGGTGCTCATGATCTTCGTGGGAATGGTCATGATCATGGTCGTGCGCCGCGTGCGTCATTGTGATCTCGTCTGTAAGCGAAAAGGTGCAAGAGAAAGGAAGATATAGTAATTCATGCGCTGCGGCCGCGGCCGTCGCCGTCTAGGGCGCGGCCTTGCGGCGCCGTTCGCGAAAAAACTGCCGCAGCAAATCGCCGCATTCGGCGGCCAGCAAACCGCCGGTAACCGAGGTCTGGTGATTAAGTTGAGGGTAGGCATGCACGCACAACACACTGCCGCAAGCGCCGGTCTTGGGGTCGGTGGCCGCATAAACGACCCTGCGGATACGCGCATGCAGCATGGCCCCCATGCACATGGCACAGGGTTCCAGCGTAACGAACAGGCTGGCCCCGGGCAGCCTGTAGTTGCCCAAGGCAGCGGCGGCCTGGCGCAGCGCCACGATTTCGGCGTGTGCGGTGGGATCGTGATCGGTGATGGTGCGATTGAAGCCCTGTCCTATGATCCGCCCTTCTGCGTCCAGCACCACGGCGCCAACAGGAACCTCGCCAACCTGGTAGGCCAGCTCGGCCTGCTGTAGCGCCGCCTGCATGGCTGCTTCGTCTGCCGCACTGTATAAAAGCGGGAATACCTCTGATTCAGCCACGATAGATCCGGTTGTTCAAGGAAATACGGCCAGCCAGGCTCTCCACGGCCTCCTCCAGCCATTGGTAAAGCTCGGCTTGCTCGTCGTAGCGTGCCTGGTTCAGGTTGGACACCCGACCTTCCTGGATAAACCCCCAGGCGCGGCTGCGCTTGTCGCGGTGTTTCGGGTCCCAGACACCGAAGGCGACGCCGCCTGAGCGTCGGATCAATGAAAAACACGGTATATCGGTATACCCGTCGCCCACGAATATCATTTGCTCAAAGGGAACGCGCAATTTTTCCTGTGCCACCTTCTTGTTGACTTCGAAAGGCTTGTTGCGCGACGACGCGCCGATGATGCCCTTTTGAATGTGGAACAGATAGCGCGTTTTATCGGTGAAGCTGACGACTCGCCTCGGAAAGTGTATGCCGCCCTGAGCGTCATAGATGAATTCCGAAGCCCAGATATCGGTGAACTCGTGCGCGATGGATGTATGGCGCACCACGTCGCCGATACCGCTGGAAATCAGATAGAACTCCAGCTGGACTTGCGGATGCTGGTCTTTCACCATTGCGCGCAGTCGTCCGAACAAGGTCTCCACGCCGGCGTGCAAAGGCAGCCGCCGGCCCCAGTCTTCCAGTCGATTCCGGTCGATCAGGCCATGCGCACCAGTCTTTGACAGTTCAATCATTTGGTAAAGATAGGCGGGCACGGGATCCCAGTCGTGTTCGAACAGCAAAGGGTCGACCTGGTTCTTCCAGAAACGCTGAACATCGACCCCGATATCCGTCAGAAAGCCCGACGTGCTGTCGGGAGCGAGGGTATCGTCAAAGTCGAAGATCAAGGCAATAACGTCGGACATACGGGAAATCTCTTGGTGCTTAACGTTGCAAGACAAACATTATGCCGATAAAGCTAGAGCGATGATCGATAAGGCTTGCGATTATCACCCTTGGCCCTGCTCCACATTACGCCGCAGGCGGCGCAGCACCCTGGGCAGTATCTTCGGCAGGTCTTCAGAGACCAATCCCGGACCGAAAAGCGTTGCCGCCCGGCCATGCAGCCATACGGCAGCGCCTGCAGCACGAAAAGCATCCATTCCCTGGGCCATCAGGCCCGCAATGAAGCCCGTGAGGACGTCTCCTGTGCCGCCTGTCGCCAAGTCAGCAGGCGCGTTGGAGTTGATGATGGCCCGCCCATCCGGCGCCGCAATGATGGTATCCGGACCTTTGAGCACCAACACTGCGCCGCTATGCCTGGCCGCAAGGACTGCGCGCTCGAGCTTGTTTCCCTTTGTGCCAAAAAGACGGCCGAACTCGCCTTCGTGCGGTGTGAGCACGCAAGGGCCTGCGATGGCGCCGAATAGCGACTGCGGGTCGGAGGCGAAGACGCTGATGGCATCGGCGTCGAGCACGCACGAACGCCCGCGTGCCAGCACGGCCAGCACATAATCGCGCGTGCTGTCGGACACCCCCGCCCCCGGACCGACGACAACTACATTTTTACGCTCGTCGCAGAGCAACTGGTCCAGCATGTTCAGGTCGTCGACGCGCTGCACCATTACGCTGGTCAACGCGGCGGCGTATATGGCCCAGACGGAACTGGGAGACGCCACGGTGACCAGGCCCGCCCCTATCCGCGCGCTGGCCAGCGCAGCCAGTCTTGCTGCGCCGGTCATGGTGGCCCCGCCCACTACCAACACATGGCCGCGCTGATATTTGTGGCCTTCAGCATCGGGCCACGGATAGGAATCCATCCATAAGGCCGATGAATTCTCGAATGCGGCAGGTTCGATGCTGGAGAGAACCGCATCGGCAATACCGATATCGGCAAGAATGACCTCACCGCACAAACGCTTGCCAGGTATCAGCACATGGCCCGGCTTCTTGCGAAAGAAGGTAACGGTGATATCGGCCCTGGCGGCAACACCCTGCACTTGCCCGCTGGCGCCGTCAAGACCGCTGGGGACGTCGACCGCGCACACAGGAATGCAGCGCGAGACGACGGCCTTCAGTACCTGGGCCGGCGTGCCGGAGACGGGCCGGGACAGCCCGGCCCCGAATAAAGCATCGATGACCAGCGCTGCGCCGTCGAGCAGATCGACCGAAAGCGCATGCACTTCGTCAGCCCATAAAGCGGCTTGCCTTGCCGCATCGCCGGACAGATGTTCCACACTGCCCAACAAGGCCACGCGAACGGGCCAGCCCGCAACACGAAGATGACGGGCGGCGACGAATCCGTCGCCGCCATTATTTCCGGGGCCGCACAAGACAAGCACAGGTCTCTTGCTCCAGCGCGCTCCGACGGCATTGGCCACTGCCGAACCGGCGGCTTCCATCAACGCCATTCCGCTGGTGCCCGCGGCGATGGTCGCGCAATCGGCGACCGCCATTTGGGCAGGCGTCAACAGCGCTGTCTTGCAAGAGAATGTCGATGGCATACAAGCCCGGTTATCAAATCGATCAGGGTTTCCGATTATGGTATTGTGCCCTAGTCGAATTCGGAAATCATTATGTCACCCGTTATTTCGGTATCCAATCTGGACAAGACCTACGCATCCGGTTTCCAGGCGCTCAGGAACATCAATCTGGACATACGCCGGGGTGAAATCTTCGCGCTGCTTGGGCCCAACGGCGCGGGCAAGACCACGCTCATCAGCATAATCTGCGGGCTGGTCAGTCCTACATCCGGCACCGTGCGGGCCGATGGTCACGACATCATTCGCGACTATCGCCTGGCGCGCTCAAAAATCGGCCTGGTGCCGCAAGAACTCACCACCGATGCCTTCGAATCGGTTTGGGACACGGTCAGTTTCAGTCGCGGACTATTCGGCAAGGCCCCCAACCCGGAGCATATAGAGAAGATACTGCGCGCCCTATCACTGTGGAACAAAAAGGACAACAAGCTCATTACGCTTTCAGGCGGCATGAAGCGGCGCGTGCTGATAGCCAAGGCGCTGTCGCATGAGCCTCAAATCCTGTTTCTTGATGAACCCACGGCCGGCGTCGATGTATCGCTACGCCAGGAAATGTGGCAAGTGGTGCGTTCGCTGCGTGACACGGGCGTTACGGTTATCTTGACCACCCACTACATCGAAGAGGCGGAAGAGATGGCCGACCGCGTCGGTGTCATCAACAACGGCGAAATCGTACTGGTCGAAGAAAAGACCGAACTCATGCGCAAGCTGGGCAAAAAGCTGCTGATACTGCACCTGCCCCAGCCCCTGTATGCCGTACCAGAATCACTTGCCGCTTATCAGCTGGAGCTTTCCGTGGACGGCACCGAATTGGTCTATACCTACGACAGCCAGCGTCAGCACAACGACATCATCGCGCTGTTTCAGGATCTGAGCAGCGCCGGCATACGGTTCAAGGATCTGGAAACGAAACAGACCTCTCTTGAAGAAATCTTTGTGAAACTGGTCCACAAACCATGAATATCCACGCCATCCGCGCAATCTACGCATTTGAAATGGCCAGGACCTGGCGCACGCTGTTGCAAAGCATAGTCGCCCCCGTCATTTCCACCTCTTTGTATTTTGTCGTATTCGGCGCGGCCATAGGCCACCGCATCACCGAAGTAGACGGCGTCAGTTACGGCGCATTCATCGTACCTGGCCTGATCATGCTGTCGCTGCTGACACAAAGCATATCCAATGCTTCATTCGGCATCTACTTTCCGAAGTTCACCGGCACCATCTATGAGATCCTGTCGGCGCCTGTTTCCTATGCGGAGATCACGCTGGCCTACGTCGGCGCGGCGGCTACCAAGTCGATTATTCTCGCTGCCATCATCCTGGCCACCGCGGGCTTTTTCGTGCCGCTGCAAATAGACCATCCCTTCTGGATGTTGCTGTTCCTGGTGCTCACCGCCATCACGTTCAGCCTGTTCGGCTTCATTATCGGCATCTGGGCCGACGGCTTTGAAAAGCTGCAGCTGGTGCCTTTATTGATCGTGACGCCCCTGACCTTCCTGGGAGGAAGCTTTTATTCCATCAATATGCTGCCGCCTTTCTGGCAAACCGTGACGCTGTTCAATCCTGTGGTCTACCTGGTCAGCGGCTTCCGGTGGAGCTTTTATGGCATCGCCGACGTGAATGTCCTGGTAAGCCTGGGCATGACGGTGTTCTTCCTGGCCGTTTGCCTGGCATTGGTCTACTGGATATTCAAGTCGGGATACCGGCTCAAGAACTGAGGCCCGTAGCGCGCCGGCGTGTCTTCGCCAAGCACGCCTTGGTCGTGGAATCGGTCGCGGAAATTAGTCGCGGAAATTCTCGAACTGCAGAGGCAACTCGACGTCGGTCTTCTTGAGCAAGGCGATCGCAGCCTGCAGGTCGTCGCGCTTTTTCCCGCTGATGCGCAGTTTCTCGCCGTTGATCTGGGCTTCGACCTTAAGCTTGTCCGCCTTGAGCGCAGCGATCAGCTTCTTGGAAATGGCCTGTTCGATACCCTGTTTGATCGTGATCTTCTGCCGCGCACCGCCCAGATTTTCCAGTGGCGGCGCGACGTCCAGGCAACGCACGTCGATGCCGCGGGCCGACAGGCGCCCGCGCAGGATATCGAGCATTTGATTCAGCTGGAAAACGCTGGAGGCGGATTGGGTGACCACGAAACCGTCGAGCTCGAACTTGGCGTCGCTACCCTTGAAGTCGAAGCGGGTGGCCAGTTCGCGGCTGGCTTGATCGACAGCGTTGCTGAGTTCATGCTTGTCGACTTCGGAGACGACATCAAATGTTGGCATACCTTGGATTCCGTGAGAGAAAAATAATAGTCTAGCGCATGGCATAGCCATGCCGCGGTGTTCAGCTTGTGGCGGCGTCGAGCAATTCTGCCTTTTTACGCAACTCGAATTTCTGTATCTTGCCCGTCGACGTCTTGGGAAGCTCGCAGAACACGACGGCGCGGGGCACTTTGAAACCGGCAAGATGCTTCTTGCAGTGTTCGATAATGGCGTCGGCCGTAACGTCGGCGCCTTCCTTCAACTCGACGAATGCGCAAGGGGTTTCTCCCCAGCGCGTGTCGGAACGCGCAACCACGGCCGCGGCCAGGACATCGGGATGGCGATAAAGAATATCTTCGACTTCGATGGACGATATGTTCTCGCCCCCGGAAATAATGATGTCCTTGCTGCGATCCTTGATTTTCACATAGCCGTCCGGGTCCATCACGGCAAGATCGCCGCTATGGAACCAGCCGCCCGCCAACGCTTCCTGCGTAGCCTTGGGGTTCTTCAGATAACCTTTCATTGCGATATTGCCGCGAAACATGATTTCGCCCATGGTTTCGCCGTCGGCCGGTACCGGCTGCATGGTTTGCGGGTCCATGACGGCAATGCCGCGTTCCAGATGATAAGTAATCCCCTGGCGCGCATTCAGGCGCGCACGTTCGCCTATGTCGAGCGTGTTCCAGTCATCGTGCTTGGCGCACACCGTGGCCGGTCCATAGGTTTCGGTCAGTCCATAAACGTGAAGCAGGTCGAAACCGAGGCGCTCCATGCCTTCGATCATCGAGGCCGGAGGCGCCGCCCCCGCGACCATGGCCTTGACGCCTGATGGAACGCCCTCTTTCATTGCACTGGATGCGTTGACTAGCAAGCTGTGCACAATGGGCGCGCCGCAATAATGCGTGACGCCGTGTTCACGGATTGCGTCGAATATGGCTTTGGCCTCCACCTTGCGCAGACATACGTTTACCCCCGCGCGCGCGGCAATGGCCCACGGGAAGCACCAGCCGTTGCAATGAAACATGGGCAGCGTCCAGAGGTAGACGGCATGCTTGGGCATGTCCCATTCAAGAATGTTCGAAATGGCGGCGGTGGCGGCGCCGCGGTGGTGATACACCACCCCTTTTGGATTGCCGGTGGTGCCGCTGGTGTAGTTCAGCGCAATGGCGTCCCACTCGTTCTCGGGCAATTGCCAGGCATACCTGGCATCACCGTCGGCGATGAACGCTTCGTAGTCTATGCTACCGATCGGTTTCGCGTCGCCGGTGTACAGGGCATCGCTTACATCAATGACCTGTATGGGCGAGGTCGAGCTGCGCAAGGCCAGTGCCTTGGCCATGACGGGGGCAAATTCTGTGTCGACGATGACTGTCCGGGCCTCGCCGTGGTCGAGCATGAAGGCAACCGTTTGCGGATCAAGCCGTGTATTGATGGCGTTGAGCACTGCGCCAACCATGGGAATGCCGAAATGCGCCTCGACCATGGCGGGAGTATTGGGCAGCATGACCGCTACCGTGTCGCCTTTTGACACCCCGCTTTTTTCCAGCGCGCTGGCCAGTTGGCGGCAGCGGTCGTAAAGTTGTGACCAGGTGCGCCGCAATGCGTCGGGACCGGTTCCATGCACAATGGCAAGGCGTTGCGGGTAGACGCTGGCCGAACGCTCGATAAAAGACAGCGGCGAAATCGAGGCGTAATTCGCCGGGGTTTGTGGCAAATCCTGGTCAAAAATGCTGGGCATCCTGGTCTCCGTAAATTATTCTGTTTGTGCTGCTCATCATCAGGATAATACTATTTGACGCGACTGTCGGGCCACCACCTAAAACAGGTCCAATATGGCCAGCAGCAAAGGCACCAGTATTGCCGTCGCAATGCCGTTCAGGCCCATGCCCAGCGCTGCGAATGCCCCCGCCGTATCATTGGTTTGAAAAGCGCGAGCCGTGCCGATTGCATGGGCGCCCAGGCCCAGCGCAAATCCCTCCACCTGTGGGTCATCCTCGCGCAAAAGCTTCAACAACCAGCCTGCCATGATGGCGCCCGCGATACCGGTGATGGCAACGGCAACCGTAGTCAGCGAGGGAGATCCGCCACTCAAGGCAGCGACTTCCATGGCAATCGGCATGGTCGCGGACTTCGGGGCCAGCGAGAGCTGCGTTTGAACCGATGCGCCCAGAAGCTTCGCAATGGCAATTGCCGAAAGAATGGCCGTGATTGAACCGGCAAGCAAGGCAAACAGTATGGGCCGCCATAGGCGCTTCAGCCGCGGCAGCTGTGCATACAGCGGCACGGCCAATGCCACGGTGGCAGGGCCTATCAGGAACGGAAGGAAGCTTGTACGCTCTGCATACACGGAGTAAGGCGTATCCGTTGCGATGAGCATCAGGATGATGAAAACCACGCCTGTCAGGACCGGCAGCAACAAAGGATTTCCGCCACTGCGCTGATAGGCCGCGGCCGCTGCCAGGTACACCAGCACGGTAAGGGTCAACCAGAAAAGCGTGGAATCGAGCAGAAAGACCCAGAGCGCCTGCAATACGCCGGTCATGGTTCCGGCGTCCTGACCCGCCTGAGCATCCAGCGGAAGCTCAACGCGGTGGCTACGATCGTGAGTGCAACGCCCCCGATGCAGGCCAGCAGGAAAGGAATCCATTCGCTGGCGAGCGGTCCAAAGTGCAGCATGATGCCCGCTACGAGCGGTATGAACAGCAACATCAAATGTTTGAGCACGTGATGGCAGGTATCGCGCAGGCCGGCCGGCACGCGCCCGTGGAAAATAAGCGCTGCGAGCATCAGCAGCATTCCGGCCAAGGGTCCCGGCAAAGGCAGGCTGGTCAGGCGGACCAGGACTTCGCCAAGGACTTGCATGATGAACAAAGCAGCGATGGCAAACAGGACGGGCATGGGAATTCGTTCGCAGGCCACGCTGGCTAGCCGGCGAACCCGCCTCCATCCAGATAGGCCTGCTCGGCCGCCGTGGTTATACGTCCCAATTGACGGTTGCGATGAGGAAAACGGCCAAATCGCGCGATGATGCGATAGTGTTCGTCGGCAAATGCGCGGGTCGACGGATCCATATCGACTTGAAGCGCCACCGAGCGCTCCTGGTCGGCCAGCGATTCCGAATGTTCGAAAGGCAGATAACAGAACACGCGCAATGCCGGTTCAATTTCCTGGTCCAGACCCGAACCCACCATGGCGCTTGCAAAATAGCGTGCGAGCTCGTCGGTCGCAAACATGTGGGCGGTGTCCCGGAAAGCATTTCGGGGAAATTGATCCAGAAGAATCAGCAATGCCAGCCCGCCACCGGCAGTGCGCTGCCAATGATCGAGTTCGCGCCGGGCGGCGGCCAAGTGCCATTCCAGGTAACGGTCGCGGAACTCACGGTCGAAGGCGGTATTTTTTTGAAACCAGCGCTGCGGCCCGGCCTCCCGCCAGAACGCCAGGACATCGTCGGCGGATTTGCTGTGTTCGCTGTTATCGATAGCCATGATCTGCCTTGCCAAAATCAGCCGCGTCCGACGAAGGGCATGTTGGTTGCCATGATGGTCATGGTCTGCACATTGGCTTCAAGCGGCAGTTGCGCCATATGCGCCACCACACGCGCGACATGCCCAACGTCCATGCGGGGTTCGGCCCTTGTGCTGCCATCGGCCTGCAACACGCCGGCGGCCATGCGATCGGTCATCTCGGTAGCTGCATTGCCGATGTCGATCTGGCCGCAGGCAATGTTGTACGGGCGGCAGTCGAGCGAGATCGATTTGGTCAGGCCCGATACGGCATGCTTGGTGGCCGTGTAGGCTATCGAGTACGGGCGTGGAGCGTGAGAAGAAATCGAACCGTTGTTGATGATGCGTCCTCCCTGCGGCTGCTGCTTCTTCATCAAGCGTATGGCGGACTGCGCGCAAAGAAACATGCCTGTAAGATTCACGTCGACCACAGCGCGCCAGGTATCCACTGGCAGATCTTCGATGGGTACGGCCGGCGCGCCCCGCCCGGCGTTGTTGAACAACAGGTCGAGCCGGCCGTAATCAGCTGCTATCCTGGCAAACAATGCCTGCACGGATTGCTCGTCGGTGACATCGGTCGGGATCGCCACGGCGCGCGGACCGTGCTCCCCCGCGAGTTCGCGCGTCTGCTCAAGCGCATCCGCGCGGCGACCGGCCAGTACGACCTGATAGTTATTAACAAGAAGCTCAAGCGCCACAGCGCGACCGATGCCGCTGCCTGCCCCCGTTACCAACGCCACACCTGCTGTACTGACCATTATTGCTCCCCTTCTTATTGATGACAGGTCGATTGAAACACCAAATCGGTAGCCTGCAATAATACACGCGCATCCCGGGCCGGGCGGCTTTATTGTTCTTTCCAGCCACTACCTTAAATTGTGGCAGTTCTCCCCTACATTCGAATTCGACAAAGCCAGTTTCGAACGCATACTTGATCTGCTGCCGACAAATACCGATGAAGCGGCTGCCATCGTCGAACAACACGACACACGCGTCATGGAACCGTGCATCACTCCGGCCCGCAGACGCAAATTGCGTCATGCCATCGAATTTCGCCACGAGAGTTTCGTCGATCCGGCCTTCATCAGGCTGCTACGCAAATACCGCGCCGCTCTGGTTCTGTCCGATTCTGTCGCCGGCTGGCCCTATGCCGAGGATCTGACTTCCGACTTCGTTTACATGCGACTGCGTGGTACGCAGACGGCCTACGGTGGAAAGTACGAAGATTCCGCACTGGACCGGTGGGCCGCCAGAATCAAGGAATGGGCTGCTGGACGCGAACCAGAAGACGCACAGCGCGTAGTCGGCAAACCCGCGAGGCGGCGCACCGCACGCGATGTTTTCTGTTACTTCGACAATGACAAGAAGGTGCAGGCGCCATTCGACGCACGCAGGTTGATGAACCGGCTGGATCTGGAAGCCCGCGAAGCTGGGTGATTGGCCTGGAGTGCCATGTGTGGGCGACCGACAAGGGGCTACGTCGCCCATTCGTCATTCTGTGGACTACAACCGCGTATTTAACTGGCGAGTACCATCTCCGGGGCGAACGGGCCACGCTGCGTGGCGTGAGCCGGCGAACGGCCGTTGCAGTCCTTAAGGGAAAAGCTAATTGATGCAGCGACTGCTGTTCTATGCGCTGCTGCCATAACAGCCGATTCCGCCAGCCGATGTAATCAACGAAAGATTGAGCCGCTCGGACAGATCATCCAGATCCACTCCGGGGGCAAGATCGAGGACCATGGGCTGCGGCCCTGCGAGATCGAACACCGCGATATCCGTATAGAGCCGTCTCACCAGGCCGGCGCCCGTGAGCGGGAGCGTGCAGCGTTCCACCAGCTTCGACTCTCCTTTTCGCCCGAACAAATTCATCATGACAAACACTTCACGCGCGCCTACAGCAAGGTCCATCGCGCCACCTGGCGAAGGCAAAGCAGAGGCATCACCTGTAGACCAATTTGCAAGGTCGCCATCCACGGATACCTGGAAGGCCCCGAGGATAGTAATGTCTAAGTGGCCGCCTCTGACAAGGGCGAAGGAGTCTACATGATCGACAAAGTGGCCGCCCTGTACAAGGCTCACCGGTTTGCGGCCCGCGTTAATTAGGTCGAAGTCCCGCAGCGCGCCCTCCACCGTCGGCCCTGATCCGACAATTCCATTTTCAGTGTGAATGATGATCTCGTCTTCTGGAGCAAGATAATTGCCCACGAGCTCAGGCATTCCTATGCCCAGATTTACAACCGCGCCTGCCGGGACATCCCGCGCCACACGTTTGGCCATCTCTTCGCGTGAGACTATCTGCCATTCAGTCATGCCGGCCTCTCTTTCAAATCCACTATACGCTGCACAAATGCACTGGAAGTAACTACACATTCCGGGTCCAGCATACCCAAAGGCATGACCTCGTTGACTTCGACAATCGTGGTGCGCGCTGCCATGCACATCACCGGCCCGAAATTTCGAGCAGTCATGCGATATTGCAAGTTGCCCCAACGATCCGCGCGGTGAGCCTTGACAAGAGAAAAGTCTCCCGACAGGGCTTTCTCGAGCACGTAGCCGCGGCCATCTATCATGCGTGTCTCCTTGCCTTCTGCCAGTTCTGTTCCAAAGCCAGCGGGCGTAAAGATACCGCCCAGGCCAGACCCCCCTGCCCGCAACCTTTCAGCAAGCGTGCCCTGGGGGACACATTCGAGTTCCACTTTTCCTTTACGGTAAAGTCCCTCGAAAACATGCGACTCCCAGGACCGCGGAAATGAACAGATTATTTTGCGAACACGCCCGGCAGCGAGCAAGCGCGCCACGCCCGTGTCCGCATTGCCCGCGTTATTATGCACAAGCGTCATGTCGCGCGCACCGTGCTCGAGCAGTGCGGTAATGAGTGTCTCGGGAACACCCGCGCCGCTGAAGCCGCTTACCAGAACCGTGGCGCCGTGCGGAATGCCGCTAACCGCCTGCAGCGCGCTTTCGACTACCTTATTCGTCATAAGACCGATCCTCTTTGATGGCGATGTTTACACGCGCTCCAACACGAGTGCAATGCCCTGACCTACTCCTATACACATCGCGCACAGGGCATATCGCCCTTTCGTGCGATGCAGTTGGTTGACCGCGGTCAAAGCAAGCCGGGCGCCAGAGGCCCCCAATGGATGACCCAACGCTATCGCGCCCCCGTTTGGATTGACGTGTTCAGCATCGTCGGCCAGACCGAGATTTCGCGTGACCGCCAGCGCCTGGGCTGCGAAAGCCTCGTTAAGTTCAATAACGTCCATGGCATCGATCGTGAGACCTGTCGCAGCCAGGACCTTGCGCACTGCTGGCGCCGGACCGAATCCCATGATGCGCGGCTCTACGCCCGCCACCGCCATAGCCACCACACGGGCCCGGGGCGTTAGGGCGTGTTTCGTTGCTGCGTGCTCGGACGCGAGCAGCAGCGCACATGCGCCGTCGTTGACTCCGGACGCATTGCCCGCGGTGATGGTGCCCTGCTCGCGCACAATGGGCTTGAGCCGGGCAAGGGTCGACAGGTCCGTTTGTCTGGGGTGTTCATCTTGATCGACAATCGTGTGCGTACCTTTCTTGCCCGGCACTTCGACCCGCATGATCTCTTCACGGAAGACCCCACCGGCGATGGCTGCCGCAGCACGCTGCTGGCTGCGCACGGCAAAGGCATCTTGGTCTTCGCGCGAGATACTGAACTGATCAGCAACATTCTCGGCAGTTTCAGGCATGGAATCGATACCGAAGCCGCGCTGCATGGCAGAATTGACAAACCGCCATCCGAGCGTCGTGTCGAACATCTGCTGTTGACGCGAGAATGCGTGATCCGCCTTCCCCACCACATAGGGCGATCGGGACATGCTCTCCGCGCCTCCGGCAATCATTAGCTGTACTTCGCCGCTCTTTATGCCGCGAGCAGCGGTGCCGACGGCATCCAGGCCAGAGGCGCACAACCGGTTCAGCGTCGAGGCCGGCACGCCGACCGGCATGCCGGCAAGTAACGTCGCCATACGGGCAACATTGCGATTGTCTTCGCCCGCCTGATTCGCGCAGCCAAACGCGACGTCATCAACTGCAGCCCAATCCACCTGTGGATTGCGGGACATCAGCTCGCGGAGCGGCAGAGCCGCCAGGTCGTCAGTTCGGATGGCGGACAGAGCGCCGCCATAACGCCCAAATGGCGTGCGGATACCGTCGCAAATGTATGCGTCGTGCATAGTGATATTCCTTCGATGTAGTGTCTGTTGTCGAGAGTCGTTAGCGTCAGATCGCGCCGGCTGCACGCAGCTTTTCCAACGCCACCTGATTCAGGCCGAGCAGTTCATGGAGCACTTCGTCCGTGTGCTGGCCGATCAGAGGTGGCGGGCGGTCATACGACGGAGGCGTTTCGGCAAGCCTCAGAGGTGACGCCGCCGCAGCGATTCGGGCGCCGTCTTCCCGCTCAAGATCCACGCGAAGGTTTCGATGAATGACTTGTTCGTTCTGAAAGACCTGCTCGTAATTGTTGATTGGCCCGCAAGGCACATTGTGCTTCTCAAGGACCTCAAGCCAGGTGACAGAATCTTCGGTCTGCATCGTCTTTCTGAGCTCGACATCGAGCCGCTCACGGTTGACGATGCGGCCCGTCACACGACTGAAATCCGGATCAGCGGCAAGATCGGCCCTGCCAATGACTGCACAATAGCGTTGCCACTGCTCGTCATTGCCGATCGCGATGATGATGTGACCATTGGCCGTCGGATATACCCCGTAGGGCACCAGGCTCATATGTGCGTTGCCCATTCTGCCAGGGACTTTGCCACCCGCGAAGTAACCTGTGACCTGGTTGCTGCCAAGCGCCACAATGCAATCCAGCAGGGACATGTCGATGTTCTGACCTTTGCCGGATTTGCTTCGGTGGTTGATAGCAGCGAGGATGGCAATGGTGGAATACATGCCGGTGATAATATCGGCGAGGGCAATGCCCACTTTTTGCGGGCCTCCGCCGGGTAAATCGTCCCGTTCGCCAGTGACGCTCATCATTCCGCCCATGCCCTGGAAGACGAAGTCGTACCCCGGACGATGGGCATACGGGCCGTTCTGTCCAAATCCGGTAATGGAGCAATAGATGATGGCCGGATTTTCTTTTCGAATGGACTCATAGTCCAACCCGTACTTCTTCAGGTTGCCCACTTTGAAGTTTTCGATGAAGACATCGCTGGAACGCGCCAACCGCTTGATAAGGTCCTGTCCTTCAGGGGTCGTGATGTCGACCGTGACTGACTTCTTGCCCCGGTTGGCAGCAGAGTAGTAAGAAGAGTCAGCCGCGCGGCTGTCGTCCTGTCCTGGCAGCCACGGGGGGCCCCAAGCCCTGGTGTCATCGCCGGCGCCGGGCCGTTCGATCTTGATGACCTCCGCCCCCAGGTCTGCCAGATTTTGCGTGCACCAGGGGCCGGCCAGGATCCGCGACAGATCCAGAACCCGTATATTCGACAGAGCCTTGTCATTGGTAGAGTGACCCATGCCCGCGGCAAGCGGGTCGAGCGCGTTATCCAGCATAATGTCCTCGTCTTCAGTGTGGGAACGTACGTTATTTAGGCAGCTTGATATCCGCTGCTTCGATCACCTCGGCCCACTTATCGATTTCCTTGTTGACGTATGTATCAAACTCAGCTTGCGTCATCTTGCCCGGCGTGGCACCCAGCGCGGAAAGCTTTTCCTGAAGCTCCGGTGACGCAAGGGCCGTATTCACGTCCTGGTTGATTTTCTGAACAAGTTCCTGAGGGATGCCCTCCGGGCCGTACAGGCCAAACATTGCGATGGCCTCAAAGCCCTTCACGCCCGCTTCGTCGATTGTCGGTACGTCGGGAAGTTGCGGCACTCTTTCAGCCGACGTGACGCCTAGCGCTCGTAAGCCGCCCGACTTGATATGGCCGAGCACACCGGGAACAGAGTCGAACATCATTGGGATCTGGCCGGCCAACAGGTCGTTCAAGGAAGGCGCCGCACCGCGATAAGGAATATGAGTAAGCTTGATACCCGCCATGTGTGCGAACAGTTCGCCAGACAGGTGGTTTGCGCCGCCGATGCCTGCCGACCCGAAGTTGATTTCACCGGGCTTCTTTTTAGCGAGGTCAATCAATTCCTGTACGCTTTTGGGCTCAAATTTTTTGTTGACCACGAGCACATTGGGCACGGTCGCCACCATTGCCAGGTTGGTAAACGATTCCTTGGTGTTGTAGGAAATAGTGTCCTTCAACAAGGTCGGATTGATAATGTGGTGCGTAGCTGTGAGCAACAAGGTGTAGCCGTCTGGCGTGCTGCGCGTTACGGTAGCTGAACCGATCGTGCCACTTGCGCCGCCCCTGTTTTCAATGACCACAGGCTGCTTCCATTCGTCAGACAGAGCCTTGCCCAGATGGCGAGCCAATACGTCCGTAGTGCCGCCCGCAGGAAAGGGAACGACGACGGTCACCGCGCGGTCGGGATAACTTGCTGCCATGGCAGTGCTGCATACGACGGATGCCGCCATACCGGTAATCAATCGGATAATGTTTTTCATGCTTCGTCTCCTGATCTTGGATAGTTATTAATGACGGGGCGACCGCAATGAGCAACCCCGTCACGCTTCACTTTAAAGGGGGAACTCCACCATGGCCTCGCCTTCGGCCACAAGCTTGTCATCTTGATTTTTCACTTCGACAGAAACGACGACCCAGTTCGCCTTTTCAGTGGTCTTGATCTTTTTAACGACGCCCGCCGGGGTAATCGTATCGCCGGGCTTTACTGGAGACCTCCAACGGGTCTCAAGCCGGCGGTGGATGCCCTCTTGTGGCAGAGCCCAATCCGTCATCATCTTAGTGATGAGGCTGAAGTTGGACATGCCGTGCATGATGATGCCGCCGAAGTTCGTCTTTCCGAAATTCGACTTCATATACTCGTCGTCCCAATGCAGCGGGTTGTAATCGAGGGACGCTTCACAAAATTCCCAAATGGTTTCACGCGTGGGACTGAACGAAGGGCCCTCGATGCGCTGACCTTCCTTTATATTGAAAGCAGTTTCCATATTCTTGCTCCTTACATGGAACGGATCGTCCAGCCGCGGCCGGAGCAAATCACTTCGTTGTTTTGGTTGAAGAAGACGTTGTCATGGATAGCAAAGAGCCGATCGCCCTTAATGAACTTGTCGAGCGCCCGTGCCTGCAGGGTAATCACGTCACCCGGGCGCGCCGGAATGTTGTAACTCCATGATTGGCTGGCGTTAATGGTGCCAGGACTGCGCATCCAGTCGTCATTCGGCGTGCATGAGAACATCAACAGCACGTGAATGGATGGCGGAGCAATGATCCCTCCCCACTTTGTAGTCTTGGCGTAATCCTCGTCGACATAGACGGGATTCATGTCGCCCGTTGCCTTACAAAGCTTTTGGATAGCTTCTTTGGTTAGCGTGTAGGGAAGAGTCTTGCGTGGCTCACCGGGGACGATGTCGTCCCAGATCTTCCGGGCAGCGTTCCCCGCCCAGAAATCGGTGTCGTATTTGTAATCCATGTGCGCCTCCGGAATGGATATGCTGAGAATCAATTTCGGCTAAAATAACCGCTAAGCGGTTATGTATAACCGCTCTACGAACAATTGTAGGCCGCAGCAAAGGTCGTGTCAACGAATGCTGCCGAAATACCTGCATTCGGTTATGTGTGAGTTCACGTAAAACATGGCGGCTCGATCGGCCTGACGGCTGAACAGTCGGGTATGCTGCGTCCGTGTAATGAGAAGGAGAACACCGATGGCTAGTCCCGAGAGCGAATCTTTTGTGCGAACTTTTGCCCGTGGCCTGCAAGTGATTGAAGCTTTGGGCCGCAACAAACCCGGCATGAGCATCGCAAGCGTGGCCGAAGACACTGAGTTGAGCCGCTCCGTTGTGAAGCGCTATCTGCTTACCCTCACCGATCTGGGCTATACAAGCACCGATGGACGAAGCTATGCGCTTACGCCGAAGGTACTCAATCTAGGACTCTCGTATCTATATTCGCTACCCTTTTGGCGTCAGGCGCAACTCGAGCTTGAAGAGCTTTCACAGCACATCCGGCAATCGTGCGCCATGTCCATCATCGACGGAAACGAGATCGTGTACGTTGTGCGTGTGCCGACCTACAAAATTCTTCGCGCAAGCCCGACGCTGGGCAGCCGCCTACCGGCAAACGCAGTGTCAATGGGGAGAGCCTTGCTGGCAGAGTCCGGAGAGGAGCTACTCAAGCACTTCCTGGAAACGGCACCCTTCAAGCGGCTGACTAATCAAACAGTGACGGATAAGCAGGAGTTCCACCGCGAGATTCTCGCCGCGCGTGAGAAAGGGTATGCCTGGGTAGACGGCGAGCTGGATGAAGCCATTTGCGGATTGGCAGTGACCGTGAAGGATTTCGAAGGAAAGGCACTCGCCGCGATCAATGTCAGCCTGCCGACTGGACAAGTGAATGAGCATGAAGCGGTCGATAAATACCTGGTTGCGCTGCGTTCCACGGCTTCGAATATTCGCTCGGCTTTGTGAAGCCGGGCAAAGAACTCGACGCGTGGAAGAGATCTATAGCGCAGTGAGCGCCGTCTGGGCTTAGTTGGCTTTTCGCGGGGGGTGCGAAGCGCTGCGTATTACTTTGCACGTGCTCCGCATCGTATACACCACAGGAGCCGCCCAAACGTCCAACCCTGCCGCATGGCAGCAGCCGCAAAAAGAATCGCCGCGACGCCGAGCCACTGCAGCCACTGCAAGCGATGCCCGAACGCCACCCAATCGACCAGGATCGCAACGACGGGATAGATGAAGGACAAAGCGCCCGTCAGAGCGGTGGGCAGCTTCTGAATGGCGCCATAAAGCAGAACATACATAAGGCCGGTATGCACAATGCCCATCGACAACAGCGTGATCCACGCCATCGCTGTCTGTTCGGGAAGCGCGGAAACGTCGGCGAATGGCGCCAGCAGCAGGATGCCCGTGCAGACCTGGATCAGGGCAATCAAGTGTGGAGGCGTGCCGGTCAGCCGTTTGACCAGAAGCGCTGCGATGGCGTACAGAAAAGCTGCCCCCAGCGCCAGCGCAATACCCAACAAGTAAGCCTGCCCGCCGCTGCCGGCTGCGTCATGCGACTGAGTGATGGCCAGCATGCCGATGAAGGCCAGGCTCAGCCACATCATTTTGTCCAGCGTAATGCGTTCGTGCAGGAACACGGCGCCCAGGGCCACAAGCATGAACGGCTGTGTGTTGTAGACCGCCGTGGCGATCCCGATCGATGCGCCGGAATAGGCGGCGAAAAGCAGAACCCAGTTTCCTACGATTGCGCCTCCGCTCAATACCGCAAGACCAAATACAGGCCAGGACAGCAGGCCTGGGCGAAGAAATCCCATCAGTCCGCAGATCGCCAACAAGGTGGCTGCCCCGAACAGGCACCGCCAGAACACCACGTCGAGCACCGGCTGCCCGGACATCAGAACGAACCATCCGATCGTGCCGGATATCGTCATTGCAGCGGCCATCTCCAGAGAGCCGCGTTTTATTTGATTTTCCATAGCCAAACTCCTTTATTCAGACAAGCAAAGTTTGAGCCTTTTCATGCTGATCATCTATGGATAAAATTAAGCAGAATAGTCCCATTACCTTTTTATTGCGCAATAATATTCATACTTTGCCTATTAAACAAAAATGCATGACGAAATCGACCGCATCATCATAGCGGCACTCATGGAAGACTCGCGGCTATCGCTCAAGGCGCTGGCCCGCGCCAGCGGGCTGTCGTCGCCCAGCGTGGCCGAACGTCTGCGGCGCCTGGAAGAACGCGGTGTCCTGACAGGTTATACGGTAACGGTCGACCCGAAGGCATTTGGCTATCTCCTGCAGGCCATTGTTCGCATACGTCCTCTGCCAGGCCAATTGCATTTGGTGGAGCGCCAGATCCAGGCCATTCCGGAATTTACCGAATGCGACAAGGTGACGGGCGAAGATTGCTTCATCGCCCGATTGAATGTGCGCTCCATGGAGCAGTTGGATACCATCCTGGACAAGCTCGCCAATCAGGCAGAAACTAATACTGCTATCGTCAAGACCACGCCGGTCAAGCGGCGCCTGCCGCCGCTCACTGAGGGATAAGCAGCAATGATCACAAATTTCATTGCCGAACACGGCTACCTGGCAGTATTCATCGGCACGGTGCTGGAAGGCGAGACAGTACTGGTGCTGGCCGGCTTTGCCGCCCATCAAGGCTATTTGTCTTTCCTGCCCATCGTCCTCTTCGGATTATGCGGTGGATGGCTGGGCGACATGTTTTTTTTCTTGCTCGGGCGGCTGCATGGCCACACAGTACTGAAACGCTATCCCCAATGGAATTCCCGGGTAGAAAGCGTAAATGGCTGGCTTGTCCGCTATCAGGCCGGCGCCATTATCGGGGTTCGTTTCATGTATGGCCTACGGGCGGCAGGGCCGATTGCAATAGGCATGAGCGACGTCCCTGCCTGGCGTTTCATCTTGTTCAACCTGGCAGGTGCAACAATATGGGCTTGCCTGTTCACCGCGGCAGGCTACCTGTTCGGTCATACGCTGGAGTGGCTGTTTGCCGATATCAGGCGCTACGAAGAAGCCGCGCTGCTATTGATTCTGGCCGCCGCCGGAGTGATAGTCCTGGTCAGGCACATTCGTAAACGCTCGCTCCGCCCTTCCTAGCCGTTCTGTGCCGCCGGCACGGTTTCCGCAAGGGCAAGCCCGGCGGCCTCGCGGGCGTGGATGGCCGTCGTGTCGAACAAGGGCACGCCCGCATCATCCTGGCCGATCAAAAGCGAAATTTCAGTGCAACCCAGAATAATCGCTTGCGCGCCCCGGTCGATCAGTGCGGCAATGATGCGCCGGTACTCGATTCGTGATTCGGGCTTGACCAGACCCAGGCATAGCTCGTCGTAGATGATGCGATGCACGGTTTCACGGTCATCGGCCGGCGGTATCAGCACGTCCAGTCCGTGGCGGTCGCGCAGTCTGTCCTTGTAGAAGTCCTGCTCCATGGTAAAGCGGGTGCCCAGCAGCCCTATTCTCGACAAACCAGCCGACTTTATCTTTCCGGCAGTAGGGTCGGCGATATGCAGCAGCGGAATATCGACAGCGTCTTGAATTTCGTCCGCCACCTTGTGCATGGTGTTCGTGCACAAAACCAGGAAATCAGCACCTGCCGCTTCAAGTGAACAGGCTACTGCCGACAACGCGTGGCCGGCTGCGGCCCAGTCGCCGGCATGCTGGTAGCGTTCGATCTCCTGAAAGTCCACACTGTAAAGAACAATACGGGCGGAGTGCAGTCCTCCGAGCTGCTCCTTCACAGCCAGGTTTATTTCACGATAGTAGGGAACCGTCGATTCCCAACTCATACCGCCGATCAGTCCTATGGTGTGCACGGCATACGCTCCTGTACGTGTTCAGTAAGTAATAGAACCCATTACACATTATGACTGACCTCACTATAATGCGCGGTCAAATGAATATAGACCGGTCATAACAAAAGGAGATCTCGTGCAACTCAGCCATTACTTACCAGCCGCCGCGTTGGGCCTTGCGCTCGCCTCAGCCGGCAGCGCCGCCCATGCAGGCAAGACGCTAGACAGCGCGAAAGAAAAAGACCAGCTCGTGTGCGGTGTCAACACCTCGGCTCCGGGGTTCTCCGGCGCCGACAGCAAGGGTCAGTGGCATGGCCTGGATGTAGATCTCTGCCGCGCAGTCGCCGCAGCCGTGCTGGGCGATGCAAGCAAAGTCAAGTACGTGCCATTGAATCCCGCCCAACGCTTTACCGCCCTGCAGTCCGGTGAAATCGACGTGCTCTCGCGCAACACCACCTGGTCCATGACGCGCGACGTATCCCTGGGCGTGGTGTTCGCCGGCATCAACTATTACGACGGACAAGGCTTCATGGTGCCCAAGAAGTTCAACATCGCCAGTGCCAAGCAACTGAAGGATGCCGAGATCTGTCTGCAGGCGGGTACGACCAGCGAGAAGAACGTGGCCGACTATTTCGCCGCTCACGGCATTCCCTATAAATCCGTGGTATTCGATTCTCCCGAAGCGGCACATACCGCCTTCTTCGGCGGCCGATGCCAGGTCATCTCCACCGACATGTCGGAACTCGCAGGCATCCGCACGCAAAGCGCCAAGCCGGACGACTATGCAATCCTGCCTGATGTGATCTCCAAAGAACCACTCGGGCCCGCCGTACGGCGCGGCGACGACGAATGGTTCTCCATCGTCAAGTGGTCGCTCTTCGCAATGCAAAACGCCGAAGAGTTCGGTGTCACGCAGGCCAACGTCGACAAAATCAAGGCCGAAAGCAAAGACCCCAATATCCAGCGCCTGCTGGGCACCAGCGAAGACATGGGCAAGCTGCTGGGCCTCGATAATGACTGGGCCTACCGTATCGTCAAGCAGGTAGGCAACTACGGCGAAAGCTTCGACCGCAATATGGGCGAGAAATCCCCATTGAATCTGCCTCGCGGCGTCAACAATCTGTGGAACAACGGCGGCCTGATGTACGCTCCGCCAGTACGCTAAAACGTTTAGAAGCAGCTCGGAAGGAACAGGCCACCCTGTTCCTTCTGCGTTTGGAGCCTTAATGCCCCCGAAGAAAATCAGGCCGAAACACAAACTCTCGTGGTCGACAGAAAGCGGACGCGGATTCTACTATCAAGCCATCGCCATCGTCGTCCTGGCCGTAGTAGTGTGGTATCTGTGGTCGAACACCAGCAAAAACCTGACAATGATGCAGATACGCACGGGTTTTGGCTTCCTGTCGCAATCCGCCGGGTTCGATATCGGCGAAAGTCTGCTGTCCTTCGCACCCAGCGACTCTTACCTGCGTGCATTTGCCGTTGGCCTGAGCAATACATTGCGCGTTTCCATTGCCGGGATTATTCTGGCCACCATCTTCGGCACCCTGATCGGAATCGGACGCCTGTCCAAGAATTTCCTGCTGCGCAAACTGTGTGACGGTTATGTCGAGACCATGCGCAACATTCCTCTGCTTATCCAGTTGCTGGCGTGGTACCTGGTCATTACGCAGCTTTTGCCCTCTTCGCACGACGCCATCCGGCCGCTTCCGCATGTCTATTTGAGCAAAAGCGGCCTGCAACTCCCGGTACCCGTCTGGTCCATGGGCTGGTACCTGTCTATTGCCGGGCTCGTTGCCGGCCCGGTCTGCGCCTGGCTATTGCACAAAGCGGCTAGACGCCGGCAAAACCTTACGGGCGCCGCACCGCGCATACTCTACCCTGCGCTGATCATTATTGTCGCCCTGCCTGTAGCGGGATGGCTTATCGGCGGAGCGCCGACTGATTTCGACATACCCGAGGCAACCATATTCAGCATCAGCGGCGGTGCCGCCCTCACACCAGAATTCCTTGCTCTGTTGATGGGGCTCACGATTTCCACGGCCAGCTATATCGCCGAAATTGTCCGCGCCGGCATCCAGGCCGTCGCCCACGGGCAGGCCGAGGCGTGCTCATCTTTGGGCCTGAGCCGCGCCCAAGCCTTGCGGCTGGTCATCCTGCCACAAGCCATGCGGGTCATCGTCCCGCCCCTCACCAGCCAGTATCTGAACTTGACCAAGAATTCGTCGCTGGCCGTTACGGTGGGATACCCGGACATCGTGTCCGTCGCCAATACTTCCCTGAACCAGAACGGACAAGCGCTTGAGTGCATCTCGGTGATCATGCTGGTTTACCTGAGCATCAGTCTGATAATCGCCGCCTTCATGAACTGGTATAACCGGCGCATGGCACTGGTAGAACGATAAGGTAAATGATGTCTGCAAATCAATTGCTGGAGCCGGGCGCTCCCCTTTCCGCTCCTGTTCAGACGGCTGGCGGTATCCAGTGGCTGCGCGCCAATCTGTTTGCCGGCTGGAAGAACAGCCTCGTGACCCTTGCCATTCTTGCCCTGGCCTTGTGGCTGCTGCCCAGGCTCTACCGCTGGGGGATTGCCGATGCGGTCTTTGTGCCCGACTTCCTGGCATGCCGCAAGCTGGATCATCAGGCCGCCTGCTGGGGGCTGATCGCCGAAAAGTTCAGGCTGATTTTCTTTGGCCGCTATCCCCACGCAGAGCAGTGGCGCCCGCTGGTCGGAACCGCACTCATGATGGCGACCGTGGTCGCCAGTTGCTGGCGCGTCTTCTGGCGGAAATGGTTGTTACTGCTGTGGGCGGTCGTGTTGACCGTCTTCCTGTTGATCATGCGCGGCGGCGTATTCGGTCTGTCCTACGTCGAGACCAACCTGTGGGGCGGATTTCCGCTATCGCTGCTGCTCACCGTGGTCGGCCTATTTCTTGCGTTGCCGCTCGCTGTACTGATCGCCCTGGGGCGCCGCTCCAGGCTGAAGGTAATCCGCAGCTTCTGTGTGTTCTATGTCGAGATCGTACGCGGCGTACCGCTCATCACCGTCTTATTTACCGCCTCGTTCCTGTTTCCGCTATTTCTTCCACCGGAAATGAATATCGATGTTTTGCTGCGGGTGCAAATAGGCATTATTCTGTTTACGGCTGCCTATCTGGCGGAAACCATCCGGGGTGGGCTGCAGGCGATTCCGCGCGGCCAATACGAAGCCGCGGCCGCCATGGGCCTGACCTACTGGCAAACGGTGCGCAAGATTAGCCTGCCGCAAGCCTTGCGTATCGTGGTGGCCCCCCTGGTCAATACATTCATCAGCACCTTCATGGACACATCGCTCGTCACCATCGTCAGCCTTTACGATCTTACCGGTGCACTACGCCTGGCACTGGGTGACCCCAACTGGAAAGCGTTCTTCGTGGAAGGCTATCTATTCATTGCTTTCGTGTATTTCGTCTGCTGCTACGGCATGTCGCGGTATAGCCGCTGGGTCGAAAGGCATCTGACTGCGGGAATGCGCCGGTGACCCACCACCGTACGGCGCGTCAGGGAAACGGCGGCACAATGAAGCGTTGCAGTGTGGCATGGATGGCGCTGGTCGCAACCATGGCCTTGTCGGGGTGCATGGGGACGGGGCCTGCGCCCGGGTCCCCACAGCCTCATAACGAGCAAATGTCGTTTGACCAGCTCGGGCAAACCGATTTCAACCGTACCGTCACCATCGCCATGCGGGACAATCTCGATAGCCTGAGCCGTCTGCTTGAAAAGCTTTATCGCAGAAATCCGGACGAATGGCGCAAGACGGGCGCCCGAAGCCTTGCCGAAGCAGTGAAGAAGGGGCAACAGGCCATCCAGACCGGCCAGGGTCCCCGCGATTTGGCCGCCTTGCACGATATTGAAATTCTGTCCCTGGCGCTCGATCCCGACTACCAGGGTGATCGTGTAGGAACATTCATCTTCGGGCTGTCCGATACGATCGTGAGCGCCCACAACGGCAAGATACGTTTCTATGCCACCGATGTACTGAACGCACAGCATGTTTACAATGCGGCAAGAAACGTAGAAATTGCAGCTTGGCTGCTGGCTACGCGGCGTGACGCTGCCGGCCGCCCCTTGCTTCTTGCCAACGAGATCTCGGACGACATCTCCAATCTCAGCTTCGAACGGGAATTTGGACAACTGGTCGGGCGTCTGGACCTGGTGGCAAATTTGCTGGACGAGAACCTTCGACGAGTGGGCATCAACTATATGCAGGGCCTGCTTTTTTTCAATTTCCTGCCTGTACGCTGACCGCGCCGGCCGAAGCGTCGCAGGCTCCGAATCACTGCAGCGTGGCGCCATGGTTACCGCTACTTTCCGATTCTACGAAGAACTCAACGATTTCCTTGCACCTGGACGGCGCCGACGGGCTTTTGATGCCCCTTGCGCACGCGCTGCCACGGTAAAGCACATGATAGAGGCCCTGGGCGTCCCACATACGGAAGTTGAAATCGTGCTGATCAATGGCGTATCGGTCGACTTCGACAGAATGTTGAACGACGGCGACCGCGTAGCCGTCTATCCCAAATTCGAAGCCTTCGATGTAAGCGAACTGTTGCGCGTGCGCGACCGTCCTTTGCGCACCTTGCGCTTCATCGCCGACGCGCATCTCGGAGGGCTCGCGCGCCTGTTGCGGCTGGCCGGCTTTGATACGCTATACGAAAACAATTACCAGGACGATGAAATCGAATCAATTGCCGCGCGCCAGCATCGCATCGTGCTGTCCCGCGACCGGGAACTGCTGAAACGGCGAACCATTACACACGGCTGCTATGTACGGGCATTGAAGTCCGAGCAACAACTACGCGAGGTTGTCGATAGGCTGGACCTGAGCCGGAGCGCACGACCTTTTTCCTTATGCCTCAAATGCAATGCGCCTCTGCGCCCTATCGACAAAGCCGCGATATGGCATCGAATACCCCCGCGCACCCGGGCAATCTATGAAGACTTCAGCACTTGCGATGTTTGCGAGGGGATATTCTGGCAAGGATCGCACTGGCAACACATGTGCGCATTGTTGAACGAAACGATGCAGCCGCGCTGACCGAACTATTCCAGTGTGAAGCCGATTTTCAGGGAAACCTGCCAATGCGCCACCTTGCCGTCGGTCACATGACCGCGTGTTTCGGTGACGGTAAACCATTGAATATTGCGTACAGTTTCATGCGCTTTGGCAATGGCGTTGTTTATGGCGTCCTCGATTCCTACGCTGGAAGAGCCTGTCAGTTCGAGCTGCTTATAGACATGGTTGGTCATCGCGACACTCCTTGGGCTGGGAAGAATACCTGCCCCATGTTAGGTGCTTTGACGGCCAACCACAAGCGCAACCGTCGCCGTCCACACGGCTCCAGCACCCTTCAGGTCACGTGAAGAAATGGCCGGAAGCGCCTGAGCAACATGATGAGACACAGCGACACGGCAAATACCAGGGACGCGGTAAACGGTATAGACCACCAGGACGACTTCGCCGACCCGAGAAGACCTGTCATGGCTTCGAATCGGTCCATCACGAATATATGGATGCAATACACACCCAGCGTGCATGCGGATAAGCGGTTCAATACCGTTGCATAGGGCCGCAGCTTGCTGCCCAGGCCATACAGAACATTGAAAATGCAAACGGATGCCGCCATGACCAACGGCGAGAGGTAATCGTAGAACAAGGCATTGGGTGCATTGACATGTCTGGAATAGATGAACGTCGCGACCATCGTGAGCACGCTGAACACAATGAAAAGCCCAGCGCTGGCCCACCAGTACTGGGCCTTGGAAAGCTTGTTCTGATATATCTCGTATACATAGGCGCCCAGAAACAGGTAACCCATAAGCCCTATCACCGGCGTCGCCGAAGACAATAGTGAAAAATCGCTGTCGAGCCCGAAGCCTGCTCCGACGATGGGCCATCCCGATACAAGCATCCACAGCAACAAGAAAGCTCTTTTGTCGGACGGCTGGGATGAGGCCCAGACATGGCGCAGCAGCGGCACAAACAGATAGATGCCCAGTATCGCGTACAGATACCATAAGTGGAAAACGACAGGCCCACTGGCTACCGCCTTGATCCATTCCGGCCAGGCGCCATATCCCCTGCCCTGCAGGCTGTTCCAGATCATGTAGAACAGCGACCAGAAAAGCAATGGGGGAAGTATGCGGACAAATCGCTTGGTGAAAAACGCGGGAATATCTTCCTGCTTGTTCAACAACAAGACACCGGAAATCATTAAAAATACCGGGACGCAGCTGCGCGTAAGAGAATCGTAGAAATTGGACGCCCACCACTGGTCGTCGAAAACACTGAAATTGACCGCTGCCACGTGCAAGACGATGACCATGAAGCAGGCCCCGACCCGCGCTGTGTCCATACCTGTACTGAAACTGCTTTTTGTCATGCATTAACCCTGTTCATTGCAAACCGGCGCTACCATGAAGCTTTCAGCTAGCGCCGCGATCAGTAGTAACATGAACCGGCATTTCGATGTGCCATCGCCTATGTCGAGGTGTTACGAGCGGTCAAGGCGCGCAGTGCGCGGCACAGGTTTCCACAGCGACCAGGAGGTATCCAGCAGCCATGCGTCAAAACTCGTTCGGCACCGGGAATGCCTCGCGACACGGCACACTTACGTGACCAGGCGATGATCTACCAGACCCTTGCCGATCTCGTTTTGCTGGCGCATGCCGCATTCATCGCATTTGTGATGTTCGGAGGCTTGCTGGCATTGTGGAAACCATTGATCGCTTTGCTGCATCTACCCGCCCTGGTGTGGGGAGCTGTCGTTATCGCAATGGGTTGGATATGCCCGCTGACGCCGCTGGAAAATAGCTTGCGGCAAATGGCGGGAAATGAGGGCTACACCGGCGGTTTTATCGAACACTATTTGCTGCTGGCAATATACCCCCCGGGCCTTACAAGAGGCATGCAAACACTGCTGGCGGTATTGCTGGTCCTGGGCAACCTCGGTGTCTATACGTTTCTGTACTATCGCAGAAGGCGACACTAGAACGGCCAGAGGCCATACTCGCAAAAGTCAGGATCGCTTTGTTCGGGACTGCCCCCGGCAAGAAAACCTTCACCAACGGCAGTCCCGCCATGGCTCAGGCTTCGCCCATGCCCACCGCGGGCTCGGCGGCTTTGCCTGCACGCACCTTTTCCTCAATCCGTCCCCCGACAGCGGGATCGATGCTTTTCCAATACTCGAACGCCCGCTCCAGTACTGGACTGCGCACATCCCCAAGCAAACTGCCTGCAACCTGTTCGACCAGCCTGTCGCGTTGCTCATCATTGAAGACTTCTCGCACCAATGTGCCAGGCTGGCTGAAGTCGTCGTCTTCGGGATGCAGCGTATAGGCCGAGCGCACCATCTCGCAGTCGGCTTCCCAGCCGTCTTCGACCTTGCCGGATGGATCGGCCCAAGTGCGGTCGCCGCTGTTGGGCGCGTAGACCGGCGCATTGCCGCTGTGTTCATAAGCCATCTGCCCATCGAACATGTAAGTATTGACGCGGACTTTCGGCTGATTCACGGGCAACTGATGGAAGTTCGTACCGATCCGGTTGCGCTGCGCATCGTTATAGGCAAACGCTCTTCCCAGCAGCATCTTGTCCGGCGAGAGGCCGATGCCCGGCACCGTATTGCCCGGTGAAAAAGCGGCTTGTTCGATCTGGGCAAAGAAATTCTCGGGATTGCGGTCCAGTGTCATGGTACCCACTTTGATCAACGGATAGTCTTTGTGCGGCCAGACTTTAGTGAGATCAAATGGGTTGATGCGATACGTTTGAGCCTCGGCATAGGGCATTATCTGCACAAACAAGGTCCAGCTTGGATGCTCGCCACGCTGAATCGCTTCGAACAAGTCGCGACGGTGATAGTCCGCATCCAGACCCGCCATGTCGGCTGCCTGCGCATTATTGAAAAATTCCATACCCTGGGCGGTGTGAAAGTGGTACTTCACCCAGAATTTCTCACCGGCGGCATTGATCCACATATAGGTATGAGAGCCGTAACCGTTCATGTGGCGCCATGTGCGCGGCAGGCCGCGATCGCCCATCACATAAGTGACTTGATGGGCCGACTCCGGATTATTGGTCCAGAAGTCCCACTGCATATGGTTGTCTCGCAAGCCCGAATCCGGCAGGCGCTTCTGGCTGCGGATGAAGTGCGGGAACTTCATGGGGTCGCGCACGAAAAAGATGGGCGTATTGTTCCCGACGAGATCGTAGTTTCCTTCGTCGGTGTAGAACTTCAACGAGAAACCGCGAACGTCCCGCCATGTGTCCGGGCTGCCTGCCTCACCGGCCACGGTAGAGAACCGCGCCAGCATTTCGGTCTTACAGCCCTTCTGAAAGAGCGCTGCCTTGGTATAGGCGGACATGTCCTCGGTCGTCTCGAATACGCCGAATGCGCCTGCGCCTTTGGCGTGCGGTTGGCGTTCGGGTACTTTCTCGCGATTGAAATGCGCCATCTGCTCGAGAAAGTGGACATCGTGAAGAAGAATCGGCCCATTGGGGCCTATGGTGAGAGAGTGACGGTCGCTGGGAGCCGCTGCCCCCGCACCTGTGGTCGAACCGGTAGCTGGTTTCTTGCCTGAATCGCTCATACAGTGCTCCTCCTGTCGCATACAAATGTCGTGAAGGCAAATCTGGGACTTTGCGCTACCACTATAGACCATAGCCAGGGAAAACCCCGGTATAAGCCACTATAAGTGCCGTGGTAAAACCACAGGCATGACCACAAGCACCGCACATATCGTTCGAACTTCTGAAGACGCCAAGCAGGGCTTCGAGAAAGTGTTTCTGTTCCTTCGGGAAAAATTGCTGGGCGACAGCCTGCGCCCGGGCGACTTGCTTCTTCCTGAACGGGAACTGGCCGAGCACCTGAACGTCAGCCGCCCCGTCGTGCGCGAAGCGTTGCGCGCCCTCTCCATGATAGGCGTGGTCGAGATCCGCGAACGAGTGGGCACTTTCGTCCGCAAGCCCGACGTATCCGTGCTTGGCGACATATTCGCCTTTACCCTTGCCCAGGATCAGGGCGTCATCGACGACATCATGCAGGCACGGATCGCCATTGAATGCCAGGCCATACGGCTGGCTTGCGAACGCATTACCGCGCGTGACCTTGAAGAAATAAGCCAGGCTCTGACCGCCATCCAGAACACCATCGACGATGCCGACGGCGGCGGAGTGGCCGACTTCAATTTCCACTCCGCCATCTTGCGCGCCAGCCGTTCAGAAACGCTGATCAGCCTGTACAGCTCCATGCAACCGCTATTGCTCAAGCTGCACAAGGAAAGACGCGGGGTAGTGGATCTTGCGCCCGAGCTCAAGGAACAGATCGTTGAAGACCATCGCCGGATTTTCCGTGCGCTGGCCGAAAAGGACGCCGAGGCGGCCGACCGCCAGCTGAGGGTGCATTTCCAGATCGGCGATGCCCGCCGCTATCAGACAGCACTACGCGTCGCACTGAACTGAATCGCGTTTCGCTGAAACAGCGCGCATCGCATACGAGACCTATAGGCAATCCACATGAGCACTATCACGATTAAACGAATTGGCTTCATCGGCTTGGGTACGATGGGCCGCCACATGGCCGCCAATCTGCAAAAGGCTGGCTTCGAACTCGTGGTTTACGACGTTGCGGCGCCCGCCGTCGAATTGGCCGCACAGAACGGCGCTACCGCGGCACGAAGCGTGAAAGAAGTGGGCCAACTTTCCGATGCTGTCGTACTCATGCTGCCCAATACTCCGGACGTACAGTCGGTGGTGTATGGAGATGGCGGCTTGTTGGCCAATCCGCCGGCCGCGCGACTGATCATCGACATGAGCACCATCGCGCCGGTTGCGGTCCGCCAGATCAGCGCCGACCTTTCCCAGCAAGGCATCGCCTTTCTCGATGCGCCCGTGTCGGGTGGACCGGTAGGCGCCCAGAACGCCAGCCTGACCATTATGGCCGGCGGAGAAAAAGAAGCCTTTGAACGCGCCCTTCCCGTATTCCGCGGCATGGGCACGACGATTACCCATGTCGGCGCAAGCGGCGCCGGACAGACGCTCAAGCTGTGCAATCAGCTGATCTGCGGCGTCAACATCCAGGCAATCTGTGAAGCATTGGCATTGGGACGCGCCTCGGGCGTGGACTTGTCAGTGATGCGAGAAGTGCTTCTGGGTGGGTCGGCCGCGTCATGGATGCTGGACAAACTGGGGCCCGCGATGATCAACGGCGACACGGCCGCCGGCTTCCGCATCGATCTTATGCTCAAGGACCTCAAGCTTGTGCAGGAAATGGCCTTCGAACTTGCGGTACCCTTGCCGGCCACTTCGCTGGTCACAACGCAGTACCTCGACGCCCGCGTGCATGGCGAGGGCTCGAACGGCAACCAGGCCCTCTTCACTGTGTATGACCGCATGTCGAACCAGACTCCCAGCTAGGAGAACACAATGGAGAACTTGAATTTCTCGGTGGTGTTTGCACGGTGGGACATGATCGTCCAGGGCATGTACCTCACCATGAAGCTTACGGTCATCTCGACAATATTCGGGTTCATCGTCGGAACGTTCTGCGCGATTGGAAAGCGCGGCCACACGACCTGGCTACGCAAGCTGTGCGGCGGCTATGTCGAGGCGATCCGCAACACGCCGCTGCTGGTACAGATATTTCTTGTGTACTTCGGGCTGTCCAGCCTTGGGCTTTCGCTGAATGCGGTAACAGTTGCCGCAGTGGCTCTTACTATCAATGTGGGTGCCTATTCCGCTGAAATCATGCGGGCCGGATTCGACTCCATAGAACGGGGTCAGCTCGAAGCGGCCGAAACCCTGGGCTTGTCGCGTGCGCAAATATATTGGCACGTTGTACTGAAGCAAGCCATGGAGCGCGTCTATCCCGCACTCACGAGCCAGTTCGTGCTTCTGATGCTGGCTTCCTCCATCTGCTCCCAGATCTCCGCTGAAGAATTGACGGCCGTCGCCAACTTCATTCAGTCCGACACCTACCGCCCCCTTGAGACCTACATCGTCACGGGCCTGATCTACGTCTGCCTGTCCCTGCTTCTCCGGGCCGCCTTCTGGCTTCTCGGGCTGGCGCTGTTCAAGCGCCGCAGAAGACTCGAAGCACTTATTTAACGGAGGGTATGGACATGGGTGGAAGTTTTGCTATTGGATACCTGACCTTCCTGCTGCAAGGGGCCTTGTGGACCATGGGACTATCGCTGATCGCCCTTTGTTGCGGCGGCGTCCTGGCCCTTACGGTTGCACTGTGCCGCATTTCGGGCATGCGCTGGCTCAGGACTGTTACGGCGCTATACATTCAGTTGATCCAGGGTACCCCGGTACTGGTTTTGATCTTTTTGATTTATTTCGGACTGCCGTCGCTGGGGTGGTCTGTATCGCCGCTGATGGCTGCATCCGCGTCCCTATCCATATACGTCTCGGCCTACCTGGGCGAGAGCTGGCGCGGATCGATACAGTCGGTACCCAAGGCGCAATGGGAAACCGCCGAGTGCCTGGCGCTGTCCAGGACGCAGCGCATGACCAAAGTCATCCTGCCGCAAGCGGTGCGCATCGCCACGCCGCCCACGGTGGGATTCATGGTGCAGATCATCAAGAACACATCGCTGGCCTCCATTGTTGGCTTTGTCGAACTCGTGCGCGCCGGACAAATCGTCAACAACACCATTTTCCAGCCTTTCATCATTTACCTGCTGATCGCGCTGCTTTATTTTTTCATGTGCTATCCCCTGTCGATACTGAGCCGCAGGCTCGAGGCCAGGGCGGGAGAAAAAGCTTATGCTTGACACCACTGAAGTACCAAGCCCGGAATCCATCGTCCGCCTGAAAGGCGTCCGCAAGCGATTTGGCCAGAACGAAGTACTGCGCGGTATTGACATAGAGGTCGCGCGTGGTGAAGTTGTGGCCATCATAGGCCGCAGCGGCTCGGGCAAAAGCACGGCCTTGCGCTGCATGGATTATCTGGAGAGCATCGACGAGGGGTCCATTACAGTTTGCGGGCACGACGTCGGGGCCAAAGCCAATTTGAAAGCGCTGCGCCTCGATGTGGGCATTGTCTTCCAGAGCTATAACCTCTTCCCGCATCTGACGGTGGAGGAGAACATCATGCTGGCACCCACCTCGGTGAAACGTCTGGCCAAAGGGCAAGCGCGTCAGCTCGCCCACAAAATGCTGGAGCAAGTCGGCCTGCTCGATAAAGCGGAACAGTTCCCCGAACAGCTTTCGGGCGGTCAACAGCAGCGCGTGGCCATTGCCAGGTCTCTGGCCATGCAGCCCAAGGTCATGCTTTTCGATGAAGTGACCTCCGCGCTCGACCCTCAACTTACCGGCGAGGTGCTGCGCGTTATCGAAGACCTGGCAAAGAACGGCATGACCATGATCATGGTCACCCATGAAATGAATTTTGCGCGCCGTATTGCCAACACGATCATTTTCATGCATGACGGAAAGGTTTGGGAAAAAGGGCCTCCCGGCATGCTCAACGACCCCCAAACCCTCGAGCTGAAAGAATTCCTGCAGAATGAACTGTAGGAAGCGTTGTTAACCACCAAGGAGACAAACCTATGTCCAAGAAGAACTTATTGGCTTCCCTGCTGTGCATCGCTGGTTTGCTGGGAACCGGCATGCAAGCGGCCAGTGCCGATGTACTGAATAACATCATGGAAAGCAAAAAAATCCGCATCTCAACCGATCTGGGCATCCCACCGGCCGGCATGTTGACCCCGTCCATGGAGCCGACTGGCGCCGACGTCGAAGTGGGCCAATTGCTGGCCAAGGATTGGGGTTTGGAGTACGAACTGATCCAGACCACCGGCGCAACCCGCATTCCCAATCTTCAGACCGGCAAGGCGGACATCGTCGTTTCGACCCTGTCGGTAACGCCCCAACGCGCCGAGGTCATCGATTTCTCGACACCATATGCTGTGCTGAAATCGGTCGTCGCCGGATACCAGACCGAGCCCATCACCAGCCTGGAAGCGCTGAAAGGCCGTACCGTCTCGGTAACGCGCGGCACGACGCAGGACACAGCCCTGACTCCTCAAGCGTCCAAGCATGGCTTTACCGTTGCGCGCTATGACGACGATGCTACTCTTGTCACTGCAGCGGTAAGCGGCCAGGCTGAAATGGTTGCCACATCCGAATCGCTGGTCAACGCCATCGACAAGAAAATCGGAAAAAACAACTTCAAGCCATTGTTCGTCATCCAGAATTTCGACCTCGCCATTGGTGTAAAGAAAGGCGAGAAGGCATTGCTTGAAAAAGTAAACGCCTGGGTCCAGACCAATCTGGAGAACGGCAAGCTCAATGCCATTTACAAGAAATACTATGGAAGCGAGCTGCCCAAAGAAATGCTCGGCAGTAAATAAATTCAACACATTACTATTCAGGAAGTGATATGCGTATAGTCATCGGCTCCGACCATGCCGGCTGGTCTTTAAAGGGTTCCATTATCGAAGCAGTAAAAAGACTGGGGCACGACGTCCATGACGTCGGCAGCCATTCTGACGAGCCAGTGGATTTCCCGGACATTGCCCGGGCACTCACGGACCAGATCAAGGCTGGAGCCGCTGACCGGGGCATCATGGTCTGCGGAACCGGCGTTGGCGCAAGCATTGCCGCCAACAAGGTCCGTGGCATCCGCGCCGCCGTGTGTCACGACGTTCATTCGGCTCACCAGAGCGTCGAACATGATGATGTCAACGTCATGTGCATTGGTGCCCAAATCGTGGGCCCCTGGCTGGCCACCGACTTGGTGGAGTCCTACCTGCAGGCGGAGTTTTCCACCGACGAAGATTGCCGCCGACGGGTAGAAAAGCTGCACGAGATGGAACTTTCTTCGTAGTCAGGAACTGTATCGATGACAAGCAAGCGCTCCGGCATCTTTGTTATTGGCATCTATGCCGCAGACCTCGTTTTCTCCGGGCGCCGAATGCCGGCGTCCGGAGAAACCGTTACGGCAGATGGCTTCATGCGCAGCCACGGCGGCAAAGGCTCCAATCAAGCCATCGCTGCTGCGCGGGCCGGAGCCAAGGTCGTTTTTTTCACGCTGATAGGCAATGATGCCTTCGGCCAGGACGCCGTTGCGCTCTGGCATGAAGAAGGCATACACAGCCAAGCCCGGGTCATGGACGACGAAGTGACGGGCGCGGCCAGCATCTTTGTCGACACCCGATCCGGTCTCAACAGCATTTGTGTTTATCCCGGCGCATCGAGACACATGACGGTCGACGATGTCGAGGCGCTGGCTTCCGATATTGCGGCCGCCGCCGTCTTTGTCGTCCAGCTTGAACAGCCCGTTGAAGTGGCCGTGCGCGCACTCGAGATTTCCCGGGAAAACGGCGTAATCGCCATCCTCAACCCCGCACCGGCTTGCGCGCTGCCCGACGAAATCTTCGCGCTATGCGACTACATCATGCCGAACGAAACAGAGGCCAGCCTTCTGTCAGGCATCGAAGTGAATTCCATTGAGAGCGCCGAGGCTGCCGCTAGAGTGCTGTTGGCCAAAGGCGCAGCCAACGTCGTCATCACGCTCGGCGAGAAAGGCGCATTGCTCTGCAACGCCGATGGCGTGTACCTGGCACCCGCGTTCAACGCTGGCCAGTGCGTCGACACGACCGGTGCCGGCGACGGCTTTACCGGTGGGTTCGCCGCGGGACTGGCACGCGGGCTGAGCGTTACGGACGCCCTGCACTTTGCCGCCGTACTGGCCGGCATTTCAGTTACGCGACACGGTGCCGCGGTATCCATGCCCAGCGCTGCCGAGATCGAGAGCGCAATGGCCGGCATGCTCAGTTCTTAGTCCGACTCCAAAGCTTTCGGACTTTTGCGTCGGGAACAGGAACGCAGCGGCTCCGGCGCCCGACCAGCAGAATTAAAACTTCATGCTCATACCCAGCCAATAGCGGCGACCGTCCTCGACGTAGCCATAGTCATCATAGCTAACCCGTTTATCGAGCGCGTTATATACGCCAGCGTACATCGTGACCGTGTTGTTGAGAGCATACGAACCGCCGAAATCCACGAGCGTCGATGATGGCGCCATGGTCGTGCTGGCCGATATTCCCTGCGTCGGGTCGCTTTCCTTGCCGCGATACGTCACCTTCAGCCAGCTCTCGATTTTTGAAGTCGGCTGCCAGTTCAAACCGAAATTGAACATGTGCCTGGGAAGCTGGTTCAGCGGGCTCCCGGCATACTGGCCGCTCTTCTGTTCGGAATGGGTAAAGGTGTAGCTCGACGTCATATCCAGATTGTCGGTCAACGGCGTCGAAAGCGAGGCTTCGACACCGCGCGTAATCGCGTCATCCACATTGGTGTAGGTGGTTGCCGAACGCCCAAAAGAATTTACCGGGCCGCATGCGGGGCACGGCACACGGGTAATCTTGTCGGTAAACTCGTTATCAAACAGCGTCACCGTGGCAAGCATGCCGTTATCGCCGCTATATAGAAGGCCGATTTCTTTCGTCAAGGTCTTCTCGGGCTTAAGGTCGGGATTGCCGTACATATTGCCGCCGCGGCTGGTCGCGCCCCAATCGGGCAGCGTCTGACGCATGGACGGCGCGCGAAAACCGGTCGATACGCCACCCTTCAACGTCCATCGGTCTGTCATGTGCCATACGCCGTACAGCCGCGGGCTCCAGTGATCGCCCGCGAACTTGTCGCGGTCCATGCGGATGCCGCCTGTCAAGGCGAACGACTCTGTCATCTGCCACTCGTCTTCGGCAAAGAAGGCATACTGCCACCGCTCCACAGCTGACCGGTCCGACATTGTGTTGGTCGTCGTATCGTTGAGGTGCTCATTGCTGTAGTAGGCGCCGACAGTCGTTATATGATTCTCCAGGACCGGCATGCTCCAGCTGGTGCTGAGGACCGTGTTCTTGATCGTCATATCCCGCGCAACGTTTTTAGTCTCTTCCCGTTGAACGTATGAGTCTGACGTACCAAACGACCATCGGCCATTATGCGTCAAGGAATAATTCTGGCGCTTGAAATCGCGATCACTCTCGGGGTCGGTCAAGGGCAAGGTGTTACCCGGTGTGGAGCGGTAGTTCTGTTCGGAAGCCCCGGCCTCCAAAAGAATATCGTGGTCGCGGGTAGGTGTAAGCGACAGACGCGCGGTCACGCCGCGATTAGCATGCCGGTTATAACCCTGCTCTATTTCGTCTTCGTCGCGATGAGAGTAAACACCGTAAAGGCTCAAACCCAGCAAATCGTCCTTGATCGGACCCGCCAGATAGAAGTTGCCCTGGTACATATCGCCCGAGTGTGAATGGCTTTGCAATGTGGAGTCAAGGCGAATCGAACCGCTCCATTCCTTGGGCACCTTGCGCGTGATGATGTTGATGACCCCGCCCATGGCATCCGATCCGTATAGCGAAGACATCGGACCGCGCACAACCTCGATCCGCTCTATCGCTTCGAGCGGCGGCACCCAGCTCTGGTCTGTACCGGTGCTGCCGTTGGTCTGGGTTTCGCGCGTACTCATGCGCTTGCCATCGACCAGGATAAGGGTGTAGTTAGCGCCCATTCCGCGCAAGCTGATATCGGACGTATTGTTATCGGAAGGGGTCATGATGACACCGGGCACGTCCCGCAGCGCATCGGTCAGGTCGCGATAAGCGCCCTGCTCGAGCTTTTCCCGGGGAATCACTGAAATCGAGGCTGGCGCATCGATGATATCTTGCTCGAACCCCGAGGCGGTCACCACAACCGTATTCAAGGTATTGACGGAAACCTCATCTGAGGACTGGGCGTGCAAAGGAGATACTGCACCGCCCAGACCAAACGCCCATATCGGCGTCAATATTCGCACAAGTTTTCTTTTGTTTACATACTGTCGCGTCCTTGATGCCTTTACTTCCAACATTACTTCTCTATCCCCACGAAATTACTGAATACGAACAAGAATTGTTATTATTACAACTTTACCATTACTTCGGCTTTATTGCGGCGGGCCACGGCGGCCAGTCTCATGCCCAAGCCAACGCTACTTCGAATTAAGTTCATTGCCCGGGGCAGACGCCATTTGCAAACGAGTGAAGTAAAGAAAGGCAGCCATTATTGCCAGGATGACAACGTAGGCGGAAACGAACGTGATATGGTTGAGAATGCAAGACCAACAGCGGGCCTCTTCCAGCTTACAGATCTCGGAGACCATTGATGACGCTACCTTACATCGCCTCGTTCAAAAGCATCCGTTCCGCTACCGGCACGCCGGCGCGTGGCCAAAAGCTGCGCCGTCTTCTTGTCGCCGCTGTGCTCCCGCTACTCGCCTGGCAGGTGCAAGCGCAGACTAATCCGACCCAAAGCTTCCCCAGCGAAAAAGGGGAAATCGTCGTCACCGAGCTGCTTACCGGGCTGGACCATCCCTGGTCCATTGCATTCCTGCCCGATAAGGCGGGCGCATTGATTACCGAAAAATCCGGCCATCTACGTCTATGGACAGCCGATGGCAAGCTGTCGGAACCGATCAGCGGCGTGCCCGACGTCTATGCACGATCGCAGGGCGGCTTGCTCGATGTCGCCCTGGCGCCCAATTTTTCGCAGAACCGTCGTGTGTACCTGTCGTATGCGGAAAAAGGTGATGACGGCAAGGCCGGCACCGCAGTAGGCTACGGCATATTGTCTGCCGACGGGCGCAAACTCGAGAACTTCACCGTCATCTTCCGGCAGACTCCAAAATTGTCCAATGGCGCGCATTTTGGCTCGCGTCTGGTGTTCGACAAAGGCTATTTGTTTATCGCTCTGGGCGAGAACAATCAGCGCCCCACCTCACAAGATCTGGATAAGCTGCAAGGCAAAGTGGTGCGCCTGCATCCCGACGGCCGTGTGCCGGACGACAACCCTTTCGTCGGCAAGGCACAGGCGCGCCCCGAAATCTGGTCTTACGGCCACCGCAACCAGCAAGGCGCGGCGCTGAACCCATGGACAGGCGAACTCTGGACGCACGAGCACGGCGCACGCGGCGGCGACGAGATCAACATTCCGCAGGCCGGCAAGAACTACGGCTGGCCGCTGGCAACCCACGGCCTGGATTACGGCGGCTCTGCCATACCTGAGGCAAAAGGCGCCCGCGTTGAGGGCACGGAACAGCCCATCCACTACTGGAAAGTATCGCCCGCAATATCGGGCATGGCCTTCTACGACGCAAAGCGCTTCCCTGCCTGGCAGCAGTCGTTGTTCATCGGCGCACTGAAGGATGAGGCGCTGTTACGGCTTGAGCTCGATGGCGATAAAGTCGTGCACGAAGAGCGGCTGCTCGAGTCGCTGGACGAGCGCATTCGCGATGTACGTGTCGGCCCCGACGGCTATGTGTACGTATTGACCGACGCATCCAAAGGCCGGCTTCTGAAGATAGGCTTGAAAGAATAAGCCAGTAAGCGTTCTAGCCTTGCGTACGTTGCTGTCGCCGCCTTTTACTTTTATTCTTCGATGGTGCCGGCGGCGGCGTATTGCGCCTAAGCAATTCAATGCGCATACGCTCCTGCATAGCGGCGCGTTTCGCCCGGCTTTTTACAATGAGCCGGGCAACAATGAAAGTTACTGCGAACGCCGTCACAAGAATGATACCGCTGGCCAAACTGATCAATTTACAACTCCCGCCGAATTTACCGCAGCACAGGGCATGTGCCCAATTTTCGGCGATTTTAGCGTGGTTTTCTGGCCAGCCTACGGAGAACAATCATGGACAAGAAGGACAGCGCGACTATACGGGTCGGCATCGGTGGATGGACCTACGAGCCATGGCGAGGCGCCTTCTATCCCGAAAAGCACCCACAAAAGCGCGAACTCGAATACGCCAGCCGGCAGCTCACTTCGATAGAAATCAACAGCACCTTCTACGGCGCTCAGAAACCAGAGACCTTCGCCAAATGGCACGACCAGACGCCCGACACTTTCGTCTTTTCCGCGAAGGCGCCACGCTATGCAACCCATCGCAAGGTGCTGGCCGAAGCTGGAGCATCAATAGAACGCTTTCTGACAGGCGGTTTGACCGAGCTGAAACACAAGCTCGGTCCGATCAACTGGCAATTCGCACCCAGTAAAGTATTCGACGCCGGCGACATTGAGGCGTTCTTCAAGTTGCTTCCGCACAAGGTCAATGGCCTTTCGCTGCGGCACGCAGTCGAAGCCCGTCACGACAGCTTTCGAACGCCGGAATTCATCGCACTGGCCCGACAGTACGGCATCGCCGTGGTGAAGGGTGTTGACTCGCCATATCCCTTGATCGCGGACACCACCGCGCCCTTCGTCTATGTCCGGTTGATGGGCACACAAGAGGGCGAAGCACTTGGCTATCCCGCGGCCATCCTGAAATTATGGTCGCAGCGTGCGAAGGACTGGGCCAAGGGTGCAACGCCGGATGGTCTGGATCAGCTTGCGCCGGCCATGCCGGGGACCGGCAGGCGTGATGTCTATCTTTATGTGATCGGCGGGCATAAGGTGTCTAATCCAGCCGCCGCGATGTCACTCATCAAGTATATTGCCTGAACGATGCCGCCAGGCATGCAGCGAACCATTCACGAAGCCGGGCTCATCGCCTTCAACCGTTCCAGCAGGGTCAGCGCGTTGGGTATTGCCTCGCCTTGCGCGGTATTGTCGAATATGCACCACACTTGGCGCTGTGACCGGCGCGCCTCGGCAATCTGCAAGGCTACGGCGTCGATGAAGGCATCGCTATACGCGGAGTAGTAAATATGAGGCGCGCCATGCAGCCGGATATAGAGGGTATGAGGATGGCCGCGCGACTCAACGTCGGGTACCGGCAACGGGTGCGCATGAGCGCAGGCGATACCCGCAATTCTCATCAGATCCGCGGCCGCCGGGGTAAACCAGCTTACATGACGTGGTTCACAGACTATCCGCGCGCTGGTGAGGCCACGCGCCATGGAGAAGAAATTCAATGCGTCAGATGTGTTCAGCGCCAGACTGGGCGGAAGCTGCAGAAGCAGGCACCCCAGTTTATCGCCCAGTGCAGCGACCTGGTCCACGAACGTGCGCAGCGCGGCGTCCGCCGCACGCAGCCTGAGTTCGTGCGAGACGCTGCGCGGAACCTTGACAGAGAACCGGAACGCATCGGGTACGCTCGCAGCCCAGCGCGCATAGGTCTTGGCTTGATGCGGGCGATAGAACGAAGAGTTGATTTCCACCGACGAGAATACCTGGGCGTACCGTTCAAGATGGCTGCCCCCGGTGGGAAAACGTGCGGCGACTTTCGAAGACAGCCCCCAGCCCGCGCACCCTACATAATCCGGTAGCACAACAGAACGGTTCAATGAGATTTCTCTTTCGACAAAAAGCGTAGCCCGACCCCGGGCTCGGTAATAATGTATTGAGGCGCCGAAGCATCATCACCCAGCTTGTGTCTAAGCTTGCCCACCAGAATGCGCAGGTAATGCGCATCTTCCTCGTGGGTCGGGCCCCACATCTCTCTCAACAATTGCGGTTGCGTGATCAGGCGGCCCGGCTGTTTTGCCAACTGGGAAAGTAAAGAGAATTCCTTGCGCGTAAGCGAAACCTGTTGGCCGCGAAGATGTACCTCGCGGTTGGCAAGGTCTATCCTGAGCGCACCATCGTCATAGACGGCTGTTACCTCGCTATTAAGACTGGCATTGCGAAGCAGCGCGCGGATACGCGCCATAAGCTCTTCGATGCCGAAGGGCTTGGTCACATAGTCGTTCGCCCCTGCATCAAGCAATGAGACCTTTTGCTCTTCGCTGGACCGCACCGTGAGGACAATCACGGGAACACGGGACCACTGCCTCAATTCCTTGAGCACGTCCTGACCATCACGGTCAGGCAGCCCGAGATCCAGGATCACAAGATCGGCTCCCTGGCTGGCCAGTATGGACAGGCCCTGTTCGCCGGTCTCGGCAAGCAGGGTCTTGTAACCCTGCGATCGCACACTGATGTCGATGAACTTTCGGATCTGCGGTTCGTCGTCGATGACAAGCACCCTCAGGGCGGGCGTTGCCGGTGCTGCGTCATTGGGGATACTCATTTCAGGCTTTCTCCAGGGTCGGCTGCTCATTCCACCGGAGCGTCAGGCGTATAGTAGTACCTTGACCTTCGGGCCCCGGCAGTGCCTCGACTCCGCCCATATGCGCGCCGATGATGCCCCGCACAATGGTCAATCCAAGGCCGGTTCCCTGCCGCCCCCGGTCGCCCCGCTCAACGCTGTAGAACATGTCGAAGATCCTGCGCCGTTCGTCTTCAGGAATTCCCGGTCCCTTGTCGGAAACATCGATTTGAAGCAAGCCTTCATCTGTACGGCGAATCACCACGCGTATGGGTTCGCCCCTGGGAGAAAACTTGGCCGCATTCTCCATCACATTAAACAGCGCCTGCTCGATGAGGGCGGGATGCACATGGATGAGCGGAAGGCCCGGTGGGATGTCAGCCTCGACCTTCACATCGGGCACATAGCGCAGGAGACGACGGGAAGACGAACCCACCAATTCATCGATCCCGATCCAGTCGCGCGTCAATGTGAGGCCTTGCTGGCCCAATCGGGTCATGTCCAGCAGATTCTGGATATAGCGATCCAGCCGTTGACCTTCGAGGCTGATGGTCTCAAGCAGGCTTTGCCTGTCTTCCATGCTCATATCCTTGCCGTAGCTCGCCAGGCTATCGGCGGCGCCTATCATCGACGATAGCGGGGAGCGCAGATCGTGCGACACCGAAGACAGCAGGGCCGAGCGCAATCGCTCTGTCTCTCCGGTTACCCGCGCCACTTCCAGGTCGGACACCAGGCGCGCACGCAGAGCGGCCTGGCCGATATCCTCAACCATGCTTTCGGCCAGCCTACGCTGCTCGAAGGTCAGGCGCGACATTCCCGGGGGAAAGCGCAAGGCCACGACACCCAGGGTGTCCCGGTCCGAGCGGACCGCAAGAAACCACCAAGTGGAATGAGTGAGGGTATCGGTATAGCGGCCGCAGGATTGGCCATGTTGCTGCGTCCAGTCGGCGGCGGCCCTGTCTTTCTCGCCGAGTTCTCCGGCTGACGCCTGCGGGCCGGATTCACCGTTGATGCGTATCCACGCGTCGGCCTGCAAGGTGGCTTGCAGCATCGAAGCCCCCGCCGCAATCACCTGTCCCAGATCCGCCGCCTTGGCGAGCTGCCTGCCCAGGTTCTGCATTGCCGTCGCGTGCGCATTCGCCGCCCGCAGCGCCACCACCTGCATTCGCAGGCGCGAAGCAAGCCGGCCGGCTATCAGCGCCGCAGCGAGAAACAATAAAACAGTGGCCACGCCGCGTTGCGCGCCGATAACGAAGGTCAAAAGCGGCTCAATGAAAAAAAAGTCGTAGGCCAGAAAACAAAGGACTGCCGTCGCAAACGCGGTGACCATGCGGGTTCGCGATGCCACCAGCAGGACTGCGATCAAGAACACGATGGACAAGTCTTCCTGACCGAGGAAACGCTTCCCCAGCGCGGCAGCCCCGACGGCCGCGGTAGTCGCCAAAAGCACAAGAACAGGTTCGCGGCTCGTCAGGCGTTCACTGTTGAAGTCAAGCAAGCGCCTCGACCGCTGCCGGGCCTGCGGGGTGCTGACTATCGTCAGTTCGTACCGTGCGCCGCGTTGCAGCAGTTGCTGCGTGAGCGTGCGATTGAAAGCACGCGCGATCGGCCGCTCACGGGTACGGCCGATCACGATGGATCTGGCGCCCCGCGCCGCCGCGGCGTGCAGCAATGCCTGCGCAATGTCTGTACCATGCAGGATCTCGGTGGAACCTCCCAGACTGCGCGCCAGGGCAAATGCTTTGTCCTGCTCCATTTGGCGTTCCTGCTCGGCGCGCGTGGCCGTGTTCCGGCTGCTGGCAATTTGATCAAGGCCGTTCGGTTGCGCGGCATCCACGGACTTGCCCGTCTCGACGCTAACCACCGACCAGGGCGCACCGCGCCGCTCGGCAATGCGGCAGCCCGCGCGCACGAGGTAGTCGGATTGCCCCCGGCCGTCGATTGCCACCAGCACATGGCGCTGAATGGCAATGCCGCCCAGGCCCCGGGCCGTGCGTGTCTCCCGCAAATCCAAATCGACGTGGTCGGCCACGGTCTGCATGGCAAGCTCTCTCAGGGCCGTCAGATTGGAGGGTGAGAAGAAGGCTTGCAAGGCCTGTTTGGCCTGCTCCGGCAGATAGACCTTTCCTTGATTGAGACGCTCGATCAGTTCGCGCGGGGGTAAATCCACGAGCCGGATGTCCCGCAGCCGGTCGAATACCGAGTCCGGCACGGTTTCGCTGACCCGCACACCGGTGATCTGGTGCACCACATCGTTCAAGCTTTCCAGATGCTGAATGTTGACTGTGGTGTAGACATCAATGCCCGCATCCAACAGTTCGTCTACGTCCTGCCAACGCCGCTCATGGCGGCTGCCCGGCACATTGCGGTGAGCCAGTTCGTCCACCAGCACCACCGCCGGCTTGCGGGCCAGCAGCGCATCGAGATCCATTTCCTCCAGAACGCGGCCCTGGTAGTCGACCTTCTTGCGCGGGATCAGCGGCAGGCCATCGACCAAAGCCAGAGTTTCGCTACGCCCATGCGTCTCCACAATTCCGATAACAACGTCTGTTCCCTGGCGATGCAGTTCGCGGGCACGGGTCAGCATGGCGTAGGTTTTTCCGACGCCAGGTGAAGCGCCGAGAAACACGGTGAGTCTCCCGGCCGCTTGACGGCGCAACTCCTCGATCAGGGCATCCGCCTGCTTTGCGTGTTCAGATCCCATGTAGCCACCTATTCCTGTTCATACCGAGATCCTTTGCTTCCAGCCGCTTTGGCCCACAGATTGCGCGTTGCGTACGCCTGGAAAATAGTAGCGAAAAACAGCTGCGGGCGCTCATGACCTTCACTGCGTGCTCGCCGGGCCAACGGCAGGTGTGCTACCCGCCAGACGGTCCAACGCGAGATTGAGCTCCAGCACGTTCACGCGCGGCTGCCCCAATACACTGAACTGACGCCCTTCGGTATGCTGGGCCACGAGGTTCGCCACTACGCCTGGCTCGACGCCTCGGGCCCGCGCCACCCGCTCAACCTGGATCGCGGCGCCCTCCGGACTCACGTGAGGATCTATCCCGCCGCCGGACTGGGTGATCAGGTCGCCGGGGACGGCGGAAAGCTCCACTCCATCCCGTTGCGCGACGGCGGCCCGGGTTTCGTCCAGCCGCGTGCGCAGGTCGGGATTCGTGCGCGCCTGGTTGCTGCCCGCCAGCGACATTGTGTCGTAACCGGCGGCCGAGGGACGTGGCTGGAAGTAGCCCTCGCTGGTGAACGGTTGCGCCACCAGCGCCGAGCCAATAACCTTGCCGCCGTGCTCGATCAGGCTGCCGTTGGCGGCATCAGGAAAGAAAGCCTGCCCCAACCCGACGCCTGCCAAAGAATAAAGAAACCCGAACCCGACCAGCGAGATCACGGTCAGGCCGATGGCACCCCTGACCAGCCCCTTGTCGAACACACTGGGGGTCGCCGGTGAAGTGATGCGTGTTGTCAACGCACCTGAAGTAGTTGAAATAGCCATGGAGTTTTCCTTAGACATTGAACGTCGCTGACAGCACGATGTCGATGAGTTTGATTGCGACGAAGGGAAGCACGACACCGCCCACGCCATAGACCAGCATGTTGTTGCGCAGCAGCTCGGTTGCGTCGGCGGGCCTGAAACGCACGCCGCGCAGCGCCAGCGGAATCAGCATAGGGATGATCACCGCGTTGAAAATCAACGCGGACAATACCGCGCTTGTCGGGCTGGAAAGCTGCATCACGTTCAGTGCCGCCATTTGCGGGATGGCGACTGCGAACAAGGCCGGCAGGATCGCAAAATACTTCGACACATCGTTGGCCAGGGAAAAAGTCGTAAGCGCGCCGCGTGTGATGAGCTGCTGCTTGCCGATCTCCACTACCGCCAGCAACTTGGCCGGGTCGGAATCCAGATCCACCATATTGCCGGCTTCCTTGGCCGCCTGCGTGCCCGAGTTCATTGCCAGACCGACGTCGGCCTGTGCCAGCGCGGGCGCGTCGTTGGTGCCATCGCCGACCATTGCCACCAGCTTGCCTTCGCCCTGCTCGGCGCGGATGCGCGCCAGCTTGTCTTCCGGGCGGGCCTCGGCGATATAGTCGTCGACGCCGGCTTCGGCCGCGATGAAAGCCGCAGTCAGCTTATTGTCGCCGGTGATCATCACCGTCTTTATTCCCATTTCACGCAACCGTGCAAAACGTTCCTTGATACCGTGCTTGATCACGTCGGACAGTTCAATCACGCCCAGCACATGGCGGCCATCGCTGACCACCAGTGGTGTGGCGCCGGTACGGGCCACTTGCGCCACACGGGTTTCGAGCTCAATGGGAATGTGCCCATCCAGGGATTTGACATGGGGGGCGATGGCGTCCAGTGAACCCTTGCGGATTGCCCGGTCGCCCGGCAAATCCACGCCGGACATGCGGGTCTGGGCCGAGAAAGGCATGAAGTGCGCACTCTCCGGGTCGACGATCTTTTCGCCCATTTCACGCGCCAGCTTGACGACAGACTTGCCTTCGGGCGTGGGGTCGGCCAAGGAAGCCACCAGCGCAGCCTGGCGCAATTGCGCAACGTCCACCCCGGCCAGCGCGTAAAAGGCCGTGGCCTGACGGTCTCCGTAGGTAATGGTGCCGGTTTTATCCAGCAGCAGCACATCCACATCGCCGGCCACTTCCACTGCTTTGCCCGATTTGGCCAACACATTCGCCTTGAGCGCTCGATTCATGCCCGCAATGCCGATAGCGGGCAGCAAGCCGCCGATGGTAGTGGGGATCAGGCAAACGAGCAGTGCGATGAGCAGCACTACGTTGACTTCCACACCAACGAAGCCGCCGATGAACGGCAATGTCGCCACCACGATCAGAAAGGTCAGCGTCATCACCATCAGCAGGATGCCCAGTGCGATCTCGTTGGGCGTCTTCTGCCGATTGGAACCTTCGACCAGCGCGATCATGCGGTCGAGGAAGCTGTTGCCCGGCTCGGCCGTGATACGCACCACGATGCGGTCGGTCAGCACTTTGGTGCCGCCGATGACGCCCGAGCGGTCAGTGCCGGCTTCGCGCAGCACCGGGGCGGATTCCCCGGTGACAGCCGCTTCATTGATGGTGGCAAGCCCTTCCACGATCTCGCCGTCTGCGGGGATCAACTGTCCCTCTTCGATCAATACGTGATCCCCAGGGCGCAGATCCGATGCCGGCACAGTCGTTTCCGCACCCATCTTGTCGACTCGGCGCGCCATCAAGTCCTTGCGCGCCCGGCGCAGCGACGCGGCCTGGCCTCGGCCGCGGGACTCGGCCACGGCTTCGGCGAAATTGCCGAACAGCACGGTGATGAACAGGATGGCGGTTACGGTCCAGCCGAAGCCGGGACTGGACAGGCCGGCCAACGTGGCGGCGGCGGTCAGTATCGTACCTGCCCAAACCACGGCCATCACCGGATTCCTGATGATGTGCTGTGGGGCGAGTTTCACTAACGAATCGATAAGCGCAGGCTTGAGGCCATGCTCAGCGGCTCTATCTGCAACGCCAACGTTTTCTTTGTAGTCTGTAGTGTTCATATTGGGTTCCTTCAGCGTGCAAGCAGCAACGTCAATGCCAGGTGATCGGCCACGGGGCCAAGGACCAGCACAGGCATGAACTGCAGCAAGGTGAGAATGACGACAATGCCGATCAGCGTGAGCGCGAAGGTGGGTGTTTCCACCTGCAGGCTCCCAGCGCTCTCCGGCGCGCGGCGCTTGCGCGCCAGCATGGCGGCGATGGCCAGTGGTATCACCAGCGCGGGGTAACGGCCGGCAGCCAGTACGATGGCGCCGGTGACGTTCCACCAGGTGGTGGCGTCTCCCAGGCCTTCGAAGCCGGAACCGTTATTGGCGAAGGCCGAGACATACTCGTAGAACACCTGGCTGATGCCATGGAAGCCGGGATTGGAATTGCCGGTCAGGCTGGGAATAGCCAGCGTGACAGCGGTGAAACCAAGAATCACCAGGGGTTGCAACAGTACCAGGACAGCCAGCAGTCTCACTTCGGGCCCTTCGATCTTACGGCCGAACAGCTCTGGTGTCCGTCCCGTCATCAGGCCCGCGATGAACACGCCCAGCATCAGGTATACGATGAACTGCTGCAGTCCGCAGCCCACCCCGCCCCAGATTGCGTTGATCAACATGTTGACCATGGCCACCATGCCGGTCAGCGGCGCAGCCGAATCCATCATCAGGTTGACCGATCCATTGTTGACCTGCGTAGTCATGGCGGCCCACAGTGCAGAGGCATCGGCCCCCAGGCGCAGCTCCTTGCCCTCCATCACGGCGATATCCGCAGACGTTTGGGAGTAGCCTTCCGACCAGAGTGCCAGGCTGGTGGAAATCACGGACATGACCAGCATGGTGCCGAAGACCATCGCGCCGAACTTCGGGCGGCCGGTAAAGCGGCCGATCATGAAGATGATGGAAACGGGAATGAGACCGATGGCGAGCATCTCAAGGAAATTGGACAGCGGCGTCGGGTTCTCCAGCGAGACCGTGCTGTTCGGACCGTACCAACCGCCGCCATTGCTGCCGAGCTGCTTGATGGCCACCATAGGCGCCACCGGGCCCAGCGGAATCTTCTGTTCGCTGAGCTCGGCCGTGGCGTCGATCGGACTGGCCACAGGCCCGCCCGCAAGAGTGGCCGGGACGCCTTGCGACGTGAGCAATACCGACAGGATCAAGCATAGCGGCAGCACAAAACGCAGCGTGGCGCGCGTCACGTCGACCCAATAGTTGCCCACATCGATCGCGGCGGACGCACCTTCCCTGCCCCGCGACGCATTCACCTGGCGGCCACCGAACAAACCTCGCAAGGTGGCGGCGACCACAGCCAAGCCCATCACGGGCGTAATGACCTGCAGGCCCACAATGCCGGTCATCTGCGACAGGTAGGACAATTGCGCCTGTCCCGAATAGTGCTGCTGGTTGGTGTTCGTCAGGAACGACACCATGGTGTGCAGCGCAAGGTCCCAGCTCATGTTGGGCACGCCGTCAGGATTCAGCGGCAGCCAAGCCTGGGTCATGAAGATCACCCAGACAGCAATGGCCAGCAGCAGATTGCTGAGCAGAAAGGCGCCGGCATAGCCTCGCCAGCTCATGCCGATTTCAGGACGCGCGCCCAGCAGCGCGTAAATGGGGCGCTCGATCCAGCGAAACAGGACGTCGCTGCGCATCGGATCTCCGCGCATGACCGCCGCCAGGTAGCGCCCCAATGGCCACCCGAGGACAATCACCAGCGCGAGGAACAAGACAAACTCAATCATGACAAAAGGCTCCGTAAATGCCAGGTATTTTTTCCCGCATATGGATGGCGAAATAGCCACGCTGAAGTATTGACGAAAGCGGCGTAAATTCTCTATGTCGATCGATGGCGTTTGCGTAAACTCTTCGTAAATTCTTCACTGAAGCCGTTCATTGCCCAGCACGCTCGCGGCGGCGGCCGTGCTGAACAGTTCATACCCGAGCGCCTGCTGGATTAAGCATTCCCCCGTCGCCTGCGACGTAAAACTTTCTATTGACGTCTAAAATAAGCGAAACTAAAATCAGAACCATTCTCATTTAATTAATAACGGATTCGGGCATTACGATGCGAAAACTTGCGAGACACTGTCGTGTCCCTACTGGCATGGAATGGGCGGCATGACGGCCGCCGCATCGCTGAAGTCCTGGTATTGGGTTCATAAATGGTCCAGCCTGGTATGCACGGTATTCCTGCTGATCATTTGCATTACCGGGCTTCCGCTGGTGTTTCACGAAGAGCTTGAACACTTGCTCGATGATGGCAAGCCTTATGCGGTCGTGGCAGATGGCACACCGCGCAGCAGCCTGGACAATATTGTTCAGAACGCGCGCCTGCAATACCCCGGCGAAGTCGTCCAGTATGTATACATGGATGATCACGAGCCGCTCGTGTATGTCGGCATGTCTGCCTCCTACACGTCCGATCCCAAACAGCACCATTACATGCGCTTTGATGCCCATACCGGCGCGCTGCTGCAAGATGGCGACACAGTGGCTCAAGAACAATTCACCTTCATGGGTTTGATGCTGGCGCTGCACGTAGACATGTTCGCGGGCCTGCCCGGCCAGCTGTTCCTGGGTGTCATGGGACTGCTGTTTGTCGTTGCCATTGTCTCTGGCGTGGTGCTGTATGGCCCCTTCATGAAGAAGTTGTCGTTTGGCACGGTACGCAAGCAGCGCTCGACACGGCTGAAGTGGCTGGATCTGCACAATCTGCTGGGCGCCGTCACACTGGTCTGGGCCACCGTCGTCGGCGTGACGGGCGTCATCAACGAATTGGCCGTACCGCTATATGGTCTGTGGCAGTCCACTGAAGTAGCCGAACTGATTGCCTCGTATAACAACGAGGCGCCGCCGTCTCAGCATACGTCCATGGACGCTGCCGTGATGGCAGCCGCAGGCGCAGTACCTGGCAATGAAGTGGTTAGCCTCAGTTACCCGGGCAACCGCTACGCCACCTCGCACCACTATGTGATCTGGACAAAAGGCAGCACGCCCTTGACCGCTCACCTGTTTACCCCCGTGCTGGTGGACGCAGGCACCGGAGCCGTGACCGCTGTGGCGCATCCACCCTGGTATCTGAACCTGCTCGAGCTTTCGAGGCCGCTGCACTTTGGCGATTACGGCGGCATGCCCCTCAAGGTTATCTGGGCCCTGCTTGATCTGTTGACGATCGTGGTGCTGGCAAGCGGCCTGTATCTGTGGATTGCGCGCCGCAGGGCGAACGACGCACGCGTCGAACGGATGGCTTACGACCTCTCTTCCAGCCCGACCCCGGTGAACTCCTGATGGTAGCGCAGAAATTTGCCGCCATGTGGCGGCTGTGGGGTGCGCCTATTGTGCTTGGGGCGCTGACCTGTTTTGGCTTGTTGGCCGCGCTGCTGGGTGTCGACGTTTGGCACTGGCTGGCCTGGACGGCGCTTGCAATCCCGGTTGTCGCCGGCGTTGGATTCTGGTTGTTTCCGCGACGGTAGCGAAAGAGCGCTCGGTGCAACAAGCCATTTGAATTGATCAAATAACAGGAAGAGGACTCTATATGCCGTGCAAAATATTGACTCGGCCGGTCGTGCGCGCACTTGCCGCGACGGGCTGGCTCTCGTACTCATTGGCGGCAGGCATGCCAGCCGCATGGGCCCAGTCAGCATCGCCGGACGACACGCGTACCCTTGCACCGATCACGGTCACCGCACAACCGTCGCCGGAATCGCCTTTCAATCCGGTGGACGGCTATATCGCCAAGAATTCCATCTCGGCCACCAAGACCAATACCCCGCTGAACGAGACGCCGCAATCGATCACCGTGATCACCAGCGAAGAGATCCAGGATCAGGGCGCAACCAACCTGCAGGATGCACTCAACTATGCAGCCGGCGTCCGATCGGATGCATACGGCCTTGATTCACGCGCCGACAGCTTCCGCATTCGCGGTTCTGAACCATCCGTATTCCTGGATGGCCTTCGCACTAACTACAATTGGTACACCAGTACCACGCGTGCCGAGCCCTATACGCTCGAGCGCATCGAGGTGTTGCGCGGCCCGGCGTCCATGCTATATGGCCAGGGCAGCACGGCCGGCGTGGTTAACATGGTCACCAAGCGCCCGCAGGCCGAGGCCATGCGCGAGATCGGCGTGTCATACGGCTCGTATAACCGCCGTCAGATCCAGGCCGATTTCACCGGTCCCATCGACGAAGACGGCGAGTGGCTGTACCGCGTCGTTGCGCTGGGCCGTCTTTCAGACACGCAGGTGAACTATGTACCGGACGACCGCTGGGTGCTTGCGCCGTCACTGACATGGCAGCCTACAGCTCGTACTTCGCTCACCTTGCGGGCCTTGCTGCAAGAAGACAAATCCGGATCGACTGCGCAATTCTTTCCCTGGGAAGGCGTTGCACTGCCCAACCCGAACGGCCGGATCCCCACCGACACCTTTATCGGCGACCCCGACTGGGATCGCTACAACTCCAGCCGGCGCGCCATAGGCTGGAGCTTCGAGCACGCGTTCAACGATAACTGGACGGTACGCCAGAATACGCGCTGGTCGCATAACGAAGTCGATTACCGCAGTCTGTACGCCAATGCCTTCAACGGCGCCGATGGGTGGCCGGCCGATCCCATCAATAAGCGCCTGCTTAGCCGTTATGCGGACGGAACGATCACTACCGTGAAGATGGCGTCGGCGGACCAGCATCTGGAAGGAAGGTTCGATACCGGACCGATCAAGCACCAGGTATTGCTCGGCTTCGATGTGACCTATTCCAAAGAAGACAAGGTGTCTGCATTCGAATCACCCGACACGGTGCCGCTGATCGATGCTTTCAATCCGATCTACCCGGCCTATACGCCGCCCGCCTTCAACGATCATCAGCCCACGGCGCGCCAGCGCGACATGGGTTTCTATCTGCAGGATCAGCTGCGTTACGGCAACTGGATTGCGGTGGCCGGGCTGCGGCGAGACCGTTCAAAGAACATGGTCGATGAAAGAGACGATCAGGTCAGCAGCGCGACGTCCAAGCGCCTGGGCATCATGTACACGGCCGACAACGGCTTGTCGCCCTACCTCAGCTATAGCGAATCGTTCACGCCTGTGCTGGGTCGCGATGCGTCCGGCACGTCGTTCGTTCCCCTCCGCGGCAAGCAAGTGGAAGCCGGCATCAAGTATGAGTCTCTTGACGGCGACCTGATGGTCAATGCCGCCGCCTACACACTGCGGGAAGAAAACCGCCTGATCGCCGACCCCACCAATCCCACCAGGCAGGTGCAACTGGGCGAAACCCGCAATCGGGGCATCGAACTCGAGCTCAAGACCGAAATCGGACGACAGTTCGACCTGATCGCCAACTATAACTACATCGACCTGGACGAGCAGCTTGAAGGCATGCCCAAGCACCAGGCGTCGGTCTGGGGCAAATACCGCTTCGCCATCGGCGAGGTAGACGGACTGTCTGCCGGCGCCGGCGTACGCTGGCTGGGCGACTTCCAGGATGGAGACGCGCCCCGCACGCCCAGCGTGACCCTGGTCGATGCCATGCTCGCCTACGAAACGCCGTCGTGGCGCTATGCCATCAACGCCAACAACCTGTTCGACAAAACCTATGTCAGCACCTGCCTGAGCCGAGGCGACTGCTGGTACGGCTCGCGGCGTTCCATCGTGGCCAGCGCGACGTACAGGTTCTGATCGCAGAATCTCATATCGACCGCGCTATGTGGGGCACGTGGCGCGGGGTGCCGCCGCACGACGCCAACCGCGCGTTGCCACATGTCCGCCAAGCCAAGTGGCTTGCGGATTCGACGTATAATGCGCCCTTGCATTTCCTCCATGGGTTCCCTAACCCCATCCACCAAAAAGGTTCATCATGACATCGCCCTTCGTTCCGCAATCGCGGCTATCGTTTTACCTCGCCCTGCTGGTTTCGTTTCACGTCTTCATCATCATCTCCAGCAACTACCTTGTACAGTTGCCCATAGATCTGTTCGGCTTTCACAGCACCTGGGGCGCTTTCAGCTTTCCCTTTATTTTCCTGGCCACCGACCTGACCGTGCGCCTGATCGGCAAGTCTGAAGCACGCAGCGTGATCGCGCGGGCCATGATACCGGCGCTTATCGCGTCCTACATCGTGTCGGTACTGTTCCATGAGGGCCGCTTCAACGGCGTCGACGCACTTGGCGAGTTCAACGGCTTCGTGTTCCGCATCGCTTTTGCCAGCTTCGCCGCCTACGTGCTGGGCCAATTGCTCGACGTGCAAGTGTTCGACCGCATGCGCCGGGGCTATGTGCAGTGGTGGGTGGCGCCAGCCGCGGCTTCCGTATTCGGTCAGGCGCTGGACACAGCCGCCTTTTTCGGCATTGCCTTCTGGCGCAGCAGCAACCCCTTCATGGCCGAACACTGGGGCGAAATCGCCATCGTGGACTATGTCATCAAGCTGGCTGTCAGCCTGCTGCTGTTCGTGCCGATGTACGGGGTCGCCCTGAATGCCATCACCCGCATCATGAAACGGCGCGACGCCGTATTGGCCGAGGCGTGAACACCCTTCCCCAACCCCACCGGGCTGCACTGGTCCTGTTCTCCGGCGGCCAGGATTCCACCATCTGCCTGGCGTGGGCGCTGGCACGCTACGGCCATGTTGAAACCATCGGTTTCGACTACGGTCAGCGCCACCGTGTGGAACTGGATTGCCGCAACGAACTGCGTCGCAGCATGGTGGCGCAGCAACCCAAATGGGCCTCGCGTCTGGGCGACGATCACTTGCTGGATGTGGATGTACTCGGGCAACTGGGCACTTCGGCCATGACTGATGATGTGGCCATTGCCATGCAGGCCGATGGCGTGCCCAATACATTCGTACCGGGGCGCAACCTGCTTTTCTTCACCCTGGCCGCCGCCCTGGCCTATCGGCGCGGGCTGGACGTCCTGGTGGGAGGCATGTCGCAGACGGACTACTCCGGCTATCCGGACTGCCGCGACAATACCCTCAAGGCTTTGCAAGTTGCATTAAGCCTCGGCGTAGATCGTCCCCTCACGCTGGAAACGCCATTGATGTGGATGGACAAAGCCGGCACCTGGGAACTGGCGCAGCAACTGGGTGGCGACGCGCTGGTGGAACTGGTACGTACCGGAACCCACACCTGCTATCTGAACCAGCGTGATACCCTGCACGTCTGGGGCTATGGCTGCGGCCTATGCCCGGCCTGTATGTTGCGCGCACAGGGCCATCGGCAATGGACAGAAACACGCTGACCGAAATGTCCGGACAACAACCTATCGGAGTCACCATGCTTGAAGCCTTGATTGTCCAGTTCAATATTAAACCGGACTTTATTGAACGATTTGCGTCGGCCATAAGGCACAACGCAGTCACCTCTGTCAACGAGGAGCAGGGCTGCAAGTTCTTCGACGTATGCCGGGATCCTGAAGACCCGACAGTGTTCTTTCTATATGAACTTTATGAAAATCAGGAAGCGATCCAGGCCCATATGCGCTCTGGCCATTTTTTGGAATTCAGCGAACTGACCAAAGACTGGGTATCTCATAAAACGGTACGCTCGATGCAGCGCTCGGTCGGGTGCATGCTGGGGCAGCAGCTTTAGTATCAGTCAGGAAAGGCCGGCAACCTGACGCAGTGCCTGCTCGAATGCATCGGGCTCTTGTCCGCCCTGGATGAGATGCCTATCATTCATGATGATGGCGGGTACGGAATTAATTCCTTGTTCCATATAGAAACGTTCACGCTCACGGACATCGGTCGTGTACTCGTCGGAATCAAGGATCTCCCTGGCGCGTTTCGCATCGAGCCCCGACTCACTGCACAGTCTTGCCAGCACATCATTCGCACTGATATTCTCGCCGTCGGCGAAATACGCCTTCAAAAGCGCATGCTTCAGTTCCAGTTGATGCCCTTCGAGGCCGGCCCAGTGCAGGAGTCGATGCGCATCCAGCGTGTTGTACGTGCGCGTGCGTTTGTCCATGTTGAACGTGAAGCCTACCTCGTGGCCTCGGGCCGTTATGGTATCGCCATTGCGCCGCACTTGTTCCGGCGTCATTCCATACTTGCGTGAAAGCCGCTCCACCGTGTCCTGCCCATCGGGTGGCATATCCGGATTAAGCTCGAAGGGCTGGAAATGGATCTCGGCCTGTAACCGGCCATCGAGCCGAGCCAGAGCGAGCTCCAACGAACTGAGGCCCACGGCGCACCAGGGGCAGGAAACATCAGAGACAAAATCAATCTTGATCCTAGCGGTCATGATTAGTTCCTGTATAAAGACGGCATAGTCCTTGACGCGGCACCCAGTGCCTACTAGCTGCCCGCCAGTCTTCCAGCGACACCGCCAGGATGTTCGGGTGAAACCCCGTTAATGACCCTGTCGCACCTTGCATTTTCGTAACTCCTATTGCACGTTACCACATTCGAATTGCATCTATTTTCGATGCATCCAAGCACCTGAAACGACCTGTCTCCGGAAATCTGTACCGTGACTACGCAGGCTCGTATTGGCCAGGACACTCCACGGGGATGACGGCACGCCTGCCAGGGATTTCGCATACGCAGACAGGCATGAATTGAGATAACGACACACTCCATATGTTTGCAGTCGCGAAATAGATTGACGTGAGCCATCGCGATCAGCAAAATCCTTGCTATGTCAACGTAATATCCGCAGGCTCATGAAGTTTCAGTAAGCCAAGCTACTGGGGCGCTCAAGATAGACATCGGCTCGTGGATCCTCAAATGAATTGACCGCGAATTTGAATAGAGGAACGATCATGAAGATCCTGCTAGCCTTTGCGCCTTTCATCGCTTTTGTGATCATTGAGCGACTCGTCGGAGTAGTGCCCGGCTTGGCGGCTGGCGCCATTGTCTCGGCAATACTTATACTGCGCGACTGGATGAAGGGAAGTCGGCAGATCAAGATACTCGAGGGGGGCACCTTCATCCTATTTGCCGCACTGACTGCATACGACATCTTCACCGGGGGCGTTTCCTGGCCGATTGCGGCCGTGCGTCTGCGCGTCGACGGCGGCTTGCTGTTGATCGTACTTGCCTCCATGGCGCTACGCCGCCCTTTTACCCTGCAATACGCGCGCGAGCAGGTAGCCAGTGATCTATGGAAAAGCCCCGAGTTCGTGCGGACAAACTACGTGATCACAGCCGCCTGGGCGGCGGCATTCGCCGTGATGGTGGCGGCGGATCTCGCTCTGGTTTATTTCTCGGATTGGCCGCATTCGATACTGATCGTCGCCACGGTCCTGGCCTTATACGCCGCCATAAAGTTCACAGCGTGGTATCCCAATCGACCTCCTGCGGCATCCCATGTCGCGCCGGACAGGCCTATGGGTCAATAAAAGAAAAAAGATCGGCATCAACCTCTACGCAAGCAAGCGCTTGCGGTTGCAGCGACGATCAGCTAAATCTCTGTAACGGCCAGAATTCACCGACAGTTGAATATGTTCAGTGTATATTCGGTGCAATTTGCTGTGCCGTGTATAAACAATGAAGCATCTTTTGGAGGGAAGAATGAAAATTCGTATGACCGCTGCTATGTTCCTGGGAATGTTCCTGGTGGGTTGCCAGTCACCGTCACAGGTGATTTCAGGAAAGGAAGACCTCCTGTCGGCTGCCGGATTTGTGCCAAAGCCAGCAACGTCTCCTGAACAACAAGCCTCACTGAAAAATCTGCCGCCCAATAAATTCGTTCAACAGAATCAAGGCAACCAAGTGGTCTACCTGTATGCTGACCCTGTTGTTTGCCAGTGCGTTTACTCCGGCAATCAGGCCGCGTATTCCAAATATAGTCAAATGGTATTCCAGAAGAACCTGGCTGACGAACAGCAAATGACAGCCACGATGGCAGATGATGCCTTTGATTTCGGCCCCTGGGGCGGCGTTTGGGGTTTCAGGTAAGGAACAACCCGCGCGGTCAGGTAGGAACGTAGCTTTAGCCGTGTTTGCGCCGACAGATACGACCCATGTGCACCTCCTCCGCAAGATGAGCTGTGGTCCCTCGGAGGGCCCAAACGTAGATGGAGCGACTACAGACGCGTTTGATTCTTCGCAGAAATTTCATGCGTAATATTGCACTCTTCCGTCTACGTACGAGTTTACATGCCGTATGTCTTTTCATATCATATTACGCTCATCTCAGGGTATGGGCTGAGCGCTATACGGACCAGTAAGTGGCTTAGCGCCTTCCGGGAGTCATGGCGGCACCGGGCGCGTAAGTCGACAGGTTCTCCCCGGATATCAGCGGGCGGTTGAACACACAGAGGAGTGCCGGCAATGGCTGTTCATGACCTGACAGACCAAATTCGCCAAGAGAAAGTGGCCGAGCGCTTTCCACCGCTCTTCAAACGCCTGCCCGACCGTCTTTTCGCGCCCCTGGCCTCAGCCAATCGCTTTCAATATTGGTCACTGCTGTGCGCGCTGCACGCCAAACGCTTCGGGCCCGAGGCCCCGTTGCCGCCTAGCACCGGCTTCCTTATGCGCGAGATCACGGCCGACATAGCCGAGGAACTCCAGTACCAGGACTGGGCTCCGGATGGCGATGACGTGACGCCAGCCACGCCGCTGGCCATCCGAGCCATCATGGTCTTCAACCGCCTGCGCGACGCGGGATGGATCCGCGTGGACCGGTTGGGCGTGCGCGAGATGGCGACAATGGCACCAGCCGTCACCCATTTCATGAACCGCTTAGTAGAGTTCGCTCACACTGGCCCGGAATTTGTCTCCGGCAAGATCCGCAGCATCGAAGCCAACTTGAAGCTGCTTCTGGACGAGAGCACAGACGGCGCCTCGCTGCAAGAGGCAGCTCGCCAGTCACGCGCCCTACTTGAGCACGTCCGCATCGCCGGCACTAATGTGCGCGATCTGATGTTGGAGATCGGTCGCGTCGACGCCACCATCGCGTATGAGTTGGCGGAAGCCAGGATTGTCGCCGAGCAAGAGGGTTGAACTGTCGGGACTATGCAAGCATATACGTCCGCTTTATTGGCACCAATGTGCAATACGACACTCGCCAGACTGCCTGAGCGAGATCACCGTAAGATGAGATTCTGGTTCCGACATCGGTATCGAGTTGAGCGCGAAACGCGGCTCCTGGCGGGACATGATTGGCACGACCACGGCCAGCACGGTCTTGTAGTAGTTGATCGCCATGTCAGAAGTCCACCGTGATCCGCCGAAGCCGAGAATGAAAATGCCGGCATACATCAGCAGCCAGCCCGACACCAGCAACAGCAGCATATTGACGGTGATGACGGCCAGCAGGACAAGAATGCCGATGCTCAGAGCCACACCAATGAAGCTATCCACGGGCGACCAGACCGACGAGTTTCCAAGGGCCTGCTTTCAGAACCATGAAACCGATATCCACGATGCCCGAGGGTGTTACCGAGCACGCAGCGGCCGAGAATCACGGCGAACCACGGTAGTAAGCCACGTCCTGGAACTTGCCCGGGTACGCATCGACGCTACCGAGCTGGTTCCTGTAGTAGTCCAACGTGTTGACGGCACTCATCAGCCCGTTGATGGTGGACTGCGCCTGATCCCAGATATAGGCCGCTGGCGCGACCGTATTCTGGAGCTGGTTTTCGTACTGCTGAAGCCGGGTCTGTTATTGCTCGATCTGCTTGAGCGTCTACGCCGCCGACTCGATGGCTGTCATGACGTTCTGCGCCAGGCTCCCGCCGTCTATGACGGGTATGCCGGCGTGTGTCGATGTGATGATGCTGCCAGCAGGACGGCGGCGAGCGCGGTTTTAGCCGCTAAAAAACGGACGTGCTTCATGGTCGCAATCTCCATTCGATGAAAGAAAGGCAGTGCCTCGACCAAGCTCGCGCTTGTCCATGGTAAGGTTTCATCGAAGAGCTACGCCACTAGCAGATCGGTATCGCCCTGAGCATCAAGGCCTGGACTTCGGTGATTCTGTTCTTGGCCCTTACGGGGTCTCCCAGTACCTATACCTCCTTCCAAGGATTGATGACAGTCACGCCTGCCGCTTCATAGGGCGATGTATCACGTGATGCCACGATGAAGCCACGCGATGCCGCGACAGCCGCAATGTAGCCGTCTGGCGTCGGGAAGCCACGCCCCCCATTCCTGGCCGTCACGGCCAAGTCAGCGTAGTGACGTGCTGCGTCTGTGTCGAATGGCAGCACCCTGTCTTTGAACAGCTCCAGCAATTCGTTCAGGGCACGATCGAGCAAGTCCTTGCGCTTTCCTGCCGGCAGCGCCCGAATGCCAAACAGCAGTTCGGCCAACGTGACGCTGGATAGATACAAGGTTTCCGCCGCCTGCTCGTTCAGCCAAGCTCTCACGGTAGCGTCCGGTTCCGGTTTCATCGCCTCGGAAACGACATTGGTGTCCAGGACGATCATTTAGTCGAAACTCAAGGGTTTGGCTGGAGCCTTATCGCGCACACTCTCGAAGACGGCGAAGTCTTCATTGGTAAGGCCGATCTTGCGGCCGATGGCAGCCAGGGCCTCCCCTACACGCACACGCTTCTCTGGCTTGACCGCTGCCGCGAGAATCTCCCGCACCTCGGCTTCCGTGCTGCGGCCATGCTCGGCTGCTCGCACACGCAAAGCACGATGCACGTCATCCGGCACATTTCTTACAGTCAGGATCGCCATAATTCAAATCATCCAGTTTGCTGTCTATGACTGCAATTATAGGATCATGCAGTCACGCATACAAGCATCAAACGCCACCCTCTTCTAGCTCTGACGTTTCGCGTTGTTAGCATCCACTTACCCATGCAAATGCGCCTCGCGCTGTTCCTGTTCAGTTTGACGCTTCCTTCGGCTGCCAGAACCTGCCAGACGGAAATACGAAAAAGCCCGCAATGGCGCGGGCTTATCGGGTTCCTATGCCATCAGGTGCCTGGCCGTGCCAGACGCGGGATCACTCCCACTCAATCGTAGCCGGCGGCTTGCTCGAAACATCGTAAGTCACCCGATTGATGCCCCGCACCTCATTAATGATGCGCGAAGACACCTTCTTCAACAACGCATACGGCAGTTCAGCCCAATCGGCCGTCATGAAGTCGGATGTCTGCACCGCGCGCAGCGCCACGACGTAATCGTAGGTGCGACCGTCGCCCATCACGCCGACCGATTTCACCGGCAGGAATACGGCGAAAGCCTGTGAAGTCAGGTCGTACCAGCTTTTCCCGCTGATGGGGTCGATGGTCTTGCGCAATTCTTCGATGAAGATGGCGTCTGCCGAACGCAGAAGGTCGGCGAATTCGTGCTTGACTTCGCCCAGTATGCGCACGCCCAGGCCGGGGCCCGGGAATGGGTGGCGATAAACCATGGGCGGCGGCAGGCCCAGCGCCACGCCCAGCTTGCGTACTTCGTCTTTGAACAATTCGCGCAAGGGTTCAAGCAGTTTCATGTTCAGCGTATCGGGCAAGCCACCCACATTGTGATGCGACTTGATGGCGACTGCCTTGCCGGTCTTGCCGCCGGCCGATTCGATGACATCGGGATAAATCGTACCTTGCGCCAGCCATCGCGCGTTGGACAGCTTACCCGCCTCAGACTGGAAGACTTCGACGAACTCGCGGCCGATGATTTTGCGCTTGGCTTCTGGATCGGACACGCCCGCCAGCTTGCCCATGAACTGTTCAGTGGCGTCGACATGAATGACCTTGATGCCGAAATGATCGGCGAAGGTTTCCATGACCTGCTTGCCCTCGTTCAGGCGCAACAGGCCATGATCGACGAATACGCAGGTGAGCTGATCGCCTATGGCTTTGTGGATCAGGGCTGCCGCAACGGAAGAGTCGACCCCGCCCGACAGGCCCAGGATGACTTCTTCAGTGCCGACCTGCGCCCGGATGTTGGCTACCGCCTCTTCCACATAGTCGGGCATGTTCCAGTCGCGATCGCAGCCACAGATCTCGGTCACGAAGCGGGCCAGTATGGCTTCGCCTTGAGTTGTGTGAGTGACTTCGGGATGGAATTGCAGGCCGTAGAAACCGCGTTCTTCATCGGCCATGCCGGCAACCGGGCACGATGGCGTGGACGCCATGAGCGTGAAGCCCGGCGGTAGCGCGGTAACCTTATCGCCGTGGCTCATCCATACCTTGAGCATGCCATGGCCTTCGGTCGTCATGAAATCCTGCAAACCGTCGAGCAACTTGGTGTGGCCATGGGCACGCACTTCGGCATAGCCGAACTCGCGATGGTCCGACCATTCCACCTTGCCGCCCAGCTGGGCCGCCATGGATTGCATGCCGTAGCAGATGCCCAGAACCGGCACGCCGGCTTCAAACACCTTGCTCGGAACCTTCAGCGATTCTTCGTGGTAGGCCGAAGCGTGGCTGCCCGACAGAATGATGCCTTTAAGACCGTCCAGCGATTCGATGAAGGCATTGTCGACGTCACCTGGGTGAATTTCGCAGTAGACACCGGCTTCGCGTACGCGGCGAGCGATAAGTTGAGTGACTTGTGAGCCGTAATCGAGGATAAGAATGCGCTGGTGCATGGCAGAAAAAGAAAAAAGAAAGCAAGGCGTTAATGTAACGTATTGAGCAGGGTTACGCTGGAAGATATCGCCGAATACGGCTACAGTTCGGTGTAACAAGGAGTCTCCATGCAATCCAGGCAATCGGCTGCAACCCTTTCTCTTTCCGGTTTCATCGCGCTGGCCGTTGCCATGGGCATTGGACGGTTCGCATTCACACCTATGTTGCCCATGATGCAACACGACGCCGGGCTCGGATTGAGCGAGGGAGGCTGGCTTGCCAGTGCAAATTACCTGGGATATTTGCTTGGGGCCTTGATGGCGGCAAGTGTGCCTTGGCCCGCCACTGTGCAATTGCGTGCCGGACTGGCATTGGTCATCGTAACGACCGCGGCGATGGGCATCACCGATAGCTGGGGCAGCTGGCTGGCATGGCGCTTCATTGCCGGTGTCGCCAGCGCTTGGGTACTGGTCAGCACTTCGTCGCTATGCCTGGGCCGTCTTGCTGCACTCGGGCAATCGCGCCGCGCGGGTCAGGTCTTTGCCGGCGTAGGCAGCGGCATCGCACTGGCGGGTTTATTGTGCATGGGATTGACGCTGGCGGCCGTTTCATCATCACATGCATGGCTGGCACTCGGTTTGGCCGCCCTGCTGGGAGCCTGGGGTGCGCGCAGTTTATGGAGCTTGCCATCCGATCCCATGGGCGCCGCCTCGGCCGCACAGCCCAGTCCCGCTTCCGGCACGTCGCCTTCCGCTCTTAAGAACCACTGGAAATTAATACTGTGCTACGGCCTGTTCGGCTTCGGATATATCTTGCCGGCCACCTTTTTGCCTGCGCAGGCAAAATTGCTGGTTGCCGACCCCGCCCTCTTTGGCCTGGCCTGGCCGCTGTTCGGCCTGGCTGCGGCGCTGTCAACGCTGCTTACAAGCCGCCTGACCGCCGTGTTCCCGCGCCGCACCGTCTGGGCTGTGGCTCAGGTGGTAATGGCAGCCGGCGTATTGCTGCCCATAGCCTGGCCCAGCTTGTTTGCAATCGTCATAGCCGCCGTGTGTGTCGGTGGCACCTTCATGGTGGCCACAATGCTGGGCATGCAGGAAGCGCAAGCCGCAGCCGGCCCAGGACAAGCGCGCAAGCTGATGGCCGCGCTGACAGCGTCTTTTGCCGCCGGGCAGCTTGCGGGGCCTATTGTTTTCAGCGTAAGCCATCAATACATTTCGGCGGGACTGGGTTCGGCCCTTATATTGGGAGCAGCCGGCTTGCTGCTAAGCAGTTATTTATTACTGAAATCCGGCCACAAGAAGGAAGGCATCGTCCATGAAGGTTGACGCATTGAATCCGGCAACATTTGTTCTCGTACACGGAGCCTGGCACGGCGGCTGGTGCTGGTCGCGGGTCGCCAAGCGACTACGTGCGCAAGGGCACGATGTATATACGCCAACATTAACCGGCCTCGGGGAACGGCATCATCTGGCGACAACGGACGTCACAGTGCAGACGTTCGTACAAGATATCGCCAACGTGCTGGTGTGGGAAGATTTAAGCCGCGTGATCCTGGTGGGACACAGCTTCGGAGGGCTGGTCATCACAGGAGTGGCCGATCTTCTGCCCGAACGACTGCAGCAGTTGGTATACCTGGATGCCTTTATACTGCCCAGCGGCGTGTCAACCTTTGAAACCTTGCCGCAGAATGTCGTGGATAAACTGCGCGCGCTCGCCGCCCTGCAGCCACAGCCCTCGTTGCCGGTGCCCAAGCCCAGCAGCCTGGGCTTGTTCGAACCCGAAGATGTGGGTTTTGTTGAGCCGCGATTGACTCCTCACCCTTTGGGAACCTACGAAACTGCCCTGCAGTTGAATAACCCCGTCGGCAACGGCCTACCCTGCTCTTACGTACATTGCACCGAACCTTCCTTTGCCGCCGTGGAAAGTTCGCGCCTATGGGTCAAGAATAATACGAACTGGGTTTGGGAAGAATTGCAGGCGGGACACGATGCGATGGTGTCAGCACCCGGCCTGCTGGCCGAGTGCCTGGACAAACTCGCTTACTCGGCGCGATAGTTGGGCGCTTCTTTGGTGATTTGCACGTCGTGCACGTGCGACTCGCGCACTCCCGCCGAGGTGATTTCAACGAACTCGGCCTTGGTGCGCATTTCCTCGATGGAAGCGCAACCGCAGTAGCCCATGGAAGCGCGAATGCCGCCTATCAGTTGATAAATGATGGCGATGACGCTACCTTTGTAGGGAACGCGGCCTTCTATGCCCTCGGGAACCAGCTTGTCGACATTGTTGTTGGGATCCTGAAAATAACGATCGGCGGAACCGTCTGCCATGGCGCCCAGGCTACCCATGCCGCGATAGGATTTATAAGACCGGCCCTGGAACAAGACGACTTCGCCCGGCGCTTCTTCGGTGCCGGCGAACATGCCACCCATCATGCAGGCTGAAGCGCCTGCCGCCAGCGCCTTGGATACGTCACCCGAGTAACGGATGCCGCCGTCGGCGATCAGTGGCACACCGGTGCCTTCAAGCGCCTTGGCAACGTCGGCAATGGCCGTTATTTGCGGCACGCCCACACCGGCAACAATACGCGTCGTACAAATGGAACCTGGACCGATTCCGACTTTTACGCAATCGGCGCCGGCCTCAACCAGTGCCCGGGCGGCGCCGGCCGTGGCAATATTTCCACCGATGACTTGTATTTTGGGATAATTTTTCTTGACCCAGCGCACGCGCTCGATAACGCCGGCCGAGTGACCGTGCGCCGTATCGACCACGATAACGTCGACACCTGCGTTGGCCAGCTTTTCCACACGTTCTTCGGTACCTTCGCCCACGCCTACCGCGGCGCCTACGCGCAGCTGGCCCTGGCTGTCTTTGGAAGCGCTGGGATGTTCAGTGTTCTTGACGATGTCCTTGACCGTGGCCAAGCCCCGCAACTGGAACTTGTCATTGACGATGAGCACGCGCTCCAGGCGGTGCTTGTGCATGAGCGACTGCGCTTCGTCCAGCGTTGCGCCCTCTTTCATGGTGATCAGGCGATCTTGCGGCGTCATGATGTCGCGCAGGGGAAGATCGAGTCTGTCTTCGAATCGCAGGTCACGATTGGTGACGATGCCCACCAGCTTGCCTGCCTCAACGACCGGCAGGCCCGAAAAGCCGTGCTGGCGCTGCAAGGCGATGGCATCGCGCACCTTCATGGTGGGCGTGACGGTGACCGGATCGATCACGATGCCGAACTCATGGCGCTTGACGCGGGCGACCTCACGCGCCTGCTGATCGGCCGTGAGGTTCTTGTGGACTATGCCTATGCCGCCTTCCTGCGCCATGGCGATGGCCAGGCGCGCTTCGGTCACGGTATCCATTGCCGCGGAAACCAGCGGGATATTCAGCGTGATGTCGCGGGTAAAGCGGGTGGCAAGTGATGTATCGCGAGGCAATATATCGGAATACGCGGGAACCAACAACACATCGTCGAAGGTGAGCGCTTTTTTGATTAGACGCATGAACTAGCTCCGTGCAAAGCAAGATTATACGCGAACCTAGGGTCTTTACCTATCATCCCAGCCACACTCGCGCGTTACGGAACATGCGCAGCCACGGACTATAGCCTCCATGAGGGGTATCCTTGCCGCCTGTATCCAGCGGCCCCCAGTTTTCGGGAGCCCACGACATCATGACATTACGCGTGACGCGTTCTGGATGAGGCATGAGCACCGTGAACCGTCCGTCTTCGGTTGTGACACCCGTCAGCCCTTGAGGACTGCCGTTGGGATTGGATGGATAGTGCTCGGTACGCTGACCGAGATTGTCGACGTAGTTCAGTGCGCTTCTTACTTTCGAAAGATCGCCCTGCGCTGAAAAGTTTGCGTAGCCCTCGCCGTGCGCAACGGCTACCGGCACACGCGTGCCGGCCATGCCTTGCATGAACAAGGAAGGCGATTCGGGAATCTCGACCAGCGACAGGCGAGCCTCGTACTTTTCGGATTGGTTGCGCGTGAAGCGCGGCCAGTGTTGCGCACCCGGAATCATGCTGGCCAGCGCGGCCATCATCTGGCAACCATTGCACACGCCCAGCGCAAAGGTGTCTGTCCGCCCGAAGTAGGCGGCGAACTGGTCGGCCAGCTGGTTGTTATAGCGTATGGTGCGGGCCCAGCCCTCGCCTGCCCCGAGCACGTCGCCGTAGCTGAAACCGCCCACGGCAACCAATCCCTGAATATCGTCCAGACGGGCTCGCCCCGACAAGAGGTCGGTCATGTGCACGTCTTGCGCTTCAAAGCCGGCCTTGTCGAAGGCCCACGCCATCTCGACCTGGCTGTTGCACCCTTGTTCGCGCAAGATGGCGACTTTGGGACGCTTTCCGGTCAAGATAAACGGCGCGGCAACATCTTCCTGGGGATCAAAAGCCACCACTGGCGTCATGCCTGGGTCGGAATCATTTTTCCACGTGTCGAACTCGGACTGGGCGCAATCCGGGTTGTCACGCAGCGCCATGATGCGCCGGCTGACTTCGCTCCATTGCTGGCCCAATTCAGTGCGCGGCTTCTGGTATATGCAGTTGCCGTCACGGAATATCTGTATTTCGTCCTGCTTGTTCAGGCTGCCGATTACGTGGCTATAGGCCGACAGGCCGTGCGCACGCAGCTGCTGCAACACGATATCGCGCTGTGCCAGCAGCACCTGGATAACCGCGCCGGCTTCCTCGGCAAACAAAGCCTTGAGCGTAAGCTCGTCGCGCTGTACCGAAATTTGTTCGGGACGGATCTTATAGTCGCCCCAGTCAGCCGCGACGGGATCGATGGTAAGCATATCGAGGTTGATGGAAACGCCGACACGCCCGGCGAACGCCATCTCGCATACCGTCGCCAGCAGGCCGCCGTCGGACCGGTCGTGATAGGCCAGGATATGCCCGTTGGCAGCAAGCTGGCGCAGCACCTTGAAGAATGCGACCAATGCCGTCGCGTCGGTAATATCGGGCACTGTAACGCCGACTCGATTGAATGCCTGCGCCAGGATGGACGCGCCCAGGCGTTGTTGCCCGAAGCCCAGGTCGATAAGAATAAGAGCCGTATCGCCCGCGTCCGTGCGCAACTGCGGTGTCAGGGTGGCGCGAACGTCCGCGACAGGTGCAAATGCAGTGACAATGAGCGAAACCGGCGCAAGTACTTCGCGCGGCTCGCCATCATGCGGCCAAGAGGTACGCATGGATAGCGAGTCTTTGCCCACCGGTATGGACAAGCCCAGTTGCTGGCACCAATCGCTTACTGCCGAGACAGTATCGTACAGGGCCGCATCCTGGCCGGCTGCGCCGCAGGCCGCCATCCAGTTGGCGGAAAGCTTGATGTCTTTCAGCGACTGCACGTCGCTGGCCACCAGGTTCGTCAGCGCTTCGGCAATGGCCATCCGGCCAGAAGCCGGCGCATCGATCATGGCCAGCGGTGTGCGCTCGCCCATGGCCATCGCTTCACCGCGTACGCCTTCGTAGTCCGCCAGGGTGACGGCGCAATCGGCTACCGGTACTTGCCATGGTCCCACCATCTGGTCGCGGCTGGTAAGCCCGCCTACCGAACGGTCTCCTATGGTGATCAGGAAATTCTTGTTTGCCACTGTGGGGTGGCGCAACACCCGGCTTATCGCTTCATCGAGCGCAATATCGGTGATGTCGAGTTCGGCGCCCATGGCCACCTTGCGCTGCACATCGCGCGTCATGCGCGGCGGCTTGCCCAGAATGACGTCCACCGGCACGTCGACCGGCCGAATGCCGTCGGGTTCCCGCAAGTCGCTGTCTGGCGATACGCCCGGCAAGCCTTCGCCGTAGGTGACGCGAAGCTGGCGCTCCTGCGTGGCTACGCCGACTACCGCGTACGGACAGCGCTCGCGCTTGGCGATCAAGTCAAATCGGGCCAGATCTTCAGGCAGGACCGCCAGGACATAGCGCTCTTGCGATTCGTTGCTCCAGATTTCGGCTGCCGACAATCCCGACTCTTCAAGATGAACTTGCTGAAGTTCGAAAATGGCGCCGCGCCCGGCATCGTTGACCAATTCAGGAAAAGCATTGGAAAGGCCGCCGGCGCCGACATCGTGGATGGCAATGATGGGATTGCTTTCCCCTTGCTGCCAGCAGCGGTCGATGACTTCCTGGGCGCGCCGTTCGATCTCCGGATTGCCACGCTGCACCGAATCGAAGTCGAGTTCAGCGCTGTTGGCGCCCGCGCTCATGCTGGAAGCCGCGCTGCCACCCATGCCAATACGCATGCCCGGGCCGCCCAGCTGGATCAGCAAGGCGCCTGGAGGAATCGGGTCTTTGTGGGTAAGCCGGGCGTCGATGGAGCCCAGGCCGCCCGCAATCATGATGGGTTTGTGATAGCCCCAGCGCGTGCCGCCCGCCGTTTGTTCGAAGGTCCGGAAATAGCCCAGCAAATTGGGGCGGCCGAACTCATTATTGAATGCGGCGCCGCCGATAGGCCCCTCTATCATGATGTCCAGCGGACTGGCGATGCGCTCGGGCGCCCCATGGGCATCGGTCTCCCAAGGCTCAATGGCATCCTTGAAGCGCAAATTGGAAACCGTGAAACCGGTAAGGCCGGCCTTGGGCTTGGAACCACGGCCCGTAGAGCCTTCGTCGCGGATTTCACCGCCCGCGCCGGTTGCCGCGCCCTGGAAAGGCGCGATGGCCGTGGGGTGGTTGTGCGTCTCTACCTTCATCAGCGTGTGCAAGACGCCTTCATGATGCTCGTAAACGGCCGATGATGTTGCTTTTCCGGCATGGAACAGCGTCGCCGGTCCGCCCGCCATAATCGCCGAATTGTCGGAATAGGCCACCACGGTACCGTCCGGTTGCGCGGCATGCGTGGCGCGTATCATCCCGAACAAGGTGTTTTGCTGGGCCTCGCCGTCGATGACCCATTGCGCATTGAAGATTTTGTGCCGGCAATGCTCGCTGTTGGCTTGGGCGAACATCATCAACTCGACATCGGTAGGATTGCGTCCCAATTGCTTGAAGGCGGCGTCCAGATACTCGACTTCGTCATCCGACAAGGCCAGTCCCAAGGCGCTATTGGCCTGATCCAGCGCTTCGCGGCCCTGGCCCATTACGTCTATGGTTTGAATCGGCTTGCCAGGCAAGGAAGCAAACAAGGCCGCGCCATCGAAGCTAGCATCCACCACTGTTTCGGTCATGCGGTCATGCAGGCACTCGGCGATCTTGGCCAATTGCTGGGCATCGACGGATTTTGCACCAAGCAGGCCGCGCGCCGGCGTGAGCGTATAGCGGATGCCCCGTTCGATGCGGCGTACTGTCTGCAGGCCGCAATTATGCGCGATGTCGGTCGCTTTGCTGGCCCATGGGGAGACCGTGCCGAAACGCGGTACGACGCGCAAAACCAGGGTGTTCTTCCCTTCTTTGCCCTCTTCGACAACACTGCCGTAGTCGAGAAGCTGTTCGAGCTTGGATTGATCCGGCGCGGCAAGACCGGTGTCGGTCCACACGTAATGTTCGTAGCGGCCGCTGATGTCGGCAACAGGCAGATCGAGCTCGGTAAACCGTTGCAGCAACTGCTCGCGACGAAACGAGGACAGGACGGAAGAGCCAAGGAGATACTGGATAGGATTCACGATACGACGCAGGCAAAAGAAGGGAGAAACCCCATTTTACCTGCTTGCGTAACTAGCCGTTTTTACCGTCGTATACACGCTGAATCCCAACCTGGCGCGTACGACGGGCTATGGATACAGGACTTCCAGAATATCGAGTTCATCCACGCCGGCCGGTGTGCGCAAGGTAACGGTATCACCCTCGCGCGCCTTGGTCAGCGCACGGGCAACGGGCGAAATCCAGCTTATCTTCCCCGCCAGGGGTTCGGCCTCGTCGACGCCCACGATGGTGACACGGAACTCTTCGCCCGCCTTGTCGGAATACACAACCGTGGCGCCGAAGAAAACCTGATCCCGGTTAGGCTGGGCCGCGGGATCGACTACTTCGGCGATTTCCAGGCGCTTGGTCAGGAAGCGCATGCGCCGGTCGATTTCGCGCAATCGCTTTTTGCCATACAGATAGTCGCCGTTCTCGGATCGGTCGCCGTTGGATGCGGCCCAAGAGACAATCTGTACGATAGCTGGTCGCTCGACGGTGATCAGATGGGCGAGCTCGTCTCGCAAGCGCTGATAGCCCTGCGTGGTGATGTAGTTTTTCGTGCCCGCGGGCAGCTTTACCGCCTCGGGCCCGAGGTCATCTTCGTCGTCGTTCTCGGATTCTTTTACAAATGCCTTGTTCATGTCAGATCCAATCGTGCCAGACTGGCGTCAAGTCGGATGGAAGCGCAGGAAGCTCGCCAAGATCCAGCCGGGCTTCTTTCGGGCTGTGAAAATCGGAACCGCAAGAGGCCAGAAAGCCATAACGCCGCGCCACGCCGGCGTATTCGACATATTGCGCTGGAGTGTGGCTGCCGGTGATGATTTCAATAGCGCTACCGCCCAGCTCTTTGAACTGCTCGAACAGCGCATCGAACTGCATGGGCGAATAGTTGTAGCGGCCTGGGTGCGCAATGGCAGCCCGCCCGCCGGCGCCGACAATCCAGCCTACGGCCTGCTCCAGCGTAGACCAGTGAACCTGCACGTTCGCGGGCTTGTTCTCGCCCAGATATTTATCGAACACCGCCTGCATATTCTTGCAGTATCCCCGCTCTACCAGAAAACGGGCAAAGTGGGTTCTGCTGATCAACGACGGATTGGCGGCGAACTGCATTGCTCCTTCATAGCTGTCGGGCACGCCCATGGACGTCAACCGGTCCGCCATCTCTCTGGCCCGAATGGCACGACCGCTGCGGATCGTCGCCAGGCCTTCGTTCAGCACGGGATCACCGTCGTCCACGTTCAGCCCGAGCACGTGTATCGTTTGCCCGCCCCAGGTAACAGAGACTTCGACGCCCGCCACAAATGACATGCCCAGCGACGCGGCCGTCTGCCGCGCCTCGGCCACGCCTGAAAGTTCGTCGTGATCGGTCAAGGCCCACAGCAGCACGCCGTTGGCGTGTGCACGCGCGGCCAGCATGGCTGGCGCCAGGACCCCATCGGATACGACCGAGTGGGAATGCAAGTCGACTTTAATATGCAATCTCGCAAATAAATAGTGATGAATTCCAATGACCTGCCGCCATTGGAATTCTTAGTGTACGCCGATTATTTTGCGAGTAAAAACTCGACCAGCGGATCGATTTGATCGGCGCTGCGAAACGTGGGCGCGTGACCTACCTTGGGCACATTGTGCAGGCGGGCATTTCGGTTACGACTTAACATTTCCTGGGCCACCTCAGCAGTCAGCAAGTCGGATTCCTCGCCGCGCACCACCAGTATCGGTGAAACAATGCTTTCGTATGCAGCCCAGAGAATGGCCTCGGATGCCTGGATCTTGGCCTCGGATTCTCCGGCAAAAGGCTCGGAAATCCGCAGGTCGTAGTGCTTGACCCAGGAGTCGCCCTGCTTGTTGAACACATACCTGGTCAGGTCTTCCCATCCCATCTGGTCGTGGTCGCCGAAACCCGCTGAAACAGTACGCACATAATCGACGGCCTGCTCGAAGGTGTCGAACCTCAGCGGTTCACCCACGTATTCAGCAATACGGGTCAAGCCGGTAAAACTGAGCTTGGGCCCGATATCGTTCAGCACCATTTTACCCAGCGACAATGTATTTTCCACGGGCAAGCCGCATACGCCGCGATCAGGTCTGACGACCGCGGACATGGCAAGCGCGCCCGCCAGCCCCAGGCCGATCAGGCCCCCCATGGATGTTCCGACCCAGTCGAGCTGTGCCGGCTTTACGCGCGCAATAAGAGTGAGCATATCCGCGACGTACTGCGGCACGACGTAATTGGCCGCATTGATGAGCCAATCGGATTTCCCGCGACCCACCACATCCGGGCAGACCACTCTGTACTGCCTGGCCAGACGTTGCGCCAGGAGATCGAAGTCACGGCCGGTGCGGGTGAGTCCATGTACGCACAACAGCACCCGATCATTGTCGGGATCGCCCCACTCCCAATACGCCATGCGATGTGTGCCGGCCGGACTGGCGCACATTACGTAGTCCAGCCTCGGCTCAAGCTGTTCACTGGGCGTGTAGGTGTCGGTCATGGAGCCTCTCGCTGCGAAATGGAGCCCAGATTGTAGCGCAGCGTTTTACACATGCAGAGCATGGCCCAATGCACGCATGGCCGCTTCCTGTATTGCCTCGCCCAGGGACGGATGGGCATGGATGGTGCCTGCAACGTCTTCGAGGCGGGCACCCATTTCCAGCGATTGAGAGAAAGCGGCGCTCAACTCGGACACGCCGCGCCCTACCGCCTGCCACCCAAGAATCAGATGGTTGTCACGTCGCGCGACCACCCTTACAAAGCCATCGGTGCTATCGAGCGTCATGGCCCTGCCATTGGCTGCGAAAGGGAAGCTGGCGGTGATCGCATCCACGCCGGCCGTTTCGGCTTCGGCCGGAGACAGGCCGGCCACCACGATTTCAGGATCCGTAAAGCAGACCGCCGGAATTGAAGTCGGGACAAAACGCCGGTGCTTCCCCGAGATGATTTCTGCAACCATCTCACCCTGGGCCATGGCGCGGTGCGCAAGCATAGGTTCGCCGGTCACATCGCCAATAGCCCAGACATTGCGCATGGACGTCCTGCACTGATCGTCGATCTGTATCGCGGGCCCATTCATGTCGAGCAAAAGGGATTCCAGGCCGAATCCGGCGCTACGGGCCCGCCGCCCTACCGCGACCAGGACTTGCTCGGCCGCAAGCGTGGATTCGTCGCCCCGCGCATTTTTTACCCGCAGGGCGTCGGCGTCGTCCAGACCGAGCACGCTGCACGACAGATGCAGCGAAACGCGAAGCTTCTTCAAGGCGGCCAATACCGGCTTTGCAAGTTCAGCATCGTAGGCGGGCAAAATTCGGTCTTGCGCTTCGACGATCGCAACCTTGACGCCCAGTTTACTGTACGCCATGCCCAGTTCCAGTCCGATGTATCCGGCGCCCACTACGGCCAGGGAGTCGGGCAAGCTGCCAGGCGACAGGGCTTGCGTGGAGGAAATGACCCGTTCGCCGAAAGGCATGAAGGGCAATTGGACCGGTTCGGATCCGGTCGCCAGCAATAAATGCTCGCAGGAAATACGCAAGCCATTGCCCGCCTGCTGCGTCGACCCGTTCGTCACCTCGACGGTTTTACCGTCGATAATGTGCGCCCAGCCTTTGACGACCTGGACCCCGTTCTTCTTGAGCAATGCCGCCACGCCACCCGTGAGGCGCTCGACAATACCGTCTTTCCACGCGACGGTACGTGCAATATCGATGCTGGGCGCTTGTATCCGTATGCCCAAGGGCGACTCGGCGCCATAGTGCGACAGCTTGTGGAATTCTTCAGCGGCGTGTATTAATGCCTTCGAAGGAATACAACCCACGTTCAGGCAGGTTCCGCCTACATTCCCGCCCTCGACGAGTATGGTTGAAATACCAAGCTGCGCGGCGCGAATGGCCGCCACATAGCCGCCTGGTCCGCCCCCGATGATCAGTAACTGACTCGATTGCATACCTATTCCTATTCAATGAACAACATGGCGGGACATTCAAGATATGCCCGTATGCGTTGGATGAATTCGGCGGCATGCATTCCGTCGACCACGCGATGATCGAAGGACGAGGACAGGTTCATCATCTTGCGGGCTACGACAGCACCATTGAGAATGACGGGACGCTCAACGATTCTGTTCACGCCAACAATGGCCACTTCGGGGTGGTTGATGACGGGCGTCGAAACAATGCCGCCCAACGGGCCCAGGCTGGTAAGCGTGATGGTCGAACCCGACAGCTCGTCGCGAGCGGCATTTCCTTTGCGCGCGGCGTCGGCCAGGCGCTTGATCTCCGCGGCGCAAGACCAGAGGTCATGTGCTTCCGCGTGACGCATTACCGGCACCATGAGACCGGCGTCGGTCTGGGCGGCAATGCCCATATGAACCCCGCCATAATGGGTAACCACCCCATTTTCGTCGTCGAAGCGCGCATTGACCTGCGGAAACTCGCGCACGGCCAGCACCATGGCCCTGGCCAGGAAGGGAAGAATGGTCAGCTTGCCCCGCTGATCAGCCCACTGGGCGTTCAATCGCTCGCGCAAAGCTTCCAGCTCGGTAACGTCGACCTCTTCCACATAGGTGAAGTGCGGAATACGGCGCTTGGACTCTTGCATTTTCTGGGCGATCTTGCGTCGCAAACCTATGACGGGAATCTGTTTTTCTTCGTCGCGAGGCAAGTAGGCGGCGCCGCGGCCGGTTGATGCCGCCGCGGCATTGGCGCCTTGCGCCACGTAGGCATCCAGATCGGCGTGAGAAATTCGCCCTGCTGCGCCCGTGCCGGCCACGTATTGCAGTTCCACGCCCAAGTCCCAGGCGCGCTTGCGCACGGCTGGCGATGCAAGAGGCTTTTCGCCCGTTTTGCGGACTGCTCCGGCTGGAGCCACAGACGCGACGGCCGCCGAGCCGCGCGGTGGCTCGCCCGACTGTTCGGACACGTGCTTTCCGGCTGTTTCGGTCGCCGATTGCGGAGTCGACTCGGGAGTGGATTCAGGAGTGGATTCAAGGGCCGACTTGAGCCCCGATTTATTTTCCGGCGTTGTCGCAGGTATGGCTGCACTTGCTACGGCCGAAGTTGCAGCGACCGGCGTTCCGGCGGCCGGCCCCCCGGAGGCGGCTCGTCTGGACGGTTTCGAGGCCGCCGCATTGCCCGCGCCTTCGACTTCCAGTTGTATAAGTTCGGACCCCACCGCCATGACTTCGCCGACGGCGCCGCCAAGCGACACCACTTTGCCGTCCACGGGAGAAGGCACTTGCACTGTAGCCTTGTCGGTCATGACATCGGCAAGAAGCTGATCCTCGACCACGGTGTCGCCTGGTTTGACATGCCATTCGACCAGTTCGACCTCGGCGATGCCTTCGCCGATATCGGGCATTTTGATAGTATGAATTCCCATGATCATGCCCCTCCCGCTTCGAGCATGACTGTCCGGTATGCGTCGGCCACCCGTTGGGGACTGGGGAAATACGCCCATTCATGCGCATGGGGATAAGGCGTGTCCCAGCCCGCGATACGCTCTATGGGCGCCTCAAGGTGATAAAAACAATGTTCCTGGATAAGCGCGGTAAGTTCGGCCCCAAAACCGCTGGTTTGCGTGGCTTCGTGCAAGACCACGCAACGGCCGGTCTTCTTGACCGACGCCACGATGGTGTCGAGATCCAGCGGCCAGAGACTGCGCAGATCGATGACTTCGGCATCGATGCCAGATTCTTTGGCGGCCTCGTCCGCCACATAAACCATGGTTCCGTAGGTAAGCACGGTAAGCTCGGCGCCGGCCCGGAATACCGATGCGGATTCCAGCGGGACGGTGTAATAGCCTTCGGGAACATTTCCCAGGGGATGCTTGGACCAGGGCACGACCGGTTGGTCGTGATGCCCATCGAACGGACCGTTATACAAGCGTTTGGGTTCCAGGAAGATGACCGGATCATCGCTTTCAATAGCGGCAATCAGCAGCCCCTTCGCGTCGTAGGGATTCGACGGCATGACCGTGCGCAGCCCGCTGACATGGGTGAACAATGCCTCGGGGCTTTGACTGTGCGTCTGGCCGCCATAAATGCCGCCTCCGCAAGGCATGCGTATCGTCAGCGGTGCTGTGAAATCTCCCGCCGAGCGGTAACGCAACCTTGCCGCTTCCGAGACAATCTGGTCGGTCGCGGGATAAAAATAATCGGCAAACTGGATTTCCACCACGGGACGCAAACCATAAGCGCCCATGCCGACCGCCGCGCCCACGATACCCCCTTCGGAGATAGGCGCATCGAATACACGATTGCGCCCATATTTGGCCTGCAGGCCTTCCGTACAACGGAACACGCCGCCGAAATAGCCCACGTCCTGTCCGAAGATGACGACGTTGTCATCGCGCTCGAGCATGACGTCCATGGCGGAGCGCAATGCCTGAATCATGGTCATGGGAGTTGTTTTCTGCTTGTTGCCTGACATGTTCAAACCCCCGCTTTCTGACGTTGAAGGCGCAGGTGCCAAGGCATGTCTTTATAGACATCCTCGAACATGGTCGCAACGCTGGAGGTCTGGCCGGTAGCGAGCGTGCCATGGCTTTCCGCCTGTTTCTGGGCGGCGATGACTTCCGCCTCGTACTCCTTTTGGGTGCGCTGGTGTTCTTCTTCGGACCATGCCCCGATGCCGATAAGGTGCTGCTTGAGCCGGACAATGGGGTCGCCCAGGGGAAAGCGCGCCCAGTCGTCTGCCGGCCGATATTTGGTGGGGTCGTCGGAAGTGGAATGAGGCCCGGCCCGGTAGGTAACCCATTCGATAAGCGTGGGGCCCAGGTTGCTGCGCGCGCGCTCGATGGCCCATTGGGATGCCGCGTAGACGGCAAGGAAATCATTGCCGTCTACCCGCAGCGACACAATGCCGCTGCCGACGCCGCGCGCCGCAAACGTAGTGCTTTCACCGCCCGCCAGCGCCTGGAATGTGGATATGGCCCACTGGTTGTTGATGACGTTAAGGATCACCGGTGCCTGGTAAACGTGCGCGAAAGTCAGCGCAGTCTGGAAGTCGGCCGCGGCCGTAGCGCCATCGCCTATCCAGGCCGACGCTATCTTGGTGTCGCCCTTGATGGCCGACGCCATGGCCCAGCCTACTGCCTGGACAAACTGGGTTGCAAGATTGCCGGATATCGAGAAGAAGCCCGCTTCGCGCATGGAGTACATGACAGGCAGTTGCCGCCCTTTCAGGCTGTCGCGATCGTTGGAAAACAGCTGGCACATCATGTCGAACAAGGGAACATCCTGTGCGATCAGCAGGTTCTGCTGACGATACGAGGGGAAGCACATATCGCCCTTGGAAAGCGCCATGACCTGCGCCGTGCCCACGGCTTCTTCGCCCAGGCTTTGCATGTAGAACGACATTTTCTTCTGGCGTTGGGCGATCAACATGCGCGCGTCGTAAATACGCGTCTTGATCATGGACTGCAGTCCCTTGCGCAGCAACTGCGGATCAATGGTTTGCGCCCAGGGACCCACAGCGTTGCCGTCATCGTCGAGCACCCGCACCAGCGTATACGCCATGTCGGTCGTATCGGTGGCGGAGGTGTCTACAGGAGGTTTACGTACCGCGCCGGCATCGGCCAGACGCAGATAGGAAAAATCGGTGGCATGGCCGGGACGCCCCGAGGGCTCGGGCACGTGCAGCTTTAAAGGAATATTTTGTCTCATGTCTGCTTCAGAAAATGTCTTGTGGAATTTTCGAACCGCTACTTTCTTTTTTACCGTCTTGTGAACAGCTGTTTCAATCATCGCCGATCCGGATGCGATTCGCAAGCGCCTGGAACTGGGGGCAACCCCAGTGTGCTGTTTGGCTAATCAAACAGCACACTAGCGTGCCTGCCAGTATCGGCGTGAAAACTCGCGCTCGCCATGGATAGCCAGGCGTGCCGGGCGAGACTTGACAGTGACGGCACCGTGTTGATCCGTACGCCAGAATCTGGCGCCCGCCTCTTTCCAGCGATCCTCCACCTGCGGGCTGGGATGTCCATATCGATTCCACAAACCGGCCTGGGCGACCACATGACTGGCCTGTACTGCACTGACGAACTGCGCGCTCGATGAGTTCTTGGACCCATGGTGAGCCGCCAAAACCAAGTCCAGCGGCTCAAGTCCGCGGTCGACAAGCAATGCCTCTTGTGCCGCACCGATATCGCCCGGCAGCAGCACGGAATGGAACTTCCCGCGTATGCGCAGCACGCAGGCGTCATCGTTGCGCTTCTTGCGCGACACCGGCCGGTTTGACTGGACCGGCCTCAGCGGCCACAAGAATTCGAAAGCCACGCCATCGATCTGCCAACCCGCTCCGTACTGGCATGGCGACATCGCGAGCGGCACAGGCGGTAGTTCCTCCGCCACTCCAAGAAGCCGTGCCTCCCGTTCCAGGTAGCCAGCCAGGTCGAAAGAGCTGTAGGATTGCTCCACCGACAGACCTTGCAGCAGGCTACGCATGCCGCCCGCGTGGTCAATATCGGCATGCGAGACCACCAGCACATCGAGTTTCCTGATGCCCTGCGACCGCAGGAAAGGGACAATCGTGCGCACCCCGGCGTCCGATGTGGCGCTGCTGCGCAATCCAGTATCGAACAACAAGGCGTGACCCGCCGTTTGTATGACGATCGCGCTGCCCTGGCCCACATCCAGGGCATACAAGTCCCATCCTCCTTGCGGCGGACGCTGCGGCGTCCAGAGCAAAGCGGGCAAGGTAAACAGCCAAGCCGCATTGCGATAAGGAAAACCATAGGGCAGGACAGCCAGCGCCAGCCCAAACATCGCAAGCAGCGTAAGCCAGATCGGAGCCGCCGCCGCATTGAAACTGGAGGCACGAAACTCGGCCAGCCATACCGTGGGAACCATAGTCCACTCAAGCGCAAGGTGTCCCAACCATGCCAGCGCGCCAGCCAGCCACTCCAGCCCGGGAATAAACGAAGCTGCCGCCAGCAACAGCGACACTGGCGTGACGATGAGACTGATGACCGGAATGGCATAGACATTGGCCAGCGGTGAAGCCAGCGACACCTCGTGGAAGATCAAGGCCAATATGGGCATCAGGCCTATCGTAATGGCCAGTTGGAGCCGGGTGGCCGTAGCCGCAAACCGGCGCCATCGCTGGCCGCGCGTCGGAGAGGTCCGCCCTACGGCGGATCCCCACCAGCCCGAGCTTGCCATCAGCACATACACGGCGCCGAAAGACAGCCAGAACCCGCTGGCAAGCAAAGCCCAGGGATCAAGAAGCACAACCGCGAAAGCAACCAGGGACAGCAATCGGGACGCGTTAATAGGCAAGCGCAGCACATAAGCGCAGGCCACGACAGCCAGCATCAGAAAGGTGCGCCGCGCAGGAACGCCCCACCCTGCCAACAGACAATATATCCAGGCCACCAGCAAGGCCGCCGTGGCGGCGGCAAGCTGGGCGGGAAGCCGTTCGGCCAGATAGCGGCCGCGCACATGCACGCGACGCCAAAGCCAATAGACGAAGGCTCCGGCCAGCGCCGCGATCATCGTGATGTGGGATCCACTGATCGAGACCAGGTGGGTGATCCCTGTTCGATTGAACACTTGCCAGTCGGACGCATCGACGCTGGCCTGATCACCGATCGCCAGCGCCAACATCACCGCGCCATAGCGCTTGCCTTCGAGATAAGGCTGCATGGCCGCGCGCACGTGATAGCGCGCCCGCTGAGCGATTACCGGCAGGCTTGCCCACGGCTCATCGCCGATATACCGGGGCTTGCCGCGTACGCTGCCGGTGGCTCTCAACCCGTGCGCGAACATATAGGCTTCGTAATCGAATGCGTGCGGATTGCGGTTTCCATGGGGCTTCTTCATGGTCAGCGCCATGCGCCAGATCTGACCCGGTATCAATTCTGGAAAAACGTCCTGGCCTGCATCGGTCCGGTCGGCGTCCCGGGCGCCTCCTCCATAAGGACCGGCCCAGTTGGGGGCCGCCCACGAAACCAGGATGCGCGACGGAATCCCTTCGGGAATGGAAGAAAGGACCTCCGCCTCGAATTGGCGGCTGTCGGGACTGGATTTGGGTAGTGCGGCAATGCGCAGCACTACCCTTGATACCTGATTTTCATTGATGGCGTGGAGTTCATCGGCCAGCCTGTACTCGGCCCTTTCTACGGTGAGAAGCAGACCGGCAAGCGCGGCCCACACAGGCAGCAACACTCGCCACCGGATTGTCGGCGCCAGCAGGAACACTGCCAACGACAATACGACTGCGCCGACCAGCAGGCCGAACCATAAGGGCCGCGGAGGCAGATAAGGCAGGCATTGCACGGCCCCGGTCGCGGCGACGAAAGCCAGCAGACAGATGCGTCCGGTCACGCTTGCACGCTCCAAATTGCGTAGCGTACTGGGGAAGCCAAGCAAACGATGCGCTAAGCGGGCAAGAACAGCACTTCGGATACCACCCACAAAACTGTTGCATGGCAACGGCGACGAAAGCTCAGGCACGCAGAAGGCGCTCGAAGATGTCGTCGCCTCCCATTTGCCCGCCTTTGAGCATGAGCTGCAGGCCGTCGAGCCGACCGTCGTCGCTATGGGCCCGGCACAAGGTGACACCGGGTCCGAGAACGTCGGCATAAGACAAAGCCCAGATATCCAGCGCCTTAGCTGCGAGGCTGGACGTGTCTCCGCCGGCTACACCCAGCCGCCGTAAAGGCGATCCATTATCGGCCTGTGTCACTACCACGCGTCTTATGAGTTCGGCCGTTGCGAGAGCCAATTGCGCCGGATTCACCGCCAACCGGTCGCCGTTTTCAACATAAGCAAGCACATGCCGATGGGCGTGAAGCATCCTCGCGATACGAGCCAATTGCGTCTCTACATACTGCGGTTCGCCAAGCAGCCGTACACCGCACAAGGGTATCCTATGATAAGAATCGGCTTCGGATACCTGCCGTGCCGTAACCGGCGACATGCTGCCGGCAAGAACAAAAATGGGACCATCGCGGGCTTCCACGCCCGGGCTGGCTACCATATCTTCCGGCGCGACTCCTTCCCTGCAGGCAACCTGCGACCACCACGCCGCAAGCGCTTGCACAACCACGCTGGAACCTATCGTCAGCAGCGGTCCGTGGCGCGATTGCCGGTCGATCTGTCTTCCCGCCGGCGCGAGATGCGCTGTATCCGCCACATCGAACAATAGGTAGCGCTTCTCGGATTTACTTTCCGCTGGAGCATTTACGATGCAGTCAAGAGCATCTTCCTTCCAGTACTCGGGATAGCCGATACTGTCGATCGTCGTCAGGCCCTGCCTTGCAAGATGTCGCCGCAAATCCGCCTCAGCCATGGGCGTCACGGGATGCCGGCTCATCGTGGGATGCCGGTCCAATCGATACACCTGGCCGCCGGCACCCGCCGACGCATACAGATTGCCAAAGCAGCAGTAGCGGCCTATGTCGGGCTGTCCGCCAATCATAATAATCAAGGGGTTATCGACCCACGTCCCGAGCACCTGCGCCGCGATGCCGATGCTTCCAATGGCCGGAGAACTGTCGAAGGTGGAACAGCACTTGTAATGAATGACAGGGGTGTTGATGTGCCGAAAAAATTGCCCCACGCGCGTCAGCTCGGTCTCCATCTGTGAAGGAGACATGGTACGCGCGGCTCCGGCAATGCCCAGCGCATCCAGCGGACCGGCACTGGCCAATTGCGCATCGTTGGGAATATCCATGAACAATAGACTGCGCAGCCCCGCCTCTGCCGCGACGCGCAACGTGTCGGTAGCCCCCGTAAAGTCGTCCCCATACCAGGCGAGCCGCAGCGTCATTTCTTGCTGGTCCCGAAGAACTTCAACGCAGACTCCAGTTCGCTATGGTTCCGGCTATACGCATCAAGGGAAATACCTTCCCGCTGGGCGGCCCAGGCCTGACGCAAGCTGACCACGCCGGCGGCAGGTCCCATGGGGTGTGCAAGAATGCCGCCACCCGACATGAATAATAGATCCTGGCTCTTGACCGCAGCCCACGTGGCCGGCACCGTGCCTGCCCACTGCCCCGATGAGAACACCGGCAGGACCCGATCATCGACGGTATCCGACATTGCAGCCAGGCAATCGTCGGCAGCGCCGACGACTTCTTCATCGGGCTGCGAGAACTTGCCTTGAAGGCCGTGGACATGCATATGGTCCACGCCGGCCAGACGCCACAGGGCCTGATAGGGCTGGAAGGACATGCCAAGTAGCGGGTGTCGCGATATGGCGCCGAAGCCGTTGCGGTGGCCGTGTATTGCCAGCGAAGTGCTACGCCTCAAGCTTTGCACGGCCGAGTATCCACACCAGTTCAGGCTGACCATCACGCAGCTGCCGCCTTCGCGCTCCACCAGATCAGCATGCCGCCGCATCGCATCGAGATCATCGCTGATATTGAACGCCATCATCACCCGTTTCCCGGTACGTTCGGCGTGGCTGCGAATCACAGCCATTACCGCGGGCACCCGCTCTGCCAGAGGGGCATGCTGCGGATTGGCGCAGACTTCATCGTCTTTTATGAAATCAACGCCCGCTTCGCACAAAGTCTTGACCAGGTCGGCGGTGTCCTGGGCTGACATGCCGACATTGGGCTTGATAATGGTGCCCACCAATGCGCCGTCAGCGGCACCTATGCTTGTGCGCGTTGCGGCAATACCCATGCGCGGCAATTCGTATTGCATGCGGTAATCGACAGGCAGCGTCAGGGTTTCCAAGCGCAAGCCGGTGACCTCGCCAAGGTCGTACAAATTGCCGGATACGGTAGCCGCCAGCGTGGGAAGATTCACTCCCACATTTTCGACCGGGAATGACAAATCAACTCTTGCACGCCGCCATGGGCCGCCAATGCCGCGTTGCTGAAGCCAGGCATTGGGCAGCGCCGGCTCATCGGCAGCGGGTAATTCAATCACGGCGTCTACCCATGCACGTGCCCTTTCCCGCAAGGCGTCAGTCTCGCCGATGACGCGGGTAAAGGTGCCGCAAGACTGTTCACCTGCCATGATTTCGGCCACCTTTTCCGGAGGGAAAGGCGTTTCTATGAGGTAACTGGCTTTGATACGATTGGAATTCATGACGCCTGGCTTTCAAACACGTTGCGGACAATAAAGAAAACGCTATAAGGAAAAAACTTGATCAGAGCGTGCGCAAATCGGGAAAGTCGCGTACCGGATGCTGGCCATCCCAGTCAACAGATGAGTTCCGTATCAAGTCAAAGAGCTTGCCCTTTGGACCAGCCACTTCAGAAAGCTCGATGACCGTACCGGGATGGTATTCGGTATCAAAATAGATAAACCGTCCGCGATCGCCGACCTGCCCGCTCATTTTGGGCTTGAAGCCTTGCTTTAAAAGGCGCTCTAGATCCACGTCGTAGCTTTCTGTCCAGTAAGCCACATGCTGCAATCCCCTTCGGCCGGCTTGCAGGAAATCGCGATACATGGAAGGGACATCATTACGCACCTGTATCAACTCCACCTGTACAAAGCCGGAGTTCGCCAGTGCTACGGAATTGTGGGGCTCGTAATGCTGCCCGTCATACTTGTAGTCTGTAATCGGGACCTTGGGGTTGTAGTACCACGGCCCGACCCCCAATGTTCGACTCCAATAGTCCATGGCTTCCTCGATATCATTGACGACATAGCCCAGCTGACGGATTTCACCAAAGAATTTACTCATACCTGCCCCCTGGCCGCCGTGTCGCAACACGGCAGCACAAAAATGTAATGCTGAAAAAAGGACTATTGATTAGTGCTCGAGGAAGCCGATCGAGAACCACGGGAACGCGGTCACCAGCGCCAGCCCGACCAACAAGGCGATGATGTAGCCGCCTATGTAGCGCATGCCTTCGCTTGGATCGACTTTGCTGACTGCGCATGCTCCGTAGTAACCGACGCCGAATGGAGGAGCGAACAGGCCGATGCCCATGGCGAAAATCACAACCATGGAGTAGTGCACATCATGGATGCCGAGCTGTCGGGCGATAGGGAACAGCAACGGGCCAAACAATACGATGGCGGGTATGCCTTCGAGCACACTGCCCAGGATGATGAAGGCCACTACCGAGATGACCAGAAAACCATAACCGCCGCCTGGAACCGTAGCCATCAACTGAGCAAGGTCTCCGGAAAATCCGGACTGTGTAAGCGCCCACGCCATGGCCGTCGCACATCCTATGATCAGCATGATGGCACCCGATAACGAAGCTGTTTCCACCAGCATGGGAACCATGCGCTTCCAATCGAACTGGCGGTACACCAGCAAGCCCACAATCATCGAATAAACCACTCCAATGGTAGACACCTCGGTCGCCGTCGCTACGCCTTCGACTACCGCAGCCCGTATGACGAAAGGCAGGGAGATTGCCGGCAAAGCGATAACAAAAAGACGCGCCATCTGCTTCTTGGAAATGCGCTGGATCAAACCGAGATCTTCTTTGCGATAACGCCAACCCACCACTGCGCACAATGCAAGACCCAGGACGAGAGCAGGCACAATTCCGCCGGTGAAAAGGGCGGCAATGGACACGCCCGTCACCGACCCTATGGTGATAAGGACGATCGAAGGCGGAATGGTCTCAGTCTGCGCGCCTGTAGCCGACAACAAGGCCACGAGTTCCCCAGGCTTGGCGCCGCGCTTCTTCATCTCCGGAAAAAGAACAGGAGAAATCGCTGCCATATCCGCGATCTTGGAGCCGGAGATACCTGAAACGAGATACATTGCACCGATCAGCACGTAAGACAGCCCGCCGCGCACATGGCCCAGCAGGCTGGCCAGAAACTGAATCATCGCCCTGGCCATGCCCGTCATTTCGATAAGGCCGCCCAGGAAGATAAACAGGGGCACAGCGAGCAGGATCAAATGGGACATTCCTTCGTTCAGGCGGCCGACCATGACGACAATAGGCGTATCGGTGGTCAGCGTCAGATAGCCGAATGTGGCCAGCGCAAACGAGAAAGCAATAGGAACACCAGCGAAAACATTTCCAGCCACCACGACGACGAAGAAAATAATCAAATTGAATTTGCCCAGGCCCATTAGCCAAGGTTGGGCAAGCCAGAATATGGCGGCAAGCAATACTGTCGCGGCAACACTGGTCGCAAGCAACTTTTTGTCGGGGATCTGTATCAACCGGAATAGCGAACCAAGGACCATGAGTGCGATCCCCGCCGGCAATGCGGCAGCATGCCAGCTGTTGCTTATCTCGAGGGCGGGCGTGACGATATACGATTCTTCGTAGGCATACTCGAAGGCGGGCAACAGAATGAGCAGCAAGAACGCCAGCGACGCCGCCAGGGCAAAGACTTCGAGCAGCACACGGGTTCGGGGTTGAACTCTATCGATCAGCGCCGTCATGCGCATATGCTCGCCGCGGCGCAATGCGATGACGGCGCCCAGCATCGATAGCCAAAGAAACAATATCGATGCCAGCTCATCGGACCAGACAAGCGGCACATGCAGCACATAGCGGGCAACGACACCGCTGAACAGAATGGCAATTTCCAGAATGATCAGGACTACGGCACAGGTTTCGATCACCCTGCCCAGGCCCGATTCCAGGCCTTGCGCGATGCGCTCCAGCCGAGATGTATGCCTGCTGTCGGGCGTGGCCGGTTCCCCCAAGGGGCGGGATATAAGCACGGATTCCATGGACCTACACCAGCTTGCCGACGGATTTCTCCAATGCCGCCCATGCGTCATCGCCAAATCGGCCTTTCCATTCCTTGTAGAAACCGGCATCCCGGAGCTTGGCGCGGAAACTGTCTGAGCTCGGCGAATTAAACAGCAAGCCCTGTGTCTTGAGATCGGCCTGCACCGACTGGTTCAATTTACTGATGTCTTCGCGCTGGCGCATGCCGGCGCCATTGATGCCTTCGGCTACGATAGTCTTCAGATCCGGCGGCAGACGTTCCCAGGCTGCGCCGTTAGCGATGAACCAGAAACCATCCCAAATATGATTTGTCAGCGAGCAGAATTTCTGGACCTCGTAAAGCTTGGCTACCTGGATAATGGGCAGCGGATTCTCTTGCGCATCAACTATTTTTGTCTGTAGCGACGAATAGACTTCGCTGAATTGCAAACTGGTTGGTGCAGCACCCAGGCTTTTGAACATTGAAATAGACAAGGGACTTACAGGCACGCGGATCTTCAGGTCTTCCATTTCGGCCGCCCCGGCTATGGGCGCCTTGCTGCTTGTCATCTGGCGAAAGCCGTTGTCCCACATTTTCTCGAAGGCGTGCAAACGAATCTTCTTTATGGAGGCCCGGACATGCGCGCCCAATTCGCCGTCCATGGCGTTCCAGACCTGCTTGTAGTCGGAAAATGCAAAGCCCACGGCATTAATCGCGGCAACCGGCACCAATGTGGCAATGACCAGTGATGACGGCGTGAAGAAATGGATGCCGCCTGACCGAACCTGGGCCAGCATATCAGTGTCGCCGCCCAGCTGGTTGTTCGGAAAAATGGTGATGTCCACCCGGCCCTTCGATTTCTCCCTGATTTCGTCGGCCGCCTCCTGGGCGCGGATATTCAAGGGGTGAGTAACGGGAAGATTGTTCCCGTACTTATAGGAGAACTCGGCAGCGCGGGCGAACCGTGGCATGCCGGCGACCATGCCGGCCAGAGGTACGGCAGACAACGTCCGCAAAACGCTGCGACGTGTGAATTTTTGCATTCTTGTCTCCTGAGACGATGATGTGTTTTGATTAAATATTTGTTATTGGACTGAACGATATAATGATATTATTCGCTGGTCAATTAATAATAATGATGTATTTTGATGCAATGATCGACACTAATCAAAGCCTCTCTTCACGCGCCACCGTCAGCGACATTGCCCGAATCGCCAAGGTATCCACAGCAACGGTCGACCGCGTTCTCAATCATCGGCCTGGCGTTCGCGACGCCACGATCCAGCGCGTGCTCAAAGTAGCCGCCGACCTCGATTACCTGCCTGAAGCAGAACTGTATGCGGCCATGACGCCCAAACCCATGCGCATTTCTTTCCTCCTTCCCAAAGGAACAAATCGATTCATCAACATGCTGGGCGACACCGTCAATTATTCACAGGAAAGCTGGACGCCCTTCAATGTAAAAAGCCGCGTCGAGTATATCGAAGGGTTCAACCCCAAGCTCCTCGCCGCCGCCCTGCTCCGCCAAGCCGAACGCGCTGATGGCGTCGCCTTCATGGCCATTGAACATCCGCTGGTCCAGGATGCCGTCAACTTTCTGGTATCAAAGGGCGTGCACGTCGTTACCTTGATTTCCGACATTTCCAATTCCGGACGAGCCGCCTACATCGGGCTGGACAATCGTTCGGCGGGCCGTACGGCCGCATACCTGATTGCCCGATTCATTGGCACGCGTCCGGCCAAGGTCGCCATGATTGCAGGAAGTCTTAGTTATCGCGCTCATGAAGAACGCGAAATGGGTTTTCTGTATTTGTTTAAAGAACTATTCCCCGCCATTGACGTACTCGGATTGCGTGAAGGACAGGACAACGCCGATGAAAACTATCGCCTGACGCGGCAGCTTCTGGACCAGTGTCCTGATCTCGCCGGTATCTACAACATCGGAGGCGCATCCGACGGCGTGGCCCAGGCGCTGAAAGAAGCCGGGCTCGAACATAAAGTCGTTTTTATCGGACATGGCCTCACGCCGGACACGCGAGCTCTACTAATCGATGGCACCATGGACGCCATCATTACGCAAAATCCACAGTCGGCCACCATGAATTGCGTCCGAATCTTCGCTAACTTGCGGGATAATCGCGCGGTTATGAGCGGGGTGGATCCCGTGCATAGCCAAATCATTTTCCGTGAGAATCTGCCCTGATGAGGACTCCCTATCCGAGCAAACCCAGCAATCGCCGCAGTTCGGATTGTTCATCCCGCGTCAACCGCGCGCTGATACGCGCGTCGTGGTCTTCAATTGACCGGGTTATTTCCTGCAGAGCCTGCTTTCCGCTTTCGGTAAGAGCCAGCGCAAGTGCACGGCGATCTGTCGCGGAATCTGTGCGGATTACATAACCCAGCTTCTCCAGCGAATTGACCACTTCGACAGCACCTGAACGCGCTATGCCCATTGCACTGGACAAGTCTGTAAGCTTCATTCCCGGATTGCACTGAATGATCGTCATGGCAGAAAACCGCGGCGGCGTGATGGACCGCTCGCCGAGGGCTTCAAGGAAATCCTGGTAGATGCGAATCTGTGCGCGTCGAATGGCATAGCCCACCAGCTTGTCGAGCACTCCGTACTCAACCCCTGGCACCGGAACGTCAAGACGCTCGCCGCGCTGGGCGGGACGCCGGTTGTTGGGTCGTGAGCTCAGTTTTTTATTCAATCGTCCTCCCAGTGTCTGCGGGCATCGTGACAGTAACCTGCTGACCGACGGTCTACAACAAACCCCTACGATGTCGAGGGTTATTACCGATAGGCGCAGGCCTACCCCAGATTGTTATGATACATAACAAAATTTAGGAGGCTTGTCTTGAATGTCATTATTGTTGGTGCCGGTATCGGGGGTCTCACCCTTGCTCTGATGCTGAACCAGAGAGGTATCGACTGCGATATCTTTGAAAGTGTGCGGGAAATCAAGCCTTTGGGCGTGGGCATCAATCTGCTGCCCCATGCCGTAACAGAGTTGCAGCAGTTGGGCTTGCTGGAAGCCCTGACCGCGACCGCGGTACCGACATCGGCATTGCACTACTACAACCAGCATGGACAACTCATCTGGAAGGAAGCGCGCGGCCTGGATGCCGGTTATGCAGTACCCCAATTGTCCATCCATCGCGGCGAACTGCAGCTGCTCCTGGCAAAAACCGTTGAGGAACGGACGGGCGGCGCTCCGCTGGGCGGCATTCCGTCGGGCGGCGGTCCGCTGGGTGGCTTTCGGCCGAGCGACACCCCACTGGGCCGCAATCGCCTGCATACAGGCCTGGCGTTCGAATCCCTGACACAGGACGCGCAAGGTGTGACGGCCATTTTCCGCAACCGCAACGACCAAAGCGCACAGGAAGTGCGCGGCGACATTCTCGTCGGCGCCGACGGCATTCACTCTTCCGTGAGGCGGTTCTTCCAGCCACAGCACGACGAACTGCGTTTCTCCGGCCGCATGCTTTGGCGTGCGGTTACGGAATCCGGGCCTTATCTGGATGGCAAGACCATGTTCATGGCCGGTCATCAGGATCAGAAATTTGTTTGTTATCCGATTTCGGAAAACTTGCGCAAACAGGGCCGCTCGCTCATCAACTGGATCGCCGAATTGCGCGTGCCGTCGCCCGAGCTCCCAAGCACCGATTGGAACAGAAAAGTAGACCCCTCGATCTTTGCCGATCGCTTTGCCTCCTGGCGCTGGGACTGGATAGACATTCCCGCCATCATCGATGGCGCACAGGCCATCTACGAATTTCCGCTGGTGGACAAAGACCCTCTTCCCCGCTGGACGCAGGGACGCGTTGCCCTCCTGGGCGATGCGGCCCATCCCATGTACCCTATCGGTTCGAACGGCTCCGCACAAGCCATATTGGATGCGCGTTATCTCGCCGACAGATTGCAGACCGCAGAGCCGCAAAAGAACGGATCCGTCGAGCTTGCCTTGAAGGAATACGAGGCCGAGCGTCTGCCCATCACGGCCGGTATCGTGTTGCGCAATCGTCTGAACGGGCCGGAGCAGGTCATGCAGATCGTTCACGAGCGTGCGCCAGATGGCTTTACGCATATTCATGAGGCAGTGTCGGAAGCCGAACTCACAGAGATCGCAGCGCGCTACAAGCGCCTGGCCGGCTTCGATCCTGCCCGGCTCCAGAAGGGGCGCAACTGATGAGGACTTATCCCATGCCACCCGAACTCGAGCATCTCGCCACGGTCATCGTCGACGTAGGACCGCCCCAGGAAGTCGGCGCCACCCCCGGCGGCAGGCGCCGGGTCATTCCGATTCTGGGCGGCACCGTGCGCGGCACCACGCTGTCGGGCAAAGTTCTGTCGGGCGGTGCGGATTTCCAGTCCATACGATCCGACACCTTTACCGATATCCATGCCCGCTACGTTATCGAGACCAATGATGGCGAACTGGTATACGTTGAGAACACAGGAATCCGCACGGGCTCAGCCGACGACATTGCGGCGCTGGCGCAGGGGCGGCCAGTCGATCCGGCACGCATTTACTTTCGCAGCTACCCGCGATTCGAAACGGCCTCGCCACGGCTGGACTGGCTCAACACGCATTTATTTCTCGGTACCGGCGCCAGGTATCCTGATCGCGTCGAACTAAACTTTTTCCTAGTGCGCTAAAAATAAACAACGGAGACAAATCCCATGAAGTCATCACTTATCCAGAAGCTGCTTTTCGCGGCCATGCTGACAGTGGCCTCGACGACTGCCGCCGCGGCATATCCAGAGCAAGCCATACGCCTCACCGTGGGGTTTCCGCCCGGGACCGGACCGGACATCGTTGCGCGTACTGTAGGCGATCAATTGTCAAAAGAAATTGGTCAGTCCGTCGTAGTGGAGAATAAGGCGGGCGCAGGCGGCCAAATTGCGGCCTATTCGGTCGCCCACAATGCGCCGGATGGCTATTCGATACTGTTGGGCGAAGTCGGATCCATCAGCATTTCGCCCGAGACGACCGCTACGCTGTCCTACAAGCCCCTGACCGAGTTCACGCCCATCACTGAAGCAGTGCGTGCAAATTTCGTTCTGGTCATTCCCGCCAATTCCCCCTACAAGACCTTGAAGGAGTTCATTACGGCGGCCCGGGCCAGCAAGGATAATTTCAATATTGCGACCTTTGGGGCTGGCACGCCGGGTCACTTCGGCGCCGAAATGCTTGCTGACGCAGGAAAGTTCAAGATCGAGCCTATACATTACCGGTCTACAGGCGACGCATTGTCAGCCATCATAGCCGGCCAGGTTCAAGGCGCCTTTGTCACGACGGCAATGGCGGCACCGCAGATCGCGGGCGGCAAAATGCGCGCGCTCGCCATTACCGGGAAAGATCGCACCAAGATGCTCGCCGACATTCCTACCTTCAACGAACAGGATATGCCCAATGTCGATTTTGGCGCATGGTTTGCGTTCCTTGCCCCTGCCGGCACACCGGCCGACGTGCTCGATGTCCTGAACAAAAACATCGTTGCAGCGCTCAAGGCCGAGAGCGTCAGGAAAACGCTTGAGGGCAGCGGCTTTGTCATCGTAGGATCGAGCCGCGAGGAGCTTCAGGATTTGCTGGTCGCTGAACAAAAGCGCTGGGCCGAGGTCGTGAAGAAGACAGGCTTTAAAATAAACTAAGCGGCGCCGCCCAGGCGTGGCAACACCCGCCTGGCATTGGCTGCCGTTGCAAGAATGATGTCGTCAAGACTGGCGTTGCGCAGTTCGGCCAACACCTGCGCAATCGCCGCCACTTCGCCAGGTTCGTTGCGCGGGCTAGCCTGCCCGGGCTGACCCAGCCATGCCGGGGGAATATCCGGCGCATCTGTTTCCAGCACCAACGCTTCCACAGGCAACTGTGCAGCCAGGCGCCTGATCTGCAAGGCGCGGCTGAAAGTCATTGCCCCGCCGAAACCCAAGGCAAATCCCATTTGAATAAATTGCTCGGCCTGCTGGAAGCTGCCGTTGAACGCGTGGGCGATACCACCGATGCAGGGACGGCGGCGTAAATGCTTCAGCAATATATCCTGTGAACGGCGCACATGCAGCAGCACGGGCAGCCCATAGCGCTGGGCAAGGTCCAGCTGGGCCGAATAATAGGTCTCTTGCTTCTCCCGCATTTCCGACGTTCTCAACGCGGGAACAAAATAGTCCAGCCCTATTTCCCCTATTGCGACAAAGCGCGGATCATCCAGGGACTGCTGTATCTGGGATTCCAGTTCGGCCAGATCCCGCTCCAGCGCATCCGGCACGAACAGCGGATGGATGCCGAGAGCGTAGCTGCCGCTCTTGAAGGAATGTGCGAGCTTACGTACGGTATCGAAATTGAACCGCGCCACTGATGGAATAACGATGCCGCCCACGCCCTTCTCGCCGGACCGCTCAATTACCGCGGCGCGGTCCTTAGCGAATTCGTTAGCGTCCAGGTGGCAGTGAGTATCGATCAACATCGCTATCCTCTTCCAGGCTACACCGCAGTTCGCTCCGCTACGTCCAACGGAGGAACCTCGGGGTCGACCAGCCGGCCCTTGTCCATGGCTAGCTGGCGGTGCGCCAGGGAAGCCAGCGCCGGGTCGTGGGTAACAACGGCAAAAGCCGTGCCGTAGTCCCGGTTCATGCGCACCAGCAATTCGAACATGCTTTCGGCGGTATAGCGATCCAGGTTGCCCGTAGGCTCGTCGGCCAGCACGCATGTCGGACGCGTCACCAAAGCACGGGCCAACGCCACGCGCTGGCGCTCGCCGCCTGACAGTTGACCCGGATAGTGATCAACGCGGGCCGACAAACCAACCTGTTCCAGTACGATCTGCGCCTGCTCCCGGGCGTCGTTGCGCTTTTCGCGCCGAACGATAAGCGGCATCGCAACATTATCGAGCGCGGAAAATTCGGACAGAAGATGATGGAATTGATAGACGAAACCCAGGCTCCGGTTGCGCAACTGGCTGCGTTGCGCTTCGTTCAGGCCATCGGCCGATTCGCCATTGATCAATACCGAGCCGGAAGTCGGCAGGTCCAGCAGACCCAGGGTATGCAGCAAAGTGCTTTTTCCAGAGCCCGAGGCGCCCACGATGGCGACCATTTCGCCCCGGTCCACGTGCAGGCTGACGTCGCGCAGGACTTCGATGGCAACGCCGCCTTCGTGATAGGTTTTGACCAGATTGCGCGCGCTCAGCGCATGGACAATAGGTGTATCAATCATGGCGCAATACCTCGGCCGGTTGCAGGCTGGACGCACGCCAGCTGGGATAAAGTGTAGCCAGCAACGACAACACCAGCGATGTAAGCGCCACTACGAGAATGTCGTTCATCTGAGGGTTGGAGGGCAGCTCGCTGATGAAATAGATTTGCTGCGGCAGGAATTGCACGCCAAGCAGGCGTTCGATGAAGGGGACAATAACGTCAATGTTGTAGGCCACCAGTGTTCCGAAGCACAAGCCCAGCAAGGTACCCACGATGCCTATCAGCGAACCCTGCACCAGGAATATCTTGGCAATTTCGCGCGGGCTGGCGCCCAATGTGCGCAATATGGCAATATCGGAGCGCTTGTCTTTCACGGCCATGACCAGCGAAGACAACAAATTGAATGCCGCCACGGCAACGATCAAGGCCAGAATCAGGAACATCATGCGTTTTTCAGTCTGGACGGCGGCAAACCACGTGCGGTTGTTCAGCGTCCAGTCCTGCGCATGCACGAACGGCGGCAGCACGCTGCCGAGCTCGCGGGCAATCAAGGGCGCCTGCTGCATGTCGTCGATACGCAAGCGCACGCCGCTGGTGCCGCTATCCCTGAACACCTTGGCGGCGTCCTCATAATTGATAAATGCCAGGGTGGCGTCGTACTCGTAATAGCCTGAGGAAAACAGGCCGGTAACGGTGAATTGGCGCATACGCGGCGTAAAGCCCGCGGGAGAGATAGAACCCTGGGGAGCGAGCACCATGACGGTATCGCCCGCATTGACTCCCAGCGTAGCGGCCAACTGGTTGCCCAGGATAATCGAATAGCTGCCGGACTCCAGTGCCGAGATATTTCCGGCTATCATCTGGCCGCCAACGTCGGAAACGGCACTTTCGAGCTTCGGATCGATGCCGCGCAGCTGTACCCCGCTCAATGCTTCGCCGCGCACAATCATGCCCTGGGCGGCCACAAAGGGAGCCGCACCCGTGACGTGTGGGTTCTCTTTTGCCATATCGGCAATGGCCTGCCATTGGGAAACGACCTGTCCGGGATCGGTGCGCGGCACGTAGAGTTCAATGTGCGGCAACACTGACAGCATGCGGTCCCTGACCTGCGTCTGGAATCCGTTCATGACGGAAAGCACCACGATCAGCGCCGCCACGCCCAGCGCAATACCGGCCATGGAGCTGGCCGCAATAAACGAGACGAAGCGGTCGCCCCGGCCAACACGGCGCTTCGAGCGCGCCAAGCCCGCGTAGCGCGCCCCTATCCAAAATTCATAAGACATCGTTGAAGCCACCGTTATCCATTAACACTACAATCCAGGAATGCAAATCGTACTACCTGGGGCATTGCCCGACCCTCGCGAGGCGCGCGAACTGACTCCTTACCTGCAAAAAACCGCACCCACGCTGTTGCGCTGGCTGGAACAGGGCCGCGCCCACGATACTTTCGCCGACCCTGCCCTGACCGGCTGTACGCCATACGAGCAGTGGCTCTTGACGGCTCGCGGCTTCAAGACCAGGGGCGAACAGAATCTTAGCGCAGGCCTGGGTCCGTTGTGGTTGCAGCAGACCGCAACGAACAACGCTCCCATCTGGCTGGCAGAATTGGTACATGTTTCGCCGTCCCGGGACGGCGCCGCCTTGCTGCCCGCAAGTGAACTCGCCATTACACCAGAGCAGAGTGTAGCCTTGTTCGAATCCGCGCAAACCTTGTTTGCCGATTCGGGGTTTACACTGCATGCCGACAGCCACGAGCGCTGGCGGATTGAACTTCCGCAAGGCTTTGCGCCCCAAAGCGCCAGTCCGGGGCTGGTCAGCCTGAGCACGGTAAACGACTGGTGGCCGCAGGATATTGCAGCGCGCCCCTGGCGGCGCCTGGTGAATGAGTTGCAAATGGCCTGGTTCGAACACCCTGTCAATCAAGCGCGATACCGGGAAAGCCTGGTGCCCATCAACAGCCTTTGGCTGTTTGGCGGCGCGAGCGGCGACCAATTATTGCCCGATCGCGGCGTAGCCGGCGACACGCAGATGCACGATGCCTTGCTTGCGCCGGCCACCGCCCGCGACTGGGGTGGATGGCTGGCCGCGCTCGAACAGCTCGAGGCGCAAGTATTCAAACCTCGGGCAGGCCTGCCGGCCCCGGTCCTGGTATTGACGGGACATGACCGCATCGTCGAGATCAAGCCGGCCTCGTGGGCTCAATGGATACAATGGCTGCCCGGCAGCCGCCTAGCATGGAGAAAGTGGTGGTCACCCCAAAACTAAGCAATCGACTGGCCGACTTCCAGGCCAGCCGGGCCCTCGAGGCGGCCGGCATACACCCCCTGCTGGCGCGTTTGTGGGCCGCGCGCGGCGTAAGCTGCCTCACTGAAACCCAATTGGCTTGGGGCGCCTTGATCCCGCCGGGCAAGCTCACGCACATCCAGCAGGCCGCCGGCATTCTGGCCGACGCCATACGAAATGGCAAGCGCCTGCTGATCGTGGCCGACTACGATTGCGATGGCGCAACCGCCTGCGCAGTCGGCATGCGCGGCCTGCGCAGCATGGGCGCCATTGTGGATTTCCTGGTGCCCAACCGGTTCGAGACCGGCTACGGCCTGTCCCCGGCAGTCGTTAGCCTCGCACTGCAACACCCGGCAGGCAAGCCCGATATTCTCATCACCGTGGACAATGGGATCGCCAGCGTCGACGGCGTGCAGGCCGCGACCCTGGCCGGCATCGATGTCGTCATCACCGACCATCACCTGCCCGGCGATACCCTGCCCCAGGCGCTGGCCATCGTGAATCCCAACCAACCCGGCTGCGGCTTTCCGTCCAAGAACCTGGCGGGAGTGGGCGTCATCTTCTACCTTTTGCTCGCCCTGCGGGCCGAAATGCGCCAACGCGGCGTCTACCCAAAAGACGGCGGACCGCGCCTGGATCAACTGGCCGATCTGGTCGCGCTGGGCACCGTGGCCGACGTCGTCAAGCTCGATGCCAACAACCGGGTGCTGGTCACACAGGGCTTGCAGAAAATGCGGGCAGGAAAGATGCAAGCCGGTATCCGGGCACTGTTTGCCGTGGCCGGACGCGAGCCACGCCAGGCCAGCGGCTTCGATCTGGGCTTCGCCCTGGGGCCCCGCATCAATGCGGCCGGGCGACTGGCCGATATGAGCATAGGCATCAACTGCCTGATCACCGATGACGAAGGCCAGGCCCTTGAACTGGCGCGCCAGCTCGATGCCATGAACCAGGAGCGCCGCGGCATTGAAACGACCATGCGTGAAGAAGCGCTGGCCGCAATCGAGGCATCCACTCCCGTCATCGGCGCCACGGTTTGCGTCTATCATCCCGAATGGCACCAGGGTGTGGTCGGCCTGGTTGCGTCACGGCTGAAAGAAACCTATTGGCGTCCAACCCTTGCTTTTGCCCGATCAGACTCGGGAGAATTGCGAGGGTCGGGGCGTTCCATTCCCGATGTGCATCTGCGCGATGTGCTCGACCTGGTGTCCAAGCGCTATCCGGGCATCATACTCAAGTTCGGCGGCCATGCCATGGCCGCTGGGCTGACGTTGCGCGAAGATGCCTATGCACAGTTCATCGAGGGATTCGATGCGGCTGTCATCGAATTGAGCGGCAGAGCCAGCTTCGATCCCATCATCGAGACCGATGGATCACTGGAAACGGGATACGCCAATGCAGATGTGGCCGGATTGCTGCAGCAGCAAGTATGGGGCGCCGGCTTTCCGGCCCCCATATTCCGGGATACCTTCCGTGTGCGCCAGCAGCGGCTGCTGAAAGACAAGCACTTGAAGCTGAATCTGGAACGGGGCAATCAGCGCTTCGACGCCATCTGGTTCAATCACGCCGACATGCTCCCCGAATATGCCGATGTGGCATATCGCCTGGATCAGAACGTCTGGAACGGCGTCGTGTCTGCACAACTGATCATCGAACACGCCTGCACACCCGACGGCTCTCTGTGAAATCAAGGGTTTGTCGCGCCAAGTGAACGGTTGGCCTTACTTCACCTTGCCGGCTCGGCTTTTGCCGGCAAGGTGGCCAGCAGCAAGCCTCCCAGGGCAAGCGCGAAGGCAAGGATTTGCACCGGACCCAGCGATTCGCCCAAGAAAACGACACCAACAAGCGCTGCCGTGACCGGAAGCATGACGGTAAAGACGCCGGCGCGCGACGCCGGCACGGACTTCAAGCCTGTCATCCACAACCATACCGTCCACACGCTGGCCGCCAAGGCATAGAACAGCAGCAGGAGCCACATCTGGGCTGGTACTGCTGCAAAGTCGAAACGCAGGGCGGCATAAACGCCAAACGGCGTCATCAACACGAAGCCCCACAGGTTGATCACCGCGCTGATCCGCTTGGGTCCCATCACCGCTGTCAGTTTTTTACCAATTACGGCATATGCCGCCTCGCACATGACGGCGCCGAATATCAGCAAATTTCCCAACCACGCCATAGCGGGGTCCGCAGTCTGCCGCAGCATATCGCCGTCGACAACAGATGCGTCGGCTTCGGCCCACGAAAGCAGGCCTATACCCAAGGCACCGCATGCGATGGCTCCCCACACACGCGGGCTAATGGCTTCTTTCAGTACAACGCGGCTCATCAAGGCCACCGCGGCGGGAATAGAAGACATGATCACGCCCGCCGACACCGCGGTAGTCAGGCTGACTCCGAACAGCATGCAGATCGTGAACAGGAAGTTTCCCAGGAATGACTCAAGAAAGACCAGGACTCTTGTCTGAGTGGAGAGCCGTGGCTCGGATGCCGGCTTGCGCAGCCATCGAAGCATGGCAATGCCACCGATGCCGAAGCGCAGCCACCCCAGAAGAAAAACGGGAAACACCAGCGCCAATGGCTTGGACAGCGCCACATAGGAGCCGACCAGCGACATGCTGAGGGCAAGACACGCATAGGCAGCCAGGCGGCTTTTGAGGACGCTCATCAAAAATCATTCGAAAAGGTGGACCCGCGATTATGACGCACGAAGGAATTCATGCAAGTAAATAAATCCGCGATCTAAACAATATTTTTCTGCAGAGTACAATAAGGGTTTTCCGCCACCTCATGGACTTACTCAGTCAATGACACTTGCCTGTGCATGATCTGCACGACAACGGCCGCGCCACGCTCATCTAGCGTTCGTTCGCCACCGTGCGCGGTTCCCTGAATGTTCACACCCGACCCGCCATTGCACCATTACGCTTGCCGCGTAACTGGCGCGGGCCACTCGCGGCTGTCCCATACTAACTAGCACTGAGGAAGTTCACCATGCAGGCTATTGCCCGCCTGAGCCATTTTGTTGGCAAGACATTTGCAATCTGGGTATTGCTGTTCGCAATACTCGCCTTTTTCGCCCCCGCGCAATTCCGCTGGATCGGCCCTTACGTTGTACCGCTATTGGGCGTCATCATGTTTGGCATGGGACTCACTCTGTCCAAGAGCGACTTTGCCGAAGTCTTCAAGCGCCCCGGCACCGTCATGATCGGCGTGCTGGGCCAGTTCATCATCATGCCGGCCCTGGCTTGGGGCCTCAGTACAGCCTTGCGGTTGCCTCCCGAGATCGCCGTCGGCGTGATTCTCGTCGGATGCTGCCCCGGCGGCACCGCTTCCAATGTCATGACCTTTCTAGCGCGCGGCGACGTAGCGTTGTCGGTAGCCATTACGTCCGTGACGACATTGCTGGCGCCCGTCGTGACGCCAGCCCTGATCTATCTGCTGGCCAGCCAATGGCTGGAAGTCAGCGCCAGTGCGATGTTCTGGTCTATCGTGCAAGTCGTGCTGCTGCCTATCGCACTGGGCGTTCTCGCCCAATCGCTGTTGCGCGAAAAAGTAAAAGCTTGCGTAGACGTGCTGCCGCTGGTGTCTGTGGCGGCCATCGTGGCCATTGTGGCCGCCGTCGTGGCCGGAAACCAGGAGAAGATTGCGACCAGCGGCCTGATGATTTTTGCCGTGGTCGTGCTCCACAACAGCTTGGGATTATTGCTGGGCTATTGGCTGGCGAAGCTGAGCGGCCTGAGCGTTGCCAAGCGCAAGACCATGTCTATCGAGGTCGGCATGCAGAACTCCGGCCTGGGTGTGGCGCTGGCTACAGCGCATTTCTCACCCCTTGCTGCGGTGCCGAGCGCCATCTTCAGCGTATGGCACAACATTTCGGGGCCGCTGGTGGCCACCCTGTTCCAGCGTTTCAAGAACGACGAGACTGACGACGAAACGACACCGCTGACCGAGGCGTCCTTGGCCAAATAGGCTTGGCGGTACGACACAGTCATTACGCAAAAAAAGCCCGCACACCATAAGTGTCGCGGGCTTTCCTCTATGCGGCAGGTCATGGCCGGCGTTATGTCTTTTGTTCCGCTTCTGCTCCGCACATGGCCGATTTCGAGGCTTCCACTATTTCTTCATGGCTGAGATCACGGATATGCGTTGCGATGGACCAATGGTGTCCAAACGGATCCGCCAGAACACCGTAGCGGTCACCCCAGAACATATCGTCGGCCGGCATGATCACTTTTGCACCCGCCGCGACCGCGCGTTCGATTGCCGCATCGACCTGATCAACATAAAGATGCACCGATACAGGCGTGCCTTTCAGCGTCGTCGGCGCCACCGCCCCGCATTCGGGGAACTCATCCATCAGCATCACAACGGAATCGCCGATACGGACAGCGGCATGCATAAGCTTGCCGTCAGGTCCGGCCAGCCGTCCCATTTCCGTTGCACCGAAGGCTTTTACATAGAAGTCGACCGCATCGGCAGCTCCCGCGCACACAAGAAGCGGTGTTACCGTGTTCATGCCGCGCGGAGTGGCCATAAGCTTGACCTTTCCGTCTGGTTCCATGTCGAACAACGCCTTATTGGTTTGTACGTCGAAAGGCGCCGATATATGCTCGTGGGCGATCAACCATACGCCGTCGACTTTCTTGTAGCAGGTGGTCATGCGCATCCACGACGACTTTTGCTGACCCTGGTCATCCTGAGCACCGCAACTGAGCAGGCAATGACTGAAAGCAACGTTTCCGTCGACTGAAATATCGAGTTCGCGAATCTGGAATGTCATATGGTTGGTGCACATCTGCAGGCACGCTTCCCAGTGCTTGCCATAGGCTTCGGCGCCTTTGAATTGCAGCTGGATGATCGCATCGAACGCGACCACGTCGGGCGCGTAATGGGACATGATTTTCTGTATATCGCTTGCCTCTACCGCTTTCAGCCAGCTTTCGACCTGCGTCTTGATTTCGGCCTGGACGCCGGTGCCTGTACTGCTTGCTGTATCCATAGTGTCTCTCCTTGGGAAGATGGTGATGGCTTTCGAGCGGCAAGAAACTGCGGCGCCTGTCGAAAGCCATCAGGCGTAACTTAACACTTTTTAGTCCTAAAAAACAACTAGTCAATTCCAAAAAATGATAAACTCTTACATATGACAATAAAACGCCGCTACAACGACGCTTGCGCGGCAGCCCACGCGCTGGACCTTATCGGTGAACGATGGGCATTGCTTATCGTGCGCGAACTCTTGCTGGGCCCCAAACGATTTACTGATTTGCGGCGCGGTCTGTCCGGCATCAGTCCGAATGTGCTCACGCAGCGCCTGAATGAGCTTGAAGCCGCATCAGTCGTGCGGCGCCTGAAACTGCCGCCGCCAGCCAGCGTGTGGGCATATCAGCTCACGCCCTGGGGCCAGCAACTCGAACCCATTCTTCTTCAGCTCGCGCAATGGGGCGTACGGTCGGCATCCTTTCCTCGCCCTTCCGGGTTGGGAACCGATGCAATGATTCTCTCGCTGCGCACCATGTTTATTTCTGCCAACGCAGGGAAATTCGCGGCTACGCTAGAAATTCAACTGGAAGACGACGTGTTTTTTGCCAAGGTGGCGGATTCGCACATAGATCTCGGCCGGGGCGTGCCCGATCAAGCCGACGCCCGCATCCATACCAATACCGACACGCTGCTCATGCTGGCCTACGGCAAGGCCGATCTGGACCAGGCAGTACAAGGCGGCACATTCAAATTCGAAGGCGGCAAAGACGTCGTGCAATCGTTCCTGGCCTTGTTCAGCTTGCCGGAAGATGCATTCGGAAAAACTATCGCCGGGACGACAGCACTATCCCGCTGACAATCAACGCAAATGCGGCGCCATGGTAGGCCTGCGGCATCTCGCCCAGGAATGCCGAGGACATCAGCGCGGCAAACAAGGGCGTCAGATTATTGAAGAACCCCGCCGTGTTGGGTCCCGCGCGCTGCACGCCCAGCCCCCAGCAGCGAAAGGCGATAATGGCCGGACCGACGGCGACATAGGCCAGACCGGCTGTCAGGGGCCAGCCCCAATGGATGGCGCTATCGGTAAGCGCCCATTCGCCGGCGGCGAAAACGCCCGACCACGCCACGCCAAATGAAATCTGCGCCAGCAGGAAGGTCGCCCAGTTACGGCGTATTCCTTCGGGATCGCGGGACTGGCTGAGCGACCAGCTATAAAAAGACCACACCATGGTGGCCACTATCATGAAGACGTCGCCGGCCACGAAACGCAATCCCAGCAATTGACGCCATTCGCCGTGGCTCAGTACAACCAGTACGCCGATGACGGACAGGATGGCGCCTATCACCTGCTTGCGCGCCACCTTGGCATCAAAGAACAGAAAGCCTATCAGAAGCATCCACACCGGCATGCTGGCGCCGACCAGGGTCACGTTCATGGGCGTCGAGGTATGCAGTGCTATGTATTGCAAGGCGTTATAAAGGCCGATACCCAGCAGCCCGAGGACGGCATAGCGCCAGTAGTTCGTCCATAAGCCGGAGCCCTTGCGGAATATGGAATAGCCGACGGGCAGCAAGATCAGGAAGGCAATGGCCCAGCGCAGGAAGTTGAGCGTGATGGGCGGTATCAAATCGCTGATAAGACGCCCTACAACGGCATTGCCAGCCCAAAGTAACGGAGGAACAACAAGCAACAAAGCGGTCGACGGGGTAAGTTTGTGATCCATGGGTCCGGTTCAGCACTGGCAAATAGATTGGTATCATACTTACCCTAGACACATAACGATAACGCTTGATTGCAGAACCCAGGCCGGAGCGCATTAATCCATGGCAGTTTTCGACATTAACCCCATCGTCAATTCCCTCAATGCCATACGTCAAGACTGGCGCACCGCCCAGGGCCGCTCGCGCGAGCCTGGTGGCCGCGAATTCCCTTCGCCGCAGGCTCTGACCAAGATACTCGACGATCTCAAAGGCGTGCTGTTTCCCATGCGCCTGGGCCCACTGGACCTGCGCCAGGAAAGTGAAGACTTCTACATTGGCCACACGCTGGACTCGACGCTACATGCCCTGCTGCGCCAGGTTTGCCTCGAGCTCCAGTATCAGACGCGGCACCAGGGCCTGGATGAATGCGAAATCGAGGCCCGGGCGACCACGGCCGTACAAGCCTTCGCCGCCGCCCTGCCCGAAATCCGACGATTGCTCGACACCGACGTCCTGGCGGCCTACCACGGCGACCCGGCCGCACGCAGCGTAGACGAAGTTCTGCTGTGTTACCCCGGCGTACTGGCCATGATCCATCACCGCATTGCGCATCAGTTCTATAACCAGGATCTTCCGCTGCTGGCCCGCATGTCCGCCGAGCTCGCGCACTCGCAAACGGGTATCGACATACATCCGGGCGCACGCATCGGCGCCAGCTTCTTCATCGATCACGGAACCGGTGTGGTCATCGGCGAGACCAGCATCATCGGCGAACGGGTTCGCATTTACCAGGCGGTTACTCTGGGCGCCAAGCGCTTTCCTACTGATGGCAATGGCAAGCTGGAAAAAGGCCTGCCGCGTCACCCCATTGTTGAAGACGATGTCGTCATCTATGCAGGGGCGACCATCCTGGGCCGGGTAACACTCGGGAAAGGATGCACCGTGGGCGGCAATGTGTGGCTCATCGACGATGTCCCGCCGGAAGGACACGTTACGCAAGCCGACTCGCAAGGCATGCAAAGCTGCGACCCGGCCGTCCACGGCACTACTGAACGACATCATGAGTAAAGACTTTCCCGGCTACTCCGGTCCGACAGCCAGTGTCGAAGTTCCGCTTGAAATGCTGGCCGCATGCCATCATCGCATCGAGCGTCAATGCTCTACCCTGGTACGCCTGTCGGCGCACCTGCGCCGACATGGCAGCGACGCGCAAGCCAGCACGGCCGCCACCGCCATCATGCGCTATTTTGAAACAGCCGCGCTTCATCATCATGCCGACGAGGAGCAGGATTTGTTTCCCGCCCTGGTCGAATCCATGGCCGGATCCGACGCAATCTGTATCCGCGAACTGATAGAAGGCCTGACGGCAGACCACCGTCGGCTCGAGGCAATGTGGAAAGGCTTGAAGCCGGTATTGCAGCAGATAGAAGCGGGCGAACACGCCCTGCTCGACCAGGACCAGGTGGCCAGCTTTGTTGATTTGTACGAAAGCCATATGAAGCGCGAAGACGACGAGCTGCTTCCCATGGCCGGTCGCCTGTTGAGCGACGATGCGATCACTTGTATTGGTCGCGCCATGCGGCAGCGTCGCGGAATACAGGACTAGGATCTGTTAACAGGCCCTAATGGCAATCCGTAACAGTCTGGTCAAGATACACTTCGAATGCAATATCGCGTGCGGCTAGTTTGACCAGCTTCTCAAGATAGCGGCTGTCTGTCCAGTCCTTGATCACGGTATTCAAGGTGTCCCGCGACTGCACATCATCAGATGGGATAACAAAGACAAGCGGCGCGATGTCCGTGACCGCCAAACGGGCGGAAAACTTCTTCCACTCAGGAAGCTTGATCAGCTCATTCAACATGGCGCTGTCATGCACCGCAGCGTCGCAGCCACCAATACGCAACGCCAGCAAAGAATCGGCGGGCGCCTTGAACAACTTCTCCACGGCGCCGTACCTTGCGGCCATCTGGCCCACGTAGCGCCCACCCTCGGACATGCAGACTGTACGGCCCTCCAACTGGTCCCAAGTCTTTATATCAGTGTCAGTGCGCATGACCGCCATGGCGCCTGATGAATGACCAGCAGGTATCGACACCGTCGTCGTAGCGGAAACCTCTGATTTGCCGATAGGCAAAAGCAGCAATTCCGCTTTTCCCGTCTCGAGCAAAGCCTCCGGCCGGGCCGGATCGGCGACAACAGTTTGCCCTGGCAGGGACAGCCGTTTCGCTAGGTCCGCAACGAGAGCGGTGGCGATGTCCTCCTGAGTGCGCACCTTGGCGCCCGCGACGAACGGCGGGGGCACATACTGCACACCGGCCACCAGGGTATCGCCGGAAGCAAGCCCCTGGCCGGCATGCGCCGCGACGCCTGCCATGCAGGCATACGACAACGTGGCAGCAAGTAGCGCACGAACAGCGGTCATATGGCGGTTCAAGGCAAGGACCCTCACTTTATACGTACTGGTAGCGCAACAGCTTGCGCTTCAAGTTTTCAAGAATGACCTGGTCGATCAAGGTCGCCAGAATTGCAATAGTAAGAATATTGGCCATCACACCTATCATGTCGGCCGTTTCACCCGCATAGGCCAGCGAGCGGCCCAGCCCCTGACCGAAGCCGATCAGCATCTCGGCCGAAATCAGGGCACGCCAGGCGTTGCCGAATGCAAGCTGCGCACCGGTGATGAGTTCAGGCATGACTGCGGGCAGGTACACGCGCTTGAGCATTTCCCAGCGGCTCGCCCCCATGACTCGCGCGGCGGACACATGAACATTCTGCACGCTCTCGGTGGCGTTCATGACCGACAACGCAGCGGGGAAAAACGCAGCCAGCGCAATGACGACGATGATGGGCATATTGCCGAATCCCATCATGATCAGGAACAAGGGCACCCAGGCGATAGACGGAATGGATTGCAGAATGATAATGGCCGACTTAAGCACTTCGCGAAAGAAGAACAGCACGGCGCCTATCAGTCCGAAACCGATGCCGAACAGCAAGGCAAAGCCATATCCAAAACCAAGGCGCGTCAGGCTGCCCGCCAGCACGCTGCGAAATTCGGCCGTTTGGACGTCTTCCCAGAGACGAACCATGACCGACGGAACGCCAGGCATGAGGAAGTCGGGAAGTATCCAGGCAGCGATCTGCCAGAACAATAAAATAGCCGCGATTGCCACGACCATGGCAAGTTTCTTTCGGTAACCGGAGAGACGAATCTGGGTGCTCATAAATGCTTCAAAATCAAGATGGCCGGGCTATGCCGGCCATCTCCAAATAAGGGCGAATTGCCTGAAATGGGGAATCAAAACGACGCGTTCAAACGCCTGCTGCAGCAAGGCAGTCACATCAGCGAATTACTACAGCTTTCGTGTGTTCTGCCATTCCAGGTCGATAATATTCTTGACGACGAATTCGGAACCATCCTTGGTCTTCAAGGCACCCGACTCCTGCATTAGATTGGCGATCTCCTGCATGCGGTCCAGTTCCTTGGGCGTCAGCACAGCGCTGAAGGTCTGGCTCTTGATGGCATCGCTTATGATTTTTTCACGAGGCACGTCGCCATGCTTGAGTGTCTTGAGCGTGGGCTCGGCAATAAAGTAGCCGGCGATAAGCTTGGCTGCCTCGTCGGGCTTGTTCTCCATCAATTCAATTGCCTCGCGCTGGGCATCCAGGGATTTCCATACGGCTTCTTTATTGCTCTTCAATACATCGCCGGACGTAATGACGACCATGCAGGGAAAAGGCCACACTTCACCGATTTCGTAGATCTGCGTCACCGGGGCGATCAACTGGGCGATGCTGGCCTGCGGTTCGAACAGAAACGCAGCATCCACGCGGCCTCCGACCAGCGACTGGACAGCCACTTGCGGGCTTACACCCATGATGGTCAGATCAGTTGGCGCGAGGTTGGCGTTTTTCAAGACGACACCACGCAACACGGTATCGGCTGTGCTGCCTTCTTTTTGCGAAGCCAGGGTATGGCCCTTCAGGCCGGCGACGTCCTTGATATTGGCATCGTCACGCACCAGGATGGCGTGAAAACCATGTTGGGCTCCGCCCACTACTTTCAAGTCCGCGCCCTTGGACGACCACGATGCGGCATTGGTAAATCCCAGCACGCCGGTGTCCAGCTGGCCTCCCACGATAGCCTTGATCAAGTCGGTGCCCGACTTGAACTCGACCAGTTCGACATCCAGGCCGTGCTTCTTGTAGAAGCCGCCTTCATACGCAGCGATGACCTGGGCGTCGTCCATGACGCGCAGATAGCCGATCTTGAACTTGTCGGCGGCAACAGCCTGCCCGGCCATGACCAGCGCGGCCAATGCAGGGATCAATAAACGTGACAGCTTCATATTTCCATTTCCTCGATTGATTTGGCGACTTCATCCTGTTCGGCATGAATCCCCAGTAGACCTAAAATTTCTCTGCGCATGGCCGCGAATTCCGACAGGTCATGCGTCTTCTCGTGCTGCGCCAGACTGAACTCCTTCAGCACCGTGGCCGGGCGTGAACTGAAGACCAGTATGCGGTCTGCCAGGAACAGGGCTTCATCGACGTCGTGCGTGACCAGCAATACGGTTGGGCCGGTTTCACGTATCAGTTGGCGCAGCGCATCTTGCAGCGTCATGCGAGTAAGCGCGTCCAGTGCCCCAAAGGGCTCGTCCAGCAGCAGTGCCTTGGGATTCGATATGAACGCGCGTGCCAGCGCAGCCCTCTGGCGCATGCCGCCCGAAACCTGGTGCGGGAAGTAGTCTTCAAAGCCCTGCAAGTTGACTTTCTTTAGCCATTCGCGGGCGCTCTTGCGCGACTGCAGCTTGTCGATTTTCTGAAACTCAAGCGCCAACGACACATTCTGTTCCAGGGTCAACCAAGGATAGAGCGCGTTTTCCTGAAACATCAGGGTGCGTTCGGGATTGGGCCCAAGAATTGGCGATCCATCAGCCAGTATGGCGCCCCCCGACGGCTTTTCCAGACCCGCGGCGATATGCAAAAGTGTCGATTTGCCGCAGCCGGACGGTCCTACCAGTGCCACCAGCTCACCGTCCTGGATTTCACGGCTGAAGTTCTCGATGACCGGAAGGCCGGAAAACTGCTTTTCTATATTCTTGAAGGACAGCTTCATTAAGTCTCATCTTGCGATTGGGTTATATCGCACTTTACTTTTCCGTCTAATGCCCTACAAGAACTTTTATTGTCTTTGCTTATTCGACTTGGAAATATAGAAGCCAGCGGCCAGGCGTAAAATCCAGCCCTACCTTTCTACTGTCCGCATCAAGCGGGAACAATGCTGCAAATACTCTCTGTCACAGCGCCGATTTTCATATTGATCGGTATCGGTTTTCTCGCCACCCGTGCCCAGCTTGTGACGCGCGAACAAATAAGAGGCATGGGCAGCTTTGTCATCACATTGGCACTGCCGGCCCTCATTATCAAAGGCATGGCGGAAAGGCCATTCCATGAAATCGTCAACGTCGAGTTTCTGCTTGCTTACACCGCGGGTTCACTGCTTGCCTTCAGCCTGGGTTTTTTCATTTTCCGGAAGCGATTGAAGCAGAATGTCGGCAGCAGCGCCATGGCCGGCCTGGGGATGTCGGCGTCCAATAGCGGATTCATCGGCTACCCGGTGGCCGCCATGGTGGTAGGACCCTCGGCTGCGCTGGGGGTGGCCATGGCCATCATGGTTGAAACGCTGGTAATAATACCGATGGCGCTGGCACTGGCCGAGACCGGTCAGCATTCGGGCGCACCACGCCTGGTCATTCTGCTGCGCACCGCCCGGCGCCTGACCAAAAGCCCGCTGATTATCGCTATTGCCACTGGACTGATACTTTCCTTGCTGGAGGTAGAGCTGCCGCTCATCGCCATGCAGGTCATCGATATGCTCGCCGGCGCATCCGCACCAGTGGCGTTGTTCGTGATCGGCGGCACACTATATGGCCTGAAGGCCCGCGGCTTGATGGCGGATATAACCCAGATAGCAGTCGGCAAGCTGGTGGCGCACCCGATTGCCATCTTTCTGGCCTTCTTGCTGGCGCCGAACATGGACCCCGGCTTGAAAACTGCAGGACTGCTGTTTGCCAGCGCGCCCATGCTCAGCATCTATCCAATATTCGGCCAACGCTACGGACTGGAAGAACGATGCGCGGCCGCCCTGCTGGTGTCAACGGTTCTATCGTTCGGCACGATCAGCCTGATGATAGGCTTGCTGACCTGAACCCCTGCGTGAATCGTCCGCCCTCTTACAACATCACCACATTCAAGTCCTTGCCCAAGACCTTGCGGGCCGCCGGAAGCAAATGACCATGGTGGCTCAGGAAAATAACCTGCGTGCTCTGCGACAGGTCGGCGAGCGCCTGCAGGCCCGCTTCGGCCCGCTTATCGTCGTAATTGATGAACAGATCGTCGGCAATGAACGGCAGCGCCGGGGCCTGTTGAAGATGGAGTTCCAGTGCCGCCAGTCGCAACGCCAGGTATAGCTGATCGCGTGTTCCGTCGCTCATTCCGCCGATGCCCACTCTCGCACCGTCGCTGCGCAGGCCTTCCAGTATCATGGGCTCACGATCGAAATCAACGGCCAGTCGTTGAAACGATCCGAGCGTCAGCCGGGAAAATATCGCGCCTGCCCTGGCCAGCATGGGCCCCTGTTTTTGCTCCCGATAACGGTCTATGGACCATCTCAACAGCCGTGCAGCGGTATACACCTTGATATATCGCTCAGCCGCGTCGGCCATGCTTGCGAGCGCCTGCTGACGTTGCGACTCGGCTTTGGCGGCGGCGTCCGTGCCGGCAATGGCATCCAGCTTGCGGACGGCGTCCGCGAGATCCACGGCCAGACGCGTCTGTTCGCTCGTACCAACGTCGATGTCGGCCCCCAAGGCATCCAGTTGCGCGGGCAATTGCGCCTGGTCCGCGCTTTCCACTTCCTCTTGTATCTGCACACGCGTGTAGCCGTCGCCTTTCGCCAATAGCTCGGCCAATTCTCTGCTTACCCTGTCCCGCAGAGTTCGGTGCCGATCGGATTGCGCTATGGCATGTCTGAGATCCTCTTTGTCAACAACGCCCGCGCGCTGAAACAAGGGTCGCAAGCCTGCGCTGGCCGATTGAATGGATTCGTCGGCCTGTTGCAACTGTGCATGAACATGCTGCATTTCGCGGCGTACACCAGTGGCCTGTTCCTGCGCCTGCCGTGCCGCATGAAGCCGCGCCATCAAGTCGCGACCGGCCTGCGCCGCCTCGACACTCGCCGAGCCGGGTTCCAACGCTTGCAGCAGGCGATCCGCCATGCCCTGAAAACCTTTTAATTCATTGCGCATGACATCTATCTGCTCGACTTGGCGCTGGCGTAGCAACTTCAGTTTTTCCGCGACGGTTTCCATCAAGCCCAGCGCGGCCTGCACCTCGGCCGCGGAGGTATCGACGCCTAAACCGACCGCGGCCAAGGCGCCAGTCCATTCGTCTTTCCATCGTTCCATATCGCTTGCCGCCGTCCGGCTCGCTTGCTGCAAGGCCACCAGCACCGGTTGGGCTTCAGTCAATTGATCGGACAAGGCCGCGCGCCTGACGTTGGCCGCCTGCGCTGCATTGATGTATTCCTGGGCACGCAAACGGCAGACCACCATGCTGTCGGCTTCCTCCGGAAACAAACCCGCCGCGCGCAACGCTTCCTGTAAACCGTCGCGAACGGCACTGTGCGCAGCCGCTGTCGCGTCGTGCTCTCGCGTGGCCAGCGACACTTGTTGAACCGCGGCCAGCGCCTTGTCTTTCTGCACCAGCCAGTCTGGCACGGTATCCAGCGGCATGCCGGGCACACCCAGACTGTTGCATGTGGCCAACCATTCGTCTTCGAACTGCGCCACTCTGGCTTCAGCCGCCCGGCACAGCTCTGCGGCATGGTCGCGCTTTTGCAACTCCTGCTCGTAGTGATGCTTCCGACTTTGGAGCTCGGCAGCCTCCTGGACATTGTCCAGCCGGGCATCGGCCAAGCCGTCAGCCCGCGCTATGGTCTCCTCGAATGCCAGTGCGCCCGACTCCAGCGACACTTCGCCGTTGCGCAGGGAATGCCACGTGTCATCACGCTGTTCACGGGCGCGCAGCACATCGGCCGCCGTAACAGGATGGTGCAATTGCTGATACTGGCGCAAAGCCAGGTCGCGTTGCGCCACGATGTCCGACAAGTCGGCAAGCTTGGCCTTTGCCGCCTTCAGGTCGGAGAACAATTCCTGGCGCTGTGCTGTCAAGCGCGCCAGCGCCTGTAATGACGGCAATTGCAGCGCAGTCAGCTGGGGCAAGTCCTGAAACCATGCGCCCAGCCCTGCCAGAGCCCCGTTCAGTTCGGCCTGTGCCTTGTTCACGGCCGCGGCGGCTTTGTCCATCGCCGCTTGCGGATCACCCAAAGATACAGCGCGCTCCAGCGCAGCCCGCAATTCAACAGGAATGTCCACCGCGGGCAACTGCTGCATCTTTGCCTTCCATGCGGCGATTTCCGACTGGCGGCCTTGCACGGCGCTATTTGCCGCCAGCAAAGCCTGCCGCTTGCCGTCATGATCGCGCAAAAGCTGCTCGATGCGCCGGCGAGCAGCCAGCGGCGGCAAGCAGGCCTGTAACGCAGTCAATTCGAGGGTCCCGGCGGCCAGCCAGCCCAGTTGTTCGGCTGCTTCGGTAGCGTCTTTCCATAATGATGCACATTCGCCCTCGCAACGCTGGATATTCTGGTCGTGCATGGCATACCGGTGGCGCAACGTATCGAGCGCCTCGATCTCGCTGGCCAGCAAAAGCACCGGTTCGTCGATGCTGATATCGTTGAGCACCGTTTGCAGCCTTGCGGCGTGCGCACTGTGAGTGCTCTTTCTCTGTTCGGCCCTGGCCAGTTCGATCTCGGCCGATGCAAGTATGTCGGCGGCATCGGCAGGAAGCTCGGTCACCGGCCCCAATTCCCGCAGCAGCTTCTCATATTCGTTCAGCACCGCTACCGCGGGGGCCAGCCGACGTATGCGTTCGAGCCGTACCCGTTTTGCCAGCAGTTGCTGTTGCCGTTCCCGCTGCTGCGCCACGGCGTGTTCCAGGTCCAGCACCAGCTTGTGCGCCTCGGTCCACTCACGGGTCCGCACAGTTGCGTCCTTGAGCACAGCATTTGCCTGGTCAAGCTCAGCTTGAGCTATGTACCACAGACGCTCCTTGGATTTTTTGGGCGACCACAGCAAGGAGGCTTCGGCCTGCAATGCTTCGTATACGGTGCCCAGACTGGCCACCCCGGCCGCGGCCTGGAACAGCACTTGTCCTACGTCGTCTTGCGCCTTGAGCATGTCGTTACCGCCTCGCACCAGGCGCGGATGGTCCAGGCCGAACATTTTGTCGAAGAAATCGACCGTGGCGGTACCCAGATAGTTATCCAGCACTGTATCGGGCAGCGGCGTGCCGTCCGGCATGCGCAGCGTATTCTTGTTTCCCTTGACGCGCTGGAATTCCAGACTGCTGCCGGCATGATCGAGCACTGCCTGCAGTTTAAGTTCGCTCTTGGGATGCAGGAAGTCCAGCGGCGTGCGCACTGGAAAACCGAAAAGCAGGTCGGAAAACGCTTGCCTGAGCGTGGATTTTCCGGCTTCGTTGGCACCGACGATCATGTGAAAGTCGTTGCGAGCCAGAGGAAATTCGATACTTCGGTCGGTAAACTTGCCATAACGGGAAAGATCCAGGCGGTTCAGTCGCATGCCGCTAGTCTCCCTTCGCCAGGTGGGCCACCAGCGACGGCCGGATTTCGCGCAGCAGCGCGGCGAGATCGCCCGTCTTGATATCGTCGAAATATGGCACAGAGCTTCTCAATTCCAGCGGCGCCTTGTTCAGCAGCGCTGATAAATCGTTACGCAACGCATTCAGAAACTCCGGATCGTTCTCGGCGCCTATCAGCACGTCCTGAAGGTCGGCCAGGGCATCGGCACGCTGGCGCAGCGCCTGACCGTCGTCCATAGGAATCGTCTCGAGCCGCACTTTCTCCAGCCAGATCCGGTCGCTGCCCAAGGCGGCGATGGACGCCAGCACTTCCTGGCGCAACTGCGCCTCCATGCCGAAGAGTTCGCCGTGGGCGGCCGTCCGGCCTCCCACAATTACCCGTACAGCCAGCGGTATATTGGCCGCCGCCGCCTCCAGCAGATTTTCCAACGCCCCTCCGATGGTCCGCGCCACTTCTTCAAAGGTGGAACTGGCGGACGCATCCACCTCAAGGCGATGCCAGCGCAGGACATCCACATAGACGCGTTGGACCTCCATTTCGCCGGCTGCATTGCATTCAACCAGCACAGCGCCGCGGGGACCCGTTTCACGGATATGCCGTCCCTGGAGGTTGCCGGGAAAGACAATGACGGAATCGCCGCGCCACATTGCATACTCGTGCACGTGTCCCAATGCCCAATATTCGTAACCTTTCGCATGCAGTTCCGCAAGACTGCACGGCGCGTAATTGGCATGCATCGCATTGCCCTCGAGGGCCGTATGCAACACCCCAATATTTATCAGGCCGGACACGGCGTCCGGGTAGGTGGTGGCCAGGTTCTCAAGTGTTGCGGCATCTTTGAAGCTGCGCCCATGCAATACAACCCCCAGGTGATCCAGACGGAAGCTGCTTGGCTTTCGGCTATCGAAAACCGAGACATTGGCGGGCAGCAGCAATTTGCGGGTCATTTCGCTTTCGGCGTCGTGATTGCCGTGTAGCAGGTAGACGGGGATCCCCGCCTTGTCCAAGCGACCCATTTCCTTGACGAAATAAAGACCGGTGTTGTAGTCCTTCCAGTTGCCGTCATACAGGTCGCCTGCGATCACCATGAAGTCGATACGCTCGTCTATGGCCAGGGTGACCAGGTTGGTGAAAGCGTCGCGTGTTGCCGTGCGCAACATTTCGACCGGCGCGTCGGCGTAAGCGCTCAAGCCAGTCAGAGGACTGTCCAGATGAATGTCCGCGGCATGGATGAATCGCACGTAAATTTCCTTCTACTGATAGTTAAAACCGATAAGGAAAACAGTAGCATGCCGCGGCTCCGAATGTTTGCGTCTTGTCACATACCCGCAATGATGCGCTGCAATAATCGCCACACCGCCAAGGGCCGGCCGTGCCACGAGTGCGTCCAGGCAAGCAAAAAATCAAGGTCAATGAAGGACGCAGTAAATGTCAAATTTTTTAACGCTGAAAAAAGGCTTCATCTTTTTCCTCGTCATCCTCACACTGCTGTCGCTGCTGGTTTTGACCGCCCTCTACAACCTGTCGCGCAGCACGGAGAAACTGGAAGAGATCGAGCGGCTGCGCTACGCGGCAACCGAGCTTGCCACGGAATACAAAAATATCACTCGGGCCATGACACGCGACGTCATGGCCTTCGTCGCCACTGAACAGCCAGAGTTTCAGGAAAGCTATCTCAACCATGCGGCGATCCTGAGCGGTCAGGCGCCCAATCAGCAAGGCATCCGGCAAGCCATGCTGGACCGCTTCAGGGTCGCAGACTTCACTCCCGCAGAGATGGCCAAGCTTGAGTCAGCATGGTCACAAAATGCTGAACTAGCCAAGATACAGATTGAAGCGATCAGCACAGCGAGCGGCCAGTTCGATGACGGACAAGGCGGCGTCAAGGTTGCCCTGCCCAACGCTCTTATGGCCAAGGTCATGATCTTCGGTCAGCAATATACCGATGCGTCGAATGCTATTGTGCGCACGATAGATGAATTCAACACCATGCAGTCCGAACGCTACGGACACGAAGTCCGTGAGGCCGCTGTGGCAAACAAGATGGCGTACCGGGTGGCGGTCTCAAGTATCGCTGCGCTGCTGCTATGCAGCAGCCTGGCCTTGTGGGCGCTATATAAGCTGATCAAGCGCCCCCTGGATCAAGGCGTATGGCTGGCGCGAGAACTTGCAACTGGCAATCTGAGCGCAAGAACCAGTATCCGTCGCCATGACGAACTGGGCGAGCTGCTGGAGGCGTTGAACGGAATTGGAAAAGGCCTTAACCAGGCGGTGTCTGACGTGCGGGACCGTGCCACCCGAATCGCGGCCGCGTCGCACCATATATCCGAAGGCAACCAGAACCTGTCGCATCGCACCGACGAACAGGCAGCCAACCTGCAACAGACGGCAGCGGCCATGGAGGAACTGAACGCCACCGTGAAACTGAATGCCGACCATGCGGAACATGCCCAAAAACTGGGCGCCCAGGCCGCAATGTGCGCGGAGCGCGGTAGCCAGACGATGCAAAACGCTGTGGACACCATGCAGCAGGCACACCTCGGCTCGCGCAAAATGGCGGACATTGTGAAGCTCATCAATACTATCGCCTTCCAGACGAATATTCTTGCGCTCAACGCCGCGGTTGAAGCGGCACGGGCCGGCCCCCAGGGCAAAGGATTCGCCGTGGTTGCCGCAGAGGTACGCAGCCTGGCCTTGCGGTCGGCCGATGCATCTAAAGAGATCGAAGAACTGATAAGGCAATCTGCGTCTCAAATGAATGCGGGAGCATCCCTGGTGAACACGGCAGGCAGCGCCATGAGCGAGATTGTGGTCGCCGTCCGCGAAGTTCAAGGCATCATGGACGACATCGCCGCGGCGTCGCGCGAACAGGCCAACGGTCTGGCACAGATCACTCTGGCAGTTGGGCACCTGGACACCATCACGCAGGACAATGCGCAGCAGGTGCAAACAGCGGCCCGTGCCACCCTGGCGCAGCAAGAGCAGGCCGATGGCCTGGCCGTGACCGTTGCCCGGTTCATTCTTTCTGACCGCGACTATGCCGCATTGAACGAGCCCCATGGAAAGACGGGCGCCCTGGCGGACGCGGGGCGCCGCGACTGCGTGCCCACTCCCGGACAATTGGCCTACGATGCGTAACATAATTTTGACATAGCGAGTGGACACCGGTAGAGTAAAAGAACAGTCGGCCAGTTCGAGCGGCGATAATTACACGGAGACAGTCACATGAACAAAGCATCCAGGATACTCACCATCTTGGGCAGCAGTCTTGCCCTGTCGTTCTCTGCTTCTGCCCTTGCGCAGGACGCCATTGTCGTCAAATTCAGCCATGTCGTGGCCGACGCCACACCCAAGGGTCAAGGCGCCATCAAGTTCAAGGAATTGGCCGAAAAATACCTGCCCGGCAAGGTCAAGGTACAGGTATTTCCCAATTCACAACTGTTCGGCGATGCCAAGGAAATGGAAGCCGTGCTGCTGGGCGATGTGCAGTTCATCGCGCCATCGCTGTCCAAATTCGACCGCTATACGAAAAAAGTCCAGCTGTTCGACCTCCCCTTCTTGTTCGACGACATGGCGGCCGTCGACCGTTTCCAGCAAAGCGACGACGGCAAAGCCTTGCTGAACTCGATGACCAATCGCGGCCTCAAAGGGCTGGCCTATTGGCATAACGGCATGAAGCAGCTGTCAACCAACCAGGACAAACTTACCCGCCCCGAAGACGTAAAAGGTTTGAAATTCCGCATCCAGGCCTCCGACGTGCTCGAGGCGCAGTTCCGCCAATTAGATGCAAACCCACAAAAGCTTGCCTTCAGCGAGGTTTACCAAGCACTTCAAACCGGCGTGGTGGATGGTCAGGAAAACACATGGTCGAACATCTATTCGCAAAAATTCCACGAAGTTCAGAAGACCATTGCCAACACCAATCATGGTGTGATCGACTATATGGTCGTCACGAATGCCAAATGGTGGGATGGCCTCCCCCCTGACGTGCGCAGCGGCCTGGAAAAGGCGATGGCGGAAGCCACAACCTATGCCAACAACCTTGCGGCCGAACTCAACGAACGCGATCGCAAGCGCATCATCGAGGCCGACAAAGCCAAGGTGCAAACGCTTACCAAAGAAGATGTTGCCGCATGGCGCAAGGCCATGGAGCCCGTATGGAAGAAATTCGAAGCCGACATCGGCCCCGAATTGATCCAGTCGGCACTCAAATCCAATAAATAGCCTCCCGCGTTTCGGCCGCAATTGCGCGGCCGACAGCTTACGCCCGCCATACGGAGCATCTCATGAAGACAGTCTGGTACGAGCGGCTGGAAGAGGGCTTGATTGCGCTGCTTCTGGCCGCCATGACGCTTGTCACCTTCAGTCAAGTCATAGCGCGCTATGTGTTCAATTACAGCTTCGTGTGGGCACTGGAACTTACCACCTTCCTGTTTGGCGGTTTGATATTTCTGGGTATATCTTACGGCGTGCGCGTGGGTGCGCACATTGGCGTAGACGCGCTGGTCAAGATCCTGCCGTCAAAAATTGCGCACCGGGTCGGACTGGCGGCCACCTTGCTTTGTCTTCTTTATAGCGCCATTGTATTTGCCGGCGGCTGGGTCTATGTCGGCAAAATGTATGACATCGGCATATTGGCTCAGGACATCCCCATTCCGCAGTGGATCCCGCGCCTGGTCATGCCCGTGGGTTTCGCACTGCTGTTCCTGCGTTTTGCGCAGGTCTTCTACAACATGCTGCGCGGCAAGCACGCCGCGCTGCTTGGCGACGAAGTCGAAGATGCGCTCAAGTACCGTAGCAACGAAGACCTGCCCACGGAGCAAAAATGACAACTGCCGCGCTCTTCATCATGCTGTTCGTATTCATGTTCATGGGCATGCCGGTAGCCGTGTCGCTGGGGCTCTCGTCCATATTGACCATACTTTTTTTCGGCCATGATTCGCTGGCCTCGCTGTCGCTGAAAATGTTCGAAACTTCCGAACATTTCACCCTGATGGCGATACCGTTTTTTGTGCTTGCCGGTGCGTTCATGACTACCGGCGGCGTAGCCAAACGCATGATACGTTTTGCCATTGCAGTGGTCGGCCATCTGCACGGAGGCCTGGCCATTGCTTCGGTCCTTGCCTGCTGTCTTTTCGCGGCCGTATCGGGCTCATCGCCGGCCACCGTCGTTGCCGTGGGGTCCATCGTCATCGCAGGCATGGTGCGGGCCGGCTATCCGCAACCCTTTGCCGCCGGCGTCATCTGCAACGCCGGCACGCTGGGCATTCTTATTCCGCCATCCATTGTCATGGTGGTATACGGCGCCGCCACAGAAACCTCGGTGGGCAAGCTGTTCATGGCCGGCGTCGTGCCGGGCATTTTGCTGGGCCTTATGCTGATGGTCGCCATCTATATCGTCGCAAGGGTGAAGAACCTTCCGCGCCAACCGCGAGCCTCACTGAAGGAAGCCCTGTCAGCCGGACGGGATTCTTTTTGGGGCCTGATGCTGGTCGTCATCATACTTGGCGGCATCTACGGCGGCATCTTCACGCCTACCGAAGCAGCCGCGGTCTCCGCCGTTTATGCCTTCTTCGTCGCCGTCTTCATCTATCGCGACATTGGAATGCGGCAAGTGCCCGAAGTGCTCATGGATGCGTCCAAAGTCACCGTCATGCTGATGTTCATCATCGTGAACGCCCTGCTCTTCGCCCATGTACTGACCACTGAACGCATCCCTCAAGCCATTGCCGAGCAGATCATTGCCTGGGATATGGCCGCCTGGCAGTTCCTGATCGTAGTCAATATCCTGCTGCTGATAGCCGGCATGTTCATGGAACCCACCGGCATCATATTGATCCTCGCCCCCATCCTGTTTCCGATCGCCACTCAGCTGGGCATCGACCCGGTTCATCTGGGCATCATCATCGTGGTGAACCTCGAAATAGGCATGGTCACTCCACCCATTGGACTCAACCTGTTCGTGACGGCGGGTATTACGAAGATGTCCATCGGCGAAGTCGTGCGTGCCGCATCGCCGTGGCTGCTCATTCTGCTCGGTTTCCTGGTACTGGTCACCTACTTTCCAGCCATTTCGCTGTGGCTGCCCGAACTGGAAATTTTCTAGGCAGGCACAGTTTTACCCGCTCAACCTATTTGCCGCCCTTGCGCGGGGTTGCGGAAACGCGAGGCGTCACCGCGCCGGCTTCTACGGCTGCGACACGCGGCCGCCGACCACCCGGCTTCCTGCCGCCCACCAGACTGGAAGTCAGGCGCTTGAAGGCAATACCCATATGATGTTGCATCGCCGACCTGGCCAGCTCGGGTTTCTTGCTACGCAGCGCCTTCAATATTTCCCGATGTTCGCGTATGGCGTCCTGCCACACGCTGTTCGTCTCGAAGTGGCTGTCGAGCTGGTCAAACAGCGGGCCCATACGAAAATCGAACATGCGCTTCACCACATCGACCAGTACGCTATTGCCGGTAGCCTCGGCGATGCGCACATGAAACAGCCTGTCGGCCTCGACCGGCTTTATGCCTGCCCGCGCATCGGCTTCCATCATGTCGATGGCTTCCTCGATCGCATCGTACTGCGGTTTGCGTCCGGCCTTGGCCGCAATAGCGGCAACTTCGCCTTCCAGCAAAGTGCGAGCCTGTATCACTTCCAGCGGCCCCTCCTCGCCCGAAATATCCGGGCGGGTCCTGGAGGGCGATGGCGGCTCGCAAATATAAATCCCCGATCCCATGCGCACCTCTATATAACCCTGAACCTCAAGGGCTATGAGCGCTTCGCGCAACGATGGACGACTGACCCCAAGCTGCACCGCCAGGTCGCGCTCGGACGGGAGCCGCGAACCAACGGGGAATTCCCCAGCGATGATAAGCGTACGCAACTGATCGCTGATCTGCCGATAAAGGCGCTGAGGTTCGATAACCTTGATAGGCATGATGGGAATTCACCGCAATGATATTGCTATAGGGGCGTACATTTAACCATTGATCGCGGATGGAAAGGGTATGCCATAACGCTCGGAGTGCTCGACCAGCATGGGCGCTATGGTAGCGTGCAGCGCGACCCCGTCGCGCATCTGCGCGGCTCGGCTTGCCATACCCCGATCCCCCGGCAGGCGCACGGCCTCCACATCCGGTACAGGAGGGTTGCTGCGGCAGGATTCGGCAATCCAGTCAGTTTGACGTGTAAAGGCTTCGGAGCCCGCGAACGCGGTCGGATCATAAAGCGTCATGAACACTGTTGCGCCCCATCCTGCGGGCGGGTTGGCGCGGCCATGTCCTGCCAACCCGCCGGTCAGTGCCTCGACGATCAGCGCCAGCCCGAAACCCTTATGGCCGGACTCCTGGCCGCCCAGCGGCATGATGGTGCCCGGTGGATCGGTATTAAGCACCGCCGGATCACGGCTGGGCAGGCCCTGAGCATCGAGCATGCAATCGTGACCGAACTGCTTGCCGGCCTTTTGCAAACGCCCGCTCATGCCATTGGTCACGATGGATGATGAAATGTCGACAAGAAAAGGAGTGCCGGAAGTGGGAATGCCTGCGGCAATGGGGTCGGGAGTGAATACCGCCCTACGCCCACCGAATGGCGCAACGCTGGCGACTGCCGGATCGGAACTGGCCAGCAACAGCATCATTCCTTGCTCGGTGGCACGTAAAAGATAAGCGGCCAGGCAGGCAATATGATGGCTGCGACGTATTACCAGGGTTGCACTGCCAAATTGCCGGGCGCGCGGCACCAGTGTGTCCAGCCCCTGGCGCACCAGCCATGGTCCCGGCAGGCGGCGACCATCCCACAATAGCGAAGCTCCCCGGTCGGACACCACGTCGGCCGACCCGGCCAGCGTCATGGCGCCGTTCTGTATCTCTTTTATATAAGGCGCGAGCAACGCCAGTCCATGCGTATCGTGGCCCAACAGGTCGCCCTCCACCAAGGTTTCGGCCACGACAGCGGCGAGTGCGGCGTCCATGCCGGCGGCGCCAAGCAGATCGGTGGCGTAACGAACCAGGGCGGGTGCGGAATATCGATTTTCAGTCATCAGTATGTCGCCCTTCCGCCGGAAATATCAAAGACGGCGCCCGTCGAGAACGAACATTCCTCCGAGCAGAGCCAGGCCACGACAGAAGCGATCTCGTCCGGGGTGCCGAATCGATTCATTGGAATCTTGGAAAGCATGAAATCAATGTGCTGCTGCGTCATCTGCGCAAAGATACCGGTGCGTACCGCGGCCGGTGTAACGCAGTTGACACTGACGCCCGCCTGGGCCAGTTCTTTTGCCAGGGATTTTGTCAGGGCGATAACGCCCGCCTTGGAGGCGCTATAGGCCGAGGCGTTCGGGTTGCCTTCTTTGCCGGCAATGGACGCTATATTGACGATGCGTCCATACCCTTTTTCCCGCATATGCGGCACCACGGCACGGCAGCACAGGAACGGGCCGCGCAGGTTCACGTTCATGACCTGGTCCCAATCGGCGACGGGATAGTCCCAAACCGTGGTGTTGGGCCCAGTAATGCCGGCACTGTTGACAAGAATGTCGATGGCGCCGGCCGCTTGCAAGGTTGATTCACATGCGGCGCCGACGGAATCATCCAGGCTGACGTCGACGCTGACTGCATGGGGCGGATTCTGCGTGAACGTCTTGAGCGCATCGTCGAGCATGGCCGCGTCGCGATCCCACAGGCTCACTTTTGCGCCGCCCTCAGTCAAGCGATGTGCGATAGCCAAACCAATGCCCGCCGCGCCCCCGGTGACGACGGCATGCCGACCCGTAAAGTTGTAATGATTGCGTTCTGCCACCTGTGATCTCCTCGTTGATATTATTAGTCGATTGGTAAATTGGCCTGACCAGATTCAGGTGGCTAGATTTCCACAGCAGCATAATCTTGTCAAGCCAATTGAAGCCTTCGCCGCCCCCCTTGGGCACCGGGTAATTCCTTAGAAGCGTAATTGGTAATACCACTTTACCCCTAACAACATGTGTAATAGACTGCGCTGAGAATAGCCATTTGTCCCTGCACATACAACAACGCCTGCCAGGGCGAAATTACAGGAAATCAACGTGGTGCAAGAAATATCCGTAGCTGTCGAATCCATAAGCAGGCGCAATCTGGCGCCCGCCGCACTTTGCCTCAATCCAAACGACGACGTACTGATCGCGACGCGCGAAATTCCGCCCGGCACACCGTTTCCCGAGCATCACATCGCGTCTTCCGAAGCAATCCCGGCGGGCCACAAGATGGCTGCAAAACCCATCTCCAGCGGCGCACCGGTACGGCGCTACAACCAGATCATCGGCTTTGCCACACGCGACATCAAACCGGGCCAGCACATTCATCTGCATAATCTCGCCATGCACGATTTCGAGCGCGACTACGCCTTTTGCGCCGATGTAATCACCACCCCCATTCCCGATCAGCCGCTAACCTTCCAGGGCATCGTGCGCCCAGACGGCACGGTGGCAACGCGCAACTACATAGGCGTCGTCAGCAGTGTCAATTGCTCCGCCACGGTTTGTCGCCAGATTGCGGATGCCTTTCGGGACGACGCCCTGTCTTCATTTCCCAACGTCGACGGCGTCGTGTCCATCACCCATAAAACCGGTTGCGGCATGGCCAGCAACGGCGAGGGCATCGACGTCCTGCGGCGCGTCACCGCCGGCTACATCCGGCATCCCAATTTCGCCGCGGTGCTGTTTATCGGACTGGGCTGCGAATCCAACCAGGTCAGTTCCCTGCTGGGCGCTGAAAACCTCGCCGAATCCGATCGCTTGCGCGTCATGACAATCCAGGATATCGGCGGCACACGCAAAACCATCGAACGCGGCATCGAACTGGTACGCGAACTCTTGCCGGCCGCCAACCAGGCTAAACGCCAGCCGGTTCCCATCAGCCATCTTACGGTCGGGCTGCAATGCGGCGGCTCCGACGGCTATTCCGGCATCACGGCCAATCCGGCGCTGGGCGCCGCCATGGATTTGCTCGTTCAGCACGGCGGCACCGCCATCCTTAGCGAGACACCGGAAATCTACGGCGCCGAACACCTGCTGACTCGCAGGGCCGTATCGCGCGAGGTCGGCGAAAAGCTGGTCGATCGCATACATTGGTGGGAACGCTACACCGAACGCCTGGGCGGCGAGATGAACAACAACCCGTCGCCGGGCAACAAGGCCGGCGGCCTCACCACCATACTCGAAAAATCACTGGGCGCCGTCGCCAAGGCCGGCACCAGCAATCTGTCGGATGTGGTCGAGTACGCGCAACCCGTCAGTTCGCGTGGCCTTGTGTTCATGGATACACCGGGCTACGACCCGGTCTCGGCCACCGGCCAGGTGGCAGGCGGGGCCAATGTCATCTGCTTTACCACCGGGCGCGGTTCGGTATACGGCTGTAAGCCCTCTCCTTCGCTGAAGCTGGCCACCAATTCGCTGATGTACGGCCACATGAGCGAAGACATGGACATCAACTGCGGAGAAATCCTTGACGGCGCGCGCACCGTCCAACAGAAAGGCGAAGAGATATTCAACCGCATTATCCAGATCGCCTCCGGAGAACCCACCAAAAGCGAACAGCACGGTTTTGGCGAAGATGAATTCGCGCCCTGGATACTCGGCCCGACCATGTAGGCAAACCTGCTACTCCACATAATCATGAACCAAAGGTAGATGCATTGAGCAACACAACGCAAGTCAAGAAAATTCTCATCACTGACTACGATTTTCCCGATCTCGAGCTGGAGCAATCGCTGTATCGCAACGCTGGCATTGAAGTGGTCACAGCGCAATGCCGAAGCGAAGCCGACGTCATTGCCGCATCCCAGGGTTGCCAGGGACTGCTGGTGCAATACGCCCCGGTCAATGCCGCCGTCTTTCACGCAAGGCCCGAGATACGCATTGTCAGCCGCTACGGAGCCGGTTTCGATACGGTGAATACCGCCGACGCCAGATCGCACGGAGTATGGGTGAGCAACTCGCCGGACTACGGCGTGGGCGAAGTGGCCACGCATGCCTTCGCCATGATGCTGTCGCTCTTGCGGCACATCACCTTCTACGATCGCGACATCAAGAACGGAACATGGCACTTTTCCTCGCCAGGCCCGATGCGCCGGGTGTCCGACATGACGGTCGGCATCCTCGGGTTGGGCCGTATCGGCAAGCGCATGGCGCACATCAGCCGCAACAGCTTCAAACATGTCATTGCCTGCGATCCTTACCTGCTCGACGGCGACTTCCCCTCATATGTCGAGCGCGTCTCCCTGAACGAATTGTTTTCCCAGGCCGATGCCATCTCACTGCACGTTCCGCTGAACGACGAAACGCGCAACATCGTCAACAGGAATGTGCTGGGGCTCATGAAGCCTGGCAGCGTATTAGTCAATACGGCGCGCGGCCAGGTAGTGGATATCGATGCCTTGCTGGACACTCTGGACGAAGGCCGGCTGGACGGCGCGGCGCTCGATGTACTGCCGCAAGAACCCCCCGCCGCTGATGCACGCATCGTGCAACACCCCCGCGTCCTCTTGTCTCCCCATGCCGCGTTCTACTCGGTAGTCGCCGAGAAAGAACTGCGGCGCAAGGCGGCGCAAAACCTGATCGACTGGGCAAGCAAGGGGCGCCCATCCTATGTCGTAGTTGAAGGAAGTTAGAAAAGCAAGAACCTATAACCACAAAGAAAAAGGAAGGCAGCATGGCATCAGTGCAAATTCGGGACGTACAAAAATACTTTGGAAGTACGCAGGTCATCCGGGGCGTAAACATCGATATAAAGGACGGCGAATTTGCGGTGCTGGTGGGGCCATCCGGCTGTGGAAAATCCACGCTGTTGCGCATGCTGGCCGGGCTTGAAGAGATCACGCAAGGAGAAATACTGATAGGCGACAAAGTCGTCAACAACGTGCAGCCCAAGGAACGCGACATTGCCATGGTGTTCCAGAACTATGCCCTGTACCCGCACATGACCGTCTACGACAACATGGCTTTTTCACTCATACTCGCCAGGTCGGACAAGGCCATCATCAAAGAGCGCGTCGACAAGGCATCCGAAGTTCTCGGTCTGGGCTCCTTGCTGGAACGCTATCCGCGCCAGCTGTCCGGCGGCCAACGCCAGCGCGTCGCCATGGGACGCGCCATCGTGCGCGACCCCCAGGTTTTCCTGTTCGACGAGCCTCTCTCGAACCTGGACGCCAAGCTGCGCGTGCAGATGCGCGCCGAAATCAAGGCACTGCACCAGCGCCTGCGCACCACCTCCGTATATGTCACGCATGATCAGATCGAAGCCATGACAATGGCCGATCAGATCGTAGTCATGCATGATGGCGTCGTCGAACAATACGGCAAGCCGCTGGAAATCTACGACCACCCCCGCAACCTGTTTGTTGCCGGTTTCATCGGCTCGCCCGCCATGAATTTCATTCCGGGCATCCTGCGCCGCCAGGCGGGCACCACGCAGGTGGAATTCCCCGACGGAAGCTTTTTGCCCACCCCCTCCAACGCTCACGGCATGGGCGCGGAAGGCGACAAAGTCATCTATGGCGTGCGGCCCGAGCACCTGACCATAGGCACACCCGGGTCCGGGCTGAAGTCCACAGTCACCGTCGTGGAGCCCACGGGCGCAAACACCGAAGTCTATTCCCGGTTTTGCGATGCCAACATCATTTCGATCTTCCGCGAACGGCACGACTTTGCCGCTGGCGATGTATTGCACCTGGCGCCCGACGCCAACCACACCCATTTGTTCGATGCGCAGTCCGGCAACGCACTGACGCACGTCTGATTTCTGGAGGCTTTGACGATGTAGCACCGCGGCACGGGACATTGTCCCACTAACCAAAGGAGTGGATGACATGACAAAACTTACAAGACGCGATTTCCTCGTTTCGACGGCAGGTATTGCCGCCGCATCGGCTGTGGGAGGCAATGCATTTGCCGCCACCGGAAACGAACTGGTGTACAAGCCTGAAGATGGCGCGAAACTGCGCGTTCTCAGATGGAAACGGTTTGTACAAGGAGACGAAGACCTCTGGAACGCCAACACAAAAAAATTCACAGAAAAAACCGGCGTCGAAGTACGGGTCGACTCCGAGGGCTGGGAAGACGTCCGGCCCAAAGCGGCGGTTGCCGCCAACATCGGCAGCGGCCCCGACATTGTCATTGGCTGGTTCGACGACCCGCACCAGTACCCCGATAAACTGATCGATTTGTCCGAACTGGCCAACTATCTCGACAAGAAATACGGCGGCTGGTACGACGTATGCAAAAAGTATGGCATGCGCGGCGACAAATGGATCGCGCTGCCCCTGGGGGTGGTGGGCAACGCCGTCATATATCGCGAGAGCCAGGTCAAGGCCGCCGGATTCGACGGTATTCCGAAAGACACGGCGGGTTTCCTCAAGCTGTGCCAGGCCCTGAAAGCCAAGGACACTCCTGTCGGGTTCGCGCTTGGCAAGGCGGTAGGCGACGGCAATAACTGGGCGCACTGGCTGCTATGGTCGCACGGGGGGATGATGGTCGATGAAAAAGCCAATGTGGTCATCAATTCGCCCGAAACGTGGGAAGCGCTTGAATACGCAAAGCAATTGTATGCAACGTTCGTACCCGGCACACTGTCGTGGCAGGACCCTTCCAACAACAAGGCGTTCCTCGACGATCAGGTCAGCGTCACGGCCAACGGCATTTCGGTTTACTACGCCGCCAAGAATTCCACCGACCCCAAGTGGCAAGCCTTGGCCAAGGACATCCAGCACGCGCACTTGCCCATAGGCCCCATCGGCAAACCTACAGAACTCATGCAGATCACGCAAATGATGCTGTTCGAGCACACCAAATACCCGAATGCGGCCAAGGCTTACCTGCAGTTCATGCTCGAGGCGGAACAGTACAACCCGTGGATGGAAGCGGCCATCGGATATGTGAGCCAGCCTTTGAAAGCATACGAGGCCAATCCCATCTGGACGGCCGATCCCAAGCATACGGTTTATCGCGATGCCGCGGCGCTCATGCTCGATAACGGCCACGCCGGCCCGCTGGGAACCGCCTCCGCGGCAGTCATGGCCGACTACGTGCTGCTCGACATGATCGCCAATGCCGCCAGCGGCGCCAAGTCGCCCAAAGAGGCGGCAGAACAAGCGGCCGAGCGCGCCAAGCGTTACTACAAGACCTGAGAACTCGAAACCGTATAGCAGCGATTTATGTCTGCCCCCTGGTCTGCGTCGGCATTGCACGACGCAGACCGGCGGATCTTGCCGAGGACGACTATGCTTTCCCGTGTGCTGAACAATAGAAACTGGCTGGGCCTGGCTTTCATGCTTCCGACAGCCGTCCTGCTTTTGCTATTCCTTACCTACCCGCTTGGGCTGGGAATATGGCTGGGCTTCACCGACGCCAAGATCGGGCGTGCCGGGGAATGGGTCGGGCTGGAGAACTACATTTATCTCTCCGGCGATTCCGTGGCTCAGCTCGCCTTGTTCAACACCTTGTTTTATACCTTTGTCGCCAGCGTCCTGAAGTTCGCGCTGGGCCTGTGGCTTGCGCTGCTGCTGAACAAGAACCTGCCTTTCAAGGCTTTTTTCCGCTCTGTCGTGCTGTTGCCGTGGATAGTCCCGACGGCGCTGTCCGCCCTGGCGTTCTGGTGGATCTACCATGCCCAGTTTTCCATCATCAGCTGGGTGCTGGTTCAGATGGGCGTGATCGACACTTATATCAACTTCCTGGGCGACCCCTGGATGGCGCGACTCTCGACCATTATCGCCAATGTCTGGCGGGGCATACCCTTCGTGGCCATCACGCTGCTTGCAGGCTTGCAGACCATATCGCCCGCTTTGTACGAGGCCGCTTCGATCGACGGCGTGACGCCCTGGCAGCAATTCCGTTTCGTCACCCTGCCTTTGCTGACGCCCATCATTGCCGTCGTCATGACGTTCTCCGTCCTGTTTACATTCACTGACTTCCAGTTGATCTATGTCCTCACCCGCGGCGGCCCGCTCAATGCCACGCACCTCATGACCACCCTGTCCTTCCAACGTGCCATTCCGGGCGGATCGCTAGGCGAAGGCGCCGCGCTGGCCATAATGATGGTGCCCTTCCTGCTGGCGGCCATCATGTTTTCCTACTTCGGTTTGCAACGTCGTGCCTGGCAACAAGGCGGAGACAAGTAATGAATACAAATCAAAAGCGCAAGAAAGACGACAAGAACGAAAAGCAGGGAATGGAGTATCTGCAGTCGATTCCGCGGCGCTGGGTGACCATTTATATTCCATTGGGCATATTCGTATTCGTGCTGCTGTTTCCCTTCTATTGGATGGTCATCACCTCGTTCAAGCCCGATGAAGAAATGGCGCTGAGTTCGGGCAACCCATTCTGGGTGCTCGCTCCGACCTTGAAGCACTTTCACAAGCTCATGTTCGAAACGCCCTTCCCCGGCTGGCTGTGGAATTCGATACTCATTTCCACCGTGGCAACCTTCATTTCCCTGGCGGCCAGCGTCTTCGCCGCCTATGCCATCGAACGCCTGCGCTTCCAGGGGTCCAAGCAAGTGGGCCTGGGCATCTTCTTCGCGTATCTGGTTCCCCCGTCGATACTATTCATACCGCTGGCCGCCATCGTGTTCCAGCTGGGCCTGTTCGACACCCGCATGGCCTTGATCCTGACCTATCCCACTTTTCTCATACCGTTCAGCACCTGGCTTCTGATGGGTTACTTCCGGTCCATACCCTATGAACTCGAAGAGTGCGCCCTCATCGACGGCGCCACCCGATGGGAGATTCTTGTAAAAATCATTCTTCCTCTGTCTGTGCCCGGTCTCATTTCAGCCGGCATTTTCGCCTTCACACTGTCGTGGAACGAGTTCATCTATGCCCTGACCTTTATTTCTTCCACCGAGATGAAGACGGTTCCTGTGGGGATCGTGACAGAACTCATCGAGGGCGACGTCTATCATTGGGGCGCCCTGATGGCCGGAGCACTCGTGGGATCGTTGCCGGTGGCGATTGTGTATTCGTTTTTCGTCGAATATTACGTATCGGGCATGACGGGAGCCGTCAAGGAATAAGCACTCTGGAAACACGCCGCAGCATCCCAATAAACGCCAGGCTCCACGCGAATACCGCGACAAAGAAGAACAGTGTGGGCACGGCGTTCAGGAAATCGAACCCCATGGCGGCATTGAGCTGCCACGTACTGGCGGCATACATGCCCAATGGAAATACCGCCCCCCAGTACAGCGGGTCATAGCGCAGGGGAAAGCGCCTATAAACGTAGCGCCACACGCCCAGTATCAGCAGCATGGGTATCCACCAGGTACCTGTAGCCCAGTAGAAAATGGTGAAACCCTTCAGGAACGGCAGCAGGGAAATCAGATACGGCGCATCGGCCGAGTTCGCCACCAGCAATGATCCTGCCAGCGTCGAAATTGCCATGGCGCCCATATTTATCCAGTACGGCGGCGTAAGATCGTCCGGCGCCAGCCGGAAGTAGGTATAGCGATAGAAGATCAGCGACATCATCCATATATAAAGCATGCCGCCCCAAAGCCACATGGACAAGGCCAGAAAATTGAGCTCAAGCCGATAAGGCTGGGCGCTGACCGCGGCGAGCAGAGCGCTGCTGACCGCTATCGATTGCGTCGCCACCACCGCCAACAGCCAGCCGCCGTTTATGCCACGGTCGAGCGCGGGCTTGTCGCGCTTGACCGTCAGCGCGGTGAATATCCAATAGGTAAAGACAAACCACAGGAACACGGCAATGGCCCACAGAACCAGCCCGACACGGGTATCGTGGGCCAGCACCATGAATTGGCAGGCCAGAATGGAGGTGGCCGCGACCGTCGTGAAGAAACCAGGCGCCCGGAGGTGGTCCAGCAGGTCGCCCAAAACGGCGCGCGGATACAGAACGGCGCGCATGACCGTCAATACCCACAAAATGCCGTACAAGCCCGTGTTTAGCCAGAGCATCCAGGTAGCGACCGAGGCATAGCCCAAGGCATAGGCGGCCAAGGACACGATACCGGTCGCCATGACCATACCGAAGTTTGCGGGCGACATGCCAAGCAGCGCGGCCCGTATCCTGCCATGGCTTTCCGGCGCTGGGCCAGACAAGGTTGTATGCCCGGACGTTATTGGAGAATCTATTGTTTTCATGCGTAATTCGGCCTGTTCTTGGCGATAAGCCGCATTCTACGCCTCGCACAAGGTAAAATATTCGGTTCACCCTCACTTGCGTCACCGCAAGTTCAACACATTCAGGAAAAGTTATGGAAGCCGAACGTCAAAACCAACTCGCCGCCCGCCTGCAAGACTACGCGGACCGCCAGCTGGCGCTACGGAGGTATCTTTGACTACGATGCCAAGTCTGAACGCCTGCAAGTCGTAAACGCCGAACTCGAAAGCGCGGAAGTCTGGAATGACCCGAAGCACGCGCAAGAGCTGGGCCGCGAAAAGAAAAGCCTGGAAAACACAGTCCATACCCTCACGGAAATCGGCATTGGCCTGACCGACGCTCAAGAGCTGTTCGACATGGCTGCCGAAGACGATGACGAGGCAACACTGCTGGCCATCGAGAACGATATCGAAGCACTTGGGATGCGGCTTGAAGACCTCGAATTCCGGCGCATGTTCTCGAATCCCGCCGACCCGCTGAACTGTTTCATGGACATCCAGGCCGGCGCCGGCGGCACCGAAGCGCAAGACTGGGCTTCCATACTGCTGCGTCAATACCTGCGTTATTGCGAACGCAAGGATTTCAAGGCCGAAGTGCTTGAAGAGTCCGACGGTGAAGTAGCGGGCATCAAATCGGCCACCATCAAGATCACGGGCGACTACGCCTTTGGCTTTCTGCGCACTGAAACCGGCGTACACCGCCTGGTGCGCAAGAGTCCCTTCGATTCAGCAAATGGCCGCCACACTTCTTTTGCCAGTGTGTTCGTCTACCCCGAAGTGGACGACTCCGTCGAGATCGAAGTGAACCCGGCCGACTTGCGCGTGGATACCTACCGCGCCAGCGGCGCCGGGGGCCAGCACATCAACAAGACCGACTCGGCAGTCCGCCTGACCCACATGCCTACCGGTATCGTCGTGCAATGTCAGAACGACAGATCGCAGCATCGTAACCGTGCCGAGGCCATGCAAATGCTCAAGTCGCGTTTGTACGAACTCGAAATGCGCAACCGTATGGCCGAGCAGCAGAAAATGGAAGACTCCAAGACCGACGTCGGCTGGGGCCACCAGATCCGGTCCTATGTGCTCGACCAGAGCCGCATCAAAGACCTGCGCACCAACGTAGAGATATCCAATACCCAGAAAGTGCTGGACGGCGATCTGGACCCTTTCATCCAAGCCAGCCTCAAACAAGGGGTATGAACATGGAAGCATCCACCGTCGCCATTGTTACCGGCGCCTCCCGCGGCCTGGGCCACGCATTGGCCCAGGGCCTGCTGAAGCCGGGCACACATCTGGTCAGTATTGCCCGGAACGATAACGCCGAACTCGGCCGGCAAGCCGCCGCCTGCGGCGCCATGCTGCAGCAGGTCCAGGCCGACTTGTCGGACCCGGCTGCCGCACAGGCTTGCGCCCAGACGGTCATGGCCGGCCTCCCGCAGCAGGCGCAACGCTACCTGCTGATCAACAACGCCGGCACGGTCGAACCCATCAGTCAGGCGCACGACCTTACCGATGCCCGGGCTGTTGCGCGCGCATTCGACCTGAACGTAACAAGCGTCATTGTGTTGATTGCGGCCTTTCTTGGGGCCACGCCGGCCACAGCGGACCGCCGCATACTCAATATATCGTCAGGCGCGGGCCGCAATCCCATGCCCGGCTGGGGCGTATACTGCGCGACGAAAGCGGCATTGGACCACTACACGCAGGTGCTGAACGCCGAAAATCACGGCCTGCGGGTTGCCTCCCTCGCACCCGGCGTCGTCGACACCGGGATGCAAGAGAAAATACGAAGCAGCGACGCCAGCCAGTTTCCCAATGTGGAACGCTTCACCCAGATGCACGAGCAAGGTCAGCTGTCATCCCCTGCTGCCGTAGCCGAAAAAATCCTGCGGTACCTGGCAGACGACAGCTTCGGCACCACCGTGCTCGACGATATCCGAAATCACGCTTGAAACCATACATAATGAACGAACCTACGCCATCCCCACTTGCCATCGACGAGAATCACCTGATCGCGGAACGCCGCGGCAAACTGGCAAAATTGCGCGCTTGCGGCGTAGCCTATCCCAACGACTTCCGACCCGACAGTAGCGCAGCGGCGCTGCATTCCGATTACGACGATCTCGAGAAAGAGGCACTGGCAGAGATCGCCAAGCATGTGGCGGTGGCCGGGCGCATGATGCTCAAACGCGTCATGGGCAAGGCCAGCTTCGCCACCCTGCAGGACAGTACCGGGCGTATCCAGATATTCCTGGACAGAAATACTGTCGGCGAAGACGTTTACGCCCAGTTCAAGACCTGGGATATCGGCGACATTCTTGGCATAGAAGGCACCGTATTCAAGACGAACAAGGGCGAACTGTCCGTGCACGCGACGGCCGTGCGGCTGCTCAGCAAGTCGCTACGCCCCTTGCCCGACAAGTTCCACGGAGTGGCCGACCAGGAATTGCGTTATCGCCAGCGCTATGTCGACCTGATCATGACGGAAGAAACGCGCCGCACCTTTGTCGCGCGCAGCAAGGCTATGGGCAGTATCCGCCAGTTCATGCTCAATGCGGGCTTTCTGGAAGTCGAAACGCCCATGCTGCACCCCATACCCGGAGGCGCGGCCGCCAAGCCGTTCGTCACGCATCACAATGCCCTCGACATGGAGATGTACCTGCGCATCGCGCCGGAGCTTTACCTGAAGCGCCTGGTCGTGGGCGGCTTCGATCGCGTATTCGAAGTCAACCGAAACTTCCGCAACGAAGGTGTCAGCCCTCGCCATAATCCTGAATTCACCATGATGGAGTTTTATGCGGCCTACACCGATTACCGCTGGCTCATGGACTTCACCGAATCACTGATACGCGAAGCGGCCATCGCCGCCACAGGCAGCGCGGTGCTGACTTATCAGGAAAAGACGGTGGACCTCACTCAGCCGTTCGATCGTTTGACCATCGTCCAGGCCATCCTGAAGTACGCACCGGGTTATACCGAAGCACAATTGCGCGACGAAAGCTTCTTGCGCACTGAGCTCAAACGCGTAGGAGCCGATGTCAACGGCCCCGTAATTGCTCGTGCCGGCATTGGCGCCCTGCAATTGGCCTTGTTCGAAGAGACGGCCGAAGCCAAGCTGTGGAATCCGACCTACATCATCGACTACCCGGTCGAGGTGTCACCTCTTGCCCGGGCGTCCGACACACAGGAAGGCATTACCGAGCGCTTCGAGCTTTTCATGACCGGGCGCGAAATCGCCAACGGTTTTTCAGAGTTGAATGATCCCGAAGACCAGGCCGCGCGCTTCCTGGCGCAGGTGGAAGCGAAAGACGCCGGCGACGAGGAAGCCATGTTCTACGATGCCGACTACATCCGCGCGCTGGAATACGGCATGCCTCCCACAGGCGGCTGCGGCATAGGCATCGACCGCCTGGTCATGCTGCTGACCGACAGCGCCAGTATCCGCGACGTCATTCTTTTCCCGCATCTGCGCAAGGAAGACTAGCGCATTTTCGGTGTAACCGGAAGCCGCCTGCGAAATCAGGCGTGCGTCGCGGCGCGAGCTTCAAACAAGACGCGTCATGGCTGTCGCCCACTTGTGGGCGACAGCCGGCGAGGCAATACAACTGGCCTTGTCGGTAACCACGCGCACTGCCCGCTCCAGCAACTGGATATCGGCCTCGTGCTGACGCGCCACATGCGGATCTTCAAAGAAAATGACGCGCTGGCAGCGACGTTCGAGCACCAGCTCGGCAATCTGCGCGTCGCCGCCCAACGGGCCGCTCAAGTACGCCTGCACCCATGGCTTCCCACTGGGCCAGCCCCTGGACCATGCCAGCTCATTAAGACGCGAACTGGTGGTCCCGGTGCCCACGCGCTTGGCAAAACGGGACAGCAGGTCGAAGTGCGCACTGGCGAACTGCACCATCTGATCCTTCAAGGCATCGTGGGCAATCATGGCCAGTGTCTGGTTGGGAAAGTCGAACATGGCCTGCAAGGCGGAATCGGGTTCGAATCCCGCCGAAAGGCGCTCGACTTCAATCCATTCGATGGCGCCCATGAGCGTCGAGACGAAGGGACGGCCATGCGTAATGCATTGACGCTTCAACGCCAAGGCTTCAGGAAAAATGGAGGATGGATCGACCGGATCGATAAGATAAAAAGCGCCGTCAAAGGGCGCCGCGCCGTCGCGACCCTCGGTAACCCGGGCCACCAGCTTCATGAGACCGCCCTCGCGGCCGTATGGATAGCGGATCAGGCCCGGATAGGCCTCCAGCAGATCGGAGCGCTGAATGGCATCGAAAGTACGCCCTACGGTGTGCAGTTCGATGCCAAGCTGGCGTATGCCGGCAGCTGAGCGTTCCAGCCATTCAAAGATTGCGGCGCCGTAAGTTTCGTGGTGTAGGCGATTTGCCGCCAATCCGAAGCGTAAAGTAGTGTTAGCCATGCTCGAGACAGAAAATTGATAGGTTCAATCACTATACCCGAGCCAGGCCTACTGAATATGACGAGACTACTTTAATGGATCATACGTCCGACCCAGCCCGTCAAACCGTGAAGGACTCGCCGCAACCGCAAGTGGCCTTTTCGTTCGGATTGGAAAACCTGAAGCCTTCGTTGAGGCCTTCGCGACCGTAGTCCAGCTGCGTTCCTTCCAGAAACGGCAAGCTTTTCGGGTCGATAAAGACCTTGACGCCGAACTGCTCAACGACCTGGTCTCCGGCGGCGGGTTCGTCGACGTATTCGAGCTTGTAGGCCATGCCTGAACACCCTGTCGTACGAACGCCCAGGCGCAAGCCCAGCCCCTTGCCACGTTTCTCGATATACCGGCTGATATGGTCAGCCGCTTGTTGTGTAAGCGTAATTCCCATGATTAGTCCTGGTGCTTTTCCTTGTAGTTCCTGACCGCCGCCTTGATGGCATCTTCGGCGAGGATGGAACAGTGAATCTTTACGGGCGGTAAAGCAAGTTCCTGGGCAATGTGCGTATTGCGGATTTCCATTGCTTGATCCAGTGTCTTCCCCTTGACCCACTCTGTAACGAGCGAGCTCGAGGCAATTGCTGAACCGCAACCATACGTTTTGAAGCGTGCATCTTCAATGATACCCGATTCGCTGACCTTGATTTGCAGCTTCATTACTTCGCCATCGGCGGGAGCACCGACCATGCCGGTACCCACCCTGATATCGGTCTTGTCGAACGCACCGACATTACGAGGGTTCTCGTAGTGATCGAGCACTTTATCGCTATATGCCATGGTGAGCTGGTCCTTGTTTAATGTGCAGCCCACTGGACTGAATCGAGGTCTATGCCCTCTTGGGCCATTTCCCACAACGGCGACATATCGCGCAGCCTTGCAACACGGCTTGTGAGCAAATCGATGGCAAAATCGACATCGGCAGGAGTCGTATACCGCCCCAGCGTAAACCGGATCGAGCTGTGGGCGAGTTCGTCGTTACGCCCCAGCGCACGCAGCACATAAGAGGGTTCCAGACTTGCCGAGGTGCAAGCCGACCCGCTGGAGACGGCAAGCTCTTTCAGCGCCATGATCAGCGACTCGCCCTCGATGTAGTTGAAGCTGACGTTCAGGTTGTGCGCCACCCGTTGTGTGACGTCGCCATTCAGATAGACGTCGGGTATTCTGGACAGCCCTTCCCAAAGACGATCGCGCATGATCCGGATGCGTTCGTTCTCGCTCTGCATTTCCAGCCCCGCCAGGTGGAAGGCCTCTCCCATGCCGACGATTTGATGAGGCGCCAGGGTACCCGAGCGAAAGCCCCGTTCGTGGCCGCCGCCATGCATTTGCGCTTCCAGCCGGATACGGGGCTTGCGGCTGACGTACAAGGCGCCGACCCCTTTGGGACCATAGGTTTTGTGCGCCGAAAACGACATCAAGTCTACCTTCAGCGACTGGAGGTCGATGACGACTTTACCCGTGGCCTGGGCCGCATCGACATGAAAAACTATGCCTTTCTCGCGGCATATTTCGCCAATGGCCGCGATGTCTTGCACAACGCCAATTTCATTATTGACGAACATGACCGAGGCCAGGATGGTATCGGGCCGCAATGCCGCCTTGAACTGATCGAGATCGACCAGGCCGTTAGCGGCAACCGGAAGATAAGTGACTTCGTAGCCTTGCCGTTCAAGTTCGCGGCAGGTGTCCAGTACAGCCTTGTGCTCGGTTTTCAGCGTGACAATATGCTTGCCCCGACCGGAATAAGGAGCAGCGGCCCCCTTTAATGCCAGGTTGTTCGACTCGGTTGCGCCGGACGTCCAGACAATTTCCCGAGGGTCGGCGTTGACCAGCTCGGCTACCTGGGCGCGTGCAAGCTCGACCGCTTCTTCCGCATCCCACCCATAAGCATGACTGCGAGATGCCGGATTTCCGAAGTTCTCGTACAGCCAAGGTATCATTTTCTCGACCACCCGCGGATCCACGGGTGTAGTTGCGGAGTAATCGAAATAAACGGGGCGTGATGACATTGAAAAAAGCTCCTGGACTTTTATGCGGACGCTACGGACTTTATGGATATGTTTGCCGACCGGTCGAGGCGTATGGCTTTCTGCTCTTTGCTTGCTTCCTGCAGCAGACGCATGCGCTGCTGATCGACCAGGTCTTGCAAGGAAACCGAATCCAGATAATCTATCATTTTACGATTCAATGTAGACCATAGTTCGTGCGTCATGCATTTGCCGCTATTGCCGTTGCGGCCAACATTGCAGTCTTCCTTTCCACCGCAGCTAGTGGCGTCCAGTGGCTCGTCCACCGCGAAAATGACGTCGGCGACCGTGATATTGCGTGCTAGCCGCGCCAGGGAATAACCACCGCCCGGCCCACGCATGCTTTCAACCAATTCGTGGCGGCGCAGTTTTCCGAAGAGTTGCTCAAGATATGACAGCGATATATTTTGACGGTCACTGATCCCGGCCAGTGTGACCGGACCGCTTTGCTGCCGCAATGCCAGATCGATCATGGCGGTCACGGCGAAACGCCCTTTGGTCGTTAAACGCATGGTGAATTCCTTGCCTGAACTTATGCTGATAGAGACGAGATCAGCCGGTAGCCTGCATACCCGACTAATTAACTCAAGTATAGCTAATTCTCGACTAAATTGCTAGGGTAATCACCGAAAGGCTCGGACTATGGACTTGCTGCAAATCGGACCGATGCGGCTTCTTCTGAGTGCAGGCCCTTACGCCACAGTCGAAAAAAAACCGTGCGCCTGGCACGGTTTGTTGCTGATTGCGGAGGGTTACGCGGCCTGGTACTGTGTGGCACGCTTGCGCACCATTTCCAATACGCCCTGGCAAGCGTCTTCAAGGTAATCAAGCACCTTGCCAAATCCTTCCGGGCCGCCATAATAGGGATCGGGCACGGTCGCTTCTTCGAATTCGTTGGCAAAGCGCATTAACAACATGAGCTTGTGCTGATAGATTTTCGGACATTGCTGCTGCATGGCCGAAAGATTTTCCCAGTCCATGGCGAGTATAAGGTCGAACTCCCGGAAGTCGTCGACGGTAATCTGCCGCGCGACGCAATGGGCTAATTCGTAGCCGCGTTTGCGTGCAGCAGCCTGCGCGCGAGCGTCGGGCGCCTCGCCAATATGAAAGCTGTGGGTGCCAGCCGAATCTACGCCCACGACCTCAGAGAGCCCTGCCTCGTCGATTAAACGGCGAAAGACACCCTCTGCGCTTGGCGAGCGACAGATATTACCCATGCAAACGAAAAGTACCTTAGTCATCATAGGCATGAGTGTGAGGGAAAACCCGCAATAAGGCAAGAGTTTTTGCAAGCTCACATTTAGCTTGCCGCCCTAATTGACAAAAATAAAAATACAATTCCAACAAGACCTTACCGCGTTTTTCTACTTACTGCAGCCACCTTATAAGTCGATGAAAAGACGGCGTATGGCCCGCAGATAATGCAGTGCACCAAGCCCATGCGTGCGGCGGTCAATACATCGGCGGCGACGTCGAACCGGCGCTTCACACGCCGTCACTTACCGGCCGCGCATTGTTACGCAAGTATGTAAATAGACACAACGTTGGAAATAACCAACAAATTTGTCATCCCAATATAAGCTTTATGAAAACAAGGCTTTCTGCTTGAGGCGATTCAATGTATCGCGGGCGGCTGCAGCCTGTTCGAATTCCAGGTTTTTGGCATGGTCCATCATCAGCTTCTCCAGACGCCGGATTTCCTTCGCCAGAGACTTATCGTCGTGCAGCACATCGGGAGAAATATCGTCCGCAGCCGATTTTTCGACCGGCGTCACCATAACTCCGTCTATCATCTCGCGCACGGCCTTGCTGACGCCGCGCGCGGTAATGCCATGGACTTCGTTGAATTCCAACTGCTTCAGGCGGCGCCTTTCAGTTTCTCCCATGGCCTTGCGCATCGAATCGGTGATGCGGTCGGCATAGAGAATCGCCCGGCCATTCAGATTGCGCGCGGCGCGCCCCATGGTCTGGATAAGACTACGTTCGGACCGCAGAAAGCCCTCTTTGTCGGCATCGAGGATGGCAACCAGCGACACCTCGGGAATATCCAGGCCCTCGCGCAGCAGATTGATACCGACCAGGACATCAAAAACGCCCAGGCGCAAGTCGCGAATGATCTCGACCCGCTCGACGGTGTCAATATCCGAATGAAGGTAGCGCACCTTGATGCCGTGTTCGCTGAGATAGTCGGTCAAGTCTTCGGACATGCGCTTGGTCAGGGTGGTGACCAGCACACGTTCCTGTACGTCTACGCGCTTCTTGATCTCGCCCAGCAGGTCGTCGACCTGTGTGGTGGCCGGCCGCACTTCCACTTCGGGGTCGACCAGGCCAGTGGGCCGCACGACCTGTTCGACGACATTGTCCGAATGTTCTTTCTCGTACGCTGCGGGCGTGGCCGACACGAAAACACATTGCCGCATCCGTTGCTCGAACTCTTCAAGTTTCAGCGGACGGTTATCCACCGCCGAAGGCAGACGAAAACCGAACTGGACCAGGGTGGATTTGCGCGAACGGTCTCCCAGGTACATACCACTGAGCTGCCCGAGGGTCACGTGGCTTTCGTCGATGAACATCAAGGCATCGGCGGGCAGGTAATCAATGAGCGTGGGAGGCGGTTCGCCCGGTGCGGCGCCCGACAGATGTCGCGAGTAATTTTCGATGCCTTTGCAGAAACCCAGTTCCTGCAGCATTTCAAGGTCGAAGCGGGTGCGCTGTTCCAGCCGCTGCGCCTCCACCAGCTTGCCATCGGACACCAGGAATGCCACGCGCTCGCGCAATTCCTGCTTGATGGTTTCAATGGCGCGCAACACGGTGCCACGCGGCGTCACGTAATGCGAACTGGGGAAAACGGTAAAGCGCGGCACTTTGTGCTTGATCTTGCCGGTGAGCGGATCAAACATCTCCAGCGTCTCGATCTCGTCATCGAACAAGGTGATGCGCAAGGCCAATTCGGCGTGCTCGGCCGGAAAGACATCGATGATTTCCCCGCGCGCCCTGAAGGCTCCACGGACGAACTCGACATCGTTGCGCTCGTACTGCATTGCAACCAGACGACCCAGCAGCTCCTGGCGCGCTATGCGATCGCCGGAACGCAAGGTAAGCACCATGGCGTGATAGTCGCCCGGATTGCCTATGCCGTAAATGCACGAGACGGTGCCCACGATAATGGTGTCGCGCCTTTCCAACAGGCTCTTGGTGGCCGATAGACGCATCTGTTCGATGTGTTCGTTAATGGACGAGTCTTTCTCGATGAACAAGTCTCTTGCGGCCACATAGGCTTCCGGCTGGTAGTAATCGTAGTAGGACACGAAATACTCGACGGCATTGTTCGGGAAAAAGTCACGCATTTCGGCATACAGCTGTGCCGCAAGCGTCTTGTTGGGCGCCAATACAATTGCGGGCCGGCCTGTACGCGCAATGACGTTTGCCATGGTGTATGTCTTGCCCGAGCCGGTGACTCCCAGCAGGGTCTGGAACATCAACCCGTCGCCTATACCCTCGACCAGCGCATCAATGGCGCCAGGCTGGTCGCCCGCGGGCGGGTATGGCCGAAAAAGCTGGAACGGGCTATCCGGGTATTCGATGAAACCGGGCGCAGGCAGGCTCATACTGGACATATTCAGGGTAAACCCCTTATTATCACATTAATCCCACGGTTTTCCGTCTCCATTCCTTACTGCCTCCCTACTCATTCAAAAATGCACTCACTATTCGAATCCGTCGAACTCGCCCCGCGCGACCCTATTCTTGGCCTGAACGAACAATATAACGCAGATACGCGCGCGGGCAAGGTCAACCTCGGGGTCGGAGTGTATTACGATGACCAGGGCCGCCTGCCTTTGTTGCAGGCTGTGCGCAAAGCAGAAATAGCCCGTATCGAAGCAGCGGCGGCGCGCGGCTACCTTCCTATCGAAGGCATACCCGGCTACAACAAGGGTGCCCAGACTCTGCTCTTCGGCCAAGAATCCGACTTGCTCGCGTCGGGCCGAGTCCTTACCGCCCAGGCCCTCGGCGGCACGGGCGCGCTTAAAATTGGCGCCGACTTTCTCAAGCAACTGCTACCTGAATCCAAAGTGGTCATCAGCGACCCAAGTTGGGAGAATCACCGCGCCCTGTTCGAGCGCGCTGGTTTCACGGTAGATACTTATCCCTACTACGACGCCGCAAGCCATGGCCTGAACTTCAGCGGCATGCTGCAGAACCTGCAAGAACTGCCACCGCAAACCATTGTGCTGTTCCACGCTTGCTGCCACAATCCCACCGGCGTCGACCCTACGTTCGAGCAGTGGCAACAAATCGTTCAAGTCGTCAAGGAGAAAAACCTGGTTCCGTTCCTGGATATCGCCTACCAGGGCTTTGGCGACGGGCTGGAAGAAGATGCATCCGTTGTGCGGCTGTTTGCGCAGCATGATCTCACCATGCTCATCAGCTCCTCCTTCTCCAAGTCCTTCTCTCTGTACGGGGAGCGTGTGGGAGCCCTGACACTGGTATCGTCCAGCAAAGAAGAATCCACACGCGTGCTCAGCCAGCTCAAACGCGTTATCCGCACGAATTATTCGAATCCGCCTACACACGGCGGCACCGTCGTATCGACCGTCCTGAATACACCTGAACTGTACACCTTGTGGGCCGACGAGCTTGCGGGCATGCGCGACCGCATTCGCGCCATGCGCATACAACTGGTGCAAAAGCTGAAAGATCACGGCATCCAGCAAGATTTCGACTTCGTGCTGAAACAACGCGGGATGTTCTCTTATTCAGGCCTCACCGCTGCCCAGGTCGACCGCCTACGCGAAGACTACGGCGTCTACGCCGTCAGCAGTGGCCGCATCTGCGTGGCCGCCCTCAACAGCAGCAATATCGACCACGTGGCGGCATCCATTGCCAAGGTTCTGGCCTGACGCGGCCTTAGCTTGATCTTTTCGCCAAAATGCCGCAAAATTCAGACTGTATAAAAACACAGTCTGGATTGCCATGGCCGTCAAGCTCACAGAGCGTCAGCAACAAATTCTCGACCTCATCCGCAGCGAAATCGCTCGCACCGGGTTTCCTCCCACGCGTGCTGAAATCGCGCGCGCGCTGGGCTTCAAGTCCGCCAACGCAGCCGAAGACCATCTGAAGGCACTCGCAAAAAAGGGTGCCATCGAACTCACGGCAGGCGCTTCCCGGGGCATACGGCTCACCTCCGCCACGTCTGGCAGCGCCATTGCCGATACAGTCGATCACGTCACCAACTCGTTCAGGCAATTGCTGGTTCCTCTGGTTGGCCGCGTCGCAGCGGGTAATCCCATACTGGCCGCCGAACACGTCGAACGTGAAATCGGGATTGAACCCTCCCTGTTCAGCCAGATGCCCGACTACCTGTTGCGCGTGCGGGGTCTCAGCATGCGCGATGTCGGCATACTCGATGGCGATCTCCTGGCCGTCAAAAAAACGCCCGATGCCCGCAACGGCCAAATCGTCGTAGCGCGCCTGGGCGACGAGGTCACCGTCAAGCGCCTTTCACGCAGCGGAAACCGCATCGAACTTCTGCCCGAAAACGCCGACTTCTCTCCCATCATTGTCACGCCCGACGACGAGTTTTCGCTTGAAGGCATTGCTGTCGGCCTCATCCGCACCACAGCCTTGCAGTAGGCTGCCCATAACGGGCGCAAAAAAAAGAGGACATCCCGGGATGTCCTCTTTTGCTTCAAGGCTTACGCCTTTTAGTGCTTCATCAAGCCACCGGACGACTCCTCAGACCGCTTGGCGTTCGCCAGAGATTCCGCGGCCAAACGAGCCACTTCCTCGTCCGATAATGGCGTTGGCATGTTCTGCAAAGCCACTTCCAATACACGGTCGATCCAGCGTACCGGGATGATCTCGAGGTGGTTCTTGACGTTGTCCGGAATATCGGCCAAGTCTTTCACGTTTTCCTCGGGAATCATCACCAGCTTGATACCGCCGCGATGTGCCGCAAGAAGCTTTTCCTTCAAGCCGCCTATGCCCAGCACTTCGCCACGCAAGGTGATTTCGCCCGTCATGGCCACGTCTGCGCGCACCGGAATACCGGTAAGCGCGGACACCATGGCGGTCGTAATGGCAATGCCCGCCGATGGGCCGTCTTTAGGTGTGGCGCCTTCAGGAAAGTGGACGTGCAAGTCGCGCTTCTCGAACGACGTGTTGGGTATACCCCATTTCTGCGCGCGCGCCCGAACCACGGTGCGTGCCGCTTCCACGGATTCCTTCATGACGTCGCCCAGCGAGCCGGTACGCAGCACAGCGCCCTTGCCCGGCATATCGGCAACTTCGATCGTAAGGAGGTCGCCGCCCACTTCCGTCCATGCCAGCCCGGTAACCTGACCGACCTTGTTTTCTTTCTCGGCCATGCCGAAGCTGAAGCGACGCACGCCTAGGAAATCGGCCAGATTGTCGGAGTTGACCACGATACGCTCGATGTCGGCCGCCGCCTCACCTTTCTTGCCACGCGCGCGCGGCGTCGGATTGGCGGCCAGCATTTTCTTGACCACCTTGCGGCAGATCTTGCTGATTTCCCTTTCCAGCGCCCGCACCCCAGCCTCACGGGTGTAGTAGCGTACGATGTCGCGAACCGCCGATTCCTCGATCGTGACTTCGCCTTCCTGCACCCCGTTGTTCTTCATGAGCTTGGGCAGAAGATGGTCGAAGGCAATATGCACCTTCTCGTCTTCGGTATAACCGGACAAGCGTATGACCTCCATACGGTCCAGCAATGCGGGCGGGATGTTCAGCGTATTGCTGGTGGCCACGAACATCACGTCGGACAGGTCGAAGTCGACTTCGATGTAGTGATCCTGAAATGTATGGTTCTGCTCGGGATCCAGCACCTCGAGCAGCGCCGACGATGGATCGCCACGGAAGTCGGCGCCCATTTTGTCGATTTCATCCAGCAAAAACAGCGGGTTGCGTACGCCTACCTTGCTCATGTTCTGCAGGATCTTGCCCGGCATGGAGCCGATATACGTGCGGCGGTGGCCGCGGATTTCTGCTTCGTCGCGGACTCCGCCCAGCGCCATCCGCACGAATTTGCGATTGGTGGAACGGGCGATGGACTGACCCAGCGATGTCTTGCCGACGCCCGGAGGGCCTACCAGACACAGGATGGGAGCTTTGAGTTTGTCGACGCGCTGTTGGACCGCGAGGTACTCGATGATGCGCTCTTTGACCTTTTCAAGCCCGTAATGATCGGCATCCAATACGCCTTCGGCGTTCGGGATGGAATTGTTGATACGATTCTTCTTGCGCCATGGCAAGCCGATGAGCGTGTCGATATAGTTGCGCACGACCGTTGCTTCGGCCGACATGGGCGACATCAGCTTGAGCTTCTTGAGTTCCGAATCGGCCTTCTTTTGCGCCTCTTTGGGCAATTGGGCGGCAGCGATCTTCTTTTCGAGTTCTTCGATATCGGCGCCGTCTTCGCCTTCGCCCAATTCCTTCTGGATAGCCTTGACCTGTTCGTTCAGATAATAGTCGCGTTGGCTCTTTTCCATCTGTTTCTTGACGCGCCCACGAATCCGCTTCTCGACCTGCAGTATGTCGATTTCAGATTCGAGTTGCGACAGCAGGCTTTCCAGGCGTTGAACTGTGCCGGTGACCTCGAGCATCTGCTGCTTCTGTTCAAGCTTCAAGGGCAAGTGCGCCGAAATCGTATCGGCCAGCCTTCCTGCATCGTCGATGCCGGTAAGCGAACTGAGAATTTCCTGTGGGATCTTCTTGTTCAGCTTCACGTATTGCTCGAACTGCGCGACGACCGCGCGCCGCAGCGCCTCGGATTCGGCACCTTCGGTGTTCTCGGATTCGACTTGCACCACTTGCGCCATGAAGTGGGTTTCGGCATCGCTCACCTGCTTGATGCGCGCGCGCTCCAGGCCTTCGACCAGTACCTTTACGGTTCCGTCGGGCAACTTGAGCATCTGCAGGATGCTGGCGGCGCAGCCGATTTCGTATAAATCGTCGGGGGTGGGATCGTCTTTGCCGGCCGACTTCTGCGCGACCAGCATGATGTTGTTGCCTGCTTCCATGGCCAGTTCAAGGGCCTTGATGGAACGCGGACGCCCAACAAAAAGAGGAATCACCATGTGCGGAAATACCACCACATCGCGCAAAGGCAACAGAGGCAAGTCCGTGGGTTCTGAAGTAAGAATCTGGCTCGCAGACATAGTAATTTCCTTAAAATAGACCTCTAGATGCAAAAGGGAAGCCAGGGCCTCCCTTCTGCAGTACTACCTGTAGGTGTATGTAGTGACGATGGCCAAATTTTCAAGACAACGATCCCGAATGCCTATGTCTTAGGGTTATTCTGGACGGGATCCCTATGCAGCCGCATCCTTCAGTTTCTTGGGCCCGCCCTGCTGACCCTCGGAGGCTGACTCGACGCCGTCTTGATAAATGAGCAATGGCGCACCTTTTCCGGTTACGGCGTTCTCATCGACAACAACCCGTTTGACGTTCTTTTGCGAGGGAAGTTCATACATCGTTCCCAGCAATGCGCCCTCGACGATGGAACGCAAGCCCCGAGCGCCAGTGCGGCGTTTGATGGCCCGCTTGGCAATGGCGGCAAGCGCCTCTGGGCGAACGTCGAGCTCGACTTCTTCCATCTCGAACAATTTCTGGAACTGCTTGAGCAGGGAGTTTTTGGGTTCGGTAAGAATGCGCACCAGCGTGTCTTCCTGGAGCTCTTCCAGGGTGGCCACAACAGGCAGACGTCCGACAAGTTCTGGGATGAGACCAAACTTGATAAGGTCTTCGGGTTCGGCCTCGGCGAATAGTTCGCCGACGCCACGTTCGGATTTGGCCCGCACTGAGGCCGAAAAGCCGATACCGGAACGCTCGGTGCGGTCGCGTATGACCTTTTCAAGTCCGTCGAAAGCGCCACCTACGATGAACAGGATATTGGTCGTATCGACCTGGACGAAGTCCTGGTTGGGGTGCTTGCGTCCGCCTTGTGGCGGCACCGAAGCGACCGTACCTTCAATAAGCTTCAATAAGGCCTGCTGCACGCCCTCGCCCGATACATCGCGAGTAATGGAGGGGTTGTCGGCCTTGCGCGAAATTTTATCGATTTCGTCGATGTAGATGATGGCACGCTGGGCCTTCTCGACATCGTAGTTGCAGTTCTGCAGCAGCTTCTGCACGATATTTTCGACGTCCTCGCCCACGTAGCCTGCTTCGGTCAGGGTGGTGGCGTCGGCCATGACAAACGGAACGTCGAGCATGCGAGCCAGAGTCTGAGCCAGCAGCGTCTTGCCCGAGCCGGTCGGCCCGATAAGCAGGATGTTGCTTTTGGACAGTTCTACGTCGTCGCCCTTCACATCGCCGTAGCGGATGCGCTTGTAGTGGTTGTAGACCGCAACCGCAAGCGTGCGCTTGGGCGTGTCTTGCCCAATGACGTAGCCATCAAGAAATGTCTTGATCTCGTGAGGCGTGGGCAATTCATTGCGGATAGCATCGCGGGCCGCTTCTTGCGTTTCTTCAAGAATGATATCGTTGCAGAGGTCGATACATTCATCGCAAATAAAAACCGAGGGTCCGGCGATAAGCTTGCGAACCTCGTGCTGGCTTTTATTGCAAAACGAACAATGCAATACTTTATCGTCCGCCGATCCTTTTTTTTCGGGCATAAAACTCTTCGTTCAGTTCAGTGGACAGAGCACGTGCCCTGTCGGTAATAACCGGTGGCGCATAAGGCGCCACCGACCGGCTGGCCCATTACACCTCGTCGGTGCGGGAGGCCAGTACTTTATCTACCAAACCATACGATACCGCATCTTCGGCCGACATGAAATTATCACGCTCGGTGTCTACTTCAATGCGCTCGACGGGTTGGCCAGTGCTTTCGGCCAGAATAGCGTTCAGTCGCGCACGCAGGCTGAGGATCTCGCGAGCCTGGATCTGAATGTCGGACGCCTGCCCTTGCGCTCCACCGGACGGCTGGTGGATCATGATGCGGGAATTGGGCAAGGTATAACGCTTGCCCTTGGTGCCTGCGGCCAACAGGAACGCACCCATGCTTGCAGCAATACCCGTGCACAGTGTGGACACGTCGGGCTTGACGAACTGCATGGTGTCGTAAATGGCCAGACCTGCGTACACAGAACCGCCGGGCGAATTGATATACAGTGAAATATCTTTGTCGGGGTTCTCGGACTCGAGGAACAACAACTGCGCCACAACCAGATTGGCGGAGTGGTCGTTGACCGGTCCGACAAAGAATATGACGCGTTCGCGCAATAGACGGGAATAGATATCGTAGGAGCGCTCGCCGCGGCCGGACTGTTCTATCACGATGGGCACGTAGCCCAACCCCGAAGGGGTCACCGAGTCACCACCATACATTGAGGCGTAAAAATCGGTAAATCGTGACATTTAGTTGGTCCCCATGAGTTCGTCGAAAGCGACATCTTCGTCGGCAACCTTGGCCTGGGACAATACGTGATCAACCACGTTGTCTTCCAGCACAATGGCTTCGATTTCGGAGCGGCGCTGACGATCGGAAAGATAATAAGCTACGACTTGGGCAGGCTGCTCGTAGTTCTGGGCGAATTCCTCGATACGGCTACGGACCTGTTCCGGCTTGGCCTGCAAATCGGCGCTTTGAACGAGTTCGGACACTAGAAGCCCCAGCCGCACGCGACGCTCGGATTCGGCCGTAAAGGCTTCCGCGGGAATCGGCATGGAGTCGGCATTCGGCACGCCACGCTGCTTGAGTTCTTCACGGGCGGCGGCGACACGGCCCTGAGCATCGTTCTGGACCAGGGACTTGGGCACGTCGAACGAGCAGGCTGCGACCAGTGCATCCATGACGCTGGCTTTGGTGCGGGCCTGAGCGCGCGACTTGACTTCGCGTTCTATGTTGGCGCGTACATCGGCCACCAGCTTTTCGACGTCGCCCTCTGGCTGACCCAGCGACTTTGCGAATTCGGCGTTCATTTCAGGCAATACGGCTTCGGCGACTTCGGTGACCGTGATGTTGAATTCAGCGGTTTTACCGGCGACTTCCTTGCTGCCGTACTCTTCCGGGAAAGTGAGCGGGAAAGTCTTGGATTCGCCCGCTTTCATGCCGCGCACAGCGGTTTCGAATTCGGGCAGCATACGGCCCTGACCCAGGACGAACGGGAACTTTTCAGCAGTGCCGCCTTCGAACGCAACGCCGTCGATGGTGCCGACGAAGTCGAGCGTGACGCGGTCGTCGTCCTGGGCAGCGCGGTCGTCGCGGGCTTCGTAGTTGGCGCGTTGCTTGCGCAGGATATCGATAGTGCGCTGCACCTCGGCGTCGCCGATTTCAACACGCGCACGCTTGACTTCCAGGGCGGTGAGATCGGGCACGGCGACTTCGGGATAGACTTCGAACGTGGCAGAGAACGCCATGGAGCCTTCATCGACGCCTTCGGTCTTGGGCTCGAGATTGGGCGTACCAGCCACGCGCAATTTGCTTTCGCCGATGATCTTGTCGAGCGAACGGCCCACTTCAGTATTAATTACGTCGTAGCGTATGCCTGCCCCATGACTGCGCTCGATGAGGGACAGTGGTGCCTTCCCCGGGCGGAAACCTTGGACTTTAGCGGTGCGTGCGACGCGCTTCAGTTGAGCCTGGACTTCTTTTTCGACGTCGGCAACCGACACGACCAGATCAACACGGCGCTCCAGGCCGGACAATATTTCAACCACAGGCTGCATTAGGGACCTATTTAAATGAGTAATTGAACAAATGAACAGAACATTTTACCGGAAAGTATCGGTAGCGATGTAACGGCTCCTGTCGAGGACTATAGCCTGGATCCAAAAGCAGCCGCGCTCCAGCAGTTGCTTCTGTTACCGGCATGGGTTCCGTGGCGTGTTAGCATTCTAACCATAAACAATAATTATTTTAAAACCAGCCCACCAGAGGGTGCGCTCCCGAGGCGCCCCAGTTAATGAAAAACAGAATACAGAACGCCCTTACCTCGTCCACGCTCCGCACTTTAGCCGCTCTTCCCTACAGGTTTGTCGCCCGCGCCGGCGAGGCCCTTGGATCGCTCCTTTATTTAATACCCGGCAAACGCAAACACATACTGCGAACCAACTTGCGGCTGTGCTTTCCTGAAAAGACCGAAGCCCAGCGTGAACAGTTGGCCCGCTCGACATTCCGTCACGTCATCCGCAGCTATCTGGAGCGCGGCGTTCAATGGTACGGCAGCGCAAACACGTTATCAAAGCTGGTGGAACTGGAAACCGCCATTGAACTCAAGGACAACTACGAGCAGCCGACTATATTTCTTGGTTTTCATTTCGCGGCGATTGAAGCCGGCTGTATGTATTATTCAATACTGCACCCTGTTGCCTCCATCTATACACCTATGTCGGACCAGAGCACCGACGATATTTCGCGCGAGCAACGCAGCCGTTTCGGCACCGAAATGATACCGCGCAGCGGCAGCGCCCGCGAGATACTTAAAGTACTGAAGTCGGGCAAACCCATTATGCTTGCCGCGGATATGGATTTTGGTTTGCGGGATTCGGTTTTCGTACCCTTCTTCGGCGTGCAGGCCTGCACGCTCACATCCGTATCGCGTCTGGCGCGACTGTCTGGCGCGCGCGTCGTGCCCTTCATTACCGGCGTAGTGCCGGATTATCGCGGCTACAAACTGAGCATCTTCGAGGCTCTGGAGAACTTTCCTTGCGGAGACGCTGCCGCGGATGCTCTACACATGAACCAGTTTCTGGAGAAACAAGTTCGGCTCTTGCCCGAGCAATATTATTGGGTGCATCGACGCTTCAAGCGCCGTCCCGCAGGTGAAGCGGCGGTCTATTGACGCGCCCGGTTTATTGAGCATCGGCCTGGCTTGCGCTCACCGTAAAGGCCAGCTATACTGGCGGGCTTCCTTACATGCGAACGTGGCGGAATTGGTAGACGCACCAGATTTAGGTTCTGGCGCCGAGAGGTGTGAGAGTTCGAGTCTCTCCGTTCGCACCATCTTATTCATAGCTTGACCCTCGTGTTGCGCCGTCCGGCGCACAGCTTGTTCACGGCCGACGCTGCTAAAGGCGGCTGCCGGTAAACACCAAACGCTCTGCAAGACAAGCCTGCTAAAATCGCCAGCTTACTATCCTGTTGCAGCAGCCATGAATCCCCGTTTAAGCGCGCTCCATCCGTATCCCTTTGAGAAGCTCCGGCGTTTGCTGGCAGAAGCCGGCACGCCTGCGCCACACTTGGCTCCCGTGAATCTGTCCATCGGCGAGCCCAAGAACGCTACGCCGCCCTTCATTGTTGCGGCCATGCAGGATGCGATGGAAGGCTTGTCTGCCTACCCTCCCACCAAGGGCGATGCCGCCTTGCGCAGCGCCATCGCCGCCTGGATTGCGCGGCGTTATGGCATTGCCCAACCGGATCCCGAAACCCAGGTGCTGCCGGCTCTGGGTTCTCGCGAAGCTTTGTTTGCATTTGCCCAGACGGTTATCGATCCAGGCGCCGGCGCGCTGGTCGTATGTCCGAATCCTTTCTATCAAATTTACGAGGGAGCAGCGCTGCTGGCCGGCGCGCAGCCCTATTTCATCAATGCCCAGGCCGATTTGAGTTTCGGCTACGATTGGGCATCGGTGCCCCCTGATGTATGGCGCAAGACCCAACTGTTGTTTGTCTGCTCGCCGGGCAATCCCGCCGGCAACGTCATGTCGCTGGACGACTGGAAGACGCTGTTTGCGCTATCCGACGAATATGGCTTCGCCATCGCTTCCGATGAGTGCTATTCCGAAATCTACTTCGACGAAGCCAACAAGCCCCTGGGCGGCATGCAGGCTGCCAGTCTGCTGGGCCGCAACGACTATCGGAACCTGGTTTGCTTTTCCAGCCTTTCCAAGCGCTCCAACGTTCCAGGCTTGCGCTCCGGATTCGTAGCCGGAGACAGCAAGCTTATCGGCCAGTTCCTTCTGTATCGCACGTATCACGGCAGCGCGATCAGCGCCGTGGTTTCGCGGGCGAGTATCGCCGCCTGGGGCGATGAAACCCACGTTATCGAGAACCGCCGCCTGTACCGTGAAAAATTCGAGGCCGTCGTGCCCATACTCGCCCCCGTCCTGAACGTCGGTTGGCCCGACGCCTCCTTCTATTTGTGGGCCCAGACGCCCTATGCCGATGCGGATTTTGTGCGGGACCTGTATGGCGCCACAGGCGTCACGGCGCTGCCCGGAAGTTTCCTGGCCCGCGAAGCGCATGGCATCAATCCGGGTTCGGGACGCATACGTATTGCACTGGTCGCTCCGATGCAGCAATGTGTCGATGCCGCTCACCGAATCGCCGAATTCATGACTGACCGCGTTGCGGCCTGAGTCTGACCGCGGCAATAACTTTCACTTCAATAGAGACATAAAAGAAGGCCTATGACTATCGATCTGCAAACCACCATAGAACAGGCATGGGAAGACCGCGCCGAACTTTCCCCCACCTCAGGGCACGCGGGTGTCCGCGAAGCCGTGCAGGAAACACTGGCTGGCCTCGATGCAGGCCGCCTGCGTGTCGCCGAAAAAATCGGCGCCGACTGGGTGGTGCATCAGTGGGTCAAGAAAGCCGTACTGCTGTCCTTCCGGCTGGAAAACAACGCCGTCATGGGACAGGGTGTCTTGCAGTTCTATGACAAAGTGCCCTCGAAGTTCGAAAACTACGATGCCCAGGCTTTCGCCGAGGGTGGCTTTCGGGTGGTTCCCCCTGCCGTCGCACGCAAGGGTTCATTCATTGCCAGGAACGTGGTATTGATGCCATCGTACGTGAACGTCGGCGCTTATGTCGACGAAGGCACCATGGTCGACACATGGGCAACGGTCGGATCATGCGCGCAAATCGGGAAAAACGTCCACCTCTCGGGCGGCGTCGGTATCGGCGGCGTGCTCGAGCCCCTGCAGGCCAACCCCACCATCATTGAAGACAACTGCTTCATCGGCGCCCGTTCGGAAGTCGTAGAAGGCGTCATCGTCGAAGAGAACTCCGTCCTGGCCATGGGCGTCTTCCTGTCCCAGAGCACCAAGATCTATGATCGCGCCACGGGCGAAATCACGTACGGACGCGTCCCCTCGGGTTCTGTCGTCGTGCCGGGCTCACTCCCTTCGGCGGACGGCTCGCACAGCCTGGCCTGCGCCGTCATTGTAAAGCGCGTCGATGCCCAGACCCGCTCCAAGACCAGCATCAACGATTTGCTGAGGGCCTGATGTCCGATTCCGTCGTCCTGCAACTTACCAAGGACCTGCTTGCCAGGCCCTCGGTCACCCCCTTCGACGGCGACTGCCAGCGCACGCTGGCCGGCCGGCTGGATCCGGTCGGCTTCACCTGCGAGAGCATGGTTTTCGGCGACGTTGCGAATCTATGGGCGCGGCGCGGCACGGCCCGGCCGCTGCTTGTATTTGCCGGCCACACCGATGTGGTGCCGACCGGTCCTCTGGACCGCTGGGACAGCGACCCTTTCGTTCCCACCGAGCGCGACGGCATGCTGTATGCCCGCGGCGCCGCCGACATGAAAAGCTCGATTGCAGCCTTCGTCGTTGCCGTCGAAGAGTTCGTAACGGCGCATCCCGATCATAAAGGGTCGATAGGCCTGTTGATCACCGCAGACGAAGAAGGTCCGTCCATCAACGGCACGGTCAAGGTCTGCGACGAACTGAAGAATCGCGGAGAACAGCTCGACTATTGCATCGTCGGCGAGCCTACCTCGGTGTCGGCCCTGGGCGACACGGTCAAGAACGGCAGGCGCGGATCACTGTCGGGCAAGCTTACGGTCAAAGGCAAACAAGGCCATGTAGCCTACCCCCACCTTGCGCGCAATCCCATTCATTTGCTGGCGCCCGCGCTGCTTGAGCTGACAACACAGGAATGGGATGCGGGCAACGACTATTTTCCCGCCACGACTTTCCAGATATCGAATCTGCATTCGGGCACGGGCGCAACAAACGTCGTGCCCGGCACCGCGGTAGTGGATTTCAATTTCCGTTTCTCTACCGAAAGCACTCCGGAATCACTCAAGGACCGGGTCCAGGCCATTCTGCTCGAACACCATCTGGACTATGATCTGGAATGGACACTGGGCGGCAAACCATTTCTCACGCCCAAGGGCGAACTCAGTACAGCGCTGGCCACGGCCATCAAGCAGGAGACAGGCATCGAAACAGAACTGTCCACGACCGGAGGTACGTCGGATGGCCGCTTCATCGCGCAGATGTGCCCCCAAGTCATCGAGTTCGGTCCTATCAACGCCAGTATCCATCAAGTCAATGAACACATCAGGCTGGATACGCTTGAACCGTTGAAGAATATCTATCGCCGCACCCTAGAGCAGCTTTTGCTCGACAAAGCCTGAACGGAGCCCGCATGCAAGAAACTGCCCACCACGAGCTATTCACCCTGCGCGATCTGTTGCGTTACGCCATCAGTCAGTTCAACGCTTCCAAGCTTTCATTCGGGCACGGCAGCGACAATGCGTGGGACGAAGCCGCATACCTGCTGCTGCACACGCTGCACCTGCCTTTGGACACGCTGGAGCCTTTCCTCGACGCGCGGGTCCTGCCCGAAGAACGCGAACGCTTTCTGACTCTGATCGCGCGCCGCATGGAAGAGCGCGTACCGGCCGCTTATCTGACGGGCGAAGCCTGGCTGCAGGGCCATCGTTTTGTGGTCGACCAGCGGGTCATTGTGCCTCGCTCTCCCATTTCGGAATTGCTGTCCGACGGTTTGAGCCCATGGATCGCCAATCCCGACGAAGTCGAGTTCGTACTTGACTTGTGCACGGGTTCGGGCTGCCTGGCGGTGCTCGCCGCGCTGGCATTCGAGAATGCCCAGGTGGATGCCGTGGATTTCTCCGACCATGCGCTTGAGGTTGCCGACGCAAATATCGAGCTCTCCGGACTGGACGGCCGTATCACCACGCATCGCAGCGACTTGTTCGACCAGCTTCCCCAATGCGAGTACCAGCTTATTGTCTGCAACCCGCCCTACGTGAACAACCACTCCATGGAAGCGCTCCCGCCCGAGTACCGGCACGAGCCCACCATGGCATTGGCCGGCGGCGAAGACGGCATGGATCTTGTTCGCCGTTTGCTGAGCGCCGCGCCGAACTTCATGGCGCCAGAGGGTGTGCTGGTACTTGAGATCGGCAACGAATACGAAAACTTCATCGCAGCATTTCCGACACTTGAACCGGTTTGGCTCAGCACGGCCAATACCGAAGACCAGATATTGCTGCTGACCAGGGAACAATTGGTCTTGTGATTCGCGCTACAGGCTTGACATTGCGACGGGGCGCGAAAGTGCTCCTGGACGACACTGATTTCGTCGTCAATCCCGGCGAGCGGGTGGGCATAGTGGGCAAGAACGGCGCGGGGAAGTCCACGCTGTTCGCCATGCTGCAGGGCAGGCTTGATCCCGATGCCGGGACGGTGTTTCTTCCCTCGGGCTGGCGTATCGCCAGCGTGGAGCAGGAAATCAGCCACAACAGCAATGCGGCCCGGGAATTCGTCATTGACGGCGATACGCAGCTTCGCGCCATCCAAGCCGAACGCAGCACTACACCCGATTCCAATGGCCATCGCATCGCCGAACTGGAATCTGCATTGGTGGAGGCGGGAGCGTGGAGCGCCCCTTCTCGCGCCGAGCAGTTGCTTGCAGGGCTGGGCTTCGCACCCGACCAATGGCTCAGGCCGGTAAACAGTTTTTCCGGCGGCTGGCAGATGCGCCTGGCCCTGGCGCGGGCCCTGATGGCGCCTTCCGATCTGCTGTTGCTCGACGAACCCACCAATCACCTGGATCTGGACGCCATGCTGTGGCTGGAGCGCTGGTTGGCCGCCTATGAAGGTACCGTCCTGCTCATCTCGCACGATACGGAGTTTCTGGACGCCGTCGCGAAAACCATACTGCATTTCGATCAGGGCAAGCTGATACGGTACAAAGGCGGCTACGACGATTTTCTGACCCAGCGCGCCGAGCGCATACGTTTGACGCACTTGGCGCTTGATCGCCAGAGCCGCGAAACCGCCAGATTGCAAAGCTTCATCGACCGTTTCAAGGCCAAGGCCACAAAGGCCAAGCAGGCACAAAGCCGGGTGAAGGCGCTTGCCCGCATGGAAGTGCTGGCGCCCCTGAAACTTGAATCCGGCATCGACATACGCATTCCATCCCCGACCAGCATGCCCGACCCCTTGCTGGTGCTCGATGAGGTGTCGACAGGCTATGCGAGCGCCAATGGCGATACGCGCCCCATCCTGCGCAATGTGCAGCTCATGGTGCGCGGTGGCGACCGCATCGGCGTGCTGGGCGTCAATGGCGCCGGAAAAAGCACGCTCATCAAGACACTTGCCGAAGAACTTCCAGTGCTTGCGGGCGAACGCCGCGCTTCCAAGGGCCTTGAGATTGGATACTTTGCCCAGCACCAGCTCGATATGCTGGATCTCGAATCCACGCCGCTGCAACACCTCATGCGGCTTGCTCCGCAGACACGTGAACAGGAACTGCGCAACTACCTGGGCGGGTTCGGATTCAGCGGCGATACGGTCAACAGCAAGGTCGCTCCCATGTCGGGCGGCGAGAAAGCCCGGCTGGCTCTTTCGTTGATTGTGTGGCAGAAGCCGAACCTGCTGTTGCTCGATGAGCCCAGCAATCACCTGGACGTCGATACGCGCGAGGCTCTTGCCACCGCCCTGGCGGAGTTCGCCGGTAGCGTCCTGCTGGTATCGCACGACCGCCATCTGCTGCGCACAACCGTTGACAACTTCTGGATTGTTGCCGACGGGCAAGTTCAAGAGTTCGATGGCGACCTGGAGGATTACCGGGATTGGCTGACTGCACGTACCGCTGCGGCCCGCGCCGATGCCCGTAATGAAGCACAAGGCGAGAATGCCGATGTATCGGGGACAGACCGCAAGGCAAAACGCCGGCAGGAAGCCGAAGAACGCCAGCGCATTGCCGTGTTGCGCAAACCGCTGGACAGCAAACTGAAAAAGGTCGAGGCCGACATGGATGCGGCAAGCCGCCGCCTGGTCGAACTTGACGCCCTGATTGCCGATCCCGAGTTCTATTCAGACGCGCGCCGCGACGAGCGTCTGAAGGTACTGAGCGAACACGGGGAGTTGAGCAAGAAACACGGCCAGCTCGAAGAGCAGTGGCTGCTACTGCAGGAAGAGCTGGAGTCGCTCGCTACAAACTGAGCTTATTTGCCATAGCTCTTGATATCCGCGCTTTTCAGCACATCGGGCGTCAGGGTATTGTTGATCCAGTCGATCGAGGTGGCGGTAACCGGTGGAGTAACGAGTTCAGCTGGAATGATGGTGATGTCTTCCAGCACCTTGAACGGATACTTGTCGCTTTTCTTGGTAATGCCGAAAAGCTGTGCTTCAAGCGCCTGGCCGTCGGGCCGGTTCAGCTTGACCTCGCGGCCAAAACCCTTGAAGGTGATGTCATGCATGGCCGCCGCAACCTGTTCCGTGGTAGGCCATTCACCGCCGTTATCCTTGGTTGCTTTTTCGTACCCCGTTTTCAGGCCTTGTAGCGCCTGCGCCATGTGATAAACCGAATAGATGGGATAGGCTCCGGTCTTGTCATGGAATTTCTTCACGAAAGCCACATGCTTGGGATCATCCTTGGTTTCCGGATGAAGGAAGTAGTGGTCGCCGCGCGCACCGACAATAACGCCCTCGGGCAAAGCGTCGCCCAGACGCTCAAGCGAACTTTCCGCCAGCGACAACACAAAAGTAGAGTTTTTGAACAAATTGCGCTGCGAAGCTTGTCGGACGAAGTTGTCCAGGTCGCCGCCCCAGGAGGTCGACAGAATTACATCCGGCCGTAGTGCCTGCAGACGGCTTATTTCCGTCGAGAAGTCGGCAGCGCCGAATTTCGGGAACATTTCGGCCACGACCTTTACATCGGGCTTGAATTTCTTCAACGCGGCCAGGAATATATCGCGCGAATCGCGTCCCCAGGCATAGTCCTGGTTGACGATCGCCAGCGTCTTGAAGTCGGGCTTTACCTTCATCAGGTACAAGACCTGTGCCACCATTTCGGTCGTGGCGTTAGCCTGGGTACGCACCACGTATTTGTAGCTCTTGCCTTCCAGCGCCTTTTCTGTGCCGCAATCCCAGAGCACATTCAGTACTTTCAGATCCTCGGCCACCGGAGCAACAATATTGCAATGTCCGCTGGAGATCGCCGACAGCATGACCCGGGTTCCTCCCTCAGCCAGCCGTCGATATTCGGACAGGAGTTTTTCACCGCCCCCACCCTCGTCGATGTAGCTGGGAACAATCTTTACCCCTCCTATTCCGCCGTCGGCGTTCATGTCTTCAATGAGAATGTTGGCCGCATCCCGGGCCGGTACACCGAACACCGAAGCCGATCCCGACAGATAGGTCGAGATACCGATATTGAGTTCTTTGGGCTTTTCGGCCGCCATGCTCAAGGCACTGCCGCCGGCGAGCAGCGCCGCCGCAAGCAAGCCTGCTATTTGGTGTTTACGCATTGTTATATCTCCGTTGATTTTATGGTGTTGAACACTGCTAAAAGACGATGGCATCGCGCAGGCTGGAGCCCGAGGCAAGGTGGTCGAAACCCTCGTTAATTTGATCAAGCTGGAACGACCTGCCCATCAGTCGGTCCACGGGCAGCCTGCCCGCCTTGTAAAGATCGATATAGCGATTGATGTCGATCGCGGGAACGCCGGATCCCAGATAACTGCCGCGTATCTCGCGTTCTTCGCCGACCATTTGCGAGAGCGACAAGGAAAAGCTGAACTTGGGATTGGGCAGTCCCGAGGTCACCGTAACGCCGCCGCGCCGCGTCAGTTTGTAGGCAGTCTCGAACGCAGGCACCGCGCCAGCCATGTCGAAACCATAATCCACATGCCCGCCGGCCAGATCGTAGAGGTCGGCATCCGTTTGCACCTGGCCTGGATCGATCACATGAGTCGCCCCCAGTTGCCTGGCCAGGTCCAGCTTCTGAACGTTGGGATCGATGGCCACCACGCGCCGCGCACCCGCCGCCACAGCAGCCAGCAAGGCGCTGAGTCCGACACCGCCCAGGCCTACAACAGCAGCCGTATCGCCCAACTTTATCCGCGCGCGATTGATGACCGCTCCTGCTCCGGTCAAGACGGCGCAACCGAACAAGGCTGCCTCGCGGTGCGAGAGATCGACATTGACCTTTACGCATGAACGCCGCGATACCACGGCGTATTCGGCAAAGCAAGACACGCCGGTATGGTGATTGAGGTATTCGTCGCCTATATGAAGGCGCCGCTCGCCACCCAGCAACGTGCCTTTGGTATTCGCCGCAGCACCGGGTTCACACAAGGCCGGGCGCGCTTCCATGCAGGGATTGCAACATCCGCAGGCGGGCACGAAAACCATGACGACATGGTCGCCGGCCTTCAGGTCTGTGACGCCCTCTCCGGTCTGTACCACCTCGGCCGAGGACTCGTGGCCGAGTACCATGGGCATGGCGCGGGGACGGTCGCCATTGATGACAGACAAGTCCGAATGGCAAAGGCCGGCCGCCTTTATCTTGATCAGGACCTCGCCGAATCCGGGAGGATCCAGTTCGACCTCGGTGATGCGCAGTGGCCGGCTTTCTGCATAAGGGCCTGCCGTGCCGGTTTCGCGTAGCAGTGCTGCTCTGATTTTCATGGGCTTGGATCCTAGACGCGTGACATGAAGACTAGACGGTACGGCCGCCGTCCACGGGAAACTCGACGCCGGTGATGAACTCGGCGGCGTCACTGGCGAGGAATACGGCGGCAGCCGCCACATCGGCGGGGCTGCAAAAACGGCCCAAGGGAATGGTCGAGACAAACTTGGCGCGGTTCTCGGGCGTATCGGGCAGCCCCATGAAGAGTTCGAACATGCCGGTAACGCCCATCACCGGGCAAATGGCATTGACACGAATATTTTCCGCACCCAGTTCGACAGCCATGGACTTGGACAGAACATTGACCGCGCCTTTGGAGGCGTTATACCAACTCAAGCCCGGGCGCGGGCGTATACCGGCCGTCGAACCGATATTGAGAATGACGCCCTTGCCCTGTGCACGCATTACCGGAACGACGGCTTGCGCCATGTAGTAGATGGACTTTACATTGACGTCGAACAAGCGGTCGAACATCGCTTCGTCGACATCGAGCATAGGCTGGTTTTTGTGCGTGATGGCCGCATTGTTCACCACGATATCCACGGCACCGAATTCTTCCTGGCACGCCCTGACCAAGGCATTGACATCGTCACGCCGGGAAACATCGATTTTCAGAGCCAACGCCACACTGCCGATCTCGCTGGCGACCCTGTCGGCGGCCTGCTTGTTGATGTCGGCGATTACAACCCTGGCGCCCTCCCTGGCATAGTGTTTGGCGATCCCTTCTCCGAAGCCGCTTCCAGCACCGGTGATGATGGCTACCCTGTCTTCCAGCTGACCCATGTGTCTCTCCAGATTGTCTTCGGTGATCCGCCATAAGGCGGTGAAATGCTTATGTGGAAATCAATTCAGGGCAATGGACCCCCGTTCTATGGTCCATATGCGGTCTGGAATGTCGCCCAGCAGCTTGATGTTGGACTCGGTGATGACGATGCATACATCGGGCTGGAGTTCCTTCAGGCGGCCCAAGGCTTCGGTGTATTCATGGGCCAGTTTTGGCGCCAGGCCCTGGAACGGTTCGTCGAGCATCAAGAGGCGGGTTCCGATCATTACGGCCCGGCCCAGTGCCACCATTTTTCCCTGCCCGCCCGACAGCGCCGCACCGGAGCGGTTCAGCATAGGTTCTATTTGCGGCACTACCTTCAAGACTGTTTCAAGGCGAGCCTGCATAGCGGCGGCGGACTGACCCTGCACTTCGCAAGGCAGATATAAGTTTTCCCTCACCGTCATCGTAGGAAATATCACCCGATTCTCTGGAGCGTACCCCACGTTCAGCGCGGCGCGCGCATGACCGGGCAAACGGCTGAGCTCGGCATCGTCGAGGAATATCTGGCCGGACCGCAACTTGATCAGACCCATGATGGCGCGCAACAGCGTGGTCTTGCCCGCCCCGTTGCGCCCCACAATTCCTATGGTGCCGGCGTTTTCAAAACTTGCGGTGACGTCGCGCAAGATGCGGTGGCCCGCAAGGTCGACATTGACGTTCGATATCTTCAGCACGATCAAGTCCCCAGTATTTCGCTTTTGATTTTCGGATGGCTCAGGACTTCATCAGGCGTGCCATCGGCCGCTACCTTGCCGTCTATCCAGGCCGCCACGCGTGTCGCGTAGCGCGCAACAATATCGACATCGTGCTCGACAAACCAGCTTGTCACCTTGCGTTCGCTCAGGGCGTACATGACGGTTTCCATGAGGCCATGTTTGTCTTCCGAAGCAACACCACTGGTAGGCTCATCCATGATCAGCAACTTGGGCCGCAAGGCCAATGCCATGGCCACATCCAGCAGCTTGCGCTTGCCTTCCGGCAATTCAAGACTGACTTCACTGGCTTCTTGCCGCAGCCCCACCAGGTCCAGTGTTTCGTCGACCTCGCGCGCATCGACCGTGCTTTCCAGGGAACGGAACCAGCTCAGTTCCTTGTTGCGGCGCGCTGCGGCAATTTCTACGCATTCGCGAACAGTATGTTCGGTAAATAGCTGAGGCAACTGAAAGGATCGCCCCAATCCAAGCCGCACAATCTTTCGCGGCTTCATGGCCGTGACGTCTTTGCCATCGAAATAAACTTTGCCTCGGGTAGGTGCAAGATAGCCTGTGCAAATGTTAATAAAGGTTGTCTTGCCGGCGCCATTCTGGCCGATAACCGCCAAACGCTCGCCGGAATGCAGTTCGAAATCAATGCCGTCGGCCGCGACCACACCGCCGAAGGCGAGATATAGGTCTCTTGTCTTGATCAATGGCTCCATGCTCACTCCCTGTCCGCCTTGCGCAACCGCATCCGTTTCGTGATCTGGCCCACAAAGCCCGTGGGAAACAGGAAAATCACGATCACAAGAGTGAACCCCAGGATGAATTGCCAGAGTCCTGGAAAGTAGGCGGCAGACACCAGCTTGACGGATTCGAACGCAATCGCCCCCAGGAAAGCGCCGCCGGCATGACCCGCCCCGCCCAGTATCGTAATGAAAATAAATTCGCCCGAGCGCAACCACGTACCGATTTCGGGCGTTACCAGGCCCTGCATCAACGCCAGGATAGCCCCGGAAAACCCAACGACCACGGCCGAAAGAAGGTAGCCCTTCCACATGAGAAAATAGGCCGAGAATCCCAGGTATTCGAGCCGCGTTTCATTGGTCTTGATGGCCGAAAGCGCTTGGCCGCTGCCGGAACGGAAGTAGCGCTGTACCCACCATGCAAGAAGCAGCGACAATACAACGGTAAGTACCAGCAAAGCCACCTCGAAGGGACCGCGTTCCAGAACAAATCCCGCCATGGAGGGACGCTCTATGCGTATGCCGTCCGTCCCGCCGGTAAGCTGGTAAAGCTTGCTGAGCAACGCAAACAACACCATGCTGAGGGCGAGGTTCAACATACCGAAAAAAATACCGCGATAACGCACGACAAACAGACCGATTATGGCGGCCGCCATGAAACTGGCCCCGACGCCTGCGAGAATAAGCAACAGAGCATCCATACCGGGATAGGCGCGCGCAGTGAATGCCACGGTATAGGCCGAAATACATGCAAACATCGCATGGCCGAACGACACCTGCCCGGCCCGCACCATGACCGACACGCCCAGGGCCGCGATGGCGTATGTCAGCCCGATGACTATGGGGGTTATGGTCCAGGAGGCGTAAAGACCGCTGACCAGCGCGGCCGCCGCCGCAAGCAGACTCAAGATATATACCGTCATCAGATGGTTCTCGCCTGGGCAACGGTGAACAGTCCGTGAGGCCGAATGATGAGCACCAGCACCATGATGATGTAGGGCACCGCCACCTCGAATTCGGGGGCCATGTAAACGGCTATGGAACGCATGATGCCGATCAGCAGCGCCGCTATAAGAGCACCGGTAATCTGGCCCAGGCCGGCGGTGGCGACCACGGCAAACGATAAAACGATCATGTCGGTTCCCGCGCCGGGAACCAGAGAAGTGGTCGGCGATGCCAGTGCGCCGCCCAGCACGCCGAGTATGGTGGCGATGACAAAGGTTACGAGGCTGATCTTCCTGGCGTTGATGCCCAGGGAAGTGGCGATTTCGCGGCTGTGCGTCATGGCGACTGTTTGTTTGCCCAACTTGGTGCGCCGCAAAAAATATTCGAGCAGCACATAGGCAAGTATCGCGGTAAGCGGGACCACGATGAGCTGATAATTGGTATAGGTGATGCCGCCCAGCTCCATATTTCCCAGTCGCCCTACCACTTCGCTGGCACTATATGGCTGTGCGCCCCAGATAAGGCGTTGGATGTCCTCGAGCATGAGGAAGCCGCCAAAAGTGATCAGCAGCTTCAGGATGGGATCGTAAGGCTGTGCCCGCCGGATAAGAATCACTTCCATGATGCTGCCCAGCACGACGCCGACGACAATGGCCGAGGCGAACAGCGACGCAAGAAGCAGCACGGGGGAATCGCTCTTGGGAGCCAGAAACATGACCACGGTGGATGCGGCATAGCCGCCGATGGCATAGAACGCACCGTGAGCGACATTCAGTATGCCCATGACGCCGAAAACCAGGGTCAGCCCCATGGAAACCAGGAACAACAGGCTGGCGTATGCCACGCCATCTACCAAGGCCAGCAATAGCAAGTCTAAGGTCACGCTTCCTCCCCCTTTATGCCCGGATATTGTGGTCTTGCCGGGCACCTCATTGAAACGTCGTGTATTTCTTTTTCTGGGTCAGGACAAGGTGCGAATGCTTATGTCATGACCATGTCCGATTGCTACAAGATGGCAGCAACCGCGAATAAAGTATAGGGGGAAAAGGACGGGGCTATGTATTAACTTTCTTGGAAGCGCCGCTTTCTGAAAATCATAGGGCCCGGCGCCCAGGCCTCATTGTTCGTCGTAGCTGATGATGACGACGTCGGCGGCCTGTAAGCGTATGGGAACTATCGCCCGGTAGGAGGCCGATTCATGCCAGCCATTCAGGGCGTCGCGGTTGGGAAAGCGGATTACTACAGTATCGGTGTAGGCATGATCGCCCGCCAGCACTTGTGCGCGCGCGCCGCGGAAAACCAGTGTGGCCCCCCAAGGCGCCACGGTAGCCGGCACCTTGTCGCAATATTCCGCCCACTTGACCGGGTCTTTGACGGCAATATGACCGACAAGATAAGCGGGAGCTGCAGACTGGCTTTGCATAATATCGTCCTTATCCGGCAATGATTTCCAGCTTGGCCACGCCCAGCGCCAGGGTTTTACTGCCGGCATCGCGGAACTGTATCTGGGCCTGGGCATCCTGACCCATTCCGCTCAAACCAATAACGGTGCCCTCGCCGAATTTGGCGTGACGGACCCCAGCCCCGATACGAAAATGCTGATCGCCGACGGTTACACCGGTCGTAAGGCTGCGCGGCATGCGTGGCGCTACGGTGCCGCCATCGGGCCGGTTAAAGGAATCGCCCCGCCGGAAGGCGCCGCTCCAGGTGTTCTCGCGCACAGCCGCCCGCCCTTCCTTGGGGGTAAGCCATTTCAGATGTTCCTCTGGAATTTCATCGAGAAAGCGCGAACGCATGGCATAGCGCGTTTGGCCGTGCAACATCCGGCTTTGCGCCAGAGTGAGGTACAGGCGTTCGCGCGCACGCGTAATGGCCACGTACATCAGGCGGCGCTCTTCTTCCACCCCCGACGCCTCCAGCAAGCTGTTCTCATGCGGGAACAGCCCTTCTTCCACACCGGTGATGAATACCGAATCGAATTCCAGGCCTTTTGCGGCATGGACGGTCATGAGCTGGACCGCATCCTCGCCTGCCTGGGCCTGATTGTCTCCGGCCTCAAGCGACGCGTGTGTCAGAAAAGCCGCCAGGGGCGACATGGCTGAACCTTCTTCCAGGTTGTCGCCGGCCGTCGTATCGCGGTCGTCGGCAATGCGCCCTGCCGGCAAATTGTCGAAATTTTCTTCGGCCACGAAGGCCGCCGCCGCATTGACCAGTTCCTGGAGGTTTTCCAGGCGGTCCGCACCTTCCCTGTCGTTCTGGTAGTGTGCCAGCAAGCCGCTATGATGCACCACGTGCTCGACAAGCTCGGGAAGCGTGAGCACCTGCGCTTCGTGCGCCATCTGCTGAATCAGTTCCGCAAAGCGCGCCAGACTGGTGCCGCCCTTGCCTGCCATAAAAGGCACGGCGCGGAACAAGCTTGTATTCTGCTCGCGCGCAATGTCGGTCAACTGTTCCAGTGTGCGCGCGCCTATGCCGCGCGTCGGAAAATTCACAACGCGCAACCATGACGTGTCGTCATGCGGATTGTCCATGAGACGCAAATAGGCAAGCGCATGCTTGACTTCCTGGCGCTCGAAAAAGCGCAAGCCGCCGTACACCTTGTAAGGAATAGCCGCCGAAAACAACGCGTGCTCGATAATGCGCGACTGCGCATTGCTGCGATACAGAATGGCGATTTCCCGCCGCAGGCGCCCATCGCCGATCAAGGCCTTCACTTCGTCGATGATCCACCGCGCCTCGAGCAGATCGGATGCCTGCTCGGTCACACGCACCGGCTCGCCCTCGCCCTGCTGGGTCCATAAATTCTTGCCGAGCCGGGCCGTGTTGTGCGAGATCAGGGCATTGGCGGAATCCAGGATATGGCCGTAAGAGCGGTAATTCTGCTCCAGCCTGATCACGTTTCCTTTTGCATAGTCCCGCTCGAAGTCGGCCATATTGCCCACATTGGCGCCGCGGAAAGCATAGATGGACTGATCGTCATCGCCCACGGCAAATATGGACGCGTCCGCGCCCGCCAACAGGGTGAGCCAGCGATACTGCAGGGTGTTCGTGTCCTGAAACTCGTCGACGAGAATATGCTGGAAGCGGCGTTGGTAATGTTCGCGTATCGGCGCATTGCGCTGCAGCAGCTCAAAGGCGCGCAGCAGCAATTCGGCGAAATCGACGACGCCCTCACGCTCGCACTGGTCCTGATACATCTGGTAGATCTCGACCAGGCGCCGGCGATGTGGGTCGTTGGCGGCAACATTATGCGGTCGCAGGCCCTCTTCCTTTGCACCGTTGATGAAACGCTGCACATCGCGTGGCGGAAACTTTTCGTCGTCAATGCCGGCGCCCTTGATCATGCGCTTTATGGCAGCCAGCTGGTCGGCGGTGTCGAGTATCTGGAAAGTCTGGATCAGGCCCGCGTCGCGATGATGCGCGCGCAGCAAACGATTGCACAGGCCGTGGAAAGTGCCTACCCACATGCCCCGCGTGTTGATCGGCAACAGTGCCGTCAACCTCGTAAGCATTTCGCGCGCGGATTTGTTGGTGAAGGTGACCGCCAGCAGCCCAAACGGACTGGCCTGGCCGGTTTGGATCAGCCAGGCCATACGCGTGGTAAGGACTCGGGTCTTGCCACTCCCCGCACCTGCAAGAACCAGTGCGTGGCGGGGAGGGAGAGTTACGGCGGCTTGCTGTTCAGGGTTGAGACTGGAAATCATGCCGCGTAGCGGCGCAACCGGTTGGCAAACTGCTCCAGGCCTTCGATACCGCTTTGCTGTGCCCGCTGGCACCATGCCTGCAAATCGGCCAGCAGCTGCTCGCTGCTGGCACTGGAGCTTTCCCAAAGACGGGTCAGTTCACCGCGCATTTGCACCAGGGTTGACAACGATTGGTTGTCGGCCAGTATGGTTTCCAGCTGTGCGCGCTGCGCGGGCTCGAGCGACTCGTCGTTGCGGGACAGCCATTCTTTGCTGCGGCTGAGAAGTGTCCAGCGGCAATCGGGGCTGCCTTCCTGCCGTGCAGGCTTGAGCTTGGCAAGTTCGTCGCTGGCCGCTTTTTTCAGCAGGTCGGTGTAGCGTGCAAGGATTTCATAACGATGCGTGATCACGCCTTGGAGGGTGCTGGCATCGACTGTGTTTTTGGCAGGATCGAGCTTCAGCTTGGGCGCGACCCGGCGAACCGTAGCCAGGCCGAATACCCGTAGTACCTGGATGTAGGCCCAGCCCAGGTCGAATTCGTACCATTTGGCCGAAAATTTTGCCGAAGTGCCGTGGGCATGATGATTATTGTGCAGTTCTTCGCCGCCAATAATGATGCCCCAGGGCAAGACATTGGTGCTGGTGTCCGGACTGGCGTAATTGCGATAGCCGATGAAATGGCCCAGGCCGTTGACTACGCCTGCAGCCCAGAATGGGATCCATGCCATTTGCACAGCCCATACCGTAAGGCCAAGCACACCGAACAAGGCAAGGTCGATACCCAGCATGATGAGGATGCCCATCAGGCTGTGACGCGTGTAAACATTGCGTTCGAGCCAGTCGTCCGGCGTACCGTGGCCGAAACGCTTGATGGTGTCGGGCATGGTGGATTCCTGGCGGTACAACTCGGCGCCTCGGAAAAATACTTTGCCTATGCCAAATACAACAGGCGAATGAGGGTCGCCTTCGCGCTCGACGTAGGCGTGATGCTTGCGGTGTATGGCTACCCATTCTTTGGTGACCATGCCCGTGGTCAGCCATAGCCAGAAGCGGAAAAAGTGCATGACCGCCGGATGAAGATCCAGGCCCCGGTGCGTTTGATTGCGGTGCAAGAACAGTGTTACGCCGGCAATAGTGATGTGCGTGAGCACAAGTGCGGCGATACCGACTTGCCACCACGACAACTGAAGCAAACCGGCTGATAAATATTTGAATATATAGTCCATAAACCTGTTGAAGGCCTCATGTTAAGACACTAAAAAGTGTAGCCGACTTGCCCTTGATATGACAGCTAAGTTTCAAATTAATTTTGAGGCAAATCAAGTATTAAGAAGGCTCTACCCTACCCATAGCGTGGTTATAAAGCCTTCCTGAATCGCCGATTGATCCTGTACCGCGCGTTCGAGATGATGCGCGTGTGTCATCTTGATGGATCAGTCGACCGGCGATTCGGAGCCTTCCGCTTGACCCGCTTCCGGGAGGGTGTCAGGCTCGTCCGTGGCAGTATCTTTTGCCGGGGCGGACTTTCCTGTGGGCTGGTCCTTGTCTTGTAAAACACTGAGTTCGACAGCACCCGCTTTGCTTCGTTCCATTACTGCTGCAAAAAAACCGTCGGTGTTATGGACATCCGGCCGCATACTCAAAAAAGGCCCTTCAAGTGTCAGATTCTTGCAACGATCCACCACAATACTGCTGGCATCAAGAAGGCTAAATTCGGGATTTTCGGCTAAAAACGCCTCAACCTGCTCTTCATTTTCTTCGGGCAGCACACTGCACGTCGCATAGACCAGGCGTCCGCCGGGGGCCACGCAACGTGAAGCCTGGCGCAAAATACTGGCCTGCATCTGGCGTAGCTCGATCAGTGAATCCGGGTGCTGGCGCCATTTCAGATCCGGATTGCGCCGCAGTGTGCCCAGGCCACTGCAAGGCGCGTCGACCAGCACGCGTTGCGCCTTGCCGCGCAAGCGCTTGACGCGTTGATCATTTTCCGGATTGATCACCACAGGAACGATATTGGACAGACCGCTGCGGGCGAAGCGCGGTTTGGCTCGCGCCAGCCTGGCTGCCGACACGTCGAAAGCATACAAACGGCCGGTGGAACGCATCAACGCGCCCAGCAGCAATGTTTTTCCGCCGGCGCCGGCACAGTAGTCGATGATCATTTCGCCACGCTTGGGCGCGACCAGTGCAGCCAGGATCTGGCTGCCCTCGTCCTGCACCTCGATTTCGCCTTTCTCGAACATCGGCCAGCGGTTGACCGGGGGGCGGCCTTGCATGCGTATACCCCAGGGCGAATAAGGTGTGGGCTCCGGGCTGTAGCGCGCCGCCGCGCCATTACGCAGCAATTCAAGCATCTCGGCACGGTCCGCCTTGAGCGGATTGACACGCACATCCAGGGGCGCTGGTTTATTGAGCGCCTGTATCAGCGCATCGGCGTCATTCAGGCCGGACAGCCGCTCATCGAGCCAATCGGGCAAACTGTCGCGCACTGCCCGCGACAAGCTCTTTACATCGATACGCTGCACGTGCTCCAGCCAGTGCTGTTCCGTTTCCGACAAGCCGGCATCCAGCACCGACTTATCGAATACGGATGCCAGACCTAGGATGGCGAGGCGTCGCGCGGCCGGCCCGCTGCCGCTTTCGGCAAATTGCCGGTAGCGTCGCAAATGACGCAATACATCGAATACGGCTTCCGCCACTTCTCCGCGGTCGCGGGCGCCCAGCTTGGGGTGGGCGCGCAGCCAGCGCGACAATACGGCGTCAGCCGGAAACTTCCATTGCAGTATTTCACCCAGTACTGTGCGTACCTGATCAATGCGTACGGCAGCCATTACATAAGGTCGGCTGACGTAAGTACCGCCCTCGCCTTGTCGTGCTGCGGTCTCGTGATTGCGTGCTGATGCGGGCGCTGGACGGTCTCGTTGGCTGAACCGTGCCCCGCCTCGTTCGTGTTCTTGCCTGCCAGGCGCGGGGCGTTTGCCCTGAGCGCGCCGAGGCTTGTCTGTACTGTTCATGATTACCTTTGTTATGGCTGGACGCCGTTTGACGTCAGGACGAAGGAGCGGCTGGCAATGCCTTGCACTTGCACGCGCTGCATGGAATTGAGCGAAACTCGCCCTTCGGCCAGCCAGCGTACCACGTTCGCATACAAATGGTGTTCTACGTGCAATACGCGGTCGGCCAATGTTTCGGGGGTATCGTCCACAACGACAGGCACAATGCCCTGAGCGATGATGGGGCCATGGTCCAGTACCGGCGTGACGAAATGGACGGTGCAGCCGTGCCACTGCACCCCCATTGCCAGGGCCTGCTGATGCGTGTGCAAACCGGGAAAGGCCGGCAGCAGCGAGGGATGGATATTGATGAGTCTGCCGTTGAATCGCTCGACGAATCCCGGCGTGAGCACGCGCATGAAACCGGCCAACAACACGAAATCGGGCTGGTATTCGTCAATAACAGCGGCCAGGGCGGTATCGAAGGCAGCTCGGTTGGCGTAATCGCGGTGAGCCACGGCATGCGCGGGCAAGCCCTGGCCCCTGGCCCATTCCAGTCCGCCCGCGTCCGCCTTATTCGCGATGACAGCGCAGATTTCGGCGGGCAGAGCGTGATCACGCACTGTATTGACGATAGACTGCATATTCGAGCCGCGCCCGGAAATCAGCACAACAAGACGGCAAACGGGTGTGGAAAGAGCAACCGGCACAATAAATCCTGATTAAGTCCAGCCGAAATTGTAAACTCTCGGGTGTGAAAGCATCTCCCCGAATCTATCGTACCCTCCCCCGCTTCGATACCCAGCGCCCCAGCGCGGTGACGATCGGCAATTTCGACGGCGTCCACCGCGGCCATCAGGCCATACTGGCGCGCCTGCGCGAGTGCGCCCAGGAACGTAATCTGGCCGCCACGGTCATGACCTTCGACCCTCATCCGCGGGCTTACTTCGCCCGGCGTGGTCAGCGGCCCGAATTGATCCCCACGCAGATCAGCAGCCTGCGCGACAAATTGCAGGCACTGCATCACCACCAGGCCGATCAGCTGGTTCTGGAACGCTTCGACCAGGCGCTGGCCGACATGTCGGCCGAAGATTTTATCGAGCAGTTGCTGGTGCGCGGGCTCAATACCCGCTGGCTGCTCGTGGGCGAAGATTTCCGATATGGCCACAAACGCAGCGGCGACGTCGATCTGCTGCGGCGTGCCGGGCAACACCACGGTTTCGATGTGGAAACCATAGCCGACATCGCCGACGAGCACGGCCACCGCATATCCAGCTCCGAGGTGCGCACCGCCCTTGCCGTGGGCAATCTGCAGCGTGCAGGACACCTTCTTGGACATCGGTATCGTATCAGCGGCCATGTCGTGCATGGCCAGAAACTCGGCCGCAGCATAGGTTACCCTACACTCAATGTAAGGGTACCGACGCAATGTGCGGCCCGTTCCGGTGTCTATATTGTGCTGGCCCATGGTTTGGACGGCCAGCCGCTCAAGGGTGTGGCCAGCCTGGGCGTGCGCCCCACGATCTCGCAGGGAGGACGCCTGATGCTGGAGGTGCACCTGCTGGATTGCCTACTGAATGCATACGGTAAACTCACATGTATTGAGTTCCTCGAGTTTCTGCGGGACGAAGAAAAATTTCCCGACCTTCCCACAATGATCGCCGCCATCGACAACGATGTGCAAAGCGCTCGCGACTATTTCGCCTTCCATGGACTATAGAAAAACCTTAAATTTGCCCGAAACTCCCTTCCCGATGCGGGGAGACCTTGCCAAACGCGAACCCGGCTGGATTGCCGAATGGGAAGAAAAAAAGGTTTACGCTGCCATACGCGAAGCGAGCAAAGGCCGGCCGAAGTTCATACTGCATGACGGCCCGCCATACGCAAACGGCGATATCCACATCGGCCACGCCGTCAATAAGGTCCTCAAGGATATTATCGTCAAAAGCCGTGCCATGGCGGGTTACGACGCCGTCTATGTGCCGGGCTGGGACTGCCACGGCATGCCCATCGAAATCCAGATCGAGAAGAAATACGGCAAGCACCTGCCGGTCGCCGAGGTGCAGTCCAAGGCCCGCGCCTACGCCTACGAGCAGATCGATCGCCAGCGCAAAGACTTCAAGCGCCTGGGCGTGCTGGCCGACTGGGAACATCCTTACCTGACGATGAATTTCAGCAATGAAGCCGACGAACTGCGCTCCTTGGCCCGCATCCTGGAAAAAGGCTACGTGTTCCGTGGGCTGAAGCCGGTGAACTGGTGCTTTGACTGCGGTTCCGCGCTGGCCGAAGCCGAAGTGGAATATGCGGACCGCAAGGATCCTTCCGTCCATGTCGCCTTCCAGTTCGGCGACAAGGAAAAGCTGGCACATGCCTTTGGGCTGCCCCAGGTAGACGATGGCGCCATCGTCATCTGGACCACGACTCCCTGGACTTTGCCTGCCAACCAGGCCTTGAATGTTCACCCCGAGATCGAGTACGCGCTGGTCAAGCTCGACCAGCCGCGCAGCACCGGTCCCCTGTTGCTGCTGGCCAAAGATCTGGTTGCATCCTGTCTGGAACACTGGAAACTCACAGGGCAGATCATCGCCACTGCAAAAGGCGACGCACTGACCAATCTGGAGTTCAAGCATCCGCTGTACGATGCGCATGAAGGTTACCAGCGCATGTCGCCAGTCTACCTGGGCGACTACGTTACGCTCGATTCGGGTACCGGCGTGGTGCATTCCGCACCTGCCTACGGTATCGAAGACTTTGTATCGTGCAAGGCCCACGGCCTGACCGATGACCAGATCATTGGGCCCGTCATGGGCGACGGCCATTACGTCGAAAGCCTGCCTCTATTCGGCGGACTGATGATCTGGAAAGCCAATCCCCTTATCGTCGAAGCGCTGCAGAATGCCGGCAGTCTCTTGCATACCGAAGCGCACGTGCACAGCTACATGCATTGCTGGCGCCACAAGACGCCCATCATCTATCGCGCGACCAGCCAGTGGTTTGCCGGCATGGACCGCCAACCCAAATCCGGGAAATCGCTGCGGGAAACGGCTCTGGAAGGCATAGACAATACCGAGTTCTACCCAGCGTGGGGCCGTGCCCGCCTGCATGCCATGATTGCCAACCGTCCCGACTGGACCCTGTCGCGGCAACGGCAATGGGGCGTTCCCATGGCTTTCTTCGTTCACAAAGAGACCGGCGACCTGCATCCGCGCACCGTCGAACTGATGGAAGAAATCGCCCTGCGCATCGAGCAACACGGCATTGAGGCATGGCAGTCGCTCGAACCGGCGGATCTGCTCGGCGACGAAGCCGACCACTACGAAAAGAACCGGGACACGCTGGACGTGTGGTTCGACTCGGGCACCACGCACGCCACGGTACTCGGCGGCCAGGACCACAGCGTCAAAGGCTCGCACGCCGATGACCTCGCATGGCCCGCCGATCTGTATCTTGAAGGTTCGGATCAGCATCGCGGCTGGTTCCATTCATCATTGCTCACCGGCTGCATGCTGTATGGCCGCCCTCCCTACAAGGCCTTGTTGACGCACGGATTCGTGGTCGATGGCCAAGGGCGGAAAATGAGCAAGTCCGTGGGCAACGTAATCGCGCCGCAAAAAGTATCTGACTCGCTGGGCGCGGAAATCCTTCGCCTATGGACCGCGTCTACCGACTATTCCGGCGAGCTTTCAATTTCCGACGAAATTCTGAAACGTGTCGTGGAAGGCTATCGCCGCATCCGCAATACATTGAAGTTCCTGCTGGGCAATTTGCAGGACTTCAATGCGGCAACCGACAGCGTCGAACTCGAACATATGTTCGAGATCGACCGCTATGCGCTCGCCATGACTGCCGCCATGCAGGCAGAGACGCTGGCCAATTACAAGCGCTACGAATTCCATCCCATTGTGTCGCGTCTTCAAATCTTTTGTTCTGAAGACCTGGGCGCTTTCTATCTGGATGTGCTTAAAGACCGGCTATACACCGCCGGCAAAGACAGCGTGGCGCGCCGGTCCGCCCAAACAGCGGTTCACCACATCACCCATACGCTTATCAAGCTCCTTGCTCCGGTCGTGTCCTTTACGGCCGAGGAAGCATGGAAAGACCTGCACGAGGGCCGGGAAGTCCCAAGCATCTTCACCGAGCTTTTTCACGCCTTGCCTGATCAGGTCGACGCGGCACTGTTGCGCGCCAAATGGGATCGCCTGCGCGAGATTCGCGCTGAAGTCATGCGCAAAATCGAAGAGGTCCGCACGTCGGGGGAAATCGGTTCATCACTGGCCGCCGAGCTGGACATCTACGCTTCCGGGAATGACTACCAGTTGCTCGCCAGCCTGGAAGATGACCTGCGTTTCGTGTTAATTGTGTCGCGCGCCAATCTGCATCCCGCCGAAGGCGCACTACGCATTATCGTCAATCCCACCAAGCATGCGAAATGCGAACGTTGCTGGCATCACCGGGAAGACGTGGGCATCGACCCGGAACACCCCATGATTTGCGGACGTTGCGTAAGCAATCTGTTCAAACTTGGCGAGCTGCGCCGGCATGCCTAAGCGCCAAGAAGAAGGAATCGCCCGGTACCGGAAAACGCCAGGCTTTTGGGGATGGATGGCGGGCGCAGTGCTGATCATCGCGCTGGACCAGGCGACAAAAATCTATTTCGACGACGCAATGCAGTATGCCGAACGGTGGAACATACTGCCGTTTTTCGACTTCACCTTGTTGTACAACCCCGGTGCCGCCTTCAGCTTCCTGGCCGACGGCACCGGATGGCAGCGCTGGCTGTTTACGGCCATTGCCCTTGCCGCAACAGGCCTGATCGTGCACCTGCTGAGGCGCAATCCGGCTCAGACCCTTTTTTGCGCATCGCTGATGTGCATTCTGGGCGGTGCCATCGGCAACGCGCTGGACCGAGTGCAACATGGCCATGTCATTGATTTCCTGCTGTTTTACTGGAAGAATTGGCATTTTCCCGCTTTCAATATTGCAGACGTTTCCATCACCTGCGGGGCCATTCTGCTCGTGCTCGACGAACTGCTTCGACTGCGCCGCGAAAAGCGCAAAGCGGCCAAGTCGACCTGACCCTTACTTGAAACAAGCACCCACATGCAAGAACTAGCTCAGAAACGCATCGTCCTCGGCCTGACCGGAGGTATCGCCTGCTACAAGATGGCCGAGTTCCTGCGTCGCGCCCAGGAACAAGGGGCAGTGGTCGATGTGGTGATGACCGAGGCCGCCGCCCAGTTCATTACGCCGCTGACGATGCAGGCCTTGTCCGGCCGCCCGGTGTACCTGAATACCTGGGACAACCGTGTTCCCAACAATATGGCGCACATCAATCTGACGCGAGGCGCGGACGCCATCCTGATAGCGCCTGCCAGCACTGATTTCATGGCCAAGCTCGCGCACGGCCTGGCCGATGACCTGCTTTCAACCCTGTGCGTCGCCAAAGGCGATTGCCCCTTGCTGGTGGCTCCCGCGATGAACCGGGAAATGTGGCTGCACCCCGCCACCCAACGCAATGTAATGCAGCTCCAGGCCGACGGTGCCACCATACTCGGGCCCGCCGAAGGCGATCAGGCCTGCGGAGAAGTCGGCAATGGGCGCATGCTCGAACCTCACGAGCTGCTCAGCGAACTTATCGCTTTTTTTCAGCCCAAAGTACTGGCCGGCAAACGTGTCCTGATCACAGCCGGCCCCACTTCAGAGAAAATCGACCCCGTGCGCGTCATCACCAACCGTTCGTCGGGTAAAATGGGGTATGCGGTGGCAAGGGCAGCTCGCGAAGCGGGGGCCCAGGTCGTCCTGGTGTCGGGGCCCACGGCGCTCGATGCGCCCTACGGCGTAAACCGGGTCAATGTAGAAAGCGCCGCGCAGATGCATGCCGCAGTCATGGGAGAAGCCCGGCTGGCCGATATCTTCATTGCCGTGGCCGCGGTTGCCGATTGGCATGTCGCCAATGCCAGCGACAGCAAGCTCAAAAAGAAGGCGGGCGGCCAACCTCCCGAACTGCAGTTCTCGACCAACCCCGATATTCTGGCAGATGTAGCACGAATGGCGCCAAGCCCCTTCTGCGTCGGGTTTGCCGCTGAAACCGAAAACCTTCATGAAAACGCCGAAGCCAAACGCCAGCGCAAAGGAGTTTCCTTGCTGGTCGGCAACCTGGCCCAGCAGGCCATGAATGCCGACACCACCGAACTCGTCCTGTTCGACGCGCAAGGCGCGCGTGCGCTGCCTGCCCTGCCCAAGCTGGATGCCGCCCGCAGGCTGATCCAGGAAATCGCCAGCCTGGCGCCGCCGACGAAAGCGGGCGCCACAACCGAAACACCCTGAGGAATATGGATCACTACATACAAATCGTCAGTACTTTCATTGAAACCCACCAGGAATGGGCAGGCCTCACGCTAGGCCTGCTCGCCATGGGAGAGTCCCTGCTTATCATCGGCCTGGCCATCCCCGCCACCGCCCTGATGCTATTGGTGGGTGGACTGGTCGGCAGCGGCACGCTCGAGCCTCTTCCCATCATTGCCTGGGGCATCGCCGGCGCGGCACTGGGCGATGCCATCTCGTATTTCATCGGCCGCCTGCTGGGCCCAAAAATCGTACGCAGTTGGCCCTTGAACAAACAGCGGCGCACTGTCGCCCGGGCTCGCTATTTCTTCCACAAATATGGCGTTCTATCAATTTTCGCGGGCCGCTTCCTGGGCCCCTTGCGCGCGGTGGTACCCAGCGTGGCCGGCGTCATGAAAATGCGCCACTGGCGCTTTCAGATCGCCAACGTCCTGTCGGCAGCCATATGGATACCGCTTATGCTCATGCCCGGCTACCTGACAGGCCGCAGCGTCGGCGCCATGGACAGCAACAACATGAACTTCAGCGTGCTGTTCAGCGGCGTGCTGTCGGTGGTCCTGGCGGTATGGATCGCCCGCGCCATGATGCGCAAGCGCCAGACCAATAACGCAGATCAGCCCCGTAACAAATCCAGAACCGACCGTTGAGCACCACGTGAGAAAAATCGCCCTTAAAATCCTTGACCCGCGCATGAACGACTATCTGCCGGCCTACGCAACCAGCGGCTCGGCCGGCCTGGATCTGCGCGCCTGCATCGATACGCCACTGACCTTGCACCCTGGCGCCACGGAACTCATTCCCACAGGCCTGGCCGTTCATCTGGCCGACCCTGCCTATGCCGCCATGATACTGCCGCGCTCGGGCCTGGGGCACAAACACGGCATTGTGCTGGGCAATCTGGTCGGGCTGATCGATTCCGATTACCAAGGGCCGCTGATGATATCGGCCTGGAATCGTGGGCAGGAAGAATTCGTGCTGCAACCCATGGACCGCCTGGCTCAACTGGTTGTCGTGCCCGTCCAGCAGATCGAGTTTGATATCGTTGACGAGTTCGACGGCAGTACCCGCGGTACCGACGGTTTCGGCAGCACCGGCCGCGGCTGACGATAAAACGCCACCGGGCCGTTCCATTCCCTAAACCGCTTCTTCTTCACCCAGGTAGGCAGCACGCACTTTTGGATCATCCAGCAACTGGCTGGACGGCCCCTGCAGGATAATCTGCCCCGACTCCATCACATACGCCCGCTGGCTGGTCTCAAGCGCCAGCTTGGCGTTTTGCTCGATCAACAGAACCGTAACTCCTTCAGCGGAAATCGTACGGACTACCTCGAAGATCTTCTCGACCATCAAAGGTGCCAGCCCCATCGAGGGTTCGTCGAGCAACAGCAGTCGCGGCCGCGAAACCATCGCGCGCCCCATGGCCAGCATCTGCTGCTCGCCTCCCGACAAGGTGCCTGCCGACTGGCGGCGCCGCTCTTGAAGACGAGGAAACAGCTCGAACACATGCTCGATATCCTTGCGCACGGCATCTTGATCCTGCCGACTGTACCCGCCCATCGCCAGGTTTTCTTCAATGGTCAGCTGCCCAAAAATACCGCGGCCTTCCGGCACCATGACCAAGCCCTGCCGCACCAGCATATAAGACGGCATGCCCGCGATCGACTTGCCGTCGTAAACGATGCTGCCGGCGCTGATGGGCACCAGTCCGCAAATGGCGCGCAAGGTGGTGCTTTTGCCGGCGCCGTTGGCGCCGATCAGGCTGACCAGTTCCCCCCGGCCCACCACCAGGTCCATACCTCGCACAGCCCGAATGCCGCCATAGGCCACTTCGAGCTGGCTGATTTCCAGTAAGTGATCTGCTGCACTCATACCTGCTCCTTGCTATCGCCTGCTGCGGCGGAGTCATTGACGCTGGCCAGACCCTGCGCGCCGGGATCATAGTCGGGAACAGTGACCGGTGCGTGCTCGGCTGCGCCAGCGCCCAGATAGGCCTCGATGACTTTGGGATTGCGCTGCACGTCGACAGGCTTGCCCTCGGCAAGCACTTTGCCATATTCCAGCACCAGCACCCGGTTGCACAAGCCCATGACCAGTTTCATGTCGTGTTCGATCAATAACACGGTCACGCCATCATCCCGGATCTTCTCGATGAGTCGGCGCAATACGACTGTTTCCGACGCGTTCATGCCGGCCGCCGGCTCATCAAGGGCCAGCAGGGTTGGTTCCGTGGCGAGCGCCCGGGCGATTTCCAGACGGCGCTGGTCGCCATAGGGCAAGGATTGTGCGACGTCATTGGAGCGGTGGCCGATGCCCACGTAGTCGAGCAATTGCTGAGCGCGCTGCTCGATTGCCGCTTCTTCCTGGCGAGTACGCTTGTTCCGGGTAACTGCCCCCCACAACCCGGCCCGTGTACGGATATGCCGTCCTATCATGACATTCTCGATTGCGCTCAAGTTGCCGAACAGGCGTATGTTCTGGAAAGTGCGGGCGAGCCCGACTACAGCGATCTGATGCGGCTTCAAGCGGGTCAGCTGATGGCCCATGAAATTGCAGCTGCCGGACTCGGGTACGTACAAACTGGTCAGGACATTGAAGAGTGTAGTTTTGCCGGCCCCGTTCGGGCCGATAAGGCCGTAGATATCGCCCTTGCAAATGGAGAAACTGACGTCGGACAGCGCCTGCAGACCGCCAAAGCGCTTGTTCAGTTTATTAGCCACCAACAACAGGTCGGGCATGGAACGGGCGTCGTTATTCACAGCGGCAGTAATCATGCCTGTCCTCCTTTCGCGCCGGTAAGTTCGCGCCGGCGCACCGCCGACGGCCAAAGCCCCGCCGGACGGAAAATCATTACCAGCACCAGCGCGAAACCGAACAGCAGCATGCGTATCCCTTCTGGATCGACAATGACATCGCCAAAAACGATCTGCTGAACTGGAACCACGATGGCGCGCAATAACTCTGGAAAGACCGACAACAGGACGGCCCCCAGAATTACGCCGGGAATATTGCCCATGCCGCCCAGCACCACCATGCACAGGACCATGATGGATTCGGTGAGGCTGAAGCTTTCCGGACTGACGAAACCTTGCATGGACGCGAACATGGCCCCCGCTACGCCGCCAAAACTGGCTCCCATGGTGAACGCCAGCAGCTTGATATTCCGCGTGTTGATACCCATGGCCTTGGCGGCGATTTCATCTTCGCGCACCGCTTCCCATGCGCGACCTATGCGTGAGTTCTGCAGCCGCACACATATGACCACGATGATGATAGTAAGCAGCAATAAGAGGTAGTAGTATTTTTCGGGTCCGGTGATGCGAAAGCCGAAGATCTCTTGCGAACGCCCGAACACAAAGCTGCCCACCGAAAAATCGTCGATGCGGTTGATTCCCTGCGGCCCATTGGTGATGTTGACGGGCGAATCGAGGTTGTTCATGAAGATACGTACGATCTCGCCGAACCCGAGGGTAACGATGGCCAGGTAATCGCCGCGCAGTTTCAACGTGGGAGCACCCAGCATCGCCCCGAAGAAAGCCGCCAACACGACACCGGCCGGCAGCACCACCCAGAATGGCAGGTGCAGACCGAAATGCGGCGACGCCAGCAAGGCCCAGACGTAGGCGCCCACGGCATAGAACGCGATATAGCCGAGATCGAGCAGACCGGCAAAGCCCACGACAATATTCAGGCCCAGCGCCAGCATCACGTACAACAAGGCAAAGTTCAACGTCCTGACCCAGCTTTGGCCGGCCATGCCGAGGATGAACGGAAGTATCGCCAGGACCACGCCGAACATGGCGATTCCCAGCCACACCTTGGGCGATATGCCCGAACGGGCAGCAGTTGCGCGGCTCATGCTCGATCTCCCACACGCTCGCCCAGCAGGCCGGATGGACGGAAAACAAGGACCAGGATAAGCACGATAAACGAGAAGACGTCTTGGTAGTTGCTGCCGAATACGCCGTTGGTAAGGTCTCCGATATAGCCAGCCCCCAGGGACTCGATAATTCCAAGCAGCAAGCCGCCCAGCATGGCGCCGCCAAGGTTGCCGATGCCGCCCAGGACTGCGGCGGTGAACGCTTTGAGGCCGAGCATGAAACCCATGGTGTATTGCGCCACGCCATAATAGGTCGTGACCATGAGCCCGGCCACAGCGGCCAGTGCCGACCCTATCAGGAAGGCGGCGGAAATAACCGTGTTGATGTTGACGCCCATGAGACCGGCGACCTCGCGATTCTGCGCGGTCGCGCGCATGGCGGTACCCAGCCGGGTACGATGCACGACGAGCAGCAGGCAGGCCATGATGGCCGTGGCGATGACAATGATGCTGACCTGCAGCAAGCTGATGCGTGCGCCGCCTATGGGAAAGATGACCGGTTCGATGACATGCGGGAAACTAAGGTAATTACGTCCCCACACCATCATCGCTATGTTCTGGATAATGATGGAAACGCCTATCGCTGTAATCAGCGCAGCCAGGCGCGGCGCGCGGCGCAAAGGCCGGTAGGCGTAGCGCTCGGCGAGCCAGCCCAGCGCCATGCAGACGGGAATTGAAACGAGCAAGGCAATGACAATGGCCAGCCACGCCGACATGCTGCCCGGGTCTGCGCCTATGAGCGTTACCACCAATGTGGTCGCTACCATCGCGCCGACCATGACAACATCGCCATGGGCGAAATTGATCAGGCCTATGATTCCATAAACCATGGTGTAGCCAAGGGCAACCAGGGCATACACGCTGCCCACAGTGATGCCATTGATCAACTGTTGTATGAGAATGTCCATGTTTTATGACTCTAGAAATGGGGCCGGCACCGCCGGCCCGGAAAGAACTGCAAGAAATCAGCGTTGTTTTAGTTGGCCTTGCTGACCATGGTCTTGACCATTTCCCATTTGCCGTTCTTTACTTCATAAATGGTGACCGAGATTTCTTTCAGGTCGCCCTTTTCGTCGTAGGCAATGTTCTCGCTGGTGGCACCCGAGCGCTGCAGCGATGCCAATTTGGGCAGGTAGGCCTCTGGCTCGGCCGAACCGGCTTCTTTCATGGCCGTGATCATGTTCCAGGCGCCGTCATAGGCGTAAGGGGCATATACACCCGGCTCTACCTTGAAACGCTCTTTGAAGTCGGCCTGGAATTTCTCGCCGGCCGCCATTTGCTTGAGCGGCACCCCGGCAAGCGACGCATACGTGCCGTTGGCCGCATCGCCGGCAAGCTTCAGGAACGTGGCGCTACGGGTCATTTCGCCCGAAATCAGAGGCGCCTTGATGCCCAGCGTAACCATTTGCCGGCGCATCGGGCCCGATTGCGCATCCAGGCCGCCAAAGAAGATCGCTGCTGGTTCCTTGGACTTGATGTTGGTCAGGATCGAGGTAAAGTCATTGGCTTTGTCGGTCGTGTATTCCCGTGCTATCACTTTGCCGCCGGCGGCCTCCACCGCCTTGGCAACCTCATCGGCCAGGCCCTGGCCGTAAGCAGTCCGGTCGTCGATGAGAGCGACTGTCTTGGCTCCCAGGTCATTGACGATGAACTGCCCCGCTGCAGCACCCTGTTGCGTGTCGCTGGTCATCATGCGGAAAGTGGTGTCATAGCCCTGATCGGTGTATTCGGGCGAAGTGGCCATGGCAATTTGCGGCAGACCTGCATCGTTGTACACGCTGGAGGCGGGTATCGTCGTGCCGGAGTTGAAATGGCCCAGCATGCCGTTGACGTCCTCGTCCACGATCTGCTGTGCGACCTGCACGGCCGTGCGCGGATCGGCCTGGTCGTCACGCGAAACCAGTTCGAATTTGGCCGGTTTGCCATCGAGCTGGATGTTTTGCTTGTTGGCTTCTTCGATCGCAAGCGTAAGGCCATTTTTCATGTCCTCGCCATAGTGCGACTGCGGTCCCGTGAGCGGAGCGGCGAAGCCGAGCTTCACCACTGTATTGTCGGCCGCCTGAGCCGGACCGAACGCAAAGCCGGCCATGACGGCGGCTGTTGCGGCTAAAAGCTTGAATCCTTTAGTGGACTGCATGTTTATCTCCGTTATATATAAAAACGCGTAAGAGCCGGATTGGGGTAACACGCGAATTAAACCAAAAGTACAACCCTTTTATAATGGGTCGTAACCCTTAAAAAGCTTTCCTTCTTTGCAGGCTCTGATCAGCCCACCATCATCAGGCTGGCGTTGCCCCCCGCCGCCGCGGTGTTCACGCTAACCGCAACCTCCCGCAGCAAACGTTCCAGGCGATACGTCGTGCCAGCCGCCAACTCGTCGCTGCTCAGACCCTGTACTGAAACGATGGGGCCCTCGCGTTGCGCCACTTGTTGATTGAGTCCTCGCAAGGTGTCGCTGTCGCCTTCGAAGAGAACCGCCTCATAATCACCGTGTTCAATTTCATCGCTTTCCACGAGGCGTATTGATTTTTGCTGCTTCGCATTGCATGACGCGTAGAAAGCGGCGCCTGCCGGCGTATCGAGCAAAGACATTCGATTACCGGTATCAGTACACGCTTCGAATTGTTTGGCTGCGCCGACCTGGGTAGCGGCGACGCACAGAACGGCGCCTCGCGGCTTGACGTAATAAAGGTTGCTTTCGCCAGTGGGACCCTTGAGAACGAGCGGCGCGCCGGCAATGTGATCAGACGTGCACCATGCCGGCAGCCCTTTGGGCGACAGGGCAAGCAGACGCAAAAGATACAGGGGACCGCCGGCTTTGGGACCCGTGCCGGAAAGCCCTTCCCCGCCAAATGGCTGGACACCGACGACCGCCCCGACAATATTCCGGTTCACATAGACATTGCCCGCGTGTATGCGCTCGGAAACCCTCGCCACGGTCTCGTCCAGCCGCGTATGAACACCGAAAGTGAGTCCGTAGCCAGTGGCATTGATGGCATCGATCAGGGCATCGAGTCCGTCGCGCTCGTATTGCACAACATGCAATACAGGGCCGAACACCTCCTTCTTCAATGCCGCCACATCCTGTACTTCTATGATGGTCGGCGGGACGAAGGATCCATGCAGGCATTGATCATCCAGCGCAAGCTGGTCTACCCGATGGCCCGCATCGCGCATGGCCTTGATATAGGCTTGGATGTCGGCTTGCGCCTGTACATCGATGACCGGCCCGACATCGGCGGACAGGATATCGGTGCGACCGACTTTCAATTCTTTCATGGCGCCGCGCAACATGGTAAGCACATGGTCAGCGCAATCCTGCTGGACGCACAGCACGCGCAGCGCCGAACAACGTTGTCCAGCCGAGTCAAAGGCAGAGGTCAACACATCGAATACGACCTGTTCAGCCAGGGCCGATGAATCCACCACCATGGCGTTCTGCCCACCCGTTTCAGCGATCAGCGGGATGGGATGCCCGGCATCATCCAGGCGTTGGGCGAGCGTCCTGGAGATGAGTCGCGCGACATCGGTAGAACCGGTGAACATGACGCCGCGCACCTCGCGGCTCGCGATCAGCGCGGCACCGACTGTTTCGCCTTGGCCGGGCAGAAGCTGGACAGCGCCCGCCGGTACGCCCGCACGGCGCAGTATGCCCACCGCCGCCGCGGCAATCAGAGAAGTTTGCTCAGCCGGCTTGGCCAAAACCGGATTCCCGGCCGCAAGTGCTGCCGCCACCTGCCCTGTAAAAATAGCCAGCGGAAAATTCCAGGGGCTGATGCACAGAACAGGGCCCAATGGACGATGCGTATCGTTGGAGAACGCAGTCTCGATCTGGGCTGCGTAATAACGCAGGAAGTCGACCGCTTCGCGCACCTCGGCTATGGCATTGGAAAGCGACTTTCCGGCTTCGCGAACGATCAATCCCAGCAAGGGCTGCATCTCGTCTTCCAGTATCTGCGCCGCCCGCACAAGACACTGCGCGCGCTCGCCCACCGGGGTTGCCTGCCAGATGGGAGCAGTATGGACTGCCGCCGCCAAAGCCATCTGCACTTCGGCCTCGTTGGCCTCGATGACTTCTCCCACCACGTCCCGGCGGTTCGCTGGATTGCGCACTGCTTGCGCACGCGCTTCGTGCCATATTGTGTTGTCGTCGCCCAGCATCGGTGCTGCGCGCCATAACTGACTTGCGCTATTCAGAAGCGCTGCCGACAACGATCCCAGCCGCTGCTCGTTGGACAGGTCCATGCCTGCGGAATTCAGCCGGCCGTCGACTTGTTCGAGCAAATGGCGCGGCAGTGGAATTTTGTCGTGAGGCGAACCGAGGGGCTGGATACGTAGCGCCGACTGCACGGGATCGGCAACGAGCGAATCGACAGCGATCGTCTCGTCGCCGATCTGGTTTACGAATGAAGTATTTGCACCGTTTTCCAGCAGCCGGCGCACCAGATACGCCAACAGCGTTTCATGCGTTCCAACCGGAGCGTAGATACGGCAGGGCCGGTTCAACTTGCCTTGCGCCAGGGGGCCGGTGACCTCGTCGTATAGCGGCTCGCCCATACCGTGCAGGCACTGGAACTCGTACTGGCCGGGATAGTAGTTTTGCCCTGCCATATAGTAAATGGCCGACAAGGTGTGCGCGTTATGCGTGGCAAATTGCGGGAAAACCGATTGCGGCGCCGCCAACAGCTTGCGCGCACAAGCGAGATAGGAAACATCGGTATAGAGCTTGCGCGTGTAAACCGGATAGCCCTCCAACCCGTCCACCTGGGCGCGTTTGATTTCCGTATCCCAGTACGCGCCCTTGACCAGGCGCACCATGATGCGATGGCCGCTGCGTTGGGCGAGATCAATGACATAGTCGATGACGAACGGTGCGCGCTTTTGATAGGCCTGGATGACAAAACCAATGCCGTTCCAGCCCGAAAGCTCTGGATCGAAGCACAAGGCTTCCAGGAGATCGAGCGAAATTTCCAGGCGGTCCGCCTCTTCGGCGTCGATATTCAGCCCAATGTCGTAACTGCGCGCCAGCTTGGCCAACGCCGTCATACGCGGGAGAAGCTCCGCCATGACGCGTTCGCGCTGGGCCCGCGAATACCGCGGGTGCAGCGCAGAAAGCTTTATGGAAATACCCGGGCCTTCGTAAATGCCGCGGCCTTGCGAGGCCTTGCCGATGGCATGTATGGCCTGTTCGTAGGAAACATAATATCGTTGCGCGTCATCGGCGGTGGTGGCCGCCTCGCCCAGCATATCGTAGGAGTATCGGAAGCCCTTGTCTTCCAGTTTTCGGCTATTGGCGATAGCGGCCGAAATGGTCTGTCCGGTGACGAACTGCTCGCCCATCATGCGCATGGCGATGTTGACGCCTTTGCGGATCAGCGGCTCTCCGCCCTTGCCGATAAGCCGCGTCAGGGCCTTGGAAAGAGACTGCTCGCTGTTGACACTGACCAGTTTGCCCGTGAGCATCAGCCCCCATGTCGCCGCATTGACAAATAAAGACGGGGACTCGCCCATATGGGAGCGCCAGTCTCCGTGGCTGATTTTGTCGCGTATGAGCGCATCGCGGGTCGCCCGGTCGGGTATGCGCAGCAGGGCTTCGGCCAGGCACATCAGCGCCACGCCTTCCTGGCTGGACAAGGAGAACTCCTGGATAAGGCCTTCGACGCCGCCGCCCTTGCGCTTGCCGCGCAACGCCTCTACCAATCGGCGCGCCAGAACATGGACTTCCTGGGAGTGGGCGGAGCGAGCCTGGTCCAGCAAGACAGGAAGACACTCCGTTTCGGGCCGGCGATAGGCAGATGTAATGGCTGCCCGCAACACCGATTGGGGCTGTACGTCCTGGGCAAACTCGTAGAAAGGCAGGACCGGCTCAGGCGCCGCCGCAATGTCGCCGTCGGCTTCCACATCGTCGGCAAGGTAAGAAATTTCTGCTGGAAGCTGTCCGCGCTCGACGGCATCGATATAGGCCAGTACAGCCTGCTTATGCAGCCAATGTGGTGTGCATCCCAGCTTAGCGGCTGCGATTTTCAGCCGCTCGCGCAGCGTTTCGTCGACCTTGACGCCCAGCGTGGTTGTTGCCATGACCGTGTTCCTGTATTTCCATTATCACAAAGCAAGAGGCCCGCTTGGGCTATCTTGAGCTTGCCTTGAAACCCCAGTTGGGGCCAGCAGGAATACTAAACAGGTTGCACCTTTTTCGGTACTATGGTTAACCCTAGCGGCAAATTTGGATCAAGAGGTACAACCTTTATCTTCCAGCCCGTCAACCGCGATATGGCCGGCGGGCTTTGTCAGCTGTGCCGCAATCACCGAAGCAAGCTTTTTAAGCGCCTCCTGATGCCCGGCCACCAACGCCGACATCCCGGCTTCCACTGGAACTTGCACTTCCGCGCGGCATATTACCGTTTTCTTGCCCGATTGGTGGACAGGCGCAAGGCGCCATGTCGCATCGAGCACTGCGCGTTGGTTATAGAGTGAGTCAAACCGCTGCACCGTCAGGGACACTTTCCAGATCGGCAAGGATTCCGGCGTTCCGCCGGATGCCACATCCAATACCCCAAGCTGCTGCGACAACTCATAGGACAAGGCATTCCGTATCTCGTCAGCCAGGGGCGACGCCCACAATGCGCTATTCAGCGGTGTGACCTGCGCAGCGTCCGCGTCGCTTATCACGATTTGAGGACGATCGACTTGCTCGGGCAGAACGACAGGCTGGACACTGATCGCGAACTTGGGCGATGGCCTGGTATCCCGGCTCACGGACTCGGTGACCGTCGAGGCGGGCAACAAGGTGTAGTAATGCCTTGCAGGCGTTGCGCAAGCAGACAGGCCTGCGGCCAGCAATGCGAAATAAAAGATTCGACTTAAATTCATTGTCATCCTACGGGCTGACGGGTACGGGATCGCGGGCGGGTCCGCGCAAAATCGCCGTCGGGTGGGTTTGCAGATAATCGGCCAGAGCACGCAGCGACTTCGCAGCCGCGCTGATCTCGCGCAAGCTGTTGTCGATGTTGTCATTCATCGACGAATCAGGAGCCAGTAATTTATCGATCCGTCTGAGAGAACCTTGGGCAGCCTTCAGCATCGCGCTGGCCTGAGGTGCGACCTTGCCGTCGAGGCTCTGGACGAGTTTGGTAACGGACTTGAGGCTCGTACGCAGATCGTTGCTGATGCCTTCGAACGGGATGGTGTCTATCTTGGCTACGATACTGCTGATTTGTTGCTGCAGGCGGTCGAAGTCGCCGGCAATCGTGGGCAGCTCCATAGGAGTTGACTTGCTGTCGACTGACACAGGCTCAGCATCGGGGTAGAACTCAAGCGCGACATATTGCTGGCCGGTCAGCAGATTGGCGGCTCGCATTTGCGCGCGCAATCCGCGCTCGACCATGAATCGCAGTAGATCCAGCCCCGGCTCCTGAGCCGCGGGATCGTGCTTGATCACATTCTGGTAGGCAGCGCCAAAACGCAAAGGAAATAACTCGCCCTTCACCAAAGCATAAAAGAGCTTCTTTTCTGCATCGAATTCCAGGTCGATGTCCACCACCTGTCCGAGTTCGAGTCCGCGGAATTCTATCGGCGCCCCGACTTTCAAGCCGCGCACCGACTGAGTGAACTTCAATTCAATACTCATAGGCGAACCGTCGGGATCCGACATGGCATTGACCCGCGTATCCGCAAGCGTAAACACATGGTCAGCACCGGCAGGTTCCACCTGGGCGTCATCGTCGGGCGCCGCAAATGCCACACCCCCGGCCATGACCGATACGATGGAACCGGTCTGCACATTGAAGCCATCCGCGCTGAGGGATACGTTGATGCCGCTGGCATTCCAGAAACGCGTGTTCTCGGTAACGAACTTGTCGTTGGGCTTGTCGACGAAGACCTGAATGGCCACCCCTCTACCACTCTCATCGAGGTCGTAGCCCACCACCTGACCAACCTCGATACGCCGGTAGTAAACGGGAGAGCCGATTTCCAGCGAACCAAGATCCGGGGCGAGCAAGGTGTAACGGGTTCCGGCACGCCCGCTGGCGATTTCGGGCGGCTTTTCCAGCCCGGTGAATTCGTAGACCGGCTCGCCTTCGTCAGCCTCGGGGTCGGTTGCGACGGAATCGACGCCGATGTAAGCACCGGACAGCAAGGTCCCTAGGCCCGAGACACCGCTGATGCCCAGGCGGGGACGCACCACCCAGAAACGGGTGCCTTCGTGTGTGATGTATGACGATCCCTCACGGTTCAGTTGAGCATCGACCAAGACTTTCGTCCGGTCGGGGGCCACTTTGATCTCGGTGACCTCCCCGATGACTACGTCTTTGTAGCGGACCTTGGTCTGCCCTACCTCCAGCCCGTCGGCGGACTCAAAACTGATGGTGACCGTTGGGCCGGTATGCAGCCAGTTCCGCACCAGCAAGGACACGCCGACCAATGCCGCTATCAGCGGAACCAGCCATATCCAGGAGAAGCGCGCCTCGCGCGGTGGTTTCACATCCGGCTTGGGCAAGCCCGATGTGCTGCGTGTCGTTGCGCTGTCGCGAGCCGGTTCGCCAGGCGGTGTTGAAGGGGAGCCAGGCGCCGTTTTATGGTCTGTCATACGATTCTCTTAAGACTGCGTTGTGCCAGGCGCTGCCTGCCGAGAGGAGCCACGACGCAATTGTATCGTGCGGGAATGTTGCATTTCGGTTTGCCGATCCCAGCCGCGACGCGGATCATAGCTCATTGCCGCCAACATGGTGAGAATGACGACCAGGCCAAAACTCGCTGCGCCCGGTCCGGCGATAACCTGGGATACACCTGGAAAATTGGCCATGGCGGACATCAGCACCACTACAAAGACATCCAGCATGGACCATTGCCCGATGAACTCGACCAGCTCATAAAGCCGCGTACGCTGACGTTGGATTCTGGGGCCTCGCCACCGGCGATTGAGCATAAGCACCACCAGAGCCAGTATCTTGGTCATGGGCACGACAACGCTGGCCACGAAAACAATAAGAGCGAGATCCCAGGAGCCCAGATACCACAGTTGCATTACGCCGCCCAATATCGTATGGGCGCCGTCGCCTGCCGCCGTACGCACATGCATGACGGGTAGAACATTGGCTGGTATGTAGAGAATGCTGGCTGCAATGACAAGAGCCCAGACCCTTGCCGACACATTCGGTTTGCGCGCGTGGATCCGGGCATTGCACCGCGAACAAGCGCATGCGTCCTGGCCCGGCGGAAGATTTTGCACATAGCCGCAAGCGGTACACGATGCCGCCGGCCTGTCGCCCGTGATATCGGGTTTTGATGCGAGCACCAGTCCGGCGTCTTCGGCATAACGCCACAGGCGTTCAGCCGTGACACGGCTCAGACCCGTGAGCAGAAAGGCCAGAAGCGCAAAAGCCCATAGACCGGGTCCTGGAACCAGGGTCGCCAGTCCAGCGAACTTCACCATGGCGACCAGCATGCCCAGCATCAACACCGGTATCATGTTGCTCCATGGTTCCAGCATATGCAAGAAACGCATGCCATGCCGAAAATCGGCCGGCAAGCGTGCGGATCGAATGGACATCAAAGCCCACAGCAAAACCGTCAGCTGAGTGAATGGCAACCAGAATCCGAACAGACCGGTCATGATGGCCAGTATTTCGTGGCCTTGAACCCACGTGAGCCATAAGGCGCCCGGAAAAGACGCCTTTACGGTCAGGCCCTGCATATTCAATATGGCGACAGGGAAATAATTCGCGATCGCGAAAATAAGCAAAGCGCCGGTGACGAGTGCAAGCCAGCCCGAAATAGGCAACGCGCTACGCCGGTACAAGACGTAGCCGCAACGCGTGCATTTGGCCATGGCGCCTGGCTCGACAGGCGTGCGTTCATGCAGCGTTGCGCAGTGGTGGCAGGCAACTACCGGGCCTTCACCCATTAATCGACAAGCTCGGGTTCCGGATGCGAGGGCGAGGCATGGTTAGGCTTGCCTGGCTTTTCGGGCTTGTCGGAAAAGACAAGCTCGACTTTGCCGGCTTGGTCGAGCCCCACCATGACATGGCCGCCGTCGGCCAGGCGACCGAAGAGCAGTTCGTCGGCCAAGGCCCGGCGTATGGTGTCTTGTATAAGCCTTTGCATAGGACGCGCACCCATGGCCGGATCGAACCCCTCTTTGGCGAGGTGTTCGCGCAGCTCTTGCGAGAACACGACATCGACCCGTTTCTCGTGCAGTTGATCTTCGAGCTGCATGAGGAACTTGTCGACCACGCGCATGATGATTTCACGCGACAGCGGCGTAAACCCGATGATGGCGTCGAGCCGGTTGCGGAATTCGGGCGTGAACAGGCGCTTGATATCGGCCATTTCGTCGCCTGTGCGGGAAGGCGCCGCGAAACCGATGGAGCTGCGATTGAGAGCCTCGGCACCGGCATTCGTGGTCATTACCAGAATGACATTCCGGAAGTCCGACTTGCGACCGTTGTTGTCGGTAAGCGTGCCATGGTCCATGACCTGCAACAGGATGTTGTAGACGTCCGGGTGAGCCTTTTCGATTTCGTCCAGCAGCAGCACACAATGCGGCTGTTTACTGACCGCCTCGGTAAGCAAGCCACCCTGGTCGAATCCGACGTATCCCGGAGGCGCGCCGATGAGACGCGACACCGTATGGCGCTCCATGTACTCGGACATGTCGAAGCGCAAAAGCTCGATACCCAGTACGAAAGCCAATTGCCGTGCGACCTCGGTCTTGCCCACGCCCGTAGGCCCGGAGAACAGAAAGGATCCGATAGGCTTGTCGGGACGCCCCAGGCCCGACCGCGCCATCTTGATGGCGGCGGACAAGGCTTCGATGGCTGCATCCTGGCCGAAAACCACCGTCTTCAAGTCGCGCTCCAGCGTGGCAAGCTTGTTGCGATCGTCGTTGGAGACGCTTTGCGGCGGAATACGCGCAATTTTGGCAACCGTGGCCTGGACTTCAGCCTTGCCGATGACTTTCTTCTGACGCGAGCGCGGCAATAGCCGTTGCGCGGCGCCGGCCTCGTCGATGACGTCGATGGCTTTGTCCGGCAGGAAGCGATCATTGATATGCCGCGCAGCCAACTCTGCCGCGGCAGTGATGGCTGCGGCAGAGTAGCGAACGCCGTGGTGGGCTTCAAAGTGCCCTTTCAGGCCGCGCAGAATTTGAATTGTTTGCTGGACCGTAGGTTCGGCCACGTCGATCTTTTGGAAGCGACGCGATAGAGCATGATCTTTTTCGAATATTCCGCGGTATTCGTTATAAGTCGTGGCGCCCATGCATTTGAGCTGGCCGGAGGACAACGCGGGCTTGAGCAAGTTGGAGGCGTCAAGCGTGCCGCCCGATGCCGACCCGGCACCGATGAGCGTGTGAATTTCATCGATGAAGAGAATTGCGTTGCTATTGTCTTTGAGCGATTTGAGGACGCCCTTGAGGCGTTGTTCGAAATCGCCGCGATACTTGGTGCCGGCAAGCAAGGCCCCCATGTCGAGTGCATAGACTTCGGCGCTTGCAAGAATTTCGGGCACATCGCCCTGAGTAATGCGCCAGGCGAGGCCTTCGGCAATTGCCGTTTTGCCCACGCCTGCTTCGCCCACCAGCAAAGGATTATTCTTGCGGCGACGGCACAAGACCTGAATGACACGTTCGACTTCGTGTTCACGGCCGATCAGGGGGTCGATACGGCCTTGACGCGCTTCGGCGTTCAGGTCGGTGGCGTAGAGCTCGAGCGGGGATTTCTGCTGATCGGACTTGGGCTCGGCCTCGATGGTCTGGGACTTGGCGGGCTCGGGCGTTGGCTCTTCGTTGACTTTGGTGATGCCATGCGACAGGAAGTTGACCACATCGAGGCGGGTAACGCCCTGCTGCTGCAGAAAATACACGGCGTGCGAGTCCTTCTCGCCATACATGGCGACCAGCACATTTGCGCCGGTGACAGTATTCTTGTTGGAATTGCCCGACGAGACATGCATGATGGCGCGCTGAATCACCCTTTGAAAACCAAGGGTGGGCTGGGTGTCGACCTCGTCTTCGCCAGGGAATACCGGCGTATTTTCATTGATGAACTTGCGCAATTCCTGACGCAGGACGTCAATGTCGGCCGAGCATGCGCGCAGCACCTCGGCAGCGGCAGCGTTGTCGAGCAGGGAGAGCAACAGGTGCTCTACGGTAATAAATTCATGTCGCGCTGTGCGGGCCTCGACGAAGGCCATGTGCAGGCTGACTTCAAGTTCTTCGGAAATCACGCTTCCTCCATACATATCGGAGCGGACAAACAATTCGATAAATCTTATTCTATGACTAAATCGACCTTGCGTATCAACATTAATAAAAGAGTTATCTTACTGTGACCGGACGGCATCAAAAGAACCGCCGATAACCTTACTATACCTGTACTTTTTGCCGCTTGCGCCACCACTCTCGGGCAAGGCCGGCAAGCATCGCGTTAAGCCTCAGGTGCGGGCTCCATCACGCATTGCAAGGGGTGCTGGCGGGCGTGGGCCAGCTGACGCACCATTTCAACTCGTGTGGCGGCGATGTCTCGGGGATACACACCGCAGACTCCCCGGCCTTCATGATGAACCTTCAGCATTATGCGTGCCGCCTCGTCCTCGGTCTTTCCGAAAATGCGTTGCAATACGACCACGACGAAGTCCATAGGCGTGTAATCGTCATTCAGAAGCACCACTTGATACATGGGCGGCGGTGCAAGCTTGGCTGTTTTACGATCCAGAACCGTATCGGATTGGTTTTCGGTTTGAGTAGCCATGACAATACTAGTGGTTTCCATAGTTGACGAGTGTAGCGGTAATTGCGCATTATCCTGATATTCTGACTGCTGAGACATGGTATTGGCACGCCAGAATCGAGCAGGCTTAAGCTAACCCTTGTAGTCAAGTTTCAACCCTACACTATAGTCGAGAGGCAGTCCGTATGTCTGATACAACCGCAACCTCTGCACCAGGGGACACCCAAAAGCTGACAGGAACCGTCAAGTGGTTCAACGATGCAAAGGGTTTCGGCTTTATTACCCCTGACAACGGGGGCGAAGACCTTTTCGCACATTTTTCATCCATCCAGATGAACGGCTTCAAAACCCTGAAAGAAGGTCAAAAAGTCGCTTTTGAAATTGCCCAAGGGCCGAAAGGCAAACAGGCACTCAATATTACGGCCGCCTGATCGCACGCGACAACCGGGTCTGCTATTAATAACAATGCATAAATTTTATCTGTTTACAGGGCTTTCCGGCCCTGTTTTTTTTCGCACCTGCGCCGCGTTTGCCATAGCTTGGCTCGGGTTGTGGGCTACAACGGCGCAAGGCATGTTGCTGCCGACTGCGCAGCTTACAGTGGGTACGCATCCAGTCAGCGCAGAAGTCGCAGCAACAGATGAAAGCCGGTCGCATGGACTGATGCAGCGGCAAAGCCTGCCGCCCAACCACGGCATGTTGTTTGTCTTCGAAAAAATCGGCATGCCGTGCTTCTGGATGAAAAACACCCCATTGCCGCTGTCCATCGCGTTTATCGATGCACAGGGCATCATCGTGAATATTGCCGACATGCAGGCACACAGTCTCGACACACATTGCCCGACAGGGCCGGTAATCTATGCGCTCGAAATGGAGCAAGGCTGGTTTCGCCGGCATCAAGTAAAGGCCGGCGCTTCAGTCAAGAACCTGCCCAAGCCCTGACATCTTGCCATGAAATTCATAGGCGGCGGGCCGGCGGACCGGCGCACCGGCGCGCCGCCTCAAGGCATACTTATACGCGTTCCAGAATTACGGCAATACCCTGGCCCACGCCAATGCACATGGTGCACAGCGCATAGCGGCCGCCCGTACGGTGCAACTGGTTTACCGCGGTAATGGCAAGACGCGCACCGCTGGCGCCTAGAGGATGGCCCAGCGCAATCGCGCCGCCGTTGGGGTTGACGCGTGGATCGTTGTCATCAAGGCCGAGCAAGCGGGTTACGGCCAGACCTTGCGCGGCAAACGCTTCGTTCAATTCGATGACGTCCATTTGATCGATGGTAAGACCGGCCAATGCCAACACCTTCTGGGATGCGGGCGCGGGTCCGATGCCCATGATGCGCGGCTCGACGCCGGCCGTCGCCATCGCTACGACACGCGCACGGGGAACAAGCCCCTGCTCGCGCGCCATGGATTCGGAGGCGACCAGCAAGCCGCAAGCACCATCGTTCACGCCTGACGCGTTGCCGGCGGTCACGGTGCCGTCGGGACGCACAACCGGCTTGAGACGTGCAAGACTTTCCAGTGTGGTCTGGCGCGGATGTTCGTCGGTATCGACCACGATGGGGTCGCCTTTTTTCTGGGCGATCAGGACAGGAACGATTTCCGATTTGAATACGCCGGCCGATTGCGCCGCCGCAGTCTTGTTCTGGCTGGCCAAGGCAAAAAGGTCTTGATCAGCGCGCGAGACCTTGAACTGGTCGGCGACGTTCTCGGCGGTTTCAGGCATGGAATCGACACCATACTGCGCTTTCATCAATTTATTGACGAAACGCCAGCCTATCGTGGTGTCGTAAACCGAGGCACTGCGGGAAAACGCGGTTTCGGCTTTGCCCATGACGAATGGCGCGCGGCTCATGCTCTCCACCCCGCCGGCGATGACAAATTGCGCATCGCCCGAACGGATGGCGCGCGCCGCGGAACCAATGGCATCAAGGCCTGATCCGCACAGTCGGTTGATAGTGGCGCCGGGGACTTCGATAGGCAGGCCAGCCAACAGACTGGCCATGTGGGCCACGTTGCGATTGTCTTCGCCGGCCTGATTGGCGCAACCGAACAAGGTGTCGTCGACACGAGTCCAGTCCACATCGGGATTACGCTGCATCAGGGCCTTGAGCGGAACGGCGCCCAGATCATCGGTACGGACCGAAGCAAGGGCACCGCCGTAGCGGCCAAAAGGTGTGCGAACAGCATCGCAAATGAAAGCTTGAGTTGTCATGGCTAAACCCGGAATCAAGAAAAGAGAAGTGCTGAAATAAACAGGCCCGAAAGCGGCGGCAGGCGCGTGCCGCCATGGTCTGACTTATGTTAGCGCATTCGTCCGGCCTGCTTCGAGATCCCGGACCGGCCGTCCACGGAATGGTCGCTCGACATGCCGGTTTGATGCAGAATCAGGCGAGGTTTGAGGCGGCAAAGTCCCAGTTGACAAGATTCCAGAAGTTTTCCAGATACTTGGGACGGGCATTGCGGTAATCGATGTAGTAGGCATGCTCCCAAACATCACAGGTCAGCAGCGGAATGTCGGACGTGGTGATGGGTGTTGCGGCATTGCTGGTGTTGACGATGTCGATTGAACCGTCTGGTTTCTTCACAAGCCAGGTCCAGCCTGAACCGAAGTTGCCGGCGGCCGATTTATTGAAGGCTTCTTTGAAGGCGTCCACACTGCCCCACTTGGCGTTGATGGCCGCCAGCAAGTTGCCGGTTGGCTCGCCGCCGCCGTTGGGCGAGAGGCTGTTCCAGTAAAAGGTGTGATTCCAGACCTGTGCCGCATTGTTGAACATGCCGCCCGAAGACTTCTTGACGATTTCTTCAAGGGAAGACGATTCGAATTCAGTACCTGAAATAAGATTGTTCAGATTGGTGACGTATGTCTGGTGGTGCTTTCCATAGTGAAATTCCAACGTTTCCTTGGAGATATGGGGAGCCAGAGCGTCGAGTGCATAAGGGAGCGGGGGTAGCGTAAAAGCCATATCTAAATTCCTTAAAAATAACCAATCGGAGCACAGTGCCGTGCCTGGCAGACATCTGGCGGGTTACAGCAACGCGTGGACCTGTATCACACCGACGTTCAAACGGCCTTGACCAAGCTCAACGTCAAGCTGTTCGCCAACGCTCAAGTCTAACGCATTTTTGACTATTTTCCCCTCTTCGTCGCGGACGATGGCATAGCCCCGCCCCAGGATATTATGCGGGCTGAGCGCCTGTAGTGTCTGGGTTGCCGCCGCGAGCTTTTGCTGCTGCTGTTCCAGCCGGCGTAATGCGGCGTCGGAAAGGCGCTGAGCCTGCCGGTTTACGTGAACACTCAGCTCGCCGGGTCGCGGCCGCGCGTGAGCAAGCCTGGCTCTGGCGAGTGCAAGGCTTGCCGCGTGACGCTCGTGGGGCACGGCCGCGGCCCGCGCCAGCCGGTTTTTCAGTGCATGCAGGCGCTCGTTCTGATGTTGCAGGCGCTGTTGCGGTGAAACCAGACCGGCCACCGCCCGGTCCAGCCGCAAGGCTGCGCGCTCGAGCAGACGATGATGCCTGAGTGTCAAGGCGTCGAATGCTGCATCCACCTGCGCCAGGCACGTCTGTCGTGTGCGACAGCACATTTCCGCGGCGGCGGTCGGGGTCGGTGCGCGCAAGTCTGCGACAAAGTCCGCGATGGTGAAGTCGGTTTCATGGCCCACGCCGCAAATGACCGGTATCGGGCTGGCAACAATGGCACGCGCCAGCGACTCGTCATTGAAACTCCATAAATCCTCCAGACTTCCTCCGCCGCGCACCAGCAATAAGGTTTCCACCTCGTTTCGATCGATGGCTTGTTCAAGCGCCTGCCGCAGCTTGCCGGCCGCGTCGGCGCCCTGGACCGGCGCAGGATAGACAATGACCGAGACATGCGGAGCCCGGCGCGCCAACGCGGTCAATACATCCCGCAGTGCAGCGGCGGCCATGGATGTAACGACCCCGACAGCTGCGGGCATGGCCTTGATTGGACGTTTGCGCGCCGGATCAAATAAACCTTCGGCGGACAGCTTATCCTTCAGCACCATGAACGCTTCATGCAAGTCGCCTCGGCCGGCACGCCGCATGCTTTCGACCTGCAATTGGTAATCCCCGCGCGGTTCATACAGCGTTACATTGACGCGAAACTCAAAGCGCTCGCCCGGCTTGGGTACAAAACCCACGGCTACCGCCCGGCCACGGAACATGACAGCTTTGACGGCGGCTCCCTCGTCCTTGATCGAAAAATACCAATGGCCGGAAGCCGCCTGAGTGAAGTTCGAAATCTCGCCCCGCACCCAGATACGCGAGAAATTCCCCTCCAACAACTGAGCGACCCGGCGATTCAGCTGGCTTATCGTCCAGACTCCGTCGTCGGAGCCTGCGGCAACGCTTGAATTCATAGAAAACTCCGATTTGAAACGAATTCTGTCCACAGTGAAAAGCCTTTTGTCAAATTGGTGAAATATCAAGCCAATTTGGCATAGACGTATAAAATTGGTTTAAAAGAAACAGGTAATTCATTGATTTTTAAGAATTTTTATAAACCGTCCGAAATGAGCTCAAATTGCCCATTGGACCTCCAGGCCCACGAACTAGCGGCTGTCAGCGCGGTTATGCACAGAATTATCCACAGTTTCTGTGGATACCCTCGGGAAAGCCCCAGTACACGCCATTTGTCCTATATCTTTCCAGATTTCTCCGCCATTTGGAGAAGATCCAAGCTGCATGATCAACGCCCGTGCTGGCTTCCCGCCGGCAATATATTGGAAAGCGCACGGCGTAACACTTTCAGGGTCGCGGTACTTCGCAAGGCCCAAAATATGGTCGCCAAGCGTAGCGTGCGATTGCGCGACGCAAACACGCTATCGATTGTAAAATGCCCTACCTGAAAATCGCGAGCGGAGATAATCTTGCTGGAAATCATTCATGCGGCCGGCTGGCCCATATGGCTGCTGATCGCAACCTCTGTTCTCGGCCTTGCCCTGATAATCGAACGATTCCTGTCACTGCGCACCGGACTTGTCCTGCCGCGGCGCCTGCCAGGGCAGGCGCTCGATCTGCTGCGCCAGAAGAATCATAACCCCGAAGCGGTGCTGCGCATGGCCACCACGCCACTGGGTCGGATATTGGCCGAGGTGCTGGTCAACAGAAATGAAACGGTCTCGTTTCGACAAGCGGCCATCGAAGACGTAGGAAGAGATGTAGCGCACCGTTTAAACCGCTATCTGCCCGCCTTGGCGACCATTGCCGTTGTTGCACCCCTGATGGGGTTATTCGGCACTGTAGTGGGCATGATAGAGATCTTCGGCTCGTATACACCCGCCGGCGGCGATCCCGCCCAGCTGGCCCGGGGCATTTCCATCGCCTTGTACAACACAGGTTTCGGCATCATTATCGCAATCCCCGCATTAATTTTTCATCGCTACTTCCGCTCCCGCGTCGATCACTTTCTACACCAGATGGAACGGGAAGCCAATGTGCTCGACCGGCTTGTCAGCCGCGGAGCGCCCCAATGAACTTCCGGCGTCGGCAACCTGATGACGAGCCCGAAATCAATCTGATACCCCTCATCGACGTATTGCTGGTCATCCTGATTTTTCTTGCGGCGACCACCTCGTTCACGCGATTCAATCAGATCAAGGTCGCCCTCCCCGAAGCGCATGCCGATGCTGCCGAACCCGACGCCCTGAGCATCGCGGTCAGCCAGGAAGGTCTTTATGCCCTGAACGGACAAATCCTTTCCGACAACACCGTGGAGGACCTCGCGCAGGCTTTGCGGGCAGGGGCAGCATCCAAGGATGAGGTCGTTCTGGTCATAAACGCCGACGCTCAGGCCAGCCATGAGTCGGTGGTGCGCATCATGGAGGCGGCCCGGATTGCCGGAATTTCGCGCGTCAATTTCGCCACGCAAGGTTCGCCTTGAAGCCGCCGGCCCTCCTCAGTCACTCTCTGCACACCGCCTGGCAACGTAAAGGCGTGTTGAGCGCCTTGCTCTTGCCGCTATCCCTGCCCGTTATCGCGGCAATCGCCTACAAGCGCAGGCGCTATCATCGCCGGCCGGACCTGGTGTATCACAGTGCCTTGCCGGTGGTTGTCGTGGGCAACATCTATGTCGGCGGCACCGGAAAAACCCCGGTCGTCATTGCCCTGGTGCAGGCGCTTCAAGATCGGGGCTGGCGTCCCGGCGTAATCAGCCGCGGGTATGGGGCCAAAGTAGGAGATCACGCCAAAGCCGGCAAGGGAAACCTGGCCGCTTCCGAGTTCGGCGACGAACCTGCACTTATCGCACGCACCACGATGGTGCCGGTGGCCGTGCATCCCAGTCGCGTGTTGGCCATCAAGAAGCTTCAGAAAAGCTATCCCGATGTCAATATCGTGATTGCCGACGACGGCCTGCAACATCTGGCACTCGGTCGAGATATTGAAATCGTTGTTCAGGACGCGCGTGCCATCGGCAATGGCCGTGTCCTGCCGGCCGGCCCATTGCGCGAGCCGGCCGACCGCTTGCAATCAGTCGATTACATCATCAGCAATCTACAGGAAAATCAGGCGGAACCCGCGCATATCGCGACCCTGGCCAGACAGATAAGCATGCGCCTGGCTCCTGCCACCGTCGTACACTTGGCAAGCGGCGAATCGCTGGACTGGCCGGATTGGCTCGCACGCCACGGCGCAGATCCTATCAGCGCGGTAGCAGCCATCGGGCAACCTGAACGTTTTTTTTCGATGCTGCGCACCGCGGGTATTACTCTGGAGCGCGTTTGCGCGCTGCCCGACCACGACCCTTACGACGCCTCGCCATTCTCCGCACTGACATCCTCCCATATCCTGATCACGGCGAAAGACGCGGTAAAGTGTGAGCGTTTCAACGACCCCCGTATCTGGGTAGTGCATGCCATGCCGGTATTTTCCGAGTCCGAATGGCTCGACCTGATAGACCAGATGCTGCGCTTCATCGCGACCAAGAAAGGCGCCGTGGCTGCGCAACGCCGCAAGCATTAAACTCTCTCTTTTAATCCATCGACCCCGGAGCGCCCATGGAATCCCGCCTGCTTGAAATATTGGTATGCCCACTATGCAAAGGGCCTCTGCGCCACGATCGCGAACAGCAGGAGCTTATCTGCCAGGCAGACAAGCTTGCCTTCCCCATCAAAGATGGAATCCCGGTCATGCTGGAAAGCGAAGCGCGAGAGCTGGTGCCCGAGGCTCCATCCAACCATGACGCGACTTGAGCGGCATGAGCTTCATTGCCGTCATTCCAGCGCGCGCCGCCTCGACCAGGCTGCCTGACAAACCACTGCTGGACATTGCCGGAAAACCCATGGTGGTTCGTACCGCCGAGCAAGCCGCCTTGTCGGGAGCCAGCCGGGTAGTGGTCGCCACCGACGATGCGCGTATACAGCTTGCGGTGCAGCAACATGGTTTCGAAGCGCTGTTGACCCGCGCCGATCATGCCACGGGCACAGACCGCCTGGCCGAAGTCGCCGGGCAACTGGCCCTGGAACCGAACGCCATTGTGGTCAATGTGCAAGGCGACGAGCCACTGATCGACCCGGAACTCATAGACCAGGTAGCCCAACTGCTGGCCATGCAGCCTGACGCGGCCATTGCCACCTGTGCGACACCCATACGGGATGCCGGCTCGCTGTTCAATCCCAACATCGTAAAAGTCGTGTGTACGCAAGCACAGCGCGCCTTGTATTTCTCGCGCGCGCCGGTGCCATGGGCGCGCGACGCTCTGGCTGACGGCGGCCGGCATTTGGCGCCGGGCATCCCTGCCCTGCATCATATTGGCTTGTATGCCTACCGTGTCGAGTTCCTGAAACAGTTTTCCTCCATGCCGGCCGGGCCGCTGGAAACCTACGAATCATTGGAGCAATTGCGCGCGCTCGAGAACGGGTACTCGATTGCTGTCCATGTCACCATAGCCCATCCAGCCGCCGGCGTTGATACGGCCGAAGACCTGGCAAGAGTACGTCAAGCGTTCATAAATCGGTTATAAATCGACTTCAAATCGCCGCTTCCCTCTTTCGCCCTGCAAAGATTGCTGCATTGCGGCATAATCGGAAAAAGCTAGAAAAACTAAACTCAGGAGGAATTCATGCGACTGATTCTGCTCGGTCCACCAGGTGCCGGTAAAGGCACACAGGCAGCATTTATCACCGAAAAATTTGGCATCCCCCAGATTTCCACGGGCGATATGCTGCGTGCAGCCGTCAAGGCCCAAACTCCCTTAGGCCTTGAAGCCAAGAAAATAATGGATACCGGCGGATTAGTGTCGGATGACATCATCATCGGGCTGGTTCGCGACCGTTTGCAACAGCCGGATTGCCAGCACGGCTATCTATTTGACGGCTTCCCGCGCACCATTCCGCAAGCCGATGCCCTCAAGAATGCCCGTGTCGCACTTGATTACGTGGTTGAAATCGTGGTTGCAGAAGAGAACATCATCGAACGCATGAGCGGACGGCGTGTGCATCCCGCAAGCGGCCGCAGCTACCACGTAAAATTCAACCCCCCGAAAATACCCGATGTCGACGACATTACCGGCGAGGCCCTCGTACAGCGCGATGACGACCTCGAAGAAACGGTACGTCACCGGCTATCGGTGTATCGCGAGCAAACCCGGCCGCTGGTCGATTATTACTCCACGTGGGCGAAGTCGGGCGATGCCGAAGCGCCGGCCTACCGCCAGCTTTCAGGGCTGGGTACGGTAGAGGAGATCCGGGAACGCGTTCTTCAGGCGCTACAACCGTAATTTTTTAAATTACGACAAGTCAACGACACAGAGATGAACAATGGAAATTAAAAACAAGGTATTCATCATTACCGGCGGCGCATCAGGCCTGGGCGCCGGAACTGCGCGCATGCTGGTGTCCGAAGGCGCTTCGGTCGTGCTGGCCGATGTCCAGGACGAAGCCGGCGAAAAACTGGCGGCAGAATTGGGCCAGACTTATGTGCACTGCGATGTAACCCAGGAAGCCGACGGCCAGGCGGCAGTCGCAGCCGCCCTCAAGGTTGGGAATCTGTTCGGCCTGGTGAACTGTGCAGGCGTCGCGCCCGCTTCCCGCATCGTGGGGAAAAACGGCCCGCACGCGCTGGACCTGTTCCAGAAAGTAGTCATGATCAATTTGGTGGGAACTTTCAATATGTCGCGGCTCGCTGCGGCGGTCATGAGCGAGAACGCAGCGGAACCAACCGGCGAACGCGGTGTGCTGATCAATACGGCATCGGTTGCGGCATACGACGGGCAAATCGGACAGGCCGCCTATGCGGCTTCCAAGGCCGGCGTAGTAGGCATGACCTTACCCGTGGCGCGCGACTTGTCCAAGGTCGGCATTCGTTGCGTAACGATTGCCCCAGGCATCTTCGGCACCCCGATGATTTTCGGCATGCCCCAGGAAGTGCAGGACTCGCTGGCAGCCAGTATTCCTTTCCCCACCCGGCTTGGGCGACCCGAAGACTATGCCAAGCTTGTCAACAGCATCATCACGAACGAGATGATCAACGGTGAAACAATCCGCCTTGACGGCGCCATCCGCATGGCACCGAAGTAATCCGTTGCGTACATGAGCTTGCTTCGGTCGGCCGCCACGGTCAGCAGTTTCACTCTGTTTTCACGCATTACCGGCCTGATACGCGACATACTGATCGCCAGCGCCTTTGGCGCGGGGCCGCTGACCGACGCTTTCTGGGTTGCATTCCGCATTCCAAATCTGTTGCGGCGCCTGTTTGCCGAGGGCGCATTTTCCCAGGCCTTCGTTCCCATACTGGGCCAGGTCCGCAATACAAAATCGCAGGAAGAAGTCCGGCTTCTGCTTGATCGCGTGGCGCTGCTGCTGACCGTTGTTCTTATGGCGGTCACGGTGGCGGGCATAGTGGCTACGCCCTGGGTGGTCAGCGCCATGGCCAGTGGCATGCGTACGGCGGCAAGGCAAGCCGAGTTCAGTGCCGCCGTGTGGATGACCCGCATGATGTTCCCCTACATCGTTTGCATGTCGCTGGTCGCCTTCGCATCGGGCGTACTTAACACCTGGAGCCGCTTCGCGATTCCGGCCTTTACGCCGGTACTGCTGAACATTGCCATGATAGGCGCCAGCCTGTTTCTGACGCCCTATTTCGAAACGCCAATTTACGCGCTTGCCGCTGGCGTGATGCTGGGCGGTGTCGCGCAATTGCTCGTGCAATGGATAGCCCTGGCGAAACTCGGCCTGCTGCCCCGCTACTCGCCGCGGCTGCGCCAGGCCTGGCACGACCCGTTCGTACGGCGCATCATGCGCCAGATGCTGCCCGCCATCCTGGGGGTCTCGGTGGCCCAGATCTCGCTGCTGATCAATACCAATATCGCCACATGGCTCACGCCGGGCAGCGTTACATGGCTGTCTTTTGCCGACCGGCTCATGGAGTTTCCCACCGCCTTGCTGGGCGTGGCACTGGGCACGGTGCTGCTGCCCAGCCTGTCGGCCGCCCACTCGAGCCAGGACCATAGCGCCTATAGCGCTCTCCTGGACTGGGGACTGCGCCTGGTTTTCCTGCTGGGCCTGCCTGCGGCACTTGGACTTGCCCTGCTGTCGGACGGCCTGGTGGCGACCTTGTTCAACTATGGCGCCTTCAGTGGGCATGACGTCATGCAGACGCGGCTTGCCGTCATGGCATATTCAGCGGGCCTCATAGGACTTCTGGCGATCAAGATCCTGGCGCCTGGCTTCTATGCCAAGCAAGACATACGCACCCCGGTGAAAATCGCCATCTTCGTCCTGGTTCTTACTCAAGCTTTGAACGTGATTCTGGTGCCGCGATTCGCCCACGCGGGCCTGGCGCTGTCGATAGGCCTGGGCGCGAGCGTCAATGCGCTTTTGCTCGTTATCTTATTACGCCGCCGCGAGCTGTATCAGCCCGGCCCGGGGTGGATGAGCTTCGCAATGCGCCTCGTTCCTGCGCTGGCTGCCATGGCGTCAGTGCTCTGGCTGGCCGACCAAAAACTGGATTGGATAGCACTGGGTTCGAGTCCGGGTTTACGGGTGTTGTGCTTGGGCGGCGTGATGCTGGCCAGCGCCCTTGCCTATTTTGCGGTGCTGTTTGCTTGCGGTTTCAGGCCCGTAGACTTTACACGACGGGCCAAGTGATATAGAATAGCCGTCTTTGCCAAACAAACCTAGCAGATCAGTCAGATCTAATAAAACGGATACGCAACACTATGGCCAATACCGCCCAAGCTCGTAAACGTGCTCGCCAATCGGTTGAGCGCAACAAACACAACGCCAGCCTGCGTTCAATGCTTCGCACATCCATCAAGCGCGTGCGTCAAGCCATCGATGCTGGCGACAAAGCAGCCGCTGCCGAAGTTTTCCAGAAAACGACAAGCATTATCGATCGCGTTGCCGACAAGAACATTATTCATAAAAACAAGGCCGCTCGCCACAAGAGCCGTCTTGCTGCTGCGGTCAAGGCATTAGCCTGATTGCTGTAATGGTTTAGCTGGCAAAGCAGGACTCGAGCCCAGGCTCGTATGACGGGACGCAACAGCGTCCCGTTTTTCGTTGGGGTTGTCTGCGGTATAGTTCGGCATAGCAAAAATTCAATAACCGACGTACGAGGCAATAATGACAACCGCTACACCCGTTTTGCTGCAACTGCTCCCCCTGCCCTTTCCTGAAGCCCAGCAACGGCTCGCGCAACACTTCAGCGTAATCGAACTCTGGAAAGAGCAAGACCCCGACGCAGTGATTGGCGCGCGCCAGAATGAAATCGTAGCGCTCGTCACCAGCGCCATGACGCCGACCTCGGCTGCGCTCATCGACAAACTGCCGAATTTGCGCGCAATCTGCAGCCACGGTGTGGGATACGATGCCATCGACGTCAAGCACGCGCAGCAAAAAGGGATACAGGTCAGCAATACGCCCGACGTGCTGAACGACTGCGTCGCAGACCTTGCATTGGGACTGTTGCTTGCCACGGCACGCAAACTGGGCCAGGCGGAACGCTACGTACGCAGCAATCTATGGGGCACCGACGCCAAATTCCCCTTGGCCGTCAAGGTCAGCCACAAGAAAATCGGCATCGTGGGCCTGGGCCGCATCGGCATGGCCATCGCGCAGCGGGCAAAAGGCTTCGACATGGAGATCCGCTACCATAATCGCCGCGAACGTGCCGACGTTGGCCTGCGCTATGAGCCGTCCTTGCTGCAACTGGCCGCTTGGGCCGATTTCCTGGTCATTGCAACGGTAGGCGGTCCCGAAACGCGGCACCTGGTCAACGATGAAGTCATCAAGGCGCTCGGTCCCGACGGCATCCTCATTAACATCGCGCGTGGCACCGTGGTAGATGAAACCGCCATGGTCAACGCTCTGGTCAGCGGCGAGCTGGGCGCCGCCGGCCTGGATGTCTACGAATCCGAGCCTACTGTGCCGGAAGCACTGAAGACGCTTGATAATGTAGTCATCGTGCCCCATATTGCCAGCGCCACCAACGAAACACGCAAAGCCATGTCGGATCTTGTCGCCGCCAACGCGAAGGCCTTCGCCAGCACGGGCAAAGTCATCACTCCCATACCGCCTTTGTAATTCAAGCATAGAAAGCAAGCCTCATGAATCCATCCACCCTCATAGGCATCGCCGCCAGCGTTCTGCTGCTGGGCGTCGTGCTGTTCTTTTCCGCGGAAGATCCGGGCTTGTTCCTGGATATCCCCAGCCTTGCCATAGTGCTGGTCGGGACCATGGCCGCCACATTCATCAGCTATCCATTGCGCGAAGTCGTGCGTATCTTCGGCCTGATACGCACGGTACTGCGCAACGAGCGCCTGTATACCGCGCACGATATCGAAGACCTGGTGGCCATTTCGCGGATCTGGATGACGGGCAATATCAGGGCGGTGGAAGAGGCGCTTGAATCGGTCTCCAATCCCTTCCTGAAAACGGGAGTCCAGCTGGTCATCGACATGACGCCGGAAGAAGACATTCTCGACCTGTTGCAATGGCGAATCTCCAGGCTGCGCGCCAAAGAGCACGCCGAAGCCCAGCTGTTCCGCGTGATGGCAAACTACTCTCCCGCTTTCGGCATGATCGGCACGCTTATCGGCCTGGTGAATCTGCTATTCCTGCTTGGCGACGGCGACATGACTTCCATAGGCCAACATATGGCACTTGCCCTGATGACCACATTCTATGGCGTGCTGCTTGCCAACCTGTTGTTCAAGCCGGTGGCGGTAAAGCTGGAGCGTCGCACTGAGCAACGCGTGGAAGTGATGAACATGGTGTTGCAGGGCATCTCGATGATGTGCCAGAAACGCAGCCCCAACCTTATGCGCGAAACGCTGAATTCATTCATGATCGACTACCAGGACGAGATCAATGATGGCAGCAGTCGCCGCGTGCAGGCCGGCTCCGAGGCCTGACAGGCAGTCTTATGGCAAACACTAGGAACACCCGACATCCGGCCATGCGCGACGGCGGTGAGCCGTCCAATCGGCCGGGCAACCCCTTGGCGCAGCTTGCTGCACGCCAGAGGGAACTCGAGGCGGAGCTTGCCGCCGCACGCAAGGCCAATCTACAGACGCGTGTCAGGCCAGGTAGCAAACCATGGCATATCCAGCCCACACACATCCAGGAGGACGAGGGCTGGTACACCACCTATCTGGACGTGATGACCCTGCTGCTGGTGCTATTGGTGGTCATGCTGTCGTTTGCCGGCAAAGGTGCCCTGGAGGGCTTCAAGGAGGCGACGGGCGGCTCTACCGTTCCTGCGCCCCGGGCCGCCCAGGCTCCGCCCCTGGAAGGCCTGCCCGAGGTCGATCTAGGCCCATTGCGCGCCGGCATTGGCCTTCTGCCTGCAAACAATGGCCTGCTGCCTGAAATCGGCATCCACCACCAACACGAAGCGCCTGCTCATGTTGCGCAGCCACCCAATATTGCGCAGGCACCCCTGCCGCCCTTTCCGCATGTGACATTGCCAGAAAGCCTGGATCAGACCGCCTTGGTGAATGGGCCTATCGCCCAAGAAGCGCCCTCGAACGCCCCTGCTGGCCGTCCTAGCCCGATTGAGCCCGCCGTGATTGAGCCCGCCGCGATTGAGCCTGCCGTGATTGAGCCCGCCCCGGTCAATCCTGCGCCAGCCAATCCTGCGCCAGCCAATCCTGCACCGGCCAATCCCGCTTCGGCCGAGCCGAAGCCTTTAAATTCCAAACAGGACATGCTTGCCGGCCTGCCCGTGGGCGAGCTCGGCGACGACATAGACGTCATCGTCAACGAAAGATCCGTGAGCTTCCGCATCAATAGCGAGATACTGTTCGGTTCCGGCGAGGCCGACCTCAGCGTACCGGGTCTTGCCGTACTCAAGCGGCTGATTCCCGTCTTCAACAGTGTCGACCATACGATCACCGTCGAAGGTCACACCGACTCAGTACCCATGCTGCGCAACCGCCGCTATCCATCGAACTGGGAATTATCCGGCGCGCGTGCCGGCAGCGTCGTGCGTTACCTTGAGGCCAATGGCGTAGCCAGCAATCGTCTGCGCGCCGTAGGCAACGCCGACACCAGGCCGTTGTCGGACAACTCCACGCCCGAAGGCCGGGCCAGCAATCGCCGGGTGGAATTGATCATGGAGCGAAAAGAAGACTAGCCTGGGCCTGTACCCGGAACCTGGACGTCCTGCTCGGACATCTTGAGATTATTGTCCCTGGCGAAGTCGTGGACGAATTTCCATGCCAGCGGTTCGAGGTCGCGCAAACGCTGGTCTACCACCACGCAACGAATACCGTCGAGGACAATGGGCACCACATAAGGCGAATAGGTATTGGGTCCACCATAAGACCCGGCCGGACGAAACTGCGACATTACGCCGGCCAAGCGCTCGGCCCAGTCGCTGGGACGAAAACGCTGGCCGTCGAGCGTGACGCCATGAATAAGCATTTGCTGCACAAGATGTGTCATAAACTTCCGCGGACAAATCGTACCCATTTCAGGTGTACCAAATTTTCCCTGCGCCGCGAATTGTATATGATAGCCGCCTTATCGATGCATCGGGCCACGACGTGGCCATATCGTTTTTTGCTGTCGGCCATCATGCAAGGTAAGATGGCTCTTTTAAAGAAGGCTTATTATGTCTGGCGCCACACCGCAAACAGGTCCACTTCGGCATTTTCTGCAATTTCGCGACCTATCAAGAAACGAGATCCAATATGTGCTGGATCGCGCTCGTCTGATCAAGAATAAATTCAAGCGCTACGAGCCGCACCACACACTGCATGACCGCAACCTGGCTATGGTGTTCGAAAAGGCGAGCACGCGTACGCGTGTATCGTTCGAAGCAGGCATGTATCAACTCGGCGGTTCAGTCATACATCTTACCACTGGCGACTCGCAGCTTGGGCGCGCGGAGCCCATCGAGGATACCGCGCGCGTCATCTCGCGCATGGTCGATGTGATCATGATTCGCACTTTCGAACAGACCCGCATCGAGCGCTTTGCCGCCCATTCCCGCGTTCCGGTCATCAATGGCCTGACCAACGAGTTCCATCCTTGCCAGATACTGGCGGATATCTTCACGTTTATAGAGCACCAGGGGCCCATAGAAGGCAAAACGGTGGCCTGGATAGGCGATGGCAACAACATGGCCTATACGTGGCTCCAGGCTGCCGAAATACTGGGTTTCAACCTGCATGTATCGGCGCCCGCCGGCTATCAATTGGATCCCGAGCGCATAGGGGCTCCTGCGCCGTCGGTGCTGCGGGAATTCGCCGACCCCATGGAAGCATGCCGCGGCGCGCATCTGGTCACTACCGATGTATGGACCAGCATGGGCTACGAAGCCGAAAATGAAGAGCGCCGGGAAGCGTTCGCAGACTGGTGTGTCGATGCCGAGATGATGGCCATCGCCGATCCCGCTGCTATTTTCATGCACTGCCTGCCCGCCCACCGCGGCGAAGAAGTCACCGGCGAGGTCATCGACGGCCCGCAAAGCGTCGTATGGGATGAAGCCGAAAGCCGCTTGCATGTGCAAAAAGCGCTGATGGAATTCCTGCTGCTGGGCCAGATCGCTTGATGGCCACAAAAAAGGCACGGCTCAATATGAACCGTGCCTTTTTCTTTGACTAGACCCTGTTACTTGTCGCTCTTGCCCTTCAACTGAGGCAAAGGACCCGTGCCGGCAGAGGTCAGCAAGCCAGCCTTGGCATAGGTAAACAGCTTGTCCCGCGTATCCACGATATCAAGATTACGCATAGTGAGCTGGCCAATGCGGTCGCGCGGCGAGAACATGGACTCGCCCTTCTCCATCGTCAGCCGCTCGGGCTGATACGTAAGATTGGCCGACTGCGTATTCAAAATGGAGTAATCGTTTCCACGACGCAGCTCGATTGTGACTTCGCCGGTAATCGCACGGGCCACCCAACGCTGGGCAGTCTCGCGCAGCATGATGGATTGAGGATCGAACCAGCGGCCTTGATACAGCAAGCGGCCAAGCTTCAGGCCGTTCATGCGGTACTGCTCGATGGTATCTTCATTGTGTATACCAGTCACCAGACGCTCGTAAGCGATATAAAGCAAGGCAAGTCCGGGCGCTTCGTAGATGCCCCGGCTTTTCGCCTCGATGATGCGGTTCTCGATCTGGTCGCTCATGCCCAGGCCATGGCGTCCGCCTATGCGATTGGCCTCGAGCAGCAGCTCAACGCTATCGCTGAATTCCACGCCATTCAATGCAACCGGCTGCCCTTCTTCAAAACGAACCGTAACTTCCTCGCGCTTGACTTCGACATCGTCGCGCCAGAAGGCCACGCCCATGATAGGCTGCACGATCTTGATGCCTGAAGTCAGGTGTTCCAGGTCTTTCGCTTCGTGCGTCGCACCCAGCATGTTCGAATCGGTGGAATAGGCTTTTTCCGACGACATCTTGTAGTCGAAGCCGGCCTGGCGCATGTATTCGGACATTTCCGAGCGACCGCCCAGTTCGTCGATAAAGGCCTGATCCAGCCATGGCTTGTAGATCTTCAGTTCGGGATTGGTGAGCAGCCCGTAGCGGTAAAAGCGCTCGATATCGTTACCCTTGAAGGTGCTGCCATCGCCCCAGATGTTGACGTCGTCTTCCTTCATGGCGGCAACCAGCATCGTTCCGGTCACGGCGCGGCCGATAGGAGTGGTATTGAAATACGTGACACCCGCCGTGGAAATATGGAAGGCGCCGCACTGCAAGGCCGCAATCCCTTCTGTAACCAGCTGCGCACGGCAGTCGATCAGGCGTGCTTCCTTGGCCCCATACTGCATGGCCTTGCGCGGGATTTCGTCGTAATCGGGCTCATCAGGCTGGCCCAGATTGGCCGTGTAGGCGTAAGGAATAGCGCCTTTGTTGCGCATCCACAGCAAAGCGGCACTGGTGTCGAGCCCGCCGGAAAAAGCAATACCGACCTTCTGGCCGGTAGGGACGTCTTCAAGAATGGTTGTCATTGTTGATCTAAGGCCTTGGATAATGAACTGTGCTAACCAAACATTATATCCCTGATGCCTATTGCGCCTACATGAGCAAACGCTAATCGTCGGGCGGCAACTTGCGCGGCGCATCCGCATCGTTGAGGGGATAGGCGTCTGCAACATAGGCCGGACCTTTCATCAGCTTCACGATGAAAGCGCCCATGGTTACAACCACGCAGGCAGGCCAAAAAAAAGAGAATACGCTGTATGCATACACATCGATTGTCGTGACAAGTGTGGATGATTGAACCGCCCCCATCCAGCGAAGCAGCCGGACGACCAGCGACGGTAATCCCAGGGCGACCGTACCGATCACAAAAACAAGCGGCATACGGCGCAAGATCACACGCTCGCATCCCGGCGGCGATTTTGCGTAGCCAGGCAGAATATTAAAGATACCCATCTGCGCCTCCGATGATCGATGCTGCACCGCCCGTGTTGATGTGCTTTGCTGGTGCTTCCAGCAGGTCTTGTTCCCGGCCGACCCGGCATGAAATGGGGAAAGTACGTACACAAAAACCATGACGAAATGCTAAAATTCATGGGTATTTTCGGGGGAGTAGCTCAGCTGGGAGAGCGCTGCGTTCGCAATGCAGAGGTCGGGAGTTCGATCCTCCTCTTCTCCACCAAAATTCAAATCCTAACCGCTATCGGTTGGGATTTTTTTTGCCCGGAGCGCCCGTGTTGGCGGGGGTTGGGGGTTTTGCCTCTTGAGCGCTGTCGGGTACTTTTCCGGTTTTCGCCGTGATTCCGGCCTATTTTCGCTCTCTGTTCTCTGTTTGCCTCTTGAGCGTGCAACAGGCCGCCTCTAGGTTTTATAAGGGTTTCGGGGCATTGGGTTTGATTTTTGAACTGGTATAGAGATAGCGACCGGTTTAAAACTCCAATGATATGATCGCAGCGTGCATTGATCCGGAGTTCGCACTGGCAAATAACAGAAAATCAGAAGGCGCTCAATTTGTAAGCTAGTTCCGTCAACAACCGCCCATAGTGCGGGCGACACTTCAACAGAGAACATGAAATTCGACGACTGGATGCAGCTTTGCAATCTTTCGCACTCCTCCATTAGAAAATATGCGGGGGCTGTCAACGGTGCACTTTCGGACTGGGCCATGAGCGCTGGCTTGCTCGATGGGCCTTTAACCGCGATCACCGATGTTTTCCAATTGGACGAGCTCATAAACAAAATTCGTAAATTACCCGTTTTCATCGAACGTAATAAAACTGGTAATAGCATGTATAGCTCAGCCCTTAAACACTTCAGGGCATATACAGCGGAAGGATATAGTGGGGGACTTGAAAGCGATATCGAGAATGTTCTAAACGACACTTCCGTTGGGGAAACTGAACGCTTGAATCTGCTTAAAGCTCGGCTTGGTCAAGGTAAATTCCGACAGCGCATAATCGCTTATTGGAAGTATTGTGCCGTTACTCGCTATTCTGACCCGAATTTTTTGGTTGCGTCGCATATCAAACCCTGGCGAGTTTCGAGCAACACGGAGCGCCTATGTCAATTTAACGGCTTACTACTCGTTCCTAATCTCGACGCGGCTTTCGACAAAGGCTTTATAACCTTCGATACGTCCGGCCTTATAGTCATTTCGCCTCAGCTTTCAGAACCTGAAGAACTGGGAATTTGTGATGATATGCGGGTCAACTTAACCGCCAGCCACCAGTCTTTTATGGATTTCCACAGAGCCGAGGTGTTTCGCGATGCCTAGGGGAACTATCGAGTCCTATGGAAGCTGACACCGCTGATTGTGCTCGGTCCTTTCGTTCACCCGAGGTCGTCATGGCTCGTCGGCGAATGCTCCAAGACCCTCATATCGCTCCGCTCACGGTTTTTGTTCGGAACCTAAGGGCAAGCCGTCCAACTTGGGAGTTTCCTGATTTCGACCCGCTGGACGGTGGCGTCAATGCCGATATTCTTTTCCTACTCGAAAAACCCGGCCCGATGACATCGTCGGGAGGAAAAGGATCTGGCTTTATTTCACGAAACAACGATGACCCTTCGGCTGAGGCGACCTTTGCATTCATGGATGAAGCGGGCCTGCCGCGTAAACGTACCGTTCTTTGGAATATCATCCCTGGTTGGAATGGCACACGCAAGGTAACAAATGCAGAGCTACGGCTCGGCGTTGAGGATCTTAATAACCTCTTGCCGCTACTCCCAAAACTTCGGACAATTGTCCTCGTCGGGAAAAAAGCTCAGCGGGCAAAACAGCTTTTCGCAAATCAAAATCTACGGATTTTTGACTCTGCGCACCCCTCTCCAATTGTGCGGGCCTCGCGACCAGAGGCATGGTTTGCAATTCCCTCGATCTGGACTCAAGCGAGACACGATTAGCACATGGACCTCGAAAAACTATCAGTCCACGAACTGTTGGGACTTCATTGCGACGCAATAGCCGAGCTCAGGCATCGCGGTGTGCTCAGGACAAAGAACAATCCAGTTGGCGACTACGCAGAATGGCTGGTTTCTGTAGCCTTTGGGCTGACGCTCGCAAACAACTCGTCGGCTAGCTACGATGCAATTTCCAAGTCGGGTAAAAAGATCCAAATCAAAGCCCGCCGAGTAACGAAAGGCAACAGATCACGGCAATTAAGCGTACTACGTAATCTGGACACACAAGGTTTTGACGAATTGATTATCGTAATTTTTGATGAGTTTTTCCAAATAACAGATGCGTATTCAATGCCCCATAGCGTCGCTGTCGAATACTCAACCTATAGACCGTACGTCAATGGTCACATCCTACATGCTCGAGGTGCGCTGCTTACTAATCCACGCGTACGAGACATTTCTGTCGAACTACGAGCGGTAACAACTGCGCACTCAATACACGCGCCCTAAATTCGCTGATATAAGCCAAAGCAAATTGTGGTTTCCAAAATCTTAATAAGGCCCCACTCTCATGACTTCTGAATTATTAAGCTGGGCCGCAGTTCTCATCGCGCTCTCTTCGGTAATCGTAAGCTATCGCCTCCTACGACTTCAACGTGATCCAGAAGTGGTCGTATATGCCGTACCAGACTATCAACGCTCCACGATAATCAATCTAGTTATAGAAAACACTGGCAAAGGAGCTGCGCTTGATGTCCAGTTCACATCAAATCGGGACATACCATCACGAGCGTTCGGATTCGGCGATGCAAAGGAGCCAAAGCCTATGGACAATGGCATCCTGATCAATGGAATTACATCATTTCTCCCAGGCGAAAAGCGAATCATCACATGGGGTCAATATGGAGGCCTAAAAAGAGGATTAGGCGATGGACTGCTAGACATCACAGCAACTTACAGTAGTAAGCCGCCACTACGCATCTGGAAAGCAAAACATAGGTCAGTTTCACAGATCGATATCCGCTCTTTTGAAGGTACCGACGGATCAGACAAAAACTGGGAAAAAAAGTCAGCTGAGCAGCTTCAAAGGATCGCTGATACGTTATCTCAATTGGCAAAGCCTTTGAACCTAATGCAACAGGAAACCGATCTTATTGCTACAGCAAAAGTCTTGGAATCACTACGCGATGGCGATGGTACCTAGTCTTGATATCGGCAATTCATCCAGAATTATCCCTGGTGGCAACAGGGCGGCCACGGTCCGATTTCACCACCCTCAACGGCTTGCCGAACCGTACCGAACGCCGTGCGCACACGCATCAGCACGCCAGCTGCATCCTCGTTCTGGCAATCGCCATCGGCCAGGAAGATGTCGATCAATACGTTTAACGTGCATCCTATTTCAAAGCAGGCATCCTCAATTTCCTGATACCTCTGCGTGCTCATTGCCGGATGGGATACTGTTTCTGTTGACCCGCTGTCGCCTTTTTTCGTCATTTTGAGGCTCCTATCGTTCGTTGCTCAGACCAATCGGTCGGAAGTTGTCTGCGGGCCAGGCTTTCTAATGCCAGCCCGTTGTTCATTTTCGCCAACCCTATCTCAACAAGGTTCGGCGCAAGATAGACTAACCGGGCAATGCGGCTGGTCTGTCCGAGATCAATGCCTTCAGCGTCGGCAATTTCAGTAAGCGATACAAATTTTCCTTCATCCAGCAGCCTTTGCCAGTGGTGCGCCAGACCTAAAGCACGCATCAGCGGCGTATCCTGCGCCGCTTGGCGCTCACGACGCTCCAGGGCGGCTTCTTGCCTGAACTCTGACGGGGCATCCAGAGGCGTAATGATCTCGCGCCGTACGCGCCGCTTCACCAGTGTCCAGGGAATGAAGGTTTCCATCTGCACGCCACTGGCTGGGCCGGGTGCCCGGTACGTCACCGGTTTGCCTGTCATTTTTCCATTTCCTTTTGCCGCCATCACCGTCTCCTAATCAAAACGCGCGATAAGCTCGCGCTGCGCATCCCAGACCACGGGTAACGGCCACTGACGGAACGCGGTAAACGTGAACTGCGACGGCTGCTGGCCTGCCAAAAACCGATCGATAATATCCGGGGCCAACAGCGTCAGCCGCAACAAATCGGTCACCGTCGTATGATGCAACCCTTCTTCCCTTGCGATCGCTGCGCCGCTGGGCTGTGCATCGGCATCCAGCAAATGCTTCCAATGAAAGGCTCGTCCTAATAACTCAACAAAGGTCGCATCGTATAACGGCTCACCGGTCACGACCTGGCGCTGGATGCCACGCCGCGCAAACACGGCCGGCACAAACGTTTCCAATACCGCCGTCACGCCGTGCCCTCCGCTTCGAGCAACTCGGCACCAATGCTCGCCGGTGCGAACTCTCCGATCAGTTGCTTCCAGCCCAACTCGCGCCATCGAACCTTCAAGCCGCCTGGCACTAAGTCGACTCGTTCAATCATCAGGTTGGTGATACGGTGCTGCTCAACCGGATAAAGCTGTTCCCATACGTCGTTAAGCTGGTGTAGCGCCATCACAGCCTCGTCCTCGTTAATGGACGCGCCATTGTTGGCAATGACATTGCACACCGCCGCGATGGACTCAGAGCTGGCCAACACCGTTTTGATTTGCGCCACCACGGCGCCTTCGATCTCGGCGGCTGGCAAGCTATCGTTGGTTTTTCCACCTGCGCCAAATCTCGCTTCGGATTTGGAAATGTAATAGCAGTACTTGCGACCATTCTTCTTGGATGTGAATGTCGGGTACATCTTTTCCCCCGTAGGGCTGTACAAGAGCCCTCGAAGCAAGGCATCCGTACGCGATCGGTCTTTGGTTTGTGCCGCGCGCACCTTCGCATCCTTGGCCAGCACCTCGTGCACCTGGCCCCACAATCCATAATCAATGATGGCGTCATGGGCACCTTCAAACCAGCTGCCTTTGTGCGAGAGCTCCCCCAGGTACGTCCGGTTGCGCAGCAACTTATACAGGTATTGTTTATCGATCCGTGCGCCGGTACGGGTACGACCATCTTTGGTCGTCCAAGCCTTCGTAGTAATGCCCTCGGCGGTAAGTTGTGCGGCGATCTGCGTGGGCGACCCAATGGTGAGCATTTCGTTGAAGATGCGTCGCACCACCGCTGCTTCGGCATCATTGACCAGCAGCAGGCGATTCTGAACGTCGTAACCCAGTGGCGGCACACCCCCCATCCACAGCCCCTTGCGCTTAGCGGCCGCAATCTTGTCGCGGATCCGCTCGCCGGTGACCTCGCGCTCGAACTGGGCGAAGGACAACAGCACGTTAAGCATCAGCCTGCCCATCGAGGTCGTGGTATTGAATTGCTGGGTGACCGACACGAAGGAAATGCCGTGCGCATCGAACACTTCGACCATCTTTGAAAAGTCGGCCAGGCTACGGGTCAGCCGGTCGATCTTGTACACCACAACGATGTCGACCATCCCGCGCTGGATATCGGCCATCAGGCGTTTTAAACCGGGGCGCTCGGTGTTCCCACCGGAAAACCCTGGGTCGTCGTAATCGTCGGCCACCGGAATCCACCCCTCCGAGCGTTGGCTGGCCACATAAGCCTGGCCCGATTCCTTTTGGGCGTCAATGGAGTTGAACTCCTGGTCTAGCCGTTCGTCCGAGGACACGCGGCAATACACCGCGCAGCGTTTACGGGGTTTAGAAGCCGCCACACTCAATGCGTCGCTCATAGACTAGTTTCCTTCGATTTACGCAAGCCAAAAAATGCTGGCCCCGACCAGTGCGTGCCCGAAATGTGCCGGGCCACCGCGCTCAAGCTCTTAAACGTCTGGCCGTCGTACTCGAAGCGCCCTTCTGCTGTGACCGTCACGCGATGATCGCGCTCGCCCCATTCCCGCACTAAAACCGTGCCTGGGGCAAACTGAAACTCCTGCGTTCGGGCGCGAATCTTGATCTTGGAATGTTTGGCCCCGATGGCTTCGAGCCGCATGCGCGTGGCCATCGACAAGCCACCGTAGGCGGCTTCCTGAATTTTGTACGCCACGCGCGATTCCAGGTAGCTGCGATTTGGCCGCTCGGGCCTGCGGGGAAAATACTGATCCCAGAGCACCCATAGCTCTTTGATGTGCAGTGCCGGCAGGCTTGCGACCTGTGCCGAAACGGATGGATTAGGCGTGATCATGACAACTCCTTTTCTTGATACGGGGTTGTATGAACGTGTACTGTCGGCACTATAGCAAGTCCGAACTCGCTCTCTGCTTTGGGCATGGGGGTGACATACGAACGGGTGATGGCAGCGGCCAAGATGGTGGCAATTTCACTGGCGCACTGGCCGGGTGACATGGCGCTAGGAGCCGGTAATTCAGAGTTTTTCATAGGAGATCAAAGCAATGGAAGTGATCTCTATGTTCGACCAAAACGTCCGAAGCATGGGGCAACGTAGGGTAATGGACGCTCTAAATGTCGTTGCCCGCGCGACGACAAGGTCGATTTCCTACGCTGCTATTGGCTACCACTAGCTTCACCGTAAATCTCGCCCGATCGCCACAATAGACTGGTAACATCGAATAACATTTTTATACCAGTTGAGCGACAGGGACGAGGGATGACGACAGGTTGCGAGGGATATAGCACGAAGAAACAGTTATTAGCAGCAGCATTTTTGGATACGGATCCGCGCCAAAATGCCTTAAACGAGGAGCACGAGCGATGAGCAAGAGCTATAAAAACATCCCGTCGCTACACCACTATGTTGAAAGCGCACCTCTTGACGCTATCAAAAACCTTATTGTTACGTGTCCCCTCAACCAAGATACGCATCCTTTCGGAGCCATCGACTGGCCCAGTGAACCTATACTTAATGGTACTGGACAAGAAGTCCGATTGGGCATCCTGGAAATATGCGCCAGTCTCGAACCTAAGGCGGCTGCAACGCTGGATGGGCATTCACGACGCATCATTTCTTTATCAAAGGACAAAGGAGTCGAGGCGATCCAGGTGGTGCGCGATCGACTGTATAAGTACGACGACGCAGACAGTTCGCTACAAACGCAATTCAGTGCACAGCACGATGATTTTGGTCGCGCTACCGTCGTCTACCTTCGCGCGCCCGAACTATTTGAGGAGGCAGAGCAGTATTTTTATGCAGAGCACCACCGCAACAATGGCAAGCTCTATGAGGGGTTCGATGTCGACTGCGATGACATTAGCGGCTTCGAATGGACGGATGAAAAACGGAATCAGCTGGAGACCGCACTCGAAGAAAAACTCGGCTTGGGCGGACCTTGTAAAGTGCAGCATCTACCCTTCAATCAAACCCAGCCTGATGGGCAAGTCACCGCAGTTCATCTTTTCTTGATCCGGCACGCTGGCGATACAAACAGTGTTCAGGAGATTAATAACGACCTGTCGACACAGCCGATTTACTATCGCCCTCCCGTCGAGGTCACCATCGTGTTCCAGCCGGAACGAAAATCAGTAGAAGTGTTTTGCGAGCAACAATCCAGCCGAATGCTTATTGCCGCGTCGTTTGCGCAGACTGCCGTTAATACCGACCTATCGGGCAGGCCCGTCACGATGCGTCAATATAATCTGACCCGCTTCTATAGCTCTCTTTCGTTGCCGCAGGACGTGATAGCCGATCTGGATGTTCTTGACGTGCGTGTGCTTGAAGCCGAAGCGCGGCCCCAAAATTACAAACGCCGTGTCTCACTCAAGATTGACAAGACCGACGACATTGAAGAAGCCACTCGGGATTTACTGGGTGACAACAATATTTTCACGAATGCAGCACTTATAAGTCGTGTTGTCATCAACATGCGTTTCATGAAGGACGGCAAGGAAGCTAACGTCCCCATCACCCTGACCACGCCCAACCGATGCAATTTGGCCAGTCGGCGCGAGCCGCAGGAACGAGAACTTGGATTTGCCATCCTCGAGCGCTACGGAATCATGACGCAAGTAGCACCTCTTACCGCTAACCAGGAAGCCAGTCAGTTTTCTGCAATGCTTAAGCTATACGAGGCGGATGATCGCGAAGTGCGCCGTCGCATGCTCGAGCAATGGGGTGCAAATGTCGAAGTTCTGTTGGCGGGCGGCTTTCTCAAGCCCATGGTGCGTGCGATGGATGTCACACACATTAATGACGACGGAACACCTGTTTTGCTGACCGTACGTACTGTCGGCGAAAACCTTATCGCAGAAGATCCTGTCACCCACGATCCTATTGAAATACATCCTGACGAGCTACAACGCTTTGAAGTCATGCGCGGTTGGCTTAACGAGCGCATCATCAAGGGGCTCGTCGGCGCCATGCGAATGGGACAACGTCCAAAAGCCGAAGCTAGTGTCACAAAATTAGGCATCCTTGCAATTGGGAACGACGACATTCCGGTCTATCTGGCTCGCCGCTTAAACCGCCTGGATATCATTTCCGAAGTGGAGGCCTACCTACGGGGCGAGGGTCAAATCGGCTATGGCGTTGTTTTGACGGCTACAGAATTCCACCCGGAATATCTTGGAGCCAACGTTGTCGTGTCACTTCAGGAGGTCTTGGAAGGCGACGCCGACGAAATCACAATCGATCAAGCTCGCCTGCTGCAGGCATCAGTCGATGGTAAGAACCGCGCCCAAGCTGCTACAACTGTGGAACTCATCATCCATAGTGATATAGCCGGCAAAGGGAGCGCGACATTGCTCATTCCAGGCAAAGACCCATGGGCGTTATTGGGCAAGCAGATCCTCATCATCGATCGACTGGTCAACGCATACAGAGCGAATAACCCTGTGTTGCAAGGTGGCGTTCTATTTGAAGGGATGGGCTACAACGGGCCAGGACAAGCCTTTAAAGGAGAAACCTGGAAGACATACTTCGGACACCCCCAAGGTACGACCCGTGGTTGGACGTTGTTTGTTTAGCCGTGGGTATAGTCCACTCGCTTGCTTACTTTGAACCTCACACAACTGGCTGGCCGCCGATACCGGCACAGCCAGCCTTGATCTACTCGAATTTAAAATCTACGGTCAGATTCGGTGGTGTGGTACTTATCGAAAATCCCGTAATGGAAATGTAATTATTATTGGCCCATTTTTGCTTTAGCTCCATAGCTTTATCGATGAGGAACTTAGCGGGATCTAACAAAGAAGGTATTGACCATCCAGCAGTAGAAGATGGAACTGCATCGGCAGCTTTAACCCAGCCAGCGCCTAGTCCCTCTGAGGACTTTGGGAGCTCAATGGCATACCAGTCACCAACCTTATCAATAACCGGCAAAGTCTTGCCTTTAAGCACTTTATCTATTGTCGTAGAGCTATCGCTTGCCCCGGCATGAACAGCGGCCGACGTATTGGTGATCGTGATCGTACTCACACCAGATCCCGCTTGTGGAGTGCGTGGAGCCTGGGCATTCTGCAGTCGTTGTGCCTCCAAAACCACTTCATTCAATTGAGACAAATCGCGAGCAAAATCATCAAGGACCTGCTTTGGAACATGTTGATCCTGCGCCAATGAAGAAAGCGGCATAACCAGAGCAAAAATCAAAGCAACCAGTTTCATAGCTATCCCCAAACATCTGTCACGTCCGAATAATACTTGCATTGTAAGTTCGCACTGTCTCTCGGACAAGCGCTAAGCCGTTCTAACAACCATCCTCCACGCGCATAGAGATCGCATAGAGTTCGGCTTGCGATCGCCTAGAGTTTTATCCGGATAGTTCGGTATGTACCCCTTTTCTATAGGAGTCATACCATGATGAACAATCCTGTTCCATCCACACAATTGAACCGCGCTGCACGCCGGTCCACCATCAGCAACACCTTACGCCTGGCCATGGACGAGCACGAGCTCGCCATGCGCTGGAACCTGTCCGTTAAAAGTCTACGCCGCTGGCGTCAGAGCGGACTGGGCCCGACCTTCATTAAGCTCGGTAGCCGCGTTTCGTACCTGATCGCCGACGTTGAGACTTTCGAGCGGCGCGTTTCGCGCAACTCGACCTCAACTCGTGCGTACGCGTAAGGGGCCGACCATGACAACCCTTACCGTATTCCCCGCCGAGCTTGCCGAGATGTCCGTTGGCCAACTGGCGGCCTTAACCCCGGCACAGCTTCACGAAGTCGATATTAACCTCAATGAACTGATCTCCTGGGTAAAAAAAGCACGGCTCAAACTCGACGCGGCGCTCGAGCAACGCTATGGCGAACAATCCCGCACCGCACTGCGCGATTCCGGCCGTGACTTCGGTACCAGCCACATCCATGACGGCGCGCTTGCCATCAAGTTCGAGCAACCCAAACGCGTGAAATGGGATCAGAAGCTTCTTACCGAAATGGCGACTCGCATCGCGGCTTCTGGCGAGCCCGTCGAAAGCTATCTCGATATCAAGCTCTCTGTCTCCGAGTCCCGCTACACCAACTGGCCACCGGCACTGCAACAGCAATTTGCAGCAGCGCGCACCGTCGAAGCAGGCAAGCCCTCATTCCACCTCACCGTAACTTCGGAGGACTGATCATGTCCAATATTATGCCGTTTCAGTTCGAAACCCACGCCGTTCGTGTTCACCTCGATTCCGCTGGAAATCCTTGGTTTGCGGGCGTGGATGTCTGTGACGCTCTGACCATCGGCAACAGCCGTATGGCTTTAGACCGACTGGACGAAGATGAAAAGGGTGTCAGTTCAATTGACACCCCTGGGGGCAAGCAGGACATGGCTGTGGTCAACGAGTCCGGCCTATATGTTCTCATCCTCGGAAGCAGAAAGCCGGAAGCCAGACGTTTCAAGCGCTGGATCACCCACGATGTGTTGCCGGCATTGCGCAAAACCGGCCACTACGCCATGACTGCTAATGCGCCCGCGTTGCCGACACACGCCCAGGACACCGTAGGCGCTCTGCTGCTCATCGGCGAAGCGGTAGCCAAGATGCCAGGCGTCAAGCGTGGTATCGCCATGGCAGCGACCTTGACCTGCATCCACGAAAACACTGGCCTCGCGCTCGAAACCCTGCGCCGCGCGCTACCGGCCAACGACGAGCCGATCTGCGCGCTAAACGCCACACAACTCGGCAAGCTGATCGCACGCCCCGCTAAAGCTACCAACCAACGCTTGGCGGCCTACGGTTTTCAGATTCGCAATGAACGCGACGAATGGGAGCTGACCGATGCCGGTAGCGAATGGGGCGAGGCCATGCCGTATTCGCGCAATGGCCACAGTGGTTACCAGATCCTCTGGAACCCGGCGGTGGCTGAACAACTGCGCGAGGTGGCGTAATGGCACTGCCTATCGTATCGGCGTCTGAGCGCATGGCCGAGCGCCGGGGCGTCAAGCTCCTGCTCTTGGGTAAATCCGGCATCGGTAAAACCACGCAGCTTAAAAGCCTGGATGCTAAAACCACGCTTTTTATCGACGTCGAAGCCGGGGATCTCGCCGTCGCTGACTGGCCAGGCGACACCATCCGACCCACGTCCTGGCCCGAGGCTCGCGATCTATTCGTGTTCTTGGCCGGTCCGGATCGGTCGCTGCCCGCCGAGGCGGCGTTCTCGAAAGCGCACTTTGAGCACGTCATCGGGCAGTTTGGCGAACCCGCGCAGCTTGATCAATACCAGACCTTCTTTTTAGATTCGATCACGCAATTGTCACGCATGTGTTTTGCGTGGTGCAAAGCCCAACCGGGGGCGGTCAGCGACCGTTCCGGCAAGCAGGATTTACGTGCGGCCTATGGTTTGTTGGGTCAGGAAATGATCGGGGCGTTAACGCACCTGCAGCACGCCCGGGGTAAGAACGTGGTGTTTGTCGCCATCCTTGATGAGCGTCTGGACGACTTCAATCGCAAGGTGTTCGTGCCGCAAATCGAAGGATCGAAAACGAGCCTTGAGCTTCCCGGGATCGTCGACGAGGTCGTTACCTTAGCGGAAATTAAGGCCGAAGACGGCAATTACCGAGCGTTCATCACCCACACCCTCAATCCGTATAGCTACCCCGCCAAAGACCGCAGCGGTCGCCTTGACCTGCTCGAAGCGCCCGACCTGGGTGCGCTCATCGCCAAGTGCGCAAGCCAGCCCGTATCGAAACCTTCTACTGAATCCGTCGGAGTATAGACAATGACAACTCAAAACTGGAATGACTTTAACGACGCCGACGCCCAACAATCGGGCTTTGATCTGATCCCCAAGGGGACCGTCGTCGCGGTGCGCATGACAATCAAACCCGGTGGTTTTGACGATCCAGCCCAAGGCTGGACCGGCGGCTACGCGAGCGAATCGTTCGAGACTGGCAGCGTGTATCTATCTTGCGAGTTTGTCGTGACGGCCGGCCCACACGCCAAGCGCAAGCTGTGGAGCAATATCGGCTTGCACTCCAAAAATGGGCCAACCTGGGGCCAGATGGGGCGCAGCTTTATCCGGGCGGCCTTAAACAGTGCCCGCAACATTTCTCCGCAGGACAACTCACCGCTGGCCGCAGCCGCCCGTCGCATCGAAGGCTTTCATGAACTGGACGGGCTGGAATTCCTGGCACGCGTCGATATTGAAAAGGACAACAAAGGCGAGGATCGCAACGTCGTCAAAACGGCGGTCGAGCCTGATTACAAAGAGTATGCAGTGCTGATGGGTGTAACGCCTAAAGCCAATTCAGGCGGTGGCACATCTGGTGCACCCGCCCAAACAACGCCTGCCCGCGCGGCCCCTGTCCCACAACCCGCAGCCCTAGGCGGCAAACCGGCCTGGGCGCAATGAGGAGGGTCAATGAAATGTTGGGTATGCAAACGACAAGCCCGTGGCTTCGGGCACACCGATACACGGCACAAACCCGGAAGCCCGAACCGCTATCCCCTGGACTGGGTGTTTTGCTCAGTGCGGTGTCAGAACGTCTTTCATCAGACCTATGGGCAATGGAGCAACGCCCAGGACCAGGAAAAGGAGTTCACCGTGATTGATCCGACGCAACATGAGCGCGCGGCCATGCAAAAGTGTCTCAAATTCTTTGGCGAGGCGGCCAATGAAATCGGGTTCGATAAGCCCCTCGGGGCTTATTCAGAAGCTCAGGCGTTACAGGTCATCGAGGCCATCATCACCGGCTACACCGAGACGATGGTCGAACACCACGAGGCCACGCGCGTGCCGGCGGTGGCGGGCGTCAAAGCGCCAATTGCCGATCCGATGATTGACAACCCCTTTGCGAGTCTTAAAGACGACCTACCCTGGGAGGACAAGGCATGATGGATTTCAACACCTCGGCCAGCGTCTCCGAACGGATGCAAGCACTGCTCGACCAAGCGCTTGAAACGGAACGGGATGCCGCCACCCCGCGCGACTATCTCGGTGCATCCCGTCTGGGGGCGGCCTGCGAGCGTCAGTTGCAATACGAATATGCGAAAGCCCCAGTCGATCCAGGCCGAGCGTTTTCTGGACGACTGCTGCGCATTTTTGAGCGAGGCCACCGCACTGAGGACATGGTCATTCGGTGGCTGCGGTTAGCCGGGTTCGTTCTTAAAACCGAAGATCGCGACGGGCAGCAGTTTGGCTTTTCTGCTGCCAACGGCAAACTTCGCGGGCACTGCGATGGCGTACTCGTTGATGGCCTCGAAGGTTTTTCCTACCCGGCCCTTTGGGAGAACAAATGCGTAGGTGTGCGTTCCTTCACGCAGATCGTCAAACAGGGACTTGCGGTGGCAAGACCCGTCTATGCCGCGCAGGTGGCGACCTACCAGGCCTACTTCAATTTGCACGAACACCCTGCCGTATTCACTGCAGTCAACGCCGACAGCATGGAGGTTCACACCGAAATCGTGCCGTTTAACGCCGCGCTTGCCCAAAAGATGTCGGACCGCGCCGTCAAGGTCATTACCGCGACCGATGCGGGCGAACTGCTACCCCGATCCTTTATCGAACCCACCCATTTTGAGTGCCGGATGTGCCCCTTCCAAGACCGGTGCTGGAGGTCCCAATCATGAATAAAGAAAACGCATTACCACCCGTCGCCGGTCACCAGGATCCGATGATCGATGCCAAGGAAGCCGCCGCTGCGCTTCGCCTACCCTACTACTGGTTTGCCGACCAGGCGATGCGCGCCAAATACAAGATCCCGCACTACATCATGGGGGGCCTGGTGCGCTACCGCTCGGCCGAACTGGCGGTCTGGGCGCAGGCGAACAAACAATCCGGCGGCGATACCGAGGGCAGCGAGGTCTCGTTATGATGGATTTTAACGATGATGTGATGGTTGTCGATCCCCCGCAGCAGACCCGTGATGACGTGCGCGCGCAACTTCTAGCGCGTCTGGAATCAGTGCTCGCGACGATGTTCCCCGCCGGCAAAACCCGCCGAGGCCATTTCATTCTCGGTGATGTACTGGGTAGCCCCGGCGACAGCCTGGAAGTGGTGCTCGAGGGGGCCAAGGCAGGTCTGTGGACCGATCGCGCCACCGGCGATGGGGGCGATGTGTTTGATTTAATTGCCGCTCACCTCGGCGTTAACACCGCGACGGATTTCCCGCGCGTCTTGGAGCACGCCTTGCATTTGATGGGGACCGCTCCAGTTGTCGCCTCGCGTCCGAAAGCACGCAAGCAAGCGCCTGTGGACGAGCTCGGACCGGCCACCGCCAAGTGGGATTACCGCGATGCTGATGGCAAACTCATTGCCGTGGTCTATCGCTACGACCCTCCCGGCGTCAAGAAAGAGTTCCGCCCGTGGGATGCCGTGCGTCGCAAGATGGCCCCACCTGACCCACGCCCTTTGTACAACCAGCCGGGACTTCTCAATGCCGATTCTATTGTCCTGGTGGAAGGTGAGAAATGCGCGCAAGCCCTGATCAAACAAGGCATTGTCGCGACCACCGCCATGCACGGAGCCAATGCGCCAGTCGATAAAACCGACTGGTTACCGCTCGCAGGCAAAGGCGTGCTCATCTGGCCAGACCGCGATGCACCAGGCTGGAATTACGCCACCGCCGCCGCTCAAGCCGTACTCGCAGCCGGTGCGGTGGCTTGCGACATTCTGCTGCCCCCCGACGACAAGCCCGATGGCTGGGATGTGGCTGATGCCTTGCTCGACGGCTTTGATGTGGCGCGGTTTCTGGCAGCCGGACCCCGGATGAGCATCAAGCCGGCCGCCGCCTCGCCCAGCCAGGAGCCCTCGGTGTGGGCGACCGACGATGCGCTAGCCCTCGCCTTTACCCACGCCTACGGCGAGGACTGGCGCTACTGCGCGGCGTGGGGCAAGTGGTTGATGTGGACCGGCCAGCGCTGGCGCGTCGATGAAACGCTGCTCATTGCCCACCTGATTCGAGGAATCTGCAGGCAATCGGCCCTGTCTGCAGACACCCATCGCCTGGCAGCAAAGCTTGCCGCCAGCAATACGGTCGGCGGCGTGGAGCGCCTCACCCGTACCGATCGCCAGCACGCGTGTTCCGCCGAGGAATGGGATGCGGATATTTTCGCCCTTAACACTCCCGGAGGTGTCGTGAACCTCGCAACCGGCCATTTGCGTGCGCACGACCGCGCGGAGTGTATGACCAAACTCGCCACGGCCACACCTCGGGGCGAAGCACCGCGTTGGCAGACGTTTCTTGACGACATTACGGGCGGTGATCGTGATCTGGTCACGTACCTGCAACGGATGGTGGGCTATTGCTTGAGTGGATCGACCACGGCGCACGCCCTCTTCTTCCTGTACGGCACCGGAGCCAACGGCAAGAGCGTCTTCGTCAACGTCGTGAGCACGATCCTGGGCGATTACGCCGGCAATGCGCCGATGGATGCGTTCATGGAAGCACGCGGGGATCGACATCCTACCGAGCTCGCCGGCTTGCGCGGGGCGCGCTTCGTGTCTTCGGTCGAGACCGAGCAGGGCCGGCGTTGGAACGAGTCCAAACTCAAAGCGATCACCGGGGGTGACAAGATCTCGGCCCGCTTTATGCGTCAGGACTTTTTTGAATACACGCCACAGTTCAAGCTCGTTATCGCTGGCAACCACAAACCCGCAATTCGCAACGTCGATGAAGCCATGAAGCGCCGTCTGCACTTGATTCCATTTACGGTCACCATCCCGCCCGACAAACGCGACGGTGGTCTCACCGAAAAGCTACTGGCCGAGCGCGACGGAATCTTGGCGTGGGCCGTTCAAGGCTGCCTGGACTGGCAGCGTTACGGGCTCAAACCCCCGGCGTGCGTGGTGGCCGCCACCGACGACTACTTCGACGAGGAAGATGCCATCGGGGACTTCTTAGAAGAGGAGGCACAAATCCATTCCGAGGCTCGCGTGGCCGTCGCAGAATTGTTTCAACGCTGGCAAGAGTGGGCGGCAAAGCGTGGCGAGTACGTGGGAACCAGTCGTTGGCTGGGTCAGCAGATGGCCAACCGGAACTTTGAGCGCACGCGACTCAGTTATGGCGTGAAAGGCTTTGCTGGCTTGACTCTCAAGCCAAAAGACTACGGCACTTCCAACCTCTATCGCGATGACTAAAACCGGCCGTGTGACCGAACGTGCCCCAGTTCCTGATAACTCTCTATAGCTGCGCACGTACACACGTATAGAGAGTAATAGGGATTTCGGGCACGTTCGGTCACAAAAGCGCTACTAAAGGAAAAACCCCAATGAAAACAACACACTCCACCCTTGCGCTGGACCTGGGCACCCAGACCGGATGGGCGCTGGCCGGCGACGCGCGCCACATTACCAGCGGCAGCGTCTCGTTTAAGTCCGGGCGCTTCGAAGGCGGCGGGATGCGTTTCTTGCGCTTCAAACGCTGGTTGACCGAACTGAAGGGCTGCACCGAACGCATCGAGCTAGTCGTGTTCGAAGAAGTTCGTCGCCACATCGGCGTCGATGCCGCGCACGCTTACGGCGGTTTTATGGGGCAGCTTACCGCCTGGTGCGAGCACCACCAAATCCCGTATCAAGGCGTGCCAGTGGGCACGATCAAGAAGCACGCCACCGGAAAGGGTAACGTCGGCAAGGACGCGATGGTGGCAGCGATGCAAGCCCGTGGTCACGCCCCCAGCGACGACAACGAAGCCGATGCCATTGCTCTGCTGTACTGGGCGCTGGATCAGGAAAGGGGCTAACGCCATGGACCGCACGCTGACCATCGAACACATTGCACATCGCTTTGAGCAGGCCGCCGCGACCGCCCGTGGCTTGCCGCCCGCCCGGGTTCAGGGCTACTTCAACAGCTGGCCAGAGATCGTGCGCCAACCCTGGGAAGTGCTGGCGAGCGACGATGAGCCGGCGTATCGCCCGCCACCGGTTTGCCCGAAAGAGATCGACCGGATGCTCGAGACCCTGCGCTGGCTGCAGTGGCTCGAGCTCAACCAGCGCCACCTGGTGCTGATGCGCTCCAAGGGCCACGGCTGGCAGACGATCGGGCGGCGCTTTGGGTGTGATCGCACCACCGCATGGCGACGCTGGAACCACGCGATCGAACAGATTTTGGGGCATTTAGGCCGGCGCGACGTGCCCGGGCGTCCGTGAATTTGGGGCAAACAGCGTAACGCTTAAGCTGGTTGTCCCTGCCCTCGTGCATTTGTCCCTTTTGAGCCCGAATTGGCGTGCAACACTTTCCCCGAATTAGCGTACTATTTTGGCTATGGTGACCAAAGGTGTGTTGAAACAGCCGCCTTTGCTCGTCCCCTCTGAAGCCCGCTTCGAACCTTGTGTTCTTGGCGGGCTTTTTCATGCCCGCTTGGTAGCCCTTGAGACTATGACCTCCCTACACATCGAGTACCGCCCGACCGAGTCGCTGATCCCCTACGCTAGAAACGCTCGCACGCACAGCACCGCCCAAGTCGCGCAGTTGGCTGCGAGTATCCGGGAGTTTGGGTTTACGAATCCCGTGCTGGTCGATGGTCGCCACGGCATCATCGCCGGGCACGGTCGGGTGCTGGCTGCTCGGATGCTGGACTTGGACGAGCTGCCCGTCATTGAACTGGCCCATCTGTCGGAAACCCAAAAGCGCGCCTACATCCTGGCCGATAACCGCCTAGCGTTAAACGCGGCCTGGGACGACGAGATGCTGGGGCTGGAATTGAACGAGCTCAAGCTCGCCGATGTGGATCTAGCGTTGCTGGGGTTCGAAGCGACCGAGCTTGATGCCCTGCTCGCGGGCATCGATGAAGGCCAAACCGATGATGATCAAGTGCCGGAGGTTGAGGACAATGCTATCTCGCGTCCCGGCGATATATGGGTGTTGGGCGAGCACAAGGTGCTGTGCGGCGATGCGACTAGCTCCGAGGATTACAAGAAGCTCTTGGGTGCGGAGCTTGTCGATATGACCTTTACCGATCCGCCCTACAACGTCAACTACGCCAACACGGCCAAAGACAAGATGCGTGGCACTAACCGCCCGATTCTGAATGACAACCTGGGCAGTGACTTCCAAGGCTTCCTCCAGGCGGCGTGCCAGAATATTCTCGGTGTCACCAAGGGCTCGGTGTATATCGCCATGAGTTCCTCGGAACTCGATACGCTACAAGCCGCCTTCAGGGCTGCCGGTGGTAAGTGGTCGACCTTCATCATCTGGGCTAAGAACACATTCACCTTGGGCCGCGCCGATTACCAGCGTCAATACGAGCCGATTCTGTACGGCTGGAAGGACGGCACCGATCACTACTGGTGCGGCGCACGCGACCAGGGCGATGTGTGGCAGATCAAGAAACCCGCCAAAAACGACCTGCACCCGACCATGAAACCGGTTGAGCTCGTCGAGCGTGCTGTGAAAAACAATAGCAAGCAACGCGACCTGGTGTTAGACCCTTTTGGTGGCTCTGGCACGACGGTAATTGCGTGCGAGAAGCTCGGCCGGCGCGCCCGAATCATTGAGCTGGACCCCAAGTACGTGGACGTTATCGTGCGACGCTGGCAGGACTATACCGGTGGGCAAGCGGTGCGTGAGAATGATGGCGTTGCATTCGGTGCGCTCACCGACAACAGTGTCGCAAGTTAACCCACAGGAATTGTGGCGTCAGTTCCGCGAATGAATAAGCGCCTTAATGGCATCGATTGTTGAACGGTCGCAGGTGATGCACATGGATAAAGCCTCGGCCAAGCTCACCGTAAACGGCATCAAAGTCAAAGTTGCAGGCGGCACAACGACATCCATGCGCGGCAATGCACAGCTTGCGCGCTACAGGGTTTCGCTCGTAGGCATTGACCGACACACGCTTGACCGCCCCTTCGATCAGGTTCGCGGGCAACGCGTCAACAACGTCGAGCGGGATCTCTTCGGCTAACCAACCTTCGCCTCCCTGCGCCGTATTACGGAATTGCCACCGTATCTGCGCTGGCACGTCATCGGAAATACTGACTGCGCGCCCTAAGCCTGCGTAAGTAAAAGGCTCCTTATTATCTTGCCGCCAAAACACGTGTACCTCGGCATCGGTCTGGCACATTGCATCAATAAAGGGTTGCCCTCGTCGGCTGATAGGCCTACCGCTCCAAATTAGTTCGTCACCATCAAAATGGTTGCCGTAATCATGACCCGTTCGACCCGGTGTACCAACACCACAGAAAACCAAAAAAGGCGTCCTGATGGCGTAGATAGCCCGTCGCCCATGCGCCCCCTTTCGGAGCACTGTCTAAACCAAGCACCCTTGCCACGTCATTACGATTGTACGTACTGCCAACATCAAACTGAAATCTCACGCCTGCCTCTCCCTTTTGTAATCAAAGGATACCGTAACGCAGCGCCTCTGGCTCTAACGACCTCGGACTGCTTGGGTAACTCGCCGCCAAGCGCTGCGCCCCGGACGGTCTCTACAAGCAACATTACATACGTGCTTTCCTCCTAATTAGTACAGGAACTTATGCCTCGAGCCGCCCCCACCGCGTGTCGCCACCCGGGTTGCGCCGCATTGATAGGCCGGCCTGGCTACTGCGCGGCTCACGTGCAGGACCGGTATCAATCGGACAACGCCCAACGAGCACGCAAGCGCCGACAAGCACGAGGCCTTTCCACTAGCACAAGCCGATGGAAAGCGCTGCGCCGGCTAGTCCTGACTGAACAGCCGCTGTGTGTGATGTGCGAGCAAGCCGGGCGTGTGCGGCTGGCAATAGCTGTGGATCACATCGATGGCAACTCGGGCAATAACGATCGAAGCAATCTGCAGGCGCTGTGCGTGCCGTGCCACTCGCGTAAGACCGCTCGCTTTGATGGCGGGTTCGGAAACCCTAAGCGAAACACGTCTGCCTAGCAGGGGGGCATGGAACTCCAAGGCCAAAAGACGCGCGACCGGCCGCCCCGCTCTTTTTTTGTGGCCGCGATTTTGACTATGGAGGGGTATAAGCCCCTAGCAAAAAACTATGAGAGGAAGAAAGCCTACGCCCACTGCGTTAAAGCTCATTGCTGGCAATCCAGGCAAGCGCCCGATCAATCCCCACGAACCACAACCGCGTGCGGATTTAACGTACGCACCAGACTGGCTGACGGATCGCCAGCGCACTACGTGGCAGCACGTTGTGGAGTTGGCCCCACCAGGGTTATTGAAAGATATCGACGCCTCGGTCTTTACGGTTTGGGTCGTGGCCTATGACCTGTACCAGGAAGCCAGCGACAGACTCTCGCAGACCGGAATGCTCATCAAAGCACCCAATACCGGGGTGCCGATGCAGTCGCCTTACCTTGCGATCGTAAACAAACAGGCGCAGATCATGATGAAGGCGGCGGCCGAGATGGGCTTTACACCGGCTTCGCGCTCACGCGTGGTTATTAAACAGAGTGGGAGCAAGGCCGGTGACCCGTGGAACGCGATCGCCGGAGGATAGCAAAGCAGGTCACTTGTTGTCAGTGGCGTCTGAATCCGCTATGGCCTTGAGTGGTCCGCTGCATGTGCCGCTTTTTGCTAATTCAAGTTTAGAGATGCTCGTCTTTGCCTTTTCTGGCTCGATGACCTCCAAGTCTGCACCACCAACGAAAGCACCGAGCTTAATGTATTGACGTACAAAGTAGTTCTTCCCGCGCTCCAGTAACAGACGCATGCTGTTCGGCGAGAACTCCGATTCAGTAGAGATCGTATGTTCCTTGTCACCAGGCAGCTGTGTATAGAAAAAAACGTCTGACGCCGATTCACCGATACAGTCGTCGTTGACCCATATGTCTTTTTTTAGTGCTTTGCCACCAAACGAATCCCGATAAACATACAGTCCCGCATTCCCGTCTGCGGGAACGTCAAACCTCTTGGCTTGAGCAGACGCTTCTTTTGATTCCATTGGAACTGAAGCGCAGCCCCCCAGAATCGAAGCCACACCAACTACGAGCAATGCCTTTTTAAACATGTTTCTACCAAAGGAAATTCAACCTGCAACGCTCATGCAGACATGGGGGTCGATTTTTGTAGCGAAAGCTTTTGATCCCACGCGGCGCACAAGGCGGAAGAATCAGTTTGTAACATAAATATTCAGCTTGCGTCCGGCATCTAGGTGATGGGAGTCAAGCGCGGCGAAGACAAGACGACCGGCCTTATCCCCAAAAGCAGGCGCAGGCGTCCTCGTTCACTAGCGCACAAAACGCTTCAATGGTGCGCACCGTGGGCTGTGGCTCGTAAGCGTGCCATTTCAGATCGGCCCTCATCCAATACACATTCCAGCAGTTACGCGTCTTAATCCAACGTGCCCGCGCGACGGGCTGCTCATATGGCTCGGACTCTTTAGGGAGCCGACGCACTTCAAAGACGTCAACAGTCTGGCCTTCCACCCGAAATCCTAAATCGAGCTCGCCTCGAATGGGAATCGGTGGACGGCGGGGCTCTATGAAGTCACCCACAATTTTTTTAATACGCCGGGTTTCGAACTCGGTGAGCGCCATCACTTTTACCTATCAATCTGCACAACCCAAAATCATACCCGAGTGACCTCCCGAAATTACACCGCCATCGCCCGCCGCTACGCCCAAGCTGTTGTGGCGGGAGATGTGCCCGCTTGCAAGTGGGTCAAGAAAGCCTGCCAGCGACAGATCGATGACTTGGCGCGCTTTAAGGGTCTGTCCTCGCCCTATCGTTTCAATCCGATCTTGACAGATCCCGGTGGCAGGCAGTATCGGCCCGGGGATAATTTGTGCGCCTTCATTGAGTTACTCCCACACATCAAAGGGCCGCTGGCCGGCAAACTGATTGAGCTTGAGCCGTGGCAGATATTCACTCTGACCACCACCTTTGGCTGGGTGCGTAAAGACGGCCGCAGGCGCTTTCGCCGCGCCTACATCGAAGTGCCACGCGGGAACGCCAAATCGACTCTGTCTTCTGCTGTGGGCCTTTATATGCTCACCGCTGACGGCGAAGGCGGCGCGGAATGCTATTCGTTAGCGACAACCCGCGACCAGGCCCGCATCGTGTTTGGGGATGCGCAGGCCATGGCACGCAAGTCCCCGGGCTTTCGTAGCCGCTATGGCGTGACGGTTGGCGCGCACAACATTCACGTATTGGACTCAGCCTCCAAGTTTGAAGCGTTATCGGCCGAAGGATCAACGCTCGATGGTCTAAACCTGCACTTTGGTTGCATTGACGAACTACATGCGCATAAAACCCGCACCGTGTACGACGTCGTGGAAACGGGAACTGGCAAGCGCGATAACTCGTTGCTGTGGGTCATTACCACCGCCGGCTCCGATCGCTCGGGCATCTGCTACGAAGTCCGGTCGTTCGTGACTCGTGTCTTGGATGGCGTGGTGGAGGACGATACACAGTTTGGGATTGTCTATGGCCTGGACGATGGCGACGATTGGGCTACCGAAGAATCCTTGATTAAAGCCAACCCCAACTGGGGCATCTCGGTACGCCAAGAAGTGATCCTGCCCTTGCAGGCCAAAGCCTTGCAGTTGCCCTCGGCCACGAACAACTTTAGGACCAAGCACTGCAACGATTGGGTCAGCACCGACACCGCCTGGATGGACATCCGGGCGTGGGAGCGTTGCGCAAACTCGAAGCTAAGCCTGGATGCCTTTGAAGGCCAGCCGTGCTGGATCGGGATTGATCTGGCCAGCAAGATCGATATCGCCTCGATGGCGATTGTGTTCGAGCAAGACGGAAAAATCGTGACCTTCGTGCGCCACTTCCTGCCTGAAGATACGGTGTTTTCCGCTGGCAACAGCCAGTATCAGGGCTGGATGAACGCGGGACGGTTGCTCGTGACCCCCGGCAATGTGATCGACTTTTCCCTTATTGAAGCCGAGCTACTGGATTGGGCCGGCCGGTTCGAAATCAAAGCCGTCGCGTTCGACCCCTTTCAGGCAACGCAGTTTTCTACCCGGATGCTCAGCGAAGGCTTACCGATGATCGAGGTGCGCCCGACGGTTTTAAATTTCTCGGAACCCATGAAGCAGCTCGAAGCGCTCGCGCTCAGTGAAAAAATTGCCTTTGACGGCGATCCGGTACTCACCTGGATGGTAAGTAATGTCGTCTGCCACCTGGATGCCAAAGACAATATCTACCCGCGCAAGGAACGCCCCGAGAACAAGATCGACGGCGTGGTGGCGCTCCTGATGGCGCTAAACCGACTTTTGCTGGAAAACGGTGATACCGGCTTCATTGAACAAGGATTTGTCGCGCTATGAACTGGAATCCTTTTCGCCGGCACAAGACACAAGCACCGAAAAACGCCTTGGAATTGGGCAGCAGCGAGCTTTACGAACTCCTCGCCGGTGCGCCGTCTGGGGCCGGTGTCGTCGTCAATGAGACCTCGGCCCTTCGGGTCACGGCCGTCTACGCCTGTGTGCGACTCATTGCCGGAGCGATTGCTAGCCTGCCCCTGGCGACCTACCGGCGTACCGACGACGGGCGCGAACGGATGCGCACGGATCTGTGGTGGTTGCTGAACGAACAGCCTTGCGCCAGTGTATCGGCCGCCGTGTTCTGGGAGTATCTGGTCAGTCAAATGCTGCTTTCAGGCGACGCTCTCGCCGAGATTGAGCGCGGTCGCGGGGGCGTCATTCGGGCCTTGCACCCGTTGGATAGCCGAGCCGTAAATGTTCGCAAGGTCGAGGGACGATTGCGCTACGAGCTCTGTCGCGATGGGGTGTGGCTGGGGCGCGACCAGGACGATGTGCTGCATATCCCAGGCTTTCATAGCGATGGAGTGCGGGGCTTGAGCGTCATTCGGCACGCTGCGCGCGATGCCATTGGTCTGGCTTTGGCAGCCGAAAGCTTTAGTTCCCGTTTCTTTGCCAGTGGCGCGCATCCGGATGTGGCGCTCAAAGTGCCCGGCAAAATGAGTCAGGAACAGATAGATAACCTGCGCCGTATCTGGTCGCAAAAGTATGGCGGCGCGCATAACTCGAGCCTGCCTATTGTGCTCACCGAAGGGACCGAATTACAGGAGGTCACGATCTCGGCGCAGGATTCGCAGCTGATTGAAGCTAGGCGCTTCCAAGTCGCTGACATCGCCCGCGCCTTTGGGGTGCCACCCCATATGGTCGGGGAAACCGATAAATCGACCTCCTGGGGTTCTGGCATCGAGCAGCAAGGCATTGGCTTTGTGCAGTACACGCTGGCGCCACACCTGAACCGCATCGAGCAGGAAATCAACCGTAAGTGCTTTCGCACCGCGCAGCACTTCGTCGAATTTAACGTCGAAGGGTTGCTGCGGGGCGACTCCAAGGCGCGCGCCGAGTATTACACCCGGGCGTTAGGCGGCACGCAAAACCCGGCCTGGATGACCCCCAATGAAGTGCGCCGCTTGGAAAACCTGCCCGCTATTCCCGATGGCGACACCCTATCCAAACCCAAAGAGCCCAACGATGAACTATCCGCTCCTACAAGCCAGACCGAAGCAACTGTTTGATGCCTCGCCCTTGCCACGCGAGTATCGCCAGCTGGCCGGCGAGCGCGAGGCCACGATTTGGCTCTATGACGTCATTGGCGACGAGATGTGGGGCGGGGTTTCCGCCAAGACGTTCGTCAAAGACCTTACAGCCATCACCGCCCCCACGATACACCTGCGCATCAATAGTCCCGGAGGCGACGTCTTCGATGCCCGGGCGATGGTGACAGCGCTTCGTCAACACCCGGCGCGCATCATTGCGCACATTGACGGCCTGGCGGCCTCGGCGGCCTCTTACATTTCGCTGGCGGCCGACGAAGTCGAGATGGCGGACGGTGCGTTTCTCATGATCCACAACGCCTGGAGCGTGGTTGTCGGCAACCGCCACGACCTTCTGGATATGGCCGAGACCTTGGAAAAGATCGACGCCACAATTCTTACCGACTACCAGGCGCGTACCGGTCAAAGCTCATCCGACATCCAAGCCTGGATGGATAAGGAAACGTGGTTCACAACCACAGAAGCCTTGGACGCCGGCTTTGTAGACCGGATCGCTGCCCCGCCCGAACAAACCCCGAGTCCAAAACCCTCGGCGCTTGCCGCACACCATCTGGCACGGGCACGCCGCGTATCCCTTCTTGAACGGATCCTCCCCTAAACCTTCTCCGCTGTCCTTTCCCTCCGCTACCCACACCGCCCTCTGAGGCGGTTTTTTTACGTCTATAGGAATTCACACCATGACCATCCAAGCTCTGCGCGAAGAACGCCTCGCCCACGCCAAGACCCTGCGTAACCTCGTTGATCAACACACCGGTGACAAATGGAGCGACGACCATCAAAAGCAATATGACGGCCTGGTCGCTTCCATCGACCGGCTGGACCTGGAAATCGAACGCACCCAAAAAACGTTTGATCTGGACGCGCAAAACCACGCGAGCCTGCAACACCGTGCAAACATCACCGGTGTCTCGCTCGACGAAGCTGCCCACGAGCAAAACCAGGAGCGCTCTGTCTTTACGACTTGGCTGCGCGGTGGCGTCAATGCGCTCACCTCCGAGCAGCAGCAGTTTGTGGCCCGCAAGGCCGCTCGGGTGCGCGCCGAGATGGGCACGAGCGTGCCGGCTGAAGGTGGCTTTCTTGTGCCTACGGATGTCGCACGCCGGTTAATGGAAGCGTTATCGGCCTTCGGTGGCATGCGCGAAGTCGCAACCGTATTGTCCACCGCCTCAGGCAATCCGATCAATTACCCTACGACCGATGCGACGAGTGAAGAAGGCGAAATCGTCGGTGAAAACCAACCCGTGGGCACGCAGGACTTTGGCTTTGGTGTCAAAACCATCGGGGCGTTCAAATACAGTTCCAAGTCGGTGGCCGTACCCTTTGAGCTTTTGCAAGACGCCGTCATTGATCTGGATGCCCACATCGTGCAGCGTTTAGCGCAGCGGCTAGCGCGCATCACCAACAAACACTTCACGGTGGGCGCCGGTACCACGCAGCCCACGGGTATCGTCACCGCTGCAGGCGTCGGAGCAACGGCAGCCAGTGCCACGGCGCTGACCTACGACGAGCTCATTGATCTTGAGCACAGCATTGACCCGGCGTATCGGACCTCGGGCGCGTGCCGCTTTATGTTCCACGACACCGTCCTAAAGGGCTTAAAGAAACTAAAGGACGAACAAAAGCGTCCTATTTGGCTGCCTGGCGTAGCGCTACGGGAACCCGACACCATACTGGGCTACCGCTACAGCGTGAACCAACATATGCCGCAACCCGCCATCGATGCGAAGTCCGTGCTCTTTGGCGACTTCTCTAAGTATCTGATTCGGGATGTGCTCTCCATTGCGCTTTTTCGGATGACGGACTCCAAGTACACCGAAAAAGGGCAAGTCGGTTTCCTGGCCTTTTCGCGCCACGACGGCAATCTGATGGATGTAGGCGGTGCCGTCAAAGCCTTGCAACAAGCAGCGGCCTGATGAAGGCCATGCTTACTACCCCGCCGGCCACCGAGCCGTTGGACCTCGTGGCTGCCAAGCTGCATCTGCGGGTAGATCAGGCACAGGACGACGCCCTGATTGAGTCGCTGATTGTTGCAGCCCGAGAGCAAGCGGAGTTTCTAACCGGCCAAAAGCTCGTTACGCAGTCCTGGACAGTCACGGCTGATACGGCCGGCGAACTACTTCTCTACGGTTTAACACCGGTGCAAAGCGTTGTGTCTGACGGCCCGTCCTTTTCGGTGAACGGCAATCTACCGCCGACATTGAGGATGGACGGTGCCGGAGACTTTGTGGTGACGTGCGGATTTGGGGACGCCTCGGCGGTTCCCGCGTCGATCCGCCAATGGATGCTGTTACGCATCGGCGCAATGTACGAACAACGCGAAAGCCTCGGAGCGAGTACCGGCACGGCACCCGCCCATCATAGCTTTGCGGATGCCCTGCTCGATCCCTATACGACACCGAGGGCGTAAAGAAATGCAGATCAGCAAGCTCCGACACCGGGTAGCGTTGCAGCGCTACGTAGAAACGCAAGATCCTAATACAGGCGCCATCATTAAAGGTTGGGTCGACGTGGCTACGTTTTACGCAAGCGTAGAAGGTGTTTCAGGACGCGAATTTCTCTCCTCTCGTTCGGAACAAGCTGCGACAACCTGGCGCATTACGATCCGCTATCGCAACGATATTATGGAGGCAGACCGGCTCCTTCTTGGCAATAAAACCTTCGATATTCAAGCCATCCTGCCCGACAACAAGCGGACGCGCGTCACTTTAATGTGTGAAAGCGGAGTCACCGCCGGATGACTGCCCCGGCAAAGAATCCACCCCTTGCACTAACCGGATCAGCTCGATACTGCACGGGCTGTAACGCTTGATCCCTTTCAAGGACCTATATGGAACCCACCAGCACGGGTGTCGGCGGCCTCGCCGCGCTCAAGCTCGCCTTCGCTCAAACGCTCATTGCAAGTCTGGCTGGTCTCTTGGGCTTTGTACTCATCCGGCCGAGAACGGTGCGCGAAGCCATCTGGCGGTTCTTCGGTGCTGCGATGGCGTCGGTGGTCTTTGGGCCGATGGTTGTCGCGGCCGTACACAGCTTCTGGCCAGAACTCCTGGCATCGGCCAATACGCTGGCAGCCGGCGACGGCGTGGGGTTCGCCTCGCTGTACTTTACCGCCCCCATTCAAATCGCCTCGGGTCTGCCCATTTGGTGGCTCTTGGGCCTAGGTGCCCGGTGGCTGGAAGGTAACCGGGACGTCAAGCTCGAGGGGTTCTTTAACAGTCTGATCAATGCCGTGGCACGTTCGCGCAATGCAGCACGAGGCGACCCCGGCACAGTGCAATTGCCGCAACGCAAGAAGGATATCGACAATGAGGTTAAGTAATCACTTTTCGGTGGCTGAGCTTACACGTAGCAGCGTCGCCGACCGGCTCAGACTGGACAATACACCGACCAATGCCGAAATTGCCAACTTACGCCTGCTGGCACATACCTTGGAGGCTGTTCGGGCGCTCTTGGGCGGGCACCCTATCTATATTAGTAGCGGGTTTCGCAGCGACGCTGTCAATCGGGTGGTCGGCGGCGCGGCAACGTCGGCGCATCGCTTAGGGCTGGCTGCCGATTTGACTTGTCCTGCTTTCGGATCACCACTGATGGTGTGCCAGGCCATCGTTGACAGCAGCATTGACTTCGACCAACTGATTCACGAAAAAGGCCAGTGGGTACATCTGGGCCTTGCTACTGGCCCGATGCGTCGGCAGACACTCACATTTAGCGGGTCGTCATACCGATCAGGCCTGTTTCCGGCTTGAGGACATTGCAATGAGCTGGAAATCGCATCTGGTGGTGATTGCAATGACGGCGCTTGTAGCAACCGCTGCAACCCGGAAGATTCAATCCTGGCGATGGCAGAGCGAACTTGCGAACGTCACTATCGAGCATCAGGCGGAAATCAGCGCCAAAGACAAAATGCTCCAGGCGATGAAAGACGAGGCCAGCCGACAACTACAGGCGCAACAAGCGCAACAACAAGAACAAGCCAAGCGCATCGCCACGCTCGACGCTAAGCACTATAAGGAACTACGCCATGCCCAGAATGAAGCGACTCGCTTTCGCACTGATTTGGCCGCTGGTCGGCTCAGGCTGTACGTCGATATCGCCTCACCCGCAAACTCAGCCGGTCGCAATTCAGTGCCCGGGAACTCTGAAGCCGCCCACCTGGATGATGGAAATATCCGAACCGAACTTCACCCGGAGATTGCTACGCGCCTTGTCAGCATCACAAGCGACGCCGATGAGTGTGCGCGAAAACTGACCGGGTTGCAGCAATGGTTCAAACAGTAAACTAATGAGGCGGTCCCCTTTGTTCGTCGCCATCAGGCCCCCAGTTCGCCTCAACCTCGCGATCATACTCGATGCATAAACGATAAAAAACAGCAAGTACCGCCTCAATGGTCGGGGTGCAAAACTCTTCATGGGCAAGCAGTTTGGCAGCACGCACCAGCTCGCGGGTATTTACTAGATGCTTCATACCCACATTATGAAAGCATCGCTAGGAAACGGGTATTCGTAAATACCGAGCTACTGCCTTTTCTCGATATGGGTCGGTAGAATCCGCGCCAAATATAACTGTTTATTTCAGTCAGATACAATCATGGTCCACCAAAGGGGAAATCCATGATCCTACATAACTCTTTTCGCGAATTGCTCGAACAACAAGAATTTACAACGGTAAGCGATGCCTTCGGAGGCCCAAGCCTGGGCCCGCGCGCGCCCGCGTTCAGAATTACGCCTGTGCAGCAATGGTTACTATCTCAATCCTTTGAGCCAAATGCCGGTGTATTAGACGCCGTTCTATGCTCCGCAAAGGCGACGCTTCCTCCCAGCTTATTACCGCTCGTCGTAAAGAACTGCATGCGGTTTGCCTTTTTGATCGAGCTCACAAATCTGACCGTGAAATCGACAAAAATGAAAACCCGATGGCTTCCAGGTCAGATCATGATGCCTCAGCCGGGTTCATTTATTCACGTTCGAGGTCAGTTCGAACCGGGCAATGACCCTCGCGCCGCAACTTTTGAAACTTGCGTAGGAATTTTTCAAAATTGTCTTACCGAAATAGTGCAGCGGTATCGTGAAGATCCGCGGCTCGGCGAAGCTCTTACTTCGTTGTCCAGGAATTCGAGCGTTCCGTATGAATTCGTCTTCGACTATATCGACGCTTTTGCGGTTCCTGTGCACGTTCCCGGAAACATCAAATGGGCATTCAACGACGATAGCTCATGGCTCATACGGGCTCGCCCGATCATGCGCGGAGCCCTTGCAGAGTCTTTGGTAACGAAGATACAAACAAAGGCTTACAAAACCGACCGATCACTGACCGGAAAAGACCAGACCAACCGCGCTAAACGCTGGGAAGTACTGGCGGGCGATTTCCAGCATGCCTCTCTTGCGCAATGCTGGTCAGTTGAACGCCGGCTGCTGGAAGATCTTGCTTGCTTTGACGGGTTCCCGCTGGCGGTACGCGCACAATTAGAGGCAGAAGACTTATTGAATGATGAGGTTTCGCCTACCCGCTGTCCAGTGACTTTGGATGTTCTTACGTACGATCGCTTCGGTGAAGATCTAGTTCATGGCCGAGCTGAATATCAGGTTGGTCATTTACACCCGCTTAAGAGAGGCGGTTTTCATCAAGGTGAAAATGTACGGTGGCAGTCTGCCGATGGCAACCGCATCCAAGGTGATCTCTCCATCGAGCAAACAGCCGAGCTTCTTGAAGGGATAGCGCAGCGTCGCTCAGCCTACTTTAGAAACGACTTTGTTCAGTATGCGCGTACGGGAACGGACTAGCCGCTAAGAAAATTACCATCCGCCTATCGAGGACTTGATGGGTCCTCGCGGTGGATCGCCCGAATAACGGCTCAACCCGCTGCATTGGCCGCTTCGTTCCGCATCTAAAACCGGCATGCTAGAAGATACTTTTCCATGGCGCCCCAGATCAATGCTCGGTATGCGGGGATGGCGCGGAATCGAAGTGGACAGCTCAAACAAGGATGGTACGAATTACAACAGGTCACAAACTAGTTCACGGGCCCGTAGCGTCAAACTACGCGCCTCAATCCGGTTGGCTACCGCTTTTTGCACCAAGTTAGATATTTCGTTTCGACGTTTCGGTGCTTTCGGAATTGGCAGGATAAGCTCATGGATACGAGTGCCCAGGCTATCAATAATATCTTGTGTAAATTGCTTCGACTTAATTTGTTTTTGCACGGCTGTAGAACTTAGTAACGCTAAAAACAGATACGGATCTAACGAATGCGTGTTCTTTTCAACCCGGATTTTATAGAGATGGCTCTGATAAACCATCTGGTTGTCCGCGTCTGTGACGATTGCACACGTACCAATCAAGTAGGTCCCATCCTTGACCATAAGGACATCGTTAGTACGCACGTCCTGCTTCTGCTTTAAGCTTTCATATATGGCATCAGATACGCCGTGCTTCGGATCTGCTTTGATTTCCCAATTGCTAATGTCTGAAGTGCGAACGAACGGTATTTGTCCAGTTCCGTAGGCTAGCTTACCCACTTCGTGGCCCGTCGTTATAGTCAACGTCCCGTCCTCTATCAGGGCGCCGATAGTAACAAGTTCATGTGTGTTTTGGAGGCCGACAAGCTCGAGCGCAGCTTCTGGATCGTAGTATCGCGGACATAGCACTCCATTATTCAGCTGATCAACCGCTGTAAGAAAGCCGAGCGGACCAGGCAACGGGATGCTTCCGACTGTACGATAACTGGAATAGTTTCCGCTGATCGTTGGTAGGTCGTTATGAGGGATCACCCGTGCTCTGGAGTCCTGTCCGCACCATTTGGCTTCTGCCATAAACACGTATTTTTGATCAATGTTCTGTTTAGTGCTTTTAGTCGCAACGAGAAGGCAGGTTTTTGTATGCGTTCCACCTTTTCCTGAGGTCTTGAATAACGCTTCAGGCATCCCTACAACCGCTTCTACTTCGGAGTGATGCAACAAGTACTCGACCACATGACGATACGATTTATTCGAAAGGATGCTTTCCGGAAGGACCATACCAAGACGGCCCCCAGGCTTTAATAACGATAGACATCTCTCAACGAATAGAACCTGAGGAGGAACATTCAAAGAGATCTTCATACCTGGTTCCATCTGCCCCGTGCTACGGTTCGTGACCCATTTCCGAGCCAGTGAAAATGTAGCAAGCAACTCTTGATTGGCCGCTATTATCTTCGATCCAAATGGCGGATTCGTCAAAATCACATCGACTCCGTCAGGCGGGAGATAGTCTCGGATATTTTTGCTTCCATTGGTGAGCGAGAGACTATCACCGTTTACAACTGTGGGGTGCTCCCCTGTAAGCAGAGAAATATGCACTTTGGCCAGTTGCGCGAGGTAACTATCCTTATCGATACCATACAAGTTCCGAGAAAGGTCCTTTGCTGGAACGCCGCTCCTTTGTAGGTGTGCACACACCGATGCAAGAAACCCGCCTGCACCACATGCGGGGTCCAAGACACTTTCATGTGATTGAGGATTAATCGCCTCCACCAAAAGATTAGTGACGGATCGTGGCGTAAAGAACTGCCCAGAATTACCTCGCGACTCGCTGCCCACAAATACTTCAAAAGCATCACCAATAGGGTCACTATCCGAATCCATGATTGAAAAGTGCAACTGCCGCATGACGAATTGCAGCGATGCCGGATCGAGCAAGATCTCCGCGTCGCGTGCATAAATCTCCGGAAACTTATCTCTTACCGTCGCAAATATTGCCCGCACTTGCTTTGCAACGTCGAACGAATCCGCAGTGACTTCGATGGGCGCTTTTTCTCCTTGCTCTACAATTAACTTACAAAACAAGCATTTCAGTACCTCTTCAAGAAGCGCGTCATCTCGCGTTGCTCCTACAAATTGCCCCGCCAGATAATTTCTTATAGTTCTAAAGATTTCTTTGGGTGTCTGATCGACAGCAATCAACGATGGTTGGTGCGGGCCAGTTTTTTTCATTATGACGCTTCCCTGAACAGTTTATGAATGGCGCTATTTTGCCATACAAATGCTGCTTTGAAGCAATCGAAAAACATATCCTGTGAGAGTGCGTCATAAAGTAAGATCAGGGCTCAGCCCCTCGATGGAGGTTCGTGGAGTTAAGAGCACAAAAAGTGAACATTGATCCGGGACATATGAAGCATCCCGGCTGCGGCAACCAATCGGCCAGAGGATAGCACTGCCTGGATTATCGAAATTGCTGCCAATAAGCGGCCTCACGCGATTTCTGACGCCATTGAGCACTGCTCCAACCGACTTCGACGAACAAGTCGGATTTCCACCAAGTCAAAGGCAAATCAAACACACCGACTATTCAACTGTGTCTGTACCACTAAGATCCATTACCTCAATTCGCACTATCCCCTCGAGCTCCAGCAAAACATCGGGTTGGTTTTTACGCAGATAGGTAGCAATGGCCGAGTTCTTAAGTAACTTGGCCAAGTATGCCTGCGTTAGCGTCAGGTGCAGCATGTCATCCCCGTAGGAATTTTCGGCAAGCTTGTACTGCGCCTGGACATTTTGCATTTCCGCCTCCATTTTAGCGAGCTGGTCCGGTGTCACACCCGATATATTTGGTTTTGACTTTCCTTCCACAAGCTGCGACGAAGGCGTGGCCATCAGTAAGGCTTCAACATACGATCCTGTGAGGTTATTGGCCGACAACATTAACTCGACGCACTCAATCTGCCGTGTCGACTTCATCTTTCGCAATAAGGTCGAAATTTTTGGGGAAAATTGCCGATCTCGCAGTAGGTGAATAACCTCCTCGCACAAGCCATCCAGCAAATTTTTCTTTAGCTTTACGGTGTCAATATTCACGTTCAGTGCCGTCGCCAATCGCTGAGGCGGCACGCCCCGATCAATCGCCCTACAGATCATGATGTGTTCTTGGATAGACGATAGTCGGTTCAAGCGCCCGTTATACGTGTAGCCCTCATCGTCCTTGGCGACCAGACACGGCACCTCCACTTCTCCAGCCTCTCGAAGGATACTCAGCCGTATATGGCCATCCAGTAAAAAGTAATGATTTGAGCCGTTCGCTCTTGGCGCAATGGACAGCGGTTCTATCAATCCGATATCGTTTATTGAAGCGCGTATCTGCGCGTACTTATTGCTCGTCGTAAACGGCCCCGATAATTGCCGCGAAGGCAATATCTGCGTGATAGATACCATCAGCGGCTGTAAGGCGAAGCCAAAATCTATCGTGCTCATATGTCCCCCGCCCTCAGCACCCGCTCAGACAAATATTTCGGTAAGGTGTTGAGCCCCTCCGCGCGAAGTAAGGTTGCAAAATGATCATCGGCCATCAGCTGACGAAAGGCGCTCGCGACAAACAACAGTTTTTCATGCGCAAACGCGGCCTTCTTGACGATCAGCTTCTGGCGCTCCACTTCCTTTTGATACGACTTGACCAAACTGTGCGACGACACAGCAATGTTCTTCCTAGCCATGGCCTTGTTGAATGACTTGCCCAAACTCTGTCGTCGTTCAATAATTTTGCGTGCTTCCAACAGTGCCTTCCCGCGCAAGGCTCCCGACTCGTATGCATCCTGAAGTGCATCTTGCACGGACGCAGAGCTCTTACCCGCATTGACAATGGCTAGCGCCGAATTCAGAGGGATCTTCCCCCGCTCCACAGCGTCAAGAAGCCGTAACTCACCGGTTTCCAACAACACCATGATGCCGTGGACGTATGCGGACGATAAGCCCGTTTTCGCGGCGATCTTCAGATGGTCATAGCCTTTCTTTTGAAGCTGTTCAATGGCGACCATCAACTCCAAGGGCCGGTAGTGTCGGCGGGCAATGTTTTCAGCAAGACTCATAATGAAGGCGTCTTCGTCCGTGACATCCACCACCATCGCCGGAATTTGGGGCTCACCCAACTCTTGGAATGCCTTCAAGCGCCCTTCACCGCACACGAGGAGGTAGCGCGGCGTCCCGTTACTTCGAGGCCTGGGCGTGACGGTGATGGGCTTCTTTAATCCTATCTCTTTAATATTGCGAACGATTTCCTCAAAAACCTTGCTATCCCGCTCTCGAGGATTCAACACCTCAATGGCATCGATCGGAACGAGTTGCAACTCAGTCGGAGCTCTGTCTTTCGTCATGCCGCTCTCCTAAAGGCGACTCGCGCGGTCAGGCTATACAAGTAGTCCAGCGTGTCGAAGCGATAACCATCGAGCTCGATGGCATTCTTTTCAGCCAGGTTGAGCTTGCCAGCGAAAAAGTCGAGGCGTGGCAGCACGTAATAATCCAACGCGGCACGGTTGTCGTGGTCCAGCCGCACCACGACGGTGATATCAGGAAACAGACTCGCATCGAATCGAACCTTCCATCGATACTGGCCGACCACGGGCACATGGCAACGTGCCAGCACCAAGGAAAGCGTGAACTCCCCATCTACGGTCAACAGATCGGTGGCTTTATCACGCACCACGTCAGTACCCAGCTCTGCGATGCGGCCTTGGGCTTCTGCCACCACCTGCGGATGCATTTGCCGTAGATAACGATTGATCTCGATGTATCGATAGTCGCGATCCGGCAAGAAGCCAACAGCTTGGTAGGCGCGCACCAGGCTGCCGAATCGTTGCGCGTACACAGAGGATGAGGACATTCCGTCGGTTTCATTAATGATGAGGCCAGACAGGAAGCCCCGGTGCTGATACAGCGCCCGCAACTGCTCTAAAAGCTCGTCGTTGCTAAACCGCCGGGCCCGAGCCTGAATAATTTCTTGTGCTGCCGCGAACACCTCTGGCGGCACGATGCTCTCAAACGCCGCCGCCTTTCGGATCCACATCTCAGGAGGATTGGAAACGTGAGCCTTCTTCAGCTTAAACGAATGTCGGTTGTAGACGTTATTGCCAATGTACTTCTCGTTGGTCAGCACTTCATGGACTGTCCCACGTGTCCAGGCTCTGTCCAAGTCGGTGCGTACATCCAGCGCATTCAACTTTGCCGCAATTTCAGACTCGACCAGTCCCGCCTCAATAAGCCACCGGAACATCTGGTTGACGACCCGAATTTCACGAGCCGGCCCCGGCACAAGAATCACGCGGTCAGTTTGAATACTTTTATGTTCGCCTCGCGCCAGCTCGCCCTTCGCCTCTCGAGCCTGATCCACCAGCATCCGTCGCAGGCCATAACCGGCTGGCCCTCCCTGACGAAAGCCGAGCTCGATAAGGCGGCATTGCCCGGCGAACACTTTGCCGGACAACTCACGACTGTATTCGCCGGACATCGCTCGTTTGACGTTCTTGATAATGTCCGACCCTACGGATCCGTCGTTATCAAATAACTCCGCACAGTAGGCGACCTTGATCCCCGCGTGGCGGCAAACGTACTCGTAGTACGCGCCTTCGTCTGTATCTTGAAAACGCCCCCACCGACTCACGTCATAAACCAAGATCGTCCCGAAATCGACGTTACCAGACTCTACGTCCTGAAGTAGCTGCTGCAACGCCTTTCGGCCATCGATCCGCAAGCCGCTTTTACCCTCGTCGGCATAGGTTCGAACAATCTCAAGGCCGTGTTTCGCAGCGTACTCACGAATCTTATCGGATTGGTTTTCTGTTGAGTATTGTTGATGGTCAGTAGACATACGAACGTACTGCGCCGCGCGCAATGCAATAGGCACTGAACCATCGGAAAAAGTATTTTGATTCGTCGACATAGGAGCCTCTTGCAGCCAAACGTCGTGCAGAATAGAAACAATAAGCCTTCCGCCAAGAACTTACGATCAAGTCCTCTCTTTGCAATCACGTTTTCTTGCCCGTTTGGCATTCCGCGCTGCCTGCTTATCTCGATTTCCTTGCGTGTACTCAGCGTGGTCGGCCCGATAGTCTCGCCAATAGTCGGGATGGTTGGCGCACCACCTTTCCTGCGCACGGGTTTGATTTTCTTTGTAGTCGGGATCCCGTCGCGCGCTCTGTTGCCACAGGTTTTTACGTGCTTGCTGGCATCGGCGAGCCGAGCAATACATTTGGTTCGGGCACTGGGGCAGGACATAGAATGGTGCGCCGCAGACCATGCAGGACCTTTTTTCCATATTCGCTTCTGACCGTATGCGATTTGGGCGCGGTTTAAGCGGGCGGGCTCGGCAGCTGATCGAGCGGCTCGTTGCGTTGTAAGACTCGCATAAACCGATTCGGCATGCTTATTTTGCATGCTGCTTCTTCTCGATGAAATTGACGCCCGTCGGGAGGAAATCGCATCCGACACGAATCAAACAATGTTCAAGTTCCGGACAGTGTTACATTGCGTCATCTTATTTGTGCTGCGCTATCGTAGCCAGCCCAATGATTAACCTCCAGCTGTAGGCGTACGGACGGCGCGACTACAACGATGTAAGGATTAGCGATGAGCATCAAATACGACTCGAAGCGGGAACCATTATCGGAGATCATTAAGAAGGCTACGGTTAATGCCACTTACGTTATACCGGACCTTCAACGGCCATATGTTTGGTCCCCGAGGCAAGTAACCTTGCTTATTGATTCGCTATTCCGAGGCTGGCCGTTCGGCTCGCTACTGCTGTGGGAGGTCAAACCTGACTGCTTTCAAGAAAATGAAGGAATTCCACATCGCCCTTTTTGGCAAGTAGTAGACCGTACGGACAATGACAAAGAATATAAAAATTCGACCCTAGGGCAACCCGCAACCTATCAGATGGTCCTTGACGGACAACAACGAGTGCAAAGCTTAATTCTTGCGCTCGGGGGAGATCAATGGGGCTTTCAACTGTATGACGCCGATTGGGCTCAAGACTTGCGAGATCGTCGTGTAAGGCAAAGCAGTCATTGGTCGAAGGGATCGCTCTGCATCGATCTCAAGAAGTTCTTGGCTGAACTTGAGATCAAAGGGGACATTGTTAGGAAAATAGAGGTTGGGAAGATTCTTGAGTGGGCTGTTCTCGATATTACTACTGGCCAGTCTGCAACCTCCCGCCCCCCGAATTATGCGTTTCCGCTGGAAACAACGAAGGACCACCCTGGCCGATTCATTCGTTTATCACGACTATGGGATCTTGCCGAAAAAGATCTATCGGAACGAGAGTATAAGAAGCTTTTAATACCCATTCTTACCGAACATAGCGTTAGTGACGGCGATAGAACTCACCTTCTAGATCCACTTGCCGAATTTATGAAGGTGGTCGAAAGTGTAAAAACAAATAGCTTTGTTCATGCACTTCAGATCGAATCATTCGAGCTAACACCGCAGTGGGGTAAAGACGATTATTGCGACGCTATTGTTAATATCTTTACTCGTCTAAATACCGCTGGTCGAACACTAACGAGAGAGGAAATTACGCTCGCGTGGCTGAAAATCGGATGGGTTCCCGAGCAAACTCATCGGAAAACCGCTGGACAATGTCTTGAAGAATTGAAGTCGGCCTTGGAAGACCGCGGATTCCATCCTGGAACAGATGAAATTGTACGACTGATCTCATTTATCTGGGCGGTAGAATATAGAAATGGAAACCTTCTCGATTCGAAGGATTTACTCAAAGGTGAAATCGTCCGGTCAATGGCTGCATCAGTAGCCAGCACATGGAACCGATTGAAACCGAGGATGGAGCGCGGGGCCGATCTCATCAAAGACCGGGATCTACTGGAAAATCAGGGGTCATTCAATGCCATTATCGTATTCCTAAGTTGGTACCGTATGGTTTTTGACCGCTTCGATGCAGTTGCGAATAGTTTGTTAGTCGTAAAGCGCGACAGTGTTGAGAAAATTCTGAACGAGTTTGCCGCGCAGTTCCTAGACCGATGGGTCTTTGCTTCCCAATGGGCAAACGTGTGGGGTGATGGAGCCGTTTTAAATTTTCAAAATTTCGCAACAGATCTTCATTCCATCTTTGAGAAATTGAGAGTCACCGACGTGACGGACCTGGTCACGACTGTGCAAGACGGAAGTAATCAGTTAATGGCTCGAGTCTCTACCAAGGCTACCGAGCAAATCAACCAGATCGCGGTCAGGGACCGGCGTCGTGTCCATGCGTACTATCCATATTTGTGGATTTGGCATCGTCTGGACGCTGAACGATGGAAAAGCTCGTCCATCCCCATGCGTACTGGTAGGAAACGCACTAGTAAACTCGAGGTAGATCACACTGTTGCTGATGCCTGGTGGGCAGAGATGGTTGATTCCGACATTCAAGCCAAGCAGGCCTCATTCATCGGAATAGATGAAGAAAAAGCGCTGCTCGCGCCCGAAGGCTTCGACTCTAAAAAAGAGGCCATCGCGTTCATCAATCTGCTCGGTAACTGCACGCTGTTGGATAAATCGTTCAACATATCTAAAAGCCATAAGCCTATGAGAAGCTTTCTCGAAGATGTACACGAGTTCAAAGTAGGCAAACTTCAAATCCAGAATTGGGAATCATCCCTCGGATTGACTTGTAACTTAACGGCTCCTGATCAATCAACGTTGCAGAAGATAAGAAGCGATATCCTTGCGCGTGATGTAGCCGTACGCAAGGATTTGACTGACTTTATCGGCGGGCAAAAGCATCGCGTGGACTAACCCTTTATCTTTAGCTGAGTTGTCCGACGTGCCCAAGCTCCACGCATGCGCGATAATTCTTAACAGCCTTTATTGAGCGTGTTCGCTGGCTGCGAAATATTGATAGCATCTCCGCACCCTCATCCATCGTCCAAATTAATAACGACATGAAACGTTTCATCTTTTCGATTTTCCTGTGCTCCTTGGTTGTGACGCCCATGACGTTCGCCGCGTCGTTAAAGCCCATCTCAGTGGACGCCCCCACACTATCGAAGAAGCAGCTCAATGCTCCTAAGGCAATGTACGCGGTGCTAAGCCAGTCGCTCGCGCTAACAAAAACGGAATTTGAAACCACAGTTGAATTCGAATCGCGCAAGGCACGCAAAGCGGCAGAGCTCGACCCCCTGAGCCACTATGCGGTCGAGTTCGACGCTAAAGTCGAATACGATGCCGACCGAGGCGGCTACGTGGCGTCTATTTGCAATTCGCTATTTGCCAAGAGTAGCGCTAGCAACATCAGGAAAGTGCGCTGCGATTTAGCTGGGGTTATCGTTTCGAAGAATTCTGAATATACAGCCGGTAACGCATACGGGTTTGTTACCGATGTCGATAAGTCCTACAAAGAAGAACTTTCTTTTCGCCCGTCAAATATAGAAGAAATGTTAGCTGATACTACGCACTTCATTCATGAGAAGGACTACGGAGGCCATTCTTTCCGGATCCGCATTCCTTTTGATCGTAATATTGCGCGAGCAAATTCAAAGGACGATATTAGAGCCGTGGCAATTGTGCAAATCGCACCTGCTATTTTGGAGGAAGAAGAATATCGAAAAAGGGCTACGTTCGACTTACCGTGGGATTCGACGACAAAGACCTTTATTTTTAGCGCGAAGATTAAGCAAATCTGGCTCGTCTCGATTAAAACTGGCAAGATAATCAGCAAAAATGTAATTAAAGCTTGAACGCGACTTGTTGCGGACACTGAAGCAAAGCCGGCCTCTCCCTGCTCAGTTTTTGCATTTGGCACATTACGTTTGGCCAGCGGATATGGACGAATACCCCAAACCACGCCCCCCAACGTCTTTTCTGCCCATTCCGTTCTGAGAACCTTTTTAGCTTCAGTGCCCTACTCCACCACCAGAACTTAAAGGCCTGCTGGTTATCCGGCGGGCCTTTTTGCGTCTGGAGCGCCAATGTTGACAGGGGTTGGTGGTTCCGCCTCTTGAGCGCGGTCGTAGTGGATGGCATTAGGCTTTTAGATGCGCTTCGTAAGCTGGGCGGATCAGGATCACTCGGCGAGGTAATGGAGCAAATTGCCGCCGATCTTGGCGTTTCTGATGAAGAGAAAAATGAACTAGTTCCGTAGGGCCAGCCCAGGTTTCGCATCCGGGTTGCTCGGGCGCGATTCAATTTAGCCCGAGAAAGCCTGCTTGATTCCTTCGCAAAGGATCACGCCATGAGTTCTACCTGGCCTGTTTCAAGGTGATAAAGGCCGCCGACGACCTTGACCTTACCGGCCTGAACCGCATTGCTCAGTATAGGCGTGGCTTCTTGCAATCGCTGTACGTTATGCTTGATATTTTGAATGGTCGCCGCCTGAAGCAGTGTGCCCTGATGAGCTTCGGCAGCAGCGGCACGAACAGGTCACCTCTTTCTTCGTCAAAACATAATTCGGGGCTGACGCGCGAATCAGCACATCCCAAAATAGAAGCGTAGGGATTCTGCCCACCGGCCAACGCTGCACGTGTCGAAGCAAAGCTTCGGCTATTGGTCTTGCCCGAAGTGTATCGCTCATTTCCTTCAATCAAACGCTTAACTGCCTCTTCGGGTGAAAGTACGTTTTCGGGTCTTGGTGGTGATTTTGCGTGAACGCCCCCGGCCACTGCGGACATGCCAAGCAATGAAAGCGCACTCATCATGCCAAGGGCAGCGCGTCTGGAGGGTAACTCCGGCGCCTTGTTCAAGGTACCACTGCCTACGCATAGTTTGCACATTGTCTCTCTCCATGTTTTAAATCGTGGTACCGAATACATGTCGATCTCATACGTGACAACCGAAAATTCCGCCGTCCCGCTTGGTAAACGTCTGCCTGATGAATATTTCAACACCCTGCGCCAGTAAATTATTCCTTTTACACAATAAAATATAAAACATTAGTAATAAAGAGTAATTAAAACAACTACTTACAGCAGCTCTAAGTTTGACGGCATGGCCACCGCAACGGGCCGCGCCACAGCCAAACCTACCACGCGCTACTGGCGCCAAATATCGGGCGTTACGATGAAAGCAGACCTGCAAACAGCGGTGTTAACATCGACTCCATCGTCGGCATGCCAGCCGGCCTTGCCAGAAACCATTCAGTCGGAGCACCAACCTTGAAATACCGGCAACTCGGCCACACTGACCTTGAAGTCAGTCTGATCGGCCTGGGCACTATGACCTGGGGCGAACAGAACACCGAATCCGAGGCCCATGAGCAGATCGATTACGCCTTGTCGCAAGGCGTGAACTTGGTGGATGCCGCCGAAATGTATCCTGTGCCTCCCAAACCCGAGACACAAGGCCGCACCGAAACGTATATCGGCACCTGGCTGGCCAAAACAGGTCGACGCAAGAACATCGTGCTGGCCAGCAAAGTATCGGGCCCCGCCACCGATCCGAAACGCCCCGGCCATATTCGTAACGGCCAGACGCACTTAGACCGCAAGAACATGACCGAAGCGCTGGACGCCAGCCTGAAGCGCTTGCAAACCGATTATCTTGATCTTTACCAGTTGCACTGGCCGGATCGCACCACAACCACATTCGGTCGTCCCAACTACCCTTGGAAAGACGACACTCACACGGTGCCCATCGAGGAAACCCTGGAGGTGCTGCAAGATTTCGTCAATGCCGGCAAGGTACGCCATATCGGGGTATCCAACGAAACACCTTGGGGCGTGGCGCAATACCTGAAGCTTGCCGATACGCGAAACCTGCCCCGCATCGCGTCCATTCAAAATCCCTACAGCCTGCTCAATCGCATCTACGAGAACGGCTTGTCGGAATTCAGTCACCTGGAAGGTGTTGGGCTGCTGGCGTACTCGCCATTGGGCATGGGTGTACTAGCAGGCAAGTACCTGAACGGGGCCCGGCCCGAGGGTGCCCGCATGACGCTGTTCACACGTTTTGATCGCTACATGAAGCCCCAGGCTGAACGCGCTACAGCCGAATATGCGCAGTTGGCACGTGATCAGGGCCTGTCGCCCGCAACCATGGCGCTGGCGTTTGTGAACCAACAGCCTTTTGTCACCAGCAACCTGATAGGCGCAACCCGTATTGACCAGTTAAAAGAAAACATCGACAGCGTCGAGGTCGCGCTATCGGAAGAGGTGATGGATGCCATCCAGGCCATCCATCAACGTTATCCGAATCCTTCGCCCTGATTTATGCTGCACCATCTGGGCAATTTGCGCCGCAATCGACTTTTGGTTAGCGGCTGCAACGCGATGACCGCTGGTTCCGGTCTATCGTGACCGCTGCACGTTCGATGATGTTACGCGTTCAGATTGTATAGGTTGAGGCCACGATAGATCGTTGGGTTTTCTCCTTTTTGCTCGTTTGCTGGGATGCCCGCATTTACGACTATTGCCAAAAGATTTCATCAATATAGAGTGATATCACTCAGCAATTTGAGGATTTGAGTCATGGCCTCTATCACCGTCAGAAACATCCCCGAAGAAGTGCATCGCGCCATACGCGCTCGGGCCGCCATGCATGGTCACAGTACCGAAGCCGAAGTTCGCAGCATCCTGGAACAAGCGGCACGGCCCGAGGCGCGCATCAAACTCGGTTCTCTACTGGCGTCCATCGCCCAGGAGGCTGGCGGTTTGAGCAACGCCGAAGCTGAAGCCATCAATCAGCGCCGCGACAAAACGCCAGCCGAACCGATGAGCTTCGAATGATCGTCATTGATACCAACGTCATATCCGAACTCTGGAAAGCCGAGCCTGCACTCCAAGTGGTGGCCTGGGTGGACGCGCCCTTCGACCTGAATGCATCGCGTGCATACGCCGAACTTATGGCAGGCGCAAAGGGCGCAGGCAACGCCATAGGACAAGCAGACGGATACATTGCCGCCTCAGCGGCCGCCCGTAGCTACACGGTGGCCACACGCGACACTGGCCCCTTCGAAACGGCTGGTATGGCCGGCATCAACCCATTGGAGGCCTAACTAAGGCAGAGTGTGCGGCAACATAAGGCAGAGTGTGCGGCAACAGAATACGGCCAAGAACCACACGCCACGAGATCATCTATTGTCTTGTGCAGAAGATCTTGCACCTTGATCGCCGCGATCGACATAGGCAAGGTCGCCGACCTGCCGGAATAAATTGACCTGGTCATTTGAGGGCTTTTGATTCGTAGCGCTAGAAGTCGACCGGATGACATATGCTCATGCGCAGCGGCGAACGATAATATGGTGGACCCGACACCAGCAACCGCCAGCTCGATCAACTCGGGTATCGCGTTGACCTCGGCAACCACGTTCAGTGATGCGTTCTCTGTTGACAAGTATTCCTCGATCCGCCGCCGCAAACTGTGTGCAGCCGTCGGCAGAATCATCGGAAGCAGCCCGATGGAGTCCAGCGCAACACCCTGCTTGATAATCCGCAGTGAAACTTGCAGGCTCGAAAGCTGTGATCTTGACGTAACCAGTACCAGTTCTTCGTCGATCAGATGTTTGAACTGCAAACGAACATCATCTTCTACGCCAAACGTTACACCAATGTCTATCTGACCGCGCAATAACTGATCGGGAATGTAGCCGGTGCTCATCTCGACCATCTGCAGTCGAATTTTTGGCCATCTTCGCACGACCTCTTGTACGAGCGGCACCGTTACGAACTTGGCAACGGATTGGGGCAAGGCAATTGAAACACGGCCGCTAGGTTCGTCAACAGCGCTACGTACATCTTCGCAGGCTACATCCACACGTCTCAAAATTCCTATGGCGTGCACCAGGAACCGATCTCCCGCGCTCGTCAACGTTACGCCTCGTGCATGCCGCTCAAAAAGTGGAGTCCCCAGGTGCTCCTCAAGCTGTTTGAGCTGGACACTCAGTGCCGGCTGAGCGATATGCTGGCTCTCAGCCGCAGCGGATATAGAGCCGGCTGAAGCGACAGCAACAAAACTACGCAGACTACGTAAATCAAAGGCCATTCTGCTTCCGTCCATAGACCGGCGACCAAACCATATATAAATATTATAGCTGCCATCGAAAACCGGTCTTTGACCTATAGCTGGGCCCCAGGCAAACTTTGAATTCGAATACGTTGACCAGAACTAATTGCCCATAAAGGATGGAGAGATGAAAAAAATAACTCGTCGGACGCTGCTGCTCGGCATCGCCACCACTGTACTTTCGTTGCCGGTCATGGCACAACTGGGTGCCGGAAAAACGACCACTATTGTCGTGCCGTTTTCAGCCAGCGGCCCTACCGACTTCATAGCCCGTCTGCTTGCACAGCCACTATCAAAAGAACTGGGTATGCCGGTAATTATCGACAATCGGCCAGGGGCAAGCGGGAACATTGGTACTAAACGTGTAGTGGACTCTACCCCAGACGGGCTGACGCTGGTACATAGCACGGCGGCGATGCAGGCTGTCAACCCCTTAATGTATCCGGACGCCGGATTCGAGCCATCCCGCGACCTGATCCCGGTTGGCGTCACGGCTGCGTTGCCCAACATACTGGTCGTTCACCCTGATTCCGGCATCAAGACCGTTGAAGACCTGGTCAAAAAAGGCAGGCAAAAAGATGCCGAGCTAAGCTTCGCAACGTTCGGCCCCGGAAGTTCGCCTCATTTTTATGGTTCTTTGCTGAGAAAGACAGCCAATATCGCCAGCATGCCGATTGCCTACAAAGGAAGCGGCAGCGCGAGCACAGACATGCTGGCCGGCCGCATCGATTTCATGTTCGACAGCATGACGACCAGCCTGCCCCAAATTAAGGCGGGGAAATTGACCCCATTGGCTATCACGTCATCCAAACGTTCACCTCTTTTACCAGATGTCCCGACCCTGAAAGAGACCGGCTACGGCGATGTTGATGTCGACTTCTGGTTCACACTGCAGGCCCCTGCAAACACGCCTCCCGAGGTTGTCGCCAAATTGCGTGAAGCGATCGATAAAGCGGTACAAGACCCAGAGTATCGCCGAAGCGTCGCGGCTCGTGGCGTCGAAAACCTTTACGTGGCTCCTTCAGAACTAGATGCTTTTTTCAGCCGCGAGACGAAAAAATGGCGTGAGACGGCACTGTCGATCGGCATCAAGCCTGAATAAATAAACTTGACACGCGAGATAAGAATGCAGCCGCTCAAAGGAATAAAAGTTATCGATCTGACCAAGGTATTGGCGGGGCCACTGTGCAGTCAGTATCTGGGGGAGTTTGGCGCTGATGTCATTAAGATTGAAACGACGGGCATGGGCGACGATACGCGCGGGTGGTTGCCGCAGGACCAGGGCCAGTCCGCGGTGTTTCTGGCCGTCAACCATAATAAACGCAGCCTGGCCATTGATCTCAAATCAGACGAAGGGCGGAAGGCTGTCCATCGGCTGGTAGAAGACGCCGACATAGTGCTTCAGGGCTACGCTGGAGGGACTGCTAAAAAACTGGGCGTTGACTATGAAACACTGAGGCTTCTGAATCCCAACCTTATCTACTGCGAGATTTCCGGTTATGGCCGAAACGGGCCCATGGGTAACGAGCCGGGCTATGACGTAATGCTCCAGGCCTTTAGTGGAATGATCAGCACCATAGGCGATAAAGAAGGCAATTATGCGCGTGCAAGCTTTTCGCCCGTGGATATTGGCACGGCCATGCATGGTTTAAGTGGCGTACTCGCTGCGGTAATCGAGCGCAGTCGAACCGGTAAAGGTGTTTATCTTGAGATTTCCTTGCTGGACACGGCACTGGGCTTCATGACCTACATGGCACAAAGCTATTGGCGTACGGGAAAAGATCCTAAACCGATGGGAACAGCCCACCCTTCAATGTCACCCTATCAAGCCTTCTGGGCCGCAGATGGCCAGATCATGCTGGGGGCGGGTAATGACGCCCAATGGCGCCGATTCTGCGCCGTGGCCGGTTTGGATCACTATGTCGACCACCCCGACTTCGCCACCAATGCCCAGCGCATGACCAATCTAGATAAAACCGAGGCCTTGGTGCAAGATGTCATGAAAACCAAGACCGTATCAGAATGGCTTTCATGCCTTAGCGCCGCTGGCGTGCCGTGTGCTCCGATCAACACGCTGGGACAGGCCTTATCCCATCCACAAGTGGCTGCACGCGGCCTCATCGCTGAGTCGAGCCATCCGGTTCTGGGGGCGCTAAAGAATATTGGTCACCCTGTACGGTTTGAGGAAAAGGATCGATCTGCCTCACGCCCTCCCCCGATGCACGGAGAACATAGTAAGGAAATTCTTCTTGAGGCCGGCTATAGCGATGAACACATACAGTCGCTGGCCGAGCAGGGAATCATTGCGTAGCCCCTCCGATCATAAAACCATTCGTGTCCTTATTCAGCAAGCCACCCCATTGGAGCGCAAAAGTGTCCACACTCAGCTATGAAGTCAAAAACCAGGTTGCAGAAATACTATTTAATAACCCACCCGTAAACACGCTGTCTGAAGCCATACTGGAAGATTATCTGGCTAAACTGGAAGAGGCTTCGCGCGACCCGAAAGTTCGAGCGGTTATTGTGGGAAGCAAGGTGCCCGGCCGATTCTCGGCCGGACTCAATTTAATGGCAATTCACACAGGCGAGCCGGGCAAGGTACGTTCTTTGCTCGATCGTTTATACGTACGGATGACTGAAATCCAGTTCAATATGGGCAAACCCACGATAGCCGCTGTAGGCGGTACGGCCCGTGGTGGCGGCATGACCATAGCCGTTTCCTGCGACATGATCGTGGCATCGAACACGGCAACCTTTGGCTATCCGGAAATTGATGCAGGCGTGCTTCCTTCCATCCATTTCACGCATCTGCCACGCATTATCGGCCGGCACCGGGCATTTGAACTGCTGTTCACCGGACGCTCTTTTGATGCACAAGAAGCCGCGACACTTGGACTGGTTTGTCGTTTGACGGAAGATGGACAAGAGCTTGAGGGCGCACGCGCTCTCGCCCAGACCATATGTGGCAAATCGGCTGAAGTCGTCCGTATCGGAAAGGCTGCGTTCATGCATGCCAATGACAACGGCTATCGACAGGCAGTTTCCGCAGCCGCGGACAGCTTCTGCAATGTTGCTGCAACCGATGCGGCCAAGGAAGGTATTGCCGCCTTTGTGGAAAAGCGAAAGCCGGTATGGTAGACAACCTATAGATACTGAAATCATGCAGGGCATGCCTGCGCCATATCAAGGACGACATAATGCTATGTAGCCAAGACTGGTTGGTCGAACACCTGAATGATCCACGGGTGCGCGTCTTCGATTGCTCCGCCAGGATGGTGCCGCAACCGGTAGGCAGGTCAATTGTGGAGAGCGGCCTAAGCGCATGGCAAAAGTCGCATATTCCCCGCTCGCAGTATCTCGACATGTCGAACGAACTGTCGACGCCAACAAACACTATTGCCTATGGTCTGCCGGATGCGGCCGCGATTGAGTCGGTCATGCGCCGATTTGGCATAAACAATGACGATGTCATCGTTCTTTACGGTTCCGGCTATCCCGGGCCTGTCACCCGCAGCTGGTGGGTGTTGAAAGCGTCTGGCGTGTGCGACGTGCGCATTCTGGACGGTGGCTTCGAGGGTTGGACGGGCGCGGGTCTACCCGTGTCGGACGAATCTATCGCCGTCAAAGAAGGCAGCTTCATCGCTGCCCCGCGTCCTGCAATGGTAGCGTCCATGGCCGATATTGAACTGGCTATTCATGATGGCAATGCCGCAGTCGTGAATGCCCTGTCGCCCGAACAGTTCAGCGGTATGGGCGGTGCCCACTATGGACGACCGGGGCGAATACCAAGCAGCATAAACGTTCCTTTTCGGTCTTTGCTCCGGGATGGCACTTCATGGTTCAAAGAAGTTCATGAAGTCACTGATATGTTCGAAGCAGCGGGCGTTCTAAAAAAAGACAAGATCATCAGCTATTGCGGCGGCGGCATCGCCGCCAGCGGCGCCGTATTCGCTCTTCATCTTATCGGCAGGGACGATGCCTCGCTCTATGATGGTTCGTTGTTTGAATGGGCTGCCGACCCCACGCGGCCACTTGTTGTCGATGGCGTTTGTTGCAAAAAACATATACATCAATAACTTATGAAGAATAAAATTCAATAGCGTCTTGCTGTTTCCGGGTCGCGGCCAGCTATTCGGCGCAAACCTATACGAGGAACACGAATCTTCAGGAGGCATTATGGCACGCAAATACATTGACTGTCGCAGCTTCCCCAGCGAAATGAATTGCTCTGTAGCGATATCTGCAGACACTGAAAAAGAACTGTTGGAAGCCGCCGTACAGCACGCAGTGGCGGTGCACGGCCACAAAGACACGCCAGAACTCAGGCAAGAAGTGCAAAAATCCATTCGGGAAGGTAGCCCACCAACCTAGCCAAGGACCATACAAATTTATATCCCCGTGGCGTTGAATGGGGACCTAAGTCCTGACCGGTCATCGGTTGGGATTTTTTTTTAAGATCCGCGCCCTGGGCTACAGTCATTCACATTTACAGTTAGAGAAAATGTGATCTATCTGAGAAGGCGGGTCGGCTCCTTGCCGAAGCTACCACATCAAGTCGTCCGGGATCTGAAAGGCGGCATACGGATCGTTCTCATCGATTTCGGAGCTTATCTTCTTCACCCGCACGACGAGCGAAGGATCGCGCTCGGCGATTTTGTCGGCGACGATCCGGGGCACCAGTTCGGTAGTGCTTCCCATGCGGACAATCACGAGGCGCCCGGCTATTAGATGCGCCTGGACCGCAGCCGACACATACAGCCGTTCGATCTTCGTGCCGTGCGTAAAATTGTAGGCAATGTCGCCACCGCCTTTGCTCTGGCGACTCTCCTGCACCATTTGTGCAATTTGCGCCATGATTGCCTTCTGGTTGGCGGCCGCGACGCGCTGGGCATTGAGTTCGCGAGTGCGCTCGAGATTCTTGCGTTGCGTATCGATCGCGGCCAACCGCACTTCGTCTACCGTTTGCTTTCCCGTCCGGCGCTCGACCTTCTTCTCCTTGCTCTTTTCCTGACTGGCCCGCTTGACTTTGTTTTTGTCGACCAGACCCGCTTTCAAGAGCTGCTCTTGCAACGAGACCATATGTGCCGCTCCGTTAATAGCGTCCGTCGTAGGGGATTGACTCGGCGCTCATTCTACCGCACTCGAATTTACCAGATTTGTACAATGTTGCCGATTGCGAGTAACTTCCGACCGGTGCCAATTGCAATGGAGCAAAAGGACGACCCATGAAGCGTTACGCTGCCGACCCCAACTCAATTTTTTTGCGTTTGACCCAGGCGCCAATCAAGCGATCTGCGGCAATTCCCAGGAATGCGATACATAAGCCCGCAACCAAAGCCTTGCCAATCTCATTCCCGGAACGTGCCGCATTAATTTCGGCGCCCAAATCCTGAGTCCCAATCAATGCGGTGATCGCAACCATGAACAGGGCCATGAAGATCACCTGGTTCACGCCCAGCATGATTTCCGGCAACGCTATCGGCAGTTCCACTTTCACTAAACGCTGCAGCCGTGTCGCACCTTGCTGGGTCGCTGCTTCCATGATCGGCGTCGGTACACCACGCAGCCCCAATATGGTGTAGCGTATCATCGGCACCACGGCGAACAGCAACACCGCGATGATGGCCGACAAGTCACTGACTTTAAACAGCATCACCACCGGAATCAGGTAGATAAATGAGGGGAAGGTTTGTAAAAAATCACACACACCCGCCGCAAAGCGGGACCACCCAGCGGTACGCGATGCGCCCAGTCCGATGACAAAACCCACACTGATACAAACGATGGCCGCTGTCCCGATCATATAGAGCGTGGTCATCGTCTCAAGCCAAAGACCAATAGCTGCCGGGAACAAAATCAGCAAACCGGCAATCAATGCTACAGAGCAGCCACCCAAGCGATAGCCTAGCAGGGCAACTAAGGCGACAAAGGTGATCCACGGAATCGCCTGGAAAAAATTACGCGTCGGGATCAATACTTCAAGCAGCGCGAAATTGCGAAATGCCTGGACTGACTCATACAAATTCAAGTTGATCCAGTCGATTCCGGCGTTCCAATATGGTGCTGTGGTAACGCTATGTTTGTCAGTCAGCAGCGCCAGATCCGGAAACACGCGAGCGAGCAAAATACTCGTGACCAAGAACGCCAGCGCAAGCACCACGTACGGGTGGCGTCGCCACCAGCTAAGGCCAGGGTCGACATACACCGGCTGCTTTAATGCATAGGCACGGCTGTAGCGGTCCAGCACCACCGCAATCACGACAATCGCAATGCCTTGCTCCAAGGCCTCGCCCAGGCGTAACGACTGTAGCGAAGTCAGCAACTCGCTGCCCAGGCCCGATGCCCCGATCAGCGCAGCCAATACAATCATGGCCAGGGTTTGCATAATCCCCTGGTTCAACCCAACCAATAGCACTGAACGTGCGGCCGGCAATTGCACCCGCCACAATAATTGCCAGCGCGTGCAGCCCATCATTTGGCCCGCCTCCAGCACACCGTGCCGTACGCTTTCCAGCCCAAGTGAAATGCAACGCGCAACAGGCGGCACCGCGAATAGCGCGGTAGCGATCATGGCGGGCACGTTGCCCACGCCATACAGCACCACAATTGGCACCAGGTAGGCAAATGGCGGCATACTCTGCAAAATATCAAACAGAGGCGTCACTGCGTTTTTAAAACGGCGGCTTTTACTCATCAATACCCCGGCAATCAAGCCGATCAAGAAGACCATGGGTACCGTGACGAGCACGAGAGAAAAAGTCTGCATCGACGCCTTCCAGACGCCAAACAGAGCCAAGTACATGAATGCGACTGCGCCAAGCAATGCGCTGCGCCAGCCACCCACCCAATGCCCTAATAACGCGGCAAGGCCGACCACCGTGATCCACGGTAGCGCCGGAACCTGCTTTGAAAATCCGTCAAAAAATAGCGACTCGGACAACCCCAGGGGGTATGCCAGCAGCCCTGAGACACCACGGGTCAGGTCACGTGGAGTGAATTCGAACGAAGTGCCGTCGAAGAAACGAACTCCATACACCAGCCACTCAAAAAAGGAATCGATCCAATCTTTAAGGGGTAGGGTCCAGTCAGATGGGTAGTGTTCAACCCAGGCTATACGCCCCGCCGCGAATTGGCCCAGCACAATAATGGCAAGCGCGATGACCCAGTACAAATACCGATGCTGAACAGTTCTGGAACGCCTACCTTGTTGTTCCGCAACGCCGCCAGTCTGAACGGCGGATGCCGCAGATCGGTTCGCATCAAGATCTTCTGTGGCTAAATCGTCGCCGGATAAAGTTGCGGTATGTGTCATTGGAATAGCGCCCGTGCCAGATTTTCGCGGTTAACCTGTCCAACCAGTACTCCCGCGGCGTTAACGACAGGCAAGGCTTGATCAGCCTCAATGACACGCCGCGCTATATTTTCCAGAACATCGGTGTTCCGGATGACATCCTGGCCTTCAGCAAGGCTGAAATCGCCAGGGTTTGCGGGCACCATGATTTTTTGTGTGGAAATTAATTTGGCGCGTGGCGCGTACTGCACAAACTTTTTCACGTAGTCGTTGGCCGGTGTCATCAACAGCTCTTCAGCAGTGCCAATTTGCGCCAGACGGCCATCCTTCATGATCGCGATGCGATTGCCCAAACGCACTGCTTCGTCAAAATCATGTGTGACAAATACAATGGTCTTGTTCAGCCGGGATTGCAAGCTCACAAACTCATCTTGCATCTCGCGTCGAATAAGGGGATCGAGTGCCGAGAACGGCTCGTCCAGAAACCAGACATCGCACTCGCCAATAAGGCTGCGTGCAATACCGACACGTTGTTGCTGACCGCCTGACAATTCGCGAGGAAAATTGTGCTCGCGCCCTTCCAGGCCGACGGTGGCGACCAATTCGCTCGCTTTGGCTAACCGATCGGCTTTCGATATGTTCTGAATCTCCAGCGGAAAAGCGATATTGTCCAAAACGGTACGGTGCGGCAGCAGGCCAAAGTGCTGAAACACCATTCCCATTTTGCGCCGACGAATATCTGTCAAGCTACGGCGTGAAGCTTGCAATAAATCCACCCCGTCGAAGAATACATGACCGGCACTAGGTTCGACGAGCCGCGTTAGACAACGCACAAGTGTAGATTTCCCCGAGCCGCTCAGACCCATGATGACCAGAATCTCGCCGGCATAGACGTCAAAACTGACATCGCGTACGGCCGCGATCAAGCCGGCTGATGCCAGCGCGGCATCGCTTGGGTTGTGCTGATGTTTATCGAGAAAACCGTGGCTGCCTTTGCCAAATAATTGCCAAAGATTTTTACATGAAATTTTTACCGAATCGCTCATAGCTTGACCTGTCAAATAAGCGCGCAAAAGCGCAGTCACTTTCCGACAGGATCAGCGGGCATTATTAAATCGGAGTCGATTCAGGATGAAAATTATGCAGTGTCGGAAAGGTGGATATGTTGAGCCGGGATGACGCGCATGATGCGCGAAATCCGCCAGCAATAGCACGTGACCACATCAATATAGTCACGTGCAACAGGTGCTAAGTCGCGCAATCAGGCATCCAGGCGGTTACCTGTTTCTGATTCTTCTCGATCCATGCAGCGGCCGCAACATCGTGCGCCATGCCATCAACATCGGCCAGTGCGGCAGCCTGATCTATCATCGGCCCTGTAAAGTCGATGTTCTTGATCAATTGATAAGCACAAGTCCACTTTTTCTCAAAGCCTGACCATGCCGCCTTTTTCAGATAGCCGCCCGTTGGTGAACCACAATCGTAGGTCTTGTCGGGGTTGACGCCCCATTTCGGATCTTCAGTACAGGCTTTTTCGTGCTTTGGAAACTCAACAAACTTCCCGGGAAATGCTGCGCCCACCCAGTTAGGTGCCCAATTAAACAAGACGATAGGCTCTTTGCGCGCCGCAGCTGATTTCAATTCGCCAAACAAGGCAGCGGCGGAGCCGGCATTGACCACGGTGAAGTTCAGATCCAGCGCCTCGATCTTTTCTTTGTCATGCTTGATCCAATCAACGGGGCCGGCCAAATAACGCCCTTTAGGAGCCGTCTCAGGTGCTGCGAATTTTGCGGCGCATGCATTGAGCGCCTTCCAATCCGGCAAACCGGGGCAAATTTCTTCCATGTAGTCCGGATACCACCAGTCTTCACGCGTCGTCGCGGTGTGGCTGCCAAGGTCCACCATGCGGCCGGCCCGGACTTCTTTCATGAAGCTGTCGTTCATCGTGCCTTCCCAGACTTCCATCTGCAAATCCAGATCGCCTAAGCCCATTGCCGCAAACTGTCCCTGGCTGTCCGATGGCACGATTTTGGTTTCGTAGCCGATTTTCTCAAGTAGTTGCTGCGCGACGCGAGCGAGCACTTTTTGGCTCGACCAATTGTTGTCGACGATCTTGATCGGATCGCTTGATTCCGGTGTGAATGCATAGGCAGGGGCACCAATCACGACGGCGGACAGCAGCATGCTAACGCCAAGTTGGTTAAGTTTACTCAATGGGAACTTCCTCCATTTCTGAAAGAGTGGCGAGGCACTCGTTTCAAGGTTTGGATAAATGATCCAACGGTGCCAACGGCACGGGCGGTTCATTCATCAGGAGCACGACAACTCTTTGCTGCACAGCGAGAGCAACAATGAGAACCAAGCACACAGGCCTGGCTCAGTTGGCGCGCACAATAGAAGTATCGTGGACGAGCATGTCGGCCACGCAGTAAAACCAGACGGTTCAGAATGCCGGATTTATTTCAGACACATCGAATGGAGCTACTTTTTCCAGCGCTACCCATGGCGCAACTGCTTTATCGCTTTACGCGAATTTATTAGCGCTGCGTTACATCCGGGTACGTAGATGATTTGAAAACAACTATTTGCTGCGGATGCCGGTCATATAGACCGTATTACTGATACGAAGAGATGCATCATACTAGAGATAGAGCTTCCCTGCTCTGTTTTCTTTGCTACGGGGCCAGCTTGCCCATCCCGTAAGCGGTATCGGGAGCGGCCGGACGCACTGGCAAGAACCCGGTTCTCACATCGGCGCGATGCGCTTCACGAGCAACTGGTCAATGCGGTAGTGATCAACATCGACCACCTCGAACTTCACTCCGGCATATTCCACGCTGTCGGTCGGTTTGGGAACTTTGCGCAGCATGAACATCATGAATCCCGCCGCCGTTTCGTAGTTCTCTTCCTCGGGAAGCTGGTCGATCCCCATGGCGCGTTTAAGGTCTTCAATGGCAGTGCCGCCTTCTATCAGCCATGAGCCATCATCACGCTCCAGAATCTGATTGCTTTCATCAAGCGAGCTGCCCCAGTTCCCCATCACAGTCACCATTATGTCGCTGAGCGTAATCACTCCTATTACCAGCGCGTACTCGTTGATCACTACGGCAAAGGTTTCCTTTGATGCCCGGAATTTATCCAGCAGCTCCGATAACTTCAATGTGTCCGGTATGATTAATACGGTGCGAAGGCTTGCCTCGTTGATCTGAAACGACGACTGCCTGCCCAGCCAAAGAACAAGTATGTCCCGTGTGTCGACATAGCCGATCACATGGTCGATGACGCCGTCACATACCGGAAATTTCGAATAAGGATACAGGGCAATCTTCTGGCGAATACTTTCTTCTGTCTCGTTCAGGTTGATGAACACGACACTGTCACGGCTGGTCATGCATGACGACACCAGACGAGATTCAAGTTCGAAAACGTTCTGGATGAAATGCTGTTCTTGCTGCTGCAGCACACCGGCCTGCGCTCCGGCCTCGACAACCGCCGAGATATCATCGAAGGTGATGTTGTCTTCGCGGGCGGTGTTCACGTTGAACAGTCGAAAAAGCAGGTTCGCCACCAGGTTCAATGCATAGGAAAACGGCCTGCAAATACGAATAAAGACATTGACGGGGTTGATCACGGCGACGGCGAAACGCTCGGGGGCCATCATGGCCAAGCGTTTTGGCATCAGGTCGGAGAACAACACGAACAACAGGGTGACAAAAACAAACGAGAGGACGAAGCTGATTTGTTCCGCCCAAGCCCCTACATACACATAGCTGAGCACGCCGAGAAAATAGGGACGAAACGCCGCTTCGCCAAGAATGCCGCCCAGAATGGCCACCGCGTTCAGCCCTATTTGCGATGCGGCAAAAAAACTGGCCGATTGCGCCTGTATTGCCATCACTTTCAGGGCTCGCTCGTCCCCCGCTTCTGCCATAAGCTTGAGCTTTATTTTCCGCGCGGCTGCAAAGGCGATTTCGGTCAGCGACAGAAAACCGGCGGCCAGCACCAGTATCATTAACACCAGAATACTTTGAGCTAAACTCACGAACCATCCTTATGCAAGACTTCCAGGCAGTCGCCTTAGTTAAGTACCCACTTAGCCGGCTCGCCGAGCGAACCGTTGTGGATGACAGAATACATCGGTTATGCACCTGCGCACTTGGCGTCGCAACGCGACTCAGAGTGACGAGCAGCCCGCCTCCCGTTGGCTACGTACTGCAAGAAAAAAAACGGTATCGATTTCGGCAATGTACCGATACAACGCCACATAGCCGTGCGAACGGCGCCCTATCACCAATTCTCTCTTATCGTTATTTATTGGACGACCGATCAGGGGATTATGCTCGAGCACATTGAGCGCCTCAATGATCTCTTGAATGCGCAGCGCTGAATTTTCGACGTGATATTCGGCCAGGTGATCAAGGATGCGATCGAAATCCTTTCCCACCTCTGAAGCCAATTCGACACGTGACATTTTCAACGCGCCAGTTTTCGAGCGGCCGGACGCTTTACCGCTTTGCCGGCAAGACGGTCTTCCAGGTAGCCGCGCATTTCCTCCCACGGAATGGTCTTTCCTGATGCAACGATACCGGCGTAGCGATCCTCGGCAACGACATCGAAATCAGCACGCAAATTGTCCTGCTCTGTCTTTTCCACAATGGCTTCGATAATGAAGGCATGGGCAGTTGTACCCGAACGTTTGGCTGCGGCCGCAACGCGGGCTTTCAGGTCTTCGGGCAAACGTATCGTCGTCGTGGACATGGCTGTCTCCAGAGATTAAAGCTACCCCACCAATGTAGCACAAAGGTGCTACATTCATCTATACGTTTCCTTAAGCCTCCCAGGGGCCTGCCCCAAGTGGGTCAGTATTACACCGGTGCTAACATCAAGCTTCCTGCACTTATAAAGAAAAGGGGCCGACGGAATGTCAGCTGAAATGGTTCAATTGCTGGTTACGGCGGCAATCTTTCTAATCATCACCGTAGTTGGTTCGGTATCCCTGTATCGCGCCGGGCGTCCGGGGTGGTGGTTGCCTATAGTCTTTATGATTCTCATCCTTGGCTGGCCACTTCTGCAGCAAAAACTGGTCTGAATCGAAACTGGCCATTCCTGATCCCGGCGCCGGAGACCACCACCGCAGCACACTATTGAGGTCTCGAAAATTAAAGCCAGGCGCCAAGGTATTTCGACCCTAAAGTTTTTAATCCTATAGTCGTTAACGGAACAGACTGGGGATTACCCTAATCCGTATCGTCGCCTGGCGCTCCAAAAGACTTGGGCGCCCGCCTCGAGCTACGCACCTCCAATACATCCAATGTCTAGCCAATGGTCCGGCGCCTTTGCGGGGCGGCCGTCTCTTGCGCATAAAACATTGCATCAAAGTTACCGTTTACTAATTTATCAGAGATAGCAGCAATGAATATGTTCAAAAATATGCGTATCGGCAAACGGCTGAGCCTGGGCTTTGCGGTGATCGTTGCGCTGACCGTGGTCATTACCAGCATTGGCGTATGGCGTCTGTATACGATTTCGCAAACCACTCGATACTTGATGGAGGTTCCGCTTGCCAAGGAACGGATGATCACCGACTGGTATCGCAACCTGACCAACGGTATAAACCGCAGCATGGCCATAGCCAAAAGCTCAGATCCCGAACTGGGACCTTTCTTTGCGAAGCAAACACAGGCTGCCACCCAGGAATCGACCGAGCTTCAGAAACAAATCGTCCCTTTGCTGGTCACTGACGATGAAAAGGAGCTATTCAAAGTCATAATGGAAAACCGCAAGGTATATCTGTCTACGCGCGACGCCATGACCAAAAAGAAAGTGGCTGGCGACGCAGAAGAAGCTACTCGAATTTTTACCCAGGAATTCATCCCAGGCGCCACCGCATACCAGGCCTCCGTGGAAAAGCTGGTTCAGATGCAACGCGTCTTCATGAATCAGAAAGGCGATGAAATCGCCCTGGCTAATGCTGCCAGCCGCCAGACACTGATCGTCCTCGCGGTAATTGTCGCCCTGTTCAGCGTTTTCTTCGCATGGAAACTGACTACAGGCATCACCCGCCCCTTGCGGCGAGCAGTCGATGCCGCACGCGATGTGGCGGGCGGCGACCTGACCGGGAAAGTCGAGGTGCACTCCACCGATGAAACCGGCCAGCTTCTGCAATCGCTCAAAGACATGACGGCCAACCTGCTGACGCTGGTAGGAAATGTACGCAACGGAACCCACAGTATCGCCACAGCATCCAGCGAAATTGCTACCGGCAACCTGGATCTGTCGTCCCGTACCGAAGAACAAGCCAGCTCCCTGACAGAAACGGCTTCGGCCATGGAAGAGCTTACCAATACCGTCAAGCAGACCGCCGACAACGCGCAGCAGGCAAATCAATTGGCGCAAGCAACATCGACCATCGCGACCAAGGGCGGCACCGCCGTGTCAGAAGTGGTTGCCACCATGGGATCGATTAATGAGTCAGCGCATAAAATCGTTGACATCATCGCCGTGATCGACGGCATCGCCTTCCAGACCAACATTCTGGCGCTGAACGCCGCCGTCGAAGCGGCCAGGGCCGGTGAACAAGGCAAGGGATTTGCCGTGGTCGCAACCGAAGTACGCAGCCTGGCGCAGCGTAGCGCAACCGCCGCCAAGGAAATCAAGACACTGATCAACGACGCCGTGGAAAAAATTGGCACGGGCGGCCGGCTGGTCGAGCAAGCCGGAGCCACTATTGATGAAGTGGTGATCAGCGTGAAGCGCGTTACCGACATCGTCGGCGAAATATCGACGGCCAGCAACGAACAAAGCGTAGGCATCGAGCAAGTGAACCAGGCTATTCTGCAAATGGATGAGGTAACCCAACAGAACGCAGCGCTGGTCGAGCAAGCTGCTGCGGCAACGGGGAGCCTGCAGGAGCAGGCAGACCAGCTTACCCGCGCCGTCAGCGTATTCAATCTGGGTAACGACGCTCTGCCGGTCGCACCGTCGCGACAGGCTGCGTCGGCGCCCTCGGCAAAGGCAGGGAAACCATCGTCCTTGGCTAAGTCCAGCCCCTCTCGTCAAACAACGGCCAATGCCTTGACGCCAGTCCGCCTCCAGCCGGCTACCGGCGGTGCCGGCGATTGGGAAGAGTTTTAACGGTCAGTTAATTGACGCTCATGCCGTCGGCTTTCAGAATGGGCGTCCATTTGTCGATTTCGGCTTTGACCCATTTCTTCAATGACTCCGGCGTCTGCCGTTCTTCACTGACGATCTCAGCCCCCAGGGCGGCCATTTTTTCAGTAAAGGCAGGCGATTTAAGGGCGGTCTTCAATGCGCCGTTAAATTTGGCCAAGGCGTCAGCGGGCGTACCTTTAGGCGCATAGATGCCATGCCAAACCTTGACTTCAAATCCCTTCAAGCCCTGTTCGTCAAGGGTGGGCGCATCCGGCAACTTTTGAATGCGGTTCAGCGTAGTCACGCCATAGAACTTGACACTGTCTGCCGCGATATGCGGGATGGTTTGCGTGGTTTGGTCGCACAAGACATCAACCTGCTTGCCCAGCAGCGCGGACATGGCAGGCGCCGTTCCCTGATAGGGAATAGTCGTGAATTTTACGCCTATGGCTTGTTGTAATAACGAGCCACAAAGCTGCGAAACGGCGCCAGGTCCGGCATTGGCCAGATTGATTTTGTCGCCGTTTTTCTTGGCGTACTCAATGAATTCCTGCATGTTGTTGGGCGGAAATTCTTTGCTGCCCAATACCGTCATGGGAACGTCAACGACCTCACCAATGTATTCGAAACTTTTCAGTGGATCGTATCGGAGATTCGAATACAGCGCCGTAGCGGTTGCCATGCCATTGTGGTGAATGAAAAAGGTATATCCGTCAGGTTTGGCGTTTGCTACGTAATTGGCGGCGACGGTGCCGCCGGCGCCTAATTTGTTTTCTATGACAATAGTTTGGCCTAGCAGCTTACCCATTTCCATGCCTAGGGTTCGGGCCACGACATCGGTCGGTCCCCCTGCAGCAAAGGGTACGACCAAGGATATCGGACGGGAAGGATATTCTTCCGCCTGGCTTGTGCCTGCGACAGCCAGGGATAATGCCGTAAGCGTAAAAAGCACTGATTTATTGAATGTCATCATGTCTCTCTGGATCGTTGAAAGGTCTAAGGTCCGGCGAATGCGCAGCGGTAACGGCAGCCATACGAATTCCTTATTGTTCTTGGCTTCCGTTCTTGCGGCAATTCGAATTCGCCGAAGAGCACCTTATTCAATTTGGAACCAACGGCGTCGGCATGCGGGTGTACGCGTATCATGCAATACTTCTTTCTGTTCATACCCCCGTCATCTTTGCTTCCTAGACTGTGCTTTCCCATAGTCTTGAGGTTGTAAACATGAAGTTTTTTCGTTTGTCGGTGTTGGCGACGGTATTAGGTTCGGCTTCAGTGGTAGCGGTCGCACAGCAAGAAGTTCCAGCCGTCCTTGAAGGGCACGCCGTGTTGCCGGCGCAAAGCGTTATTGAAGCGCCCGAGAACGCGCCGCAGGACGTGAAAAACTCCGGCAAGTACACCACGAAGAAACGCGTCGAGACCCTGGGCTCTGTCATGGGCAAGTCGGCTGATCGCGATACCGGCGTTTCACTGCCCATTAAGGGACAGCCTCTGCAAGGCCACTCCGGCATCAAGGTAATGGCCGATGGCACCGTCTGGATCATTACGGACAATGGCTTTGGCAACAAGGCTAACTCCATGGATTCCATGCTGTACCTGAATCGATATGAAATCGACTGGAAGTCCGGCGAATTCAAGCCTATGGCCACGGTCTTTTTAAGCGATCCCGATAAGAAGGTGCCGTTTCGCATCGTTCATGAAGAATCCAAAGAGCGGTATCTGACCGGATCCGACCTTGACACGGAAAGCTTTCAGCCTATCGGCGAACATTTCTGGATAGGCGACGAATTTGGACCATATCTGATCAAGGTCGACAAAAGCGGCAAGGTCGTGGCCTTTTTTGACACCGAAGTGGACGGCAAGAAAATCCACTCGCCTGATCACTATGCCGTGGGAACGCCGGGCGCCCCGGGCGAGACTTATAAAAACGTGAACTTGAAACGTTCAAAAGGCTATGAAGGTATGGCCGCCTCTAAAGACGGCAAGTTCCTGTATCCCATGCTCGAAGGCGCGGTATGGGATGACAATACCAAAGGCTGGGAACAAGCCGACGGCAAAACAGTACTGCGCGTTCTGGAATTCAGCGTGGCCGATGAGAAGTGGACCGGTCGCTCGTGGTTTTATCCCCTGGAAGACAAAGGCCATGCCATCGGCGACATCAATATGATTGATGCGACCACGGCTCTGGTGATCGAACGCGACAATGGTGAAGGCATGCCCGACAAGGCATGCAAGGACGGCGCCGATACAAAGACTTGTTTTTCCGACTTGCCGAAATTTAAGCGTGTTTATAAGGTCGAATTTTCACCTGAGACCGCGGGCAAGCCTATGCGCAAGATCGCCTATATTGATTTGCTAAATATACAGGACACGAACAAGGTCGCGCGCAAGCCGACAACGGATGGCGTACTGCAATTTCCGTTCTTCACTATCGAGGATGTCGATGTGGTCGATGGCGAACGGATTGTGGTCGGTAACGATAATAATTTTCCGTTTTCCACCAGTCGCGAACCCAATAAACAGGACGATAACGAACTCGTTTTGTTGAACGCCAAGCAGTTGCTTCAGGCCAAGTAGCTTAATACTGCTGAAACGAGCACCCGGTATTCTGGGTGCTTTTCTTTGCCATTCAACTGGGCAGCTCCATGCAAAAATATCACACCCTTGATTCCGAAGACCTTCCGACCAATACCTCGGAGAACGAACACTTCCAGGTTGTCGTTGAGCGCGCATACAGCCGCCGCGGTTTTCTGAAGTCCGGTATCGGACTGTCGGCCGCCCTATTCCTGGCCGGCCCCTTGGCTGCTTATGCCAAAAGCGAAGACAAGGACGGCGATAAACCGTCCTCTTCCCTGCTCGGTTTTAATGCCATTCCCATCTCGACGGACGATACGATAAAAATCGCTGCGGGCTACACCGCCACGGTATTCGCCCCATGGGGTACGCCGCTATTCGCGGACGCTCCCGCATGGAAAACCGATGGCAGCGATGATGCCGCAGCGCAGGCCCGTCAGGTTGGCGATAACCATGACGGTGTTCATTTCTTTCCAGTCAATGGCAGCAGCTCCGAAGGCTTGCTGGTGCTCAACCACGAATACACGACAGCCGAGGATGGCGACTATATATGGTTGTTCGGCGCCAAGGGCACGCAGCCCTGGACAGCGGACAAAACGGCCAAGGCGATGAATGCCCACGGCGTCTCAGTGATTCACATCGCGCGCAATGACGCCGGCAAATGGGAGATCAGGCTCGACTCGCGCTACAACCGCCGCATCACAGCCTCAACCGAAATGGACCTTACAGGTCCCGCGGCGGGTAGCGACCTGCTGAAGACCACGGCGGACCCCGGCGGTACCCGCGTGCTTGGTACGTTCAACAATTGCGGAAATGGCTGGACGCCATGGAACACCTACCTGGCCTGTGAAGAAAACTTCAACAACTATTTCGGCACCACGTCGGGCAATGACACCCGTAATGCAGCACAAAAGCGCTACGGCCTGGCAGCCAAAAGCACAGACTATCGCTGGGAAGAATTCGTTGACCGGTTCGACTATGCCAAGGAGCCGAACGAATCCAATCGGTTCGGCTGGATCGTCGAGATCGACCCGTTCGACCCTTCGTCCACGCCGAAGAAGCGCACGGCGCTTGGCCGCATCAAGCACGAAAACGCGGCCTATGCATTATCGGCCGATAAACGCGTTGTCGTATATATGGGCGACGACCAGCGCGATGATTACATCTACAAATTCATATCGGAGGGTACCTATCAGGAAGGCGGCGACAATTCCGCCCTGCTTGACGCCGGAAAACTGTACGTTGCCAAATTCCAGGATGGCAAGACTGGCGACGATTTCATGGGCGTGGGTGAATGGGTCGTGCTGGATAAGGGGTCGAACGCCACACTGGCTGCCGACGCCAATTTTGCCAACCAGGCGGAAATCCTGATCAATACGCGGCTGGCGGCGGACGCGGTCGGCGCCACCAAGATGGATCGCCCCGAATGGGTAAGCGTTCATCCGGCCAGCGGCGACGTCTACGTGACCTTGACCAACAATGACAAGCGCACGGCGACTGATGCAGCCAACCCTCGCGCGGCCAATATCTACGGTCAAATCGTGCGATGGCGCGAAGCCGGCGGCGACGCAGCCGCCATGACCTTCGAGTGGGATCTTTTCGTGCTCGCCGGGAACCCTGTCAAATACACCGACCGTGGCGATCTAAAGTCAGGCTCCGCCAACGTTACTCGCGACAACACGTTCAACAGCCCGGACGGCCTGGCCTTCGATAAAGCCGGCCGCTTGTGGATACAGACCGATGGCAAGTACAGCAATTCTGGCGAGTACGAGGGTCAAGGCAACAACCAGATGCTGTGTGCGGACCCCGCCAGCAAAGAGATACGCCGCTTCTTCGTCGGTCCCAAGGAATGCGAGGTGACTGGCATTACTTTCACCCCCGATAGCAAGACCATGTTCATCAATATCCAGCACCCAGGCGAAGGAGGCGATAGCCACTGGCCCGACGGCGGCGGCTCAATGCCACGTTCGGCTACCATCATTATCACCAAGGATGACGGTGGAGTGATCGGCACCTGAGCTTTCGACGATGGCCCTGGCGCCAGGGCCATCGTCCCCGTATCTACTATGAGGACGACTTTGGACAGGCCTACGAAAGACCTATAATGCGAATCCTTGTCATTCTTATTAAGTGGAAACACGTGAAACTTTCAAGTCTTCTCGTCAGTATGTGCGCCGCCCTCTCAGTCACGGCGCCGGCGGCGGCATTCGAACTTGCCCATAGTGAAGGCACAGTCAGCCTGCCGTCGGTAGCGAGCAACATCGTTACCTTCGATCTCTCCGTTCTCGATAGCTTGAACACTCTCGGTATTGCTGTGGTCGGAGTTCCGAAGTCGACCTATGAGGGAAGCCTGGCGAAGTTCAATGATGCGGCGGTGGTAGGAACCCTGTTCGAGCCGGACTACCCAGTGCTCAAGAAGCTGAACCCTGACCTGATCTTCGCGGGTGGAAGATCACAAAAAGCAATACCAAAGCTCAACGAAATTGCGCCCACTGCGGCCCTTAACAGCGACCCTTCGGCATTCCTCGAGAGTTTCCGGCGCAATAACCTGGCCCTGGCCCAGGCTTTCCAGAAAGAAGGCCAGGCTTGGAAAGCAATCGCCGCTATCGACAAGAATGTCGAAGCCCTCCATGATGCCAATAAAGGAAAGACTGCGGCCTTTCTCTTTGTCGTCAGGAATAACGTCATTGCACACGCGCCCGGCGATCGCTTCGGGTATGCCTACGAGCTTGCAGGACTGCAGTCCGTCCTTCCGGCGAAGGATCCCCAAGCGCCGGTTACGCCGCGTCCCAAGCCCGGATCCCCCGAAGCCAAGGCCGCTGACGCAGCCCGCGCCAAAACGATAGCCTCGATAGCCAAGGCCGAACCGGACTGGCTCATTGTGTTGGATCGCGGAGCGATCAATGGCGCGAAAAAAACAGCTGCCGACACGCTGGCCAAACATCCACAGCTAAGCCAGACCCAGGCCTTCAAGCAAGGCCGTGTTTTCTACGTTGACCCGAATGGTTGGTACATCATTGGCGGCGGGCTCACCAATCTGAAGGACATCACCGACACCATGTTGGGCTCAATGAAGTAAGACGCTGGCTGGCCCGTTGATCCTGCGGACATATCGTGCATAATGCTTCATGAAGAGGGAAAAATGCCCGAAAAGTGGCACCCTCTTTCCGCACGGGGGAGCCAAGGGGAGACAAACATGAAGAATAAGTTGTTGGCTATTGCCTTGATAACAGGCTTTTCCGGCACAGCTCACGCCGATACGTCGGTGATTTTATATGGCAGCCTTGACGGCGGGATCGGGTACCAGCGAATCAAGGGCAATGACACCGAAGCAACACGAACCGGCATGATCCAAGGCATACGCTCCGAAAACCAATGGGGCCTGAAGGGCTCTGAGGACTTGGGCGACGGCCTGCAGGCCGTATTCCGGCTCGAAAGCGGCTTTAATCTGGACACGGGCGATACCTCCGAGTACGACAACCGCCTGTTTGGCCGGCAAGCCACATTGGGCTTGCAGTCCGAAGCATGGGGGCGCCTGGATTTTGGCCGGCAAACCAATATTGCGTCCAAGTATTTTGCCGAGATCGCCAGCCCCTTCGGTGAAGACTTCAGCCAGGCTTCAGTTGCTACAGCATTCAGCGCCGCCGACGTCCGCTATGACAACATGGTCATGTACCAGACACCCGAATTCGGCGGCTTCCAGTTGGGCGTCGGGTACTCGTTCAACGCGGATGGCAGCCAGCAATACCGTCTGTCAGGCAGCGGCGAGTCAAATGTACGCGCCATCACCACAGGCCTGCTTTACGAGAATGGCCCTATCGAAGCGGCGCTGACTTACGATCAATTCAAGACGCCGGACACAGTCAATGATGACTACGACGAAGACGAGCTTGGCGTAACAGTCCGGTCATGGAATATTGCGGCAAGTTATGACTTCGAGGTGGTCAAGGTCAATGCCGGCTTCGGGCAGACGCGCAACGGCTGGTTTTCCGAAATGGAGATTGGCGACGACAACGGACTGGAAGGGCTATTGGCGAGCGACGGCCTGAAAGTCAACTCGTATGTAGTGGGAGCCAGCGCTCCGGTGGGAAATAACGGCGAAATCCTTGCCGCCTGGACCATGGCCGACCCGCGAAGCGAAGACGACGCGAAGAAACAGCACATCTATAGCCTCGGTTATACCTACGCCTTATCCAAGCGCACCGATCTCTATGCGATAGGGTCCTATGCCAAGAACGTCGCCTTCCAGGACGGTTTGAAGGCAACGTTGGTCGGCGTGGGCATGAGCCACAAGTTCTAGTCCACCGTTGCGCCGGCCTCGCTTCCGCGGACAAGATCGGCCACCTCGGCCTGTGTCAGGTAACGCGATTCGCCCGGCTGCAAGTCGGCATCCAACGTAACGGGGCCAATCCGTTCGCAATGCAGGCCAAGCACCTGGCCGTCCCAAGACTCAAACATACGTTTGATGTGGAAGTCTTTACCTTCCTGTATCGTCAGCCTTGCGCTGCATTCATCGACGCGCGCGATTGAGCCGGACAAGCCCAATTGCGTTTCGTCTTCCGCCTTGAACAAGTCCTCGACATTCCCTGGCAGCGGCTCGGCCAGCGTAACGAGATAGACCTTGTCACACCGGTTGCGCGGCGAGATGATGCGATGCATCCATTGCCCGTCGTCCGTAACCAGCATCAGGCCGGTGGTGTCCACATCAAGCCGGCCAACGGTTTGGAGCCGGTCGCGCTTGTCCACGTCCAGCAGATCTATGACGGGTGGATGCTGACTGTTGCGATTGCTGCATTCGTGGCCTGCGGGCTTGTTCAACATGAGATAGCGCAGTCCGATAAGGGCGAGTGTTTCGCCTTCCCACTGAACCTCGTCGCCGTCGTGCACGACGTGAGTGCCCCGCTTGATGACTTCGCCGTTGACGGTGACTTCGCCGTTCAGGAGCACGGAGCGGGCCTGGGAGCGTGTGAGATCGGAGCTTTCGCAAAGGTACTTGTCCAGGCGCATTCGGTTTCCAGATAGGTTGCAGACCCGCGTAATATACAGTTCTTTCCGGGCACTATCAGCCCATCCCGATACGCTTGGCGCTTTTACGGAATAGCGCCACGGCATCAGCGGAGAGCCGGAATGCCATCAAGAAATCGTCGATGCAATACAAGGGTAGCGACTGGCGGATCGTTGCCACTAAGCCACGCGCTTCGTCCAGCCTGCCGGCGAGCGCAAGACATTGGGCCGCGATCGCAAGAATGTGTGCATGAGCATTGGGGCGCCCTGCCGCCATGAGAGCCCAGTCGGCAGCTTCCTCGAAACGACCCAGGCGAACCAGCGCAATCGCGCGGACAGCCAACATCCCGAACAGCAGCGGATCAAAGGGACTCAGGCGGCGGGAATGATCGGACGACCTGATCGCCGCATCGGCGTTTCCGGACTGGCAGTTTACAAATCCAAGGGTGTAATGCCCAAGGGCAAAATTCGGACTCAGATCGATGGCGCTCTGCAGTTCGATCAGCGACTGGTCCTGTTTGCCTCGCAGCCACAGGGCCCGCCCCATCGCCCAATGTGCGGCCGGGTCACGATCGTCGACGATCAGGCTTTGGCCGGCCGCCTCGAATGCATGGTCGATCTCGGCATCGTGCTCGCCCCAACCCTGGAACGCATTTTGCCAGTGAGTGAAAGACAGGCCGGCATAAGCCCGTGAGAACGTCGGATCAAGTTTCACCGCCATTTCGAAAAAATGCATTGCCAGCTCGTTATCGCCACGGTTGAACCGATACATGTGCCACAGCCCGCGATGATGGGATTCCCATGCATCCAGGGAGTTCGGCGGCTTTAGGATGGCCCGGTTGCGCTCGGCAGCCTCGACTTCTGTGTCGATCGACGCCACAATCCGGTCGCCAATTTCGTCCAGCGCAAGAAACGTGTCATCCAGCCTGTGATCAAAGACGTCGGCCCACACGATGCGCGCGTTTCGGGATTCGACAAGCTCCACGCTCACATTGATACGCTTGGCCTGGCGACGCAACGATCCGCTGACGACATAATCCACATTCAGCGTGCGACCAGCCTCCTCCGGACCCACATTGCGCTGATCGAGGGCAAAGACAGTACCTTGCGCGATAACGAACAGGCTGCGCAACTTTGCCAGCCGGGTGATGATGTCGTAGGCAAGGCCATCGGATAGCCCGCCGCGGGTTCCTGTCTGGGCTGATCGATCAAGGAAGGGCATGACCGCAATCGAGGCGCGGCGAGCGACCATTGCCAGGCCTTCGGATCGGCTGCCTGGTTGCTCTAAATCTGCGGAGCAGAAAAGCGCGCTATCTGGCTTTGGGTTTCCGGCGGGCCGTGCCTTGGCATCCCTCCATGCCTTGCGCAAGGGCATGCCGTCCAATCCTTCGGCCTCGAAGGCGCGAACTGCCGCGGCCAGGTGTTCTTCCCCCTCGCGCAAGCGTCCGCAATGCCCGAGAGCCTGCAGCATCAGTTCATGCACGCGCTGGTCGAACGGCGCGAGCTGCAGCCATTTGTCCAGGCAGGCGAAGCTCTCTTCAGATCCCGTCGCCAGGCCGGCAACAAGATGCTCCAGGACGGCGGCATGACAGGCGCGCAGGCGCCGTCGCTGTGCATTCAGCCAACCATCGACGAACGGGCTACGTTCGATCTGCAACCCTTCGAGAAAATCGCCGACAAACAAGGTGGACAGCATACGCAGCCGCTCAGTGTCAAGAGTGTCGATACCCTGCTGCATGGCCAAGCCTATCTCGATGACATCCACGTAGCAATCGCTCAGGTCAAGGCGCACCGTATCGTGCTCCGTAATGATCCTGCGGCGTTCAGGTTCGTCGAGCAGAGCTCTTGCCTTGCTCAGGCACCAGCGTAGCTCGCCGCGTGGATCATTCGGTATATCCCACAAAAATTCGCAAAGATGTTCCCGGGTGAGTGCATGCGGGGCGAGCGCCAGGTAGGCGACGAGGGCGCGCAACTTGCGCGATGCCGGCGGTGTCAGTGCCTGACCCGTCCTGCTGATCGACATGGGCCCAAGCATGCGTACATGGACCGGGGCCTTGGGGTGGCCGTCACCCGATGAATCAGATTCCACGAAAGATTCCACAGGAGCTACCATGCTCGCCTCCACGGTGGATACTTATCGTTGATGCCGGGGGTCTGGCATGCGAATGTCTACGCAGCGCCAATTTCGACTCCTCGGCACGGCGGCGACAAAAGCCGGCGCGCGCACACCACCCTAATGGAGAAAGATGATGTCTACATCCACGATTACCGCCCCCACCACCGGCCAAGCGAGCGACACCGCGCAACCTGACCTTGGTGCCGTGAAGGCGCGTCAGCACGCGACCTGGTCCTCCGGCGACTATGCCGTTGTTGGCACCACACTGCAGATTGTCGGAGAACAGCTGTGCGAGGCACTTGACGTCCGCGCCGGACAAAGAGTGCTTGATGTTGCAGCCGGAAACGGGAATGCATCCCTGGCTGCCGCCCGGCGCTGGTGCGATGTGACGGCCACCGATTACGTGCCGGCGCTGCTCGGGCGAGCCCGCGAGCGCGCCGCGGCCGATCGGCTGCAGATTGAGTTTCGCGAGGCCGATGCCGAAGCGCTGCCGTTTCAGGACTCCAGCTTCGACGCCGTCGTCTCCACCTTCGGCGTGATGTTTACGCCCGATCAGGACAAGGCGGCAGCTGAATTGATACGCGTATGCCGCCCTGGCGGAAAAATCGGGCTTGCCAACTGGACCCCGGAAGGCTTTATCGGCCAGATCTTCAAGACCATCGGCAAACATCTGCCGCCGCCGGCCGGGGTAAAGCCCCCCGCTCTGTGGGGAACCAAAGCGCGCATCCACGAGATGTTCGAAACGCAGGCATCGTCCATCCATATCGAACCCCGCAACTTCGTATTTCGTTATCGGTCGCCGGAGCACTGGCTGCAAATTTTCAAGACCTATTACGGTCCTATGCTGAAGGCCTTTGCGGCGCTGGAGCCTATGGCGCAAGCCGCCCTCACCGGCGACATCATGGCGCAGATCGAGCGGTTCAACCGCTCCGGCGATGCAGGGATGGTGGTGCCCGGCGAATATCTTGAAATCGTTGTGACGCGAAGGTAACCGAGCGTTGGTCCGGAAACGCTGATGCGCCATGCCATCTACTATGTAGATGGCATATAAAAAGTAGTCCATCGCACAACACCCCCACGGTCGCTTCACTGCTTGCGGGATGATCAGTCCATCTGCAAAATAATACGCCCCGCAGCATGTCGTGCAAAGAAGAACGCCCCGGCGCGCATGCGGGCCGGGGCGTTTCACTATTGCGCTACCACCTTACTCGTTGATCGTGATTCCTTCTGCCTTGATCAGATCGCCCCATTTCTTTGTGTCGGCTTTGATGATTTCAGCGAACTCGGCCGGCGTAGTCGGACTGACATCCACGCCCGACGTTTCAACGTACTTCTGAACAGAATCAGATTTCAAGGCAGTATGCACCGCCGCATTGATTGCATCGATTTTGTCCGCTGGCGTGCCTTTGGGGGCAAAGATGCCATACCAGTTGTTGGCGTACACGTTCTTGATGCCGAGTTCATCGAACGTAGGTACATCGGGCAAGACGCGCGAACGTTTTGGCGCAGCAATAGCGATAGGCAGCACACGATCGTCCTTGATGAACGATACCAGGCCGGAGATATCGCCGAAGAAACCACCCACCTGCCCTCCGATCGTATCCTGGATCGCGGGAGCGGCTCCTTTGTACGGAATATGCAGTATGTTGGCCTGAGTCTGCGCCTTCAGCAGGGAAATGGCCATATGGGGCATACTTCCGATACCCGAAGACGACAAGGTTACCCCATCCGCTTTGGCCTTAGCTTTACTCAAGAAATCCTGTATGTTCTTTACATCGCCCTTGGCGGGAACAACCAGGACTTCAGGGGTCGAGACCAGCATGGAAATGGGGGCAAGGTCTTTATCAGGGTTGTAGACCAACTTGGGATACAGCGGAGGATTGATTGCTATGGCACCAGCGGAACTCAAAAACAGCGTGTTTCCGTCCGGAGCCGCGCGCCCTACATAGCTGGCCGCAATTGCGCCGTTTCCGCCGGGCTTGTTCTCGACAATGACGGACGTTTCAAGTGTCGCTTCCATTTCCTTTGCGACAACCCGCGCCAGGGAGTCGGCCGGCCCACCTGCGGGAAATGCGACGACTATCGTGGTCGGTGCAGCAGCATTTGCCCCTGCCGCCGACAGCCCAAGAGCCAACGCCAGAATGGTCTTGCTTAGAATTTGCTTTTTAGTTTGGAACATACTTCCTCCTTGTAGCTCTCAGCCACCCGAAATGCCTTGCGTGTTGACATAGAGCGAGTAAATCGACGTGCATGACGCCATAAACAAACGATTGCGGTGTTTTCCACCGAAACATAAATTGGCACAACGTTCCGGCAGTGCTATCTTCCCCAGCAGGCCTCCCTCAGGCGAAAAGACCCTGACGCCATCAAGCTCTGTGTTACCCATGCCCCATCCGCACCACAGGTTCCCGTCCACGTCCACCCGAAATCCGTCCGGGGTACCGTCGCCGGCATCGAACAAAACTCGCGGATCCCGCAAGGTTTTTCCGTTCGGCGCTACGTCAAATGCCAGGATATTTCGTGGACGCGCGCGCGATTCGATGACATACAGCTTTTTCTCGTCGGGAGAGAAGGCCAGCCCATTTGGACCGTTAACCGAGTCAGTCACCATGCTCAACTGGGATGAATCTTGGTCTATCCGGTAGACACACGCCGGTAATTCCTGCACGGCTTTTTCGCCCTGGTAATACCCAACAATCCCAAAGGGGGGGTCTGTGAACCAGATCGAACCGTCGGACTTCACCACGACATCGTTGGGTGAATTGAGTCGCTTGCCGTTAAAGGTGTCGGCCAGTACCGTGATTTTTCCGTCGTGCTCCGTACGTGTCACACGCCGCCCGAGGTGTTCGCAACTGATTAACCGCCCCTGGCGATCGCGTGTATTGCCATTGGCATAATTCGACCCCTCGCGGTAGCTGTGCACCAGTCCGCTGATTTCATCCCAGCGCATGATCCGGTCGTTGGGAACGTCGCTCCACAACAGATAGCGACCGTCGCCAAACCAGACAGGCCCCTCTGCCCAGCGACATCCGCCGGCCAGCTTCTCGATCGCGGCCAAAGGCAACACCAATTTCTCAAAACGCGGGTCCAGCGCCATGACAGACGGATCAGGATAGCGAGAAGATAGATTAGTCACATCGTGCACTCATCCCTCCATCCACAAGGATTTCAGTCCCTGTAATAAACCGCGCTTCATCGGAAGCCAGAAACAAGGCTGCATTGGCGGTGTCGATTCCATCGCCCATGAAAGGCAAAGGTATGCGCGACTGGCGCTGCGCCAATAAGCCTTCTATATCGCCACCGGATCGCTGCCCGGCCAGCCGGGCTTCGACCATGGGCGTATGCATCTGGCCTGGAATGACGGTATTGCACCGAATATTCTTCTTGGCGTATTCCACTGCCACAACACGGGAGAACTGGATCACACCCGCCTTCGCACTGGCGTAAGCGACCTGGGCAGAACCGGTCCAGCGTATACCCGACGTTGACGAAATATTGACGATGGAGCCGGACTGTTGTTCTTCCATGATAGGCAGCACATGCTTGCAACCCAGAAACACGCTCTTCAGATTGAAATCAATCTGCTGATCCCACGTGGTCTCATCAAGCTGGACGGGTCCGCCCTTTTTGGAACCGCCCACGTTGTTGACCAGCACATCGACACGGCCATATGTTTCGATGCAGGCCTGGACCATGGACTGAACAGCCTCATCGGAGGTGACGTCGGCTTGCCAAGTCGCTATTTCTCCGCCGACCTCATGGACCTTGGCCACAGTCTCCAACAGGGCATCCGGATTAAGGTCTACCCCAAATACCTTTGCTCCCTCCTGGGCAAAGCGGTAGGCAATGGCTCGGCCATTGCCCCATCCCGGCCCTACACTGCCAGCCCCACTCACGATCACAACTTTGTTCTTCAAACGATCAGACATTGAATTCTCCTGAAACCATGGTGCAATTTGTCTGCACAGCGTCACTCATGATCTGCTGCAAAAACTTTGCTTTCACCCTCGGGCGGCTGGATGTCAAAGACATTGAGGGTCATGGAAATCAAGGTGTAATACCCGGCTAACCCGACCAGGTCCACCACGGATGGCTCGCCCAGTAATTGCACCGCCCTCTGGTAAAGCTCGTCAGGCACTCGCCGGTTCTCGACCAGGCTTCCAATGAATTCGTACACCAGGGCTTCATCCTGTTCGACGAAATTCGGTGTCTTTCCCTGCCGAATGCATTCGGTTATTTCCGCGGTGATGCCGGCCTTTACCGCAATGGGCTGATGCGCCCACCATTCGAAGTCCGAGCGCCATAACGCCGCCATGGTCAGGATGGCAAGCTCAGACAGGCGCGGCGGCAGGCTGGAGTCGTACCGACAGTATTGTCCCAGTGCCTGCGCATGTTCGGCCAAGCCCGGTCGATGCAACCAAACGGCCAGCGGCCCGCGGACACGGCCTCGCGGACCGGCCATGATCGCGTCATAGACGCGCCGTTGATGCTCCGACATTTGATCTGGTTCTGGTGCAAGTAACTTTGCCATGTCTACCTTCCGATTAGAACGAACCCGATGCTTTCTTGAACATGGTTCTTTTGGTATTGACGAAATTGGGGCGCACCCGGGAACTCCACTCGGTGCCACGGACCGCCAGCCAAGGCCCCGAACCAAAGGTCTCCCTGGTTTCAAGGTCGTAGGCGGCGTAATACTTGGGCGCGGCTTCGTCGCTGACATAGCGTGCAGCGCGTATGGTCCCAGGTACCGCGGCCAAGCCCGGGAGATGCTCGCTTGAATACCAATCGTTGAAATCGTCCTCGGCAGCAGGCAGAACATCGGTTTCGACCACATAGTGCCAGGCGACGGATTTGCCGACGGAATGACCAGCCACGTCCAGGGTCTTTTCCATCCAACGGACCTCGACCATGGGATGACCAGGCAGAAGTGCTTCATGCAAGGCTTGGCATAGCCCTTGAAGTCCCTTTATCTCAGAGCCTTCCTCGCCTGCCAGGGGAATTTGCAAGTACACATAGGACTCAGTACTGTCGACGCCGTGATAGACGGCCATCGCTTCTTCCTGAACCTCAAAGAAACTGGCCGTCTCGCCAAGCTCGTTTAGAATTTGCTGCACGCCCAATTCCTCACCCGGGAATTTCATCAAGATGATTTTCATGATATCTACTCGTTCGTTTGTTAGCCCAGGTCCGGGTGATTGCCGGCGTCGAATCGATAAAGGACTTGGGGGTTAGCCACCAATATCTGAACTTGTGTGGCGGGATCAGGGCACAGTTCGGTGAAAATATTCAGGACTTCGCCGTCGTCCGGCATCTCGCCGCGCACGTTGGGATGCGGCCAATCCGTGCCCCACAGCAGGCGATCAGCCATCGTATCGATCAGGGCGGCAAGGAAAGGTTGCGCATCGATAAACGGCCTTGTCCCGGAACTCGATATACGATCAATTCCAGAGATTTTTACCCATGCGTTGGACTGATTTCTCAGTTCAAGCACTGCCCTGAATTCGTCGCTATCAATTCCGTCTTGCGCGGCAACCCGGCCCATATGATCCAGCACAAAGGGTAGGTCCAGTTTTTTAAGCAGAGGCAGCACACCCGGCAGCGACCCCTTGTCGGTATGTATGCATAGATGCCAGCCAAAAGGGGCTACCAGAGCTGCAATACGTTCCACATCCTGCCAGGCTGTGTTACCCAGGTGAGAGATAAAATTGAACCGCGCCGCTCGCACGCCGCAACGATCGAGATAGGCAATCTGCTCAGTGGTAACGTCGGGCGCCAGCAAGGCCACACCACGGTATTGACCCGCTCCCTTTTCCAGGGCGTCCAATACGGCCGACATATCGTATCCATGACAACCCGCCTGCACGATGACCGCACGCGAGATTCCCAGCTTGCGGTGCAGGGCACGCAGCTTTTCGAAGGGCGCATCGGGAGGCGTATAAGGCGCCCCATCGGCAAAGGGAAATTGGGCCGCAGGACCAAAAATATGGCAATGGCTATCGCATGCATCGGGAGGCAGCGTACCAACCGGTGCCGTGATGTCGCCCAATGGAGACGCGCAATCGGACATGAAAACCTCGCTTCTTTCTAGATGGCTCCATCATGCGTACCGCAGGGCCCGGATGCAATACCGGTATATTGACTTCAGCTATAGAAAAAACGTATATCATGTCTGGATGGACCTGAAGCAAATCCACTACTTCATCATTGTTTGTGAACAACGGAGCTTTTCGAGCGCCGTCGATATACTGGGCGTATCGCAACCGTCATTGAGTCGCCAGGTCCAGTTGCTGGAAGCCGAACTCAAGCAGCACCTCCTGCAGCGAACTGGACGCGGGGTCATCCCTACGGAGGCGGGCTTGCGTTTCCTCGAGCACGCAAAAGCGATTCACAAGCTTGCCGTGAATGCGCGACACGACATGCAGAGCTTTCGCCTGGTGGAGCAAGGAAAAGTTCGACTGGGCATGCCGCCACGCATCGCGCGGCGACTGACGCCCCATCTGGTTCACGAATTCCGAACCTTGTTCCCCCACGGCTCCATTACGATTGCCGAAGGGCTCAGTACCGAGATGAGGGAATGGCTGATAAAAGATCGGGTCGACCTGGCACTTCTATATGAGCCGCCGCCATCGGCCTTGATGATCTGTGAGTCGATTTTTCGTGAAGATCTCGTGCTGGCCTACACGCAGGCATGTCGGCCGGTACCTCCGCCGACGGTGAAAGTCACGGAGCTGGACCGGTATCCTCTTGTGTTGCCAAGCACGCCAAACACCATACGCGCACTCGTAGACAGCACCTGCAACGACCTGAACGTTCGGCTGAATATCGTGGCAGAAGTCGATGTCGTGCAGACCATCGTGGAAACGACTTCGTATGGGAATATGTTCACGATTATTCCGCGATCAGCCATCAGCGACATCCCGGGCCAGGCCGAACTGGCCTATTCGGCCATTACCGACCCGCCCATCAAAAACAATTTAACGCTGGCATTGCCGACGAACAGGCCACATTCGACTCTGGTTAGCGCCACCGTCGATATTATCCGCAAGCTTGATATTGCTCGTTATCTGGCGTGATCCTGAGGCACGGCCAACTGTTTCAGCCGCGCTACGGCCGCGCTCACCAATAGTTTTTCCTCATCAAGCACCAGAGCCCCTTGCGCGCGGGTCAATGCCGTTTTCGAATGCTGCAGGGCGGCTTCGGCCAAAACCAGTGGCGCATGCGCGGCCAACGCATAGAAGGCTTTCTGAAGCATCAATTGAACCTCGATCAAGCCCGCGCCGTCACGTGCGATTGGGGTGAAAATGTCATCGAAGCATTCGTGAGCCGTAATGGGAGGCACCCATACGCGCGGACATTCAACGGCGACATCACTGCCTTGCCCGTCGCCCAGCCGCGACAAAATCCGAACGGCCCGACTGATCACGTCGATAGCGGTACCCGGATCATTCATTGCTGGTGATAGCGCTTTCGACGCGATTTCCGACAGCACACGAAGGCCGAATCGCGGATCCTGGTCGAATGAGCGTGCCGGACCGATGGTAAATGCTTTGTGAATAAATTCAGTGTTCTTCAGCGCTATACCGTCTACCCATGCCAGCGGTGTCGCGGTATGAACAAACGAGCCCACCGCCTCGGTTGCGTAGACGTGGCCTTTGAATTCTTCGGCACATCTCGAAAGATGTTCAACGTCAAGATGCTGGATATATCCGATTTCGCGGGAAAGAACAGCGGCGGCAGATCGCGGTATCTGTGTAGTGGGATTGATAAGAGCCATACCGCCAAGATAAGGACTTTGCATCCGTATGGCCAATGCTTGCAACGTGGCTTGTTCCACCCGCTGGGTGGTGTCGGCCACCTGGCCGAAGCGAGACAGATGATCGATCCAGCGCAGCATCGCCAGCACCACCATGACTATGACGAAGAGCGACACCACGAACAATACTACCCGGCCCTGACGTCCGTATGCGCCTGTGCTCAGCGCAATAATTCCAACCAGGCTGAATAGAAACGTGCCCAGAAACGTAGAAAGCACGTTTTGCGACGTAGTGTCCTGCAACAGCAGGCCGGTGGCCCGCGGCGTCACATTGTTGGTAGCCGCGCTGTAGGCGGACACCATGACCGTCAGGGAAAACGTTGTGACGGCCAGCATGCTGGACGCCAGAATGTCCAGAATATGGTCGACAGCATCTGCGCCTATGGTGCCCGGAAGCTCCACCGGAATGAGAGGATCCAGCACTATTGCCAGCAGCGCAGTGAGAACGGCCAGCAAGCAGAACAAGGCGGCACGAATCCAGAGAGTACGCGTCAACTGAAGGACCAGCCACCGCCATTTCGAGACCATTTCCATTATCCTCGTTCGTAGACTGTTTCATGGATAGACCCGCTGGTGCTAGTTAGCTTGCTGCGGAAGCAACGGTCTTCCTGTTTACTGCTGCAGCACTGAGCATTCAATACGGTACGCGGTCTGGCTTGTTCCTGTATTTCTTCCACACTTCAACTGCTTCATCGCGCATGATCTGCACGCTCGGGATGGCGCGGCACGCCACCGGCTTCTTTATTTCATCGTAGATCAGGCTGTCGTCGAAATCGCCGTATTCGAACGCATCTTCGTTGGTGGATGCGTAAAAAATGTTCTTGATGCCCGCCCAATACGCTGCCGCCATGCACATCGGGCAAGGCTCTGCGCTGGTATAAAGCGTTGCGTCGCGCAATTTGAAGCTGTTGGTGGCTTTGCAAGCATTGCGGATGGCTTCCATCTCGCCGTGCCAAGTGGGGTCGTTTTCCGCAACCACCCGATTTGCACCCTCGCCGATGATCTTGCCGTCCTGCACGATAACCGTGCCGAAAGCGCCGCCCGCACTATCGATCAGCGAAGTCTGCTCCGAAAGCTCGATTGCACGGGTCATGAATCTTTTGTCGTCTTCCGTCATGCTGTTTCTTCTTCCCCTCGAATAAGCGCGGTTCCGCTGCTCATAAAGCCATTATTGCCGTCGCGTAAAGTTATGCCGAGCATACAAGTAATAGCGGCATCCCGGCAATAACACTTCAGCCCTGCTCCGCGAGGCGATCGATACAGCAATAAGAACAGCCGTCTTGTCATCTTCACGTAACATCCCCCGGCTAGTATGAAAACCTTTTCAGGAAATCGTTTTCATACAGGATCGGGAATGGAAAAGGACAGCGCACGCGTCGACCCGGTTTCGATCCTTGAAATCGCTCGGCGCGCACATGTTTCCCCGGCCACCGTGTCGCGAGTCTTCAATCGTCCTGAGAAGGTCAGTGCAGCAACGCGCGAACAGGTACGTGCCATCTGCAATGAACTGGGATATCGCCCCAACGCGTCGGCCAGAACCTTGCGAACGCAACGCAGCCAGGTGTTGGGCGTCATACTGCCCACCCTGAGCAACCCTGTGTTCGCCGAGTGCCTGCAGGGTATTGCCCAGGCCACGGCGGCTCTCGGTTTTTCCATTATGCCTGCCACTACGGACTATCGCGTCGAATCTGAACAAGAAGCCGTTGCGACCCTGCGGTCCTTTGGCGTGGACGGGACGATTCTTGTGGTGTCCGACGCCGAAACGTCGGTCGCGCTGCAGACGCTGGCACAACGCCGTAGCCCCTATGTGCTGGTCTACAACCGGCACCCTTTCCATCCCTGCGTATCAGTCGCCGGAGACACCGCTCTGTGCGACCTGGTGCATGAACTGGTGCAGTTGGGACATCGGCGGATTGCCATGGTGTGCGGCAAGCTCGATGCATCCGACCGGGCGCAGCAACGGCATTCGGGCTTTATGCAAGGCATGCATGACGCCGGATTGCTGCCGGAACCTACTATTCAGGTGCCATTTATTGAAACAGCCATTGAAGAGGTGGCAAGAGTCTTGCGAACCCCTTACCGACCGACGGCCCTGGTCTGTTCCAACGATTTGATTGCCATTCGCGCCCTGCGGGCGGCCCACGAGTGCGGACTCCGCGTTCCCAGTGACTTAAGCATCACAGGCTTTGACGGCATAAGTCTGGGCCGGGATTTGACTCCTGCACTGACCACCATCGTACAGCCCAACCATGACATGGGGCGCAAGGGCGTGGAATTGTTGGTAAGGGCCTTACGCGACGGGCGCCAGCCCACTGCGTCGGAAAGCATCACCCTGGCCTGTCATTTTCACAGGGGCGAATCATGTGCGCAGGCGCCTTCGGCTCACTGCGCCGACACATAAACGCACTTGGACGACATTCCTGGATTACTCTACGAAAACCCCGCCCTTGCCGCCAAAAAGGCCTGACCATGAGCATTATTGTCCAACTGACTGACCCGCACATACGGGAACCGAACCAGCTCGCCTACGGCAGGATAGACACCGCGCCCTATCTGCGCGCCGGCGTCGCGTCGATAAAAAAGCTGCGCCAGGCGCCCGACGCCGTAGTGATCACCGGCGATCTCACCGACTTTGGCAGGCCAAGCGAGTATGCCCACTTCAAGAAACTGCTTTCACCGCTGGACATCCCCGTGTACCTGCTACCCGGCAATCACGATGACAGGCGGAACCTGCGCGATAGTTTTCCGGAATACACATATCTTGGCCAAGGCCGGTTTATTCAGTATTCGGCGGATATCGGGCCGGTACGCCTGATCGCCATCGATACCTGCATCGCCGGAGAAAGCGGCGGTTCCCTTTGCACCGAGCGGCTCGACTGGCTGGACGCCATACTGGAAGAAAGCCAGGACCGCCCGGTGATGATAGCCATGCATCATCCTCCTTTCCGCACTCTCATCGGGCACATGGACGACATCGGGCTGCTGGAAGGCGCCGATGCGCTTGAAGCAGTGGTTTCCAAATACAAAAACATCGAACGCATCATCTGCGGCCACCTGCATCGCGCCATAGATGTCCGATTCGGCGGTACCATCGCGTCGACATCGCCGGCGCCCGCACACCAGATAACGCTGGACCTCGACGCCGCAGCCGCGTCGACCTGGATGCTTGAGCCGCCCAGCTTCCGGGTTCACGCCTGGGACGCCAAGAACGGGCGGCTGGTAACCCACCTGTCGCCTATCGGTCAGTTCGATGGGCCCTATCCGTTTTACGACAACGGCACGCAGATCGGTTAGTCCCGTGCTCAACGGTTGTCGATACATCTCCTAACCTCCCGATCTTTGTTGTTCTCTACAATTGTTTCAGATGTTGCGCACATGCTGGACACCGTAGTCAAGAACGCACGGGGGGAATCATGGACAAAAAGCTTCGTTATCAACCCTACGAACAAGCTGCGGGCGGCTGGGGTTCGCTCAAGTCCCTGGCGCGACACTCGCTGCGCCAAGGCGCGGTCGGCACTGCCAAGGACTTGATGACATATCACAACAAGACGGGCGGCTATATGTGCGTAAGTTGCGCCTGGGCCAAGCCGGCCGAGCCGCACCTCGGCGAGTTTTGCGAGAACGGCGCCAAAGCCACGTTTTGGGAACTCACATCAAAGCGCACCACTCCTTCTTTCTTCGCCGGGCATACGGTTACGGAGTTGCTTGCCTGGACCGACCATGACCTGGAAAATCAGGGGCGCCTGACGCATCCGATGCGCTACGACGCCAAAACAGACCATTACGTAGAAGTAAGCTGGAGAGAGGCCTTCGCCGACATCGGGCAGCAATTGCGCGGGTTCGATCCGAAATCCGTTGTCTTTTATACGTCCGGCCGCGCAGCGCTTGAAACATCCTACATGTACCAGTTGTTCGCCCGGATGTACGGCTGCAACAACCTGCCCGACAGTTCGAACATGTGCCACGAGACAACGTCGGTAGCGCTTCCGGAATCCATTGGTGTCTCGGTTGGTACCGTTATGCTGGATGATTTCGAGCAAACGGATTGCATTCTTTCCTTCGGCCAGAACGTCGGCACGAACTCGCCCCGCATGCTGCACCAGCTTCAAGAGGTTCGAGAACGGGACGTACCGGTTATCGTGTTCAATCCACTAAGGGAAAAAGGTTGGGAAGAGTTCGTTAATCCCCAGCGCCCTGGCCAGATGATCACGAACACGCCGACACAGATCGCCACCGAGTACTACCAGGTGCGTACCGGCGGCGATATTGCGGCGATGATGGGAATGTGCAAGGCCTTGATCGAATGGGATGATGAGTCCCGCAGCGCAGGCCGTCCACGAACCCTCGACGCCGCGTTTATCGAGGAACACACGCAGGGCTTCGAGCGGTTTGTGCAAGTGGCGCGTGCTTATACATGGCCGCAGCTTGAAGAAGCCAGCGGTCTGTCGCGCGCGGCGATAGAGACGGCCGCCCGTACGTACAGCAACGCAAAGGCCGTTATAGCCATTTACGGCATGGGCCTCACGCAGCATCGCGGCGGCTCCGACAGTGTACAGATGCTGGTCAATTTGCTGCTCCTGCGCGGGAATATAGGCAAGCCCGGGGCTGGAATCTGCCCTGTGCGGGGCCACTCGAATGTCCAGGGGCAGCGCACCGTGGGCATTTCTGAAAAAACCAAGCTGGTCCCGATGGACAGGCTGGCAGACCTGTATGGCTTCGAACCTCCTCGCGAAGATGGTCTCACCACCGTCGATGCGTGTAAAGGCGTCATCGACGGAAGCGTAAGGGCCTTCGTGGGGATGGGCGGCAATTTCGTCCGGGCCATTCCCGAACGCGACATCATGGAGCCGGCATGGCGCAAACTGAACCTGGCCGTCCATGTGGCGACCAAATTGAATCGTACACACCTGATCACAGCGAAGGCGACTTATCTGCTGCCCTGTCTCGGGCGTATCGAGCACGACAACCAGGCCAGCGGACTGCAAGTCGTCACCATGGAAGACTCCACGTCCTGCATACATGCGTCTCGGGGGCAAGCCACCCCCGCCAGCGAACATCTGTTGTCCGAGCCCAGGATTGTGGCGGAATTGGCCAAGACCACCCTTGAACCCAACCCCAATGTTCCGTGGGACGATTGGGTCGGCGATTACAGCCTGGTACGCAATGCCATAGAGGCCACGTATCCGGATGATTTCCGTGATTACAACGCACGCATGGACACGCCCGGCGGCTTTCACCGCTACTCGGCCGCACGCGAACGCAAGTGGAACACCGACTCCGGCAAAGCGAATTTCCTCGTCCCCTCGTCGCTCAGTGCAAGCTTTGACGATGGGCGCGACATTAACATACTGCGCCTTATGACATTGCGCTCGAACGATCAGTTCAACACCACCGTATACGGCTATCGCGACCGGTTCCGCGGCATTTATGGGTCGCGTATGGTATTGATGATGAACAGCCAGGACATGAGCCGCCTCGGCATCGCCAACGAAGCGATGGTCTCGATTACCGCGGTGACCGACGACGGCGTACACCGCAGCATGGACGGTTTCAAAGTGATCGAATACAACGTCCCACCGGGCTGTTGCGCAGGCTATTACCCTGAATGCAATGCTCTCATACCGCTCTGGCAGCATGATCAGAAGAGCAAGACGCCGGCCGCTAAATCGATACCGGTGCGCGTGACGGCCATGGCCTAGCGGCAACCCTTAGACTGCGCGCCCGGTCCCGCGCCTATTTGCTTATGACACCGCAGGCGATTCTTGAACCTCCGCCGCCCAGAGGCTTGGGCTGGTCGGAATGATTGTCGCCCCCCATGTGCACCATCAGCGCACGGCCGGAAACGTCGGCCAGCTTCTTCATACGGGGAGCCAAAACTGGATTGGTGGCATTGCCACTGCTGTCTACATAGAGCGCCGGCAGATCGCCCAAATGGCCCTGCCCCCACGGAAAGCCATGTTTGCCGGTCTTCTCGGGGTCGTAGTGTCCCCCGGCTGCGCCAGCGGCTACAGGCTTGCCATCTTTCTCGTTCGGATCGCAACTTGGATTCTCATGAACATGAAACCCATGGATCCCGGCGTCCACGCCCTTGATATCGGGCGTAAAGACCAGCCCGTATGGGGATTCGGAAATCATGACGGTGCCGACTGCCTTGGCGTTTCCTTGTGCATTGACCTCATGCATTTGAACAGTGGTATCGGCCATCGCGTAGCTCGACAGACAAATGCTTGCCGATAGTGCATAAAGAAGATGATGTCGCATGGATATCTCCAAAGGGAAGTGAGGGCACTGGCGTTTCACGCCAGTAGTGCTTTAAAAATAAAAGAACATGGAACGACGCTGCTAGCACGCTGCGTGCCACAGTACAATTACCGGACAATTCACTGAATTGAAGAGCTGGCCCGACAATCCGCAAACACGGATACACTGGCCGACAAGAGCGACATTGGAGACAGCATTGGCAGCGAACCGTTTTGGCGACTGGTATTTTGGGTGGAACATTGTCGCGGCCGCCGCCGTGCTCACCTTGTTGACTGTGGGCATGCGCATGGGCATCGGGCCTTTTTTCCTGCCTATGGTTCACGACTTGGGCTTCAGTCGCAGCCTGCTCTCCAGCATCATCGCCATCGGTATGCTTTGCTACGGCCTGGGCATGCCCGTGGCGGGATATCTCGTTGCCAGAATGGGAACACGACCGGTGCTGCTACTGGGCAACGCTGTGGTTGTGGCCGCATCGATCTGGACCGTCAACGCGCGCGATCCCATCAGTTTCATGCTGTCGTTCGGGGTGCTTCTGTCGATAGGCCTGGCCTTGGCCAGTCCCATCACGCTGACGCCCGTGCTCACACGATGGTTTGTGCGCCGACGCGGCAAGGCATTGTTTTTTCTTTCCACTGGCTCCATGGCAGGCATCGCCGTGATGACGCCTTTATTGACGAGTTCTATCCAGGCGGTGGGCTGGCAGGCGACTATTCTGGGCTTCGCCGGCATCTACACCCTTTTCACTGTCCCCCTGGCGCTGTTCGTGATTCGCGACAACGCACCGCCGCATGCAGACCAGACATCCGAGTACATTGCTTCCAGACCGGCGGGCGCGCATCCGGCGCCGGAAAGCCTGACACTGCGCCAGGCCATGCATACCGCCCCTTTCTGGAAAATCACCCTGGGCCTGTTCGCCTGTGGATTCAGCATGAACCTGCTTGGCACACATGGCGTGCCCATGCTAATGGACCATGGCTTCGATCCGACCACCAGTTCATTGGGTATAGGGCTTATCGGCCTGGTCGCCATCTTCAGCACACTGGTGCTAGGAAATATGTCCGACAAGGTGCCGCGCAAGAAAATGCTGTCGGCAATCTATTTCGTGCGCGGCTTGGGCTTTTTTGCCCTGCTCGTGGTGGGTACGCACTGGGAGCTCTACATTGCCGCCTCCATCGGGGGCATCGTATGGGCCGGCAGCATAGCCATGTCATCAGCCATCCTGGCCGATATCTATGGCGTACGCCTGGTGGGCGTACTGTACGGCTGCTCGTACCTGGGTCATCAAGTCGGAGCCATGATCAGTTCGTGGCTGGGCGGCTGGGGCTACGAAACCTTCGGCACGCACTGGGTTGCGTTCGGCAGCGCGGGCGTACTTTTGCTCATTGCCGCCTTTATCGCGCTGCGTCTACCCTCGCGCGAATTCACGCTAATGGCCCCGCAAATGATCCGGACGTGACAGGCAGGGAAGTATTTTCCGGGCGGCGGGACGTTGCTGCGCATCGACGCCATGTCGACGGTGGCGCCCCATACTCTCGACGGAAAGCGCGGTTGAAAGCGGCCTCCGATTCGTATCCAACCTCATAAGCAATCCGGCATATCGGGTCGGACGTCTCCAGCAGGCGCAGCGAGGCGCGGTCCAGCCGCTGATGGGCCAGATACCGCATCGGCGGCTCGCCCACTGCGCGGACGAAGCGCTCTGCAAAAGAAGACCGGGACAATCCGATTTCGCGGGCAAGCTCCTCGGTGGTCCAGTGCCGGCACATTTGCTGGTGTAACAAGCGTAGCGCGCGGCCTACCAGAGCGTCGTGCATGCCGGCGACCATAGGCTTGCGTTCCCCAGGCTGCAAGATCAGGTACTGGCGTACCGCCTCAAAGAACAGCAGCTCGGCCAGTCTGGCCAGCATGCTGCCGGAATCGGCCCGTCCTTTGGCCGATTCCTGTACGGCGAGCCTGAATGAGCTCTCTATCCATCCGGCCGCGGGCCAGTCTGCCGGGCTCAGCGTCAAAAGATCAGGCAGCATTGCAATCGTGGAGGCTTGCGGTGTGTCGGTGCCGAGAAAGCCGCACAGAATATGCGTGGCCTCTCCACCTCCGCCGTAGACAATGCGGGCCGGTCCCGCATCTGTTCCGGGCTGGATAAGGTGGTCGGCACAGACTGGCACTACGTCCAGTGCACTGGCAAGCAGATGGTGATGATTGCGGGGCAGAATAATAATTTCACCTCCGCTGACTGCCGCCGGCGCCTGGCCCTTTACAGCCACCACACAATGTCCGCTGGCAACATAGTGATACGCGATGATGTGCTGCGGGACGTGCATGAACGGGCGGCAATCTTCCGGCGTCACTTGCGCCGCCACGCACCAGGGCGCTGAAAATTCGGCATCGAGAAATACGCCTCCGGTCAGCCGTGTTCCCCGCAAGGTATCGAAAACGGTGCTCATCGCAAGTCACCCGCGAAATCGGCGGCGGCATAGTCAAAAGAACCGGCGTCTCGCACATGGTTCTGATCCCTACCGTCTCTTAAGCTTGTCCTCGCTCATCTGCATGAAGCGATGGCGAATCAAGTATTAATACTATGCTCGCATCAGTTTTAGATGTCCATGCGAGTCCACATGGAAGAGAGAAACTAATGATTACAGACCAGCAGGGCAACAGGCTTTCCGGGGCGACAGTAGAGGCGGCGGAGCAATACAATCGGGCGCAGGCATGCTTTGCGCTGTACCGGGAGGATCCGGTAGGCATGGTGGATCGGGCCATTGAGACAGCGCCCGATTTCGCCATGGCATATATCTTGAAGGCCTACATGGTCGGCATGGCAACCGAGCCGGCCGCCAACGATTGCGCGAAAGCCATTGTCAACAAATTGACTACCATGCAACTCGACGACCGCGAGATCTCGCACGTTCGCGCCCTGGATCTCATGCTGAGCGGCCAATGGACGGCGGCCGCCGAGGCCCTGGATATGCACAACGCCGACTATCCATTGGATATGGTGGCGCTGCATGGCGGCCACCTCATGGATTTCTATCGCGCCTGCGCCAGAAACCTGCGCGATCGCATCGCCCGGGTGCTACCCGCCTGGTCGCCAGACACACCCGGCTACTCCCTCGTACTGGGCATGTACGCGTTTGGGCTTGAGGAAGCCGGGGACTATGCCAGGGCGGAAGAAAAAGGCCGCCGGGCCATTGAGCTGCAACCTCTGGATTCCTGGGCCCACCATGCCGTCGCCCACGTCATGGAGATGCAGGGACGCACTCAGGAAGGAGTGGACTGGATGGCCACGCGCCAGCCGTACTGGGCCGACAGCGATAATTTCTTCAAAGTCCATAATTGGTGGCATCAGGCGGTCTACCTTGTGGAACTTGGCCGCGGCGATGAGGCGCTGGCTATTTACGACTCCGGAATCCGTGGAAATCAAAGCCAGATTGCCCTGGAGCTGGTCGACGCATCCGCCATGCTGTGGCGTCTGCATCTGGCAGGCATTGATGTCGGAGATAGATGGTCGGAAGTAGCAAGCTGCTGGGAGCCACATACCGATGGAACGTCATATCCCTTCAACGATTGGCATGCGGCGATGACCTGCCTTGGCGCCGGCCGGGATGACGATATCGCGCGCAATCTCCAGGAAATGCGGAAGGCATGCAACGCAGAAACCGAAGTAGCGGAATGGACGCGCTTGACGGCCATACCGTTGATCGAAGGCTTTGCCGCCTTCTGGCGCAAGGACTATCACACTGCGGTTCGACGCTTGCACAGCGCCCGCTTCATTGCCAACAGTTTTGGCGGAAGCCATGCGCAACGCGACGTAATCGACTTGACGTTGATGGAAGCAGCAATCCGCGGCGGGTATTTCAACCTGGCCACCTGCCTGGCCAACGAGCGCCTTGCCTTGAAGCCGCATAGCCGCGGCAACCTTCGTTTTCTGGCCCGTATCGACAATGCGAACGAGGATAGAAGCAAAGCTGCATAAGCATCCCGGCTGAATTGGGGATGGCCCCAGGCGCTGGACCGCAGGTCCAGATCTTGGGGCCTCTTCTCGACCAAGCCCGAAGGCTCGCAACTGCCAGGACTATCGGGCCTGCTGCTGGATTTTTTCGCCGCCTCGCTCGATATCTTCGCCGGCCCCTTCCATTGTGTTGCAACCTGCCGTAAATGCTGCCAAAGCCAGGACTATAGGAAACCAGACTATTTTCTTCATTTAAATCTCCCGTTGAGTAACGATATCGCGCGCGGACAACAGATTCGTCCCGCCCGCGCTGTCATGCCGACAGCAAGTATTGTGCCGAAGCACGTGGACGCGGGGCACGCATGCATTGGCGCATGGCGACCTCCCTCTGGGCGGCACGCATTCTGGCATCCGCCTGGGCCGCATGGATTACTATATTGGGCGCAACTCCCAAGTCCGGTACCCCATGTCAATAAAAGAAAACCAAACGTCCTCGTCAGGCGGCGCCCCTCATTTGCGCCGAGAACTCAAAGCGCGCCACCTCTCCATGATCGCCATTGGCGGTTCCATTGGCACCGGGCTATTCGTTGCCTCGGGTGCAACGATTTCACAGGCGGGTCCCGGCGGCGCACTGCTTTCCTACATACTGGTGGGACTGATGGTGTATTTCCTGATGACCAGCCTGGGTGAACTGGCGGCCTACATGCCTGTTTCCGGGTCGTTTGCCACCTATGGCGCTCATTACGTGGATGAAGGATTCGGCTTCGCACTCGGTTGGAACTATTGGTACAACTGGGCAGTGACCATCGCCGTCGATCTGGTGGCGGCACAATTGGTCATGAGCTACTGGCTACCCGAGGTTCCCGGCATTTTCTGGAGCGCCCTGTTCCTGCTGTTGATGTTCCTGATCAATTCCATCTCCGTCAAGGCGTTTGGAGAAGCGGAATACTGGTTCGCCGCCATCAAAGTGATCACAGTACTGGTCTTCATCGTCACGGGCTTGCTGATGATCATCGGTATTCTGCAGGGCGGCGAAGATGCGGGACTGAAGAACTGGACTGTGGGTGACGCCCCTTTCCCCGGCGGGTTTGCCGCCATGATAGGCGTGGCCATGATAGTGGGGTTTTCCTTTCAGGGGACGGAACTCATCGGCGTGGCCGCCGGCGAATCCGAAAATCCCGCGCGCAATATTCCGCGCGCCATTCGGCAAATCTTCTGGCGGATCCTGCTGTTTTATGTTTTTGCCATCCTGATCATCGGGTCTCTTATTCCCTATACCGATCCGCAGTTGCTGCGCAACGATGTGACCGACATCAGCGTCAGTCCGTTCACGCTCGTGTTCGAAAAGGCAGGGCTCTTGTCCGCCGCCGCATTGATGAATGCAGTGGTCCTCACGTCCGTATTGTCAGCCGGAAACTCCGGCATGTATGCCTCGACGAGAATGCTGTTCAATCTGGCCGCAGAGGGCAAGGCACCGAAAATATTCTCCCGCTTGACGCAAAACGGCGTACCGCGCTATGCATTGATTGCGACCACTGTCGTCGCCGCACTATGCTTCCTGAGTTCGGTGTACAGCCCGACGCGTGTCTACATCTGGCTGCTCAATACGTCGGGCATGACCGGATTCATTGCCTGGTTGGGCATAGCGATCAGCCATTACCGTTTTCGCCGCGGCTACGTGCAGCAGGGACGGGATCTTGCCGAGCTGCCTTACCTGTCGCGGTTTTTCCCGTTCGGACCGATTTTTGCCTTCGTACTGTGCCTCATCATCACGCTGGGCCAGAATTACCAGGCGTTCCTGCAGGACCAGATCGACTGGCACGGGGCCCTGGCGACGTATATAGGCCTTCCGCTGTTTCTGTTGCTGTGGTTGGGATACCGGCTGGCCCGACAAGGCGGAATTGTCCGCTACCAGGACATGACCTTCCCCGGCACACTCCGAAGCAAAGCTGAAAGGTAGAAAAATCGATGCAAGGATTTGTTTATGGGCTGCCCTTATTGATGCTTGCCGGCTGCGCAACGGTGCCCCCCTCCGATCCGGAGAATCTGTGCGCCATATTCCGCGAGAAGCCCGAATGGCATGAAGCAGCCTTGAATGTGCGCGACAAATGGGGTGTTCCGCCTCAAGTGCCCATGGCCATGATGTACCAGGAGTCCAGCTTTCGTGAAGACGCCCTGCCACCCCGCGACTATTTGCTGGGGTTTATTCCATGGGGACGAGTCAGTTCCGCCTATGGCTATGCACAGGCCAAGGACGAAACCTGGGATGACTATCAGCGCGAGGCTGGCGGCTGGCTCTCGAGCCGCGACGATTTTGACGATGCACTGGACTTCATGGGCTGGTATATCAGCAAAACGCAACGCGTGAACGGCGTCTCAAAATGGGACGCTTACGGGCAGTACCTGAACTATCACGAAGGCTGGACGGGCTATCGCAACCGCAGCTATGATCGCAAGCCCTGGCTCAAGCGTGTCTCTGCCATTGTGAAGCAACGCGCCGAACGCTTCGGTGCCCAGTACAGAAGTTGCGAGAAAGACTTAAACAGTGGCGGGCTGTTCGGCTGGTTCTGAAGGCACGAAAAAGCGGTCACGCATTTCCTGCAGCCCCAACAAATCAAGCAGCTTTCCGAGCCGTTCGGCCGCCTTGCGCCGTGGCAAATTCTTGTAGGTGGCGATGATCAACTCATTTTTCATTGAGTGCTCCCAGCCCACCAGTTCGGTAACGGTGACCTGGTAACCATGAGCCTCCAGTTGCAGGCTACGCAGCACATTGGTCGCCTGGCTGCCGAATTCGCGCGTGTGCAATGGGTGGCGCCATATTTCCGCCAAGGCACCCGCCCCCAGCGACATGGCCTTCTTGCGGCGCAGCACACCGGCCACTTCGGCCTGGCAACAGGGAACTACCACAATGTATTTGGCCTGCTTGTGCAAGGCGAACCGTATGGCATCGTCGGTGGCGGTATTACAGGCATGCAGCGCTGTAACGATATCGATACGAGAAGGCAGGAGGTCTGAAGTAATGGAGTCGGCAACAGAAAGGTTCAGGAACGACATGCCTGTAAAACCTAAGCGCTGCGCCAGCTCGGCAGCACTCTTGACAAGCTCTTCCCGGGTTTCGATGCCGTACAGGCGGGACTGGTCTTTCAGTTGCTTGAAGAACAGGTCGTACAGAATGAAACCCAGGTACGATTTTCCCGAACCATGATCCACCAGCGTGATCCCTTCGCGGCCTTGCTTCAAGTCCGCGAGCAAAGGTTCGATGAACTGGAACAAGTGATACACCTGCTTGAGCTTGCGACGGCTGTCCTGGTTCATCTTGCCGTCGCGCGTAAGAATATGCAGCGCCTTGAGCAGTTCGACGGATTGTTCGGGGCGAATTTCGTGTGTTGAAGGCATGGGTTGCGGCAAGACCGAGTCTTTCTGAGGAGTACCCTCTAGTTTACTCATTATCGGACCATGCCGGCCCGAGGAGTGTCTTGGCGCAGAGCCCGCGGCTTAAGCTCCGTTGCCTGCGGCGGCCGGAGTGGCTGCCACCAACTGGTTAGCGCAGAGTTCCGCGGCACCATCGACAGGCTCTTCCATGTTGGCGAATGTTACCCAACCACCTTCCTCGATGAAAGTGTCCTGTTTCCAGGAATCCGTTTCTTTGAGTGCAGTCAGCTTGGCATCGGCATCGGCCGCGGCCAGAAACCGGTTGGAGCAAATATTGGCGGCCAATGTAGCAACCGCCAGTTCGGTAGAGGCCTCGGTCCGCTCTGCTGCCGTGCCACTGGTGACCCAGCCGCCGGCGGTAAAGCCCACTACCATGGTCAGAGCCGCAGCGCCTACGCCGGACCAGAACCACACCGTCTTGGTCGGTTTGTATTCGTTCCAGTTCTTCATCATTTCGTTGGACATAGTCTTCTCCTTGTGTTGACCCGGCATACAACATTTATGCCGTTTACTTATATCTGGTAACTGATATATGTCTAAATTGTACATATCTGAGCCAGAATAACCAGGGTTTGTTACGGTTCTCCGGCCCTCGATTACCCTGTCAGGGATAACCACGTAAGATGGCAGGCTCTGGGAAAATCACGGGAAGTTCAGGGATGGTCGACACCACATCGCAGCAACCACAAGCCTTGCATAACAGTTTTTTTCTGGTGGCCTGCGCCGGGTTCGCCAGCATGGTCGGAATGCGAATCTGCGATGCTCTGCTGCCGGATCTGGCGGAATCGTTTCAAGTGTCCACCGGCGTGGCCGCGGGATCGATATCGCTTTTCGTGATTGCCTACGGCGTACTCCAACTGGTGTACGGACCACTGGGCGACCGCTACGGTAAACAACGCGTCATCAGTTTCGCCGTGGCAGCCTCCGCGCTTTTGAATCTGGCTTTGGTGTTCGCGCCGTCCATGTCAGCCATCGTTATTTTGCGCGGCATGGCCGGCGCGGCGACGGCGGGGATCATCCCGCTGAGCATGGCATACATAGGCGACTCTGTCCCCTACGCCGAACGCCAGGGAGTACTGGCGAAATTCATGTCGGCAACCATTCTGGGCATGATTTGCGGGCAATGGGCGGGAGGACTATTTGCGGATCTATTGAACTGGCAAGCCGCTTTCGGCGTTCTGGCCCTGCTTTTCGGCGCCGTGGCATTCATGCTGTTGCGCTCTCTTCCGCCCAGAGAACCGGTCAATCCGGACAGGCAAAGCTTTCTCCGGCAAATGGGCAATGTGCTGCAGATCCCATGGGCGCGCCGCATATTGCTGATCGCACTGATCGAGGGAGGTTTTGTATTCAGCGCCCTGGTCTTCATACCGACCTATCTTCATAACCGCTTCGCGCTGTCGTTGACCGCAGCCGGGGCCATCGTGGCCCTGTATGGAGCCGGCGGCCTGGCGTACACATTCTTTGCGCGCCGGCTGTTGGGGCGTTTCGGCGAACGGGGTCTGGCGCTGAATGGCGGCGCGCTGATGGGTATAGGATTCGCCATGTTGGCTTTCGGCTCCCACTGGGGGTGGGCGATACCATCGTGCCTGTTATCCGGCCTGGGCTTTTACATGATGCACAACACCTTGCAGGCCAACGCCACGCAAATGGCGCCGGCCACGCGCGGAACCGCTGTATCCCTGTTTGCCTGCAGCCTGTTCCTGGGTCAATCGCTGGGCATCGGCGCCATTTCAGTACTGATCGACGAGTACGGCGTTACTGCGGCATTCATTGCCAGCATGATCGCCCTGCCCGCGTTGGGCGTCTGGTTTGCAAGAAGCATTTCACGGCGGCCATAGAGCACAGCTTAATGGGACGGTCCAGGAGCGTGGGCAGATGGCTTTACAGACGGGACTGTTTCTCCCGCCCACGCTCCTAGCGGCCGCCCGACCGCTTGACGGTCCAGCGCGCGGCGAGTTTTTGTTCCACCAGTTCGCGGTGATCGCCTTGGATCTCGATTACGCCGTCTTTGGCCGTTCCGCCTGAACCGCAAGCCGCCTTCAGCTGCTTGGCCAGGCCGGTCATTTCGACCGCCGCCAAAGGAATGCCCTTGATGACCGTGACGCCTTTGCCACGACGTCCTTTGGTTTCGAACGAAACGCGCACGATGCCGTCAGAGGGAGGGATCGCATCCTGTGCCATACAGGAACACTGCGCCACCGGCTTTGAGCATGCCGGACACATCCTTCCAGACTCGGTCGAATAGACCAGCGTGCCACTTTGCCTGGGGCTCAATTGAGCGCTTCCCGGGCGGCCTCTTCGGGCGTCAAGCCGTTATAGAACATATCCGTGAACCACTCCGCCTGTTCTTCGATGTGTTCCTGCGCCTGCCGCTCGGTGGCGCCGGCGGCCACAAGATGGCCTTCGACCTCGATGCACCATTCAATCAACGCCACCTCGTCGGGATCCGGCGTGCCCTTCTTTTTCTTCATGTGTGTTCCTTTGCTTTGATGCCATGCCATGACAACGCGAGCGCGCTGCAAATCGACTCCGGGCGACGGCGAAGATATTCATGATACCGAATACACGGCGGGGCTTGCTAGCGCGAGGTGGCGACATGGCGCGCGCCAACAACACATGCGGCCGCCACCGCCATGACGACGACCATGGACCACTTGAATGGTTCGCCCAGCAACGTCACGGCCAGCAAAAGCCCAAAGAACGGCTGCAGCAACTGCAACTGACCCACCGCCGCGATGCCGCCCATGGACAAGCCGCGATACCAGAACATGAAACCGATCAACATACTGAAAAGGGACACATATGCCAGGCCTATCCATGCCGGCACTTCTACGCTTGCAAGCGACAGCGGCCAGATATTCATGACGGCAAGCAGTGTCAGCGGCAACGGCAGAACCAGCGCCCAGCAGATCACCTGCCATCCTCCCATCCGCCGCGACAACATTGCGCCTTCCGCGTATCCCAGTCCGCATACCAATATGGCGCCAATCATTAACAGCGAACCGACCAGCGAACCCGTGCCGGCATCGTTGAACGCGAATGCAGCCACCACCAGACTGCCCACGCCAGCGAACAGCCAGAACACGGCCCGCGGCCTTTCCTTTCCGCGCAACACGCCGAATATGCCCGTCGCGAGGGGAAGCAGGCCGATAAAGACCATGGATTGCGCAGCGGTGATATGTTGCAACGCCAAGGCGGTCAGCAAGGGGAAGCCCGCCACGACCCCCAGGGCCACAACGGCAAGCGACATCAGATCGGATCTGGCGGGCCGCTTTTGCCGCAACACCATAAGAAGAGCCAATGCCATCAGCCCCGCAATGGATGCGCGGGCGACCGTCAGGAAAAAGGGATCGAACCCGGCCACCGCCACACGCGTGGCAGGCAGTGAACCGCTGAATATCAACATCCCGATAAATCCATTAATCCAGCCCTGCGTCGCTTTCGTCATTGCTTATCTCCGAGAAGGAGGACAGTGTCGTCGGAATTTTTCTCTTTAACCAGAGACAATTTAGTACAATATTCCTAAACTGTATTGGTCAAAGAGGCAATACACATGGACACGGTCACAGACAAACTTCCGGGCGGCACGCGCGTCGCGCATGTAATGAACGCGATACGCCAGCGTATTGCCGCCCGCCAGCTCGTTCCGGGTGCGCGGCTGCCTTCGATACGCGGCTTTGCCGCTGCAACGCGGGTGTCCAAGTCGACGGTGGTCGATGCCTACGATCGTCTGGCCGCGGAAGGCATCATCCATTCGCGGCCCGGCGCCGGCTTTTATGTGACCGGGCATATTGCGCCCCTGTCGCTGGCTGAAATCGGTCCCAGACTCGAACGCAATGTGGATCCTCTCTGGGTATCGCGCCAGTCACTCGAGACGGGAGACGACATCCTGAAACCGGGCTGTGGTTGGCTGCCCTCTTCCTGGCTGCCGCAAGACGCCTTGCGTCGTGCAATGCGCGCGTCTGCACGCGCCGACGACGCGACGCTCGCCGCTTATGCCTCACCCCTGGGTTCGCCCGCCTTGCGCCAGCTGTTGGCCCGGCGCATCGCCGAGCGCGGAATCGAAGCTTCTCCCGACCAGATCCTACTGACAGACTCGGGTACGCATGCCATCGATCTGCTTTGCCGGTTTCTTATCGAGCCCGGCGATGCAGTACTTGTCGACGACCCCTGCTATTTCAATTTCCAGGCCTTGCTGCGCGCGCATCGGGCCAGAATAATCAGTGTGCCCTACACGCCCAACGGCCCCGACGTCGGCCTGTTTGCCAAGGCTTTGGAAGAACACCGCCCGCGGCTCTACATTACCAATTCAGGTGTACACAATCCCACCGGCGCCACCTTGACGCCGGTCGTTGCGCATCGGCTGCTGAAACTGATCGAAGCCCATGACCTTCACGTCATTGAAGACGACATATTTGCCGACTTCGAGCATGAACCCGCCGTGCGGCTTGCAAGCTTCGACGGTTTGAACCGGGTCGTGCAGATAGGAAGCTTTTCCAAGACCTTGTCGGCCTCGATCCGCTGCGGCTATATTGTCGCGCGGCCACAGTGGATAGAGGGACTCGTCGACCTGCGCATTGCCACCACCTTCGCGGGCTCCCGTGTTTCCCAGGAAGTCGTTCTGGCGATACTGAAAGATGGCAGCTATCGCAGGCATATCGACACGCTGCGCCATCGGCTGACGAACGCCATGCGGGGAACGGCAGACCGGCTTGCCGAGATGAGCATTACGCCATGGCTGCGGCCCCAAGCGGGTATGCCCCAAGCGGGTATGCCCCGGGCGGGCATGTTTCTGTGGTGCCGCCTGCCCCCGGGACTTGGCGCCACCGAGCTCGCCAGCCAGGCCTTGGCGCAAGGCATCGTCCTTGCACCAGGCAACGTATTCAGTCCAACACAGTCGGCCAATGATCTTATGCGCTTCAATGTGTCGCAGATGACCGACCCGCGCATCTTCCGGATGCTGGCTGCCGCAACGCGCTCCGTCCGCTAGACGCCCGGAGAAAACGCGCCAAATGCTACAATATGGGCCCCTTTTGCGCAGTTTTCTCGCCTCCCCCCATGATTATCCTCAAGAACGTGACCTTGCGTCGCGGCAGTAAAGTATTGCTCGACAAGACATCCGTCACGCTCAATCCTGGTGAAAAAGTAGGTCTGGTCGGCCGCAATGGCGCCGGCAAGTCTTCCTTGTTCGCTGTGCTCAACGGCACCCTGCATGAAGACGGAGGCGAGTTCTCCATTCCAGCGCAGTGGCGTATGTCGCAAGTTGCCCAGGACATGCCTGAAACCGAGCAAAGCGCCACCGACTTCGTCGTTGAAGGCGACACTCTGTTGCTGGCGGCGCAGACTGAAGTGACCGATTCCGAAGCCAGTGACGATGGCATGCGCATGGCGCACGCCTATATGGCTTTGCATGATGCCGGCGCGCATGACGCGCCGGCGCGCGCTCAAGCGTTGATCCTGGGTCTGGGCTTCAGCGTAGCCGAACTGGACCGGCCGGTGAACAGTTTTTCCGGCGGCTGGCGCATGCGCCTGCAACTGGCGCGCGCGCTGATGTGTCCGTCCGACCTGCTCTTGCTTGACGAACCCACCAATCACCTGGACCTGGACGCCCTGGTGTGGCTGGAAGCCTGGCTCAAGAATTATGCAGGCACCATGGTCGTCATCAGCCACGACCGTGAATTCCTTGACGCCGTAACCAACGTTACCTTGCATATCGATCACGGCAAGCTGGTCCGCTACGGCGGCAACTACAGCAAGTTCGAAGATATGCGTGCCGAGCAAATGCTGCTGCAACAGGCCGCGCATGCCAAGCAGCAAGAAAAAGTCGCGCATCTGCAGAAATTCATCGACCGTTTCAAGGCAAAAGCCAGCAAAGCCAAGCAGGCGCAAAGCCGGGTCAAGGCGCTGGAACGCATGGAGAAGATTGCGCCTGTATTGGCCGACGCCGACTTCCAGTTCGAATTCAAGGAACCGTTCAGCCTGCCAAATCCCATGCTGTCAATGTCGAGCGCCAGCTTCGGTTACCCAGCGCCTCACGACGCGCCGGCGGGCACTCCGCCGACTGTCATCGTGCAGAACGTCAACCGTTCGGTACTGGCGGGACAACGCATCGGCATCCTGGGCGCGAACGGCCAGGGAAAATCGACATTGGTGAAAACCATTGCCGGCGCGCTGCAACCCACGGCGGGCGAAATCATCACCGGCAAGGGGCTGAATATCGGCTACTTTTCGCAGCAGGAACTTGACGTCCTGCGCCCCGCCGACAATCCGCTGGAGCACATGATAAGGCTGGCGCGCGATACACCCGCCAGCGTGCGCCCCAGCGCCATGGATTGCCGTGAGCAAGGCTTGCGCAATTTTCTTGGCACTTTCAATTTCAGCGGCGATATGGTCAAGCAAAGCGTGGGCAGCATGAGCGGCGGCGAAAAAGCCCGCCTGGTGTTGTGCATGATTGTGTGGCAACGACCCAATTTGCTGTTGCTGGATGAGCCCACCAACCACCTGGACCTGGCTACCCGCGAAGCCCTGAGCGTTGCCCTGAACGAATTTGAAGGTTCGGTGATGTTGGTCAGCCATGACCGCGCCCTGCTTCGCTCGGTGTGCGACGAGTTCTGGCTGGTATCGCGCGGAGGCATGAAAGACTTCGACGGCGACCTGGACGATTACCAGGTCTACCTGCTGGAAGAAGCCAAACGTCAGCGGGAAATGGCATCGTCGCGCAGCGCCGCCTGATCGGGCGGCAGCGACTGATCGGCACATTCAGTCCATGCGCGACGGCTGTCGCGATCAGCTTTTGGGTCGACGAGGATGCTCGAAGAAGAAGCGGACCATTTCCTGGGTTGCGTCCGGTCCGCGCTCATCGGTATACGAGCCATGGCTGCTGCCGCCAGCCCAGGCGTGCGGCGCGCCATGCACTTGCCAGTACTCCGCCAAAACTCTTCCATCGGGCGCCCGATGCACATGGCGCGTGCAAGCACGTTGACCACTACGGCCAATGTGCTCTTCCTTAACGGTAGAACCGGATCCCACCGCTGCGTCTATGACTTGCTGGCCATTGCCATGATGAACGGTAGCGTCGGCATCGCCGTGGAACACGATGGTCGGCACGCCGCTCGCCACGCCGCGCAAGGACGCACCCCCGCTTTTCATCGCTGCCAGGGCCGAGGGCAAGTCGGCCGCGGCACCTGAAGCCAGACCCGAATGAACCCCCACGGCGGCGTAAAGGTCAGGATACGCCTCGCCCATGATGGCGGCCATCGCTCCGCCCGCGGACAACCCCGCAATATAGACCCGTTCGGCATCGATGACGTACCGGCTCATGATCTCGCGTGTGATTCCGGCCAGCAAAGCCGGTTCGCCACGGCCACGAACTTGATGATTATGTTTGAACCAGTTCCAGCATCGTTGCGGATTGGCTCGGCGCGACTGTGCCGGATACAACACGAAAAAATCCTGGGCCAGGCCCGCTTCATTCATTTGGGTGCCAGCCGCGAAATCGTCAGGGTCTTGCGTGCAACCATGCAGCATCACCACCAGGGGCAGCGGACGTGTACCGGCGCCTGGCGGAATGTACAACTTGTAGTCGCAGCGCATGCTGCCGTCCGCATAGTGGCCGGCCAAAAAGCCGGTATCCGATGCCGGCCTGGCCTGCGTATGGTCGGGCCCGGGTGTCCTGCTATGGCCGGGCTGACGGTCGCTCGCATCCGATATGTCTCTCATTTCGACATCGATGACCTCGCCTCCGTCCGGCGCCGGCCGGCTGCTATTGCTGCGTGCTGGTCCGGCTCCTGTTGCAGCCGTCCCGGTTGTTGTTCCAGGTGCGCGCATGGCGGCTTGTATGGCGGCCATGGCCGCCCGCAAGTCACCGGAACGAGTCAGTCGGGTTGCTTCCTTCATCAGGCGGTTCAAATCCAGTTGGGACACATTGTTCTCACTAAAAACGGTTTCAATAGATGCGCCCGGCCAAAGCAGCCTTTACCGCCGGGCTGGCATGCAGGGCACCCAGAACGGTAAGGGACTCGATGGTTGCAAGCGCGAGTTCGGGTGTGACGTCCGCCGCAATGGTGGCCAGGCCCAACACGCGAATTTGCAACGTCTGCCCCGCTTCCTGTACGGCACGCAGATCTGCCGCGCTGTAGTGCTGGATGCCGAGCACCAGCGTTTTACGAGACACGACTTGACGCACGACGTCGGCATGGGCGGCAAGCTGGTTGCGTATGGCAGTGCGGATCATGTCTGTGCGGTTGGCATAAAAGCCTTCCTGTACGAGCAATTCGATTTGCCCGAGGTCCACACAACCCACGTTAATGGTGATTTTTTCATCTGCCGGTTTGGGAACCGGTGGTTTGGGGGAAGTAGGAGTACGCATAAAACCATCCTATCACCATCCCACTGGATGGTAAAGTACTAATTCTCCTTAACGCAGACCGGCCTGCACTAACATGTGTTTCGGAACACATTGCAAAGGAAACAACATGGCTACACCGACCGAAAATGCCAGTATGGCCTTGTTCTGCGATTTCGAGAACGTTGCGCTCGGGGTGCGCGACGCGCGCTACCAGGAGTTCGACATCAAATTGGTGCTCGAACGCCTGTTGTTGAAAGGCAGCATCGTGGTCAAGAAAGCGTATTGCGATTGGGATCGCTACAAGGGCTTCAAGGCGACAATGCACGAGGCCAATTTCGAACTGATCGAGATCCCGCATGTACGCCAGTCCGGCAAGAATTCCGCCGATATCCGCTTAGTCGTCGATGCGCTGGATCTTTGCTACACCAAAGGACATGTCAATACCTTCGTCATCATCAGCGGCGACTCCGATTTCTCGCCGCTGGTCTCGAAATTGCGCGAGAACGCCAAGCAGGTGATAGGCGTAGGCGTCAAACAGTCAACCTCCGATCTGCTCATCGCAAATTGCGATGAATTCATTTTCTACGATGATCTGGTTCGCGCGACGCAACGCAATGTCGACAAGCCCGGCCCCAAGGATCCAGCAGCCAACGACAACGCGGCTTCTTCCGGAAGCGAAAGCCGCGAGCCGGCAGAAGTCCAGGCCTTGAAAGCCGAGGCGATAAGAATTGTTGTCGATACATTCGATGCACTGCTGTCGGAGCGTGGCGAGGGCGGGAAGATATGGGCTTCGACGCTCAAGCAAGCGGTCAAGCGGCGCAAGCCTGATTTCAATGAAACCTATTACGGTTTTCGAACGTTCGGGAACCTGCTGGAAGAGGCACAGGCTGCTCATCTATTCGATATTGGCCGGGACGAAAAATCAGGCATCTACGTCCACAGCACGCAGGCCGGCAAGAAGCCGACCCCAACTGTGCGAGCGCGCCGAAGCCGAAAAACGGCGAGCAAACAAAATAGCGATACCCCTGTTGCAGAAGTCGAAGGTACTATTGCTCCTGCTAGGGCAGTGCGCAAGCAAGCCGCCCGGGCACGCCGCAAGCCCACACCAACATGACCCGACTGGAGCCAATCGTGAATCGCAGAGCCATGCTACGCCTTGCTGCCCTGGGAACCTTTTCCGCCGCAAGCCTGACCACCAGTCAGGCACAAGCTCTAGACGAAGCCGCCCTTGAAAAAGCATTGAAGAAGTTCGGCGCCTTATCCCCCGGAAATACTTCAGCAAATATTGTGGTGCATGACGGCCAGAACCAGATGACGCATGGCGTCAACGCGGATCTTCCCCTATTTGTCGGCAGTGCGATCAAGACCTTTATTCTTGCGCAGTACCTGAAAGAGGTCGAGGCCGGACGGCTCTCTGAAGAGACTCAACAGGAAGTCGGACCCAAAGTCTGGTCGCCCAGCAGCCCCGTATTCATTAATCTTCAGGGCACGACCACCGCGCGCAGTGTGCTGGAGGCGATGATCACGCACAGCGACAACACTGCCACGGACATTGCCATCAACACGGTGGGACCAGACAAGGTACGCGCCCTGATCAAGAACGCCGGCCTCGTCAAAACGCGCATACCCGATTCCACGCGCATACTTTTCTCCTATTTGGCCGGAGCCCCGGAAAATACCGACATCGGTTGGGACGGAATAGAAAAAATGATGGCGGGCAAATTGCCTGGCCGACCGCGCTCTGCCGTTAATGACCGCCAGACCATGGTCAGTACCGCGGCCGAGATGACGGACTGGTACGAACACGTTTTGGCCGGCAAGTACTTCACAAAGCCTGAAACGCTGGCCGAATTCAAGCGCATATCCGCCATGGCGGGGGCCATTCCTCAAACCGTTCCGCCCGACACCATGGCCTATGGCAAGGGCGGCAGCATAGACTGGGACGGCTTCCATTGCTTCAGCCTGGCAGGCCAGATGGTATTGCCGGGACAACGTGCCAACTTCTGCTTTACCGTCAACTGGAACGGCGACGATGCCAGCGTACCAGCAATGTTCGGCTCCTATGTACAACAGTGCCAGCAAATATTGCGCTTGGTGGCTGCCGGTAAACTTCCCGCAAAGGTAAATTGAATGTTTTTCACTCTGCTGTTGGCTACATTCTTGATTGCGGCAATCGTCTCGCTGATTGTCGTACGGATTTTCGACAAGCCTTTAAGCCGCATCCTGGACCGCATCATCCAGGACGATATCGCCTCTGCCTGGCGCCGCTACATCACCTTTGCGGCGTTCGTGGTTGGAATCTCAGGCGGAGTACGCATTTACGAACTGGAGCGCTACATCGATCCGCCGCAGAAAGACACTGCACCGCTGGTCTTGACTACCGAGCGTTGGGTGCTGGAGATTTACCGCACGATAATCGAATGCCTGCAAAGCATCGCCTGGATGTACCTGGTGGTGTTTGTGTTTGCGCTCATTGCCTACGTAATCGTCAAAATAAGCGAACTCAAACACAGGCGTACTGATTGAACTGGCTTGGCTGGGCAGCGCATCAACGCCGGTGGGCACGGCCGCCGTGTCCACGATGGTGGCCATGGTAGCCCCCGCGCCCGCCGTTATGCCAGCCGTCGCCGCCTCGGCGTCCGTCGCCTTGCCAGCCACGATGCCGGTGATGATGACCCTGACCGCTCCACGAGCGAAAGCCGAAATTCAAGAATACCGGGGGGCCTGCGGGCCATGGGTCGACGTAGACCGGGGCAGGTGGAGACGCATAAATGGGACCCGGCGCGGAGTAGTAAACCGCGCCGCCTGAACTATAGTGAGGTCGTGTTGTGCCGTAGATGGCGCAACCGCCCAGCAGAGACAGCAGCGTCGACGCCAGAATTAGCCGTCGGACTACGTAGTTCGCGATTTTCATAATGAAAATTTAGACAGCATGGAACCGGAAAGGTTCTAACGCTGTCGGGCGTGTAAGCGACGATGCGGTCGGGCATACTGAAATGCCGGGCAGAGTCTTTCAGCAATTTGGAGATACGTTCTTGCAAAGCTAGGCTCCTGCGCGAAAAGCGAAAACGAGATTCTTCCCTATTTGGCCGGGCGCATCCATAAGCTCAATGCCCCTCGGCCGATCGGTTAATCGGGAAAACCCCGCAAGGCTCTTCCCCACTCCGGCCTTCTTTTTAACCCGCCCAGATTGCCGTTTGATGACCGTCAGGCCACAGCGGGACGTGCCAGACCGAGATGCCCACGCAAGGTAGTCGTTTCATAGTCCCGGCGAAACAGGCCCCGCCTTTGCAATACCGGCACAACGTGTTCGACGAAGTCATCGATACCGTCCGGCAAGGATGGCGGCATCAAATTGAATCCATCGGCGCCCTCATTGCGCAACCACCGTTCCATCTCGTCGGCAATGCCTTCCGGTGTGCCGACCATGGTGCAATGCCCGCCGCCTGCCGCCAGCCTGCCCAGCAGTTGCCGCAGCGTCGGCTTCTCGGTTTCGATGATACGCAGGACCGTCGCGTAACGGCCCTTGGGTCCGCTGAACTCTTCCAGAGGAGTCAGAGCGGGCACGGGGGCGTCCAGCTCCCATTCCGTGCAGTCCCGGCCAATATACATGCTCAATTGCCGCAAGGCATCGGGCGCCGGCAATAGTTCGTCGAGCTCGCGCTGCTTGGCCCGGGCTTCCGCCACAGTCGATCCAATATAGGTGACCAGGCCCGGCATGATGGGCACGGGGTCCCGGCGGCCGGCCGCACGTACGCGCCCCTTTATGTCGCGATAGTATTCCTGGGCCGCGGCCAGGTCGTAGGCTACCGCGTAGATGGCTTCGGCACGTCTTGCGGCCAGGTCTCTGCCCTGGTCGGACGCCCCGGCCTGGAACAGCACCGGGTGGCCCTGGGGCGGGCGCGGCACAGTCAAAGGGCCGTCGACCCGAAAATGATCACCCTTGTGATTGACGGCTTGCACCTTGTCGCCGCTGGCGTATGCGCCCTGCCTGTCCAGTTCAAGTGCGTCATCGGCCCAGGAGTCCCACAAACGCAAGACTGTATCAACAAATTCTTCTGCACGGGCGTAACGCCACGCGTGATCCGGCATCGCATCGAAACCATGGTTTCGCGCTTCGGCATCGAACATGGAGGTGACAACATTCCAGCCCATGCGGCCGCGCGAGATGTGGTCCAGTGAAGCGACCAGCCGCGCGGCATGGAACGGCGTGTAGAACGTGCTGGAGACGGTACTGATCAAACCAATGCGTTCGGTTGCCCGGCTCATGGCCGCCAATGTCGTCAGCGGCTCCAGATACCAGCGCGGGCCATCCGCGACGTTGTCAGCGGACTGACCGTCGGCGAAGAACACAGCATCCAGCTTGCCGCGCTCCGCCGTTTGGGCCAGTTCTTCGAAATAGGAAATGTCGCCCAAGCGCTCGACGGACGACCTGGGATGGCGCCACGCCGCACGATGGTGCCCGCAGCCGAAGATGAACAGGTTGATGTGCATGCGTTTGCTTGATTCGTTCATCAGTTTTTCACCAATCCACCGTCGACGACCAGGTTTTGGCCCGTCACGGAACGCGACCAGGGTGAAGCAAAAAACAGCACCGCATCGGCAAACTCGGCAGGCGTCGTCACGCGGCGCAGCGGCGTGCTGGCGGCGATGAGATCGAAAACGCTCTCCGGCGTAGCGGCGGAGGCATCCGTGGTGCGCAGTAGTCCGCCGGAGACCATATTGACGGTAATGCCCTTGGGTCCCAGGTCATGGGACAAGGTACGGGTCAAGGACAGCAGAGCCGCCTTGGCCGCCGTGTAGTCGTGATACGGCACGACGGGGTTCTGAAAAAGATTGGTGCCTATATTGATGATGCGGCCGAAACCCTGCGTCTGCATGCCGGAGACCGTGGCTTGCGTGGTGTTCAAGGCCCCTTGAACGATGCCTTGGAACTGCTGATGCAGCGATTCCCAAGTCAAATCTTCGGCATGCGGACGCTCTTCGCCGTTGAAGGAAAATGCAGGCAGAGCATTGTTGACGACGGTGGTGATGGGCATCCCGAAGCTCTCCTGCGCTTGTTCCACCATGAATCGAACAGCGTTCGCATCTCTCACGTCCGCCTGCACCGCCAGCGCCCGCTCGGGGGCGTCATGCACTATCGCGCTGGCGCGCCCGGCGCTGCTCAAGTAATTGACAACGACACGCGCACCTTCGCGCAGAAATGCATGGACCAAATGCTCGCCAAGGCCGCGCGCGCCGCCTGTGACGAGAACGAGCTGTTGGCTGATGGGGAGAGTTGTAGTGCTGATTTGCATGGCATACCTTCGAAAAAGGCGAAGGCATGTTCGTGCGCACGGCGCCATGCGCCGAAAGGCTGACATCCCTTCGCCAGCATGAACTGGATCAGGTTCGACGGGTGTCATCTCAGCCCCGGCCATTAATGGCGTGGAGGCACCCCGTGTCGTTACCGGAAACATAGCACAATTGCACAGATTCAGCATTGCGGCATAAGCACTCGACGACGCGCAGATTCAATTGACAATGTCCGCCGGCTGCCCTAAGCTTTGCGCCTGTTCCTAGGGGAGCCTTTACGGGCTGAGATTCCGCAATCCATTGCGGTAACCCTTTGAACCTGATCCGGGTAATGCCGGCGAAGGGAAGGAAATCCATCATTTCGCGCTGTTTTTCCCCCTTCGATCACGTTTCGGCCCGGCCTTCGACACGCCGGCCAGCTGGTTTGCACAAGCTCCGGCACATCGGACTAATGGGAAATTGACATGCTCGCGAGTACATCGACAGTTCTTTGGCTATTGGTTTTTGCCGGGCTATTCGCCGCGGCTGGCGTTGCCTACGCCCGGCATGACCGGGGCAGCCTCGAAGACTATATTGTGGCGCGCAATAGTCAGTCCGCTGTTGCCACCATAATGACCTTGCTGGCCTCCACCTTGGGCGCCTGGATATTATTTGCCCCCGCCCAAGCCGCTACATGGGGTGGGCTGGCGGCGGTCATTGGGTACGCATTGGGTGCGATGTCGCCACGGCTGTTGATGATACCGCTGGGCCGGCGCATGCGTGAACTGATACCGCAAGGCCACACCTTGACGGAATTCGTGATCGTGCGTTACGGCAAACCCATGTATGGCCTGGTTCTGCTCATCATGCTGTTCTATATGTTCATTGCCCTGACCGCCGAAATCACAGCCATTTCGAAACTGGTGGCTCTTCTGGCGCCGGTCCCGCTCTGGCTGACGGCCGCCATCGTCATGGGCGCCACCCTGCTCTACACCTCTTACGGCGGAATACGGGCATCCATATTTACCGATAAAGTGCAGATGCTGGTGATCGTGCCCTTGCTCGTGCTTTTGGTCATATTGGGCTGGCGGGCAGCAGGCGGCGTCACACCGGTCATGGAGGGGCTGCGCACGCACGCTCCGCAGTTACTGAACCTGTCCGACCCGGTGGGCATCAAGGCCGGACTGACCTTCTTTGTCGCCATCCTTCTGACCGGCCTCTTCCATCAAGGCAACTGGCAGCGTGTCTATGCAGCGCGGGACAACCGCAGCATGCGCAATGGTTTTTTATTGGGTGGACTGCTTGCCGCGCCCGTCATATTCATGATGGGGATGTTCGGACTGGCCTTTGTCGGTCTCGGCCACACCAGCGACAGCTCCGTCGCACTGTTCACCATCTTGATGCCGGGCATTCCCGACTGGTTTGCCATTGCGCTGATCCCGCTAGGACTGGCACTGGTCATGAGTACCGCCGATACCGTCATCAGTGCCGTATCCAGCATCATCGCCGTAGACATGCGCCGCTTGCTGCCTCGCGCCGACAAGTCAGCGCTGATGGGGATGTCGCGCTGGCTCATCTTTCTTCTTGCCATCCCTGTATTGATTGCCTCGGCCCAAGGCTACAGCGTGCTATACCTCTTCCTGCTCGCCGACCTGCTCTGTTCAGCGGCCGCCTTTCCCGTGTTCTTCGGCTTGTTCAACCGTCGTTATAACGGCGTCACCGCGTTCATCAGCACACTGTGCGGGTTGGTCGCCGGACTTTTGGTGTTTCCAGGCCCCGGCACGAAGCCGGAATATTTACTCGAGTCCTTTTTGCTTGCTGCTGTCGTGCCAGTCATTGTGTCGGGCCTCATGCTGCAATTCCGACGCGTGCATCCCCAATTCGATTTCGCCCGGCTGAATATTGCCATTCGGAATCTGGACGACTAAGGCAGTTCAATCATCCCGTAGTCGCTCCAGCGCGACTTCACCCGCACGGAGCGCTTCATCCTCCGTCGCGTAGGATTGCGCCGAACGTTCAATTTGCGGCATCGTTGCAACGGTTGAATCAATGAAAGTGATCACCCATTCGAACTGGCCGCCTGCGGTTCGCTCGGTATTCAACGCTGCTTTAAAGGGTCGTGTCATAGAATCACCTCGATAAAATTAACGTTACGGTGGCCTCATGTGAAATCAACGGTATCACTCGGGTCGCGGCTTTTTTGAATCACATGCGATGCCGCTATACAGCATGCGGCGTGCCTGTCGTCCAACCCGCAGTGCCAGTCGAGCCAGCCGGTGCCGGTGCCGAGGTTATGATCTGTTCATTATCCAGACTCAATCAGGGGAACCGATGAAAGCGTTTTGTTTCGATGTATTTGGCACTGTTGTGGATTGGCGCAAGGGAATAGCCCGCGAAGCCGCCGACTTCTTCTCCCGATACGGTCTTTCCGGAATCGATCCTTACGAGTTCGCGGACTCCTGGCGCCGCTTATATCAGCCGGCGATGGAGGCATGCCGCAACGGCAAGCGGCCATTCACCCGCCTGGACATCTTGCATCGCGAGAATCTCGATATTGCACTTCGCAATCATGGCGTCGATGTCGCCGGCCTGGATGCCGATGCGCTTGAGCAATTCAATTCGGCCTGGCACCGGCTGGATCCCTGGCCTGATGTCGTCGGCGGCCTCACCCGGCTCAAGCAGGATCACATTATTGCTCCCGCCTCGAACGGCAATATTGCATTGATGATGAACATGGCCAAGCGTGCTCACATTCCATGGGACGCCATTCTGGGCGCCGAGGTGACGCAGGCGTACAAGCCGTCGCCACCCGCCTATACGCGCATGGTCGAAATCCTTGGTTTGCCGCCGGAAGAAGTGTGCATGGTGGCCGCCCACAACAGCGATTTGCATGCCGCCCGCCAATGCGGCCTCAGCACCGCCTTCGTGGCAAGAACGACGGAACACGGCGCAAACCAGACCACTGACTTAGAGCCAAGTGAAAGCTGGGACATCATCGCGCGCGACTTCAATGATCTTGCGGATCAGGTATCCAGATAGGCGCTCTGGCAGAGAACGCGTATTGCAAGCGGGACATTAAAGTAAGATAATGCGAATCTTTCCTATTTCGAATGTCTTCTTCCTCATCCCAAAGGCCATGACCAATGTCTACCTGCGCACCCTACGCGTATCAATTCGCCCGGCAGCGCGGCGTAAGATTATTTCCACATAATGCTTTCCGTTCCAACAAGATAAGCGCATCGATCCAAGGTTCAGTGTCGCTGCTTCTGTTCGCTGCCGCAGCAATCCCGCATACTGTGAACGCACAAACAATTGCAGCGCCCGCCGAAACTTTGGGAGCAATTACCGTATCTGGAACAGGGTCCGTATCGAACCCTACTCCTGAAGCTTATGCGGGCGGACAGATCGCTCGGGGCGGTCAAGCCGGCATTCTTGGCAATCTCGACACCATGGATATGCCGTTCACTCAAACGAGCTACACATCCAAGCTCATACAAGATCAGCAAGCCCGTACATTGGGCGACGTCCTGAAAAATGACGCTTCGGTGCAAGTCGGGAACGGCTTTGGGAACCAGGCCGAAACATTCGTCATCCGCGGCTTTCCATTAAACAATGACGATCTCTCATTCAACGGTTTGTATGGCATCTTGCCGCGGCAAGTCTTGCCGGTCGAGATGGTCGAAAGGGTCGAAGTTTTCAAAGGCGCCAGTGCGTTCCTGAACGGAGCGGCCCCAGGCGGAACCGGCTTGGGCGGGATTATCAACATCCAGCCCAAGCGTGCTGAAGATACCCCTTTGACCCGACTGAACCTGGATTACACGGGCCGTGCGCAAGTAGGAGGCGGAGTCGATATCGGCCGTCGATGGGGCGAAGACAATCAGTACGGAATTCGCGTCAATGCCGCCCATCATGACGGCGAAACCGATGTACCTGACGCCGATATGCGCGCAACAGTGGGCACGGTGGGCCTGGACTATCGCGGCGACAGCGTACGCATGTCGCTGGATGCCGGATATCAGAAGATACGTTTTGACCACCCACGACCGACCGTGGATTTTACCGGCGCCGTCCCTGATGTGCCATCCAACAGCGTCAACTACGGACAGTCCTGGGCTTACAGCGAATTGGAAAGCACATTTGCAGTTGCCCGCCTCGAGTATGATCTGAATAAAGATTGGATGACTTATGGAGCCGTGGGCGTCAGCCAGGACAAAGAAGACGGGCAATATACGTCGCCAGATGTCGACGGCGCCGGAATTGGCACTGCGGGAATGCTGTACGTGCCCTTCGAACGCAAATCTGCTACCGGCGAAATTGGCTTGCGAGGAGAATTCGATACTGGCCCCGTCGGACACCGGGTGAACCTGGCGTACTCCGCGCTCAACAAGGTAGAGCGTACTGCATCCGAGTATGCCTTGGCTGGCCCAGTCAACCTTTATGAAGAAATCGCCCTGCCACGGCCCGTCGGGTCTGTCTACGGCGACCTTGACGATCCCAATATTACGAAACGCGTACAACTGCGCAGTTTTGCAGTATCCGACACATTGTCGCTTTTCAACGATAACGTATTGCTCACATTGGGTGCACGCAATCAATCTATCGTCGACCTCAACTACGATGCCGCCACGCAGGCGTTGTCCGGGGGAGAATATAAAGAGTCCGTGACCACGCCGGTGTTCGGGCTTGTCGTGCGTCCATGGGACACGGTATCACTCTACGCCAATCATATCGAAGGGCTCACGGCGGGTGATGTTGCGCCAGCCGATGCTGCCAATCCTCTCGAAGCCATGGCCCCCTACCGCACCAAGCAAACCGAAGCGGGGATCAAGGTCGATTTCGGCGATTACGGTGGCAGCCTCGGGGTGTTTCAAATCGAGAAGCCGGTAGCCTACCTAGATACGGCCACGAACATTTTTGGAGCGGCCGGCGAGCAGCGTAATCGTGGTGTCGAAATTAACTTTTATGGCGAACCCATCCAGGGATGGCGGGTGCTGGGCGGCGTAACGTTCATGGATCCTCGTCTGACGGATACGCAAGATGGAGTAAACGACGACAACTATGCCCCCGGGGTGCCCCGCTTCCAGGGCGTCATCAGCAGCGAACTGGACATAGCAGGGGTTCCAGGGCTTACCCTGCAAGCCAGCTTGCTGCATCGCGGCTCCCAATACACCAGCGCCTCCAATGCATATAAGATCGCGAGCTGGACGCGCATCGATCTTGGAGCGATTTACCGCACAAAAATTGAGGGCCGCAATGTAACCTTACGCGCCGGCGTCGACAATATCGCCGATCGCAAATACTGGGCGTCAGTGGCTCCGCAGTTTGGGCAAGTTACCCAAGGAAGAGGTCGTACAGCAAAGCTATCGATGTCCATAGACTTCTAGTATGGACACACAGCCGATCGAATTACATGAGTTCGGTCGGTGCAGAGTTTTAAAGGTTTTTACAATGCGGGCATTCTGTACACTGTTTCACCGATGGATCGGTCTCACCATCGCGCTTTTCCTCGTAGTTGCAGGCCTGACCGGCGCAATCACTTCCTGGGACCATGAACTCGATGAATGGCTCAATGCCGACATCATGGAAACTCCCGGCCGGGGGCCGCTGCAGGATCCCATGGTTCTTGCAGCAGCCGTCGAGGCCGCCGACCCCCGCGTCGAAGTCAGCTATATTTCGCTCGGGCTGGAAGAAGGACACGCCGCCTCGTTTCTCGTACGGCCGCTGACCGATCCGGCAACCGGAAGCCCATACGTCCTCGACTACAACAACGTCTTCGTTGATCCGGTAACCGCACAGATCACCGGTCACCGCGATTCGCTGGCGATTTCGCTGTCGCGACGCAGTCTTATGCCATTCTTGCGGCACCTGCACTACAGCCTGCATATTCCGGCCTTCTGGGGAACAGACCGCTGGGGCTATTGGCTGATGGGAGGTGTCGCTCTGGTATGGCTTGTCGACAGTTTCGTTGCGATGTACCTGACCACCCCACGCCGCTTGCGCAATGCAAAAGACGACACACCGCGGCACCGCAAGCCGGGAACGTGGTGGCAGCGATGGAAGCCGTCATGGCTGGTTCGCTGGTCCGCCGGCGGCTACAAGCTCAATTTCGACCTGCACCGTGCGGGTGGGCTATGGGTTTGGGGCATTATCCTGGTCGTTGCCTTCACGTCGTTCTCGCTGAATCTCTATCGCGAAATCTTCTATCCTGTCATGTCCCTGGTCTCGCAGACGACGCCGGGACCGTATGAGACGCAGACTCCTGCGCCCTACGGAACCTATATCGAACCCAAGCTGAGCTTTGCCGATGCCGTGCGCGTGGCGGAAACCGAAGCACAACGCCGCGGCTTTGAAACTTCGGCTGGAGGCATCTACTACGGCGGCGACTATGCGTTCTACAACGTCTCATTCTTCGATCCGGAGAATGAAATGGGCGCAATGGGTATGGGCCTGTCCAATCTTTACATCGACGCAAACGACGGCACTGTGCTGGGCGAGCACCGTCCCTGGAAAGGCACCGCCGCGGACGTATTTGTGCAGTTGCAGCTTCCTTTGCATTCAGGACGCATCCTCGGCATGCCCGGGCGCATCATCATGTCGATAATGGGTGTGCTGGTTGCGGTATTGTCGGTGACCGGGATCGTGATCTGGGAACGCAAGCGCCGCTCGCGCCGGCTGCGCGGGCAAAAATATGCATCATGAAACCTGAAGACCTCGAACTTCTTGTCAGTCGCGAAATGCCTTACGGCAAATACAAGGGCAGGATCATCGCAGACCTGCCCGGCCATTACCTGAACTGGTTTGCGCGGGAAGGGTTTCCGTCCGGTGAAATCGGTCGCCTGCTTATGTTGATGCAGGAAATCGACCACAATGGACTTGGCAAACTGCTCGATCCGCTGCGCAAAAGCAGACTACCGCCACCGTGATGCTGAAAATCGTCTACGGCCCGTACCAGACCACGACGCTGCCCTTTACAAATATGGGCGAGGACATGGGGCCGGGCTTGTCGCTTAGCGTTGTGTGCACCAAATAAATGGGCTTACCCGCATCAAGGCCGTCGAACTCATGGGTGCTGACGCTGGCTCCCGTCAAGTGCACGCAACGGCTCGTACCGTTCCAGCACAAGAGCGTCTGTATCCGGTCATTGCCCTTGTAGGCCCGCGTCGCCTGGACGCGGGTAATTCGCGCTGTCGGAGCCCGGGATACCGAAGCATTGGGCGTGTAGCGCACAACAACGGGAACGTTCTTGTGATTGATCGCTGAGCTGACCCGGTCTTGCGTCCATGCCCGCTCGCCTGCGTCCAGCGTTCCGCCGTAGACGAGGATGGCAAGGCACCCGGCCATGGCTGCCATCCGATTTCCCGCTGACTTCACGATTACGCTCATTGGACCCGACAAAAAGGCCCGCAAGCCGGAAGCTTGCGGACCACATACATCGACCGCTGGTGTGCCAGGACAATATCGACCCGGCGACTTACACCCGCCGCTGAAACGCTATTTTTTTCGGAAAAAGCCGCTCAACAAGGCAAGTACAGCAAGCACGATGAAAATGAAAAACAGGATTTGCGCAATTGACGCAGCACCTGCGGCAATACCGCCGAAACCCAGTACACCGGCAATTATGGCGATAATGAAAAAGACCACTGCATAATAAAGCATAGTACTTCCCCTTTTCTTCTAGTCTTCTAGCGACATTCGGCAAATAGCTTCTTCAGAAATATGGCCTGTTAACGATTCTTGTCGAAGAATTCGTTTACCTCGCGCTCGGCTTCTTCGCGTGTACGGCCATATCTTTCCTGGATCAATCCAGCCAATTGTTCGGCATTACCATTGACTCGGGTCAGTTCGTCGTCGGTCAGGTCGCCCCATGCTGCCTTTGCCTTGCCTGACAACTGCTTCCATTGGCCTTCGAGCGTATCTTTATTCATGGCTTACTCCCTTAATTGACAACCACGGCACGGCGTTACAGCAACGTGCCGACCAGTGACGTACTCGCACTATGGATGCGATTACGTTGAGACTAGCCTATCTGTTTGCATTGACGCTGGTCAAGGCGTAAGCGCTCGGAATGTAAGTGACGAGCCCGATATTCCCAGGGTGAGATTCCAATGAACAAAACGCGCCGGGTGCTGCCTTTTTCCCTTATGCGCCGCGGGCCTGCCCATAATCTTCCTTGAGCCGTGGCGCCGCAAAGGGCAACGTTGCCGCCGCTGCCGACGGTAACATTACCTTAAGCTAAAGTCGCTTCCGTAACAAATGCACGGTGATGCCAAACTGATAAACTGTACATATAACCAGTTCCGTTCCGCGTTCGTCATGCCCATTCAAATCATGCCTTCTACCCCTGCGCTGGCAAATCCTTGGTACTACCTGGAAAACTTCGAGTTCGTCTTGCGATGGATAGACAAGCGCTACAGCGACCTGCTTCTTCCTGCCGAACAAAATCTGATTTCCCGCTACCTCCTCCTGCCGCGTAACGCGCGCGGATTGCTCGCGCGCATGGTCATGCGCAAAGGCGACCTCTTTCGAGCATCCCGACTTAACTATGCCGAGATCGGCGACACGAAATTGGCGGCGCAAGCGCTCGTCGACGAAGGGTGGATAAATCAAGACCCGCCGCTGGCGCTCGAAGAGCTGTTCGGGCTACTGAGCAAAGCCGAAATAACAATGATATTCCGGCCATGGCTACTGGCTGGCAAGGCCACCACGGCAATAAAGGCGGCCCAGCTGGAATGTCTGCGTACCAGTTTTCCGGATACCCTCCGGTTTTCACAATGGCTGCGCCTGGATCAGCACACGACTTGCCTCAATGAAGATCTGTCGCGCGACGTGGTGTATCGCGAAAATATCAACATGCTGACGGATCGCTTCCGGCTTATGTTCTTCGGAAATATGCGGCAGGACTGGAGCGAATTCGTATTGTCCGACCTGGGACGCTACGTGTACGAGAAAGTCGATTTCGCCAAAACATCGCGAGCCTTTCAGTCGCGTGAAGACGTGGACGCTTATTTGCATTTGCATCGCAGCAAGGAACGGCTCGCAGACGGTATTGCGGCAGGCAACGCCACAATCGTCGCAGATGTTCAGGAATCCATTCCGCCCCGCCATGACAACGACTGGATCGAGGCCCGACGCGGAAAATTGCTATTTCAGATTGGCCGCTACCATGAGCGCCTGGGCAATTGGGACGATGCGTTAAGCAGCTATGCTTCCTGTTCCTATCCGCAAGCGCGCGCCCGCCGCATACGCGTGCTCGAGCGCGCAGAACGCTACGATGAAGCACTGGAGATAGGCATCTCGGCCATTCGCGCACCGGAAAGCGAAGCCGAGCAGCAGCTCCTGACACGGATGATGCCGCGCTTGCTGCGCCGTACCGGCAAGCCCGTGCCATCCCGCAAGCGCGCCAGCCCCGTGCATCAGACTCGCCTGCTTCTGCCTGGCATTTTCCCGGCTATGCGTGTGGAGCAGCGGGTTCGCGATTATCTTCAAACCCAGACACCCGGCGCGCCGGTTTTCTATGTCGAGAATGCGCTCATTAATTCCCTGTTCGGGCTGCTGTGCTGGGAAGCCGTCTTCGCGGCCATACCCGGCGCCTTTTTCCATCCCTTCCAGGCGGCGCCGTCCGACCTGCTGCGTGCCGATTTCCATAGCCGCCGCCAGCCGCAGTTTGCCTCCAGCCTGACGCAGCTGGAATCCGGGCAATACCGGGACACGATTTGGCAGAATTACGTTCGCAAGGCGGGCATCCAGTCGCCTTTTGTCGCCTGGGATTCCATTACGCCCGATGTATTGGAGCAGGCGCTGGCCTGCATGCCGGCCCGGCATCTGCAGCTTGCATTCAAGCGACTGATGCACGACATTCGCAGCAATCGCTCGGGTTTGCCCGACTTGATCCAATTCTGGCCCGCGGAACAGCGCTATCAAATGATAGAAGTCAAAGGCCCCGGCGACCGTCTGCAAGACAACCAGGTACGCTGGTTGTCTTATTTCCATGAACACGGTCTGCCGGTATCCGTGTGCTATGTGCAGCACGAGGCAAGCGCTGCATGAGTTACACCGTCGCCGTGCGCACCCTTTGCGAGTTCACCGCCAAGCGCGGCGACCTCGATCTGCGGTTCACACCCTCGCCCACTGCACTGGAAGGAATCGAAGGCCATGCGCTCGTACGTGCCGGACGAGGGGCAGCCTATCAGTCCGAAATAAGCCTTTCGGGCCAATTTTGCGATCTGCTCGTGCGCGGGCGTGCCGACGGCTACGATCCGGGTCTCAACCAGCTCGAGGAAGTAAAGACATTCCGTGGCGACCTCGATGCCATGCCGGCCAACCACCGCGGCTTGCACTGGGCGCAGGCCAAGATCTACGCCCACCTGCTTTGCCAAAAACAGGGTCTGGCCGAGATCAAGGTGGCGCTGGTCTATTACGACATCGTCCGGCGCAAGGAAACGACAATGGTGCAGGATTACTCGGCCACCGACCTGGAAGATTATTTCCAGCAGCAATGCAGGCTGTTCCTGGACTGGGCGCAACAGGAAATCAGCCATCGATCCAGCCGCAATCAAAAACTGGAAACCCTGCCTTTTCCGCATGAATCATTTCGCCGCGGGCAGCGCCAGCTATCTGAGAGTGTTTACAAGGCAGCCAAACAGAACCGGTGTCTGTTGACCCAGGCTTCGACGGGCATAGGCAAGACCGTCGGCACCCTTTTCCCGCTGCTCAAGGCCGCTCCCCGCGTACAGATGGACAAGATTTTCTTCCTGACCGCCAAGACCCCGGGTCGGCAACTCGCTCTGGATGCGCTCGCCACATTGGATGCCAGCCGCTCTGCCGGCAGCTTGCGCATTCTGGAATTGACCGCCAAGGAAAAGACCTGCGAATACCCCGGTCAGGCTTGTCACGGCGACGCCTGCCCGTTGGCCAACGGCTTTTACGATCGCCTTCCAGCGGCCCGTCAAGCCGCTGTGTCGAATGGGAACCTGGACAAAATCACGCTGCGCGAAATCGCCTTGCAACACCAGGTATGTCCGTATTGGCTGGGCCAGGACCTTGCCCGCTGGAGCGATGTCATCGTCGGCGACTACAACTATTTTTTCGATGCTTCCGCTCTGCTGTATAGCCTGGCGTTGAACAATCAGTGGACGATAGGTGTGCTCGTCGACGAGGCGCACAACCTGCTGGAACGCGCCCGAAAGATGTACAGCAGCGAACTGAACGAATACGACCTGAAGGTTCTTCGCCAGACCGCGCCGCCTGCCTTGAAGAAAACCTTGACCAGTCTAGCCCGAAGCTGGCGCGATGCCTGGCGCGACCAGACTGCCAGCTACCAGGCATACGACGAGATTCCCTTCAAATTCCAGGCCGCGCTGCTGCGCACAAGCAGTGTCATGGCCGACTACCTGGCCGCGCACCCGCAGGACACCAACAGCACTCTGCAACGTTTCCACTTCGACATGCTGCATTTTCTGCGGCTGGCCGAAGTTTTTGGCGCGCATTCCATTTTCGATATCCGTCTGCGTGGCGTCGTCGGATCATCGACAGCCGGGCCGGTCAGTTCGGTGGTGTGCCTGCGCAATGTGGTCCCCGCTCCGTTCCTGGAACCGCGCTTTGCCGCCAGCCGTGCGACTACACTGTTTTCCGCGACCTTGAGTCCATGGATTTTTTACCGCGACACGCTGGGCTTGCCCGATAACACCGCCTGGGTGGACGTAGAAACGCCTTTCGAGGCCAGCCAATTGCAAGTACGTGTCGTGCCGCAGATTTCCACAAGGTACCGGGATCGCGCACTATCGTTGAGTCCGATTGCCGAACTGATGGCTGCCCAGTATCTTGGTCAGCCCGGGAACTACCTAAGTTACTTCAGCAGCTTTGAATATCTTCAACAAGTGCTCGACCAATTTTCCCGGAGCTTTCCTCAAATACCGGTATGGGAGCAAGCACGCAGCATGAACGAAGCGGCAAAAGACGAGTTCCTGGGGCGATTCAAGGTGGACGGCGCCGGTATCGGGTTCGCCGTACTGGGCGGTGCATTCGCCGAAGGCATAGACCTGCCGGGCCAAAAGCTTATCGGTGCCTTCGTGTCCACATTGGGTTTACCTCAGGTCAATCCGGTAAATGAAGCACTTTGCGAGCGCATGGGCGCTGTTTTTGGTGGACGCAACGGCTACGACTACACCTATCTTTATCCCGGCATCCAGAAGGTAGTGCAGGCGGCCGGACGGGTAATCCGCAGCCGCAGCGACCACGGCGTGGTGTATCTCATTGATGATCGTTTTGCTCAGGCCCGCGTACGCCGATTACTGCCAGCCTGGTGGGACGTAAAGCCCGCTTGAAACGGTGTCTTTGCCCTTATTCCAAATGTGGTTCCGAGGCGTTTTTCGGCTTCCGCTTCCTATAATTGGCGGCACTGAATTATTCAATTCGGACCCCTAACAGGAGCTTATCGTGGCCGACACTTCCATACCCGTACTTTCACAAAATGCCTACCCCTTCGACGCGCGCGGCGTAGCAAAACGATTCCGCCACGCCGCCATTTTCGGCGCACTTTCAGCACTGCAGGCCGGCGAAACCATGCGCTTCTGCAACGATCACGATCCCTTGCCGTTGCTGCAGCAGCTTCAAGGCCACTTCGGCGACCAGATTCAGTTCGAATACCTGTCACGTCAGCCTGGCGAAATCGTCATCGACTTCCATATCGTGGCTTGACACGTAATTAGCGCGCCAGTGCGCGCCAACGGTTTATCGCCGAACGCGCGCCTCTCATCCCGGGGCGCGCGTTTTTTTATGTCGAGTTAACCTGGATCAAGCATTTCTGAATTATGCCGGTCTCTTCGTTGACGACACCATATCTAGTGTTTATTCTTATTAGAACCACTATATATAGTAACAAGGAGCTCCAATGCCACACATCGAGGTCGCGTCTTCCATCAACGAATATCTGAATCAAGTGGACTGGCGCGTCAATGCCAACGCAAACCAAGGGTACTCGCTGGGCGGCTTGATACTGAACGTCTCGGGCAAGGTCATTGCCAATTACTGGCTCAGCCATGTGTATCCGGCGGCCGTCGGCGAGGCACACCGCAATGCCGACCTGCATGTGCACGACCTCGATATGCTGTCGGGATACTGCGCTGGATGGTCTTTGCGTATGCTGTTGAACGAAGGCCTGAACGGCATACCCGGCAAGGTCGAATCCACCCCGCCCAGGCATATGTCCAGCGCAATCGGGCAGATCGTGAACTTCCTGGGCACGCTGCAGAATGAATGGGCCGGCGCGCAGGCCTTCAGCTCTTTCGACACCTATATGGCGCCTTTCATCCGCCAGGATCACCTGAGCTATGCCGAGGTCAAGCAGTACATGCAGGAACTCATCTACAACCTTAACGTTCCCTCTCGCTGGGGTACTCAAACACCCTTCACCAACCTGACCTTCGACTGGGTATGTCCCGACGACCTTCGCCAGCAAGTGCCCAGCATCGGAGGAAAGGAAGTCGACTACACCTACGGCGAGCTGCAAGCGGAAATGGACATGATCAACCGCGCTTACATCGAGGTAATGATGGAAGGCGACGCCAAGGGCCGCGTATTCACATTTCCGATTCCCACTTACAACATCACAGACGACTTCGACTGGCACAGCCCCAATGCCGAGCTTCTGTTCGAGATGACCGCCAAGTACGGACTGCCCTACTTCCAGAATTTCATTAATTCAGAGCTAAAACCCAACATGATCCGATCCATGTGCTGCCGCCTGCAACTGGACCTGCGCGAACTGCTCAAGCGCGGCAATGGTTTGTTCGGCTCGGCCGAGCAAACCGGTTCGCTGGGCGTGGTAACGATCAACTGCGCCCGGCTGGGATACCTGCATGCGGGCGACGAAACCGCCCTGTTGCAGCGCCTGGACGAACTGCTGGAACTGGGCAAGACCAGTCTTGAAATCAAGCGCCAAGTCATACAACGGTATATGGACAACGGCCTGTTCCCATACACCAAGCGCTACCTGGGCACACTGCGCAATCACTTTTCCACTTTGGGTGTGAACGGTCTGAATGAAATGATCCGCAATTTCAGCCATGGAAAAGACGATATCACCACCGTACCGGGCTACGACCTTGCCGTCAGGCTGCTCGACCACGTCCGTGCACGCATGCTGGCGTTCCAGGAAGAGACCGGGCATATGTACAACCTGGAAGCAACACCAGCCGAAGGAACGACTTACCGCTTTGCCAAGGAAGACCGCAAACGCTACCCCGACATCCTGCAGGCCGGCACGGCGCATATGCCTTATTACACCAACTCCTCGCAATTACCGGTGGGCTACACCGACGACCCGTTCGAAGCCCTGGAACGCCAGGACGACTTGCAGCGCAAGTATACGGGCGGAACCGTGCTGCATCTGTATATGAACGAACCCCTGTCCACCGCCGATGCGTGCCGCAAATTGGTACGGCGCGCATTAAGCCGCTTCAAGCTGCCCTACATCACCGTCACGCCAACCTTTTCCATTTGTCCGGTGCATGGCTATCTTGGAGGAAGCCATCGCTTCTGCCCAAAATGCGACGATGAACTTATCGCCCGCAAAACCGATGCCAGCTCGATCTGCGCCGTGGCGGCATAACCATTTTTCAACCCAAGGAGAAGCACCATGAAATCCACTCAGGCACACACTCACGCCGCGGCACCCGCCATAACCTTGTCCGACGACGAACGCCAACCTTGCGAAATCTGGACGCGCGTCATGGGCTACCACCGTCCCATGTCGTCCTTCAATATCGGAAAGAAAGGCGAGTTCCATGAGCGCAAGTATTTCACCGAGCAAGGAGCCCAGCTTGCCGCCTGACGCGCGGCAGCCCGGTCGTACCCTGAAAGTGGGCGGCGTAACGCCGTTCACTGCCACCGACTATCCGGGCCAGCTAGCCGCAGCGGTATTCGTGCAGGGATGCCCATGGCGCTGCGGCTACTGCCACAATCCACACTTGCAACAGCGCACCGTCCGCAGCCCTATCGCGTGGTCCGACGTACTGGCCTTACTGAAACGCAGAACAGGCCTTATCGACGCGGTGGTATTTAGTGGCGGCGAACCTTCCATGGATCCGGCTTTGGGCAGCGCCATGGAACAAGTCCGCGCGCTGGGCTACAAAATCGGCATGCATAGTGGCGGTACACATCCCGCGCGCCTGAAAAGCGTGCTTCCATTGCTGGACTGGATAGGTCTGGATGTCAAAGCCGAGTTTGCCCACTACTCCACCACCACAAGAGTGGCAAATAGCGGCATGCAGGCGCTGGCCAGCCTGGAGACGGTCCTGGCCAGCGGTGTGGCGTACGAATGCCGCACAACTGCACATCCGGCATTGCTGCCCGAGCCCGCATTGCTGCGGCTGGCGCGTACACTGGCCAAAATGCAGGTCAAGAGCTACGCCCTGCAGGTGTTCCGCATGCAAGGATGCAGCGACGACACGCTGAACGCCAGCATGTCATGCACATATCCCAGTGCAGGCGTCATTGAGCAAATTGCCGAGCTGTTTCCAAGGTTTCAGCTGCGGCGCAGCTGAATCCGCAACCCGCGCCATTTCGCCCGCTCGGGGCAATGGCGCGTTTCCCTTTGTGTATATGCTGGCGGCGCGGCTTGAACGTAGGCGCCGACCGATCAATACTGGCCGGCCTCGCGTCCGAACAGCCTGGCGGGAAGAAAATTGCCTGGCGAAAACACCGACAAGTCAATCGCGTCCAGCGTATTTTTTACCAGCAAGCCCAGTTCTGTGTCGCCTTCCATGACAAGCCGGCGGCTGAAGAACAAGGTATCCGGGTCTTCTTTGCGTTGCACCAGCAACAGGAAGTCATGAACGCTTGCGCTGATTGCCAGGTCGGCCGCGTCGGCATGGCGCGCGGCTGAGAAAGAACCGTTGCGCCAGATGAAGTCGAACCCCACTCCAGCGTCTTTTGCTTGAATACGCAATTTCTTGCCGTCGAGTAAACGCAAGGTGTCGAGCGGAAGATGGCGGGCAAGCGCCAGGTTAAGCCCGGCAACGAACAGGACAGAGCCCGGATAAGGCGGCAAGCGGGACAGCACCTTTTGTAGCGGGGCCGGAAACGAATAGGCGGAGGGGCTCATTGAACATTCCTTATGAAGACCCATGACTCAAGCGACATAGGACACAACCGTAAAATAGTGACACACGCTGCCGCCCAGCACGAATAAATGCCATACGCCATGACCGTGGCGCCACTTTTCGTCGAAAACGTAAAAGATGATGCCTATGGTGTATACGAGCCCGCCGGCGGCCAACCACAAAAAGCCTTCCCATGACAGCGCCTGCACCAGTGGAACGGCGGCCACTACCGCCAGCCAGCCCATCAGCACATAGATGACCAGGGACAGAATGCGCTGTCCTTTGGCCAGCCAGACCTCCTGGACGATGCCGAATATGGCCAGTGCCCAGACGGATCCAAACAGCGACCAACCCCAGGCGCCGCGCAAGCTTACTAACGCGAAAGGGGTGTAGCTTCCTGCGATCAGCAGGTAGATCGCGCAGTGATCGAACTTGCACCAGATCCTTTTGGCGCGGCCCCGCAGGCTGTGATAAAGCGTTGAAGCCAGATACAGCGCTATCAGCATGACGCCGTACACGCTGAAACTGACAATCTTCCAGGGGTCGCCCGCGCGCGCAGCCAGGATAATGAGTGCGACCGCGCCTACCGTGGCCAGGGCAGCGCCGGCCAGGTGACTGATGCTGTTGAAGCGTTCGCCGTAATACATAAGCTATAGGCCTTTGATTAAGCTTCTACGAGTTCCAGGCCCGGACTGCCATGCCAGTAGCCATTACAGGCAGCGGCCGGCATCAGGGGCAGAAGTCGCTCGTAGGCGTGGCGCACAACCAGTTCCCCCTGCATCACGCCATGGAACAGTTGCACGACATCGACCATGTGTTCCGCCTGCGGGCTAAGCCTTAGGACATCCACGTCCATATCGCGCATGACTTTGGTTTGATCCAGCAAGTTATAGACCAGCGCCGATTGCGTCTGTGTGCCGTTGAGCACCAGAAACGGCTGCCCTTCGCGAGTCTCCAGAAGAAGCCCGTTGGGATGATCCATGCACACATACTGGCAATTGTCTTTGGGTATATTGCGATTGCGCGCGGTAAAACAACGCGCCGAGAACGCCAGGGGCATACGCCCGTAGGCAAACACTTCTGTTTCCATGCCGGGCGGTCGGTCTTGCTGCATTTGGGCCAGGCCTTCACGGCCCATTTCAAGCGGCATCACCCAGCGACGCGCGCCCATGCGCGCCAGGACATCGAGGGTGGGCGCACTGTAAACATTCAGGTACGGCCCGGCGATGAAGGGCTGGCCTTCGAGGCAATGGACTGCGCCCATATCGTTGGCTTCGACCGTATAGCCGCCGTTATCGGCGATTTTCCGAAGCGTGGCCAGATCATTGCCCGACTCCAGCAGCACCTGGGTCGACAATATGACCTCTTTTCCTGCATCGGCCAGCATGCCGGCGATGTCTAGCCAGTCGGGCAAGCGAAGCTCGTGCCGACGTGAACAGACTGTTTCACCCAAGTACACGATATCGATCGGCGCATGCGCCATGGATTCATAGAATTGCATCATGGTCACGCGCGACCAATAATATTGCACGGGTCCCAAAGCGATTTTCAAGGTACTGCCTCCTGCATGTTGTAGCCTGTTTCTTGCGAGCAACGAATAGCGGAAATGGGTTTCATTTCCAGGGGCGGTGATAAGCGCCGAGCGTGTGCTGCTGGCCTTCGGCAACCTTGTTCAGTTCGGACATCCAGCCCGGCTTAACCGAGTAGCGTTGCTGACTGGCAAGGCATTGGTCGATGGCGTCGCGCCACACGCGGGTAACCTGCGCGACATAGGCCGGGCTGCGTTGCCGGCCTTCGATTTTTATTGCACGTACGCCCATTTTCATCAATTTGGGAAGAAGCTCCAACGTATTCAAGCTGGTGGGTTCTTCGAGCGCGTAATAGTTTTCTTCGGCAACGTCGAAGCGTCCTTTGCACAAAGTGGGATAGCCCGCGTTCTCGCCTTCGGCATAGCGGTCGATAAGTACGCCGTTCAAGCGAGACTCCAGGCCTTGCGGCGTCTGTTGCCAGCGTACCGACTTGGCGGGCGAACAAACCCCATGGGTATTGGGCGACTCGCCCGTAGCATAGGACGACAGTGCGCAGCGCCCCTCTACCATGACGCACAAGCTGCCGAAGCCGAACACCTCGATTTCGACCGGCGTCTTTTCGGTAACCTGCTCGACCTGGATCAGCGACAGTACGCGCGGCAGCACCGCACGAACTACGCCGAAATGCTTGCGATAGAAATTGATGGCCTCGTAATTCGTGGCCGAACCCTGTACCGACAGATGCAGGCGCAACTGAGGATGGTGCTGGCTGGCGTACTGCATCAGACCGGGGTCGGCCACGATCATCGCGTCGATGCCGGAATCGGCGGCACGGTCGACCGCTGCGCGCCACAACTGCCAGCCCGACGGTTGCGGATAAGTATTCAGTGCGACGAACACCTTGCGCCGATGCGCATGGGCATAGCGTATGCCTTCGTTGATGGCAGTTTCGTCGAAGTTCAGGCCGGCGAAGTTGCGTGCGTTAGTGACATCGCGAAAGCCCAGATACACACAGTCGGCGCCGTTATCGACAGCCGCTTTGAGCGCCGGCAAGCTGCCGGCGGGGCAAACCAGTTCCATGGGCGGTGCGCCCGTAGTCGTTGCGGAAACTCGTTGAGTAGGATGCGTTAGCGTCATGGTGTCGCCTTGATACGTTTAGAGCCATACACGGAAATTCGGGCACAAGAAATCCCAACCAAAGCCCTTGCCAGAGCGTTCGGAGACTTTTCTTTGATTTCCTGCCTTGAAGCAGGAGTGCCATGGAGGAATCAGGCAGGAACGAGCACTGATTCGGACCTGACTGTGGGCGACGCGACCGCTGCCAATGCGGGTTTGATGCCAGTCAGCAGGTAGTCGATGAGCTCGCGCACCGATCGTATGGAGTTGCCGAAAGGAAGCTTTTCGGAGCCGCGGAAGAAGAGGCCACGCCGGATGTCGCCCGCCAATGCAAAGGCCAGTTGGGTGTCTATGCAAAACTGACCGTGCTTGCTGATTCCGTCGCGCAAGCCGCATTGGGCCAGGCAATCGAAACCGACCGTGCAGGCCTTGGGCTTGGCCATGCGTTGGAGTTTTTCTTCTTTTTCAAGGTAGTTGGCCAGCCAGGGCGTGCGCACCGCGCGTGCCGGCAAGCCTGCCACGCTCATGAAGGTGACGATGTCTTCGGGCCGGGCCTCGACCAGTACTTTCTTGAAATTGGGGTGCGCATCGCCTTCTTCGGTTACGGCGAAAGGCGTACCCAACTGTACGCCGCTTGCGCCCATGCCCATGAGTTCTTTTACCTGTTCGTGGCTATGTATGCCGCCCCCCGTAATGAGCGGAATGTTTTCGCGTTCTAGTCCCAGGTCTTTGAACAACTGCAGCGTACCCTCGAGCACGGCGGGAAAGGCGAAGTTGGGGTTGTTTACCGCGTCGGCGCTGGGTGCGCCAAGGTGGCCCGCGGCGTAGCGGGGATTTTCAATGACGATGGCATCGGGAAGGCGGTTCTTGCGCATCCATTTTTTCAGGATGACGCCGATACCGCGAACATCGGAAAGTATGGGCACCAGCGCCACCTTGGGGAAGTCGGTAGTGAGCTCGGGGAGATCCAGCGGAAGCCCCGCGCCAACCACCACGGCATCGGCGTTGCTTTCGCATGCCTGGCGCACGTAGGCGGCATACTCGGCCACGGCTTTCATGACATTGACCGCCACCAGGCCATTGCCCCGTGCCATTTTCTTGGCTGCGTTGACTTCGCGGTCGAGAGCGACTAGATTGGCTGAATCGATGAGAGCCTTGTTGCGCGAGCGGCCGGTTTGAACCATAAGGTCGGGATGATGGCGGCGCAAGTCGACGCTGGATATGGTGCCGAAGGCGCCAAGCGAGGCTACCGTTCCTGCCAGTCGGTGGGCGGACACGCCCACGCCCATTCCGCCCTGCACAATGGGTAACAGGGACTTGCCCTTCAGCTTGAGTAGTTCTAGAGCGGATTGCAGCACGATAAGTGTCCTTCGAAAAATAGAGGCGTGGAAACGCAGTAGCCACTATGCAGGCGAACGGCATCGTATTCCTTAATAAATATCAAGGTTAGGTCGTTTAAGTAGATGTAAAAATGCTCTGTTTCCAATGTGGTCAAAAGCAGCAACCCGAGCAGCAAGCAATGACTATCCCGCAATCCGAGCAGCAAGCAATGACTATCCCGCAATCCGAAGACGAAATCCTGCTCGACACCCGCGGGCTGCCTCCTCCCGAACCCCTTGAACTGGTGCTTGAAGCACTCGGCACTCTTCCCGCCCATCAGCGCCTGCGCATGCTGGTCGACCGCGAGCCTCGGCCCTTGTACGCCATTCTCGACGACAACAATTTTCTGTACGAAGCCATGGCGACCCCTGACTATCGCTACGAGCTTCTGATCTGGCATAAAACTGATGCGTCGCGCCCTGGCTTTTGACAACTCTCCGGCGCTCTCCGTACCTTTGCGTTTTTTCCTGACGGCACCCATATTTGCACTTCTGGCCAGCATACTGTTGTTCTTGGCCGGTCCACAGGCTTTTGCATCGCGCTGGACGTCGTACACGCTGGCGCTCACCCATTTATTCACGCTGGGCGTGCTCGCCAATGCCATGGCGGGCGCGCTCATGCAGATTCTGCCTGTGGCAAGCGGCATAAGCGTGCTGGCCCCCCGCCTTACATCTGCCATGGTGCATGCCATGCTAACCTTCGGCACCTTGCTGCTCGCGGCCGCCTTTTTACTTGCATACCCGCTGCTCTTCAAGCTGGCATTGTGTGCGCTGCTGCTGGCTTTTGCCTGGCTATTGGCGGCATGCGCGGGCGGATTCTGGCGCCACCGGCACACTGCGGCGAAAGGCGCTGAAGACGTCTTGCTGGCAGGCCGACTGGCCCTCGTATCCCTGTTTGTCGCCGTGGTGCTCGGAGCTACGCTGGCTGCCGGTTTTGCGTGGCCTGGCCTGCGCCTGCCTATGGTGCTCCTGACCAACATCCATGCCGGCTGGGGCTTGCTGGGCTGGGTAGGCCTGCTGGTGGCCGGTATGGCCTACCAGGTCATACCGATATTCCAGGTCACCGAACTCTATCCGCGCCCCATTACCCGCTGGATGGCGCCCTTGATCTTTATTCTGCTCGGAACCTGGACGGCTGGCATGCTGCTGCAATTCAACGTCGAACATGCTGCCTGGCACCTGCCGACAGCCCTGATCTTCACCGCTTATGCGCTGTTTGCCGGTACAACGCTGTACTTGCTGTACACGCGCAAACGGTCCACGCCCGACGCCACGACCCTGTTCTGGCGCACGGCAATGTTCAGCCTGGCCGGATGCGCATTGCTATGGCTCTTGCAACTGGCTACGCAGGTCGACTATTCCATAACCCTGGGCATGCTTTTTATCGTAGGTTTTGCCTGGTCCGCCATCAATGGGATGCTCTACAAGATTCTGCCTTTCCTGCTTTGGTATCACGCACAAGCGGAACTCGCGGTCGCGCTACGGGTAGTGCCCAAGGTCAAAGACATCATCCCCGACCCTATTGCAGTCCGCCAATTTCGCGTACATGCTTGCGCCTTGCCACTGCTGATTGCCGCCACGGTATGGCCTGGCCCATTCACCCACATGGCCGCCCTGGCCATGGCGGTATCGGTGTGCTGGCTAGCGTGGAACATGGCCAGTGCGATCCGCCTGTTCCTGAACGCCAAGAAACAAATTGCCGCAAGCCTTGCCCGCTAACCTTGATAGGCGCTTAGTTTATTCGAGTCCAGTATCGTGATTTCGCGGCCTTTCACCTTGATCAGGCCGTTGGCGTTCAAGTCATGAAGAATGCGCGAAAAATGCTCGGGTGTGAGATTCAGGCGCGAAGCAATCACCGTCTTGCTGGTTTCCAGCCTTAGCTGCTGACCATCTTCGCAGGGCTCTCCCTTCAGCAAATAGCCTATTACCCGCTCGGTCCCGGAGCGCAAGGAATAAGCCTCGACGTCGCTGATCAGCGCATGCAGGCGCTGGCTAAGGCCGGCCAACATTTTCCTGGCAAGGCCGGGACGGCGGTCGAGTTCGTTGTACAACACGACCTTGTCGACATGCAGCAACAAGGTGTCGGCCAGGGCCTGAGCCGTTACGATATAAGACTTGTCCATGAACATCAGCGCTTCCCCGAAGCTGTCGCCCGGACCGATGAGCCGCACCACTTTTTCACCGCCCATGGGTGAGACGAACATCAGTTTGATTTGCCCATAGACCACGGTATGGAAGCCTACGCACGGATCGCCGCGATGGAAGACGATCTCACCGCGGGCAGCCTGTACCTCTGTGGTGCCAAGGGCAATGTTGTCGAGCTCTTCCGGGCCCAGTTCGTTGAACAATGGCACCCTGGACAGGAAATCCTGAATTCGTATCTTGTTTGTACTCATATTGCTAGAATCCCGTAACAGTGCTGTGTTTGCCCAGTCACGGCACAAACCTGAAGCAGAACAACCATAGTGATCAAAATCCTGTTCAATATCGCGGGCACAGTGGCATTGACGCTTGCCGTAATCGGCATATTCCTTCCATTGCTTCCTACTACGCCCTTCCTGCTACTTGCATCGGCCTGCTATGTGCGGGGATCAGACCGCCTGCATCGCTGGCTGATGCGCAATAAATTATTAGGCCCCTATCTGGCCTGCCTGCACAATGGCAGCGGTATTCCGCTACGCGCAAAAATCATCGCCCTGATCTTTTTGTGGACCTCTCTGGCCGTGTCCGCCTGGTTTGTTCCCTATTTCTGGGTACGCCTGTTTTTGCTGGTTCCCGGCGTGGGCGTCACCATTTACCTTTTACGCACCAAGACACTTGCTCCGGCCAATGCTGCCGCCCCTGGCCCGCCGCCATCCTAGATCAGCTTGGAATAGGTCGATACAGTGGGCTGGCCCATGAACTTGTCGAACACCATGCCTATGGCCCGCACGAACAGGCGGCCTTTGGGTGTAATAGCGATGCCTTGTTCGCTGGTATTCATCAGACCCGCGTCCTCGTATTGGCTCAGCCTGGCAAGTTCGGGAGCGAAATATTCCACGAAATCAATACCGTGTTGCGCGTTGATCGCCGCAAAATCCAGGGGCATGCTGCACATCAGCGTCATGATGATCTGACGGCGCAGCACGTCGTCGGGGGTCAAGTCATAGCCCTTTTCCGTCGGCAGGCGCCCCTGATCCAGGTACTGGTAATAGGCGTTGAGCGTACGCACCGACTGGCTGTACGAGTTGCCGACCTTGCCAATGGCTGAAACCCCCAGACCGACAAGATCGCATTCCGCCCGGGTTGTATAGCCCTGGAAATTGCGATGCAGGCTACCGTCCAGGCGGGCCTTGTTCAATTCGTCGTCGGGCTTGGCAAAATGGTCCAGGCCGATGTAGACATAGCCCGCTTCAAGCAAGCGGCGCGTGGACATCAGGAAAATCTGCAGCCGGTCTTCGGCCGAGGGCAGGTCGCTGGCGACAATCAGCCGCTGCGCCTTGAACCGGCTGGGCAAGTGCGCGTAGTTGTACAGAGCGATACGGTCGGGCGAGAGGCGGATTACCTGGTCCAATGTACGATTGAAGCTGGCCAGCGACTGCTTGGGCAGACCATAAATGAGGTCGACGTTCACCGACTGAAAGCCGGCGCTGCGACTGGCAAACAGGGCTTTTTCGACCATTTCGAGCGGTTGTATGCGGTTTACCGCCGCCTGGACCGCCGGGTCGAAGTCTTGCACCCCGAAGCTTGTACGATTAAAGCCCAGCCCTGCCAACATGGACAGCGTGGCATCGGTGACCGTGCGCGGATCGATCTCGACCCCGAGTTCGGCATCCGGCGCGAAATCGAAATGCGCGCGCAATGATTCCATTAACTGCGTGAGTTCGGCCGCGCTGAGGAAAGTAGGAGTACCTCCGCCCAGATGCAACTGCTCGGTTTTGCGGTCCGGGCCAAGATGCTGGGCTGTCAGCGCGATTTCCTTGTCCAGATAGCGCAAATATTCGGCGGCTCGGCTGTGGTCCTGCGTGATGATTTTGTTGCAACCGCAGAAATAGCAAAGCGACTCACAGAAAGGTAAATGCACGTAAACAGATAGAGGCGGGTTGCCGTTGACCGCGGCGGCGCGCTCGGCCAGGTATTTTGTGTATGAGGGCTCGGTAAATCCGGATTTGAAACGGTCGGCCGTGGGATAAGAGGTGTAGCGCGGACCGGAGCTATCGAAACGACGTATCAGGGCCTCCGAAATTTCGATATCAGGAAAGGCGATAGTGCCTGAGCTATCAGGCCGGGTATCAACGTTGTTGGTGACGCTCATTACTTGCTCCGTTTATGGCCGGGATGCCGATAAGGGACCCGGTGCGTGCCAACCGCTATGCGGCTTGCAACACTCTTACATTGTCAGGACATCGGTCAAAATGTTTTTTGATCTACGTCAAGTAGAAGAGCAAACCGTCGATTAAGCCGGTAAAACACAGAATCGGGAAAGCTGTCGCCGAGCTGAAAGCAACATATCGTATTATTAGGGCTTAGATTCATTCAACGCCCCCTACCCTGATGCTCCTAGCACTTATTCTTGCCCTGCCTTTTGCAGGCAGCATTGTCGCTGCGCTGCTGCCCGCCAACGCCCGAAACCTTGAAGCTTGGCTGGCCGGATCAGTGGCTATTGTGAGTGCCGTCCTGGTGTTCTGGCAGTTCCCCAACGTGACCGACGGCAATGTGGTCAAGACCACTGTCCCCTGGATTCCAAGCCTGGGCGTCGACCTGACCCTGCGCATGGACGGCTATGCATGGTTGTTTGCCATGATCATTACCACCATGGGCGCATTAATCGTGCTGTATGCGCGCTATTATCTTTCGCCCCAGGACCCGGTACCGCGATTTTTCGCGTTTTTCCAGGCCTTCATGGGATCAATGCTGGGGGTGGTGCTTTCCGGCAATCTGATCCAGCTCGTCGTCTTCTGGGAGTTGACCAGCCTTTCATCGTTCATGCTCATTGCCTATTGGCATCACCGGCTTGATGCGCGCCGCGGCGCGCGCATGGCGCTGATCATTACCGGCGCCGGCGGCTTGTGCCTGCTGGGCGGCATGCTGATGCTGGGACACGTTGTCGGCAGTTACGATCTGGATGTCGTGCTGGCTTCGGGCGACCTGATCCGGAACCATCCCTGGTACACCATCATGCTGGTGCTGGTGGCTGTGGGCGCCTTGACCAAAAGCGCTCAATTTCCCTTCCACGTCTGGCTTCCCAACGCCATGGCGGCCCCCACACCGGTGTCAGCCTACCTGCACTCGGCCACCATGGTCAAGGCCGGCGTATTCCTTCTGGCGCGTTTCTGGCCTGTTCTGGCGGGCACGCCTGAATGGGCCTGGATCATCGGCGGCGCAGGACTATGTTCTCTGGTGCTGGGCGCTTACGCGGCCACCTTCCAGCTGGACATGAAAGGAGTCCTGGCCTACTCGACCATCAGTCACCTGGGGCTGATCACTCTGCTGCTGGGCATGAATAGCGATCTGGCTCTGGTGGCGGCAGTATTTCACATGATCAATCATGCCACTTTCAAGGCCTCGCTGTTCATGGCGGCCGGCGTGGTCGATCACGAAACAGGAACCCGCGATCTCACCCGCCTGTCCGGCCTGTATCGCAGCATGCCTATTACCGCAACGCTGGCAATCGTCGCCGCGGCCTCCATGGCGGGAGTGCCTTTGCTCAACGGATTCATTTCCAAGGAAATGTTTTTTGCCGAAACTGTGTTTGCGAGCGGCGACTGGTTTACCAGCTATGGCCTGCCCATCGCTGCGGTAGTGGCCAGCGCCTTCAGCGTGGCCTATTCACTCCGCTTCATTATGCAGGTTTTCTTTGGCCCCGCGCCGCATGACTTACCTCGCGCACCACACGAACCCCAACTGCTGATGCTCATACCCAGCGGCATCCTCGTGCTGATTTGCCTGGTGGTAGGAATCATGCCCAGCGTTACGCTTGGCCCTTTCCTGCACGGCGCGACGACGGCCATACTGGGCGCCGACACACCACAATACGACCTTCGGATCTGGCACGGCTTCAACCTGCCCCTGGCCATGAGCTTCCTGGCACTGGGCGGCGGCGTCGGACTGCTGTGGCTGCTGCGCCACCGGCACCGCAGCCGCCCCGGAAAGACTCCTCTCATATACCGGTTCGACGGCCGCCATACTTTCGAATCCATGCTGGAAGGCCTGGACATGCTGGCTTCTTTCCTGCTTGACTGGGCACGTTCGCCGCGTCTGCAGCCACAACTGCTGCTGATCGTACTGGCCACCTTCGTAGTCGCCATGTTGCCGCTGCTGGAAGGCTCCTGGCTGCAACCCGAATTCACGACGCCGGTAAATCCTTACTTCGTCCTTATGTGGATAGCGGGAGCCGCCTGTGCGGTCGGGGCCGCCAACCAGGCTAAATATCATCGGGCCGCGTCGCTGCTGATGGCGGGTGGTGCCGGCCTTGCCACGGCTCTCACCTTCGCCTGGTTGTCGGCACCCGATCTGGCGCTTACACAGCTGGCCGTCGAAGTCGTTACAACGGTGCTGATCCTGCTCGGCTTAAGGTGGCTGCCGCCGCGCGTCATGACCGATGACGAACGGCCTGTCCAGAATGTCGTACACGCCTTCGTACGCCGTTTCCGGGACTTGATCATTGCCGTGGTCAGCGGCGCCGGACTCTCGGCTATTGCCTATGCTGTCTTGACACGCGCGCATCCTGAAGGAATTTCTTCGTTCTTTGTCGAGCAATCTCTTCCTATGGGCGGCGGCGCCAATGTCGTGAATGTCATCCTGGTGGACTTCCGTGGTTTCGATACGTTCGGCGAAATCACCGTGTTAGCCATTGTGGCGCTTACCGTCTATGCCCTGCTGAGACGCTTCCGTCCGCCACCAGAAAGCCTGACCTTGCCGAGCGCGCGCAAGCTCCTGCCGACCAACGGCAAATTGCTGGATCACTTCGGCGAACCCGACCCCAAGGCCCTGATACCCGATGGCGTCATGAAACTGCCCGCTGTGCTGGTGCGCCTGCTCCTGCCCATTGCCACCCTGATCTCGCTCTATTTCCTGCTTCGGGGGCACAACCTGCCGGGCGGCGGCTTTGTCGGCGGCTTGATCATGGCCACGGCCATCATCCTGCAATACATGGTGGGAGGCGTTATCTGGGTCGAGGCACGACAAAGCCTGCATCCGCAGAATCTGATAGCCATAGGACTGCTGGCCGCCGGCTCGGCGGCAATGGGGGTTTGGTGGGCATCCAAACCCTTCCTTTCTGCCGTAAGCTGGGATATATCTATTCCTCTCATCGGCCATGTCCATCTTTCAACTGTGCTGCTGTTTGATCTGGGCGTGTATCTGCTTGTGGTCGGCGCCACGGTGCTGATATTGGTCGCCCTGGCCCACCAGTCTTTAAGGCTCTATCGCAAACACTCACAGACCGCGGCCCAGTCTGTGCCGCCAGAACAAGGAGCCCAATAATGGAAGCCGTTCTTTCAATTGCCATAGGCGTGCTTGCGGGATCCGGTATCTGGCTGTTGCTGCGTCCCCGCACCTTCCAGGTCATCATGGGCCTCACGCTGATTTCGTATGCCGTCAATCTGTTCATCTTTTCCATGGGCCGCATTACACTGGGCGCTCCGCCGGTGATCAATCCGGAATGGGGAGCGGACGCCAGCACCTATGCTGATCCGCTGCCGCAGGCACTAGTGCTTACCGCCATCGTTATCGCCTTTGCCACCACCGCCTTGTTCCTCGTTGTGATGCTGGCCTCCCGCGGGCTTTCTGACACCGACCATGTCGATGGAAGGGAGACCAGGTCGTGAACCAGTGGTTTCAGCATTTTCCCATCCTGCCGGTCGCCGTCCCCTTGCTGTCCGGCGCCGCCATGCTCATGCTGCGCGACTCGCGGCGGCGTACGCGCCTTGCGTTCGGCTTTGCATCCATCGTCGCGCAGTTGGCGATCGCTGTTGTGCTGCTCTGCCTGGCGGCAGGTTTTATTCCCTCCAACTGGCCAGACGGCGTGGGGGTCTACCTGTTGGGCGACTGGCCTGCGCCATTCGGCATTGTGGCTGTCGTGGACCGCTTGTCCACCATCATGTTGCTGCTGACAGCAATACTGGGCTGCGCTGCATGGGTTTACTCGACGGCGCGCTGGGACCGCGTCGGGGTGCACTTCCATCCCCTGTTCCAGTTTCTGTTGATGGGACTCAATGGCGCTTTTCTCACCGGCGATCTGTTCAACCTGTTCGTGTTCTTCGAGGTGCTGCTGGCCGCATCATACGGACTCACATTACATGGTTCGGGCAAGGCGCGCGTGGCGGCAGGGCTGCACTACATCGTCGTCAACCTGCTGGCCTCTTTCCTTCTGCTCGTCGCCATGGCCCTTATATATGGCGTAACCGGAACACTGAACATGGCCGATCTGGCGGCGCGTGCCGGCGAGCTCGGAGGTCCTGATCGACGACTGTTTGAAGCCGGTGCGGCCATACTTGGCATTGCGTTCCTGATCAAGGCTGCCGCCTGGCCGCTTAATTTCTGGTTGCCGGCCACCTATGCCAACGCCTGCCCACCCGTCGCGGGGATGTTCGTCATCATGACGAAAGTGGGTATATACGCCTTGTTGCGTATCGGCTCACTGCTGTTGCCAACCGGTGCTCCGGCAGCGTTTGGCGGCGAATGGATGTTTCCCCTGGGCATGCTCACGCTGGGATTCGGCGCCATCGGCCTTCTGGCCGCTCCTCAAGTGGAGCGGCAGGCGGGGTATTGCGTCATCCTCTCGTCCGGCACACTGTTCGCGGCCCTGGGCATGCCGGGTGTCACGCTTACCGGCCCTGCCCTGTTTTACCTCATCAGCTCGGTACTGGCGCTGGGCGCTTTTTTCATGCTGCTTGAAATGATCGAACGGACCCAGTCCTTTGGCGCCGATCTGCTGGCAGTCAGTCTTGAAGCGTTCGATCTTGAAGACCCGGAACCCGCCGACCGCTCCGATGACGTGGTGGGAATCGCCATTCCGGCCGCCCTGGCATTTCTGGGCATGGCCTTTATCGCATGTTCACTGCTCATCATCGGCTTGCCTCCGCTTTCCGGCTTTGTGGCCAAGTTCTCCCTACTGTCCGCGGCCTTGCAAACCTCCGCAACCGACACGCCTTCGCCTGCCGCATGGATGCTGGTCGCCGGTGTGCTGATATCCGGTCTGGCAGGTATCATTGCACTGAGCCGTACGGGTATACGCCTTTTCTGGAGCGTCGAAGATTCGGTCACGCCCCGCCTGCGCATAAGCGAAGCAGGTCCGGTCGGCGTGCTCATCCTTGCCTGTGTGGCACTGGCTTTCTGGGCGGGCCCTGTCATGCGCTATATGGAAGAAACCGCCAACTATCTAGACCGGCCGTCTGCGTACATCAATGCAGTGCTTACGCAGAACCCAATGCGCGGCATTGCACCGGGGGCGCTACCATGAGGCGATACCTGAATCGACTGATCCTGCCGCTGTTGCTTCTGGCCTTGTGGCTGCTGCTTAACGATACGCTATCGCCGGGCCAATTGGCGCTCGGCGCCACGCTGGCAATATTGCTGGGCTGGGCGGCGACCAGGCTGCGCCCCTTGCAGGCCTACCCCAAGAAACCCTTGGTTGCCGCCAGGCTTGTTGGCCACGTCGCGAAAGACATCGCGCGATCCAACATTGCCGTCGCATTTATCATATGGAAGGGCGACAAGGCGGACAGAAACTCGGGGTTTCTGAAAGTTCCGCTGCGCATTCGCGACCCCCATGGGCTCGCGGCACTGGCGTGCATAGTCACTTACACCCCTGGTACTGTATGGTCCGACTATTCTGAAGAAGATGGAATCCTGACGCTGCATGTGCTCGATCTCAAAGATGAAGACGAATGGCGGCACATTATCCAGCATCGTTATGAACGTCCCTTGATGGAGATATTTGAATGAGCAATCTTATCTATTGGGCCGCAGACTTCGCACTTGGCTGTTTCGTGCTATCCCTGGGATGCGCGACCTTGCGTTTATTGCGTGGACCAACCGCGTCGGACCGCGTGCTCGCGTTAGACACCATGTATATCAACGGAATGCTTATTCTGCTTGTCCTGGGCCTGCAGTTCAACTCCAGTTCCTATTTCGACATTGCCCTATTGATCAGTATTTTTGGCTTTGTAAGCACGGTCGCCATGGCCAAATTCCTGTTGCGAGGGGAGGTCATTGAACCATGATGGATACACTGCCGATCTGGATCGCCGTCCCGGCGTCCCTATTCCTCGTCATCAGCGGCCTGCTAACGCTGACAGGCTCAATAGGCCTGTTGCGCCTGAATCAGTTTTACCGCCGCATCCACGCACCCACGCTGGGCAACACACTGGGCGTCTTCGGTATGGTGATGGCTTCGATCCTGGTGAGCTCCACGCTCGAAGAACGAATTGTCGTTCATCAGATACTGCTTACGGTCTTCCTGGTCATTACCGCACCGGTATCCACCATGCTCCTGATGCGCGCCGCCATCCGGCGCAAGCTTCGCGTGGCGCAGAAGGAGCAGGACGGCGAGTAGTGCAAGAGGCCTTTCGTCCTACTCTTCAGGTACGTTGCTTGCTGGGTCGAATAACAAATTCAACAAGGAGTACATCCACGATGCATACTCGATCGAGAATATTCTCTTCCCGCACATTGGCGGCATGTGCCCTGGGAGCCTGCCTAGCTGCCCCTATGGCGATGGCGGCGGGTTCCGGTGGCTCCATGAGCGCGGCTGAAATCGAAGCGCGATACAAAACAGATATTGCCCGTTGCAACGCCGGTCAAACTAATCAGGACAAGCCCACCTGCATACGCGAAGCGGGCGCCGCCCGTGATGAAGCCAGCCGCAACCGCTTGAACAATGGAAATCAGCAAGCCTATGGTGAAAACGAAAAGGCAAGATGCAATGCCCTGCCCCTGGACCAGCGGGACGAATGCATGTTGCAAATGTCGGGTGTAGGCACCACCAAGGAGGGCAGCGTTGGCGGCGGCGGTGTGCTGCGTGAAACGACCATCACCACCACGGGAACGCCCACGCCCGCTCCCGGAACGGTTCCGGCGCCAGGACTCACGCCGAATCCACCTGCCGTTGTGCCGGCCCCCACTCTCACGCCAGTCCCACCGGAAACAATCCCGGGCACGGGCCCCAATTAAGGGCTGACTACAGTTCCATCTGCATGCCCATTTCTACAACTCTGTTAGGAGGGATTTTGTAGAAGCGGGTGGTACGGCTGGCGTTGCGGGACATGAAAGCAAACAAATGACGACGCCACGTCGTATACCACGGCAGCTTGCGCCGGACAATAACCGTTTGACGCGACAGGAAGTACGAGGTTTGCATGGGGTCCAGATTCAATTCGGGGTGTTCTTCGGCTATCTGTTCCAGTACTTGCGGCACGTTGGGCTCCTGCTTGAAACCCCAACGCGCCACCGCCTGCCAGCCGCTGCGGCTTAATCGCTCGAGTTGGTAACGCTCGCTGAACGGCACATACGGAACATCGGCGCTTTCCACAGTCAAGAACAACGCCTGTTCATGCAATATTTTGTTGTGCTTGAGATTGTGCAACAGGGCAGGCGGCACCGTATTGACGATCATGCTCATAAAGACGGCGGTCCCCGGCACGCGAGTCGGCGGATATTCTTCCAATGCTTCCATAAATGTCTTGAGCGGCTGCTGGTCTCCGGCCAGGGTGTCGTGCATGGTCTGGCGGCCCTGCTTCCAGGTGATCATCAACGTCAGCAGGCAAGCGCCCACCAGCAAGGGGACCCAGCCGCCATCATGAATTTTCAGCGCGTTGGACGAGAACAACAAAACGTCCATGATGAGGAAGACACTTATCAGGATCAGCCATAGCAAGCGCCTGGATCCTTTTGCATGGCGCGGCAGAACGGCAAATGCCAGCAACGATGTCATAAGCATGGTGCCTGTGACGGCGAAGCCATACGCGTGGGCCAGCCCTTCCGAAGATTGAAAGGCAAGAACCAGCACCAGCACAGCAATAAACAGCAATATATTCACCCGCGGCAAGTATATCTGCCCTTCCTCGCGCGCCGAAGTATGCAAAATGACCATGCGCGGCCAGAATCCCAGCTGTACAGCCTGCCGAGTAACCGAAAATGCGCCGGAGATCACCGATTGCGATGCAATAATCGTCGCCATCGTGGCCAAACCGACCAAAGGCACAAGCGCCCACGCCGGGGCCAGGTGAAAGAAGGGGTTCTTGACGGTTGAAGGGTCGGCCAGAATGACAGCGCCTTGTCCAAAGTAGCAGAGAACCAGTGCAGGGAGCACTGCTCCGAACCATACACGCCGGATGGCGGAGCGGCCGAAATGGCCCATATCGGCGTAGATGGTTTCCGCGCCCGTGAGCGCCAGCACGATAGCGCCCAACAGCAAGAAAATTTCCCAGGGCGCGTTGGCAATGAAAGCATAGGCCCACATTGGATTCAGGGCCCGCAGCACACCCGGTTCGAGCACGATGCGCCAGGCGCCCAGCCCTCCCAGCGTAAGGAACCAGACGAGCATGACGGGACCAAAAAGCTTGCCCACCGCGCCGGTTCCCCGCGACTGGATCATGAACAGTCCGGCCAGGACAACAACGGCCGCCGGTACTACCCACCGCTCCAGCGCGGGCGATACGAGCACAATACCCTCCATCGCCGACAGCACGGAAATAGCCGGTGTCACCATGCTGTCCCCATAAAAGAGACAGGCGCCGATAAGGCCCAACACCATCAGCCGCCATCTTCGAGGGCCTTTTACTCCTCGAAGCGCAAGCTCCATCAATGCCAGCGTACCGCCCTCGCCCCGATTGTCCGCGCGCAGCATAATGGTTATGTACTTGAGCGAAACAACCATCATCAGCATCCAGAACAACAACGACAGCAGGCCCAGGACCTCCGCCTCGCCGGGGTTCTCCAGCCGCGCCAGCGCCGCCTTGATGGTATACAGCGGACTGGTTCCGATGTCGCCGTACACGACGCCCAAAGCGCCCAGCATAATAGCCGCCGTAGGCGTTGCGCCCGGTTTCACATGTCCTGGGTCCATTGATGCACTATTCATTGGTGTTCTTGTCTTCTGAGCTTCGCACCGATGCGCGGGCCGGGAAATACAACGGTTATACGGGTGCCCGGAAACGCCGGGCGGCTTGTCAGATTCCACCAGCCGCCGTGAGCCCGCGCAATTTCGCGAACAATAGCAAGTCCCAGGCCGGAGCCGCCCGCGCCGGCCCGGGATGAGCGGTAGAAGGCTTCGAACACGCGACCACTGTCTTCCGGATCGATTCCCGGTCCGTCGTCCTCCACCGTCAGCGACGGCGGATTCGGGGCCACGCGCAATGTGATGGTGCTGGCTCCCACGCCATAGCGCAGCGCATTATCGATCAGATTGCTCAACAATTCTTCAAGCAATAATGCATCTACGTCGACCCAAACCGGCTCATCGGGAGCGACCAGCTGTATATCCACTCGCTTTGCCCGTGCGGCAGGTATCCATTCGGCGCCGCTATTCCGGACCCAGTCGCACAGATCTCGGCGTACGAAGCTGTCCTGCGGGCGGGTCGATGAATCCGCGCGCGCCAGCACCAGCAACTGCTGACCCAGGCGTATCATGCGATCGGTGACCGTCTTGATGCGTTCGGCCCGCTCGCGGACATCATCGGGAAGCTGTCTCGTCAGCATGAGTTCGGACTCGAGCTTCAGCCCTGCCAAGGGCGTGCGCAACTGATGCGCGGCGTGACCGATGAAACGCTTCTGCGCCTGCATGGAATCATCCAGACGCAGCAACAAGTCATTTACGTGAGAGACCATGGGCGCCACTTCGGAAGGTAATCCAGTGGTATCCAGGGCTTGCAGGTCGTCGATCGAGCGTTGGCTGATCTCCTGGGAAAGCCGGTTGACCGAAGCCAGCCCCGAGCGCACGCCCGAGATCAGAACCCATGCGAAGACGGAAACCAGCATGACCTGGCTGAGGACCATAGTCCAGAAAATGTCGCGCAGCAGCCATTCTTCCATGGTCATCTTGCGTGTCATGACCCAGGTCGCGCTCAAATCGAGCAGTACCAACACGATGACAGCCGGCAGCAAGCGAAGAACGAGATGACGTGCCAGCGAACCGCGCGGCATCAATCGGCTTTTGGAGTCAGGTGGCACTTTCAACTTCGAGCAGATAGCCGAAGCCGCGCACGGTCTGTATGCCTGCGCCGGTACCCTCCAACCTTTTACGCAGGCGATAGACATAAACTTCAACGGCGTTCTCGCTGAAGTCGGCGTCCCAGGCTGAAAGTGAATTGACGATTTGTCGCTTGGTGACCACCCGTCCCACACGCGCCATGAGCATTTCCAGCACAGACAACTCACGCACCGATAGTGAAATGCGTTCGCCATTGACGCGAACTTCGCGGCCCACGGTGTCAAACTGCAAGGGGCCCGCTTCGATATAAGGCTGCGCCTGACCGGTACGCCTGCGGCCAAAGGCGCGCACGCGCGCCGCGAGTTCGGCCAGTTCGAAAGGTTTGGTGACGTAGTCGTCGGCACCCGCATCCAGGCCGGCAACGCGGTCTTCAATACCATCGCGCGCGGTAAGAATGAGGACGGGAACCTGGTGATTGCCGGCGCGCAGCTTTTGAAGGATGTCCAGGCCGCTTTGACCCGGCAAGTTCAGATCCAGCAAAAGCAAGTCGTAGTTTTGCCCGGTTACCGCGCCCAGCACCTGATCGCCATCTTGCAGCCAATCGACCGCATAGCCTTGTTCGACCAGAAATTCCTGCAAGGCATGGCCCAAGGTCGCGTCGTCTTCGATAACTAGTACTCTCATACCGCAATTCTATATCGAAGCCACTCGGGTTTTATCGTCGCGCAGTGATTTAGCCGCCGCAGTTACAACCCTGACAAGCGGCTTAGCGCCGTAACCGGCCGCTGTTAATTGGCTGCGGGCGTTGGCGCCGCGCCTGTGCTGTCGGGATCGGCCGCTTGGGCATCAGTGGAGCCAGGCCGCGTAATGAACCCCAGCCGCTTCAAACCCGCCGCCCTGGCGCTGCTCATTACCTGCGCAAGAACCTCGTAACGCGTATTCAGGTCGGCCCGGATACGCACTTCGGGCTGAGGATCGAGGGCCGCTTCGGCAGCGAATCTCTGGGTGAGATCATCGCCGGTAACCGGTTGTTCGTTCCAGAACATCTGCCCATGGGCGTCCACGGCAAGGTCTATGGTCTTGGGTTCTTGCTCTACCGGCTGCGACGACGCCTGAGGCACGTTGATCTTGATGGAGTGACTGAGCAACGGTGCAGTAATGATGAATATCACCAGCAGCACCAGCATCACATCGATAAGCGGGACCATATTGATCTCGGAAACCGTATGGCTTGCCCCTTTGTTGTCAAAGCTTCCGAATGCCATTATTCACCCTTGCTTGCGGCAAGCACGACGCGACGTGCTTTATTGGACGAGTCCGATACTTGCTGGCCCGTGGTAAGGAACGTGAACAGATCGTGCGCAAAAACATCGAGCCGAGCCAAATAGACGCGATTGCTGCGTACGAAACCGTTGTACGCCAACACCGCTGGAATGGCCACAGCCAGACCCAGGCCTGTCATGATGAGCGCTTCGCCCACTGGGCCGGCGATGCGATTCACGGTTACACCATCGGACAATCCGATACCGACCAAGGCATGATAGACGCCCCACACCGTACCGAACAGGCCCACAAATGGCGCCGTGGAGCCGATGGAAGCCAATATGGTCAAGCCGTTTTCCAGGCGCGCCGTTTCCTCGTCGATGACTTTGCGTATGGTGCGCGTCACGAAAGCGCCGGTCGAGCCCTTTTCTTCCAGTTTCACCGCGCCATATTTGGCATGATGGTTGCGCGCATGAATTGCATGAATGGCCAAGTGAGCAAATGGCTCGTTGGCGCCGTGCGTGGCGATTTCATTCTCGACCTGTTCCAGCGAACTGGCCGCCCAGAATTCAGTCAGAAACTTTTTCGAGCGCATACCGATACGGATGTTGATGAAGGTCTTGACGAAGATCAGATACCAACTGGTCAGCGACATCACGATAAGAAAGCCAAACAAAGTCTTTCCGACGATATCGCTTTGTGAAATGAAGTGCAGCATGCCGCCAGCCCCAGCCGCTTCCGCCGCCGTGGTGCTGGATGCCGCCGCGGCACCCTGCGTTGCGGCCGGGACATCGCCGAGTTGGGCAATCACCTGCAGGGCGCTATCAAGAAAATCCAACATTCGTTATGTCCTATAAAACAAAATCAAAAGGAATATCGGCCATGGCCTGATAGGCGATACCGTTTTCCGTATAAGGTTTGAAACGAGCACTACTGGCCGCCTTCACCGCAGCCTTATCCAGGCGTTCGTGGCCCGAAGACGATCTTACCGATGCCTTCAACACGCTGCCTTGCGCAGAGATCAAAACACGCACCACAACACGGCCCTGCTCGCCCCGGCGCTCGGAAACGCGCGGGTACACAGGGTTGGGCCGTTTTCCGAGATAGTCCACCTTGCCTATCATGCGCGGGCGATTCGGATCCACCGGTGCGGGAGGAGCCTTGGGCACCGCCGGTGCACTTGCCTTGCCCGCTGGCGCCGCTGCCACAACCGGCGTGACCGGCTTCGCAGGCGCCTTGATTACCGGCTTGGGTTTGGGTTTAGGCTTGGGCTTAGGTTTGGGTTTAGGCTCTGGTTTCGGTTCGGGTTTTGGCTCCGGCTTGGGCTCCGGAGGCGGCTCGGGGGTTATGGCCTCGGGCTCAGGTTCCACGACTGGTTCGGGCTCGGGCTCGGGCTCGACAACGGGTTCCGGCTCGGGTTCAGGTTCCGGCTCTATTACAGGCTCGGGTTCGGGCTCTGGAGGCTCAGGTTCGACGACGGGTTCCGGCTCAGGTTCCGCGACAGCGACCTCCTGGACCGGCTCCGGCTCAGTTTCGACATTGGCCGCGGCATCGACGACTTCCTCCGCGATTTCAACAAAACGCACCTCTACCGTTTCGGGCATCTCCATCTTGGGCTTGACCGGAGGCGAGGACAGCACGGCGCCCAACACTGCCAGATGCAATCCCACTGCAACGGCGACTCCGGCCACTTTGATAAGCACGGGGCGGGACTTCGGTTCAGCATGAGCACGCGGCATTGATAGGCAATTGAAGTATGGACGGCGCAGCCGCCGAACAGGCGTTACGCTGTTGATTAAAACAAGTGCAAAATATTATCAGAAATGCGAACTATTCGCAATATCACTCTTCATGAAACGATTCGAGCTTTCGCCTGTCCCGCTTGGTGGGGCGCCCCTTCCGATCGCCGGGCAGCATCGGCGCCAGCTTTTTGAGTTCAGCCTGCCGCGCGCGTTCAGCGACGCTTTCAGCGGTCTCGGCATACAACAGCCTTGCCTCGGGGGCAGGTCGGCGCTGATCATTGAGAGCCAGAACTTCAATATCAAAGTTTTGGTCGCCAACATGAATCTGCAAGCGGTCGCCCAATTTAAGTGTCTTTGCCGGTTTTGCATTGGCGTCGTTGACCTTGACCTTGCCGCCATCTATTGCGGTACCCGCCAAGCCCCGCGTTTTGAAGAACCGCGCTGCCCACAGCCATTTGTCTAGTCGCATAAGACCTCCTCAAAGGTGCCGGACCGAAACGCAAAAAAAGCACTTAAGTCGCCTTAAGTGCTTAATTTTCTGCATATTGCCGCAAATGAGTGGTGGGTGCTACAGGGTTCGAACCTGTGACCTACGCCTTGTAAGGGCGCCGCTCTACCAACTGAGCTAAGCACCCGGTGTTTTCTCGGGTACCACTTATTTGGTGCAAAACGCGAAGACAGAATTATAGCCTAGCGCGTTTGCCAATGCAACTAATGCCAGCTTAGTTAACCGCGTCTTTAAGCGCTTTACCAGGACGGAACTTGGGTACCCGGGCTTTCTTGATTTTGATCTCTTCGCCGGTACGGGGATTGCGGCCGGTGCGTGCAGCGCGTTCCGAAACGGCGAAAGTACCAAAGCCAACCAAGGTCACGGAGCCTTTCTTTTTTAGTGTTGTTTTTACGGCTCCGATGAATGCTTCGAGCGCGCGGCCCGCGTCTGCTTTCGACAAATCTGCTTTGGTGGAAATGTGTTCGATGAGCTCAGTTTTGTTCATTAAGGATTACCCCTAAAAATTATTGTAGCCAAGTTAATCCGAGTAGGATTGACTTGGCGCTTGATGGAAAAATACGTGACGCGGTTTTTGCGAATCGTATTGCCAGCCGACATGAGGTGGCGCAACCAGGTGGCGGTGCTGCTTTTGAAGCACACGCAGCTGACTACCGCGTATTAAGCCTTTGAATGCCCGACCTGTCAAGCAGAAAGCCCTGAAAACCCGCATCATTGCTGACTTTTTCAATTTCGTACGCTAACGTCAACAATTGATAAAAAATTGGTCCGAAAGCTATCGGACCAACTAAAACTATGGTAACGAGCGCAAGCCAGACTTTCAAACACGCCGGCTATTCGAGCGCCTGCACAAAATCGTCCAGAATGTCCTGTGTATCTTCGATTCCAACCGACACGCGCAGGAAGTTATCGGAAATACCCATCAACGCCCTGCGTTCGGCACCCATTTCGTAGTAAATCGTTTGGGCCATGGGCAGCACCAGCGTACGATTATCCCCCAGGTGGGTCGCCAATATCAGAACCCGCAGCCGATTCAGGAAATCAAACAGATCCACATCATCGACAAGCTCGACTCCCATCAGGGCACCAAAACGATTGCCAAAAAGCTGAGCGGCGCGCGCATGTTGTGGATGATCCGCAAGCCCGGGGTAGTGAATTCTGGCCACCTTGGGATGCTGGCTGAGGAAGCGGGCCAGGGTAAGCGCATTAGCGCATGCGCGGTCCATGCGCAGTGCCAGCGTTTCAGCGCCTGCCGCAATGCGATGGGCCGCTTCCGAAGCCAGGGTGCCGCCCATATCGCGCAAGCCCTTCTTCTTTATCTGCGTCAGCCCCCAGGAATTGGGCTTGCCTTTACGATAAGGCTGCGCAATGTTGGCATAGTCGCTCCAATCGTACAGTCCGGTATCGGTGACCGCCCCGCCCAGCGCGTTGCCGTGCCCGCCTATGTGCTTGGACAGCGAGTTGACCACCAGCGACGCGCCCATTGTGATGCCTTGGCATAGCCATGGCGTCGCCAGCGTGTTGTCCACGACATAAACCAGATTCTTTTCCTTGCACCAGTTGCCAATGGCGAGCAAGTCGGCCACCTGGGTGCCTGGATTGGCCAACGACTCCGTAAACACCATTTTCGTTTCGGCCCGCAGTGCAGCCGCGACATTCTTCACATCGGTTGCATCCACCACGGTGACAATCACACCAAGGTCGGCCAATGTGCCAAGCAGGCTGTTGGTATTGCCAAAAATATGCTGACTGCTGATCAAGTGATCGCCAGCCTTGAGCAGTGCAAAAAACGTTGCCGCCAAGGCCGCCATGCCTGTTGCGAAACTGACCGTGGCGACTCCACCCTCCATCTGCGTAATCTTCGCTTCAAGGGCCGCAGTGGTGGGCGTACCTTGACGCGCATAGGTGAACCCCGGCTTTCCCTGAAATACTGCCGCCAACTCGCGCGCATCGGCAAATGCGTATTGGGACGCAGGATGCATGGGCTTGTGTATGGCGCCGTGCTCCACCGACGCACGCCGGTCAGAATGAAGAATCGTAGTGGTAAAGCCGTTTTGTGCCATGATCAAGAATCAACAAATAGGTGGAAGAAAATGGAGACCGCAGCGAAAGCAACGATCGCGATGCAGCAAGGCCGGCCTGACTGGCCGGGCACGGCCTTGCTGCATCAGGCTTGGCGCTGACGCACAGTCTCGTACAGGCACACGGCGCTGGCGACACTGACATTCAGGCTTTCGACCGAGCCCAGCATGGGAATGTGGACGAGTTCATCGCAGGTTTCGCGGGTAAGCCGACGCATGCCTTCGCCCTCGGCCCCCATAACCCATGCCATGGGGCGGCGAGCATCAACTTGATGAATGGTGGAGGCCGCCTGATCGTCGGTACCGACTATCCATACATTACGGTCTTTAAGCTGGCGCATCGTGCGAGCCAGATTGGTGACCATGATGTACGGCACGGTTTCGGCGGCGCCACTGGCAACACGCTGCACCGTGGTGTTCAAGCCGACCGCCTTGTCGCGCGGTGCGATAACGGCGTGCACGCCCGCCGCATCGGCAGTGCGCAGGCACGCGCCCAGGTTGTGAGGGTCGGTTACGCCGTCCAGGAGCAAAAACAATGGTGGTTCCGGTTTGTCCTCAAGCCAGTCCAGCACCTCATCGACATCGACGGCCAGCGTGTGCGGTTCCGCCAGCGCAACGACACCCTGGTGACGAGTACCGCGAGCCAGGCCGTCAAGGCGGTCGGCGGCAACCGGATGAACCCTAATATTGGCCGATTGCGCCTGCTCGATGAAGGCCTGCATGCGCTTGTCGCGCCGCGACGCTTCGACGTAGAGTTCCTTGATGGATCCAGGGGCGTGGCGCAAGCGGGCGATCACGGCGTGAAAGCCGGCCAAAACCTGATGAGACGACATGTATATCCTTATGGAGTTGTTTCGCAGCAAGAGTCGCACGAGTCCGCTGCAAACGCATTTTACCCCTCCAAATTACTGTCGCCACTTCGGACTTGTGTTTGACCCTAGCGCCTTCGGGTTGCCTTCTGCGGGGCCGCCGCCTTGGCGCCCCGTTTGGCTGCCGCCCGCCGCTGCCGTGAGGTCGTGCCTTTGAGCGCCTCCGGCTTGGTGGATGCTGCCCGTTTTTTACGCGGCACGGCCTCTTCGGTTTCGATGGACGCTTTCAATGCCTTGAAAGTGGTGCCCTTTACCAGGCGAAATTCGATACGCCGGGCTTCGAGGTCGACGCGTGCGACCTGAACCTGCACCGCGTCGGTCAGACGGTAGCGTATGCCCGTGCGTTCGCCGCGCAATTCATTCATGGCTTCGTTGTACTGGAAGTAGTCGGAACCCAGTTCAGACACATGCACCATGCCTTCCACGAAAAGCGTATCGAGCGTAATAAAGATGCCAAATGGCGCCACACCAGTTACCCGGCCGCTGAACTCTTCGCCGACATGCTCCTTGACGAACCAGCACTTGAGCCATGCCTCGACGTCGCGCGAGGCATCATCGGCACGGCGCTCGCGGGCCGACAACAACACGCCCAGCTTTTCCCAAATCGCGTGCTCGCGCTCTTCTTTGGGCAGCGCAGCCAGGCTGCCGACATCGTCGACTTGCGGTATGTACTTCTTGCTGTGAAGAATGCCCTTGATGACCCGGTGCGTCAGCAAGTCTGGGTAGCGTCGTATGGGCGAAGTGAAATGCGCATAGTGGTCATAGGACAAGCCAAAATGCCCGACCTGTTCGGGGCTATAGATGGCCTGCTGCAAGGATCGCAGACACATGGTCTGGATGATGGCGAAATCGGGACGGTTGCGTGCGGCCTGAACCAGCTTGGCGTAGTCATCGGTGGAAGGATCCTCGCCCCCCTCTAGCGTCAAACCGAGGTTGCGCAGGTAGTCGCGCAAGTTCCTGAGCTTTTCAGGTGTGGGGCCTTCGTGCACCCGGTATAAGCCGGAACGCTTGTTGCGCGTCATGAACTCGGCGGCACAGGTATTGGCAGCCAACATGCATTCTTCGATGAGCTTGTGCGCATCGTTGCGCGTATAAGCCTCGATCTTTTCGATGCGGCCCAGCGGATTGCAGACGATACGAGTTTCGATCGTGTCAAAGTCAATGGCGCCGCGCTTTTTACGCGCTTGCGCAAACAACTGATAGAGCTCGTACAAGTTCTGGATGTGCGGAAGCACCGCCTCCATGGCTTGGCCTGCCGGCCCCGCCGGCTGCTGCAACGCCGCCCAGACATCGGTGTAGGTGGTACGCGCGTGGGAATGGATGACGGCATCGTAGAACTGGTAAGCCGTGATGCGACCAGCCTTGGCGCCGCTGGCGGCAATGACCATATCGCATACCAGCACCAGGCGATCGACATCCGGATTCAACGAACATATGCCGTTGGACAGCGCTTCCGGCAGCATGGGTATGACGCGCCGCGGAAAATAGACGCTGGTGCCGCGCTCGATGGCGTCGGTATCCAGGGAGTCGCCAGGTCGCACGTAATGGCTGACATCGGCAATGGCCACCAGCAGGCGCCAACCGGGTTTCTTGCGTTTTTCTGTGCCCAGCTCAACCGGCGTGCAGAATACCGCGTCGTCAAAATCGCGCGCGTCTTCGCCGTCTATCGTGACGAATGGCACTTCCCGCAGGTCGACGCGACCCTTGATGTCGACGGGCCTGACCGTGGCAGGCAGCTTTTCGGCCTGTTGCAGAGTGGCCGGGGAGAATTCATGCGGAACATCGAACTTGCGCACCGCAATTTCGATTTCCATGCCCGGGTCGTCGATTTCGCCCAATACCTCGACGACCCTGCCCAATGGCTGAGTGTGACGCGTTGGCTGCTGCACGATTTCGACGGTGACCACCTGACCGGATTCGGCGTCGCCGATATCGGAGGCGGGAATAAGAATATCGTGTTTGATGCGCTGGTCTTCCGGCACCACAATATACGATGCGCGCTCTTTGAGAAAGCGCCCCACCAGCTTGTTTGTACGGCGTTCTATGACTTCGACAATAGTCGCCTCGGCCTTGCCGCGATACTCGCCATCGGGCTTGGCCAGAACGCGGTCGCCATGCAACACTTTAAGCATTTCGCGCGGCGAAAGGAATAAATCGGGTCCGCCATCGTCGCGCAGCAAGAACCCGAAGCCGTCGCGATGCCCCTGCACGCGTCCCGCAATGAATTCCAGTTTGTTGTTCAACAACACTTGGCCCTGCGGGTTGAAGAAAATCTGGCCGTCGCGCTCCATGGCATTCAGACGACGATCGAAACCTATGGACATGGGCGCCGAAGCCCCCAGCGCTTTCGCCAGTTGATCTGGCGACAGTGGAGTTTCCGAGGATCGAAGATACTGCATGATTACTTCTCGGCTAGGCACATCGGGGTCGAAGTCCGGCGGCAAATTTTGCGTGCCAGCGGGACTTCCCTTGCCAGTTGAATCGTGTTTGGAGCGTTTGTTCAAAAGTAATTTCCGTTTGTTTAAAAAATACGTTATACTTTGCGCCTCTTAAAGATGTAATGCAAAACGCAGCAGTAGTTCGTAAAGCGATAGCATACACTTTATGCCCAGGTGGCGGAATTGGTAGACGCGCATGGTTCAGGTCCATGTGCCTTCGGGTGTGGAGGTTCGAGTCCTCTCCTGGGCACCATACAATTCTGGCAAAAGGCCCGTGAATTCTCATTCACGGGCCTTTTTCTTTGTGCAGCAAACGAGCCGGTCAGGCAGTCAGGGCATGGCGCATGGTGACATGTTCGATGCCTGCATCGATATAGGTGTCGCCTTCCGCCACAAAGCCATGCGCGGCATAAAACGCCAGAGCGTGCAATTGAGCCGCCAGCACGACTTCAAGATAATGTTGGCGCCGGGCTTCGTTGACAAGCGCAGTCAACAATTGCGACCCGACCCCCTGCCCCCGGTATGGCGCCCTAACGGCGAGCCGTCCGATATGGGCATTGCGCAGCAGACGTCCGGTGCCGATCGCCACGCCTTTGTCGTCATAAGCCAGGGCATGGATGCAAAATTGGTCTTCCGTGTCCAGCTCCAGCTCTGTGGGAACGTTCTGCTCTTGCACAAAAACCTCATGCCGTATAACCATTGCATCCTGCATGCAGGACGCCCAATCGCCCAGAATGATTTTTATGGCGCCCAAGGTGAGTCTCCGAAAATTGAATTATTGCCGGACACGCCAGCACGGGTAGTGAATAGAAAACGGATCATGCAGCGAGCTTCAGGCCAATGATTCCTGCAATGATGAAACCAACACTTATAAGGCGCGCGGCACTGGCTGATTCTCCTAACAGCACAATGCCTAATATAACTGTTCCCACCGCGCCCACACCTACCCAAACGGCGTAGGCCGACCCAACCGGCAACTGCTTCATCGCCAAGCCTAATAACAGCACACTGGCGACCATCGCCGCAAGAGTACCTACACTGGGCCAGAATCGGGTAAAGCCCACCGTGTATTTCAAGCCGATTGCCCAACCCACTTCCAATAAGCCTGCAATAAATAGCACTATCCAGGACGTTGACACTGACATGATGATCTCTCCGAGTCGAAGGGGCCGTCCCCGACATGTGCGCCGCAAAACCAATGGCGGCAAGGTCGTCCTTGCACAAGAAAAACATTTTACCGACTTGACTGAGATTTCAAGTGAGTTGCTTGAAGATCGGGTAGAAGCAAAATATTGTTGCGCGCCCACGCGCGTCTGTTATGGTTCCAAACTGCAACAGAAACTAGGATATTCCATGGACCATCTGTTAACGCGTTATTCCGCGTTTTATTTTGTCATTGCCTGTACGATCACATTCCTCGCGCTGGGCCTGGTCTTGAGCGGATGGTGGCTGGTACCGGCACTGGTCTGCGCCGCCCTTAGTGCACTGGGCATCTGGGATATGCGCCAAACACGTCACGCAATTCGACGCAACTATCCGGTTATCGGCAACCTGAGGTTTTTCTTCGAATTCATACGACCCGAAATGCGGCAGTATTTCTTCGAAGACGATAATGCCGCCCTGCCATTTTCCCGCGTCGACCGCTCATTGGTGTATCAGCGCGCCAAACAGGAAATCGATAAAAGGCCTTTTGGCACTCAGCATAACGTCTACCAAACCGATTACGAATGGATCAATCACTCTATGGAGCCATCGCACCCCGAGACAAGTGATTTTCGCATTACTGTAGGTGGGCCCGACTGCACCCGTCCCCACTCACTTTCCGTGCTGAATATATCGGCCATGAGTTTCGGCGCGCTGTCGGCCAACGCCGTCCGGGCGCTGAATAAAGGGGCGGCATTGGGCAATTTCGCCCACGACACCGGGGAAGGCGGCATCAGCACGTATCACTTGGAACACAACGGTTCGCTGATCTGGAATATCGGTTCCGGCTATTTCGGTTGTGGAGATGGCAAGGGGCAGTTCTCTGACGAGATCTTTGCGCAACGCGCCCAGCAAGAAAGCGTCAAAATGATAGAAATCAAGCTTTCACAAGGCGCAAAGCCCGGTCACGGCGGCATATTGCCCGGACCGAAAGTAACGCCCGAAATAGCCCATGCGCGCGGCGTTCCCGCCTGGCAAGACTGCAACTCGCCTGCGCGGCACAGTGCATTCACCACGCCCATCGAACTGATGCACTTTATCGTCCGCCTGCGCCGTCTGTCCGGTGGCAAGCCGGTCGGATTCAAACTATGCATCGGCCACCCATGGGAATGGTTTGCAATCGCCAAAGCCATGCTCAAGACCGGCATAACGCCCGATTTCATCGTCGTAGACGGCGCGGAAGGCGGCACTGGCGCCGCGCCCATCGAATTCGTCGACCATGTGGGCACACCACTGCGCGAAGCCCTGCGTCTGGTACATAACACCCTGGTCGGGATCGGGCTGCGCGACCGCATCAAGCTGGGCGCTTCGGGGAAGATAATCAGCGCATTCGACATGGCGCGCGTCATGGCCATGGGCGCGGACTGGTGCAACAGCGCGCGTGGATTCATGTTTGCGATAGGCTGCATACAGGCCCAGGCGTGTCATACCGGCAAATGCCCTACCGGCGTCACCACCCAGGATCCCAAACGCCAAAAAGCGCTGGTCGTCGAAGACAAATCAGTACGGGTCGCCAGCTTTCACGCGAACACCCTGAAAGCCCTGGCAGAGATGCTGGGCGCCGCCGGTTTGCAGCACCCCGGCGAATTGCGGCCTCATCACATCGCCAAGCGCATCTCCAACGGTGAAGTCAGGGTGCTGTCCGCTTTATTCCCCGACCTGGAAGATGGCGAACTGCTGGAAGGAAAATTCCGCCTGACGATATTCCGGACCGCCTGGCCCATGGCGCAAGCCGAATCGTTCGCGCCCTTGTATAGCCTTAGCGCCGCACTATCGGGCAACGCCAACAGCCCTATGCCGGAGGATGCGAGCGAGGCCAATAAAGCTCGCGCGGCGCTATCAGCGTGAGATATTCTGCGAGCCGACACCGGCGTCGATAGTGCCATAAACCTGTACACCGGAACGCGTGGAACTGGACGAGCCATCGTTACCCGGCCCACCGGCGCACGCAGCAAGCAAGACAACAAGAGAAGCAAGGCTGAGCAAACGCTTCATTAGTAATTACCCTTATTCTAAAACTAGGAACCTGGAATTATCATTGTCTCACTGCCTCACGGCAGCACAACTACCTTTCGAGGTAGTTCATTCGACATCACCATACTCGGTAATGTCCACTGCCAATTGGCAGTAAGGCCCCGCCAAAAGGTGGGGCCTTTAAGTTTCTGCGATTGGCAAGCACTCAGGGTTTACAGCTTGCACACGGCATAAAAAATTTATGCTATAGTTTCGTGCTTTGGCGCATTAGCTCAGCCGGTTAGAGCGACGGAATCATAATCCGCAGGTCCCCTGTTCGAATCAGGGATGCGCCACCAAGAATACCAAGGGCTTACGTGAAAACGTAGGCCCTTTTTCTTGCTCCGTAAAAACAGACCTGCTCCGCAAAACGAAGGCTCTTCCCCATTAACGGGGGATCGGCACTCATCACACTCGGTTAATCACACCGTTCCAACCGCACTGGGCCAAGACCCGCATGCGGTAATTCTCAAAATTCCTGAAGCCGTACGCTCGGCG
>JAKFFG010000078.1:0-2083 GCA_036675275.1 Pseudomonas sp. | reverse complement strand
GTCTGAATGACTGTCCAGCGTGACCTGCACCATCACGGTTTCGGCCAGGCCCAGGGCCTCGGCATTGAGGTTGACGGTGTAACGCTCGATGACGCCCGTGTCTTCCAGCCGCTTCATCCTTGTTCAGCAAGGCGTGCTGCTCAGCCCCACCGCCTGGCTTATTTCCTGAAGGCTGGCGCGGCCATTGCGCTGAAGTTCAGCAAGAATTTTCCGGTCTATTTTGTCCATGCAGGAAGATTATCTGCAGATTCGGAATAACCACTACCTTTCCGCCCAACCGCATTGGATCGCTCAATTCGGAGAAACTTTTATCTGGCCGCTGGCGCACACGCTTTGCAAAGTCTTTAACGTCCGAGCGCTTCGGCACTGCGGATCGCGGTTACCTTGACGACTCGAACTACTGGACGCCCGTTGACCAACACAGGACGATGGTGGTCATCAGCCAGGAGTACGCCGATTTCGTGAACGCCGGCCGCTGTCGGGCAATGACCGAAGCGAGCTTTGATGATGTCACCACCGGTGTCGCTGTTCATGCTGTTGTACGGGCGGCCGGGAATGTTGCAACTGTCGCCGGCCGGATCGATTTTCATGTGGATGTGACCGCATCGCGGTGTCTCTCCGCACTGGCCCGCAGCGCGGAGCAAGAAATTGCTGCGAACAACGACACCCACCGCAGCTTCAGCATCGCTACCCAAGGGAACGATTGCGCCTTCAGGCGGCCATACGATCTCGAGGGTCGGCGCGTCTTGCGCCGAGATATAGGTGCTCATGGCAATCATTGAGACCGCAAGCAGCGAGCGGGAGACGGCGGCGCCGATGTTCAAGTTCATGTTGTTTCCTGGTTGAGGTACGTTATGTAATCACTGAATACATTGAGCGGCAATTCTAACCCTAAAATAATCAGCGATTACATTGATTTGGACCGCACCCAGAATGACGCCTCCCGCTCCTTCCCAAAATGGCGACCCCGTTTCCCGCGGCAGCTATCACCATGGCAGCCTGCGCGAAGCATTGGTGGCAGCCGCACTGGAACTCATCGAGGCGCATGGCGTGGAGAAGCTGAGCGTGCGCGAAGCCGCGAAGAAGGCCGGCGTCTCTCCCGGCGCCCCGTTTCGCCACTTTCCTACCAAAGCTGCATTGCTGACCGCCGTTGCAGAGCAAGCCACGGAGCGTCTTCACGCGCAGGTGGAGTTGGGCATTGCCAACAGCGCGGGCAAGCCCGCACTGCTGCGTTTCGCAGCCATTGGAGAGGCCTATCTGGAATGGGCCGCGCGTCATCCTACGCATTTCCAGGTCGTGAGTCAGCGCCATTTGCTCGATACCGATGCTCCCGCGCGTCTGGCCTTGCACAACGACGCGATCCGCGCCCGTATGCAGGCATTGCTGGAGGAGGCGTTCGAGGACACGCCCAGCGCGCTCGCGCGGCTACCAGCGCTGCAATTACTCGGCCGAGCGCTCGTCTACGGACTTTCACGCATGGGCGTTGACGGCCATTTTCCGGAGTGGGACCTTCGCCACGCTTCCACACCTGTGGCCGTTCGCGACGCATTCGTGCTTTTCATTGAACTACTGGCGGTCGGACGTGACGCGCAAACGAGCGAGGCTGTGACCCAATGGGCGAAGGAACTATCTGCTTGACGCCGGCGTCCCCATCAATGGATTATTCAAGGCCGACTCGATTTCTGACGACTCCGCTCGCTGTGCAATGAAAGCATTTAGCAGCGTCGCAATTGCATCTGAGGCCATAGCGCGGGCGATCGTGTACCCCATTGAATGCCCGCCGAGGTAGACGCTTGATGTACCTGAAGAACCATACGTATCAATATCTTACGTAGGTCCAAACGGGTTTTGGTGCGGCTGGCGGGGATCGAACCCACGACCCTTGGCTTCGGAGGCCAATACTCTATCCACTGAGCTACAGCCGCAACGCTGGAAATGACGAGAACCAGGGGTTCACGATATTTGCGAACTCTGGAGTCTCTACGCTGTGCGCATGATTCCCGCCGCACAGTGCACCTGATTCTATCAGCGATGCACCGCCGGTCCGGGATTTAGAGCACCCCCGGCTATAATGCGAGGTTGC
>JAKFFG010000033.1:0-10989 GCA_036675275.1 Pseudomonas sp. | reverse complement strand
GTCAGACAAATCATTGCAGCAGGCGCTGCGCATCGCGCCGCTGTCTTTGCCGGCCTATGGCGCGCTGGCCGCGGTGTACGCGCAGACCGAAGACGACGCGCGGCGCTTTCGCCAGCTTGGCGCACCGGTGACCGGCGTGTTTGGCAACCTCAAGTTTGATGCCACGCCCAGCGCCGGCCAGCAGACGCAAGGCCGGGCATGGCGGCAGGCACTGGCCCAGCCGGTGCTGATGTTCGCCAGCTCGCGCGAAGGTGAAGAAGCCGATTTCCTCAAGCAGATAAAGGCTGCGACCCAGGCAAAGCTTGGGCTGTCAGCCATGAGTTCGGCCGCCAATGAACCCGCCAGGGCTTTCCATGCACTGATCGTCCCCCGCCACCCGCAGCGCTTTGACGAAGTGGCGGCCCTGGTGGAGCAGCACGGCCTGCGCGTGTCGCGCCGCTCGCAGTGGACGGGCGGCCCCGCCGACAGCGACGAAGCCCGGCAGGCCGATGTCTGGCTCGGCGATTCCCTGGGGGAGATGGCGCTGTACTACGGCCTCAGCGATGTGGCCCTGCTCGGCGGCAGCTTTGCGCCCCTGGGTGGCCAGAACCTGATCGAGGCCGCAGCCTGCGGCTGCCCGGTGGTGATGGGCCCACACACCTTCAACTTTTCCGAAGCCGCCGAGCTGGCCGAGGCCGAAGGCGCAGCCCTGCGTGTAGCCGGCATGCCTGAGGCCGTCCAGGCCGCGCTGGGGTTGGTTGGCGACCTGCCTGCGCTGGCTGAGGCGGTGGCTTCCGGCCTGGCGTTCGCGGCCCGCAACCGGGGTGCGGCTGCAAAGACGCTAGATGCGCTGCGCGTCTATCTGTGAGTTGTGTTCCGCTGGGGCCGGTTGTGAGGGTGGCGCTAGCCGAGTTAAACATCCAATATCCAGGGGGTGCCTGCAATTCAGCGTAAGCGGCTGTTCACACCGGCATTTCAGTGAGCGAATCCAGCGGGCTAGTTGTCCCACCTGCCGCGACCTTCAGCACATGGGTGTAAATCATCGTCGTGCTTACATCGCTGTGGCCTAAGAGTTCCTGCACAGTGCGAATGTCGGTGCCACTTTGGAGTAAGTGAGTGGCAAAGCTGTGGCGCAACGTATGAACAGAAACAGGCTTACAAATCCCCGCTCTGGCGACGGCGCGCTTCAGCCCACGCTGCAAACGCTCTTCAAATAAATGGTGCCGTCGCTCCACGCCGCTGCGTGGATCAACGGACAGGGTTGGTGATGGAAACATCCAGAACCAACCCCACGTGTAGCCCACTTTCGGGTATTTCCTCTCTAATGCATGAGGGGACTCCACACCGCCACGATTGGCATTTCGATCAGCCTCCCACTGCGCACGTGCAGCCAGCATCTGTGCCTTGAGCATGGGAGCCAAGGTGCGCGGGAGCATGACAACCCGGTCTTTATTGCCTTTGGCCTCGCGAACAATGATGACGTGCCGATCAAAATCCACATCTTTGATGCGCAGTCTAAGACCCTCCATCAGCCGCATGCCAGTGCCATACAGCAATCGTGCCAAGAGCAAGACCTCGCCCTCCAGAAACATAAACACGCTGGCAATCTCGTCCTTCGTCAGCACACTGGGAATACGGCGCTTGCTGGTTGGGCGATTGATGCCATCCAGCCAGGGCAAATCCATGTTCAGTACCTCCCGGTAGAGAAACAACAGCGCACTCAAAGCCTGGTTGTGCGTGGAGGCGGATACATTGCGTTCGGTAGCCAAGTGCGTCAAAAACGCCTCCACCTCGGCAGGAACCATGTCGCGTTGATGCCGCATTTGACCGTCCTTCGCCTGCCAACGGATGAAAAAGCGTATCCAGTAAAGGTAAGTTTTCTCAGTGCTCAGGCTATAGTGCAAATACCGAATGCGCTCGCGAACCTGATCCATCAGGCGGATAGAACGCAGCGGAGGAGTGCCGGGTTTCATGCTTCTTTTATAACTGTGTTTATATACAGCATATCGGATGAAAACCCAGACTGCAAGCCATTTTCAGAAGGAAGTCATGCCCAGTTTATCCCGCAGCGTCCAGATTAATCCGCAGGTTTTGCGGTTTAAATTACGTTAGACCTCATGAATCCGTTGTCCAAACGTTAAAGCTCACTTGGCGAAGCACATGCACGCGAACGAGTTTGCCTTGTTGCTCCTTTGGCTTCTCCTTCCTCCGTTTGTCCTGGGCGTTGCCGCGCTTGCGTTCCTGCCAATGCGTCAAAGACCCCGCGGGCGGCGACTCTTCGCTTCTGCTTTAGTGTTGCTTGTTGTAGCCGCGCTCGCCGCGTTTCTGTTTGTCGCCGTTGGTCCTTCTTGGCTCGGTCACTATGTCGGCGTGCGCGACATAGAACTTCTGGGCGCACGAACCATGTGGGCGCCATTCGCATTTGCGGCGGTCGCGCTCGCATTTCCGGCTGCTGCCTGGTGGGGCACGAGAGGAAGTGGCAATGAGCCTTAACATGTCAATCGACACGGACCCACAACAGCAGGAGGCGGCTTCGCCGCAAGTGTTGGTGGTCCGGTCATTTTTACGTTAGGTTGCAGAAGAATGCCCCCGCCTCGTATCTACGCTGACTTCAATGCAATTGAGTACCTCGACAATGAGCGCTCTGTCGCGGAAATGGCACTCACTGGCTATGGAACGCTAGCGAGTCTTGCACGGCAGAGGTTACGGTTGGTGGAAGGAATGACCTTGCTTCTGTACGAGCCAAACGACATCGAATGCGAAGCTGTGGCTCATTTTGAAAGGTCCCGCAGACATCCAGCCGGTAGGTCTGGTGAATGGGTGGCGCGCCTCGATCCTCGGAAGATCCGAGACTGCCTGCACCCCGAGGAAGCGTCGAACGAACACCCCTGCATCGTATGCGGTCGAGACTTCTTGGCCCAACCAACTACTGTCGCCAGAAACTACAAAGAGAGCTGTAGCGGTTGCGGAGCGAGCGTCATGGAACCAATGGCGCCGCCAGAAGATGCAACCTAACCCTTCCATCGAGGGGACGCACTCCGGCCTACGGCCTCCGTGCGCCCCTCATGTCAAACGTTAAAGCGCAGAGGTGCCGCGTATGAATATCAACGCCTTTCCTCTGATGTGGAGATGGACGCAGCCATCCCATTCAGTGCTTCCAGTTGAGGCACTTGATACGTTGCGTCCGCTTGCGAGCGACGTGGCTAGGTCGCTATGCGCGTCTGCGCCGAAGGACCTTGGTCCGCGAGCTGTCAAGCATCGCACGACCGAAAGCACTGACGAAACCCGAAAGTGGCTGGCAAGCCTGCCTTTGCCAGCGGGCCGCGTGGTTGTCGTCTGGAGCTCGGATACGGCCCTGTCGTTGCCTTGGGAGATATTCGTCACCTATTGGAGCGATTTTTGCTACCCATCCAGCGACGATGTGGATGTCTTTATCGAAGGTGGGCCGGTTGTGCTCCGATGGCATCATGATGAGGTTTTCGAATATGACGCCGATGCACTTTAACTGGTCGGTCAACACGGACCCGCAACTGCAGGAGGCGGCTTCGCCGCGAGTGTTGCGGTCCGGTTGCCTTCAACGTTAGGCGCCACCACCTTGAGACGCACTGCGCTTGTTGAACCGCTGGTCGTTGCCGCGTTGGCGATAGCCCTGGTCTCACTACTCTATTCACCGTTATGGCGCGCATGTTGCAAGGCGGCCGATACAGCGGTGTACATCGCACTTCTTCCTGGCTACTTGGTGGCGGTGCTTCTGGGGCAGGGCGTTCACTCGGCCAGTAAGGCTCACTTTTACGTTGGTGTTGTGGCCGAATTCCTGCTCATCTGGCTCATCGTTCGAGCAGTTCTGAGAATCCGGCGTGGGCGCAAACAAAGTGGCGCCTAACACCTCCATCGAGCGGACATGCCACGGCAGGCTTCGCCTGCCGCGTCATGCCGCTAATGTCGAACGTTAAACCGCATGGAGACGGAGCGCCTGAAACGGGAGATCCTGGCCGGTGCGCAAGAGGTGTCGCGCCTTCATGCACGCATACACGAGACCTTCAAAACGCGCGGAAACAGCTCGAAGGATCGAGACACGTGGGCGGCCGCCTGCAAAGAGTTTCACGCTCGCTATAACGAACTGGCATTTCCACGGGGCTACGAGGGTGCCGAGGCCCGAATCGTTGCGGGCGATCCAGAGACAATTGAAGCCGCGCTGTGTTTCCTGGAGCTGAGGCCGTACTTCTTCCGCTCCGGCTACATGTACCAGAGCCTCCTGCGAAAGATGAAGCGCGCAGCAGTAACGAAAGATCAGGCCGAACGATTGCAAGTGGTACTTGATCGGCTGAACGAATGGCGCATGCGAAAGGCGGCGGAGAATGCGGTTTAACATGTCAATCGACACGGACCCACAACAGCAGGCTGCGGCTCCGCCGCTGGTTGTTGTGGTCCGGTCATCTTCACGTTAAACAGCAGATGCCTACTTGGTTGCAACTCACCGCAGTCGCTGGCGTCGTTGGTCTCTTCAATGGAGCGGTATTCCTCCGAAGCGCCTGGGAGGAAAAGGCACGCCGTCTTTCGCCCCCTTCTTTTCCATTTGGGAGTAACTCACTTCTGGCGGTCCTGGCAGGCGTCCTTCTTGTTAAGGTTCCTCTATCCTTGACAATCTTCCTCGGCCTGCCGCTCTTGCCGCTCGAACTGCTCGGGCTCTTGCCGCTGTACGGCGAGAGCTACAAGGCGTACTTCGCAACGTACTTGGTCGCCATCGGCGCCGGTAAGGCGACCCGCTACGCATTCTGGAAGTGGAGGCTGCGTGGGCAGCTTGTTTAACTGGTCAATCGACACGGACCCACAACAGCAGGCTGCGGCTTCGCCGCTCATGTTGGTGGTCCGGTCATTTTTACGTTAGAGCTCACATGAAACCGCTCCTGAAATCAACCCTGCTGGTTGCCCTCACGGCCACCGTTACCTTCGTAGCCACCGCGACGTACTACAACCAGCGTGTAAGCCGACAGGTTTATGCGGACTTTTTCGCTCAGGCTGTGCAGATGGAGGCTTTTAACGACATTGGCAGACTCGAGGCGTACGACCGGGTAAAAGAGTTCCTTAGTCGAGGTTGCGTGAAAGAGGCAATTGGACTCGTTGAGGTGCAGCAGCGCCTGCTGCTGAATGGGATCTCTTACGGAATGAAACAGGGTGGTGAGGAGGTCCGTAAGGTAGTGATCTCTAGGAGCAGCCTCGTTGCAGATCGCGCACGCGAAGAATCAGCGAAGCGATGGGCGATTGAGGAGCCCAAGTGCCGATGAGCTCTAACAGGTCGTTCGACACGGGCGCCCAGGTGCTTCAGTGCGCTTTGCGCACACGCTTCCCGGTCGCCGGTCAACTCCGACGTTAGACCTCATGAATCCGTTGTCCATCGGTTTCCCGGCGTTCCTCATCGGAGCAATCGTGTCTTATGCGATCCGCGAATACTTGGAGGGAAAGCTCTCGGCCGAGCAAATTGGCGCAATCTCAATTGCGCAAAGAAGGTACCGCTTGCGGCTAATCTTGGCCTGCGGGGTCGCTCTTTTTCTTGTGTTCGCCGTGCAAATGACCATTGGAGATCTGAGTCGACCGGCATTCTATGTTTTGCTTGCAAGCCTTGTTGTGGCCTACGCTTGGTTCAATGTGCTCGCATACAAGGCTGCCGTGAATGTTCTTTCGCTGTCGCACCGACGTCTACTGCTGGCGGCTTTCGCGACGGGATTCGCTGGTGTCGCAGTTCTCGTAGCTTCGATGGCCGCCACATGAGGTCTAACATGTCAATCGACACGGACGTCATCGCGGCAGGCTTCGCCTGCCTATGTGCCGCCGGTCATTTCGGACGTTAAAGCGCATGAAATACATCCAGGTCATAGATGGCGCCGACAACTGTGTGTACGACATTTTCTCCGCTACAGAGGAGGAGTTCTCGCTCATCTTTCCACCGGGGCAGGACGTTGCTTTCATTGACGAAGTCTTAGCACGCGGTTCCGCCGATGCGCTGGACGCGGCCTTCGCGAACCTGTGGACTCGCCGAGTTCGAAAGGCGGATGCGATGGGAATTCACGGCGTACTCTTTTACGAGCTAGATCACAAGAAGCAGTACTACCCTACACGTCGGGATGAAGAGGCGGAGAATCCCGGTGGCTACCGGTTGCGGTGAGGCAACATGCCCTTTAACATGTCAATCGACACGGATCCACAACAGCAGGAGGCGGCTTCGCCGCTGATGTTGGTGGCCCGGTCATTTTTACGTTAAAGCGCGGAGCCGGATGTACCAATTCGCCCGAACCTTTCTTGTCGCCGTGGCCCTCACGGTTGCCTTCGCCGGCAGTGCTTTCGGATGCTCGTGCATTACTCGTACGACGCTGCGCGAGCACTTTGTTCATGCGAAGCACGTAGTTGTGGGGCGTGTGGTCGCGACAGCAGAAGTCAACTCACGCCTGAGCGCCCCCGGTTGGGGAGGGGTAGCCGCGTCGTTCCAATTGATTGAAGTAGTTAAAGGTGGCGACCGGCGACCTTCGCAGGTAGTAACTGGGCACGGCTCCGGCGATTGCGGCGTGCCCATGTCTGTGGGCACCTCGTACGTCTTTTCCATTTCGGCGGAAGGGGAGGTAGATATTTTCTCTGGAACGCGTCCCTACGTCAAGGGCAACGATCAACTGGAGGAGTATCTCCGCGAAGTCAAGAAGGTCGCGTCGAGCAGGAGAGCGCCTTAACATGTCAATCGACACGGATCCACAACATCACAAGGCGGCTCCGCCGCAGATTGTTGTGGCCCGGTCATCTTCACGTTAGACGTCTGATATGGAAGCGGTTGTGGATTACATGTCGCAGCTCTGGGATATGCCGGCAACGGAGCTGTCTGAGCTACTGGACTCGGGTGCTCAGGTGAATGAGCCCGACTCGTACGAGGAGTACATGCTTTCAGTCGCATGCGCACGGCTGCAAACAGAGTCTGTTCGACTCTTGCTGGAACGAGGCGCGGATCCGGACATTCGGAACTCAGAGGGCGACACCCCGCTACTCTCCACAATCAATGTCGTTTCTCACAATCCTGCCGCTGCGCTCGAGATCGCGAGCATGCTGCTGGGGGCAGGTGCAGACATCGAGGCCCGGGGCTACATGGACAAGACGCCGTTCCTGAAGGCGTGTAGCCGCGGCGACGTGGGTATCCTTAAGCTCCTTGTCGCTCGCAGGTGCAATGTTCGGGCCGTCGCAACGGACGTCGGCGGTCCTGTGGATGGCGAGTACCTGGCGAGCGTCTTCCATGCGCCCTACGAGTTCCGCCAGTACCTTCGCGGGCTTCTCGGGCCTGATGGCGGGCGTACCAACAACCCGCCGGCGGCGGACGTCTAACATGTCAATCGACACGGACCCACAACAGCAGGAGGCGGCTTCGCCGCAAATGTTGGTGGTCCGGTCATTTTTACGTTAGACAGCACGCACAACAGCATGGATCTGATCGCAATCATTGTTGTTTTTGGGGCGTCCGCCAGAGCGGGGTTGGAGCTTTGGAGAAGTAGGGCAATCCTTGCCGAGTTTGGCGTTTCGAGGGCGCTGCCCGTGACGGTCGCTCTCTATCCCCTTGGCATCCTTGGCATCGTTGTCCTCCCGTTCCTGGTTGGAATCGCACTGTCTTTTGCGCTGGCGGTGGCAACCCTTGTGCCAGGGGTGCTCTTAGCTAGGCGCGCGGGTAAGACTCTGCAGCGCGCGGGAACGGATCGAACTCGGGGGGCCCAAGACGCCGCGTCAACTTTGGTCGCCTGCGGTGTTGGCGCTGTGCTCTATGCGGTTCTCGTCTACGCTATGGCGCTCGCGGCGAGCCACTCCAGCGAGTCCGTGTATGGATAGCGCACCGGTGCGCGAGGATGTGCTGTCTAACATGTCGATCGACACGGACCCACACCTGCAGGAGGCGGCTTCGCCGCAAAGGGTGGTGGTCCGGTCATCTTTACGTTAGGCATCTCACAAGGAGGCGCAGTGAGCAAGTTCTGGAATATTGTCGGTGCTGGTGTACTTGCGGCTTTGGCGTTCGACACGGTGGCTTCGTTCGCATCCCTCAGTCTCGGATTTCCTTATGCATACGCTTCCGTAGGCTCCATTGCTATCTACGCTACTGTTGGGTACGTGGCTTTCCGTCAATGGAGCTTGGCGCGTGCAGTCGGAGCAGCACTTCTAGTTGAAGTGGTCGACGCGACGTTAGGCTGGTACATCTCTTGGAAAATCGGCCCAGGAGCGCTTCCAATCGAGCAGGCCACGCCCGCCATCATCGCCGTATCAATCGTATTCGTCCTGGTCTTCGCCGCTGCGTGCGCTATTGTGGGCGCAGCCGCAGCCCGAGTCATACATGGAGCTCGGCACACAAATGCCTAACAAGTCCTTCGACACGGACGCACAAGTGCGTCTGTGCGCGTTGCGCACGCGCTTTGCGTGCGCCGGTCAAGTCCGACGTTAAAGCGCAAGTAGAGCTGGCCGTGATCTTCCGCAGACGACTTCTCATCGCACTCGGCTGTCTATTTGTGTTGGTAGCTCTCTATGGGCTTATGGGTTTTTTCCAGGGCATCATGCTTTTTGCTGGCGAACGAGCCCTGAAGAATGCGAACCTCTGGGGCTCGGTATTCTTGCTGGCCGCTGTTACCGCAGTTCGCCTTTTTCTGGCGGCGCGTGCGCCTGGGTCGCCGTCGTCGCCTCGTCTTCTCGTGGCGCGTCGAGCTCTTAGAGGCGTAGCGTTCGCTTTCGCGCTCTGGATTCTCTTCCCCGTATTTCGCGATGTAGTGGCAATCGACAGCTGCCTTGATAACGGCGGAAGTTTCGATCACGTCCGGTCCGCGTGCGACTTCGAACAGTCCCACGTCACTCTGTCGCTTTTTGAGCGGCAAGGTTTTCTTCTAGTGGCAGCTCTTGTCTTTGCTCTCCCGACTTTGCTGGCTGTGGCACAGTGGTGGCAGCATAGAGGGAAGGTGGTTGGCAATGCACTTTAACTGGTCAATCGACACGGACCCACAACAGCAGGAGGCGGCTCCGCCGCAAGTGTCGGTGGTCCGGTCATTTTTACGTTAGACGGCACTCATGTCATTCGACGATCTTCGCCCTGTGCTCAGCGGCATTGCCGGCGGCGCGGTAGCCGTCTGGTTGGGTCACAGGCTCTCACGCTGGATCCCTGCGTCGTTAAACGGAAAGACGCAGGAACGTTTGCTGCAGGAACATCGCATCGCGATCTTGGTCGCAAATGTGCTTGCCGCAGCGGGATTTCTCGGTGCGCTATCCCTATATCAGTGGGGAGGATTCGCACGCAACGATTGGCGACCGATTGGCCTAGGTTTTGGGTTGGCGTTGACAGCACCACTAATCGCTGTTCCAGCTGTGTCCTGGATAATCGGAAGAAGTGTGAGCGAAGGCCTGGTGAGTTACGCGGTGTCCCAGCGCATGCCCATTGCCGTAATCTACGGACTGCTACTCCTCGGCGTTCCCCTGCTTTTCGTAAGCATCGAACATCTACTGTGAGCCTCGTGCCGTCTAACAGGTCATATATGGACTCCCCCTCAACGGCAAGAGATTGACCGATAGTGTGGCTGTTGGGGATGCGCCTGCAGTCGTATATCCGTACATGGACGCCCCCGGTTTGCCAAGCTCTCTTTTCATGGCGGCATCAAGGTAAAGATTGCACCCGTATATCCCGACTTTGTGTGCGGCAGAGCCGCTGTCCCTGATGGAATTCGCGGGTTGGCTCCTCAATCGGCAGTGGCGCACTTTGTGTGCTCCGGATATATCGGGTTTTGCTCAGCCGTTTTTTATGCCTTGGGTGCTGCAAAATTTAAGGAACTGCAGCACCGTTTCACTTAAACAACCGGCAGGCTCAGTAAGGGTTATTGCCCGGCCCATACAGCACGCCACCTTGGACATACAGCAAGTACGTACTACCTCCGTCGCGAAGCCAGTTGACCATGTTGAATTGATCCCCAGCCGCCTGAGTGAGCTTGTCAACAAGTACCGACGAGACTTCGAGCGGGGTTTTAGGTTTGACAATCAAGGTAGTGCCTGGGTCTTGCGGCAGTTTCAAGAAGTACGCAGCCCCAGTTCCGCCGCTGTTGGCACGCACCGTGGCGATGTCACCATCAATCACGACGGCAGTGCCCTCGTCGACACCGATGGCCCGTGCGGCACTCCAGGGCATACCATCTTGAATCATCCTCGCCAGAAAGGTCACCAGGCGTCCCATGCGGTCGCGGCTCACCAGATGGGCATCCACGATCGTATTCTGGAGTTTGGGAGTGGTCTCCAGGAACGTACGGTCAAGGGTGAGCCTGCGGTTATACGGGTTGCTGAGTGCATCTGACGAAGTGATCGTGCCGTACTGTGCCGAAAAATCTACAGCGCCCAACACGGCGAGGCCCGCGCTTGTTCCGCCTATAGGCACGTTTTTCGGAAGCAGCACAGTCTTGATGATCGTCTCGACGGAGGTCTCGTTCCACTGGCCGATGTAGTTCCACTGGTCGCCTCCGGCGATGAACAACACGTCCGCCCCGAGAATGACGCTCGTGACCTTCGAATCGTTAGCGCCATTTGGCGTTTTGATAACCAGGGTCTCGACCGAGTCGACACCTTCCATGGCGGACAAGTAGGGGTTGTAGCCATCTGCACCTGAAGCGCGGATGACGACGACATCAATTTTGATGGTGGCGCTCCCTCCAGCCTTGGCAATCATGTCCTTGAAGGCCTGATCAACGTCGAGCCCTCCACCCATCAACACAGTCATCTGCGATTTGGGCGGGCGGGGTGACCTATCGGCTGGATCACCCGTGAGGTAATAGTCGAAGTCCTTGGTGCTGAGGGTAGGCTTGGCGCCAGTTCCGCTGCCACCGCCCGCCGCCTGCACAGGCGAAACAAGAACAAACGAAACGGTGGCCAGCGCCAGCAGGCCGCGAGCCAATCCAAGCCAGGCGCGACGTGTAGGATTTTTCATTTCTTTTTTCCTATCCGTTAAGTTGATGGCGCCCAGACTATTGG
>JAKFFG010000031.1:0-152856 GCA_036675275.1 Pseudomonas sp. | reverse complement strand
GCAGAACCCATCAGGGACAGCAGCACAAAGAGGCTGCGCTTACAATCCGGATGTACGGGTGCAATCGATACCTTCAGATCATCATGAATTGAAAGCTTGGCAAACCGGGGGCGTCCATGTACGCAGGGAGTTCGGCCGACGCCCGGCTGGACGAGGCAGACGCGGAAGCAAGCACGCCGTGCCGGACTGTCCCCACCCACCCCGGGCAACGTCATCAGAGCCGGACAGCGTCACTAAAGCAAAGTGTCGTAAACGCAAAGTGCCGTAAACACTTGAACCGATAACGCGCTAGCCTTCGGGCAGTAGGGACTTCACGCTGGCTGTAAGCGCCTCGATTGACTCGGTGTCGGCAGCCAGCATTCGTGCGCGGCCTTGAGTATCGAACATATATACGCCCCGGCTGTGTGCCACCTCGTAGTCTTCCTTGTCGCTGCCCGATGGCTTCTCTATCTGGTAAGCCACACGATAGCGGCGAGCCACGTCCGCGATCTGTTTCTCGGTGCCGGTGAGGCCTATTGCATTCTCATCGAAGGCATCGACATAGGCCTGGAGGATTTCCGGGGTATCGCGGTGGGGATCCACGCTGATGAACAAGATCCGCACCTTGCTGGCGTCGTCGCCCAGATTCGACATGACTTGCGAGAGCTGGGCCATCGTCGTGGGACAAACGTCCGGGCAACTGGCATAGCCGAAAAACAGCATGACCGTCTTGCCCTTGAATGTGTCCTGCGTAACCGTCTTTCCGCCCGCGGCTTCCAGAGTAAAGCGCAGGTCGGGCAGGAATCCGCGCACGTTATGCACGGGATCATCGGCGGCCAGCGCCGGAAGCGCCATGGCGCAGGCAAAGACTGTTGCCGCGATGTAGCGAAATAAAGAATGCATTGCTGTAGCCTCTATGTTTGCGTGCGTCGCCGCCGACGTCTCAGGGAGTGCCCTGTTCAGTCATGCCGCTATGGCGCAACAGGGCATCTATGGAAGGAGGGCGGCCGCGGAATGCGTGGAAAGATTCCGCTGCCGGCCGCGACCCGCCGACTGCCAGGATTTCTTTGAGAAAACGCTGTCCCGTAGCCGCATTAAGCGTTTCACGCGTGTTGTCCGCGCCCATGATAGCGCTTTCTTCGAACGCGCCGTAAACGTCGGCCGACAGCACTTCCGCCCATTTGTAGCTGTAGTAGCCGGCGCCGTAGCCGCCCGCAAAGAGATGCGAGAAATTATGCGGGAACCGATGCCACGACGGCGGAAATAGCACGGCGACCTCTTTGCGCACATCATTGAGCACATCGAGAACGGCTTGTATGGACATGCCTTGCGCCTGATGGTGGATGCTCATGTCGAACAGCGAGAATTCGACCTGCCGCAGTGTCTGCATGCCGCTCTGGAAGTTACGGGCCGCCAGCAATTTATTGTAAAGCTCCCGTGGCAGGGGCTTTCCGGTCTCGACATGGGCCGACAAGCCTTGCACCACTGACCATTCCCAGCAAAAATTTTCCATGAATTGAGAAGGCAATTCGATGGCATCCCATTCAACGCTGGAGAATGCCGCCGCACCGGGTTCGTCCACCTGTGAAAGCAGTGCGTGCAAGGCGTGGCCGCTTTCATGGAATAGCGTTATGACGTCGTCGTGGGTAAGCAAGGCGGCCTTGCCCGATTGCGGACGCGAGAAATTGCAGGTCAGATAGACAACCGGCGTTTGTAGGCTGCCGGCGGTTTTCCGGCGATTGCGCTCGCTATCGACCCACGCGCCGCTCTGCTTGCCTTGACGGGCGTACAGGTCGATATACAGCGTACCCAGCAAAGCGCCCGCGCTGTCGATCACTTCGAATGCTTTCGCATCGCTGTGCCACGTCGGAGCATCGCAAGCACGCAGGCTTACATTGAACAGCTTGCTGATAACCTGGAACAGGCCCTGTAAAACCTGGGGTTCGGTGAAATATTGTTTGATTTCTTCTTCGGAATAAGCGTAGCGCTCTTCGCGCAAGCGTTCGGAAACGAAGGCGATATCCCAGGGTTCCAATTCGAGCAGACCGAGCTTGTCTTTGGCAAAAGCACGCAGTTCGGCAAGGTCGCGTGTTGCGTACGGCTTGGCTTTCTGGGCAAGTTCACGCAGGAACTCAAGCACCTGTACAGCGCTGTCGGCCATACGGGTTTCCAGCCGCAGATCCGCGAAACTGCCGAATCCCAGCAACGCGGCTTCTTCGGCCCGAAGCGCCAACAACTGCTCGATGAGCGGCGAATTGTCCAGTGCCGGATCGCCTTGCTCCGAGGCAACAGTAGCGTACGCGCGATAGAGCTCCTGGCGCAGGCTGCGGTCCTGGGCATACTGCATGACAGGGATATAGCAAGGCATCTTTAGTACGAGCTTCCAGCCTTCCAGTCCGTCCGCCTGGGCGGCCGATCTGGCTTCTTGGACTACATCGGCGGGCAGGCCGGCCAGCCTGGCTTCACTGGAAACATGTAGCGACCACTGGTCCACGCTGTCGAGAGCGTTTTCAGAGAACTTCTGGGACGCTTGCGCCTGTTGGTCGGATATATCCGCATAGCGCTTGCGTTGCTCGCCGACGAGCTCGACGCCGCTGAGACGGAAATCACGTAGAGCCAATTCGATAACCCGTTGCCGCACCGGTGGAAGCTGGGCAAAACCGCCAGCGGACTTGATGCGCTTGTATTGCGCATACAAGCCCGTATGGAGCCCGACCCAGGTGGAAAACTCGGTGACCAATGGCAGGCATTGGTTATAGGCGGCGCGAAGTTCGGGCGTGTTGACGACGGCATTCAAATGGCCTGCAACAGACCATGCCCGCCAGAGCTTTTCGGAAGCGTCTTCCAGGGGTTCCACGATGGTGTCCCAGGTGGCATCGAGTTCCGGATCTGCAGCGCGGTCCACGGCTTGTCGCGTTTCGTCGATAAGGGCCACGATGGCCGGCTCGATATGCCCGGGTTTGACCCCGGCATAATCGATGAGCGCGGAGATGGGTGCCAACAAAGGATTTTCAGTCATTGCTATAAATTCAATCTTTAAATATGTACGGCGGCAGCGCTACGTTCAGCAGCCTCAACGGTATTGACCAGCAGCATGGCGATCGTCATGGGTCCAACTCCGCCCGGGACCGGCGTAATGGCCCCGGCCACGTCCCTGGCCGATTCGAAGTCCACATCGCCGACCAGGCGGCCGTCGGCGCTGCGGTTGATGCCCACGTCGATGACTACCGCTCCGGGCTTGATCATGCTGCCGTCTACAATGCCTGGTTTGCCGGTGGCCACGACCAGCACATCGGCGCGCCGCGTCTGCGCGGCCAGGTCACGCGTCTTGGAATTGCACAGCGTTACCGTGGCGCCCGCCGCCAACAGCAACATGGCCATGGGCTTGCCAACGATATTGCTGGCGCCGACGATGACCGCTTCGGCACCGCGCAGGGCAACGCCCTCGGCTTCCAGCATCTTCATGATGCCGTATGGCGTGCATGGGCGAAACAATGGCTGGCCCGTCATGAGCAGGCCGGCGTTGCTGACATGGAAGCCGTCAACGTCCTTGCTGGCCGCGATGGCTTCAATGACCAGGCTGGCGTCTATGTGGGCGGGTAAGGGCAGCTGCACCAGAATGCCGTGCACGCTGGCGTCATCATTGAGTTCCTGTACTACGTCGAGCAATTCGCCTTCTGTGGTGTCCGACGCCAGACGAATGACGCGGGAATGCAGCCCTGCCTTGTCGCAGGCCGCCGCCTTGTTGCGCACATACACCTGTGACGCCGGGTCTTCGCCGACCAGGACGACAGCCAGGCCGGGCACCAGGCCTTGTTCTTCAAGAACCCGCACGCGTTTCGAGACCTCGGTTTTCACGGCGTCGGAAAGCGCCTTCCCATCGATAAGACGAGCTGTCATGCGGTGCCTTCTGCTTTAGTGAGGGCGATTTTCATCAAATCGGCCACGGTGGTGACTTCCAGTTTTTCCATGATGTTGGCGCGATGCGCTTCGACCGTCTTGATGCTGATGTTCAGGTCGCCGGCGATCTGTTTGTTGAGACGGCCTGCCACGATGCGTTCCAGTACCTGCTGTTCGCGCGCAGTGAGCCGGCTGAGGACGGCCTGATGATTCTTGTGGGCCTGGGCCTGGCTGACCCGTTGGGTTGCCTGATCGAGCATGCGCGCCACAATTGTTCGCAAATCGGTCTCGTTGAATGGCTTCTCGAGAAAGTCGACAGCACCTTTTTTCATGGTCGATACCGCCATGGGGACATCGCCATGCCCGGTTATGAACACGATGGGCAAAGGCGCACGGCGGGCGATGAGCTCTTCCTGGAGTTCAAGGCCGCTCATGCCCGGCATGCGGACATCGGCTATCAATACGCCTACCTGATCCGGTTCGTACGCATTGAGAAACTCTTCTGCACCGCTGAAGCTCCTTACACGGTAGCCATTTGCTTCGAGCAGCCACCGCAGGGAATCGCGTACCGCTTCGTCGTCATCGACAATGAAGATGGTGCTCGGGGCTTGAGGTGTAGTCATGCATGCAACTCCTGGGTTTCCGCTGCGGCACGGGACGCTTGTGGCGTCGCGCAAGGCAGGGTAAAGCGAAAAATGGTGCCTCCGTCGGGATTGGAACTGGCCCAAAGCCGGCCGTGATGCGACTCGATGATAGTACGGCAGATGTTCAGCCCCATGCCCAGCCCTTCGGACTTGGTGCTGTAAAAAGGTTCGAAAAGGCGTTCGGGATCGCGCAAGCCATGACCGCGGTCGATGACTGCGATTTCGACGATGGGGTGCTGGTCGGTGACGACCACATGAAGCACGCGGTATTCGCTGGACTCCATGGCTTCCACGCCATTCTTGAGCAGGTTCAATAATACCTGTTCGATCAGGATGGGGTCGGCCATGACATTGGGCAAGGGGTCCGGTAACACCTGATCGATGTCGATCTGGCGCTTGCGCGCGTCGATTTCGGCGAAACCTACGGCATTGTCGAGAATTTGCGTGATGGGAACCGACTGCCGCCGCGGTTCGCTGCGCTTGACGAATTCACGTATGCGGCTGATTATTTTTCCGGCCCGCTCCGCCTGTTGTGCCGCCTTTTCCAGCGCTTCGAGGAGCCGCTCGGGCTGTGCATTGCCTGATTTCAGCATGGCGACCGCGCCCATGCTGTAGTTGCTGATTGCCGTGAGCGGCTGGTTCAGTTCATGTGCCAGCGAGGACGCCATTTCACCCATGGTCGTAAGCCGGCTGGTGAGCTGTATTTTTTCTTGCTGTACGCGTGAATCCTCTTCGTGGGTACGGCGTTCGGTAATGTCGCGAGCCACTTGCAGGCGCACTCTGCGCCCGTCCGTCCATGCGAGGATGCGATGATGCACTTCGAACCAGCGTTGCGCCGATTCGGAAAAAATCTCGACGGTTTCGTCGGTGAAGCGACCCAGGCGGCCACCCAGAAGTTCACCGTGGCCACTGGACTGGGCGCCGAAGAAACGCCGGTAGGTGCGATTGGCAAAGAGCAGTTCGAGGCCCTCGGAGGTGTCGGCCACTACCGATATGGCGTCATCCAGCCCTTCAAGCACGGTCATGAACCGCTCGTGGGCCGCCGTGAGCGCTTCGCGTATGCGCTTGGGTTCGGTGATGTCGGTCATGGAGGTCATCCAGCCGATTTGCTCGCCATTGGGGTCGCGCAGGGGAGAGACATACATGCGCGCCGTAAAGCGCGAGCCGTCGCGTCGTTGCGCCTCGACTTCGAGACCGCTGCTGGGTGTGCGGCCGGACAGGAGCAGGTCCAGCGTTTCCTGGTGCTGGGCATGACGGCCGGGCAGCCAATAGGGAAACGGTGTGGTGCGGCCTATGAGGTCGGCCTCATTCCAGCCTATCATGCGGCAAAAGGCCGGATTCACATAAGCGATGCGTCCGTGCATGTCGAAAACACGCATGCCCGTCGACATGGAGTTTTCCATGGCGCGACGGAATCCGGTCTCGGCAATGAGCGCCGCTTCGGCCGTCGTGCGAAAGCGGGTATAACGCCACAGCGCCAGTAGACTGAGGACGATGACAAACGAGAGGGCGGCCACGACCATCATCAGGCGTTGCTGGCGCGTTTCCTGGTCGATGGTGACAAACATGACACTATCGTTATGCAGGCGCTGCAGCCAGATGAAGGCGCCCATGACGCACAGATACAGGATGAGGACGATAACTGGCGTGAGCCAATAGAAACCGCGCCGCGTCGTGTTCGCCTGGTCGTAGAACGTAGTCGGGATCAAGGATTTTTTGGAATGACTCGCCATGGCTCTTCGGTTGTTGCACGGAATGCTTTCTGCATTTTAAACCGTAATACAGGAAGTTAATATTTCACATTATAAAAAGTCATATCATAAAATGAAATATTGCTTGAACATATTGACGGTCTTTCCTAGAATTGAGCCCATTGCAGCTGCAGGCTGCTCTGCACGCACGCGTCCAGGGCGCCCGGCTATCGGGTATAACGGGACAACGACCTCGTGTTGTCAGTGTTCGGATCCATAATTTAAACAGGAGACATCTCAATGTCCTCTCTTGACCCAATCAACGCACCGGCGGCTGGCGCCGACGATGCCGCCCTCGAAACGCAGGAATGGCTTGAAGCACTGGAAGCCGTGCTGGACCGGGAAGGTCCCGAGCGTGCCCACTACCTGCTCGAGCGACTGATTGATCTGGCGCGCCGTTCGGGCGCGCATATCCCGTTCTCGCCCAACACTGCTTATGTCAACACGATACCTCCAGGCCTCGAACCCGCGCATCCAGGCAATCTGGTGCTCGAAGAGCGCATCCGCTCTTACGTACGCTGGAACGCCATGGCCATGGTGGTCAAGGCAAACAGCCATAACCCGCCCGACGGCGGCGATCTTGGCGGCCACATTGCCTCGTTCGCGTCGCTTGCGACCATGATAGGTTGCGGCCAGAATCACTTCTGGCATGCCGAAACCGAAGATCACGGCGGCGACCTGGTTTATTTTCAGGGCCATTCCTCGCCCGGCATTTATGGCCGCGCCTATCTCGAGGGCCGCCTTACCGAAGAACAACTGAATAACTTCCGGCAGGAAGTCGACGGCAAGGGCTTGCCGTCTTATCCTCACCCTAAGCTTATGCCGGAGTTCTGGCAATTTCCCACGGTATCCATGGGTCTGGGGCCTCTCATGGCCATCTATCAGGCGCGATTCCTCAAGTATCTGCATGCCCGCGGCCTGGCCGATACCAGCAAGCGCAAGGTATGGGTATTTTGCGGCGACGGCGAAATGGACGAGCCCGAATCGCTGGGCGCCATCAGCCTGGCCTCGCGCGAGAAGCTGGACAACCTGATTTTCGTCATCAATTGCAATCTGCAACGGCTGGACGGTCCGGTACGCGGCAATGGCAAGATAATCCAGGAGCTCGAAGGCGACTTCCGCGGTAGCGGCTGGAATGTCATCAAGCTCATCTGGGGCGGCTATTGGGATCCTCTGCTGGCGCGCGATAAAGAAGGCATTTTGCGCCGCATCATGGAAGAATCGGTCGACGGCGAGTATCAGGCATACAAGGCCAACGACGGCAAGTTCGTGCGCGAGCATTTCTTCGGCAAGCATCCCAAACTGCTCGAGATGGTCAGTCGCATGAGCGACGAAGACGTCTGGCGCCTGAATCGCGGCGGCCACGATCCCTACAAGGTGTATGCCGCATTCGAAGCCGCATCTCAGCACAAGGGGCAACCCACAGTCATCCTGGCCAAGACCATCAAGGGTTACGGCATGGGCCACGTGGGCCAGGCCAAAAACCCGTCGCATCAGCAGAAAAAACTGGATGTCGCCGCGGTTCGTGAATTCCGCGATCGTTTCAATATTCCAGTGCCCGACGACAAGCTCGAAGATCTCCCGTACTTCAAGCCGGCCGACGACTCGCCTGAAATGAAATATCTGCATGAGCGCCGTCAGGCCCTGGGCGGCTATCTTCCGCAGCGTCGTGCGAAAGCGGACGAACATTTGGCTGCTCCAAAGCTGGAAGCATTCAAGGCTGTGCTCGAACCCACCGCCGAAGGACGCGAAATATCGACCACTCAGGCATTCGTGCGTATTCTGAATCAGATCCTGCGCGACAAGGATCTCAGCCCGCGTGTCGTGCCTATCCTGGCCGACGAATCGCGTACATTCGGCATGGAAGGGCTGTTCCGCCAAATCGGCATTTATGCCCCCGAAGGGCAGAAATACACCCCGGTCGACAAAGACCAGGTCATGTACTACCGGGAAACGGAAAACGGGCAGTTGCTGCAGGAAGGCATCAACGAGGCCGGCGCGTTCAGTTCATGGATGGCGGCTGCGACGTCGTATTCCACGAATAACCGGATCATGATCCCGTTTTTCATCTACTACTCGATGTTCGGCTTCCAGCGCATCGGCGATCTGGCTTGGGCGGCGGGTGATATGCAGGCGCGCGGCTTCCTGCTTGGCGGTACGGCAGGGCGCACGACGCTCAACGGCGAAGGACTGCAGCACGAAGATGGCCACAGCCATATCATGTCGTCGCTCATTCCGAACTGCGTGTCCTATGACCCGACTTTCGGCCACGAGCTTGCCGTCATCATTCAGGATGGCCTGCGCCGCATGGTGGAAAACCAGGAAAACGTCTATTACTACATTACTGTAATGAACGAGAACTACCCGCAGCCAGGTCTCACTCAGGGCGACGAGCAGGGCATCATCCGCGGCATGTACAAGTTCAAGTCGGTCGGCGACAGCAAGATGCGTGTTCAGCTTATGGGCTCCGGCACTATCCTGCGCGAAGTGCTTGCCGCACAGGACATCCTGGAAAGCGATTGGGGCGTCGGGTCCGATGTCTGGAGCGTCACCAGCTTCACCGAACTGCGCCGCGACGGCCTCGACTGCGAGCGTCACAATATGCTCCATCCGGAAGATGCCGCGCCACACGTGTCGTATGTCAGCCAGAAGTTGCAGGACACGACGGGTCCCATCGTGGTTTCCACTGATTACGTCAAATCCTATGGCGATCAGATTCGTCCATTCGTACCCAAGGGTCGTGATTTCCGCGTGTTGGGCACCGATGGTTTCGGGCGTTCCGATTTCCGTTACAAGCTGCGCGAGCATTTCGAGATAGACCGGCATTTTGTCGTCCTGGCAGCCTTGCGCGGCCTGGCTGATGAAGGGCAGTTGCCCATGGCCAAGGTGGCTGAGGCCATCAAGAAGTACGGGATCAATCCTGAAAAAGCCAATCCGCATCACGCCTGAGCGAGGACGACAAAATGAGCAATAGCACCGAAATCAAGGTTCCCGATATTGGCGACGTGAGCGAAGTCGATGTGATCGAAATATTGGTTGCCGAAGGCGACACCGTTGTCAAGGATCAAAGCCTGATCACCGTCGAATCGGACAAGGCTTCCATGGAGATCCCCGCGTCCCAGGCTGGGGTGGTCAAGTCCATCAAGGTCAAGACGGGCGACAAGGTAAAGGAGGGTTCGGTAATTCTCGAACTTCAGGTGGACGAGTCCGCCGACGAGACGAAGCAAGCCCCGGCGCCTGAGTCCAAGGCCGATAAGAACGGCGCCGATGCGCCGCCAAGCGGCGAAGGGAAAGCTGACAGCCAGCCACAAGTCGACGCGGCGGCTCCCGAAAAGAGTGCCAAGTCTTCAACGGGCTCGGACGGCCAGGGCCCGGTCACCGTGGTGGTACCCGACATCGGCGATACTTCCGATGTTGAAGTCATCGAGATCATGGTTGCAGTCGGCGACACTGTGACCGCCGAGCAAAGCTTGATCACCGTTGAGTCTGACAAAGCGTCCATGGAGGTTCCATCGTCGCATGCCGGGGTGGTCACCGCCATCAAGGTCAAGCTGGGCGACAAGGTGAACAAGGGTGCCGAGATCCTCGAACTGCGCAGTAGCCAGACCTCTAGTGATGAGAAGCAAGCCGAGCCAGCCAGGCAGGTGGAGCAGGCACCAGCGAGCAAGCCGGACGATGCGGCGCCGAACAAGGCGACACCCAGCGCGCAAGCACTGCCGGCAGCGCAAGGCAACAATGCCAACCTCGCCTCCGTACCGCCGGAGAGGCATTCGCCTACGGAAGCCTTTGCCGATGTCGACGTGCCGTTGCGCAATCTTCCGCATGCCTCGCCGTCGGTGCGCAAATTCGCACGCGAACTGGGCGTCAATCTGACTCAAGTGGAAGGTTCCGGCGACAAAAACCGGATCACGGCCGATGACGTGCGCAAGTTCGTCAAACAGGCATTGGCGTCAGGCGGTGCCGCGATGCCTGTAGCCGCGGCCGGAACCGAGGGCGGTTTCAGCGTGCTGCCGTGGCCTAAAGTGGATTTCGCCAAGTTCGGTTCCATCGAAGCCAAGCCTTTGTCGCGCATCAAGAAAATTTCAGGCGCCAACTTGCACCGAAACTGGGTGATGATTCCCCACGTCACCAACAACGATGTGGCCGACATTACCGAACTTGAAGAGCTGCGTCAGACGCTCAACAAAGAAAACCAAAAATCAGGCATCAAGGTGACGATGCTCGCATTCCTCATCAAGGCGGTGGTCGCGGCGCTCAAGAAGTTTCCGGAATTCAACGCTTCCATCGATGGCGACAGCCTGGTGCTCAAGCAGTATTACCATATCGGCTTCGCTGCCGACACGCCCAACGGCCTGATGGTGCCCGTGATACGCGATGCCGACAAGAAAGGTATTTTTGATCTTGCCAACGAAACGTCCGAACTGGCCAAGCTGGCGCGCGATGGAAAGCTCGCTCCCGCGCAGATGCAGGGCGGGTGTTTCTCGATTTCGTCGCTGGGCGGCATCGGCGGCACATCGTTCACCCCCATCATCAATGCACCTGAAGTGGCAATTCTGGGCGTATCGCGTTCTTCTCATCAGCCCGTGTGGAATGGCAAGGAGTTTCAGCCGCGCCTTATGTTGCCTTTGTCGCTTTCCTATGACCATAGAGTCATAGATGGCGCGGCCGCCGCACGCTTCAACGCATACCTGGGCAGCTTGCTGGCCGACTTCCGGCGCATTGCGCTATAGGAGCCCGATATGAGCACAACTGAATTGAACGTGCCTGATATCGGCGACGTTGCGGAAGTGACCGTAATTGAAGTGATGGTTGTCGTCGGCGACACTATACGCAAAGAGCAGAGCCTTATTACAGTTGAGTCCGACAAGGCCTCGATGGAAATTCCAGCCGATACGGCCGGGGTGGTCAAGGCCGTGCTGGTAAAGGAAGGCGACAAAGTCACCATGGGCTCACCCATTCTTCAGCTTGAAGCTTCCGAAGAGGGTGCTGCCGAGGAGGCCAAACCGGCGAAGTCGGCGGCGCCTGACGCTGCAGCCGATGCGGCGCCTGCGGAATCGCCAGCCAAGCCTTCTGCTGCGCCCGCCAAAAAGCCCTCGACCAGCACGCCGGCCAATGCCGCGTCGGCTCCTGAGCCGGCCAGTTTTTCCGGTTCGGCAGATGCGCAGTTCGACGTTGTGGTGCTGGGTGCCGGTCCTGGCGGATACTCGGCGGCCTTTCGCGCCGCCGACCTGGGGCTCAAGGTGGCGCTTGTCGAACGTTACGCCACCCTGGGCGGTGTTTGCCTGAATGTGGGCTGCATACCCTCAAAGGCGCTGCTTCATACCGCGGCGGTACTCGAAGAGGCCAAGTCCTTGTCGTCGCACGGTATCTCGTTTGGCGAACCAAAGATCGACCTGGACGCCGTGCGAGGCTACAAGGATGGCGTTGTGTCCAAGCTTACCGGCGGCCTGGCCGGCATGGCGCGCGCCCGCAAGGTAACCGTTATTACCGGCGTCGGGCAGTTTGTCGACCCGCATCATGTGTCGGTGCAAGAGAGCGACGGCAAGAGCCGAACGATAAAGTTCGAATCGGCGGTCATTGCCGCGGGCAGCCAGTCCGTCAAGCTGCCGTTTCTACCCGATGACAGCCGCGTCGTTGACTCGACCGGAGCATTGCTGCTTTCCAGCATTCCAAAGAAGATGTTGATCGTGGGCGGCGGCATCATCGGCCTCGAAATGGGCACGGTTTATTCCGCGCTGGGCACCCGGCTGGATGTCGTCGAGATGCAGAGCGGCTTGATGCAGGGCGCCGACCGTGACCTCGTCAAGGTCTGGGACAAGATGAATGCCAAGCGGTTTGACAATATTATGCTGGATACCAAAACGGTAGGCGCCGAGGCTCGCGCAGACGGTATCTGGGTAAGCTTCGAGGGCAAGAACGCGCCCAAAGAGGCTCAACGCTACGATCTCGTCCTGCAGGCGGTAGGGCGCGTGCCGAACGGCAAGAAGATTGCGGCCGACAAGGCGGGAGTCTCTGTCACCGAGCGGGGTTTCATCGAGGTCGACAAGCAGATGCGCACCAATGTCGCGCACATATATGCCATCGGCGATATCGTCGGACAGCCTATGCTGGCGCACAAAGCCGTCCACGAAGGACATGTCGCCGCCGAAGCCATTGCCGGGCAAAAAAGCTTCTTCGACGCCCGCGTGATACCGTCAGTAGCCTATACCGATCCAGAGGTAGCGTGGGTTGGACTGACTGAAGACGAGGCCAAGAAACAAGGCATAGCCGTAGAGCGTGGCCTGTTTCCATGGGCCGCGTCGGGAAGGGCCATTGCCAACGGTCGTGATGAAGGCTTTACGAAACTGCTGTTCGACGCCACAACGCACCGGGTCCTTGGCGGCGCCATTGTGGGAACCCATGCCGGCGACCTCATAGGCGAGGTTGCGCTGGCCATCGAAATGGGTGCGGATGCGGTCGATATCGGCAAGACGATTCATCCTCATCCTACGCTTGGCGAGTCCATAGGAATGGCTGCCGAGGTGGCAGAGGGCAGTTGTACCGACCTTCCTCCGGTGCGGCGCAGCAGTAAGTAAACCTGTTTCGGCAGGCACAAATGCTACTATTGGTGCCTGCCGTCAGCATTTCTATAAGCATTCATCATGTCTCGTCCCGCACCCAGCCCGACCGCCTCACTCCAGGACTGGTTAGCTTATCTGGAAACACTCCATCGCCATCCCATAGAACTGGGTCTTGAACGTATAAGCGCCGTCGCCGCCAGCCTTGGGCTGAAATACCCTTACGTCAAGATTACGGTGGGCGGCACCAATGGCAAGGGCTCCACCTGTGCCATGCTGGAAGCCATCTTGCTGGCATCCGGCTACAAAGTGGGCCTTTACACGTCGCCCCATCTGATCGATTTCAATGAGCGCATACGGGTCAATGGCGAAATGGCGACCGACCAGCAGATCATTGAGCAGTTCCAGCAGATTGAAAGCGGGCGCGGCGACATCACCCTCAGCTATTTCGAATACACTACCCTGGCATCCTTGATGCTGTTCGAGAAACAGAATCTCGACGTCGTGGTGTTGGAAGTCGGTCTGGGCGGCCGACTGGATGCCGTCAATATGGTCGATGCGGACTGCGCCATTGTTACCAGCGTCGATCTTGATCACACTGATTATCTGGGCGATACCCGCGAAAAAATTGGTTGGGAAAAGGCGCATATTTTCAGGGCGGGACGCCCGGCCGTTTGCGCCGACCCCGTTCCGCCCCAATCGCTCATCGACTACGCAAGTGAAATCGGCGCTGACCTGTGGTTGTTTGGCAAAGACTTCAATTACTCCGGCGATCGCCTGCAATGGGCTTATGGAGGACGTTCGCAACGGCGCAGCGGCATGGCGTATCCGGCGCTGCGAGGCGCCAATCAATTATTGAACGCCGCCGCCGCCCTGGCTGCCATCGAAGCCCTTCGTCCACAGCTTGCCGTGCCGCAACAGGCGGTACGCATCGGATTGGCTCAGGTTTCTTTGCCGGGCCGTCTGCAGATTCTTCCCGGCACGCCCGCCATAGTGCTTGACGTCGCCCACAATCCCCACGCAGCGGCCGCGCTCGGGCAGAATCTCGACAGCATGTCGTATTACCCGTATACCCATGCCGTAGTGGGCATGCTGCGCGACAAAGACGTGGCCGGGGTCGTCGCCAAGCTCGCCAGCCGGGTTACCCACTGGTATTGCGCAGGTGTCGAAGGCCCGCGCGGCATGTCCGGAGAAGACCTCGCAGCCATTGTGCGCGAGGTCGTCAATGCTACGGCGGGAAAAGAGTCGCTCGAGAATCTAAGCCGCGAAGTCAGCCGCAACCAGGACGCGGCTGGTAAAGGCGATGCTCCACATAAACCTGGCGTGCGTCCTGTTGCCGTCACTCCCTCAACCGACAAGGCAGTAATTGTTACAAGCTTTGATACACCAGTACAAGCGTTTATCGAAGCTCGTAAACAGGCCACCGACAATGATAGAATTCTTGTGTTCGGTTCTTTTTCAACGGTTGGTCCGGTGCTCAATGAGCTGGGACGAAAAGTCATATAGTTCAAACCGGCCAAGCTGTCGGGATTGTTCACCAAAATAGGTTTTTGCTCCATGGGATTGTTCTCTCGTAACGAATCTGCCACAGGGTCGGGGCGGCGTTCCGCTCAATCCAGCGAGGCGCAGGCCAACGAATTGCGCGCACGCGCACGGCGCAGGCTTATTGGGGCGTTGGCGCTGGTGCTGGCGGCGGTTATCGTAGTCCCCATGCTGTTCGATAACCCTGTGCCGCCAGAGCAAGCCAGCACTCCGGTCGTTGTTCCTGCCGTCACCACACCGCCAACGCCGGACACAACGGTTGCACTGGCTCCGGAACCCACCGACCCAGCTGCTTCGGGCAACATACCCGTGCCTGCGGAAACGCCGCTGGCGGTTGACTCGGCGCCCAATGCTGACGCGGCTGCGTCCGCCACACCGTCGACCGAGCCCGACTCCGGCACAGCAGGCGATCGGGGCGCAGACCAGGTCCAGGCGCCGGTCGAGTCCGAGCCGGTTGCCGAGCCAAAGCCGAAGGCAGTCGAAAAGCCCGCTCCAAAGCCGGAAGCCAAGCCGGCACCCGAACGTACCGATGATGGGTCGGTGGCCATCGCGCTGCTCGAGGGACGCACGCCCGAAAAGAAAGCGCCTGCGCCCGCCGCCAAGGGTAATTTCACTTTGCAGATAGCTGCCTACGGCAACGACAAAGACGCTCAGACGCGCAAAGACCGGCTGGTGGCCTCCGGCGTAACCAATGCCTACGTGGAAAGCGCCGTGTCGGGCGGTAAAAGCACCTATCGGCTTCGTGTCGGGCCATTCCCTACGCGCGACGCAGCGCAGGCAGCACAGGCTCGTTTACGCGCATTGGGCTACGACAACGGATTCATCTCGACTAAGTGACGAGCTTCGACTATATCGTGCTGGCCATCCTCGGCGTGTCAGCACTGCTGGGGCTGATGCGCGGCCTCATCAAAGAAGTGCTTTCTCTTATAGCCTACGTGGTCGCCTTTATGGCCGGCATATGGTGGGGGCCTACCGTTTCCTTGTGGTTGACCCCATATGTCGATAACCCGCTGCTCCGTACCGGCATCGCCTACGGGGCCGTGTTCATCATTGTGTTGTTGCTGGTAGGCCTGGTAAACATCACCCTGAGCACGCTTATTGAAAAAACAGGGCTGACGCCCGCCGACCACGGCTTCGGAGCCCTGTTCGGTTTGCTTCGCGGTTCGCTGGTGGTGCTCGTGCTTGTTGCGCTGGCGGGCTACACCGAATTGCCCAAAGAGCCGTGGTGGCAGAACGCAAGGCTGTCCGGCGCGGCCGTCGCGGGCGTGCAGCAATTGAAGCTGCTGTTGCCGCCGTCCTTGGCGTCTTGGTTACCGTATTGATCGTACTCACAGGAATATCAAAATGTGTGGAATAGTTGGGGTAGCAGGATCCGGCCCCGTGAATCAGCTGATTTACGACAGTTTGCTGTTGCTGCAGCATCGCGGCCAGGATGCTGCGGGCATAGCCACATCACATGAGCAGTTTTTCAATATGTACAAGGCGCATGGCCTGGTGCGCGACGTGTTCCGCACCCGGAATATGCGCTCATTGCCCGGCAACAGCGGCTTGGGCCAGGTGCGGTATCCAACTGCCGGGTCCAGCGACAGTGTGGATGAAGCCCAGCCTTTCTATGTCAACGCGCCTTTCGGTATTACATTCGTACACAACGGCAACCTGACCAATTGGCGCGAATTGCGCGAAGCCCTGTTCAGGGTCGACCGGCGCCATATCAATACCAATTCCGATTCCGAAGTGCTGCTGAATGTCTTCGCGCATGAGCTGCAGCAGGCGGCCAATGGGGGCTCACTGGACGAAAACGCCATCTTCACGGCAGTTTCGTCCGTACACCGGCGCGCCAAAGGCGCCTACGCCGTCATTGCGCAAATAGCCAACTACGGCATGGTGGCATTTCGCGACCCGTTCGGCATTCGTCCCTTGTGCCTGGGCTCTATTCAGACTGACACCGGCATCGAATGGATGGTTGCGTCGGAGTCCGTTGCCCTGACCGGTTGCGGATTCACATTGGTGCGCGACATTGCACCTGGCGAAGCCATATTCATCGATCTGGACGGCAATCTGGTCAGTCGCCAGTGCGCTGAACACACGGCACTGACTCCCTGCGTCTTCGAGTATGTCTATTTTGCGCGTCCCGATTCGCTGATGGACAATGTGTCGATCTACGATGCGCGCCTCAACATGGGCGAGTATTTGGGCGACAACGTGGCCAAGTCCCTGAGGCTGGGCGAAATCGATGTCGTGATGCCTATTCCCGACTCTTCTCGTCCTTCCGCCATGCAACTGGCAGCCCGGCTCGACTTGAGCTATCGCGAAGGCTTTATCAAGAACCGCTATATCGGCCGGACATTCATCATGCCGGGACAAGCGGTGCGCAAGAAATCGGTGCGCCAGAAGCTGAGTGCCATCGATATGGAGTTTCGCGGCAAAAATGTACTGCTGGTCGATGATTCCATCGTCCGCGGAACAACCAGCCGGGAAATCGTCGATATGGCGCGCGCCGCTGGAGCCAACAAGGTGTATTTCGCATCTGCAGCGCCGGCGGTGCGCTTTCCCAATGTCTATGGCATCGATATGCCTACGCAGACGGAATTGATTGCCACAGGCCGGGATACCGAGCAGGTAGCCCAGGAGATTGGCGCAGACGGCCTGGTATATCAGGAGCTGGCAGATCTGGAGCAATCCATCCGCGACTTGAATCCAGCCATGCGGCAATTCGAGTCGTCCTGTTTCAACGGGCGCTATGTCACGGGCGATATCGATGCCGCATACCTTGAGCGACTGAGCCAGACCCGCGGCTTGCGTCCGGCAGCCGGCGAGATGGCTACCAGCAACCAGGAACGATAAGGAAGGGACGGCTTGCGATCGTTGCGGTTGCGACCGGCGCTGTGACGACGGCCGCGGTTACGACCGGCGCCGTGGCCACAAGGCCGCGGTGATGGATAGAACGGCTGTTGCGCAGAACAGGCCCAGTCCCCACAATGCGTACTCCAGCCCCAGTAAATCGACGCGGGCGTCCATGCATGTGGCGAAAATGCCGAACAGCCATGGCAGGGCGGCATCCAGCCCGGTCTGGACCATGAATCTGTCGGCGAACGTCAGGTCGCAGGAAAACATATTGGCCGCCACGGTGTACTGGTACCACGCCGCGGCGATGCCGCCGACACTGAGCACAGCGGTGACGCCGGCCGCGATGCGGGCCATGGCATTGCTGCGCCTGCCCAGCAGAACGCCCAATAAACAGACGGCACCGATTGCCAGGAATATCAGCCGTTGCAACACGCACCAGGCGCAAGGCTGCATCCCGAAGACGTGTTGCGATACCAGCGCTATGGCTACTGCAGCCAGGCAAAGCAAGGCAACCAAAGAAAGCAAGCGGGAAGTCGTGGTGCTCATGGAAGATTCCTGAAGGCGGAAGCCTGGCGCAGAAGTCCAAGCAATAATTCCTGCATGCCGTCCCAGACGATCTGGACTCCCAGGCACAGCAGGATGAACGCGGACAGCCGCATCAACACTGCGGTGCCGTTAGGCCCCAGCTTGTGCAGGAATTGCGCGGCGAATCGCAGGCAGAAGTAGACGACGAGCGACGCAAGACCGATAGCCACCAGGGATCCGGTCAGATTGGCGGCGGTATCGAACGAGGCTTCGGTATGCAGGGTTGCACCCACCGTCAGCGCGGCGGAAAGCGCGCCTGGCCCGCAAATCATGGGAAAGGTCAGGGGATAGAACGCCTTCGAGCGTACCTGATCCAAGGAGTAGGTTTCGGCCATGTTCTGGGCGTGTTCCGCGTCGTAGTCGGAGGCGCTGACCAGGCGCCATGCCGTGGCCACGACGAGCAAACCTCCGCCGACACGGATGATGGGCAATGATATGCCGAAGAAATCCAGCACGAGGTTGCCGGCAATCATGGCGATTGCCAACATCACGCAAATATTGATGGCCACCCGCTGCGCGAGCTGTTCGCGTGTGCTGGCGCTGGCGCCTTCGGTGAGCGTGAGGAATATGGGCGCGACCGCTGGAGGATTGAGTATGGGCAGCATCGTCGCCAGGGCAAAGAGAAAGCTGCGCCCGAAGTTTATTACCAGGTCATTGAAGGCCATAGTGGTCCAGAAAGAAAGGCGGGATAATCACGGGCCGGAGCTGTCGAGGGTGGCCAGTATATCGCGCTCGAATTGCAACTGCGCCCGGGGATGGCCGAGCCTGTCGCCCTCGATAATGAAAATGTCCTCGATCCGGTCGCCTAGCGTCAGTATTTTGGCCATTTTGATATTGATGGCGTTGGCGGCAAATACCTGCGCCAGACTGTATAACAGGCCAGGCCTGTCGCCAGCGGTGACTGAAAGGCGCCACGAAGTGCTGCGCTCGTCCGGCTGTAGTTCGACGTTGGGTACGATCGGAAAGATGCGCGAGCGTCGAGAGCCAGGCCGTCGTGTGACGGTGCCTGGCGGCTGCCGGAACGAATGTTCGCGGGCGAGCGTCAGGTGGGTGTCGAGTTCATGTTCGATCAACGAGGCATTTGACCGATAGTCTTTGTCGTGAGCCGGCAGCAGCACGATGAAGCTGTCGAGCGCCCATCCATGGTGAGTCGTATGGATGCGCGCGTCCTGAATGCTGAGGGCACGATGATCGAAGTACTGGCAGATTCTTACGAAGATGTCATCGCTGTCGGGCATGTAGACCATGACTTGCAACGCTTCGTTGTGGCCGATGACGCGCGCCTTGACTACCGGCTCCGGAGAGTTCACACGGTAATAGAGCTGGCGGGTATGCCAGGCTATCTCGCTGGCTTCATGCCGGAGAAAATAGGCAATATCGAGTTGATTCCAGAAAGCGTCGCGGCTTTCATCCCGCAAGCCCATAAGCCTTATTTCGTTGGCGGCGAGTTCTTTACGCTGCGCCTGAACCGTACGGCTGTCAGGTTGCGCACCGCCCAATGCCGCCAGCGTCAGGCGATACAGGTTTTCGAGCAGCTTGCCTTTCCAGGAATTCCAGACCTTGGGACTGGTGCCTCTTATGTCGGCCACCGTCAATAGATAAAGCGCCGTGAGCTGCCTTTCATTCTTGACGCATTGAGCAAAATCGCGCACCACATCGGGGTCGCTGAGATCGCGCTTCTGCGCCACGGCCGACATGGTCAGATGCTGCCGCACGAGGAATTCGGCCAGTTCGCAATCTTCGCCATCGATGCCATGGTCTGCGCAAAAACGCCGGACCTCCAGGGCGCCGAGTTCGGAATGGTCTCCACCGCGTCCCTTGGCAATGTCATGAAAGAGCGCTGCAACGTACAGCAGCCAGTGGCGATCGAAGCCCGCGATCAGTTGGCTGGCCAGAGGATACTCCTGTGCGTGCTCCGGCATGCTGAAGCGCCGCAGGTTGCGCACCACCATCAATATGTGTTGGTCTACGGTATAGGCATGGAACAGGTCGTGCTGCATCTGCCCCACGATACGCCGAAAAACCGGAAGATAGCGTGGCAATATGTTCAGCATGGTCATGCGGCGCAGGGCGTGCACGATGCCGCGAGGCTGCTGCAGTATCTGCAGGAACTGACGACGATTGACGGGGTTCTGGCGGAATTGAGCATCGATGCGCCACCGGGCATGCCACATCGCCCTCAGGGTTTGCGCCGAGATGCCCAGCAGTTCGGGGCGCTCCTGCATTACAAGAAAGGCGCGAAACAGCAGCGCGGGATTGCGTTCGAAACTGTCATCGCGACGTGTCCCTAGGCGACCGCGCACCATGCAGAAATCATCGTCGATGATGTCCAGCTGATCGACCGGCGGTGGAAACAGCAGTTCCTCGATGCTTTGCATCAATATGATGTTCAACTGGCTTACCGCCCTGGCGGCCCAGTAGTAACGCTGCATGAGGATTTCGCTGGGGCGGCGGGCCTTGGAGCCCTCGAAGCCGTAGATGGCAGCCAAGCCTGGCTGCAAGTCGAACAGCACCCGATCTTCACGGCGGCCCGACAGCAAGTGCAACTCTATCCGCAAGCGCTTGAAGGCAATGTCGGCGCGGCGCAAGGCGCGAAACTCGGCCGCCGTCAGCAGGTCGCTGCGGGATATCTCGAGCCAGGTGCTGCCAAGTCCGGCCGCCTGAGCCACCCACAACACAACCTGCAAATCGCGCAACCCGCCAGGGGCTTCCTTGCAGTTTGGTTCCAGGGCATAGGGCGTATCCTGGTGTCGGGCATGCCGCTGCTGCATTTCCGCACGCTTTGCCTGAAAGAATGCCTGTGCATCCAACTGCTCGCTCATCGCTTCACGCAGCTTGCAGAGCAAGGCCTTGTCGCCGGCGAGCCAGCGTGCTTCCATGAGTGCCGTTTCAACCGTGATGTCGTTGGCTGCTTCGCGCTGGCAATCTTCTATGGTGCGCACACTGTGGCCAGGTTCGATGCCAAGGTCCCACATGGCGGCAATCAACGTTTCGACTGCGGCGCTATCGTCGCTGCTCGGATGTTCGCGCAAGAGAACAAGCACATCGACATCCGAGTGCGGGTAGAGTTCACCTCGCCCGTAGCCGCCGACGGCCGCCAACGCGGCGCCATCGGGAAGGGGATAAAGCTTGAGAAGCTCGCGCAGCGTCTGATCCACAACCCGGCGCAGTACGGTAAGCAATAGCTCTGGGCGCAGATGGTCGCGGAAATTGCGAATTGCCTCGCTGCGTCGTTCCGCCAGCTGCGTTCGCAACAACGTTACTGTGGGCGCGCGCATAGTGTTCCTGTCGAACGAAATCAGGTTTCCGATACGAAAGCGGGAGGGCTGGGCATGCCGGGAGATACCGTGAGTATCTCGTAGCCTGTGCCGGTGACCAGAATGCTGTGTTCCCATTGGGCGGACAGGCTGTGGTCGCGCGTTACAACCGTCCAGCCGTCGGCCAGTGTTCGAATTTCCTTGCGACCCGAATTGAGCATGGGCTCTATGGTGAAAATCATGCCGGGCTCGAGGGTAATGCCTGTACCCGCCTTGCCATAATGCAGCACTTGCGGGTCCTGGTGAAATTTGCGGCCTACACCGTGTCCGCAGTACTCGCGCACGACCGAAAAACCGTTCTTTTCAGCATGCTTCTGGATGGCATGACCGACATCGCCCAGCTTGGCACCGGGGCGCACCTGTTCGATACCGTGCCACATGCATTCATAAGTGGTTTCGGTCAGTCGGCGCGCCAGGATGGAAGGCTCGCCGATGTAGTACATGCGGCTGGTGTCGCCGAACCATCCATCCTTGATTACGGTAACGTCGATATTCATGATATCGCCGTTCTTAAGAACCTTCTCGCCCGGAATACCATGGCAAATGACGTGGTTGACCGAGGTGCAGATGGAAGCGGGGAAGGGCGTATACCCAGGCGGTGCATAGCCCACGGTAGCGGACTTCACCTGAAGTTCGTTGGTGATGTAGTCGATGCAAAGCCGGTCGAGTTCACCGGTGGTGACGCCGGCACGTACGTGAGGCTCAAGGTAGTCGAGGGTGGCGGCTGCGGCCTGACAAGCGGCGCGCATTTTATCGAGATCTGCTGGGTCTGTAACTAGACTACTCATGGTAACTTGAATTAGGTGGACTAAAAATAGTAGAATTATGGGCTTTCTTAAATTTCCTTTAAGAAAGAGGCAGGCTTTTTGAGTTCCAGGGCATTATAAACCCTGGGGCCATGCAGCCGGCTTTTGAAAAATCGCGTGCCTGGTTGACTCAGGGTGTTCATCTTAGCCGTTGCGTATTGCGCAAGGCGGGGAATACAAACCTGGCACAAGACCAAACCCTCGGAGAATACTATGTCGTTAATGCGTGAAATGCTAGAAGCTGGTGTGCACTTTGGCCACCAGACCCGTTACTGGAACCCCAAGATGGCGCCGTACATCTTTGGTCACCGTAACAAAATCCACATCGTCAACCTTGAACAGACAGTCGTCAAGTATCAGGAAGCAGCCAAGTTTGTGCGGCAAATCGCAGCCCGCGGCGGCAATATCCTTTTCGTAGGCACCAAACGCGCAGCGCGCGAACTGGTCGCCGCCGAAGCAGCGCGTTGCGGCATGCCCTATGTCGACAGCCGTTGGCTGGGTGGCATGATGACCAACTTCAAGACGGTCAAAAGCTCGATCAAGCGCCTGAAAGAAATGGAAGCCCAGATTGCCGATGGCGCCACCGAGCGCATGAGCAAGAAAGAAGCCCTGATGTTCGATCGCGAACTCGAGAAGCTGAACAAGGCTATCGGCGGCATCAAAGACATGAACACCTTGCCTGACGCCTTGTTCGTGATCGACGTGGGTTACCACAAGATTGCCATCGCCGAAGCCAAGACGCTGGGTATTCCTGTTGTTGCTGTCGTCGACACCAATCACTCGCCCGACGGCGTTGAATACATCATCCCCGGTAACGATGACTCGGCCAAGGCAATTGCGTTGTACGCCCGCGGCATGGCAGACGCTGTGCTCGAAGGCCGCGAACAGAACCTGAACGGTCTGGTCGAAGAAATTGCCGAAGGCGATGAAGAGTTCGTCGAAGTCGAACAAGAGCGCGAATAAACGTGACGACCAGCCCGGTCCTTGTACCTGGCCGGGCTCGGGGTATGCTGCCATAAGGCGGCAGAATCCCTGATCGTATCGTTGTGCACCTGCCCCGGCTATGCCGGGGTGTGTTTTAGTGAACTGGAGAAAAAAGTGGCTCAAATTACCGCATCTATGGTTAAAGAACTGCGCGAGAAAACCGACGCGCCCATGATGGAATGCAAAAAAGCACTGACCGAAGCCGAAGGCGACCTGGCCCGTGCTGAAGAAATTCTCCGCGTCAAACTGGGAAACAAAGCCAGCAAGGCAGCCACTCGCGTAACCGCTGAGGGCCTCATCGGCTTGTACATCACGCCCGACAACAAGCGCGGCACCGTGGTCGAAGTCAACTGCGAAACCGACTTTGTTGCCAAGAACGACGATTTCGTCGGTTTTATCAATCAAGTCGCCGAACTCATCACCGACAAGAATCCCGCCGATGTGGCCGCTCTTGCAGCGCTGTCCATGGGTGAAGGCACCGTCGAAACCACCCGCTCGGCGTTGGTCGGCAAAATTGGCGAAAACATTTCCATTCGCCGCTTCCAGCGCTTCGAAACCGGCGATCAGCTGGCCAGCTACGTTCATGGCGGGAAAATCGGCGTCCTGGTCGAGTTCGCAGGCCCTGAAGAAACCGGCAAGGACCTTGCCATGCATATTGCCGCGACCAAGCCTCGCGCACTTGATGCCAGCGGCGTGTCGCAGGCCGATATCGCAGCCGAGCGTTCGGTTGCCGAGCAAAAGGCTGCCGAATCGGGCAAGCCGGCCGAAATCGTCACCAAAATGGTTGACGGCGCTGTTCAGAAGTACTTGAAAGAAGTCACGCTGCTTTCCCAGCCTTTCGTCAAGAACGACAAGCAGTCCATCGAGCAGATGCTCAAGGAAAAGGGCGCCAAAGTTACTGGTTTCGCCTTGTACGTGGTCGGTGAAGGCATCGAGAAAAAGTCGGAAGACTTTGCCGCAGAAGTTGCTGCAGCAGCTGCCGGTACTGCCTGATATTGTTTTTTCAGGTAAAAAGCCAGAGTCGCACTGCCCGTGCAGTCGCGACTCTGGCTTACACTTTCGTTGGACTGCCCACCTAGGATCTTATCCATGACCACCAGATCGTATAAGCGCGTTCTTCTCAAACTTTCCGGCGAAGCGCTGATGGGAGAAGATGCCTTTGGGATCAACCGCGCCACTATCTTGCGCATGACTGAAGAGATTGCCGAAGTGGCCGCCATGGGCATTGAACTCGCCATCGTGATCGGCGGCGGGAATATCTTCCGGGGCATTGCTCCGGGAGCACAAGGCATGGATCGCGCCACAGCCGACTACATGGGCATGATGGCGACGGTCATGAATGCCCTCGCGTTGCAGGATGCGCTCAAACACCGTGGTATCGATACCCGGGTGCAATCGGCGCTCAATATCGATCAGGTCGTTGAACCCTATATTCGTCCCAAGGCCTTGCGCTATCTCGAAGAGGGCAAAGTAGTCATCTTCGCGGCGGGCACGGGCAACCCATTTTTCACCACCGACACCGCAGCCGCTTTGCGCGGCGCTGAAATCGGCGCCGAAATCGTACTGAAGGCGACCAAGGTCGATGGCATATACAGTGCGGATCCCAACAAGGATCCTACCGCCACCCGTTACGCGCGGATCAGCTTCGATGAAGTAATCGTGCGCCGTCTTGAGGTCATGGACGCAACGGCGTTCGCCTTGTGCCGCGACCAGAAACTGCCCATCAAGGTGTTTTCCATCAATAAGTCCGGTGCGCTCAAGCGCGCAGTGTCGGGCGAAGACGAAGGTACACTGGTACACGTTTGATAAAGGAACAATAATGAGTCTTTCAGAGGTCAGAAAATCGACTGAGTCACGCATGGTCAAGTCGCTTGAAACGCTCAAGGTCGCCTTGTCCAAGATACGTACGGGGCGCGCTCACGCGGGCATACTAGACCATATCATGGTCGAATATTACGGCTCGCCGGTGCCTATCAGTCAGGTCGCCAATGTCAACCTGGTGGATGCGCGCACCATCAATGTGCAGGTCTGGGAAAAGAACATGGCCGGTCCGGTCGAGAAGGCCATTCGTGATTCCGATCTGGGCTTGAACCCTATTTCCATGGGCGACAGCATACGTGTGCCCATGCCTGCACTGACCGAAGAGCGTCGGCGCGACCTCGCCAAGGTCGTGCGCACCGAAGGCGAAGACGCCAAGATTGCAGTGCGCAATCTGCGCCGCGATGCCAACGATACGCTCAAGAAGCTGGTCAAGGAAAAGGAAATCTCTGAAGACGACGAGCGTCGCATGCAGGACGAAGTCCAGAAGCTTACCGACAAGCACGTGGTCGAAGTCGATAAACTCGTTGCGCAAAAAGAAGCCGAGATCATGACGGTTTGATCCGTCACCGATGCGGAACATTCTACATGCTACCTAGCACGACTTTGTCGGTGCCCGAGTGTACGGACATCCCACGCCATGTTGCCGTGATCATGGATGGCAATGGCCGTTGGGCGACCAAGCGCTTTTTGCCGCGGACGGCAGGCCATGTCCGTGGCGTGCAGGCAGTACGGCGCGCGGTCGAAGCCTGCGGCAAGGAAGGGGTCGAGTACCTCACATTGTTTGCCTTCAGCTCCGAGAACTGGCGTCGTCCACAAGACGAAGTCTCTTTGTTGATGCGCCTGTTCATCAGAACCCTGCAGAAGGAAGTCGATAAGCTCGACGATCAAGGCGTACGGTTGCGCATTGTGGGCGATTTATCGCCGTTCGAGCCCCAACTGCAAGATCTCATCAAGCTTGCGGAGCAGCGCACGCAGCACAATTCAGCCTTGAATCTCACCATAGCCGCCAATTATGGCGGGCGCTGGGACATCCTGCAGGCAATGAAACGCTTGTTGCTGGCACGGCCCGATCTTGCCAGCGCTCCAGAAGCCATCGACGAAACGCTTTTGAGCGGCTACCTTTCCATGGCGTTCGCACCCGAGCCCGATCTCTTCATCCGTACCGGCGGCGAACAGCGCATTTCCAACTTCCTGGTTTGGCAACTCGCCTATACTGAGCTGTATTTTTCGGATGATTATTGGCCTGATTTCGGTGCCAAAGAGCTCGATGCCGCCTTCGAGTGGTATCGAACCCGGGAACGCCGATTTGGACGCACCAGCGCCCAGATTGCAAAGAAAACCTGAAAGCGGGAGCCTCCTATGTTGAAGCAGCGCGTCATGACGGCGATCGTCTTGCTTGCAGTCTTGCTCGGAGCCTTGCTTGCCCCGGGACCTTGGGCTCTGGTCCTGCTTTTCACGCTTATTGCTGCGTGTGCCCTCTGGGAATGGCTAAGACTTACCTGGCCAGGGCAAGGCTCTCGCATGCCCATCGTACTTGCAGTCCTTGCGGGCGTTGGTCTGCTGATCGTGGCCCGGCAGTGGCTTTCACCGGAGCCTGCATTATGGTCTCTACAGTTTCAATCGCTGCTTGACCGCTGGATCATCCCCGCTGTTGCCTTTATATGGGTGGTGGCGGGCACCGCCATGGTAACCCGGGGCCAGGCCAAGAACCGCACCGGCGGGGCATGGCTCAGCGCATTTGGCGTTCTTGCCGTTCTTGCCGTCTGGGCCGCGCTCGTGCAGCTCTTCCTGGCGCACGGATCTTGGTTTCTGGTTTCGCTGCTTGCCGTGATCTGGTTCGCCGACATTGCCGCCTACTTTACGGGCAAGGCGCTGGGCAAGCGCAAGCTGGCCCCCAGGGTAAGCCCCGGAAAAACCTGGGAGGGCGCCATCGGCGGGGTTGTTGCCGCCACTGTGTGGGTGTTGGCCACCGTTTATTGGCCGGGAAGCTTCGGCGCTGTGCTATCCGAAGGCTGGCCATTGTGGGCGGTCGTGCTGATCGCCATTTTCCTGTCGGCCCTGTCCATTATCGGCGACTTGTTCGAGTCCTTGCTCAAGCGGCGCGCCGCCATGAAGGACTCCAGCCAGTTGCTGCCCGGACACGGTGGCGTATACGACCGCATTGATGCCTTATTGCCTGTCGCGCCGTTCGCCTTGCTGTTGACGGGAGTGCCGTTTTGATGGCTTATCAACAGGTATGTGTGCTGGGCTCTACGGGTTCGATAGGCGAAAACACCCTCGACGTCATTGCCCGGCACCCTGACACCATGTCGGTATACGCACTTAGCGCGCATAGCCGTATCGAGCGCCTGGCCGCTCAGGCAGAGGCCACGGGCGCCAAGGTAGTCATCGTGCCGACCGACGCGGCACGCAGCCGTTTCGCGCAGGCCTGGAACGGTTCCGGCCCCATGCCGGAATTGCGCGTGGGAAGCCAGGCGCTTGCCGACACGGCGGCCGACCCCATGGTTACTACGGTAATGGCGGCTATCGTCGGCGCAGCGGGGCTGCCTGCGGCGCTGGCTGCGGCGAACTCCGGCAAGCGCGTCCTGCTGGCCAACAAAGAAGCGTTGGTGGCGGCAGGCGGTTTGTTTATGCAGGCAGTGCGCGAAAATGGCGCCGAGCTCCTGCCGATCGACAGCGAACACAACGCAATATTCCAGTGCATGCCGCAAGGCAACAGGGCCGCTGCGCCGACAACGCCGGCAAAAGGCGTCCGGCGCCTGCTGCTTACGGCTTCCGGCGGGCCTTTTCGCACCACGCCCCTGGCCCAGCTTGCCGGCGTCACGCCTGACCAGGCTTGCGCCCATCCCAACTGGAGCATGGGCCGCAAGATATCTGTCGATTCGGCCACCATGCTGAACAAAGGCCTGGAAGTCATTGAGGCGCATTGGTTGTTTGCCATGCCGGTCGACCAGATTCAGGTCGTCGTGCATCCGCAAAGCATGGTGCACTCAATGGTGGAATACGAAGATGGTTCTATTCTGGCCCAACTGGGCCAGCCCGACATGCGTACACCCATAGCCTATGGGCTGGGATTTCCCGAGCGCATCAATAGCGGTGTGGGCTTGCTCGCCCTGACTGCACTGGGGCGGCTGGACTTTGAAGAACCCGACTTCGAACGCTTCCCATGCCTGCGCTTGTCGTTCGATGCCCTGCGGTCCGGCCAGGCCGCATGCGTCGCGCTCAATGCTGCCAACGAGGTTGCCGTGGACTGTTTTTTGAAAGAGCAAGTTCGCTATACTGAAATTGCCCATGTCATAGAAGGCTGCCTGAGTCGCATGGCCGGCATGCCGACGCCCGACCTGACCTCGCTCGACGACATCCTGGCGCTGGACGCGCGGGCCCGCAGTATCGCCTCCGGGCTCTGTCTTGCCAGCGGCTAGTCCGGCTGTTTTTCCAGGAATACCATGCTTTTCACCTTGCTAGCCTTTGCCATCGCCCTTGGCGTGCTGATCACCTTCCATGAGCTCGGCCACTATTGGGTGGCGCGCCGCTGTGGAGTACGGGTGTTGCGCTTTTCTGTCGGCTTCGGCAAAGTGCTGATCCGTCGCACTGACCGTCACGGGACCGAATGGGCAGTTTCCGCCATCCCGCTGGGAGGCTATGTCAAGATGCTCGACGACGCGCCCGAGCACAGCACAGCCGAAGAGGCCGGACGCGCCTTCAACAACAAGTCGCTGGGTCAGCGTAGCGCCATCGTCCTGGCCGGGCCGGTCGCCAATCTGGTGCTGGCCGCCTTGCTTTATACAGCGCTCGGCCTGGCCGGCACCAACGAACCGGCCGCCATCTTGGCGGCACCCGCGCCCAGTACGACGGCCGCCCAGGCCGGATTCGAGGCGGGCGACCGGATCACACGCATCAACGATCAAGCGGTTCAGTCCTGGGGCGAGGCCCGATGGCAGCTCCTGGATGCACTCACCAGCGGCGGGCAGGTCCAGGTGCAGGTAGACACGGCCTCCGGCGTTTCGCGTGAACGGCATCTGAATCTCGAGCCGGCCGCGATAGAACCCGAAGGCTCCGACCTCATGGCGGACGCGGGTCTGACGCTGGCCTCGCCACGTCCGTTGGTCAATCAGGTCACGGCTGGCGGACCGGGCGCAGAGGCCGGGCTTCGCAATGGCGATGTCGTTGTTGCTCTGGGCACCCTGAAAGAACCGTCCGCTGATGCCGTGGTAACTGAAATCCAGAAACACGCGGACCAGCCGCTGTCCATCACTGTTCTGCGGGACGGTGTTCCCGTCACACTCACTGTTACGCCACGCGCACACGCGGGCGACGATGGCGCAACGATAGGCCGGATTGGGGTTTTGCTGGGCGCCGACTTCCCGATGGTGACCGTGCGCTACGGCCTTTTCGATAGCCTGGTTCGCGGTGTTTCCCGCACCGTGGATACAGCCTGGTTTTCCCTGAAAATGATGGGCCGCATGGTAACCGGCGATGTATCGCTGCGTAATGTAAGCGGGCCGGTCACTATTGCCGACTACGCAGGCCAGACTGCACGCATTGGTCTGGCTGCCTACATAGGCTTTCTGGCACTAATCAGTGTTAGTATCGGCGTGTTAAATTTGCTGCCCGTGCCTATGCTCGATGGCGGCCACCTGATGTTCTACATCATAGAGGCCGTCCGCGGCAAACCGATACCCGACAAATGGCTGGAAAGCGGGCAGCGTATTGGGCTTGGCCTGCTTGCAGGCCTGATGGGCCTGGCATTTTTCAATGATTTTTCCCGCCTTTTCACTTAGAGGCATTGTGCCTTACAATCTTCCACCAATTATTCGCCCAAGGATCCTCCAGGATGTCGTTTAGCCGGAAATTCCCATTTGCCAAGCGCGCCATGCCCGTCTTGCTGGCAGCTATGCTTCTCCCCAGCCTTGCGAGCGCGTTTTCACCATTCGTGGTGCGCGATATCCAGGTCAATGGCATCCAACGAGTCGATGCGGGCACAGTGTTCAGTTACCTGCCGGTCAAGGTGGGCGAACAGTTCACCGAGGCCCAGGCCAGCGAAGCCATTCAGCGTCTTTATGCCACAGGCTTCTTCAGCGACGTAAAAATCGACACCGTCAATAATGTGCTGGTCGTATCCGTAAAAGAAAGGCCCACCATTGCGTCGGTCACCTTCAACGGCATGCACGAGTTCGACGCGAAGGCCATCACCACATCATTGGGTCAGGTCGGCTTTGGCCAGGGGCGCGTATTCGACCGCTCCATGCTGGAACGCGCCGAGTTCGAGCTGAAGCAGCAATACCTGTCCAAAGGCAAGTATGGCGTGGAAATCAACCCCATCATTACGCCGCTGCCGCGGAACCGGGTAGGGGTCAGCTTCGACATCTTCGAAGGCGACCTTGCAAAGATCAAGCAAATCAATATCGTTGGTAACGAGACGTTCTCGGAAGGCACCTTGCTGGATGAAATGGAGCTCACCGATTCCGGCATGATGACCTGGTATACGGGCACCGATAAATACTCGCGTGAAAAGCTCGAGGGCGATATCGAACGTATCCGCTCTTTCTATCTCGACCGCGGCTACCTCGAATATTCAGCAGAGCCGCCGCAGGTCAGCATCTCGCCCGACCGCCAGGATATCTTCGTAACACTGACCATACACGAAGGCGAGCCCTACACGGTGCGCAGTGTAAAGCTGGCCGGCGATCTCCTTGGCCTCGATGCCAATATTCAACCGCTGGTGCAAGTAAAAGCCGGCGAAAAGTTTTCCGCAACAAAAACCAACGCCACAGTAAAAGCCATTACAGAATATCTCGGCAGCCTGGGTTATGCGTTCGCCAATGTGAACCCAAATCCGGTGCTGGATCGCGAAAACCACGAAGCCGATCTCACTTTTTATGTCGATCCCGGCCGTCGCGTTTATGTGCGCCGCATCGAGATCGGCGGGAATACGCGCACCCGGGATGAAGTCATCCGGCGCGAACTGCGTCAGCAGGAAGCTGCCTGGTACGATTCGAGCAGTATCAAGTCTTCCCGCGACCGCGTCGATCGCCTGGGTTACTTCAACGAGGTCAACGTACGCACGACACCGGTTCCGGGGTCGCCCGACCAGGTCGATGTCAATGTCGATGTCAAGGAAAAACCCACGGGCCTGATCAATCTGGGCGTGGGCTATGGTTCTACCGACAAAGTCATCCTGTCGGCCGGCATCAGCCAGGACAATATATTTGGCAGCGGCAATACCTTGTCTTTGCAAGTCAACACCAGCAAGACCAACCGCGCCGCCATTATTTCGCATACCGATCCTTACTGGACGCGCGACGGCATAAGCAAGACCACATCGCTGTACTATCGTCGCACTACGCCCTATGACAGCAATAACGCCTACGGAGACTATGAAGTCACGGCCATCGGTGGCGGCTTCAATTTTGGCGTGCCGATCTCCGAATATGACCGTATATTCGCCGGCGTAAGTTATGAGCACAACAAGCTGGGCAGCCTTAACGCCAATACGCCTCTGGCCTACGAACAATATAAAGAAGAGTATGGCGAGTCGACGAACTCCTTGATCTTCAACGTCGGCTGGTCCAAAGACACCCGCGACAGTGCCATCGCGCCTACCAAAGGAAGCTATACGCGTCTTTCAGGCGACGTGTCTACCGGCGATCTGCAGTACTACATGCTGAGCGCACAACAGCAGTATTATCTGCCTCTGGGCAAGGCCTACACCTTGGCTTTCAACGGCCTGGCCGACTGGGGCAAATCGTATAGCGACAAATCTTTCCCCGTTATCAAGAACGTATACGGTGGCGGCATCGGGTCAGTACGCGGGTACGAAGGTGCATCGTTGGGTGGACGGGACACGCGTACAAATGATTACCTTGGCGGCTCACAACGTCTCGTAGGTAATATACAGTTGTACCTGCCGTTCCCCGGCGCGACGCGCGACCGGACCCTGCGCTGGTTCCTCTTTACCGATGCAGGTCAGGTCACCACCACCGGCAGCAGCACATGCGGCCACGGTATCAATAATGAAGCCGAAGACCCATGCGGCTGGAAGTACTCCGCTGGTATCGGCTTGTCGTGGCAGTCGCCGCTTGGGCCGCTGCAGTTGTCGTACGGCAGGGCGCTCAATGCCAAACCGGGCGACGACAAGCAAGCGTTCCAGTTCCAGATCGGCACAGGTTTCTGATTCCCGCCATTTAATGGCACAATAGCTTTTTTATCTCTGCTACTTTGCAAGGTAGATTTTTCATGAAGTCTCAATTAGCTTTAAACGTTTCTGCTTTAACCCATAGTATCGGCCGCCGTCACCGCGCATTGGTTCTGGCCGTTGCCCTGGGCGCCAGCGCTATGGTGGCGGCACCTGTCTACGCTCAGTCGACCAAAATCGGCTTCGTCAGCACAGAACGCATCCTGCGAGACTCCAAGCCTGCCAAGGCGGCACAATCCAAGATCGAATCCGAATTCAAGCGCCGCGACGACGAGTTGCAAAAAATGGCCAACAACCTGCGGTCACAAGCGCAGAAGTTTGACAAAGACGCACCGGTGCTGTCCGAATCAGAACGCGTCAAGCGTCAGCGCCAGCTGGCCGACCTCGATTCCGACCTCCAACGCAAGCGCCGCGAGTTCCAGGAAGACTTCAATCGTCGCCGCAACGAAGAGTTCTCCAGCATTGTCGAAAAAGCCGATGCCGCCATCAAGAAGATTGCCGAGCAGCAAGGTTACGACCTGATTGTTCAGGATGCGGTCACGGTAAGCCCCAAAGTAGACATTACCGATCAGGTCATGAAAGCACTGGGCGGTTAACCTCAGATGCCGGTATTGCTAGCACCTGAACAGGCGCCGACACTATACGAGCTCCTGGCCGAAGCAAACACTATCGGTCTGGATTGCAAACCGGTCGATACCAGCAACGAATCCTCGCCGCATATTCAGGGCCTGGGTTCGTTGAATTCTGCGACAAGCGCAGAAATCAGTTTTCTGTCCAATCCCAAGTTACGCAGCCAGCTGGCCGGCTGCGCGGCGGCGGCCGTCATCATGACCGCCGCCGATTACGAGGCGCTGGAGCCTGGCAGCGGTTCCTATCGCGTCGTGCTTTGCAGCCAGCCTTACCTGATGTACGCCTTGCTGGCGCAATGGTTCGACCAACGCAGAATGAGCCGGCTCGAAACCGGCATACACGCCACAGCCATCATTGCGCCAAGCGCGCAACTTGCCGACGATGTCAGCATCGGCCCGTATTGCGTCATTGAAGAGGGCGTGCGTATTGGGCAGGGCACACGACTGGGCGCTCACTGCGTGATCGGCGCGAATTCCATGCTGGGCAAAGACTGCCTGCTGCATGCTCGGGTAACGCTGTACCACAATGTCTCGGTTGGCGATCGCGCCATTCTTCATTCGGGCTCGGTGTTGGGCGCCGACGGTTTCGGCTTTGCGCCCGATCCTCATAATGCCGCGGGAGCCTGGGCCAAGATCGCCCAGATCGGCGGCGTGCTTCTTGGGAACGACGTCGAGATCGGTGCCAACACCACCGTCGATCGCGGTGCGCTCGAGAACACGCTGGTGGGCAATGGAGTCAAGCTGGATAACCAGATAATGATAGGCCACAACGTCCAGATCGGCGACCATACCGCCATGGCGGCTTGCGTCGGTGTTGCAGGCTCCACCATCATAGGACAGCGTTGCACCATCGCCGGAGCGGCCATGCTTTCGGGCCACCTTGTGCTAGGCGACGACGTCCATGTGTCGGGCGGTACCGCCGTCACGTCCAACATCAGCACCCCCGGCCGTTACACCGGGGTCTATCCATTCGCCGAACACACCCAGTGGCAGCGCAACGCCGCAGTCTTGTCACAGTTGGCACAGTTGCGTCGTCGCCTGCGAGCGATGGAAAAAACGCACAGTAATCAATAAGTCGTATCGTACGGCTCAAGCACGCAGGATATAAATAGAGATGGAACTCGACATCAAACAAATCATGGAGCGGCTGCCGCATCGTTATCCGATGCTGCTGGTCGACCGTGTCATTGAAATGGTACCGGGCAAGAGCATCGTGGCCATCAAGAATGTGTCGATGAACGAACCTTTTTTCAACGGTCACTTCCCGCACCATCCGGTCATGCCGGGCGTATTGATCATCGAGGCGCTAGCCCAGGCAGCTGCCTTGTTTTCGTTCGAAGACAACGATGTCAAGCCGGCCGACAAGAAAATGGCCTATTACCTTGTCGGCATAGATGGCGCGCGCTTTCGCCGCCCCGTCGTTCCTGGCGACCAATTACGCCTCGAGGCAACCGCCGACAAGATCAGCCGTTCCATATGCCGATACAACGCCAAGGCGACGGTCGATGGCCAGCTTGTGGCTGAAGCGAAGATCATGTGTGCCATTCGCGTTCTGGAAGATTGACAATGTCCAGCCTGATACACCCCACAGCGGTAATAGCTGACGGCGCAGTCATTGCCGACGATGTCAGCATAGGTCCCTTTTGCGTTATCGGCGAACATGTATCGATAGGCAAGGGCACGGTGGTGGGCCCGCATTGCGTTATCGACGGGCACACCACAATAGGCGCCAACAACAATTTCTACCGGTTCTGCTCCGTGGGCGGAATGCCGCAAGACAAGAAATACCGTGGCGAGCCCACTCGTGTGGAAATCGGTGACGGCAACACCGTACGCGAGTACGTCACCATCAATACCGGTACGGCTCAGGACGTCGGTGTCACCCGAATTCTGGATGACAACTGGATCATGGCATATGCGCATATCGCGCACGATTGCCAGATTGCCAGCCATACTGTCATTGCCAACGGCGTGCAGCTTGGCGGACACGTGCATATAGGCGACTGGGCGATTCTGGGCGGCCTTTGCGCTGTGCATCAGTTCGTCCGGATCGGCGATCACACCATGATAGGCGGCACCAGCACCATGCGGCAGGATACGCCGCCTTATCTGATTGGAGCGGGCGATCCGTTTCGCCCGGTAGGCATCAATTCCGAAGGGCTTAACCGGCGCGGCTACACTCCCGAAGCCATCGCCGCCCTGAAAGAAGCCTACAAGCTGCTTTATCGCCGTAACTTGAAGCTTGAAGAAGCTTGCGAGAAAATGCGCGACTTGCAACAAGATAGACCGCAAGCCCACGATGCATTGCAGGTAATGATAGACTTTCTTGCCGCATCGACCCGCGGTATTGCGCGTTCATGACATTGCGCATCGGAATGGTGGCAGGGGAGCCCTCGGGAGATCTCCTGGCGGCCAGGGCGATACGCGGCATTCTGCAGCACGATCCTTCCCATCATTGCGAAGGCATAGGCGGTCCGGCCATGCGCAAGCAGGGTTTCGAAACCTGGCATCCCATGGATGCCTTGTCGGTCTTTGGTTATGTCGATGCCCTAAAGCGCCTTCCCAGCCTGCTTTCCACCTATTCCAATGTAAAGAAGCGCTGGCAATCAGACCGACCGGATGTATTCGTAGGCATAGACGCACCCGACTTCAATCTGCGCCTCGAGCTCAATTTGCGGCAGGCGGGAATACCGACCGTTCATTTTGTGGGTCCGTCGATCTGGGCATGGCGCTACGAACGCATCCACAAGATACGAGAAGCCGTATCCCACATGCTTGTGCTGTTTCCCTTCGAAGAGGAAATCTATCAGAAGGAAGGCATACCGGTCACTTACGTTGGCCACCCTCTGGCCGAGCTCATCCCCATGGACCCCGACCGGGACGCGGCGCGTCGCTACCTGAACGTGGGCACGGGCGAGCGGGTCCTGGCTCTGATGCCAGGCAGCCGGGCCTCCGAGATAAAGCTCCTTGCTCCCCTTTTTCTACAAGCGGCACAGTTGCTGATCAAGCAAGACCCGACATTGCAGGTACTGGTACCCATGGTCAATCCGCAACGACGCCTCGAGTTCGAGGCAGTGCTGCGTCAGTACCCCGTGCCAAATTGCCGTATTATTGAACAAGCGCCGGATACTGCTGCGCCGGCAGCCGCCATGACGACGGCCGCTGCTTCAACGTCCGGCATGCTTGACAGCGATGCTTATTTCGGCGCCCGCCCGGCAGCGTGGAACGTAATGCAGGCGGCCGACGCGGTCCTGGTCGCCAGCGGAACAGCGACGCTGGAAGCGGCCTTGTTCAAACGACCCATGGTGATCTCCTATGTGCTTTCACCCATGATGAAGCGACTCATGAGCTGGAAATCGGGCCAGGCAAGGCCCTACGTACCCTGGGTGGGCCTGCCCAATGTGCTGGCCCAGGATTTCGTCGTGCCCGAACTGCTCCAGGAAGAAGCCACGCCCCAGGCACTGGCCGAGGCTACCTGGAAGGCACTTAGCGACACAAGATATGCGCAGCAGGTCGTTCAGCGATTCCATGCCATGCACGAGTCCTTGTGGCGCGACACGCCCACATTGGCGGCCGACGTAATACTTCAGCAGGCGCGGCATGCTTCAAGCTGACCTCTTCAATGCCGCCACGCCGGCCGGCCTGCGCGTAGCGGGTATCGACGAAGCAGGGCGCGGACCGCTCGCCGGTCCGGTATACGCCGCAGCGGTCATACTCGATCCGGCTAGGTTCATCGCGGGCCTCGATGATTCAAAAAAATTGACTGCTCAGCGGCGCGAAGAACTGGCTCTGGAAATACGCAGCGACGCCCTGGCATGGTGCGTAGCCAGTGCCACAGTCGAAGAAATCGATCGCCTGAATATCTTGCAGGCCACCATGCTCGCGATGCGACGCGCCTGCGAAGGTCTGGTCGTCAAGCCGGATATGGCGCTGATCGACGGCAACTGCCTGCCGCGTGGGTTAGCCTGCCTGGCCGAAGCTGTGGTAAAGGGCGACGCAACCGTGGCCTCGATCTCGGCGGCATCGATACTGGCGAAAACCGCAAGGGACGCCGACTGCCTGGCTTTGCATGCCGCCTATCCCGACTACGCGTTCGACCAACATAAAGGCTATGGAACTGCCTTGCATCTGGTTCGCCTTGAAAGCCATGGCCCATGCCCCGCGCATCGCCGCAGCTTCTCGCCGGTCAGACGCCTGTTGCCCGAATATTGCGCTTCGCCATGAAACACATCAGTTCGCGCGACAATCCCGCCTACAAGCGCGTGTTGCGCCTGGCCTCCGGCAAGCGTGATTCGGCCGACGATGGCGGGCAGCACGGGCACCATGCCGTACTGGAAGGCATACACCTGTGCGAGTCCTGGCTGCAGCATGTCGGCGGCCCGGAACTCGCTCTCTTCGACAGCGAGCGCGTCGAACACAATGACGAGGTTGCCGCATTGGCGCGGGCCGTCGATACACGGTCATGCCTCTCATGCGAATCCAGGCTGATGAAAGCCCTCTCCCAGGTCGAACACGGGCAGGGCGTCTGCTTTGTCGTCACCGTGCCTGCGCCGTCTCTGCCGGCACACATAGACCACAACTGCATCTGGCTGGACCGCATACAGGATCCCGGCAACGTCGGCACACTGCTGCGCACCGCGGCAGCCGCCGGCATCCAGCACGCCTACCTATCCAACGGTTGCGCATCGGCCTGGTCACCCAAAGTATTGCGCAGCGCCCAGGGCGCGCACTTCGTAATGTCTATCTACGAACACGTCGACTTGCAGCATATTCACGGCAGACTCGCCGTACCGCTCATCGCCACAGCCCTGGACAACGCCGTTTCCCTATACCAGACCCCCTTGCCGCCCGCCGCTGCATGGCTGCTCGGCAACGAAGGCCAGGGCGTAGATCCCGCCTTGCTGACGCTAGCCAATCAGCGCGTATTCATTCCTCAAGCCGAAAATGTCGAATCCCTGAACGTAGCCGTGGCGGCAGGTATCTGCCTGTTCGAACAGCGGCGTAGGCAGCACGGAATATAAACCGCGTCGCACAATGACGAACCTCATGGCGCGTCAGTAAATCCGCCTATCCAACCCCACCTCATCCAGCACCTTCGTAGATATCTCCTCGATCGACTTCGTCGTCGTCGACAGCCACGGAATATTCTCCATCCGCATCAGCCGCTCGGCCTCGGCAACCTCGTGCCGGCACTGCTTGATCGATGCGTACTGACTGTTGGGCCGACGTTCGTGACGCACCTCGGCAAGACGCGCCGGCTGAATCGACAGGCCGAACAACTTATTCCGGTATGGCGTAAGCGTTGCCGGCAGCGTGCCCCGATCAAAGTCTTCGGGTATCAGCGGAAAATTCGCAGCCTTCACCGCATACTGCATGGCCAGGTACAGGCTTGTGGGTGTCTTGCCGCAACGGGACACACCTACGAGAATCACATCGGCTTGCTCCAGGCCATGAATGAACTGGCCGTCATCGTGGGCAAGGCTGAAGTTGATGGCCTCGATACGATTGTTATATTGCTTGGACAAGCCTCCCATATGCGAGCGGCCGACCGAATGACTGGACTTCACACCCAGCGCGGTTTCAATATGCTGGACAAACGTACCGAACAGATCAAGGAAAGTGCAGTTTGCCGACTGAATCTTGAGCGCAATCTGTGGATCCACCAGCGTACTGAAAACCAGCGGAGGCGCGTTCTGCTCGTCGGCACAGCGATTGATGCGCAACGCGGCGGCGTTCGCTTTCTCGATCGTATCCAGGAAAGGAATGCGTATCGCTTGAAATTTTATTTGCTCGAATTGCGACAACACGGAATTGCTGAAGGTTTCGGCGGTGATGCCGGTGCTGTCGGAGACAACGAATACCGTACGCTCGATAAGGGGAGTGGTCATGTAAGTTGATGCAGAAGATGCCGGAAACGGTACAATCGCAAGATTAACAGTCGCCCAACCAGCAGGCAAGGCTGGTTTGCTTAATGCGTAGTGCATGCGTGCCCTTTGGTGACGCGTGTTTCACAAGCGCTGCGCAATAAGCAAACAAGCTTTCTTCTATAGTTCAAAGGTGACTTTATGTCTTATGTTGTATCTTTCGAGCAGCTCCGCATGACGGACGTCGACTCGGTGGGAGGTAAGAATTCATCGCTCGGTGAAATGATCAGCCAGCTGGCACAGGCGGGGGTCCGGGTACCCGGCGGCTTTGCCACCACAGCGGATGCCTTTCGCGACTTTCTCAAATCCACCAAACTTGACGAGCGCATCGCCAATCGCCTGCTCACGCTCGATTCCGAAGACGTGCGCGAGCTTGCCAATGCCGGTGCCGAAATCCGTCAGTGGATCATCGATACGCCGTTTCCGGCCGACTTTGAACAGGCCATCCGCACCGCGTTCGCCGAACTCGATACGGACGGCAAGGGATCGTTTGCGGTGCGTTCATCGGCTACTGCGGAAGATCTTCCCGATGCATCGTTTGCCGGGCAGCAGGAAACCTACCTGAATGTCGTCGGCATCGACGAGGTCCTGGAAAAGATCCGGCACGTATTCGCCTCGCTTTACAACGATCGCGCCATCTCTTATCGCGTGCATAAAGGCTATGCCCACGCCGATGTTGCCTTGTCCGCCGGCATACAACGCATGGTCCGTTCCGACCGCGGCGCCGCAGGCGTCATGTTTACGCTGGATACCGAATCCGGATTCAAAGACGTAGTGTTCATCACCTCGTCTTACGGACTGGGCGAAACTGTGGTGCAGGGCGCCGTCAATCCCGACGAGTTCTATGTATTCAAGCCCACGCTCGAGTCGGGACACTATCCCATCATCAGCCGCCGTATCGGTTCCAAGCTTCTGAAAATGGAATTCGATCCGGAGCGTGCAACCGGCCATGCCGTGCGTACGGTCGATGTACCGGTATCCGAGCGGAATCGTTACTCGCTGACCGACGACGAGGTCATCGAGCTGGCGCGCTATGCCGTCATTATCGAAAAACACTACAAGCGACCCATGGACATCGAATGGGGCCGCGACGGCATAGACGGCAAGCTGTATATCCTGCAAGCTCGTCCTGAAACGGTCAAATCCCAGATGGGGCATCACGACGTTCAAGAGCGCTATCGCCTGAAGGCTACGGGCGAGGTCCTCATCACGGGCCGCGCCATCGGCCAGAAGATCGGCTCCGGAAAGGTCCGCGTGGTGGGCGACATTTCGCAAATGGACCAAGTCAAACGCGGCGACATCCTCGTCACCGACATGACCGATCCCAACTGGGAGCCGGTCATGAAACTGGCGTCAGCCATTGTCACCAATCGGGGAGGGCGCACCTGCCACGCCGCCATTATTGCCCGTGAACTGGGTATTCCAGCCGTCGTTGGCTGCGCGAATGCCACGGATGTCCTGGCCGACGGCCGGGAAGTCACGGTGTCGTGCGCGGAAGGCGATGAAGGGCGCATCTACGACGGCCTGATCGAGACGGAAATCGAAGAAGTCCGTTGGGGCGAAATGCCCGATATTGGCATCAAGGTCATGATGAACGTCGGAAATCCGCAGCTGGCCTTCGACTTCTCGCAGATACCCAACCATGGCGTTGGCCTGGCGCGGCTCGAGTTCATCATCAACAATAATATCAACGTGCATCCCAAGGCCGTACTCGATTATCCGAATGTCGATGCCGAGCTCAAGAAAGCCGTAGAGTCTGCAGCGCGCGGCTATGCCAGTCCAAGGGCTTTCTTTGTCGAGAAACTGGCGGAAGGCATCAGTACGCTGGCGGCTGCCTTTTATCCAAAACCCGTTATCGTCCGTCTCTCCGACTTCAAATCGAACGAATACCGCAAGCTGGTGGGCGGATCGCGCTACGAGCCCGAGGAAGAGAACCCGATGCTGGGCTTCCGCGGCGCTTCGCGTTACGTGTCGGCAGAGTTCGAAGAGTGCTTCAAGATGGAATGCGAAGCGCTCAAGAAGGTCAGGGACGACATGGGCCTGACCAATGTCGAGATCATGGTGCCTTTCGTGCGTACGTTGCCACAGGCTGCCAAGGTTGTGGACTTGCTTGCCAAGAACGGCCTGGCGCGGGGCGACAATGGCCTGCGCCTGATCATGATGTGCGAAGTGCCGTCCAACGCCATTCTGGCTGAGGAATTCCTGCAGTATTTCGACGGATTTTCCATCGGTTCCAACGATATGACGCAGCTTACCCTGGGTCTGGATCGCGATTCAGGAATGGAACTCCTGGCTGCCGACTTCGACGAGCGCGATGACGCCGTGAAATTCATGCTGAGCCGCGCCATCAAGGCATGCCTGGCGGCTGGAAAGTATGTCGGTATTTGCGGTCAGGGCCCAAGCGATCATCCGGACCTCGCGGAGTGGTTGCGCGATGAAGGCATTTTGTCGATGTCCCTGAATCCGGATACCGTCGTAGACACCTGGCAGCGTCTGGCCAGCGCGTAAAACCGCATTGCAGCCTTGCTCGCCCGAGCAAGGTCCGCAGGGACGCGCATTACACACCGCCCGGTAAAGATTTTTCGTGAATCTTTACCGGGCGGTTCCGTATACGCGCAGAAAGATGTCCACAATACAGCTTGCATTGGCTTCCACTTCTTTGTCGTTCATGGCACGCCCGGCGCCCAGCAAATTCCGTATCAGTTCCGACTCGCACAGGCTGCGCAAAAGCATGGCCATAAGATCCGGGTCGCTATCGCGCAAATTGCCTTTGCTCACTTCCTCGCGCAGGACTTTGGCGATTTCGATCCAGACATTATGAGTGCCCAATTCATAGAACTGGCGGCCAATATCGGATGTGCCGCCTACCGAAATGGCTACCCGCAATATCTCTATGGGTTCGGACGAGCCGATCAGCTTGAGCAGGGATACGACAAAGCGGTGCAATTGCGAGGGTAGATCGCCGGGAGTCTGCAATAGCTGCAGAACCTCTTGCGCGTACTTGTCGCCTGAGTCCAACATGGCCGCCAGCAGTAATTCTTCTTTCGACGAAAAATAGTTATACAAGGTCGCCTTCGAGCCACCGACCCGCGCGGCAATCTGCGACATCGAAGCGGCGTCGAAGCCCACTTCGCGAAATACATTCAGCGCCACGGCCATGATCGCGTCGCGCTTGGCCTCACTCTTTGTTCTCATCTCGCTCTCGTCTTTTCTGTACCAATCCGTACAGTTTTGCTTGACACTGTTATTTTGTCAAGCGTAAACTGACCGTACAGTACGGTTATAACAATTTCCCCTATGAGTCCCTATGACGCCAAATTCACGCCGCCCGCTATTTCACCTGTTGTCAGTACTAGCGGGCGCTTTTGTCCTCGCTGGTTGTAGTGAGCCCGTCGCCCAAAGCGGGCCGCCTCCGGTGCCCGAGGTCAGCGTAATAACTATTGCTGCACAGCCCGTCTCGCTGACCACTGAACTGGCAGGCCGCACGAGTGCATTCATGGTTTCGGAGGTTCGCCCTCAGGTCGGCGGCATCGTCAAGAAAAGATTATTCAAGGAGGGCAGCGACGTCAAAGCGGGCGAGACCTTGTACGAAATCGATGCGGCAAGCTACGAGGCCAGTCACAATAGCGCCAAGGCCGCGCTGGCCAAGGCTCAGGCTAACCTCAAGGTCGCCGGACTGACTGCCGGGCGCTACAAGGAGCTTGTGAAGATCAATGCGGTGAGCAAGCAGGACAATGACCGCGCCGCGGCGGAACTGCTGCAGGCGCAGGCTGATGTGGCGTCCGCGAAGGCCGCCCTTGAAATGGCTGCCATCAATCTGGGCTACACCCGCGTCACCGCGCCGATTTCAGGCCGTATCGGTCAATCAAGCATTACCCCGGGGGCATTGCTTTCGGCGAATCAGGCCGCTCCGCTTGCGACGATTCAGCAACTTGACCCTATCTATGTGGACGTCACGCAGTCCAGCATCGCGCTGATGCACCTGCGCCGGGCGCTGGATTCCGGATCGCTGTCGACATCTTCCGATGCGCGGGCCAACGTAAGGTTAATCCTCGAGGACGGTACACAGTACGAACACTCCGGTGAGTTGCAATTCTCGGATGTCAGTGTCGATCCCGGCACAGGCATGGTCACTCTGCGCGCCGTATTCCCCAATCCCGGACAGCAATTGCTGCCGGGAATGTACGTGCGGGCCATCCTGGAAGAGGGCGTTCGCGACGAGGCCATATTGGTACCGCAGCAAGGCGTGACTCGAGATTCCAAAGGCAACGCAACGGCGCTGTTGGTCAATTCCGAAGGCAAGGTGGAAAGCCGTGCCTTGACCGCGACCCGGACTATCGGCGATCAGTGGCTGGTCGATGCCGGCATCGCGGCGGGTGAACGGGTGATCGTAGAGGGAGTGCAGAAGGTTCGACCCGGCGCATCCGCACTTGCGGTCGAAATCACTGCCGGTTGATCCGACTCACTCCAGGAACATAGACCATGTCACGATTTTTTATTGACCGCCCGATTTTCGCCTGGGTAATCGCCCTGGTGATCATGCTGGCGGGCGGATTGTCCATTCTGGGCCTGCCGGTTGCCCAGTATCCAAGTATTGCGCCGCCGCAAGTCACCATTGCCGCAACTTACCCTGGCGCATCCGCCCAGACACTGCAGGATACGGTTACGCAAGTCATCGAACAGCAGATGAAGGGCATCGACGGCATGGACTACATGTCGTCGACCAGCGATTCCTCGGGCAGAATGTCGCTCACCGTTACGTTCGAAGCGGGAACGGATCCCGATATTGCCCAAGTGCAAGTGCAGAACAAATTGTCGGTAGCAACGCCCATGCTGCCCCAGGAGGTACAGCGCCAGGGCGTCATCGTCACGAAGTCGACCGCCAACTTCCTGATGGTGGTCGGCTTGATCTCGGAAGATGGCAGCATGACGGCCACCGACCTGGGCGATTATGCGACGGCCAACTTGCGCGATCCCATGAGCCGTGTCGAGGGCGTGGGTGAGGTGGAGGTGTTCGGCAGCCAATATGCCATGCGTGTCTGGCTCGACCCCAACAAGCTGTACAGCTACAACCTGGTGCCGGGCGACATCGTCAGTGCCATACAGGCGCAGAACGCCCAGGTATCGGCGGGGCAGTTGGGCGCAACGCCCTCGGTGCCCGGCCAGCAGATCAATGCCACCATCACCTCGCAATCCTTGCTGCAGACTCCCGAGCAGTTTGGTGAAATACTGTTGCGCACTACGCCCGACGGTGCGTCGGTCCGTCTGCGCGATGTGGCGCGCCTGGAAATGGGCAGCGAAAGCTATAACGTGGTGGCACGCTACAACGGCATGCCGGCCGCCGGGATGGGCTTCAAGCTGGCTACCGGCGCCAATGCACTCGATACGGCGGAAGCCATCAAGACCCAGGTCAGCGAGCTGGAGAAAAACTTTCCGCCTGGCATGAAAGCGGTCATCGCCTTCGACACGACGCCTTTCGTGGAGGTGTCGATATCGGGAGTCGTAAGCACGCTGATCGAGGCGGTCATCCTGGTGTTCCTGGTCATGTACCTGTTTCTGCAGAACTTCAGGGCAACCATTATTCCAACGATCGCAGTGCCTGTCGTCTTGCTGGGCACTTTCGGCATCCTTGCCGCTTTCGGCTTCTCCATCAATACGCTGACCCTGTTCGGCGTGGTGCTGGCAATCGGCCTGCTGGTCGATGACGCCATCGTAGTGGTGGAAAACGTCGAACGCCTGATGACAGAGGAAGGTTTGTCGCCGAAAGAAGCGACGCGCAAGTCCATGGACCAGATTACCGGGGCGCTGGTGGGTATCGGCCTCGTGATTTCAGCCGTCCTGGTACCCATGGCCTTCTTTGGCGGTTCCACGGGCGTAATCTATCGTCAGTTCTCGATCACCATCGTCTCGGCCATGGGGCTGTCCGTGCTGGTCGCTATTGTGCTGACGCCGGCTCTCTGCGCCACCATGCTCAAGCCTGTCGCCAAGGGCGAGCACGTGGCGCGAGGTCGTTTCTTTACCTGGTTCAATCGAAGTTTTGACCGCAGCACCCAGAAATACCATTCCTGGGTCGGGCATATGATTACCCGCAGTACCCGCTATCTGCTGATTTATCTGGCGCTGGTGGTCGTTGCCATATTGCTGTTCATCAGGATGCCGACATCTTTCCTGCCGGACGAAGATCAGGGCGTGCTCTTTACCCAGGTCTTGCTGCCCGCCGGTGCAACCCAGGAGCGCACGCTGGCCTCGCTGGACAAGATGGAAGCTCATTTCATGAGCAATGAGAACGACAACGTCGAATCCGTGTTCACCGTAGCGGGATTCAGCTTCGCGGGCGCCGGCCAGAATGCCGGATTGGGGTTCGTCAAGCTGAAGGACTGGAGCGCGCGACCGGGCGAGGAGAACGGCGTTGCGGCGATTGCGGCTCGTGCGTCGGCGGCACTGTCGCAGATCAAGGACGGCATGATATTCGCGTTTGCGCCGCCCGCCGTACTCGAGCTGGGCAATGCCAAGGGCTTCGATATGTATCTGCAGGACCGTTCCGGAATGGGGCATGCAAAGCTGACGGAAGCCCGCAATCAATTGCTGGGCCTGGCCGCCCAGAATCCCGACCTGGTCGCCGTGCGGCCTAACGGACAGGACGACACACCGCAGTACCGCATCGAGATCGACCAGGCCAAGGCAGGCGCTTTGGGCTTGAGCATGGATCAGGTCAACAGCACGCTCTCCAGCGCCTGGGGCGGCACCTATGTGAACGATTTCCTCGACAAGGGACGGGTCAAGAAGGTCTATGCCCAGGCCGAAGCTGAATTCCGCATGGTGCCCGAGGACCTGCACAAATGGTACGCGCGCAATGCATCGGGCCAGATGGTTCCTTTCTCGGCCTTTGCAACGGCGCATTGGGAGTACGGTTCGCCGCGTCTGGAGCGATACAACGGTATCCCGGCTGTGCAGATCCAGGGCGAGCCGGCACCCGGCGTAAGTTCGGGCGACGCCATGGCCGCAATGGAAGAGATTGCGGCGCAACTGCCGCCCGGTTTCGGTATTGAATGGACGGGGCTGTCGTATCAGGAACGCATGTCCGGTTCCCAGGCACCGGCCTTGTATGCCATCTCCTTGATTGTGGTTTTCCTGTGCCTGGCCGCCTTGTATGAAAGCTGGTCCATTCCAGTCGCCGTGATGCTGGTCGTGCCCCTGGGGGTACTTGGGGCGCTACTCGCCGCCACCGGACGCGGAATGTCCAACGATGTGTACTTCCAGGTCGGGCTGTTGGTAACAATAGGGCTGGCCGCGAAGAACGCCATCATGATCGTCGAGTTCGCACGGGACCTCATGGAAGAAGGCATGGGCCTGGTCGAAGCGGCGCTGGAGGCAGCCAGGTTGCGCCTGCGGCCCATTCTGATGACATCCATCGCTTTCGGCCTGGGAGTGCTTCCCCTGGCCATCAAGACGGGGGCCGGTTCAGGAAGCCAGAACGCCATCGGTACCGGCGTGCTGGGCGGAACCATTGCGGCAACGGCTCTCGGCATTTTCTTCATCCCTGTGTTCTTCGTCGTGGTGCGCCGGCTGTTCTCGTCAAAAAAGAAGGACCATCAGTCATCCACCGACTCCACGGCAACGCTCTCCGAACAGAAGGCCTGACATGAAACATTTGTCTTTGACATCAATCGCCGCAGCGATGCTGCTGGCCGGTTGCACAAGCATGGCGCCAAGCTACCAGCAACCAGCCGCACCGGTGAGCGCGGAATGGCCCACCGGCCCAGCGTATGGTCAAGAGAGCGGAGAGGCGGTGCCCACGGCCGCTGACATCGCCTGGCAGCAATTCATTCTCGATGCCGATCTGCGCAAGATCATTTCCATGGCGCTGGAGAATAATCGCGATCTTCGCATGGCGGCCCTGAATATCGATAGAGCTCGCGCGCAGTATCAAATCCGGCGCGCCGACAGTTTTCCTTCCATAGGAGTGTCCGGCTCCGGTACCAATCAACGCCTGCCGGCTGATCTCTCCGCTACGGGCGACGCAGGTATAAGCCGTCAATATAGTGCGGGCGTCGGCATGAGCGCATACGAGTTGGACCTGTTTGGTCGCGTGCGCAGCCTGAAGGATGAGGCCTTGCAGCGCTACCTTGCCACGCAAGAGGCGCGCAATGCCGTGCAATTGTCGCTCGTGGCGGAATTGGCCAATGCCTATCTCACGCTGGGCGCCGACCATGAGCGCCTGCAGCTTGCCCGGCATACCCTGATCAATCAGAAAGAATCCTACGACTTGATCCGTCGCAGCCATGAGTTGGGCGTTGCCTCGATGCTGGACCTCCGGCAGGCGCAAACCGTGGTGGAATCGGCCAGGGTGGACGTGGCTCGCTTTACCAGCCAGATCGCGCAGGACAAGAACGCACTGGTTCTGCTGGCGGGTGGGAACATTCCCGACGAATTGCTGCCTACGTCGCAACAGGACGACAAGGTGACCCTGGCGCGGTTGAATGCTGGTGTTCCTTCTCAAGTGCTGCAACAGCGTCCTGACGTCGTTGAGGCAGAGCGCCTGCTGCAGGCGGCCAATGCCAATATTGGCGCCGCACGGGCCGCATTCTTTCCCAGAATCAGCCTGACCGCGTCGGCGGGAACCACCAGCAGCGCGCTATCCGGCCTGTTCGATGGCGGTTCAGGTTTCTGGAACTTCATGCCGCAGATCGATATCCCTATTTTTGAGGGCGGACGAAACCGCGCCAACCTGAGGGTGTCCGAGGTCGATCGCGACATTGCGCTCGCGCAGTATGAAAAATCGATACAGGCGGCATTCCGGGAAGTGGCCGATGGATTGGCTCAACGTGGTACTTTAGAGGAACAGTTGAGTGCCCAGGCGGCCCTGGTCGATGCATCGGCGGACTACCATGTCTTGTCGAATGCGCGTTTTAACAGTGGCGTGGACAGTTATCTGAATGTCCTGGATGCACAACGCAGCCTTTATTCCGCGCAGCAAGACCTGATAAGTTTGCGCCTGACTGCGAACAGCAACCACGTTACGCTTTACAAGGCGCTGGGAGGGGGGTGGAATCCACTGCCGAATGCGGCGGTTCCTTAGTATCCTGTTCCAGCGTACCGTGGGCAAAGGAAAAAAATGACGCACAAAGAACCACACCGGGTTGTGATTGTCGGCGGCGGGGCCGGCGGACTTGAGCTGGCGGCCAAACTGGGCCAACAGTTTGGCCCCGAGCATGTGTTTTTGGTCGACAAGGCCGGCGACCACATCTGGAAACCTTCCTTGCATGAAGTAGCCGCCGGCACGCTCGATATACATCGCGAAGGGCTGTCGTATTTCATGCTGGCCAAAGACAAGGGCTTTACATTTATATTCGGCGAGCTTGCGCATATCGATCGCGAGGGCAGGCAGATACAGCTCGAACCGGTGTTTTCCGATCAGCAGATTGAAGTATTTCCATCCCGCAAGCTGCCTTACGATACTCTAGTGCTCGCGGTCGGCAGCAAATCGAACTTTTTCGGAACCCCTGGCGCGGCCGAGTTCGCGATAGCGCTCGATTCCACCGAAGAAGCGGAACGATTCCGGCTTCGTCTGCTGCATGAGCTGGTCACGGCGAATCAGAAAAAATCAAATCATGCCAGCTACGCCTTGAACATAGGGATAGTGGGCGGCGGCGCCACTGGAGTCGAGCTTGCGGCGGAGCTGCGCGAGGCCTGCGCAGACGCTGTGTTCTATGGACTCAACAGCCTCGACCCCCAAGAAGACATACAGATCACGCTGCTCGAGGGATCCGATCGCATACTCTCCGCACTTTCGCCCAAGATGTCCAGTGCGGCCCAGCAATTACTGATCGATCGCGGCATTACGGTGAAAACGTCGGTGCGCGTAGCCAGGGTCGAAGCCGATGCCTTGTACGACTCCAACGGCGTCCGATACCCGGTAGACTTATGCGTATGGGCCGCAGGTATCGAGGCTCCCGGATTTCTCACGCACCTGGGCCTGGAAACGAACCGCATCAATCAGCTCGTCGTGGATGGCGGCTTGCGTAGCAGCGACCCGGCTATTTTCGCCATGGGCGACTGCGCCCAGGCGCCCTGGGACGGCCCGGGGAAGTTCCTTCCAGCCAAGGCGCAGGTGGCTCATCAACAGGCTGTCTTTTTGCTCCCTGTCATGGCCGAACGCATACGAGGCAAAGAAGTCCAGCCCCGACAGTTCCGCTTCCGGGACTATGGCTCGCTGGTTTCCGTGGGTCATAGCCGCGGCGTGGGCAGCCTCATGGGCGTATTGACCGGCAAAAACTGGTTCGTGCAGGGGCTGTTGGCCAGGATCATGTATATGAGCTTGCACCTTATGCATCACCTGGCTATTCTCGGCTTTGTCCGAACGGCTTCGCTGGCATTCGGACGGTTGCTCATGAAACGCGGCACACCGCGAGTCAAGCTGCACTGAGAAGGAAAGACCATGACGTTTTACGCGCAAATGCCATCCGACCTGGGCACAATGCTGCTGTGCTCCAACGGGAGCCACCTCAGCGGCGTTTACTTCATCGATCAAAGTGACTGCCCGTTGTCTAGCGCTGCGACCTTGCCGCCATCTCGACATGAAGGACCTTCCGCCGGCCTGATGGAAGGGCTGCCCATTAAAAAATTCAAGGCCCATCGGGTCGCGCAAGGCGATCTGTTCGTGTCAGCGCTGCCGTCTCCTGAAAAATCCGGTATGGCCGAACCGGAAGCGGAAGGCAGGCGCCAGGGCGTCGCGGATGAAAGCGTGCAAGACCTCTTCCGGGTGCTGCAAGCCGATACACCGGGCTGCGTCGAAGCACTATTCCAACAGGCACGGCAGGAAATCGATGCCTATTTCCGTTCCGAACTTAAATCGTTCACCGTGCCGTTGCACGTCGAAGGCACCGAGTTTCAAAAGAAGGTCTGGCGGGCCTTGCTGGATATTCCGTACGGAGAGTCGGCATCGTACGGCGAGATCGCACGCGCGGCGGGCCTCACGCCGCAACACGGCCGACCAGTAGGTACGGCAGTGGGGCGTAATCCTGTATCCATCATTATTCCGTGCCACCGCGTCCTGGGAAATGGCGGCACGCTTACGGGTTATACCGGCGGGCTGGCACGCAAAGTGTCGCTGCTGCAACTGGAAGGCTTTACACTAGGCTGAACGGGCATATCCTTTCCCAAGCCGCTAGTTGCGGGTGTCGTGCTTCATGATGCGCTGCTTTTCGCGTTCCCAGTCTTTGTCGCGCGCGACATCGCGTTTATCGTGCAGCTTTTTGCCGCGCCCCAGACCGAAATCCAGCTTGATCCGGCCATTTTTGTAATGCAGGTTCAGCGGCACCAGGGTAAACCCCCGCTGCTCCACCTTGCCGATAAGCTTGCTGATTTCTTCTGCGTGCAACAATAACTTGCGCGTTCGCGTTGAATTGGGGTGGATGTGGTTGGATGCAGTGGGCAATGGGCTTATATGCATCCCGATGATCCATAGTGCTCCGTCGCGCACGATGACGTAGCTTTCTTTGAGCTGTACATGGCCCGCACGTATCGCTTTTACCTCCCAGCCTTCCAGCACGAGACCCGCCTCGTAGCGGTCTTCAATAAAGTAATCGTGCGTTGCTTTGCGGTTGTCGACAATGCTCATGAATCAATTTAGTTATAGGCTGTAAAATCAGTACATTCTATCCATTAACTACTTTCAATGCATAAAGTCCAGCGTTCCGTCCTCGTCCCCTACAGCCGCTCGCAAATGTTCGACCTTGTTGCCGATGTGGCGAAGTACCCGGAATTCATGCCATGGTGTGGCGGCGCCGTTGTGCACAGTGACAATGAAAAGGAAATGGAAGCGTCCATTACCATCAGCATCGCTGGCATCAAACAAACATTCACGACGCGCAACGAGCACGAATACCCGCGCCTCATTACCTTTCACCTGGTCAATGGCCCGTTCTCCGCACTGACCGGCAACTGGGAATTCCAGGAACTGGACGAAAAAGCCTGCAAGGTCGTCTATGTAATGGAATATGCATTTTCCAGCCGTACGCTTGAAGCGGTGGTTGGCCCAATTTTCAACCGGATCGCCAGCAGTTTCATCGATTCGTTCACGCAACGGGCGCAGGCGGTCTATGGCGAATGATGGCCAACTCCAACAACCTCTTGGTCCAGGTCGTATATGCGCAAGCGCATTCAGTTTGGCAGGTAACTATCCAGCTGGCGCCCGGGGCCACGGTCGCGCAGGCGCTTGAAGCCAGCCGTTTTGCCAATAGTGTTCCGAACTATCCTGGCGATGCGGTGGTAGTGGGCATTTACGGCCAACTGTGTTCGCCAGAGCGTATCCTGGCCGACGGGGATCGCATTGAAATCTACCGGCCGCTTGTTTTTGACCCCATGGAGTCGCGGCAACGGCGGGCATTGCATCGCAAGGCGTTCATGACCAAATCGCGGCACCGCCCCAAACGGCGCAAGGCAAAAATCGCGGCCGGTGTCCTGGATGCCTGAAACAAACAAATTGTCGTGCGTATGACAAAAAAAAACGCAATTAGGCGCTATGGTGGGCACCAATAAAACAAGCAGGCGCGCAAGATGAAAACAGCGGCCATTCAGGAGACATGCACTATGGAATTTCGGCTAAGCGACGAACAACAGGCGTTTGCCCAGGCGGCACGTGACTTCGCCGTCGGCGAACTCGAACCCCACGCGGCACGCTGGGATGCCGAAGGAATCTTTCCGCGCGCAACGTTTGAAAGCGCGGGTGCAATGGGTTTTTGCGGCATTTATGCGCCCGAATCGATAGGCGGACTGGGATTGCCGCGCCTGGACGCCTCGCTGGTGTTCGAAGAGATGGCCGCCTACGACCCGTCCACTACCGCGTTCCTGACCATCCACAATATGGCGACATGGATGATAGGGTGCTGGGCGACCGACACGGTACGCGATGCATGGGGGCCCGCGATGGCGGCGGGCCAAAAGCTCGGATCCTATTGCCTCACCGAACCCGGGGCCGGTTCCGACGCCGGCTCGCTGTCCACCAGGGCAGAGAAACGCGGCACCTCATATGTACTTAACGGGGCCAAGGCATTTATTTCCGGCGCCGGCGATACCGACGTGCTGGTGGTCATGGCCCGCACAGGCGCCGCTGGCGCAAAAGGCATTTCCGCTTTTGTGGTTCCGGCCGACACCCCTGGTGTTAGCTACGGCCGCAAAGAAGACAAAATGGGCTGGAACAGCCAGTCGACCCGCCCTGTAGTCTTTGACAACGCCGAGATCCCGGCCGAAAATCTGCTGGGCCAGGAGGGTGAAGGGTTCAAGTTCGCCATGAAAGGGCTGGACGGCGGGCGCATCAATATTGCGGCGTGCTCCGTGGGCGCGGCCCAGGGTGCTTACGAAGCAGCCCGGCGTTATATGGGCGAACGAAAGCAGTTCGGGCGGCAACTGGCCGACTTCCAGGCCCTGCAGTTCAAACTCGCCGATATGCTCACCAGCATCGTCGCTTCCCGGCAAATGGTGCGCTTGGCCGCTGCGAAGCTGGACGAGGGCGACGCGCAGGCTTCTACCTACTGCGCCATGGCAAAGCGCCTGGCCACCGATCTGTGCTTCCAGGTCTGCCTGGATGCCCAACAGATTCACGGCGGCTATGGCTACCTGAAGGATTACCCCCTCGAACGGCTGGTGCGCGACACCCGCGTTCACCAGATACTCGAGGGAACCAACGAAATCATGCGCGTAATCATTGCGCGCCAGCTACTCGAAAAAGGAGCCGACATCCGATGAATTCCCCCGTGCTGTTCCAGGTCCTCGATACAGCCGACAATATGAAGGTGGGCGTGGCTACCCTCAATAGTCCGCAGACATTGAACGGTCTGTCGCTGGAAATGTGCGAACTGCTGGAAACGCAGCTCGGCAACTGGCAGGAAGACGACTCAATCGCAATGGTGATCCTGAGGGGGGCCGGAGACCGGGCTTTCTGCGCGGGCGGAGACTTGCACGGTCTCTATAAATCCATGCAGCAGAACTCGGGCGGACAGGCCTGGGACAACGTGTACGCCCGAAACTTTTTCGACACCGAATACCGTCTCGACTACCAGATTCATACCTATCCCAAGCCGATACTGTGCTGGGGTAGCGGCATCGTCATGGGAGGCGGCGTGGGCCTGATGATGGGTGCGAGCCATCGGGTGGTAACGGAAACCACTCGCTTTGCCATGCCGGAAATAACCATAGGGCTATTTCCCGACGTAGGCGGCTCCTGGATGCTTGCGCGGCTTCCCGGCGGCACCGGCCTGTTCCTTGCGCTGACCGGCGCGCAGTTGGGCCACAGCGATTGCCGCTACCTGGGCCTGGCCGACTATACCCTGGCCGCCGGCCAGTGGGACGACCTTGTGCAGCAAATCCAGGCCGCAAGCTGGTCCGGTGCACGCAGCGAAAACGATGTCCGGCTGGGGCGTCTGCTGCGCCGCATGCAAGCCACGCCCGATCCAGCGCAAGGGCCGTTGGAAAAACATTACGGCCTCATCAGGCAGTCTTGCGATGGCGAGGACTTCGATGCGATCTGCTCCAGCATTGCGTCCTGGATCGACAGCGACGATCCATGGCTGAAGCGTGCGGCAAGCACATTCATGGCCGGATCGCCTGGATCGGCCCGCTTGTGTTTTGCATTGCTGGACCGCGTGCGGCTCCTCTCCCTGGCCGACGTATTCCGCGAAGAATATATCGTGTCCCTGCATTGCGGGGTCCAGGGCGATTTCCAGGAAGGTATCCGGGCGCTGCTCATCGACAAAGACAAGCAGCCAAAATGGAGCCCGGCCACACTGGCGCAAGCCACTGATGCATGGGTCCAGCGCTTTTTCCAGGCGCCATGGCCCGACTCCGTGGACCATCCCCTGGGCGACCTGGGCACGCAGCTGACCGACCGGGCAGCCCTGCACCGCTGAACCGTACACAGACTATTATCAATCAAAAGAAACAGGAGACAGCAATGAGTCGTATCGCTTTTATCGGACTGGGGCATATGGGAGGCCCGATGGCCTTGAATCTGGTCAAGGCGGGCCATGATCTGGTCGTATTCGACCTGGTGCCGACGGCTATCAAAACACTGGTCGACGCCGGTGCAGGCGAGGCGGGGTCGGCACAAGAGGCAGTGCAGAATGCGGAAGTGGTCATTTCCATGCTGCCGGCAAGCAAGCACGTGGAAGGCCTCTACCTGGGCGAATCAGGCCTCCTGAACGGGATCGCGGCCAATACATTGGTCCTGGAGTGCAGCACGATCGCACCCGAGTCGGCGCGCAAAGTTGCGGAAGCGGCACGGCAACGCGGCGTGCGCATGATCGACGCGCCGGTCTCCGGCGGCACCGGCGGCGCGGTGGCCGGCACGCTAACATTTATTGTGGGGGGCGACGCCGCCGATCTCGACGCGGCCCGGCCATTTCTAGAAAAGATGGGCAAGAATATATTCCACGCGGGCGAGGCGGGAGCAGGGCAGGTCGCCAAGATTTGCAACAACATGCTGCTAGGCATACTGATGGCCGGTACGTCCGAAGCTCTCGCGCTGGGAGTAAAGAACGGGCTCGATCCGAAAGTCCTGTCGGACATCATCGCGAAGAGCTCGGGCCGCAACTGGGCTACCGAACTCTATAACCCATGGCCCGGTGTCATGGAGCACGCACCCGCATCCAAAGACTACGCCGGAGGCTTCGGCGTCGATTTAATGCTGAAAGATCTGGGGCTGGCTGCAGAGTCGGCTCTGAACGCCCGCGCATCGGTGCCGCTGGGCGAGCTGGCGCGCAACCTTTATTCCATGCACAGTGCGCAAGGAAATGGCACTCAGGATTTCTCCAGCATCCTGAATCTGTTCAAGAAATAAGGTTCGGTTAATCGGCAGCCCTGACTTGATAGGGTAGGGGCTGCAGCTTAATGGCGGGACCATCCGCCTTTCCCAGCCGGAAGTCTGCCGTGGGAAGGTCGGACAGTTGCACTTCCATCAGAACGTGCATGGCACCGCAACTGGCTGCATTGACAATACGGCCGCAAGGCGCATCAGGCTTCTGGAAGTTATAGATATCGACGCCCGGCAGCGTGTCGGCATTGCCTTCGTCCAGTCCGGTTACAATGCCATAGGCCATGCGGCGTTTTACGGTGCCGCGGTAGTGGCTGCGTGCAACCACCTCCTGTCCCGGATAGCATCCCTTTGTAAAGCTCACGCCGTCGATCAGATCGAGGTTGAGCGTCTGCGGAATGAACACGTCCTGGATGGCCGCAACCACCCATGGCAGACCCGCGGCAATATCCGCGGCCCGCCAGCATTCGCCGGCAGCCACAGCGTCGGCCGCATTGGGCGCAGCCAGGCTATCGGAATCAGAGGCGACGAGCCACCAGCGTGTCGTGTCGGCATTGGCCGACGGGGCGGCAACCCAGGCGCCTGCGGCGGTACGGACTACGTCTCCGACCTGCTGCTGCGCGGAGATGACGGCCGCTTGCTTCAAAATATCAGTGGAATCCGTAGCTTCGCCGGCAAGCGATTTATCGACCGTAACGCCAAGCACCTTTGATGAGGACAGTTGCAAGGTGACCTTGGCGCGCAGCACATACATCGAGAGGCGTTTGACTACGGCGGGCGCAATATCGGCCTTGATGAGCGCATACAGGACGCAGGTTTCATCTTTTTGTGCGGACCAGATCATCATGCTGCCGAGCAGACGCCCTTTGGCTGTGCAATATCCGGCCAGACGGGCGGCGTCGGGCTTCAGTCCGGTAACGTCGTGGGTGAGTTGTCCGTGCAGGAAGGCGGCCGCATCCGGTCCGGTGATTTCGATAACGGCAAGATCGTCAAGGGGCGCAAGGAAGCGCGAAGAATGATTCATGGGTGGCACAGGGCTCGCAACAAGAGACATAGGCGGAGGTAGCGTTTATGATAACGGGCTTCGACAAATTATGCAGTGATACTCAATATCGGGGCGTGCGCCCGATCTCCCACCGGCGGCCAGGTTTTTGGCCGCGCTAAACTTTGGTTCAATGTCAAAACTCAAATCTTTTATTTTGTATACGCTCTTGCTGCTTGCGATTGTCGCCACGGGCCTGAGCGCGGCTGCCTGGTATTGGGTCGAGCACCCGGTCGCCATGGACGCCGAACGCGTCGACTACGTGGTTGAGCGGGGCAGCCGTCCGCGGACCATCGCTCAGTTGATGAACAAATCGGGCATTCAGATCAACGAAGACGCCTTCGCCGTACTGGCTCGCATCACGGGCCGGGACACCTTGATAAAGGCGGGCGCCTACGAGGCGGTACGTGGCGACACGCCACGCACACTGCTGGAACGCATGGCCAACGGCGACATGACGCAAACGCAAATAACCTTGCTGGAAGGCTGGACGTATCAGCGCATCCGCCAGGCGCTGGAAGAGAATCCACAAGTCAAACAAACACTGTCCGCTGTATCCGATGAAGAAATAGCGAAAAAGCTCGGCGCGCCTGAAAAGAGCCTGGAAGGCTTGTTCTATCCGGACACATATATCTTCGTACCTGGTTCCTCCGACTTTGATATTCTGCGGCGCGCCTATCATGCCCAGCAACAACTGCTGGCCTCAGCCTGGGCCGAACGTGATCCCGAGTTGCCGCTGAAGAGTCCTTATGAAGCCTTGATACTGGCGTCCATCGTCGAGAAAGAGACCGGCCTGAGCGCCGATCGGCAACGCGTGGCAGGCGTGTTCATCAACCGTCTTCGGATCGGCATGCCATTGCAGACTGACCCAACAGTCATCTATGGAATGGGTGATGCCTATCAGGGTCGAATTCGAAAGAAAGACCTCACTACCGATACCCCCTGGAATACTTACACGCGTGGCGGTTTGCCGCCAACGCCTATTGCCAGCGCCGGAAAGGCGGCCTTGTTGTCGGCCTTGCATCCTGAACAACACAAGTTTCTTTATTTTGTTTCCCGAGGCGACGGCTCCAGCGAGTTCTCCAAAAACCTTGTGGACCATAATCGCGCTGTATCTAAATATATATTGGGACGACGTAACTAATGGACGTTCAGCGTGGCTGTTTTATTACTCTGGAAGGGCTGGATGGAGCGGGCAAAAGCACGCATGTCCAATGGCTGGTAGAGCAACTGCAAGATCGCGGACTACCCGTCGTATCGACCCGGGAACCCGGCGGCACTACACTGGGCGAGCAACTGCGGCAGCTGGTGCTGACGCAAGCCATGGATCTTAAAACGGAGACCCTGCTCATGTTTGCGGGCCGGTGCGAACATCTTGAGACCGTTATCAAACCAGCCCTGCGGGCCGGCAAGTGGGTAGTCTGCGACCGTTTCACGGACGCCACGTACGCTTATCAGGGCGGAGGACGCCAGTTGGGCGGCAGCCGCATTGGCGCACTCGAGCAATGGGTACATGCCGATCTGCAGCCGGACCGCACCTGGCTTTTTGATGTTCCGCTGGCGGTAGCGCGTGAACGTCTGAAGCATACTCGCGACCTCGATCGCTTCGAGCAGGAGGGCGACGCTTTCTTCGAACGTACACGTAATGCTTACCATGAGCAGGCACGCAAACACCCCCAGCGCATGCGTATCATTGACTCCACCGTGTCCATCGACGCCGTGCGCCGTAATCTTGCCTCCCAGATCGACGAGCTGGTTACGGGGCATCTTGAAGGCAGCGCGCAATGAGCGACCTGATGCCATTCTTGCCTTGGCAAGAACCGCTGGCCACGTCGTGGCTTGCACAGCGCGACAGGTTTGCCCATGCGTGGCTGATCCACGGGGTTCCGGGTATTGGGAAGCGCCAGTTTGCGCTGGCGGCGGCGGCAAGCCTTTTATGTGAGTCGCCGTTGGGTGGCCTGGCCTGTGGCCATTGCGCCGCATGTCAATGGCTGACCAGTGGCAATCACCCCGATTTACGCCGTATCCGGCCCGAAGCAGTGGCGCTGGAAGAGGGTGCCGGCAGCGCGGAAGATGAAAGTGAAGCGCCCAACGCGCCCAAAAAGGCGCCATCGAAAGACATCCGGGTAGAGCAGTTGCGTGGCTTGAGCTCGTGGTTCAATACCGCCACTCACCGTGGCGGCTGGCGTGTTGCTGTCTTGTATCCGGCCCAGGCGATGAACAGTATCTCCGCGAATGCGCTGTTGAAAGTGCTTGAAGAGCCTCCCGAGCATACTGTCTTCCTGCTTGTGGCCGACGCGCCGGACCGCTTATTGCCTACGCTGCTCTCGCGTTGCCGCCGTCTGCCTTTACCCGTTCCGGACAAGACCACGAGTCTTGCGTGGCTGGGTCAACAGCAGGTGAGCGATGCCGAGCTGTGGCTTGCCGCCGCCGGCGGTGCGCCTTTATTGGCGCTGCAACTGGCGCAAACCGGCAAGAATCCATGCCCCGATTGGCTGAGCCAACTGGTTTCGCCATTGTCCCGGGGCACGGCCGTCGATATCGGCCCGCTGGCAGACCATCTGGAAAAAGTACCAGCCGAAATCTGGATAGACGCGCTTCAACGCCTTTTCGTCGATCTGCTTCTTGCGGCTACCGGCGCACCCCTGCGTTATTTTCCGGGCCTCGAAATGCCGGTTCGCCAGGCGGCCAAGCATGCGGCCCTGGAAAATCTGGCGGAAACCGCAAAATGGCTGGCGCAGCAACGCGCGTTCGCCAGACACCCGCTCAATCCCAAGCTGCTTATACACAGTTCTTTGCAGCGCGTGGCGCTGGCGTGCCAACCGAAGGAATAACCATGTACGTAGACTCCCATTGCCATCTCGACTTCCCCGAGTTGGCAAAGAATTTGCCCGAAATCCTCGAGCGCATGGCGCAGAACCAGGTCGGTCATGCCTTGGTTGTCAGTGTGAATCTGCCAAATTGGCCCGGGCTGATGGAATTGGTCGCACCGCATCCCCACCTGTATGCTTCAGTGGGGGTGCATCCCGATTACGAAGACACGCCCGAGCCGTCAGTCCAACAACTGGTCGACATGGCGCAGTCGCCGAAAGTCGTGGCCATAGGCGAAACCGGCCTGGACTATTTTCGTTTGGCCGAGCCGCTTGAATGGCAACGTGAACGTTTTCGCACGCATATCCGGGCTAGCCGTGCCAGCGGATTGCCTTTGATCATACACACGCGCTCGTCCAGCGCCGATACTCTGCGTATCATGAAAGAAGAAGGCGCGGACGAATACGGCGGCGTCATGCATTGTTTTACCGAGTCCTGGGAAGTAGCCCAGGCCGCAATGGACCTGAATTTCTATATCTCGCTTTCAGGCATCGTTACTTTCAAGAAAGCGCAAGACCTGCAGGAACTGGCGAGAAAGCTTCCGCTGGACCGCTTGCTGATCGAGACCGACTCGCCGTATCTGGCGCCTGTCCCACATCGCGGCAAATTGAATGATCCGTCCAACGTGATGCATGTGGCCGAGAAGATTGCTGATTTGCGTGGGATTTCCGCCGCAACAGTGGCGGAGCAATCAACAAACAATTTTTTCAATTTATTCAATAAGATAAAAAGATAATACAAAGTAAATTATAGTTTATTTTCAACTGCGCAGAAAGAGCTCTATAAAGGCAATAATTATTTATTAACAATCACTTAAACAGTTTAATTAAAGTAAAATATCTAAAGCTAGTTAGTTAAAGTTAATTATGAACTTACTTTCCTTGATTTCTGTGCATACGCGTCGATGGAGCGTCGGATTGGCGGCCGCGTTGTTGTGCGTCACCGCCCACGCTGACTATCCTGCTGACTGGTGGGTGGATATCGCCAATGATCGGGTGTCCAATGTCAGGACGGCACTTGCGCGCGGCGCCGATCCGAACGAACTGAGTCCCAAGGGGCAGCCTGCCATCATGCAAGCCATACGCGATGGTGCATGGGGAGTCTACGATGTGCTTGCCGCGAATAGAAAAACTGTGCTCAATGCGATCAATATCAATCGCGAAACACCTTTGATGTATTTGGCAGTACTCGGCCAGACCAAAAGGGCGCAAGATCTGATCCGGCGCGGAGCGATGGTGAATCGCCTGGGTTGGACGCCCCTGCAGTATGCGGCTTCGACCGGCAAGCTGGAGACGGCCAAGATGCTGATCGCGAACAAGGCTATCGTCAATGCGCCCGCTCCCGACGGCACCACAGCGCTGATGATGGCGGCGCACTCGGGCAGCGAAGCCATGGTTCGCTTGTTGCTGGATCACGGGGCGGAAGTCACGACCCAGAATCTTCAAAAACTCGACGCCGCCGACTGGGCCATCAACAACAGGCACGATGCACTGGCGGCTATGCTGCAATCCCTCATTGACAAGACGCTCAAGGAACGAGCCGCTGCGCGTCAACAAGGCGGCACTACGGCACCCGAAAGTGCCGGCGATGCATCCGGAGTCAAGACGATAGACCTGGGTGATGTCGATGCCGGCGCCGAGCCGACCAAGCGCGATGCTCCGGAAAAGAAACAGGACAAGCCGGCTTCGACCTCGCCATACTTTGACCTGGAGCGCTTCAAGTAAAAGAGCAGCGCCTTGAACAAGGCACTGCTTTGCTCCAACCGGCAAGCCATCGCAAGTTGCAGACTGCGGCGCCGTATTGCGGCAGCCGGCGCACCGGCCGCCGCGTCGCAGTAGTCAGGTAGGAATGAACTCCGGCCGCAATATGCCGCGCAGCCTGTTATACGGAATCAGCAATTCCGGCTGGCCGGAGGAGTAGGGTGCAATTTGGTATGAGTCATACTTCACCAGCAGCCCCCCATCGGTGAAAGCAAAGTTGCTGCTGACCTGGAACGGCCACAAGCGGTTGTATGCAGCAGGATCGCGAATCGCGTCCGGGTTTTTCGCCAGCCATTGCGCATGCGACTCTTTCAGGGCGGCAATATAGGCGTCGTGTTTTCCGTCTTCCAGCACATGGGCCAGGCCCAGCACCTTTCCGGTGGCATTGTCCCAGTTCAGGAATTGAGTGGCCGATATCCCGTGGGCTGCGCCGGTAAAATACTGCCAGGTATTCAATTCGACCACGGTCAGGTATTTGTTGCGGTAGCGGGTTTTTGCCGACAGCAAGGTCGAATCGCGCGGCCCCGCCGTTTTCCAAAAATATGTCTCGTACTCTTTCACCGTGAAATAAGGCGGAGCTCCGCTGTTGCCTACGCCCGTCATGACAGCAAGGGCATGATCCACTAATTCGGTCAGTATTGCGTTGCCCGGAAAAACAATGGAGTCAAGCTTCACGGTCGGGCAGTCGCCCTCGCAGCCCGGCTTCTCGTGTTCCCACTTGACCGCTTGCGTGAACAATCCTTCCTTGCTGGTTTGGTCGGCGGTTTCGGCTGGTATAAGCGAAATATTGTCTGACGGTCCGCTGGCACACGCCGTCAAGACCAATGCCGAGACTATGGTCAGCCCCAGGCGGATAGGAAATATGGATTTCATGCTTTTCATTTGAGGGTCGCAGCATCCTGGCCGAAAAGAATTTTGCGGGATTCTTCGTCGCTGACTGACGGCGCCGTGTTGATCTGGTCGGCTTTTTCATAGGCGCGCACAGCGGCCGGCCGGGCGCGTATGGCCTCAAACCAACGCTGCAAATTTGGAAAATCATTCAGGTCCTGTCCCTGGCGCTCGTGCGGCACGACCCATGGGTAGCACGCCATATCGGCAATGGAATATTCGCCTGCAATGAATTCCCGGCCGTCAAGCTGGCGGTCGAGCACCTTGTACAAACGCGCGGTCTCACGCACATAGCGGTCGATCGCGTATGGAATTTTCTCGACAGCATAGTTGTTGAAATGATGATTTTGCCCGGCCATGGGGCCAAGGCCGCCCATTTGCCAAAACAGCCATTGCAGGGTATCGACTCGGCCTCGCAAGCTGTCGGGTATGAACCGGCCGGTCTTTTCCGCCAGGTACAGCAGTATGGCACCCGATTCGAACACTGATATTGGCGCTGCGCCATCGCCGGGAGCATGATCGACAATGGCGGGAATCCGATTGTTCGGCGCCACTTTCAGGAACTCAGCCTGGAATTGCTCACCCTTGCCTATATTGATGGGGAAAATCTTATAGGGCAACCCCGTCTCTTCGAGAAATAAAGTGATCTTGTGGCCGTTCGGGGTAGTCCAGTAGTACAAATCAATCATGCTGATCCTTTATGTCATTGTCTGGGAAACCTGTTTGCGCTTCCGCCAGGGCTCGTTCAATATCGCCGCGCAGGGTATCGGGTTTGGTGGTTGAGCCATAGCGCTCCAGAACCTGCCCGTGGCGACCTAACAGGAACTTGGTGAAGTTCCATTTAATGTTCCGCGTGCCCAGGACCCCGGCTTTTTCATCCTTGAGCCAGGAAAACAAGGGGTGGGCTTGGGGTCCGTTGACCGCAACCTTGTCAAACATGGGGAAGGATATCTGGTATTGGCTGTGGCAGAAACGGGCGATCTCTTCGGCGCTGCCCGGCTCCTGGTGCCCGAACTGATCGCAAGGAAAACCCAATATGGTGAATCTGCGTTCGCGATAATCGCGGTAGAGCGCTTCCAGGCCTTGATATTGCGGCGTGAATCCGCACTCGGACGCCACGTTGACGACCAGGACGACTTGGCCTTGATAGCATGACAAGGCCAAGTCGTTGCCACGCAGCGTCCGAGCCGAAAAAGAATAAATCGATGTCATCGGATACGCTTTACTTTCTGGCTATTGATCGTGACACTTTACCATTGAAAACAACCGGCTTTTCCGGCGAATATGGCACTGCGGAAGCAGGTCTGGCAAGTGGCTTTACCTTGTTCATTTGTTCTTGGCCGCCCAATCCTTTACCGCCGCCATGGTGTTGGTCACATGATCATCCGGGCTCATGCTGCTGTACTCGTAGTAGACCTTGTGATCCGGCGTTATTACATAGGAAACACGATTGGCCATGTCCGGCTTGAACGCCATTTGTGCGTCGTAGGCCTTTATGACAGTGGCGTCCGGATCTGCACCTACGGCAAATTTGCTTTTGCAAGCGCTGACCGAAAATTCCTTTAATTTTTCAATGCCGTCGGCAGACACCCCAAGCACAGTGGCGCCATGCTTCCTGTATTCATCAGTCGCTTCGGCGAATTGATACGCCTCGATAGTGCAGCCTTTGGTGAATGCGGCGGGATAAAAATACAGTACGACAGCACCTGTCTTCAAGGCGTCGTTCAGCGAAAAGTCGAAGGCATTGCCACCCATTGCGGCCTGGATGGAGAAGGAGGGCGCGGCGGCGCCGACTTCCAGTTGCGCATGGGCGCTGAACGAAAATGCGCAGGACAAGGCGACGACATGGTAAGACACGAACTTGAATTGGCGAAAAAATACCATGGTGGCTCCCGGTAAACGGTTCAAAGCGCTAAGATGTCAGACCCACAAGACTTGACGCCCATAGCTATGACTACGATCTATCATAATCCTCGTTGCGGCACTTCGCGCAATGTATTGCAGGCGCTGCAAGACCGCGGCATACAAACCGACGTTGTCGAGTACCTCAATACCCCTCTGGCTAGCGGCGAATTGCGCCAACTTATACAAAGCGCCGGCCTGACGCCCCGCGAAGCCATACGAAGCAAAGAAGCGCTCTTCGATGAGCTCGGCCTGGGCGACCCCGGCGTCAGCGACGACCAATTGATCGATGCCATGGCCGCTCATCCTATTCTCATGAACCGTCCCTTTGTCGTCACAGAGAAAGGTACTCGTTTATGCCGGCCGGCCGCGGTCCTGGAAGAAATCCTTTAGCTGCGACGCTTCAATTTCATGACGTCACATCCCCAATGACGCTTCAGGTTTTCCTTCTGGTCGTCATTGCGGCCGGCCTCCATGCGTCGTGGAACCTGATATCCAAACGTGCGGCCGGAGCCGGGGCCTCGTTTGTCTTTTGCTATAGACTGATGTCCACCGTGCTTTACGCCCCATGGGTCGTCTACATACTGTGGAATGAGGGCATGACGTGGACCTGGGAAGTGGCCGCATTCATCGGTATTTCCAGCGCCCTGCATCTGGGGTACAGCATATGCCTGATGCGGGGTTATCGTGCGGCCGACCTGTCCGTGGTTTATCCGGTTGCGCGCGGCACCGGCCCGCTGCTGGCCAGCGCAGGCGCCTTCCTGTGGTTGGCGGAAACGCCTTCGGCCCTCGGAGTCCTGGGCATCTGCAGCGTGGTGGCAGGCATACTGCTTATCGCCACTCAGGGAAACTGGCGCAAGTTTGCGCAGGCCCAGGCCTGGGTGGGAATACGCTGGGGCTTGTTGATAGGCATGTTCATCGCCGCATACAGTCTGAGCGACGCCTACAGCGTCAAGGTATTGCTCGTGGCGCCGGTTCTGCTGGACTGGCTGTCCGCCTGTGGCGGTACGCTGTTGCTGGCCCCCAGCACCTGGGTGCGCCGCAAAAACATGATGCTGCAGATGCAGGGAAAATGGCATCTGGCGCTGGCCGTGGGTGCGCTGTCCCCCATGGCATATATTCTGGTCCTGTATGCCTTGCAACAAGGCGCCGATGTAAGTGTCGTAGCGCCCTTGCGCGAGATGTCGATGATGATGGCGACCTTCGCCGGCTTCCTCATACTCAAGGAGAAAGTGCCGCCGGCGGGATGGCTAGGATGCATCGTCATCATTGCCGGTGTGATCCTGCTGTCTGTCCGCTAAGAACTGAGCAAGTGCCTTCGGCGATCGCTATGCGGCCTGATCCAGGAAGATATGAACTTGCCGGGGCCGGACCACAAGCGGCTCGTTCTCTTTCAGTTGCAGTTGCCGCAACCTTTCCTGCGATATCACCGCTTCGATCAGTTCGCCGTTATCGCTGCGAGTAAGCTCGAGCTGGGCCATCGGGCCGACGGCATGGATGCGTTCCAGGCGCGCAACCAGTCCCTTGGCGCCAATGGTATAGCGATCTATATCGATGTCGTGCGGGCGCACATAGGCCGTGCCTTGCAGGTCGCGCACGTGCTGGTGAGCCGGCGCATGAAAAGTCGCTGCACCGGTTTGCAGAAGACCATTGTGCACGCGCCCGCGAAATAGATTCACATTACCCAGGAAGCTGTAGACGAAAGGCGTTGCGGGCTCGTTGTACACCGATGCGGGCGTACCGACCTGCTCGACCTTGCCGTGATTCATGACGACGATCTCGTCGGCGACCTCTAGGGCCTCTTCCTGGTCATGGGTCACGAATATGCTTGTAACCTGGAGTTCGTCGTGCAGACGGCGCAACCAGCGGCGCAGCTCCTTGCGTACCTGCGCGTCCAGAGCGCCGAAAGGCTCATCCAGGAGCAGCACGCGCGGTTCGACGGCCAAGGCGCGGGCCAGGGCAATACGTTGCCGCTGACCTCCCGACAAGGCAGCGGGCTTGCGGTCGGCCAGCCAGTCCAACTGCACAAGTTCCAGCAGCCGCGTCACCTTGTCGCGGATGGCAGCTTCGGATGGCCTAAGCTTGCGCGGTTTTACCCGCAGGCCAAAGGCAATGTTCTCGAAGACGCTCATATGCTTGAAAAGTGCGTAGTGCTGGAACACGAAACCGACCTGGCGTTCGCGGACGTGCCGCTGCGTTGCGCTTTCATTGTCCAGCAGAATCTGGCCCGAGTCCGGATGCTCGAGTCCCGCCACAATCCGCAGCAAGGTCGTTTTGCCGCAGCCCGAAGGGCCAAGCAGGGCGGTCAGCTTACCGTCTGGAAATTTCAGGGAAACATTATTCAATGCGGCAAAACTGCCGAAATGCTTGTGAATATTGCGTACTTCGATGCTCATGATTTATGCTCCCGTGCATGCTTTGATGGCAGTGCGTGCCATTCAATCCATGACTTCAGGACCAGCGTCAGCAGGGCAAGCAACGCCAGCAATGACGCTACGGCAAACGCAGCCGAGAAGTTGTATTCGTTATAAAGAATCTCTACGTGCAGGGGAATCGTGTTGGTGAGGCCGCGTATATGCCCCGATACAACCGATACGGCGCCAAACTCACCCATGGCCCGCGCGTTGCACAGAATGACGCCATACAGCAATCCCCACTTTATATTCGGCAGAGTAACGTGCCAGAACGTCTCCCAGCCCGAGGCGCCCAGCACCAGCGCGGCCTCCTCTTCTTCGCTGCCTTGCGACTGCATCAACGGTATGAGCTCACGGGCAACAAAAGGGAAAGTGACGAAAATGGTCGCCAGCACGATGGCCGGCAAGGCGAAAAGAATCTTGATGTCGTGTTCGTACAGCCAGGGTCCCAGCCATCCCTGCGCGCCGAAAATGAGCACATAGATCAGGCCTGAAATAATCGGTGACACCGAGAATGGAAGATCGATCAGGGTGATCAGCAGGTTCTTCCCGCGGAATTCGAACTTGGCCACCGCCCAGGCGGCGCTGACGCCAAATACAAGATTCAGCGGCACCGAAATCAAGGCGGCCAGCAAAGTCAGCTTGATGGCGGACACGGCGTCCGGTTCAATGATGGCCGCAACATAGGCATCCCAACCTTTACGCAGCGCTTCTGCAAAGACCGCGAACAAGGGAACGAACAGGAACAAGATCAAGAAAAGCAGGGCTATGCCGATCAGGCCGAATCGGACCCAGCGAGGCTCGATGGTGGCCGCCGTCCCGCGGACGGACGGGACATCAGCGACCGCCGTGGCGGGCAAGGTAAGCTCAAGGGTGGACATACTCAATTTATCGTCACTTTGCTGCGTCCGCGCGCCCACGCTTGCAGCAGGTTGATGGCCAGAAGAAGCAGGAAGGAGATGGACAGCATGACGACAGCGATGGCCGTCGCTCCAGCATAGTCATACTGTTCAAGCTTGGTGACGATGAGCAAAGGGGCGATCTCCGAAATCATCGGCATGTTGCCGGCGATAAAGATCACCGAGCCGTATTCCCCTGTGGCACGTGCGAACGCCATGGCGAAGCCCGTAAGCAGGGCAGGCAGCACAGTCGGGAATAACACCCGGGTAAAAGTTTGCCAACGACTCGCACCGAGGCTGGCGGCAGCCTCTTCAAGTTCTCGTTCGGCCTCTTCCAGCACCGGCTGTACTGTTCTGACGACAAAAGGCAAACCGATGAATGTCAGTGCCACAACAATGCCCAGCGGGGTAAAAGCAACCTTGATGCCCAGCGGTTCAAGATGCCGACCTATCCAGCCATTTGGCGCGTACAAGGCGGTAAGCGCTATGCCGGCGACGGCAGTCGGCAGTGCAAAAGGCAGGTCGACCAGCGCATCGACCAGTCTTTTCCCGGGAAAGCGATAACGAACCAGGACCCAGGCCACAATGCCGCCAAAGACAACATTGATGGCGGCCGCCATGAGCGAGGCCCCAAAGCTCAAGCGATACGACGCCATCACGCGCTCCGACGTCACGGTGTCCCAGAAGCCGCTCCAGTTCATGGTGAACGTCTTCAGGAAGACGGCCGATAGCGGAATAAGCACGATCAGGCCGAGGTACACAAGCGTGAATCCCAGCGTGATGTTGAATCCCGGAATAACACGGAAGGGCGGGCGTCGCGTCGCAAATATGCCGACTGTGCTGGACATGATTCGGGCTCTTTCCATCATGTTCTATTTCTGGCCGGAAAGGTAGATCTGGTCAAAAACGCCGCCATCACCGAAATGCACTTTTTGGGCCTTGTCCCAACCGCCCGCCACTTCCTCGATAGTGAACAGTTGCACTGCAGGGAATTGCTGCGCATATTTGGCGGCGATTTTCTCCGAAGTGGGGCGGTAGTAGTTCTTCCCCGCAATGTCCTGGCCCACATCGGTGTACAAGTATTGCAGATATGCCTGGGCAACTTTACGGCTGCCTTTCTTGTCGACCACCTTATCCACGATGGCAACAGGCGGCTCAGCCAGGATGCTGACCGACGGCGCCACGATTTCCACCTTGTCGGGTCCCAGCTCTTTGATGGCCAGAAGGGCTTCATTTTCCCAAGCCAGCAGGACATCGCCAATGCCACGCTCGACAAAAGTGATGGTCGAGCCTCGCGCACCGGAATCGAGCACCGGCACCTGTTTGAACAACTTTGCGACGAATGCTTTGGCGCGCTCTTCATTGCCGTCTGGCTGCTTCAACGCATACCCCCACGCCGCCAGGTAATTCCATCTCGCGCCGCCGGATGTTTTGGGGTTGGGTGTAATGACAGAGATACCCGGCTTGATCAGGTCGCCCCAGTCTTTGATCTGTTTTGGATTGCCTTTTCGGACAAGAAATACGATGGTGGACGTGTATGGCGAACTGTTGTGCGCGAAGTCTTTTTGCCAATCCGCCTTGATGGGTCCGCGCTGCGCGATGGCATCGATATCCGACGCCAATGCCAGGGTGACGACATCGGCGTCGATTCCATCGATGACCGATCTGGCCTGTTTTCCGGATCCGCCGTGCGACTGCTTGATGGTCACCGTGTCGCCTGTGGTGTCCTTCCAGTGTTTGGCAAAGGCCTGGTTAAACTCTTGATAAAGTTCGCGTGTGGGGTCGTACGAAACATTAAGCAGCGAAACGTCCGCAGCGTGGACCTGCTGCGCAACGAACGCCGCGGCCACCAGCAGAACCTTCATGGAGTTGGGCAGTAACATGGGTGCATCCTTGTTCAGGGACTGATTTAAAGTACAGGCTCAAGACTAAGGGGCAGTGCCTGAAAACAGAACGAATACTTTGGTCATTGTTAATAAGCCCAAGCCATAAGAATTCCACGCTATATGCCAACTGATGCTGTGGAAGCAGCCACTGTGGAAGCAGCCGGGGCCTGGTATGGACTTCACAGCACTCTTGCAATCTCCTTACCAGGAGTTTAAACTGTCCGTAAAAGGAGTTTCGCCATGAGCCTCGCCTACGCTTATCCATCAAGCCGATTCGAACCGGCCCCAGTTATCGACCTGAACGACAAGGCCGCGCGCGAGCGTTTGTCCAAATCGGCGCTTCAGGGCTTTTTCAAGCTCGCGCAGGCCTGGAAGCTGCGCGACGAAGACGCCTGCATTTTGCTGGGCGGCGTTTCAAGCAGCGCTTTCTACGAATGGAAGAAAAAACCAGGCCGTGTGCTGGAGGTCGACCGCATCACCCGCATTTCCTACCTGCTGGGCATCTACAAGGCATTGCACATTCTGTATGGCGACGACCTTGCCGACCAGTGGGTATGCATGCCCAACCGCAACATCATTTTTGGCGGCAAGACGCCGTTGCGCTACATGCAGGAAGGCGGCTTGCTGGCAATGCAAACTGTGCGCGCCTTGCTTGATGCCCGACGCGGGGGAATGTAAGGTGCGGGTGCCGCCGCTGGCCTTAGTACGCCAGCTCGATACCTGCCGATTACTGCCTTCCCGGTTTGTCGATCAAGAAGATTCCGTACTGGCACCCCTGGCGGACAGCGCCGCCCATCTGAAAGACTTGTTCGACCTCGATAACGCCACCAATCAGCGGCTGGCAGCCGAACGCGGTGCCATGCCCGGCATAGGCATAGACGAGCTCGTATTTGGTGTGCCGAACTTTCGCATGATCAATGCGGCTTATGCCTATCCGCGGCCCGAAGGCAGCCGATTCAACAACGGTGAACGAGGCGTATGGTATTGCGCTTTCGATCTTGAGACCGCAATGGCCGAGATCATATTTCACAAAATAGTCGAGTATTCGGAAATCGATTACTTTCACGACACGGTCAGCTACCAGCTATTGCTCTCAGACTTCAGCGCCGAGTTTCACGACCTGCGCAACGCTGCATCGTTCAAGGCGTGCCTCGATCCTCAAAGTTATGTCGCATCGCAAAAGCTCGCTATCGACCTGTTGGAGCGGGGCTCCATGGGCATTGTCTATCCCAGCGTCAGGCATCCGGGGGGCACCAACCTTGCGTGCTTTCGTCCCGCGCTGGTCGGAAATGTCCGGCGGGGCTCTGCCTATACACTGAGCTGGACGGGCAGCCCGCAACCTACCGTACAAGCCGTCGAGCCCGCGAAACCAAAAACCAAACCCAAAGCCAGACCCAAACCCACAAAATAAAAATCCTGCACGGACGGAGACCCCATGAGCCTTTACACGCAGCTTCAGCAACGAGCCGCTACGCAAAACCCAGTAAGAATCGGCCTTATCGGTGCCGGGAAATTCGGCTCCATGTACCTGGCGCAAATACCTCGCACGCCCGGTGTGCACCTGGTGGGGATCGCCGATCTTTCACCCGAGACTGCCCGAAACAATCTGGCCCGGGTGGGCTGGAAACCGGAACAATGCCAAGCCAAGTCCGCGCATGAGGCACTCGCCACCGGGGCCACCTGGATCACCGACGACTGGAAGGCGTTGGTTGGCTTGCCGCAGATCGATCTTATCGTCGAATGCACCGGTAATCCGGTTGCCGCGGTCGAGCATTGCCTGGAAGCATTCGCCCATGGCAAGCATGTTGTCAACGTAACGGTCGAGGCGGACGCTTTTTGTGGGCCGCTGCTGGCGCGCAAGGCGGCAAGTGCAGGCGTTGTTTACTCCATGGCGTTCGGCGATCAACCGGCGCTGATCTGCGATCTGGTCGATTGGGCCCGCACCTGCGGGTTTCCCGTGGTTGCGGCGGGCAGGGGCCATAAGTGGCTGCCCCATTACTCCGGGTCGACGCCAGAAACAGTCTGGGGTTATTACGGCCTCAGCCCGGAGCAAGCCCAACGCGGAGGCCTGAACCCCAAGATGTTCAACAGCTTCCTCGACGGTTCCAAGCCGTCCATCGAAAGTTGTGCTGTCGCCAACGCGACAAGCCTGTCCGTTCCGTCCAACGGCCTGCAATATCCTCCGGCCAGCATAGAAGACATCCCGTTTGTCACCCGGCCTGTCAGCGAAGGCGGTGTGCTCGAGCGTAAAGGCATGGTCGAAGTCGTCTCATCGCTGGAGGCGGATGGGCGGCGAATACCGTACGATATTCGCATGGGTGTGTGGGTAACGGTAGAAGCCGAAACCGACTACATAAAAAACTGTTTCGAAGAATACAACGCACACACCGACCCCACCGGCCGGTATTTCACGCTATACAAGCGCTGGCACTTGATCGGCCTGGAGGTCGGGATGTCGGTCGCCTCCGTGGCCTTGCGAGGTGAGGCCACCGGTGTGGCCGCCGGATGGACTGCGGACGTCGTGGCCACGGCAAAGCGCGATCTGCAAGCCGGCGAGGTACTGGACGGCGAGGGCGGCTATACGGTGTGGGGCAAGTTGCTGCCCGCCGACGCCTCGACTCGCCTGGGTGGTTTGCCGCTGGGGCTGGCTCACGATGTCAAGCTGCTGCGGCCGGTAAAAAAGGGGCAATGTGTGGTGTGGGACGACGTGGCCATTGACACCACGACGGCCGCCTACACGCTGCGCCGTGAGATGGAGAACTTGTCAAAATCGGACTAGAATTGCGCCACTCGATGGCGTTTCTGAAAGATTTTGAAATTGATTAAACAGTGGCTTACATACTGCGGCGGGCTGGTCCTGGCCGCCGCAAGTGGAATGGCGGCGCATGCCGGGCCGTCGCTCGTACAGTGCAACGGCATAAAAGATCTGGTCTTTGTCGCTCACCAGGACGACGATCTGCTTTTCATGAATCCGGATATTGCGTCGAGCATTCATGCGGGCGGCTGTGTGCAAGTGGTGTATCTTACCGCCAGCGAGAGAGGCGAGGGCGAAGGCTATATGCTGGGGCGCGAACGCGGCGTGCGGGCGGCATACTCGTATATGGCGCAGGAACCGAATATATGGGCCGAGGATTTCGCCACTGTAGGCAGCAGGCGCCTGGCACGTTTCACTTTGCATGGGAACAAGCGCCTGCAATTGCTGCATATGCGGCTTAAAGATCCATGGCTGGGCAAAGGCTGGGGCAGCCTTACGCCGCTTAGCCGGACGGAGTCCGTAGCTGGCGCAACGGCGGAATCCCTTGGTCCGGCAATAGAAAGCTATTCCCGGACCGATCTGGTGGCAACCATCGAAGACATAATCCGCGACTATCAGCCGTCCACCATACGCCGCATGGATGACAGCATTACGATTCCATATGATCGCCTGTGCTGGCGCTGTGCGGGTCACGCCCACCCGGACCACATCGCCAGCGCGCGGCTGGTGCACGATGCCATCGTGAATCAACCCGGCAACTATGCCGAGATAGCCTACATTGATTACCCCAGCCAGGAGCGGATGGCGAATCTTTCCGCCACAGAGATCAGCGAGAAGAGCCAGGCTTTCCGACGTTACGCCTGGGATGACTATCGATACTGCGCCAATGCCCGCCTATGCCAGGAACCGGCGGGACCGGCGGCGGCATGGGTGGGAAGAGCATACTATGTATCCCGCAATAATGAAGCGCCTTACCTACTGAGCCGCGTGGATGGCGGCTTCTTTCTGTTCGCGCTGGGCGAAGCAAATGCGGGTGCGAACGCATGGCAAAGTGCCGGTCGCCGATGGATCAGTTTGGGCGGCCGTACTGCCGACCCCATTGCGGTGTTCAGAAACAGCGATGGTCGTGCCGGAGTATTTGCCCGCGATGCCACCGGCCTTGCATGGGTCAGCACCCGGACGCCGGCAGGGGGCTGGACAAGCTGGCAATCGATCTCGGGTGCCCGGCTCACCTCCCTGCCTGTTGTGTCGGCGAGAGACCCGCTTATTGCCGTGGCAATGGGGAATGATGGCCTGTTTCAGTACTCGAGACCAGTAAAAAATACCAACGCGTGGACGCCCTGGCATGCCTTGCCACCGCTGCCTGGAGCCCTTCCTCGGCTGGCTCTAGCGTCCGACCTTACTGGCGCCACTCTGGTATTTGCGTCAGATGTAGCCGGCCGCTTATGGCAAAGCGTCTACCGGACGAGATGGTCGCCATGGAAACAAATCAATGTACCGCCCACAGATGGTGGGCTGGCCGCTGTGCGAAACGCCGACGGCATCATCGAGTTGTATCTGCGTGACATGGTCAGCGGTCACTTGCTGCGCATCCTCCAACAGCCGGCAGACAATACGGCGGACTGGTCACCGCCGACCGACCTGGGCCTAGCCTATGTCGGAGGCCCTGCCGCCGGGTTGAACGAAACCGGCGCCGTCGCTGTAGCGGTGCTCGAGCACCATGGGGGCCCGCTATGGTTGGTGGAATCCGGGCAGGCTACCAGGGTCGCGGCGGCAGCCGGCTCTCTGCCGGCCCTTCAAACCATCGAGGGGGCGCTTTACGTCGGGGCAAGAAGCCTGGATAAATCCCAGGACTATTGGATCAAGGCGCGCCGCGATGGCGTATGGCAAGAACCTCTACTGATAAAGGCTCCACCCGCCGCCGGCGGTGGAGCCTTCAGGACGGACTACTATACCGACACAATCCCGATCAAGCCCTTGCCGTCGCGCTATGCAGGGCTTGCTCCCCGGTCGTTGGCGGTGGTTACGGGCAACGCCGCTGTAGTGCCCGGGGACGCGCGCCCCTAGCGGCATAACGGAGGCCTAGTCCCAATAGCCGCGGTGGCCGTAGTATTGATGCAGTTCCGTTTCATAATCCCGGTTCAGCGGCAGGTCTTCATCATACTCGGGACTGTTCTTGATCTGCTCGCGCGACAATTTGGTTTGGACTGTCGAGTCGGACCAGTCAATGCGTTCTATCCACTTCGTGCCCAACAGCACTTTCTTGCCCCCAGGCCACCAGTTCCGCGTGTCGACCAGTAAGTACCTTACCGCCCAGTCTTTGTCGTCGAAGATGAAATCCTTGACGTGGCCGATTTCGTCATCTGTACCCAAAATATGGTATCCACTGACTTTATCGCTACTGCGCAGGTGGCTATCTTGCTGTTCGTCGGTGGCTCGCTGTGCCAAGTCCTCGGGCCGTTCGCTCATGGGAGGTACGCTTCCGGCATCGGGCATCGGGTATTCGGGATAACCGGCAGCACCCCACAGATACGGCCCAGTCCAATAGTTGCCATACCCATAATATTGGGAATAGTCGCCTTCGAGTTGACGCGAGATGGGCTGGTGCGTGTCGATATCGGGACTGTTCTTGACCTGTTCTCGAGTGAGCGATACTTCGATTATTCCGTCATCGTCATTGATGCGCGTCACGGAATAGGGGGAAATAAGCACTTTGCGGCTCGACAGCCACGATCCGGTCTCCACGACAAGGTAGCGGATACCCCACTGCTCGTCATCGAAGTAGACCTCCTTCACACTGCCTAATTCGTCATCGGTAGCCTGGATGGTGTAGCCGTGCACACTGTCTACAGTACGTAACATGGGCGTTCTCCTTTTGTGATACCTGGAAAGCCAACAGCAAACCGCGTGCCGCGACACGAGGCTTCCCATTATGGTAATGTCAGGAACGCCATTGAACACCGGAGATGCAGACGTGAATATTGGACGAGCAGCAGCCGAATCCGGCGTCACAGCCAAAATGATTCGTTATTACGAGAGCATCGGGCTTATTGCACCCGCGGTGCGCAGCGATTCCGGCTACCGCAAATATTCCGGGAAAGAGGTGCAAACTTTGCGCTTCATCAAACGTTCACGCGACCTCGGATTTCCACTGGAACGCATCAAGACGCTGATCGGCCTGTGGCAAGATACCAGCCGCAAAAGCAGCGACGTCAAGAAACTGGCACGTGAACACATCGCCGGACTGGACGACCATATTGCCAAGCTGGTGTCCATACGTGACCAGCTCGAACATTTGGCGGATTGCTGTCACGGCGATAACCGGCCCGATTGCCCGATTCTTACGGACTTGGCCGATCCTGACGCATCACACTGTGCTAGCGCCCCGAAGGAATGAAATGCATCCCACAGCCCTTACTGCAGTCACCAGCGGCTTTCAGGCGGCGTGCCGGCGATCCGCTGTGCACTGAACCAGTCTGCAAGTTCGTCGACAAACGAGCGGGTGCGTGCAGAAAGATTCTGTCGGGTGGGGTATACCGCCACCACATTGGCCGAGGGCAGCGTCCAGCCTTCCAATACCTGTCGCAGACGCCCTGATTGCAAATAGGGAGCCGCATCCCATTCCGAGCGCATCAGAATGCCATGGCCGTCCAATGCCCATGCCAGCGCCGCCTCGCCGTCATTTACACTTACGCGACCCCGCACCTTTACGGTTTCTGCACGGGCGCCCTGCGTAAGATGCCATGTGCCGTAGGTTTCATCGCTTTCCCGTATGGTGATGCAGCTGTGTGACGAGAGCTCGCCAGGACGCGCAGGTGCGCCGTACTCTTTGAGGTACTGTGGCGAAGCGCAGAGCAAGCGCCGATTGAAAGCGATCGTGCGCGTGGTCAACCGGGAATCCGGGATCTCTCCAAAACGAATCGCGACATCGAATCCCTGTTCCACAAGATTCACAGGCCGATCGCTTAATTGAAGCTGGATTTCGACTTCGGGGTGCGCGCGCAGAAACCGGGAAACGGCCGGCACAATATGACGCCGCCCGAATCCCAGGGTTGCATGCACTCGAAGCAGTCCTCGTGGAACAGCACGCCCGCCAGCCACGGTCTGTTCGAGCACATTCAACTCATCGAGCAGGCGCGCGCCTTCGGCCAGATACGCTTCTCCCTCTACGGTCAGGGCAATACGCCGCGTAGTTCTATGCATCAAGCGCACGCCCAGACGCTGCTCCAGCGCCGCCAGGCGCTTGCTGACGGTAGGCGGGGTGACGCCGAGCTCCTGCGCGGCGCGCGCCAGCGAAGCGTGCTTGGCGAGCAAGACAAAAAAACCAATATCGGAGATAGCGTCCATCTGCTTCGACTGCCTGGTTTGCAATGGACTATGTCGCCCATGGAAATAATGTAATGCCATTGACGACATTATCCGGTTTCCACGCCATATTAACATTCGCCATCGGCTTGCTTGATGGCTGAGAATATTAATCAGGAGACGAAGATGACCCCATTTATCCCGGTACGCCGCTTGTTGTGCGGCGCTCTATTGATGTTGCCGCTGGTCTGTACGGCACAGTCCTACCCCGAGCGCGCGATCAAGCTCGTGGTTCCCTATGCGCCGGGCGGCAGTGCAGACATCGCAGCCCGCCTTGTTTCAGACGAATGGGCCAAAGCGCTTGGCCAGCCCGTCGTCATTGAAAACCGTTCCGGCGCTGGCGGCAATATCGGCGTAGACGTCGTCGCCAAGTCCAAGGCCGATGGTTACACCGTTGGCCTGCAGACCGTCTCGCTTGCCATCAATCCTTCCCTGTATGCCAAGATGCCTTACGACACTCTGAAGGACCTGGTCCCGGTCGGAACAGTCGCCACGTCGCAGCATGTATTGGTCGTCAACAACGATTTGCCCGCCAAGTCCGTATCGGAGTTGATTGCAGCCGCCCAGAGCAAGCCCGGCGATCTGCTGTACGGATCAGCCGGTAGCGGCAGTACCTTCCATATGGCGGCCGAACTGTTCAAATCGATTTCCAAAACTGATATTGGTCATATTCCTTATCGGGGAGGCGGTCCTGCCATGCTGGACACCATAGGCGGACATGTGCAGCTCAGTTTCCCCGTATTGTCGGCGGCCTTGCCTCAGGTGCAAGGCGGAAAGCTGCGCGCGCTTGGCGTAACCGGACCCAAGCGATCACCCTTGATGCCCGACGTTCCCACCATTGCGGAAGCCGGATTGCCGGACTATAGCTTTGAGACCTGGTTCATGATCATCGCGCCTGCCGGTACGCCGAAGCCCATGATCGACAAGCTGAACGCCACGCTGAATCAGGCGCTGAACCTGCCTGCACTCAAAGATCGCATGGTAAAGGAAGCCTATGATCCATCGCCTTCGACCCCCGACCAGGCTCAAACACTGCTCGTCGGCGACCTGGCGAAGTGGAACAAGCTCATTGCCGCCAGCGGCATCAAAGTAGACTGATCAGGATAGCCACGATGACTGCGCGCACTCTGTACCAAAAACTCGTGGATACGCATACGGTGGCCAGGCTGGATGAGCACACTGTACTGCTGTATGCCGACCTGCATTTGATGAACGAGTACACAAGCCCCCAGGCGTTCGCTGGTTTGCACGAGAAAGGGCGGGCAGTTCCCGCCCCGGGACAGAATGTGGCCGTGGTCAGTCATATCATACCGACACATCCGGTCCAGCCCAGAGTCATCGCCGACCCGGCATCCGCATTGCAGGCCACCAACCTGAAAAACAATTGCGAACGCCATGGCATTCCCTTGTTCGACACCAATGACAGACTGCAGGGCATCGAGCACGTCGTCGCGCCGGAACATGGCATGATCCGTCCGGGCATGGTGGTCATTTGCGGAGACAGCCATACGACGACCTACGGGGCGTTGGGTGCACTGGGATTCGGCATCGGAACGTCCGAAGTCGAGCATGTCCTGGCTACGCAAACGCTGGTGTACCGTCTTGCGCAGAATATGCGTATACGGGTCGAGGGCAAATTGCCCTGCGGCACAACGGCGAAAGACCTGATATTGATGATCATCAGCCGCATAGGTGCGCAAGGCGCTCGCGGCTATGTCGTGGAGTTCTGCGGACCGGCTATTGACGCATTGTCCATCGAAGGCCGATTCACCCTGTGCAATATGGCCGTCGAGGCGGGCGCCCGGGGCGCGTTGATTGCGCCGGACGGCAAGGCTTGCGATTACGTGCTGAGTCGCGCGCCGGATATTTCCGGCGCCGATCACGCGAATGCGCTGGCGCATTGGGCCACCCTGAACAGCGATGCGGAAGCGGTCTTCGACTGTGAGCACCAATTCGACGCAAGCGACGTCGCGCCCTATGTCACTTGGGGAACCAGTCCCGATCAGGCTATTCCCGTTGACGGTGTCGTGCCGCGGCCGATGGCCGATAACGGCAAAACTCCCGACACCTCGACCGAACACGCACTGCGCTACACCGGATTGAGCAGCGGCGCCATGCTTAAAGGCGTACCGGTGCAGCACGTCTTTATCGGTTCATGCACAAATGGCCGCATAGAAGACTTGCGTGCCGTTGCCGCGATAGTCGTGAATCGTAAAGTTGCACCGGGAGTCCGGGCAATGGTGGTACCGGGTTCAGGCGCGGTGAAAAAAATGGCGGAAGCCGAAGGCATCGCGAACATCTTGAAAGAGGCCGGCTTCGAATGGCGCCAGCCGGGCTGCTCGATGTGCCTCGCAATGAACGACGATGTTCTGGCGCCGGGACAACGCTGCGCGTCGACCACCAATCGCAACTTCGAAGGCAGGCAGGGCAGGGGCGCCATTACGCACCTGATGAGCCCGGCGATGGCCGCCGCCGCCGCGATTACCGGAGTCATTACAGATGTACGGGAATTTGCAATGGAAGGAAGCAGCCATGAATGACAAGCTTATTATCCAGGGGATTGCCGCGCCACTGCCCTACGACAATCTCGATACCGACCAGATCATGCCCAAGCAATTTCTGCGTGGCATAGACAAAAAAGGCCTTGATAAAGGCGTGCTGTACGATATGCGGTTCGACGGGGACGGGCAACTGCGCAGCGATTTTGTGTTGAACCAAGCCGTGTACAAGAGTGCCAAAATTCTTATCGCAGGATCCAACTTTGGCTGCGGATCGAGTCGTGAACATGCCGTCTGGGGGCTGCAGCAGTATGGCATCCAGGCTGTCATCGCGCCCAGTTTCGGGGAAATCTTCTATTCCAACGCCATGAATAACCGGCTTTTGCTTGCAATGCTCAGTAAAGACGAGATCCAGGCGCTCATGGCCGACGCATCGGACCCGGCGAAAGCGACGGTCCGTATCGACATTGAATCAATGAGCATACAAAGCGCTGGTGTGAGCGCCACGTTCGAACTTGCAGCGCGCCATCGGATGATGTTTGTGGATGATCTGGACATGATAGGCGCTACGCTGGCATACAAGGAAGCTATCGACGCGTATACCAGCCATCATTGGACACAACAACCCTGGCTGAAAGACATTGCAAGTCGTACCAGGGACCGTCTATCGAATTCCTGAGCCCAGTTTTACTATAGGCGACTGCCGTCTCCCTGCAGAGATTACGGCCGTCGCCTTTTCTGCGTTTTTCAGCTTTTCAAGGCCTTTTCCAGCAGCGCGCCTACCACTTCGTTGGTGCTGACGTTCTGAGCAGTCGCCAGCGCGCGGATTTCGTCGGCCTGCGCTTGCTTGATCTTGACAGGAAAGGCGACCAGCCCTTGGGCCTGATCAAGCTTGCGCTGTTCGCGGCGGTCAATAGGAGCGCTCGCGGAATCGCTGGAGTAGCGATCGGGCGTGCCGCCTTTCTTCATCTTTTCCACAATTTTCAACGCTTTATTCTTTTCCAGGTCGGTCTTCTTCATGTGGTTCCATCGCTAGGGTTCTGTGGCAAGCAAATTGCGCCACGAGATGGATTATACGGCGTACTCGCAAAGCCACCGGAGACCATCCTGCCGCGAACAGGCAAGAGACGTAATGATCGGGGCCGACTTTAGGATAAAAAGCCTAGTGTTTCAGTATTGAATGGGAGTAGCATCGATACGCTTGCAGTACGGCAGACACGCAGAGTTTTTCTAATACTGGGAGACAATACATGAAAGTCACGACGCGTATTTCAGCTGTAGTAGTGGGTGTGGCCTGCAGTGCATTTGCAGGGTCTGCACTGGCCCAGGATAATGTTCAAAAACTCATGAACATGAATACCACGGGGGCATCGCTTGATATTGAATCCGTGCCGCAAACAGGCCCTCAAGCCGATGCCGTGAAGCGCAATCTCGAGAATATAAAGTTGCCTCAGGGTTTCAAGATTGCACTTTACGCCATGGTGCCAGACGCCCGCCACATGGCTGTAGGCCCATCCACCGGCGTGGTTTTTGCCGGTACCCGGAAAACGAAAATCTGGTCTGTGACCGACAGGACCAAAAGCCGAGTCGCCGACGACGTGAAGCGCTTCGCGCCTTCCGTGACCATGAAAGTTCCCAATGGCGTCTGCTTTTCGCGTGACGGTATGCTTTACGCGGTAGAGCACAATCGCGTGCTGGTGTACCCCGCGGCAGAGTTCTTCTACGAGGGCCCCGATGTGGCAGCCGGCATCGTCGTGGCACAAGGCGAACTGGTTCCGGTGGCGGAAGAAAGCTTCAACCACGGTGCCCGGGCTTGCCGTGTCGGGCCCGACAACAAGCTCTACATCACCTTGGGCAATCCATTCAACGTCCCGTCCGCTGAAAAGGCCGAAATTTACGCCAAAAATGGAATGATGGGCATTATACGCATGGACCAGAACGGCGAAAATCGTGAAGTCTATGCGCAAGGCGTACGCAACTCGGTGGGACTGGACTTCAATCCCAAAGACAAGACCTTGTGGTTCACCGACAACCAGGTCGACGGCATGGGAGACGACATTCCCCCCGGCGAACTGAATCGCGCAACCGAGATGGGTCAACACTTCGGCTTCCCGTATTACGGTGGAGGCGACGTCAAGACGGTCGAGTTCAAAGGTACAGAGCCACCAGTCGATGTGGTCTTCCCGCAAGTCGAAATGGACGCCCATGCTGCCGATCTGGGCATGATGTTCTATAACGGCCAGATGTTTCCCGAGCAGTATCGCGGCGGCATTTTCTCTGCGCAGCACGGGTCCTGGAATCGCACCGAACCCATCGGCGCCCGGGTCATGTTCACCAGCCTGAAGGAAGACGGCACTGCGGACAAAACCGAGGTATTTGCCGAAGGATGGCTAACCCCCAATAACGAATACCTTGGTCGCCCGGTCGATGTAGCCATGCTTCCCGATGGATCACTGTTGGTGTCTGATGACTATGTCGGGGCCATCTACAGGATTTCGTATGAGGGCAAGTAGTGGCCTTGCAGTCCTGGCAAGTGTTTGCTGCGCGGTCCTGGGCGCGCTGTCGCTGACGGCGCCGGCATGGTCGGCCGACCTGGCGGCGGGCCGGGCCAAAGCGGTGCAGTGCGCAACATGCCATGGGATGAACGGGGTCGCCACGCTGCCAGGGGCGCCCAATCTGGCGGGCCAGAATGCCATTTACCTTGCCAAGGCATTGCGCGACTTCAAGTCAGGAGCCCGAAAGGACGAGATGATGTCGTTGATGGTCGCAAACTTGTCCGACGCGGACATCGAGAATCTTGCAGCCTTCTACGAAGGCCTCGAGTGCAAACCGGAATAGACTATGGCTGGATACCCGGAAGCGCGTCAGGAAAGGCGCGCTTCCGGTGAAAGCTGGCCAGTTTTCTGCCCTTCAAAAGGATGTTCCAGTAGAAGAATGGCAGGAAGGATTTCTTCAACCACCAATACAGGCGGCGCGGCACGCGCGGGTCCAGGGGCAGACTTGGCGTGATCACGCCACTGTAACTGAATTCCGCCAGAAGAACCCTGCCGGCCGACGTTGTCAGCGGACATGCGGCATAACCGTCGTATCGGGCATTGGGGGCTTGCCCCGCCAAGGCTTCCAGCAGGTTGCCGACCAGGATGGGCAACTGGCTTTTTACCGCTGCCGCGGTCTTGCTGTTGGGCGTCGATGTGCAATCGCCGATTCCGAATACATTCGCGTGCCGGACGTGCCGCAGGGTGAACTTGTCGACGTCCAGCCAACCCGCCTTGTCGGCCAGCGTACTGTCCCGTATGAAATCCGGTGCACTCTGCGGCGGCACGACATGCAAAAAATCAAAGCTTATTTCTTCGCTATGCTTCAGTCCGTCGACAAGGGTTTCGAACACGGCGATTTTTTTCGGGCCATCGACTGCGACCAGTTCACGTCCCAGGCAAGCCTGCGCCCCGTACGCTGCCATGACCGCTTCCAGCGCCTTTGAATAAAACGGAACACCGAACATGGCGGCGCCGGCTGTGTAGAATCGCAAATCCGTTCTGATCGTGCGCTTGCGCAGTGCGTCGGCGGTCAGGTACAGCGCCTTCTGGGGCGCCCCGGCACACTTGATTTGTCCGCTGGGCTGCGTAAAGAGCGCTACGCCACCCGTGAAGTTTTGTACACATTCCCATGTATACGGAGCAAGGTCATAGCGATAATTGCTGCTTACGCCATGCTTGCCCAGGGCGTCCGGCAGGCCTTCGATCGCATTCCAGTTCAACTGTATGCCTGCCGCCACTACCAGAAACTCGTAGTTCAGATGCCCGCCGTCTTTTAAAACAAGCGAGTTGCGATCGGGCATGAGCGCCGCAACACGATCCTGTATATGTACGACGTCTGCCGGCAGGATACTGGCCATCCTGCGTTCAGTTTTCTCGGGCGAATACTGGCCGCCGCCGACCAGGGTCCAGGCTGGCTGATAATAGTGGAAAGGGGATGGATCGACGATCGCAATGTCCAGATCGGGCCGCGCGCGACGCAAACGGGACGCTACGGCAGCCCCGGCAGTTCCGGCTCCAATAATAAGCACGGTGTGTTGCCTGGTGACATCGGGTAGTGTGGCCATGTGGTTCGCTCAGAAGGTAGTTGTGGCGGATACGCCCTCGTATAGTCGAAGGCCGGTTCCGATTGATACTTTCTATTTTATTTTGAGCGGCTACGGGGAGGAACGATTACGTTGGAATTTGGATATTCCATTTGAACGGGCTGCTGCAAAACATACGCTGCCTGCCGCAATATTGTCACTACAATCAGAAGACTCGAACAATGCCGCTCTCGAACAATAATTCTCTGGGCGGTTTTTTAACGGATGCAATCATGGAAGAAACTTTTCGCGTATTGGCTGAACGCATTTCAAATATCGTGGGCACGTCATGGTCATTCATGATAGCCATCGGGCTGGTTCTCCTTTGGGCGATAACCGGACCGCTGTTCGGATTTTCCGACACCTGGCAATTGGTCATCAATACCGGCACGACCATCATTACTTTCCTGATGGTGTTTCTTATTCAGAACACTCAGAATCGCGAGGCGGTGAGTGTTCAACTCAAGCTGGACGAATTGCTTTGCGCCATGCAGGGTGCGCGTACGGAAATGGTCAACCTTGATACGCTGAGCGATGCCGACCTGGCGCGTCTGAAAAAAGAGTTCGAGCGCCTTGGAAAGGAAAACGGTTCGGACAGCTTGATGTCTATGGATGCTGAAATGACTTCCAGGCGCCGCGTACATAGGTCCGACAAAGAGGCATCATCGGCAGTCAGCGCGGAATCGACGACCGAGGTCAAAGTGAGCCGCGCTACATCGTCATCCGACAGAAAGTAACCTTGATCCCTTGCCCGGCAAGGATAGGACGATTTGTGATTTGCGGGTCGAAACACAAACGCGGCGCCGGGCGCCGCGTTGTCGATTGGGGTTTTAGCTGCCCAGTTTCAATGAGCCTGTCATGATGGCCCAATGGCCCGGGAAGGAACAAAAGAAAGTATAGTCTTCGCCCGCTGCCAGCTTGCTGACGTCGAATGTGACGGAGTCGGCTTCTCCGCCACCGACGACCTTGGTGTGCGCGATGACACGAGCGTCATCAGGCTTGACGTAATCTTTGTCCAGGCCGGCGGCCATGCCGTCGGTAGCAACGCCTTGCTTGTCGGCAGTTTTTGTCAGCACCCAGTTGTGTCCCATGGCGGCCTTGGGAAGCTTGCCCGTGTGTTTCAAGTGCACGGTGTATTCGGTGCAGCTTTTGTCGACGGTCATTTCCTTCATGTTGAACTGCATTGCATCATTGCCTTCGATGGTGGCTTCGCAATTAGCGGCCAACGCTGGCAGGCTCATGGCGGACAGCAGTGCGGCAAAAGCGACTTTAGCAAACATAATAATCTCCGGTGACAACAGTAGTGAACAAAAGAGCAAGCGTCGATAAGTAAAACGACTATATCGTGAGATGATATTTAATACCAAGAGCACCCAGCAAGTCTTGATCCGCATCAAGAAACCATGGCTTTTAGGCCGTTGGAATTGAAGCCGGCACCCGGCGGGCGGGCAGTCTTCTGGCTGGAATCCATTGTACGTTAAACGCAATGCCGGTCCTCGAAAAGGCCGCCTGATCAAGGGGCTATTGCCACAGGTGGCAGACCGCGGCGGTGCTCTTGCGGCCATGCACACGCGTTAACGCTGCTTATTTGACGGGCGTCAATATCTGCCGTATTGCAGCGGCGCAATATCCACCGCGGAAGATCCAGTTCAAAAAAAACAGCATACGTTTACGAGGCTATAGATGCGCGTCAATCTACCGGTGTATCAACAAGAACACGAAATCCCCGCCGACACTCCGCTCATGTCGGTCACCGACATCAAAGGTCGCATCACCTACGCCAACTCGGCGTTTATAGAGGCCAGCGGATACAGTGCCGTCGAGTTGCGCGGCAAGGCGCATAATATCGTTCGCCATCCAGACATGCCGCCAGAAGCATTCTCCGATCTGTGGCACACCTTGCATAACGGACAGTCCTGGACAGCGATCATCAAGAATCGCCGCAAGAATGGCGGGTATTACTGGGTGCGGGCCAATGTCACGCCCGTGGTTCGCGACAAGGAATTAGTCGGCTATTTGTCGGTACGGACCCGCCCCGGCGCCGACGAAATCATCAACGCCGAAGCGCTGTATGCCGGGTTCCGGCGTGGCAGCCAGAAAGGGCGTGAATTCTACCGCGGTCTTCTGGTTCGCAAAGGATGGTTGCGCGCTCTGTCTTTCAACAGAACGCTCTCCCTGCGTACCCGCTTGTTCGGCGGGATATCGACGGCCTGGATACTGGAATTGGTGAGTGTTGCCATGCTGGATTTGCCTTCGGCACAGCTGCTTGGGGTAGCTACGGCTCACACTATGCTGGCCGGCCTTGTGCTGCTATGGCTGGATCTGCAGATCTATCGCCCGCTGAGAATCGTGCTGAAGCAGGCACAGGATCTGGCCGCCGGACAGCCCGGACAGCAAATCCACATGGAACGGCTAGATGAACTTGGGTCTATCGCGCGCTCGATAAATCAGTCAGGATTGAATCTGAAAGCGCTGGTCGATGATGTCGCCGAACAAGCGTCCGGGGTGCAGCTCGCGGGCACCGACATAGCGCTGAACAGCGACAGACTGAACGCGGGAACAGCCCTGGCGGCAACCAGCCTGCTACAAACGGCAGCATCTCTCGAGCAACTGGCATCAAACCTCGACAACAGTGCACAGGCAGCCGTACAGGCTGTACAACTATCGGCCATAGCGAGCAAATCCGCATCCGAGGGTAGCGCAATCGTCAGCCAGGTCGCTTCGACCGTGGAAACCATTACTGCATCCAGCAACAAAATCTACGACATCATAGGCATTATCGACAGCCTGGCTTTTCAAACAAATATCCTGGCCTTGAACGCTGGAGTGGAAGCCGCCAGAGCAGGCGAGCAGGGCAGGGGCTTTGCAGTGGTGGCGGCGGAAGTTCGCAGGCTTGCGTTACGCAGTGCCCAGTCTGCTCACGAAATCAAAGACCTGATTGGCGGCAGCGTAGCGCAGATTCATGCCGTGCGCGCGCTGACGGGCAAAGCGGGGAATGTAATGCAGGGCGTGGTGGAGCAGACGCAACGGGTTTCGAGTCTTATCGAGGAAATAAGCATGGCCGCAGCGGAACAATCCAGCGGTGTCGGTCAGATCAATACGGCAATGAGTCAGCTGGAACGCGCGACTCAGAATAATATCGCCATGGTTTCCGACCTGGCCGGCACTTCCGAAGGGCTACGTAACCGCGCCAGCAACTTGGGACGGGTCATTGGCATATTCAGCCGCGGGCCGACCCGGCAGCAGTCCGGAGCGGGTATATAGATTGCTATCGACATAACCGACGAATGACGACATCGTTGTTCACGATACTTGGCTATCTGATGCAAGCATTTACTCTCATGGGGACGAAAACGACCGATTCCACTATGCCGTGCCCGGCACAAGGCCTGGTATACGTTTCCGACGACGTTCCCGGCATTACCCGCAAGCAATCCAAAGGCAAGTTTATCTACCTTGACGCGAACGAGAAGGTAATCGACAACCCGGCAACAATAGAGCGCATCAACGCACTGGCCGTTCCGCCAGCCTATACGGATGTGTGGATATGCCCGGATTCCCGCGGGCATATCCAGGCGACCGCAAGGGATGCGCGGGGACGCAAGCAATATCGGTATCACGAACAATGGAAGACAACGCGCGACAGCACCAAGTATCAGCAACTCGGGGAATTCGGGCTGGCGCTCGCACGGATACGCCGTCGAGTGGAACGCGACATGAAATGCCGCGCATTGACTCAGGAAAAGATGGTGGCCGTCGTGGTGCGGCTCCTCGAGCTGACCTTGATACGGGTGGGCAGCCGGCAATACGCGAAAGCCAATAAGTCCTATGGGCTTACCACACTGCGCAGGCGCCATACCTCAGTGATTGGGAGCCAGGTCCGATTTCAATTCAAGGGCAAAGGCGGCGTGCACCACGATGTCAAAGTGTCGGACCGCCGGATTGCAACGGTGATAAAGCGATGCATGGAGATCCCCGGCCATGAACTGTTCCAGTTCACGGATCCGGATGGCGCGCGTCGCCGCATCGATTCGGGCTGTGTCAATGAGTATCTCAAAGAGGCGGGCAATGGCGACTTCACCGCCAAGCACTATCGCACCTGGGCCGCATCCGTTTTCGCCTTCAGTCAGTTGCAGGCCCGTGCTTCTGCGCACGGCTCGGAAGGCCCCAAGCGTCCTGTCGTAAACGACGTCGTAAAGGCCGCGGCCCAGCTACTGGGGAACACGCCTGCGATATGCCGCGAATGCTATATACATCCGGCGATCATAGAGGCTTATCTTGAAGGCCGGTTGCCCCGCAAGCAAGCCATATCCACGCCGCGCGGCCTGAATGCCGATGAACGTCGATTCTTCGCTTTCCTTCAGACCATTCTCCCCGATATCGCGGCTTAGCCGGGAGAGCTGTTGCCACGCCTAATGCCTGCGGGTTAGACAGTGGCCGGCCATCATTCCCAATAACGCGGCGGCGCCGATTGCCGTCCAGGTATGCTGATGCACGCATTGATTCACGGCCCTCGGAACAGGGCCGCAGCACACGGCATTGAGCCACCCTTGCCGCGCTTTCAGATCACGCACGGCCTCGAGCTGGCGTTTGAGCCTGCCCCGGGCTGCTTCAATATCCGCTCCGGTATAGCTAGCTGTTTCTTGCAACAGCTGTTTGGCCTTCTCCTGCAGCTCGTGCAGGCTGGGTGTGCTTCCTTCTGTCATGGTTCATTCTCCTTCAAAGTAAAACCGCAGCGGTGGAACTTCAACTCGCCCACCATTGCTTGATGGTCGAACGGAGCACTGCGCCTCCCGACTCGTTTTCCTTACTTATCGCCTGGAGGTAAGCCTTGGCCTGCTTCGCCTCGATATGCGGAGGAAGTGGAGGAACATTCGGATCCGTAACCATCTCCAGCACGGTAGGGCGGTCGGCGCTGATCGCGGCATCCCATGCTGCGCCCACATGTGCTGGATCCGTTATCTTTATTCCATCCAATCCCAGCAGCTTTGCATACTCGGCATACGGAAAAGGCGGCAGAAGCTGAGAGGTGTCGAATCGGGGATCGCCGCCCATTGCGCGCTGCTCCCAAGTCACCTGGTTCAAGTCTCCGTTATTCAACACCATGATGACCATGGTGGGTGATTTCCAGTCTTTCCAACGTGCAGCGATGGTAATGAGTTCGTTGATGCCATTCATTTGCATGGCGCCATCGCCCACCAGTGCGAAAACCGGGCGGTCGGGGTAGGCGAGCTTGCCCGCCACAGCGTAAGGAACCGCACATCCCATCGACGCCAGGCCGCCAGACACCGATGCCAGCATACCGTCGCGCAATTTCAGATCCCGTGCATACCAATTGGCCGCGGATCCGGAGTCGCACGCAATAATGCTGCGATCCGGCAGGCGATGCGACAGCTCCCAGAAAACACGTTGCGGATTGATGGGATCGGCCTGCACCATGGCACGCGCTTCCATCGTTTCCCACCATTGCGCCACACTTTTTTCAACACTGTCTCGCCAAGTGCGGTTTTTCTTGTCATGCAAGAGTGGAAGCAGTGCGGCCAGGCTGGCCTTGCTATCGCCGACCAGTCCCACCTCCACGGGATATCGCATGTTCAGGTTGCGGCCGTCCCGGTCTATCTGGACGCCCCGGGCTTGACCCTCTGCAGGCAGAAACTCGGCATAGGGAAACGAGGTGCCCACCATCAGCAGCCGATCACAGCCGTTCATCAATTCCCAACTGGGTCGTGTACCCAGCAAACCTATGGATCCGGTCACATAGGGCAGCGCGTCTGCGACGGCTGCCTTACCCAGCAGGGCCTTCGCCACGCCAGCGCCGAGCCTGTCGGCCGTCTGCTTGATCTCCTGAGTGGCATGCAGCGCGCCCGCGCCAACCAGCATCGCCACCCGATCGCCGCTGTTGAGAATGTCGGCGGCGTTTCTCAGGCCCTGCTCGTCGGGCACATTGGAATGCACCGTGTAGCCGATACCACTATGCAATGTTCCGTGCTCCTGCGGCGGTGTTTCCACCGCCGGTAAGTCTTGCACGTCGTTGGGCAAGATCACGCAGGTTACCGACCTGCGCTCCATGGCGATGCGTACGGCGCGATCTATGAGGTGCCGGACTTGCACTGGGCTGCTGGCCACGTGCACAAAGTCACGTGCCACGTCCTTGAAAAGATTCAAAAGGTCGACTTCCTGCTGGTAATCGCCGCCCAGCGCGCTGCGCGCCTGTTGCCCCACAATTGCGACAACAGGCTGATGGTCCATTTTTGCGTCATACAACCCATTGAGCAGATGAATCGCACCGGGCCCCGAGGTGGCCAGGCACACGCCCACCTGGCCGGTGAACTTCGCGTGGGCACACGCCATGAAGGCCGACATTTCCTCATGGCGCACCTGCACGAACTCCGGTCCGCCCTTGCTGCGTCCGAATGCGCCCACCAGTCCGTTGATGCCGTCGCCAGGATACGCAAAAATCCGCCTTACCCCCCACTCCGAAAGACGCTTTAGGATGAAGTCCGACACTGTTTCCATACCTGCTCCTGAATCGTTGGCCAATCGCGCTGTCGAGCAAACTGCATGCCCGCATAAGGCAGCTTGCTGCGCGTGCTAAAGAGGGACCTGCATCCAGCACAGACAGAACTGATTCTCAGGGTCCGTCCATATCGGCCCAAATTCAAATCCCGTTTTGGCCGCCATGGTTTGCAATCCATCGAAGGTGTATTTATAGGAGCTTTCGGTATGCAAGGTCTCGCCCTGCGCAAAGGAAAATGCCTGGTTGCGCACCCGGACACGTTGCGCCCGCAGGCTCATCAAGTGCATCTCGATGCGTTGCTGCGGCGCGTTATAGAAGGCACTGTGCGCAAAGGCGTGAACATCGAAATTTGCGTCCAGCTCCCGATTCGCGCGGCTGAGCACATTGCGATTAAAGGCTGCCGTGACACCTTGGCTATCGTTGTACGCGGCATGCAGAATTGCCGGGTCTTTGATCAAGTCGACCCCAAGCAACAAGCCTCCGCCTCTTAAAAGATGACGGGCCTGCTTCAGAAATGACAACGCTTCGGCGGGACACAGGTTTCCTATGGTGGATCCGGGAAAAAAGCCGACACGGCGACTGCTGCCGCCGTGCATGGCCGGCAAGCGCAGGGGGCCGGTGTAATCGCCCACTATGGGGCGTACCTGCAACGCGGGGTACCGGCGTTGCAGAGCCAACGCCGCAGCCGAGAGGTGCGCACCGGAGATATCAATGGGCAAGTAGCACCTCGGCGCGTCCATCGCGTCCAGAAGCAGGTGTATCTTCTGAAGAGAACCGGCTCCGAACTCCACGATTTCGGCGTCCGGCCCCAGGAACTCGGCAATTTCGGGGGCATGCGACTTCAATAATGATAGTTCGGTGCGCGTGGGATAGTATTCGGGCAGCTCGCATATCCGGTCAAAGAGCGCAGAGCCTTCTTCGTCGTAGAAATGCTTGGGCGAGAGAGAGCGCGGGCGGGAGGAGAGCGCTTTGATCATGTCCGAGCAGAATTCGTCCTGGGCAGGCTTGCCAGTGGCGACACTGTATAGCGCCGTATTGCGATGAGCCCGTTGGGTTATGGTCATATATTGTCCCTTGCCAATCGCAGCCCTGAGAATTGCCAGCGCGCATTTGGCGGAAAGAAATTGCGATAGGTCACTCTTGTATGTCCGGGAGGGGTGGCAAAACTGCTGCCGCGCAGCACCAGCTGGCCAACCATGAATTTCCCGTTGTATTCGCCCACGGCGCCAGGCGCGGCTCGAAAGCCTGGGTAGGGGTCGTAGGAAGACCTCGTCCACTGCCAGGCATGTCCTGTTACTTGCGCCATCCGCGGATCGCGCGCAGCCGCTTCCCATTCGAATTCATTTGGTAGACGGGCCTGTGCCCATTCCGCGTAGGCCGCCGCTTCATAAAAACTGATATTCGTCACCGGCGCCGAAGGATCCAGCGGACGTACACCATCCAGACCGAATACCTGCCAGCCTCCGGTTTCCGCGCCCCCTTCGTCGGCGGCAATCCAGTATGCCGGTGCCGACCAGCCCTGCGACTGGACGGCCGCCCATCCATCCGACAACCACAAGCCCGCCTGCCGGTAACCTCCGTCAAAGATGAATTCCGCGTATTCGCCGCAAGTCACAAGACGATCGGCCAGACGGTAGGGAGACAACAGGACATTGTGCATCGGGGTTTCGTTGTCGAAAGCGAAATCCTCATCGCCGCCGGAGGCAGCGCAACCGATACCCACGCTTCCTCCCGGCTGCGCCAACCATGTCAGTTCGCGCGCTGTGGTCATCGATGCGGGGGAGAGTGAATCCTTGTCATTGCCGGCACGATAGGCTGGCAATAGCGGATTGCATGAGAGCAAGTGAAGAATGTCGGTGAGCAGGAGCTCCTGGTGCTGCTGTTCATGGTTCAAGCCCAGAAGCAGCAAAGGCCTGATCTCCTGCCGGGCGGACGCGTCCTCGTGCTCGATCAGCTGCTGCATGGCATTGTCCACATACCGCCGATAATCCAGCACTTCATCCACCGAAGGCCGCGTCAATAGCCCGCGCTGCGGCCTGGGCTGCCGGGACCCCAGGCTTTCATAGTACGAGTTGAAGAGGTAGTGATACCGTTCATTGAAAACCTGGTAGTGCGGCACAAAAGGCCGCAGCAACATCGTTTCAAAGAACCAGGTGGTATGTGCCAGATGCCATTTGGTGGGGCTGGCATCCGGCATGGATTGAACGCACTGATCTTCAGCCGACAATGTTGCGGCGAGTTCCAGGCTGTAGCCGCGAATTCGCATGTATTGCCGCAACAGGAAGGTACGCGGCAAGGTCGCGGCAGACGACTCGGCGGACGGCTCGCCGGACGGGAATGTGATTTCAGTCATGGGCACATCGAGCCGCGGATCAGTTGCCACGTCCAGGCCGGGTCGCCAGGCGCAGTACGCCGTAGGCGATGGCCAGGCCGGCACTTGCCAGGGTCAAAGTGCGCCAGCGCGTATTCACGTCGGTATAGACGCTGAACCCCCGCACATACCTATCGGTGTGGTGGCCTTCCTGTTCCATATCGTCACCGGCATCCCATAGCGCGTCATGGCGCGGCCGCGCCGGTTGATTGCTGCGTTGAGCACGGATCATTGAACGCCCCAGCAGCTTGTCGGCAAAAGAAGGCATCCGCTGGCCAAATGCCGAAATGGCTTTGGAGGCACTGCCGACAAACACGTCGCGCATGGGGTGTTCAGCCGCGTAGAGAATGGCTTCGGCCACCACTTTGGCATCGTAGACCGGTGCCGGAAGTTGCGGCTCGACGTCCAGGTAGTTCTTCGCATGATCCACGAAACCGGTATCGATCGATGCGGGTTTGATCAATGTGACCGAGACGGGCGCGCCATCGGCCTCAAGCTCCATGCGCAGTGCATCCGTGAAACCCTTTACCGCATGCTTGGAAGCGGAGTATGCGCCTTGCAGCGGCACGGCACGGTCGGAAACTTCGCTGCCGACATTGATCAATGCGCCGCCTGTCTGGCGGAGATGACCAAGCGCCGTCAGCGAACCATAAACCACGCCCCAGAAATTCGTCTCGAACAATTGACGCTGATCTTCGATGGCGACGTCTTCCAGCTTGCCAAAGATAGATACACCGGCGTTGTTCACCCATGTTTCGATCCCTCCGAAGGAGGTTATGGCGGCATCCAGGATTTTCCGGTGGTCTTCTTGAATGCCGACGTCCGCCTTGATGCTTATGGCATCGGCACCCTGGGCCTTGAGTTCTTCGACCAGTCGATCCAGCGCAGGCTTGTTACGACACGCCAGCACCAGCCGGGCGCCGCGCCGCGCTGCCTCTCGCGCCGTTGCCAGGCCGATGCCGCTGCTGGCGCCGGTGATGACAATAACCTGCTGTTTCAAGGGTTTCAGCGTTGTTTTCAATTCAATTCTCCTTGCCGGGATTAAGCGCCCACGTGTTCGAGCCAGCGGGGCGGATGGACTACTTGGAGCCAGCAACTAGCGATCCCGCTCATATAGGTATGCCATTTGCTTGATAACCACGCTGCACTGGTGGGTTTATCTATAATGAGGAACGCCAGGGCCGGCGAAGATTCAGCCTTCGTCAATTGTTTGCGCTACTCCGGGAGTCGTATGGAAGAATTGGTATCAGACGTTACCGCAACGAATCGGCCTAGCGGTAAACAAATATCCAAGCTACGTTATTGGCTTGTGTTGTCCATTCTGGCGATTGCGACGATTCTGTTGTGCGTAGCGCTCTATACGTCGCTTATCGATCCCGATCGGAAGATGTCCGGGGCGTTATGGGGCGGATCCATGGCGGCACTGGCGACGGCGCTCGGCACCTTGCCCATACTTTTCTCCCTGAATTTTTCGCAGCGCAGCCACGACAGCATGCTGGGTTTCGGTGCGGGCGTCATGCTGGCCGCCTGCTCTTTCTCATTGATCATTCCGGCGTTGGCCGCTGCCGAATCGCAAGGGCTGGGGCCTTGGGGTGGAAGCGGCATAGTGGCAGGCGGCCTGTTGATCGGCGCCCTGGGTCTGCTGCTGATCGACCGCGTGATGCCTCATGAACATTTCGTCAAAGGCCTCGAAGGAGTCCATGCCCGCAAGCTCAAACGTGTCTGGTTGTTCGTGCTGGCCATTTCGCTGCACAATCTGCCTGAGGGGCTGGCCATAGGGGTCGGATTCACCGGTCCAAACACGCTGGCCGCGCAGGCCTTGGCCATGGGGATTGCAATCCAGGACGTGCCCGAGGGCATGGTGGTCGCACTGGCGCTAAGGGGAGTCGGATACAGCAGGGGGCTTTCAGCAGGGGTGGCGGTGCTGTCCGGACTGGTGGAGCCGCTGGCCGCGGTGCTTGGCGTAGCCATTATTGGCATTTCGGCGGTTCTTCTTCCTTGGGGACTGGCCGCAGCCGCCGGCGCCATGCTTTTTGTCATCAGTCATGAAATCATCCCCGAATCTCACCGGCAGGGACATGAATCCGCTGCCACGGTCGGCCTTATCCTTGGCTTCGTATTGATGATGGTGCTGGATACCGCGCTGGGATAAGTGCCGGCCAGTTCAGCCGGTTAATGGCAACTGCTTCGATGTCCAGAACGCCGGCTCTGGAAATGGCTCAAATCCGGCTCGAACATTATCCTGCATGTGTGCGGGATTGCCCGTACCGGGGATCACACATGTGACAGCCGATTGGCTCAGGACAAATTTCAACAGGATCTGCGCCCAACTGCTGCACTTGATTTCGCCAGCCCAGCCAGGCAATGGCTTCCCGCGCAACTGGCGCATTAAACCGCCGCCGCCAAACGGCCGGTTGATCAATACAGCAATTCCTCGTTCAGCACATAGGGGGAAAAGCCGCTGAGCCGCATTGTTCTCGTCCATTGAATAATTGATCTGCAGGAAGTCTACCGGCTCTGAACGAAGCACGGCCTCTACCGCCTCGTGTGCGGAGCTCAGGTAGTGCGTGATGCCAATATATCGGAAGCGTCCTTCCATCTTCCAGCGCCGCAGCGTTGCCAGTTGCACCCGCCAGTCCACCAGGTTGTGCACTTGCATGAGATCAAGTCGATCGGTGCGCATGTCGCGCATCGATTCTTCCATTTGCGCAATGCCTTCTTCGCGTCCTGTGGACCAGACCTTTCCGGCAAGAAAAACGCGATCCCGCAGTCCGTCCGCGGATAAAATCTCGCCCAGGCTTTGTTCGGAGCGGCCATAGATGGCGGCACTGTCCAGAACGCTGCCACCTGAATCAAGCAGCGACTTGACGATATCCGCTAGCCTTGCATACTCCTTGCTGCCCGGTGCGTGGTCGAATCCCCGGTATGTTCCACAACCGACGACGGGCAGCAATTCGCCGGTTGATGGAATAGGGCGGGAGCTGATGGCTGCCGTCTTCCGGGCCCCCGCGCAAGCCAGCCCGGGAAGCAGGGAAGTCATCGAAACCGCAGCGCACAAGCGCAGGAACTGCGCACGGGTCAGGTATCTTTCGGGCAAAGAGGTGCGCGCAAGGCGGGACATCGTGGTTTGCTTATACTGTTCATACGTAGCCCAGCGCGAGCAGGACCAGGAGAATAATGAGCAGCAAGCCTATTCCTCCTGTGGGAGCGTATCCCCAACCACGGCTATGAGGCCAGCTGGGAAGCACCCCAATCAGTATCAGGATAAGGATGATCAATAATATTGTTCCGACTGACATATTATTCTCCTTCACAAGTGAAATTGGGCTTTCTGCACTATGCTCCTACATCGGCGCTCCGCGCAAGCACGACGTAACATCAGCAAACGGCGTTCCACGACATGGGCACGTTAGTTGCCCATCAATCAGCCACCCACCAGACTACCGTAGCCTCATGACACCCAGATCTTTGCCTATGTCTTTTCCAGGATGGAAGCGAACGCTCACAATCGCCTTGATGTTTTTGCTGATGAGCCTTGCCGTAGCGGGCGCAGCTCATGCCGCCGAACCTTCTAATCCGCCTGCCACCCAGTCGGCGGTGACGCCCGCCCAGGCTCGGCACACTTTGTCCATTCTTCAAGACGATGCCAAACGCGCCGAGCTGGAACAGACGCTGAGTGCCATTGCCCAAGCCAGCGCCGGAACGGAACCGGCGGCTGCCCCTGCGGCTCCCGCTCAGGAAGACGAGGCGGCGGTTGCATTGACCCGGGGCGGTTTGCTGGACCAATTGCTGGCGACAACCAGCCAGAGGCTGGCCGGGGTGGGCGACTGGGCGCGTTCCAGCGGCCGGTCGCTGGCCCAGATAAAAGACCTGGGGCAATGGTGGGAAGCATCGCTGGCGTCGTCTGAACAGAAGAAGGCGCTGTTCCTGGCCCTGGTGAAAGCGGCACTCATTCTTGCATGCGCATTGTTGGCAGAATGGCTCTTGATGCGCGCCCTGAAAAGAGCCCGCGCCGTTCTGTCGCCCTCGCCCGACACGACGGTCGCTGCTACGCCGGAAGGCCATCCGCCGCAGGCCGGCCGATATTCCAGTTTGCTGCGCCGCATACCATATGCCCTCGGGCAGGGCGTGCTGAGCCTGCTGCCGCTAGTCGGTTTCGTGGCGGTAGCCAGCGTTCTGGCCAGCGTCTTGAGCGAGCAGGGCTCCATGCTGCATGGCGCAACGCTGATTATTGTGGGTGCCTATGTGTCGACCCGCATAGCACTTGCAATCCTTAAGCTGTTTGTGTCGCCGGAGCACGAAGGCTTGCGCCTGATGCATATGAGCGATGCCAATGCCGCGCTCGTGTATCGCTGGTTTCGATGGGTAGTCGTGATAGCAGTATTCGGAATGGCCCTGGCCAACTTACTATTGGAACTCGGAGCAGGCTGGGATTTTCATCAAGCCATTTCCAAGCTTGTCGCCCTGATCGTGCACGTACTGCTTCTGGTCATGGTCTGGCGCAGCAGAAAACCGACGGCAGCGGCAATCCGGGGCAAGCCGACCGGCAGCCCGGGACTGTTCGGCATCAGGCGGGTTCTGGCCGATGTTTGGCCTTTGCTGGCCACGGTATTCATTGTGGCGGTATGGCTCTTGTGGTCCGCGGGGACTCCCGGCGGATTTGAAACACTAATACATATATTTGCGTGGTCGGGAGTCGTTATCGTCGCGGCTGGGTTGCTTTCGATCTTTATACTGGGTGCGGTAGACCGCGCATTTACCCGGGACAAGGAAAACTCACCAGGGCAAACCGCAACAGCGGAGCGTCCGCGCAATCTGTACCACAACCTGGTGCAGCGCGCGATTTACATCATCATTGCTATCGTCACCGGTATTGTATTGCTGCAAGTCTGGGGTTTCGATGCCTGGAATTGGTTCAGAGAAGACTCAGTGGGGCGGCGTCTGGCCTCGGCCGCAATCACTATTGCCATCACTTGCACCCTGGCCGCCATCGCCTGGGAAAGCTTGAACACGACGATCAGCCGCCGCCTCGACCGCTGGCGCGATGAAGGCGACTTCGCGCGCGCGGCACGGTTGCGGACATTGGTGCCAATGATACGCACCGCGCTGTTTGTGGCGATCGCAATGATCGTATTGCTGACGGCGCTCAGCCAACTGGGCGTCAATATAGCGCCCTTGCTGGCCGGCGCAAGCATTATTGGCGTAGCACTGGGCTTCGGTTCCCAAAAGCTCGTGCAGGATTTCATTACGGGCATCTTTCTGCTTATGGAAAATGCGATGCAGGTGGGCGACTGGGTTACAGTCGCCGGCCTGTCGGGTAGTGTCGAATATCTGTCTATCAGGACGGTCCGATTGCGTGCCGGCGACGGTGCGCTGCATGTCGTGCCGTTCAGCGCCGTTTCGACAGTCACAAATACCAATCGCGGGCTGGGCAACGCATCGGTACGGGTCAGCGTTACCGCGGACTCCAACGTGGAAGAGGTCTTCAGCGCCCTCAAGAGCGTGGGTGCCGATATGCGCGCTGATCCGCAATTCAAGGATCTTATCCTCGCCGACCTCGATATCTGGGGTGTGGATCAGGTGGACGGAAACATGATTACTGTTGCGGGGCAGATACGGACGCTGGACAAAGGACGCTGGCCGGTGCAGAGGGAGTTCAATCGACGTATTCTCTTGTGTTTCCGCGAACGCGATATCCGGCTTGTCAATCCCAAAGAAACAATGGTCGTCAATGCCGGATAAGCGCCGGATCGCGCTCATGACTTCCTGGCGGGATTAACAAATATGGATGCTTTACTGGTTCTGGCCATGGTCATTGCCGTGATAGTGCTGATAGACCTGATACCGAAATTGCGGCTGCGCCATGCAATTCGTTCTCCATTTCCCGCCCACTATGTCGCCATACTGGAAAGCAATGTCCCCATCTACAGAAAGATGCCCGCAGATTTACGGCAGCAGCTGCATCGCCTGATCAAACATTTTCTTCATACCAAGGATTTCCACGGCTGCGCGGGCTTGACGATCACTGATGAAATCCGGGTGACCATAGCCGGCATTGCATGCCTGCTGCTGTTGAATCGAAAAACGCGTGTCTATCCCGAGTTGTCGTCGGTACTGGTTTATCCGTCCGCCTTTCTTGCACCGCGCACCGAAATTGACGAGGGCGGGGTTGTTTCATACCATGAAGATGATCTGCTGGGCGAATCGTGGGGAGATGGCCGCGTGGTGCTTGCCTGGGATCATGTGGAGATCGGAAGCCGCGATTCCACCGATGGCCATAATGTGGTGCTGCACGAGTTTGCGCACCAGCTTGATGAAGAGTCAGGCGGAGCCGACGGGGCGCCATTGTTGGGCAGCCGTGTCAACTACCAGCGTTGGGCTACTGTGTTTTCCCACGAGTATGCAAGCCTGCAGGCCATGATAGATCGGGACGACGTAACGGTGCTCGACGAATACGGCGCAACGGATCCAGCCGAGTTTTTCGCGGTCGCCACAGAGACCTTTTTTGAAAAGCCCAACGAAATGGCCATCCACCATGCCGAGCTGTACGACGAGTTGAAGAATTATTATCGAGTCGATCCGCGCGCATGGGTATAGGAATGAAAATGAACGACGCTTACGACCTGCAGCGCTTTCTGGACGCCCAGAACTACATCATGGACCAGGTTTACCTGGAACTGCGGAACGGCCGAAAAACCAGCCACTGGATGTGGTTTGTCTTTCCACAGGTCAAGGGCCTGGGTCACAGCGACATGGCCCGCAAGTTCGCCATTGCGTCGGCAGACGAGGGCAGGGCATATCTTGGCCACCCACTGCTGGGCAGCCGCTTGCGCGAATGCACCGGGCTGGTGAATGCAGTGAACGGAAGCACGATAGAACAGATACTGGGGCAAACTGATGCCATTAAATTCCGTTCATCGATGACCTTGTTCTCGTATATCGCTCCTGCGGAGAAAGTATTCGAAGACGCTCTAACCAAATACTTCGGCGGGCAACCCGATACCGCCACGCTTGCCTTCCTTGAATCCGGTGAACATGGCTGAATACTACCCATGACACGCGTCAGCAGCGGCAATGGTGCCGGCCCATGGCCGGTATTCCTTATTTTTCTGCGCCTGGGGCTGACTTCTTTCGGCGGTCCTGTGGCGCACCTGGGCTATTTTCGACATGAATTCGTGACGCGACGCGCCTGGCTGTCGGACCGCAACTATGCCGATTTGGTCGCCTTATGCCAGTTTCTGCCAGGCCCAGCCAGCAGCCAGGTGGGAATCGGTATCGGCCTGTCCCGCGCCGGTTACGCCGGAGCCTTCGCGGCTTGGGCGGGCTTCACGCTGCCTTCAGCCATTGCCTTGATTCTGTTCGCCAAGAGTATCTCCATATACGGCGACAGCCTGGCTGGAGGCGCGCTCAATGGTCTGAAGGTGGTCGCCGTTGCCGTAGTGGCGCAAGCAGTGTGGGGCATGGCGCGCAGCCTGTGCCCGGATGTACCGCGTATCACCATCATGGCCATTGTGGCTTGCGTTTCCCTGCTCATATCATCCGCATGGGCGCAAGTCGGCGTGCTGGCCGCCGCAGCGTTGGTTGGGCTGATGCTGTTCAAGCCGCAACAAGATTCTGCTCACGACCCGCTAGGCATAGCAATCAGCCGGCGCGCCGGCGTGATATCCCTTTCCTTGTTCATTTTGCTATTGGCCGGCCTGCCTGTTCTGGCCGACACGATGTCGAATCAAATCATTGCAGCCGTTGACGCTTTCTTTCGCGTCGGAGCTATGGTCTTCGGCGGAGGACACGTGGTATTGCCACTATTGCAGGCCGAAGTCGTAGCTCCCGGTTGGATCAACAATGAAACGTTTCTTGCCGGCTATGGCGCTACCCAGGCGGTGCCAGGACCCTTGTTCACTTTCGCATCGTTTCTCGGCGCGTCGATGAACAGCATGCCCTACGGCTGGATGGGAGGCATGATCTGCCTGTTGGCCATCTTCGCGCCGTCCTTTTTATTGGTGACGGGGGTTCTACCGTTCTGGGAACAACTGCGCCGCAACACTCGCATTCGTGCCGCGCTGACCGGAGTCAACGCGGCAGTGGTCGGCTTGTTGCTTGGCGCGCTCTACCACCCGGTATGGACCAGCGCCATCCACAAACCCAGCGACTTTGGTCTTGGATTGATGGCATTCGTCGCACTGATGTACTGGAAGCTCCCGCCATGGCTGGTGGTTCTGGCCTGTGCGGCGGCCGGATGGATCCTCGGTATGGTGCAGTGAAGGCGCCGGCGACTCGATTATTCCGGCTGCTCCTCTCCTATGCGCGTAACATCGAGTGTGACAATACGGCGGCTGGTGGTCTCTACGACTTCGAAGCGCAGACCATCCAGTTCGAGCACTGCCCCCACTTCGGGAAACATTTCAAAACGATCCAGCAGAAAGCCGGCAATGGAGGTAAACGAGTCGTCGTGGCTCAATACTGCGTCGGTTTCAAGCACTTGGGCAAAATAGTGAAGGTCGGTGGCTCCGTCGACTCGCCAGTGCCCCGGCCCGATGACCTGAATCGCGGGCTGTTCGTCCTCATCGGGAAATTCACCCGCGATAGCTTCCAGAATGTCGATAGGAGTCAGCAGTCCTTGGATCGTCCCATACTCATCGGCAATTAATACCAATTGGCCGTGCGACGCCTTCAATGTCTCCATGGCTTTCAAGACACCGGTGGATTCAAGCAAAATAATGGGCTGGCGCAGGCTTGAAAGCTGGGTGAGGTCTTTGCCATCGATCATGTCGGCCATCAAATCCTTGGCCCTGACAACCCCGAGTATCGTGTCGAGTTGACCACGACATACGGGGAAGAAGCTATGTGGCGTTTCACGTAAATGACGCTGTATCGTCTCTGCGTCGTCGTTCAGGTCTATCCACGAGATTTCCGTGCGCGGCGTCATAATCGATCGAATCGATCGTTCGGCCAGCGTCAATACGCCGCTCACCATGCTGCGCTCCTCGGCGCCGAATGCGGATTCGCGCACCTCTGAGTCTGCCTGCGACTCCGCCTCCGCCATTTCAGAACGTTTCTTGCTGCCCAGCATACGCAGTACCGCCTCGGCAGTGCGGTCTCGCAAAGGCAAGCGCGCGTCATTTCGAATTGAGCTTCGCCGCGCGAGCTGGTTGAAAAACTCAATAACAATAGAAAAGCCTATCGCGGCGTAGAGATAGCCTTTTGGAATCTTGAAGCCCAGGCCTTCAGCCGTCAGACTCAAGCCGATCATAAGCAAGAAACTGAGACACAATACGACCACAGTAGGGTGAGCATTCACGAAACGCGTCAGCGGTTTGGATGCCCATATCATTATGCCGATGGAAATGATCACGGCCGCCATCATTACGGGCAGCTCGTCGACCATCCCCACAGCCGTAATCACTGCATCCAGCGAGAAAACGGCATCCAGAACCACGATTTGCGTGACCACAACGGCAAATCCTGCATAAGCTTTACTGGTGCCATGACGGTGAGGCGTTCCTTCCAATCGTTCATGAAGTTCCGTGGTCGCCTTGACCAGCAGAAACAGGCCACCCAGCAGCAGTATCAGATCTCTTCCGGAAAAAGAAAAAGATCCAAGCGAGAACAATGGAGTGGTAAGGGTGACCAGCCAGGACACGATGGTCAGTAATCCCAGGCGCATCAGCAGGGCCAGGGACAAACCTATCAGTCGTGCTTTATCGCGCTGATGCGGAGGCAGTTTGTCCGCCAGAATGGCGATAAAAATCAGATTATCGATGCCGAGTACGATTTCCAGCACGACCAGAGTGAGCAAGCCCACCCAAATATTGGGGTCTAAAAGTAATTCCATACAAAACCTGTCAGGGATGTCTACTACGAATATGTCAACGTTCCTGGAAACAAAGGCCAGGGAAACGTGAATCAGTACGAACAGCGTGCCAGCAAACGCACGCACTGCCGAAACGCGCTAGATCACCGGCGGTTTTATGACAGGCAGAAATACGTCTGAAAAATTGACGGCGATGTAGCGAGGCCGAAGGGAAACGGAAAGGTCTCCAGGCAGGCAGTGGACATCGCTCACACCCACGGAATCGTTCAAGTCAGCGTGCACCGGCAGCGGATTTGCACCGTCAACAGGTATAAGCAACTTCGAGGAAACGCTGTCGACGTGGGTCGACGCTGAATGGACGGGCACGACGTCGGCATGGGCAGGGTGGCCGTGTATGGCGTTCAGATCATCGATGGACGCCGCCAGCACTTGCAAGGGAAGGATAAAAAGCAGAAAGAGGACGATAAATCGTCTCATACAGGCAGAGTGAAATAATAATGGGGCCAAGTATAACGTGCGAAAGTTCAACACTTAAGAAATCCACCACACTGCCGTAAATCAAAGATATATTCACGCGCGACGAACTCCGTAAAAGCTTCGCTTGTCGCCGTCACCAGGAATCAGCGTGTCCGCCTTCACACCATCTTTATCTCGGGTTGCCATCGTGGCGCCAGGCCGTCTGGAAGAAACCTTGCGCTTGACGGCCGCGGCGTTCGAACATGCCACCGAAGCCTTTGCACTGCTGGATGCCGACGGCCACATCATTCTGGTTAATCCCGCCTTCGTTCGCATGACCGGCTATTCACCGAAGGAGGCCGCCGGGATGACGCTTAATGGGCTGTTGCATCGTCCGACGAACCGGCATAATGATTTGTTTTTCCAGCGGGTTGCCGGCGACCTGGCCATACAGGGAAACTGGGAAGGGCAGGCATGGGCGCGCCGAAAGAATGGTTTCGACTTCCCGGCCTTCCTGACGCTTAACGCCGTTCGCGACGATAGAGATCAAATAGCAAACTATGTGGCTGCGTTCGTGGATATCAGCGGCCAGCGCACGTACGAAGAGCGTCTGTCACAACTCGAATTGCGCGACGATCTCACAGGACTTGCCAACCGCAACCTTTTGACCGAACGTACCGACCAGGCCTTGCTGCAGGCCGAGCGTTACGGCCGCAGCCTGGCTCTGCTTTGCATCGACGTGGATCGCTTCAGGGAAGTCAATGAGACCCACGGCCACGCCGTCGGCGACGAACTTCTGAAGTTGGTGGCGCAACGCCTGGTCGAGGCTGTTCGCTCCAGCGATTCAGTGGCACGGATAGCCGCCGACGAATTCATGGTGCTTTTGCCGGAAATCGACGATACCGACCATGTATCGCTTGTCGCCGGGAAAATCGCCAAGGCTCTTGAAGAACCGTTTGTTCTCGGCGCGCTTGCCCTGCGTGTCGGAACAAACATAGGCATCGCGCGATATCCGGCGGACGGGCTGGACATGCCCGCATTGGCCCGCCACGCCAACGACGACCTGTATCGCCAAAAGCCCGTGCGTCTTCGCAGCGTGGCGCCAGCCTAAGAGGCCGTCAGCACGGCGCAGGCTGCGCCTCCAGCTTCCACAAGTACTGCAGCAAAGCATCGGCGCGGGCGCGGCCAATTACAGGGTCGGCCAGTTCGAGAAACTTGTCCTCCAGCTCCTTGTCTGTGAGCGGGGCCTCAGGGTCGCCTTTTCGATTGGGCTGAACATACTCCAACCGGCTGCCGTCCTTGAGTTCGAACTCAATTTTGGCGGCACGTTGTTGCGGAAATCGTTTATCCATATCAGGATCGACCGTCGTCGATATCCTGCTCATCAGCTGGCGCGTTGCAAGACATGCCATTCTTTCCGGAGAATAGGCACTCATTCGTACGTCGCCATGTACCAGGGCTGTTGCGACCATGTATTTGATGCTGAACCGTGCCTCATTTGCCGTCTGCGGAAAGTCGTAGCATGCGATATCCAGGGCAGGCCGGTACGTTGCGATATGGATACGGGCGATATTGGCGGAATCGACATTATGCTGTTGACGGAGTGCGACAACACCGTCGATTGCGGGAAAGGCATGGCCGCATCCCACATGGTTCTTCACGGTCAGTCGAGTAATGTGAAAATCCGTTCCGAATGTCTCAGCGACTCCGGACCAATCGGGCCCGTCGCTCATTGCCTGCCCGAGCCCGGCCTGGCCTTCGAAAATATCCAGCGAACCCGTCACGCCTTGCCGTGCGAGCTGAGCGGAAAGGATTCCGGCTTCCGCCGCGCGTCCGGGATGCAGCGGCTTGGACATCGAGTCCATCCGGAAAGCCTGCTGTAGTCCAGCCGTGAAGGTGGCGGCCGTAGCCAGCGCGTGGGAAAAGGCATCGGCATCCAGCTTGTACGCCGCCGCAGCAGCCGCTGCAGCCCCGAAGGTTCCAATGGTCCCGGTGTTGTGCCAGTACTGATAATGTGCACGGCCCATTACCATGCCGATCCGGGTAGAGACTTCATAACCCGCTACGACACTGCGCAAAAAATCAGCACCGGTCCCGTTGACTTGCTGAGACGCCGCAAGCGCTGCGGCAACGGTGGCCGCCCCTGGGTGATACATCGCGTCCCGAAAGCTGTCGTCGAGCTCAGCGGCATGCGCCGCTGCGCCATTAAGCAACGCGGCCGTGCGCACCGTTGCCCGCCGGCCCAGGATCAGTTGGGCCTGGCCGCGGTCAAGATCTTCAGCCACCGTCTGTTCCAGGAGGCGTAACGGTTCGGTCTGTGTTCCCGGCAGTGCGGACGCATACCAGTCGATTACCGCACGCTTGGCGTAATGGATGACGAGTTCCGGTAACGGTTGCGCAAGCAGGGCGATGGCTTTCTTTGCCAAAATCTCAGTAACATACATAGAGTAGCCTTTCCTATCCTGCGACCGTGGCGACCGTGTTCAGCACGGCAATCCCGTCTGCGGCCAATACCCCTTGACCCGCCGGTAGAACAAACAGAGGATTGATCTCTGCCTCGACAAGCCGGCCGCCCAGTTGTGCGACCATATTAGAGAAAGCGACGATGGCGTCAGCCAGCGCTTTGGTGTCCGCCTTGAGCTGGCCACGGTATCCGTCAAGCAGCGGCCATGTCTTCAGCTCGCGCATCATCGAGAAGGCCTCGTCCACGCTAAGCGCGCCTTCCATCGGAAGCAGGCGCATAGTCGTATCCTTGAACAACTCTGCCGTCACGCCACCCATGCCCAGCAAGATCGTCGATCCAAGTGGATCCCGGTGAAATCCCAGAATCAATTCAACGCCGCCCGAAACCATTTCCTGGACAAGATAACGTTCCGGCGCACGTCCGGTCGCCGCCCGTACACTGTCGTGCATTTCATGGAGTCGCGCGGCTATATTGTCGGAGCTTACGCCCACGGCAACTCCACCTACCTCGCTCTTGTGCGTGATCTCGCGCGAAAGGAGTTTAAGTACGACTTTGGGGCCGAGCGAGTTCGCAGCGACCTTTGCTTCATCTATATTCGTGACGATTTCTTCCCGGACCGACGACACGCCGAAACACGAGAAAAGCTGCTTCGCCTCTGCTTCATCCAACGCGTTTTCGGGAAAATCCGGTATCGGGATGGGTGCGATGCGCATTGAAGACGGCGGTAGAGTTCGCACATCAGACATTTTCAGCATCGCGTCCAAAGCGGCCGCGCAACTTTCCGGCTCTGTGAACGCCGGCACACCACGCTGATTCAAAATTGCCACGATATGCGGCGCATAAGGGCTCACGTAAGCGATTACGGGCTTGTCGCTGTCGGGCAGGCAGTCCTTGATGGCGCCGGCCATCAAATCCGGGGCTGCCAGGCTGGAAGAGCCAACAATAATCGCCAGCGCGTCATACTGCTCGCTTGCCAGTACCGCGCGTATCGCTCCGCGAAGAAGATCCGGTTCCAGTCCGGCAAGCGTTACATCGATCGGGTTGCGGTCCAATGCTGCGTGATCGCCGGTTTCCAGGGCGCGCAGGCGCTCGGCTGTTTTTGAGTCAGGAGCCGGTGTTTCGAATTTTGCGAGGCCCAAGGCGTCCGAGACCAGCGTGCCGGCACCGCCCGTTGAGGTGAGAATGGCGATTCGTTTGCCCTGCAGCTTGCGGGCGGTCGAAAGAGCTGCCGGGATGTCCAGCAGATCGCTGAAACGTTCTGCACGGATAACGCCTGTTTGTCTGAACAGCGCATCGTAAACTTGGTCGGCCCCCGCCATGGCGCCGGTGTGCGAGACTGCTGCGCGAGCACCCGATTCCGACCGACCCACCTTGAAGGCAACAACCGGTTTGCCGGCCCGAGCGGCTTTCAGCGCAGCAACACGGAATTTTTCGGGGTTACGGATGGTTTCGACATAGAGCGCGATGACCCTGGTGGCCTCATCCGAAGCCAGAAAGTCCATAAAATCCGCCAGATCGAGATCGACTTCATTGCTGGTGGAGACCAGCGTCGACAGGCCGATACCCCGGGCTGCGGCGCGTGAAAGCAGCGAGCCGACAATACCGCCGCTTTGGGAAACGACCCCAATCGAGCCCCTAGGGAAGTGTTCCATTTCGAGCGCGCTGCTGGCGGAAAGCGGAATATTGCGCGTCAGATTAACCAGCCCTATGGTGTTAGGACCGAGGATACGCATTTTACCGGCGGCTTCCAGCAGCTCGTGCTGGCGCCGGGCGCCTTCACTGCCGGTCTCGGTATAACCACTGGCCAACACGATGGCGGCTGCCGTGCCGCGCTCGGCCAGCTCACGCACGGCCTGATGCGCGCGTTTGGCGCCAAGCAGCACGATCCCTACATCGGGCGTCTCAGGCAAGGAAGCCACATCGGGGTAGCACTTGAGTCCTGCAATAGCGTCTACTTTCGGGTTCACGGGGTAGATAGCGCCTTCGAAACCATGCTTGCGCAGATACGCTACCGGCCGGCCGGACGTCTTGGCAGGGTCTGCCGATGCGCCAATCACCGCCACGCTGCGGGGGTTGATAAGGCGGAAAATTGCATTCATGGCGTTCAATCCTTGACAGCAGCCGAAGCAGACTTGCGTTCATCCCGGGCTTTCAGGAAAGCCTGGACTGAATCCCGATGCTCGGTTGACGTGTAGCAAACGGCTTGCGCCTGGCTTCCCTGCGAAAAAATCTGGCCGGCGCTCAACTCAAATGATTGGTTAAGAATCGTCTTGCCCAAGGCCAGCGCCGTGGGAGAGCCTTTGCCGAGTTCCTCGGCCCAGCGCCATGCTGCCGGCAGCAGTTCTTCATCGCTGACTATACGGTCGGCAATACCTAGCTCCAGCGCTTCGGACGCCTCGACCTTGCGTCCGCTGAAAATCAGATCCTTTGCTTTCGGCAGACCCACCCGGCGCGGCAGGAAATACAGGCCTCCGCCATCAGGGATAAGGCCGCGGTTGATATAAGACCAGGTAAAGGATGCGCCTACGCTGGCGAGCACGAAGTCGCAACTGATGGCCGTGTCCGCGCCCAGGCCTGAAGCGGCGCCGTTCACTGCCGCGATGGTCGGTTTAGGCATGGAATGCAATAACGTCACACAGCGATGCACCCGTTGCTGCCGCGCCCAGCCGTTGAAGGCGATTTCCCCTGCATCGGCCTGCATGCGATTTTCCATGCCGGCCACGTCGCCGCCGGCGCAGAAACCTTTGCCCTTGCCCGTGAGCACCACGGCTCGGATCGCCCGGTTTGCCGTGACTTCCTCGAGAACCTGGATGTACTGGGTCCGCATGTCGTCGCTGAAAGCGTTTCGCTTTTCGGGGCGGTTCAAGTAGATCGTTGCGATGCCGTCCTGGACATCGAGCTGAATGAGCTCATTGGACATGAATGTTTCCTCTGTTTCTGTGCGCCGGGCGCACTATGCATTAGTTCAAACTGATGTTGCTCGAGGCCACGACGTCGGCCCAGCGCTTCTGCTCTGCCTTGACGTAGTTTTCGAGGTCTTCGGGTGTGCCGGGCGTCACCAGCAAGCCTTCCTGCTGGACCTTGCTCTTGAAGGCCTCTGCCTGCGCCGCCTTGGTCGCTGCCTCGTTCAGGTGGGCGACAACGTCGGCGGGCGTGCCGGCGGGAGCGTACAAGCCGTACCAGCTGTCAAGTTTGTAGCCGGGCAGAGATTCTGCGATGGCCGGAATGTCAGCCAAGGCGGGCGAACGTTCTGCAGTCGTAACACCCAGAGCGCGCAGTGTGCCCGACTGCAGGGCGGAGCCTACGGCCGCGGCGGTGCCGAACATCAAGTCCACATGGCCGCCAAGCAAATCGTTGAGAGCCGGACCAGCGCCGCGGTAGGGCACGTGCGACATATCGACTTTCCCCAGCTTCTCGAGCAGCGCGCCGGCAAGGTGGGCGGAGGTGCCGACTCCTTGCGAGGCGTAGGTGAGTTTACCGGGTTGCGCTTTTGCGGCCGCAATGACGTCCGTGACTGATTTGAACGGGCTGTCCGGACGCACGACCAGCACGCTCGGGGAGTGGCCGACCAGGATCACAGGCGTGAATGCCTTGTCAGTGTCGTAGGGCATCTTGGGGCGCAGAGCCGGATTGATCGCATGCGCAAAGGTCGCCATCAGAAGGGTGTAGCCGTCGGGTTTGCTGCGTGCAACCTCATCGGAGCCTATGGTTGTCCCCGCGCCCGGCTTGTTCTCGACGATAACCGGCTTGTTCAACTCGCGGGACATTGCGTCGCCGAGCAAACGCGAGATCAGGTCGGTGCCGCCGCCCGGCGCAAACGGCACGACGATATGAATAGGCCGTTCCGGGAACGCTGCGGCCGCGGGCGCGGAAAAAGCGGCAAACGCAGCGGCGACGGCGGCTATCCAGCTGAATCGAGAGAAAAGGCTGAATTTCATTAGTGTCTCCTGTAGGAATAGTTATGGGTAGAAAGGCAGCACGGGGCTTTTGAATACATTCAGAGTCCGGCGAGTTGCTGTTTTCATTTTAGGAGCTAAACTTGGGATTTGAGCCGGTCTAATTTCACTGGATGGAATTGAAAATCGGCAATTAACTTGGTTTTAACTGCCTTGGAGCACAGGACCGGATCGCCGGTGCGCATACAGTATGGCGAAGAAGGAAGAATCAGAAAGGCTGGTTTTACCGGCACAGAATCGATCTCTGGAGCGGGGAATCGAGATTTTGCGCGCCTTTCGACCCGGCGCCGGTTTACTGGGAAATGGTGAGCTTGCGGACCGAACGGGCTTGTCGCGGCCAACTGTCAGTCGGCTCACCCAAACGCTTGTACGAACGGGCATGCTTGACTACGATCAGCGTGAGCGCGCCTACCGCCTGGCCGCTCCGTTGCTGAGCCTGGGCCAAGCCATGCGCACGGGTTCTCCTATCCTGCAGGTGGCGGCGCCGCTGATGCGCAGGACAGCTGAAGATTTGAAGATCAATGTCGGCCTTGCCACCATGGATCGTGAAGAGATGGTCTATCTTGAATCGGTTCGCTACAACCGCAAAGTTTCTTTGCGCAATGTAGTTGCCGGCTTGCGTGTGCCGATCGAGCTGACTTCACTTGGCCGTGCTTACCTTGCCGTGGCGACCCCAGAAGAGCGGGAAACTATCATGGCGCATCTGATGACGCGTCGCCCAGGCGCATGGGCAACACTCCATAAAGAAATCGACCAGGCCATCCGAAGCGTTGCGGCCGACGGCTATTGCGCGGCTTCATGGCAACCGGAGGTTGTCGCATTGGCAACGCCGCTGGTCTGTTCCGGCTACGCGATTCATGTCTTGAACGTGAGCGTCGCCACCACGGAGTCTTTATCGAGCGTCAGCGACAAACTCCATCGACCGTTGCTTGAACTCGCCGCGGTGATCAAGAACAGAATGGAAGGGAGGGCGGTTTAGGGCTTCGTGGTCCCTTTACAACCCGAACACTATCCCCGCCGCGATAATCGCCAGGACTAACGTCGAGATCGCCGTGTACACATAATCGCGTTCATGCAGGAAAATGGCCAGCATCAAAGCCACCCGCGCGATCGGCAAGAGAATGAAGAGCGCTATGCCGGCTTTTACGATGGCGTAGCCGCTGAAACCGAAGAGAAACGAGTCAAACTGCGGAAGCGCACTCAAGACCATGCCGGCCGCAATAATCGCGGAGGCGACCCATGTGCCATACCAAAGCAAGGCGGCAATGAGCCGTTCCCGGCGCTCGAAATTTTCTGTCGTAGTCTTCATGCCGCCTCTGTGGGAGTCTGTACGCCGAAAGCGCTCATGAGCATTTGGACAGCCAGTAGCGCCAGGACAATGACAAAGAAAATACGCAGCTTGTCGGGAGCAAGCCCCATGAGCAGCCGCGCACCAAGCAGGGCTCCGACAACCGAGCCAAGCGCGACAGGACCGGCAATGCCGATGTCGATATCACCGCGTACGAAATAGACACTAGCACTTGCAGCAGCGGTCACGCCGATCATGAAATTGGATGTCGCGGACGAAATCTTGATGGGTAGTCGCAAGGCGGTGTCCATCGCGGGAATTTTCAGCACGCCCGAGCCAATGCCCAGTAGCGCCGAGATCAGGCCCGCGCCGTACATCAGGAACAGACCCAGCGGTACACGACTCACTTGGTAAGGCACCTCCGTGCCCAGCGCTCGATCAGGGAAACTCGAATGCAGGCGCAATACGGTCGCCCAGCTTTTTACATTGGGCGCGCTCGTATCGATCGATTCACGGCGACGCGCAAGCATCTGTTTTGCCGAGACGGCCAGAATGACGGCAAACAGGCCGTAAAGAAAAGACGTTGATGCAACGCCGACAAGAAATACACCGGTCAACGCTCCGAGCGTAGTAGCCGTCTCCAGAACGATCGCCAGTCGAATGTTGGTCAAGCGGCCTTTCAAGAATGGCGCGGCGCTGCCGCATGAGCAGGCGATAACCGAGACGATGCTGGCGCCTATCGCGACATGTATATCGACATTGAAGAACAGCGTGAGAATCGGCACGATGAAGATGCCGCTCGCCATTCCAAGTACACCGCCAAGCGCACTTGCGCCAAAAGCGGCCACAAATAGCCAAAGAATCGTTGAGGTTTCCAATGCGACTCCCGTTTACTTCTGCAACCGTGAACGCCGGGACAGTCGCGTGGAAAACCGAATCAGGTCGCCACGGTAATAGAGCCTTTCATAGTCGATTGGCCGATGTCCCTCAGTGTAGGAGGTGCGCTCAATGAGAAAAATTGGGCTGCCGACCTCGATTTCCAGCGCCAGGGCAACCTGCTCGTCGGCCGTGACGGCTTCGAGTTGGTACTGGGCTTCCACCAAAGGCAGGTCGTATTTGTCTTCGAGCAGCTCGAAGATCGGTTCCGCTTCCAAATCGTTGCTGGCGATCTTCTCGCCGATATCGACCGGCAAGTAGGTTTCATCGAACGACATGGCGACGCCGTCGACCAGGCGCACACGCTTGATGCAATAGACTTGTGCGCCGAGCATCACGTCCAGATGCTGTGCGACTTCCTTGGTGGCGGGCACGGGACGCTTATCCAGCAACCGGGCAGTGGGATGTCGGCCAAGTGCCACCATGTCTTCCACGAAGCCGCTCAACTGATTCAATTCTTGCGTAATTTTCGGCTCAGTGACAAACGTTCCTTTGCCGCGCCGGATTTCTACCAGCCCGCGAGCCACAAGGTTTTCAATCGCTTTGCGCACTGTGGTGCGGCTGACCTGGAACCGCGCTATCAAACTGTCTTCAGCGGGAAGTCGGCTGCCGCAGGGGAGGACATGGGCCGCGATTTCTGCCGCCAATGTCTTTTCAATCTTTGCGTAAAGAGGGGAGTTTTGATGTTCATCATGCATTGGAAGATAGTGACATCATGATGTCACTATGTCAATCCAAAAACTGCGACATGTCCTATCGTATTTTTTCGCTTTCGACCATCATGTCCGGGACATATGCGCAGCGCGTTGTGAATGCCCGCTACAACATTTCGTTTCCGGCAGCAGTATCTCGAACGTGGTCACTTCACTCGTTGAGCGCGCAGCGATCTTTCCGCCATGTGCTTCCACAATTGATTTGACAATCGCCAAACCTAGACCGGCGCCCTCGCCACTACGCTGCCGCGACGCGTCGGGTCTATAGAAACGCTCAAAAATGTGAGTTATATGTTCTGGCGGTATGGGCGGTCCGGGATTGGAAAGGCAAACCCGGACATTTGCGGACTCGACCGCAAAGGCTGCTGTAGCGGCCCCTCCCGCAGGCGTGTATCGAATCACGTTCGATAACAGGTTGCTCAACGCCCGCCGTATCATCAGCCGGTCCCCAAGAATGCAAACCTGCGGACCGACAAGTTCTAAACCCACGCCGCGCTCTTCGGCCCAGGCGCCAAAGTAGTCGAAAAGAATGCGCATCTCGGCCTGAAGGTCGATCTTGACGAGTTCAGGTTTGAGCAGATTGTTGTCGGCTTGCGCCAGAAACAGCATATCGCTAAGCATTTTTGCCATGCGCTCGTACTCCTCCAGGTTGGAGTACAAGACCTCCCGGTATTGCTCAACACTGCGCGCTTGCGAAAGTGCGACCTCGGTCTGGGTCTTGAGGTTTGTGATGGGGGTGCGCAGCTCGTGGGCAATATCGCCTGAAAAATCCGAGAGGCGGCGGAATACATACTCGAGGCGCTCAAGCATGCCGTTGAATGAGGTGGCCAACTCCACGAGCTCAGCAGGTACGGCGTCCGGCTCCAGCCGTATATGCAATTGATCGGATCCGATTCTGCGCATCTCACGGCTGATACGTCGTATCGGCGCGTGGCCGTGGTGCACCGCCAGCCAAGTGGCCAGAATCGCAAAAAGGCAGGCCGCGACCGTGATAATTCGGAGATAGTCCCGAAAGCCATCCAGGTAATGCAGATGAAAATCGATGCCGGTCGCCACAGCGATGGTCAGTATGCCCGATCCGGGCAGGGTGTCAGATCCGGTTCGCAGTACAGCCCCTCGGAATGTCTCACCGTGGTCTTTCCATATGCCGACTGTTTCGATTGTTATCTCTTCCACAGGCCGGGCAATTCCAGCAAACCTGTTCAGGTTAGATCCCGGCGAAGCATAAATCTGAACGCCGGCATCCGAAGAAATACGATATTGGGCATTATGGTGACCGGACACGGCATCGGCGAACCGCTCGCTCAGTTCCGTTGGCGCTATATTCGGCGGCAAGGTAGCTAATGTGTGCTTCAACGCTTGGACCACGGCATTGAGTTCGTCCACATCTTGTTGGACAAAGTGATCGTTGATTGATCGTTCAACGATCCAACCGAATGTGAGCAGTACGACTGTTATGACCGTCCCAATGGTAACGGTAAGCCGTACAGCCAGGGATGCCGGCCGAGCTCTCATCAACTAATCCGCACGAGCCACATCCAGCATGTAGCCCATGCCGCGCACCGTGTGGATAAGCTTGGGGACATAGTCGTCATCGATTTTGGCGCGCAGCCGTCGAATGGCCACGTCGATGACATTGGTGTCGCTGTCGAAATTCATATCCCAAATCTGTGAAGCGATTAATGAACGCGGCAACACCTCACCTTGCCGGCGTACCAGGAGTTCCAGCAGGGCAAACTCCTTGTTCGTCAGATTTATGCGCACATTCTGCCGCTGAGCCCTGCGCCGGGGAATGTCGAGCACGAGATCGGCTATCTGCAGCTGGTCCTGGAAAACGGGAGCTGCGCCGCGCCTCAATAAAGTCCGGACCCGCGCCAGGAGTTCCGAAAAAGCGAAGGGTTTTACCAGGTAATCGTCCGCGCCCAGCTCCAGCCCCTTGACCCTGTCCTCTACGCTATCCCGGGCAGTCAGGAAAAGCACCGGCGTCGACGACTTGGCGTCGCGCAGCGCCTGCACGATGCGCCAGCCATCCACGTCCGGCAGCATGACGTCAAGGATGATCAAATCATACGCACCGGTTAGGGCCAGGTGGTGGCCATCCAGACCGGTGCGAGCCAGATCCACGACGAAGCCGGACTCCACGAGACCCTGGCGCAGGTAATCACCCGTTTTGGTCTCGTCTTCGATAACGAGCAATTTCATGGGATTATTCCTGTAATTCCCTTACGGGCCGCTATGGAGAGAATGGTTTATCTCCGGGTTGATCATCGTCATTGAACTGTAGTGCGATGGGGCTGACGCCAACATGACGCGATGATTACAAAATTGTAATGTGAGAGTTCGAGTCGACGCGTGTAGCTGCAGATCGCGCGATAAATATCAGGTTTACGAACAAAGTGCTGCTCCGACGGCATTCCAGTTGCTGGGTGGATGGGCAGTGACGTCGCATAGCGAAGCCACGTGATAACGACACCCCAAAACTCGCCGGAGATCAATATGCCTCATGAAAAGTTTCAATCGTGTATCGACGCTTGCTATGCTTGCGCCACCCAATGCGACCACTGCGCTGTTTCCTGTCTGGAAGAGCAAGACGTTAAGAGCATGGCGCGCTGCATAAAGCTGGACATGGATTGCGCGCAAATTTGCCGTCTCGCGGCCGGTTATATGGCCCGGGGAAGCGAATTTGCCCAGACCCTTTGCCGCCTGTGCGCAGAAGTGTGCCAGGCATGCGCAGAAGAATGCGGCAAACACCAAATGGATCACTGCCAGCGCTGCGCCCGGGCTTGCCGCAAGTGCGCGGAAGAGTGCGGGCGGATGGCGGAAATGGCCTGACTAGCCGCGCAGTTGAATCGCTGATCGCCATCCTAGACCGGGCAACGATTGAATCAAGGGCCAGCGTGCGTCGCTGCACCTGGCTTCTACGCTTTGCGTGACGGACTGTAGCCCGACGCGCGTATGGCCTGTTCTACGGCGGCTGCGTCGGCGGCGCCTTCCACGCGTACGACATGCTCGGATAAGTCGATAGCAACATCTGCTTCGGGTACGACCGTCTTGATGGCCTTGGTTATAGCACCCACACAGTGTCCGCAAGTCATATCGTTCACTTCAAACTGAATCATTGTTTGCTCCTCTTCATCGTGCATTCAAAATCGAATAACTAAAAGCTAAACCTTCCTACTGTAGTAAGGTCAAGCGGAGGGGTGGTTTTCTCCGCGCCGGAAAGAGACAGAACACGCACTGCCCAAATAGTCCGATGCTGTACTTCATGTATGGAGGGTCGGAGTGACCCTGGCGACGGACATAATGGCTAGCCCGCCTGAGCGGCAGGTATTTTTACCAGGAAGTACCTCTTATTCGAGAAAATCTGGCCAGGCAACCTATTGCGCATACTTGCGATGGTCTCCTGTTGCTCCTTAGGAATCGCTAAATAAAAGGGAGCTCCACAATCAATGGCCTGTTTAAGTTCGCTTTCCTCAAGTCCCCGGACCCGCCCACCTGAATAGAACTGTGCCGAGAATGGGGGCTTCGAGAGATACAACAACGGTATAGCGGGCTCATTGCGCTGAATGACGTAACGCACCAGGCCCCGCTCCGTGTTACGCAGGTCGGGATTGATCCACACGACTGCGCTGAACACAAGGCCCACCACAGGAACAATAGCCGCCGCTGACAATAACTTGCCATCCGGATAGCTAAATCGCTTGCGCACCTGCAGGGCAAGCATCGCGGTAAGCACACTGAACCCGGCCAAGGAAGGAAGCAGGTAAGTCCATAGAATATTGGCAGAGAACGTGAAGAAGAGGGGCGTGAATAAAGCACTTGCAAGCCAATAGCCGAACAAGGGGTCCTCAGTGACAGCGTGTATGGCCGAACGCATGCGCGGGCTGCGAAGTGCGCCGACTAGCGTCGCCAACATCAAGACACCCCAAGGGAACGAAGCCTGAAGCCAATAAATCCATATCGTTCCATATACCCGCTTGTGGGCCGAACCATACAGGTCGCCCGCCCAACCTGGGTCCAGGAAACGGCGAAAGTGCTCTCCCACAATGAAATAATCCAGGAAACCAGGTGTCTTGATCTCGGCCAGAACGTACCAGGGCAAGCTTAACGCTGCGGTCAGGAGCAGCCCTCTGCCCCATGGCAAAGATACGGCCAGCGAGCAAGTCTTTCGATTGATCAGGTACCAGATCACTATAGGCGCACAGATCAACACCGCGGCCAGAGGTCCTTTCGCCAAGAGGCCGATAGTCAACCCCAAGAAAAAACCATACTGCCACCACCGGGATCCTGGCTTATGCATCGTACCGGCCGGTTCGCCTCGTTCGTGGTCGCCAGATAGCTTTAAGGAGAGGCTGCGGTCTTGCACGACCCTAGCAAATGAAACCAAAGACAGGGTTGTACCAAGCGCCAGAAAAGGATCGGTGAGTACGGCGCCCGAACTTATATAGGCCAGTGCACAAGTGCTATAGACGATTGCTGTCCATAGCGCGACGCGCGGTCCCCGCAACGATGGCAATCCAGCAAGGAGTATGGCGTTGGTCAAAAGCAGACATATCCATGATGGAAAGCGCCCGGCAAATTCAGTAAAGCCAAATGCCTTCATTGACAGGGCTTGCGCCCAGAACGAAAGGGGTGGCTTACCCCAGAAAGGGATCCCGGGGCTGAACCAGGGTGTTATCCAATCTCCTGATTCCACCATGATGCGGGCAATTTCCGCATAGCGAGGCTCGCTCGTATCGTAAAACGGAACAACCGTCATGGAGATGAGCGGCAACAACAACACGGCGACCAGCGTGATCCATGCCGCTATACCTTCACTTAACCGGGGCATAAAGCTCTTTCCCTACAGACATGCTCGCAGAACGTGTTGCCATTTCGTCCACTGGTTTTCCCCGCCGCACGACATCGCGCACCAAATAGACGGGTCGTTGCTTCGTTTCGTAATAGGTCTTGCCGATGTATTCCCCAAGCAAGCCGACTGATAGCAATTGAACGCCGCCAAGAATCGTGATCATGGAGATGAGGGATGGGTAACCTTGTACTGGATCACCTAAGACAAGCGCCTTGACAACAACCCACAGGGTGAACAAAACGCCGAAAAGCGCAGTCAGCAGACCACCGGCCATGGCCAAGCGCAGCGGTGCAGTCGAGAAAGAAGTAATGCCTTGAAAGGCAAGATTAAAAAGGCTGAGGTAGTCCCATTTGGTGACACCGGCCACCCGCGGCATACGGTCATACTCAATGACGGTGGTGGGCAATCCTATCCAGGCGAACAAGCCCTTCATGTAGCGGTTCCGCTCATTCAACTGTTGCAATGCATAGACGGCCTTGCGGCTTAGCAAGCGGAAATCACCTGTGTCGGGCGGGATGTCCACCTCGCTGATCGCATTGAGCGTTCGGTAGAATTGACGTGCGCTGTAGCGCTTGAACCAGGTCTCGCCCGCCCTTGAGCGGCGGCGCATGCAAACCACGTCCGCGCCGTTCTTCCAGGCTCGCAGCATCTGTGGGATAAGCTCCGGCGGATCCTGCAAGTCAGCATCCATGATGATGACCGCAGCACCGGCAGCATGTTCCAGACCTGCCGTTAGGGCCGCTTCCTTGCCAAAGTTTCTGCTTAGAAAGACCGCGGTCACCGCAGGATCGTCTTTGGCCAGCGCATTCATCATATTAGGTGTGCCGTCGCGGCTGCCGTCGTCTACCATGACCAGTTCGTAGCAAATATTCAGACCGGCTAGAACAGCGGTAAGGCGCTCATACATGATCGCGATCACCTCATGCTCGTTGTACAGCGGAATGACGACTGACAGCTCTGTTTTTTCGCCCTGAAAGAATTCAGGGCGCCAGGCCTCACGTAATGCGTTCATGGAACACAATCCTTTTGTAAAGAATGAAATTCATCACCGCGACGGTTGCGGTGGTGCATGCCTGCCCGACAACAAGCCCAGTATGAAAAAGCAAGGTCAGGAAGTAGAAGAGCCCGGCATTGACGCACCAAGCCAGAATCACCGTGCAGGCATAAGTCGGCATGGCCCTGCCGTGGACGCCGTTACCATTGAATGTCCAATAGAACTGGACTACGTAGTTAAAGACGGACCCGGCCAGCGCGCCCATGGTGGTAGCCACCACCGGTTGCAAGCCTTCCCGGATAAGTAAACCCATCACAGCCCAATGAATGAGCGTTGCGAGCCCGCCCGATACCAGGAACTGAGTGACTTGAGTAGTAGGCGACGCGGCAGCGAACCGAGGGGTGGCTGGCAAAAGCCGGAGCATAGGCCGCGTGAATGGCGAAACAGATTTCAATGCCGAAACTCGTGTGATGGATTGATGCAATGGAGCAAGAATACGAATATCGGCAACAAGAATTCGTCAAGCAAACATCAAAAATTCATCAAAGCGAGGCGCTACGTTAAAGAAGCAACTGCAGCAGCGTGTAGCAATTGTTCTTATACGCCCGCACGGGCCACAGCACATGGCTCAAAACTTCCTTGAGCAATGAAGCATCGACGCCCTATGGCGTATAAGAGCCTAGAGCGGCGTCTTGGGTGGGCTACCGGTGCGATAGCAAAAGGCGGTTTAGCCTCAGCAGGCACAAGCTGGCGGCGATAACAATCAAGGTGTTCTCACGCATCATCTGGGAGCGAGGCGGATTCTCATACCGTTGTTGTCCGTCTGCGTGATATCAAGTTGCCAGCCCAGCCTTTCGGTGATCAGTGTCACAATATAAAGACCCAGTCCACTAAGGGTTGCGCCATCGGAGGCGATTTTCCTTTGGCCCAGAACAATGGCCTGCTGATCGTCCGTCAGTCCCGTTCCCTGATCTTCAATCTCGATGACACTGCCAGATAGCGTTACCCGGATATCACTCTTGGTGTGTTGGACTGCATTCTGGATGAGGTTGCGCAACAACATACGCACCATGACAGGATCTGTATTGACAATGAAAGCGTATTGCGCATGGAGCGTTACCCGGTCGCCCGCATGGTGGCTGATTTTCAGATCGTCGATAACCTGTTGCGCCACGGGGCGCACGTCAAACATTTCCTGAACTTGTTTGGCGGGTTCACGGCGAGCGAGTTTGAGCAAAATATTGACGTTATCCCTCATTTCATCGCATGCGCTGCGCACGCGCTGTAGTGTGGCCTGGTCGTTCGGATTGAGTTGATTGCGCGACTCCAGGACATCCAGCGCACCCGACATCACGGCGATAGGGGTGCGCAGCTCATGGCTGGCCAGGTTCAAGAGGGACTGTTCCCTTCGCACGTAGGACTCGAGTTCATCCAGGAAACGGTTGAATGTCATCGCGATGGAGTGCAGTTCGGCATCGACGTAGTCAGTTTCCATGCGGGGCATGCTTGGCCCAACTGGAATCCGGCTTATCCGCTCTGACAAAAGCTTCAATGGCCTGACGATGCGGCGGCTACTCAGTACGGCGAGCAGTAGACTGAACGCGATGATGATCAGCGTCATAATGGTCAAAACTATTTCAAACAGCGCTTCCCGGTTCTCAAAGTGCGTGATGCTTTTCGCGACGTAAAGCACCCCGGTCTTGACGGTCTCTACTGTCACTAAATAGGTCTCGTCTTCGATCCCAACTTCCCCTGAATAATCACCTGTCAACCCGCGAAATACCGGCGGCAAGACAGCAGGACGATGTGTGCCCGCAGGGACGAACACGACAGCAAGATTTGGTGTGTCCCATACTCTCACGTCTTCGCCGGTATAGTTCGCAAGTATGAAGTCACGCTCTTGCGCAAACTCCACATCCAGCATGGTGCGCTCAAGATCTTCATTGACCAGAACCACGGTCGTGACCATAGCGGCCATACTGATCACGCTAACCGCCAGTATGGCGCGATAGACCCTGCGGGAAATTGACTTAAGTTTCATCAGGCGTCTTTATTGGGCGCCAAAAGCCTGTAGCCGCGACCATGTATGGTTTTGATCATCGGGTATTGGAACGTATCTTGTAGCAGCTTGCGAAGCGAATACACATGTGTTCGCAACGTATTCATATCGACCTCCCGCTCGCCCCAAACCGTATCTTCGATTTCAGCGTATGAAAGAAGGTCAGGGTACGCCTTTATCAATTCCTCGAATATCCGCGCCGCGGTACCGGAGAGTTCGAGTTGGTCACCATTATCGGTACGCACGACAAATGTGCCAGGATCAAAGCTGATTCCGGGGATACGGATCTCTGGTGTCCTGGAAAACCCAGCCTTGCGCCGGTATAGCGCATCGACTCTTAACTGCAGCTCGCGCAGATTAAATGGTTTGACCAGGTAATCGTCCGCACCAACGGTGAAACCCTCTTCCTTGTCTTGCAGCTGATCCATCGATGTCATGATGATGACCGGAGTCGAGCAGTGAATGTCGTTACGGGCGCGGCGGCATATCTCAAATCCGGATAGCCCGGGGAGCATCACATCCAGGACGATGACGTCGTAGTCGTTTGTGGCAATAAGATGAAGGGCCGTCAGGCCGTCCGAGGCAAAGTCTAGAACGTAGCGCCTATCATCGAAAAACTCGGACAGATTCGTGGCTAAGCCCGCGTGATCCTCCACGATGAGCATTCGTATTGCGTGCTTCAAAGACATAGCGGTCTCATGCAGTAGAGATTTTCATTAAAACGCAGTACAACGAGTGCCGGTTTCTGTATAGCTTAGGGCAGACGTGGACGAAAGAATACCAAACCGATATCAAAAATATATCAAATCCGTTCTGCGGCTTCATAACGTCACCACCGGCCCTGAATTACAAAAATGTAATGGCGCCGTCATTTGTGTGACAGCCTTACTTGATTAAAGTCTGGAATAACAATTTGTCGATTCGATCCGGATCCGCAGTTGGCGCTCCCAATTAATGATGCATTACAGGATTCTTCCCCGTGAAACCTGCAACTACGCTAGCCGTTCCCCTCCCGACCATACCCCGTCGTCGTTTTGTGCAAGGCCTTGCAGCCGGCGGTGTGCTGTTGGGTATGTCGCCCTTTGTCCGCGCCGCTGGAATGCAATCGAGCAAAACGTCTAACGGCTCAGCGGCTGTGCTGAGCGGGACCGAATTTAATCTGGAAATCGGTGAGTCGCCCGTCAATTTCACCGGCAACCCTCGCATGGCCACCACCGTTAATGGCTCGTTACCTGCACCGACCTTGCGCTGGCGCGAGGGCGACACCGTCACCATACGCGTCAAGAACCGCCTGAACGAAACCACCTCTATCCATTGGCACGGCATCATCCTGCCGTTTCAGATGGATGGTGTGCCGGGGATTAGTTTCGCGGGGATTCTGCCCGGTGAAACATTCACGTACCGGTTCAAAGTGCAGCATAGCGGCACGTACTGGTATCACTCGCACTCGGGGATGCAGGAAGCCACGGGCGTCTATGGGGCGATTATTATCGATCCGGCGCAAGCTGATCCCATACGGGCCGATCGCGAGTACGTCGTTCAATTGTCTGACTGGACCGACGAGGACCCGATGCGGGTCCTGGCCAAGCTCAAGACGCAGGGCGACTACTACAACTACAACCAGCCCACGGCCGTGGACTTCTTCCAGGATGCTTCGCGCACGGGCCTGAAAGCGGCCGTCGACAAGCGCAAAATGTGGAATGAAATGCGCATGAGCCCCACGGATCTGGCCGATCTGTCGGCCAACGTACTGACTTATCTGATGAATGGTAAGACGCCAGCGGGCAACTGGACGGGGCTATTTCGCCCGGGCGAACGCGTCCGGCTTCGTTTCATTAATGGCGCTGCCAATACCTTTTACGACATACGTATTCCCGGCCTCAAGTTAACCGTGGTGCAAGCGGATGGCGTAAACGTAGAGCCGGTGACAGTGGACGAATTTCGTTTCGGGCCGGGCGAAACCTATGACGTGCTGGTCGAGCCCAAGGATGATACCTATACCGTCTTTGCGCAAGCTATGGACCGTACGGGATACGCCCGCGGCACGCTGGCTACGCGTGCCGGGCTCGAAGCGCCTGTGCCGGCGCTTGATCCTGCAGAATGGCTAAGCATGACGGACATGATGGGCGCCATGGGCGGTGGCATGGCAGGAATGAGTCATGGCGCAGCCGCTCAATCTTCCGTGGGAGGCATGGATCATGGCGGTATGGCCGGAATGAGCCACGGCAATATGGCGGGAATGAATCACGGCAGCATGCAAGGCATGAATCACGCAGGTATGGCTGGCATGGACCACAACGCGATGTCCGCCGCTGGCGCCAGCGCCCAGGTACGCCACGCCAGAACCGAGTACGGGCCCAGCATCGATATGCGGGTCGATATGCCGCGCACCAACCTGGACGATCCCGGCATCGGGCTGCGTAATAACGGCCGGCGCGTATTGACGCTTTCGGACTTGCACACTGTGGGCGGTGCGATGGATCCGCGCGGTGCAGAGCGTGAAATCGAGCTTCATCTGACCGGCAATATGGAACGCTATACCTGGTCGTTCGATGGTGTGGAATTCGGAAAATCAACCCCGGTTCATTTTCGTTACGGCGAACGCGTCAGGGTCATCTTGCACAACGACACCATGATGACGCACCCCATGCATTTGCATGGCATGTGGAGTGAACTGGAAACTCCGGACGGCCAATTTCAGGCCCGGCGCCACACCATTCCGGTGCAGCCCGCCCAGCGTATCAGCTTTCTTGTAACTGCCGATGCGCTTGGACGCTGGGCATGGCATTGCCACTTGATGCTGCACATGGATATGGGCATGTTTCGCGAAGTGGTGGTGGCATGAAGACAATGCACAACAGGTCAGGCATCCGGCTTATGAACAATCAATGGAAGAAGAAGTTCCTTGCCGCAGCCATCGCAACAGCAGGGGCGATGCCCGTGTTTGCCTATGCGCAGGCGCATGCAGGCCACGCCGGCCATACCTCGGCGCCGCCCACGACAAGCGCGCCGACGACGGCTTCAGGCATGAAACATGATTCGGTGAACATGTCCGGTATGGACCATGGAGCCGGAAGTGCGCCAGCCTCTGCCCACAATATGGATGCCATGGACCATGGAGGTGGCGAAATGGATCATGGCGATATGCAGATGCAGGGCGGCTCGGCCCCGCCAGATGCCCGCGATCCCGACGCCTACGCGGGTGGCTACGTCCGCAATGCGGGCAAGTATGCACTGCCGCCGTCGGATGCGCTGATGATGTCGGACATGCATAACTTCGGTTCCGTGAGTTTCGACCGGTTGGAGTACGTCAGGGCGCGCGGAGAGGAATGGGCGGCCTATGAAGGCGAGGCGTGGTACGGCAGCACCTATAACCGCGCCGTGATCAAGGCCGAAGGCGAAGTCGCGAGCGGCAAGCTGCGAGAGTCCGAGACGCAACTGTTGTGGCGCCATGCGTTTTCAACGTTCTGGGATACGGAACTGGGCGTGCGCTTCGACCATGGCCATGGCGCGCCGAACCGGGAATGGCTGGCGGTTGGCGTTAAAGGGCTTGCACCTTACTGGTTTGAAGTCGATGCCACCGCCTATGTCGGCGCTAGTGGGCGAACCGCTCTGAGGTTGAAGACGGAATACGACATCTTGCTGACTCAAAAGCTCTATCTTCAGCCAAGCGTAGAAGTGAACCTCCATGGCAAGGACGATGAGCGCTGGGGCATAGGCAGCGGCTTGACAGACGGCACCGCAGGCCTTCGCCTTAAATACGAAGTCACACGCCAGTTTGTTCCCTACGTGGGCGTGGAGTGGTCCAGCAAATTCGGGAAAACAGCGGATTACGCGCGCGCAGAAGGCGAATCCAAACAGGAAACCCGCTTTGTTGCCGGCTTGAGCTTTCGCTTTTGATCTTGCCTTTTCCCACTTTTCCAAGGGCAGCGTGAATCGACTGACTGAACAATCTCTAAGAGACTATTTACATGAACAGAACCCTTTCTATTCTGGCTTTGAGCGTGTTGCCAGCCCTCGCATTAGCAGCGGGCAACCATAGCGGGGGGCATGGCGCACCGGCGCATGGCATGCCTGGGCACGACATGTCCACCATGTCGAATACACCTTCGCTAACTGGTCAGCCTGGCGATCCGGCTAAAGTTACTCGAACCATCGAGCTGACGATGGACGACACCATGCGGTTTACGCCGGGTGATATCCAGGTCCGCGCAGGCGAGACCGTTCGTTTCTTTATCAAGAACATGGGCAAAATTCCCCATGAAATGGTGATCGGATCCATCGCCGATCTGAAGGCCCATGCGGCGAAAATGCAAAAAATGCCGGGCATGCAGCATGTGGAACCGAATATGATTACATTGGCCCCGGGTAAGATCGGTGGCCTGGTGTGGCGGTTCGACCAGGCCGGCACCGTGGATTTTGCCTGCCTGATACCGGGCCACATGGAGGCCGGGATGGTCGGCAAGGTAAAGGTCAGTTAATTTTTCACATAGAAATGTCGCAGAAAAAAGCAATCTTCGGGGCGGTCGGCGCCATCTTGATCGGTGCTGCCGCCGTCTACTTTTACAGCGCGCTGCGGCAGCCGGGCCCGGCATTCATCGATCCTGAGAATCAGACCCTTGTGATGCAGGGCAGGGCAATCTACACGAACAACTGCGCAGCCTGCCATGGTGAGTCCCTGCAAGGCCAGCCGAACTGGCGTGACCGCATGCCCAATGGCAGGCTGCCTGCGCCGCCGCATGACAAGACCGGCCATACCTGGCACCATCCCGACGCGATGCTGGTCGATATGGTGAAAAACGGCCTGGTTCCAGGAAAGACCGCGCCTCCAGGCTATGTTAGCGACATGCCCGCGTACCGGGACATCCTCAGCAACCAAGAGATCATTGCGGTACTGGCTTATATCAAGAGCAGCTGGCCGCTCAAGGTCCTGGAGGCACAGAAGGAAGTCACATTACAGCGACAGAACTAAGCTGCCCGAGCGTGGTCTTTATCTATACTATGAATCATTCAAGATTTACATTTTCACTGGAGCAGGTTTCATGAAATTATGGCTGGCAGCGGCTGCCTTGGCTACCGCATCATCCTTCGCCCACGCTGCGGGCACGGCCATCACCGTATATCAGGATCCCAATTGCGGTTGCTGCACCGGATGGGTCGAGCATATGCGGGAATCCGGCTTCGACGTTACAGCGATCAAGACGGCCGATATGGCTTCGGTCAAACAAAAACTCGGTGTGCCGCCAAAGCTTGGATCGTGCCATACGGGCGTAGTGAAAAGCACAGGACAGATTATCGAAGGCCATGTGCCGGCCAATGCAGTACACAAACTGTTGGCCGATCCCACCGTAAAAGGCGTGTCGGCCCCCGGCATGCCGTTGAATGCGCCGGGCATGGGACAACTGGACGGAAACCTGGTTACCGTAGACTTTGACGGCAAGCCGTTTTCCAGGGACTAGCGCCCCCACATCGCAGGGCGCGCGTCGATGCTGGGGCGATGCACATGGTTCAAGCGGGCCGTAGCGCTTGCGAGCGTGAAGCCAGGCGCTACGCTTGACGAGTTAGACTGGCTCCCCGCAAGTTAACTGTCCTACTTCGCCTGTACGGTGTTTTTATATGTTTCCGAAGACTGTCTTGCCCCGCATTTTTGAACGTCTGCTCAATCCATTTCCGTCCGAAGCCCCGTCGACGCCGCCCAAGGGTTTACTGCCATTCCTGTGGGCATGCACGCACGGTTCACGTCGCTATATTGCTGTGCTGGCGCTACTCAGTGCCAGTGTGTCGATTTACGAAGCCTGGCTGTTTGCCTTTCTCGGACAGGTGGTGGATTTGCTCTCCGCTTGGCAGGCGGGCGAGCCGGCCACCGCGCACGAGCGCAGTGTGCTGTGGGGCATTGGCCTGGTGCTGCTGGCCAGCATCGGCCTGGTGGCGCTGCGCACTACGGTGCAGCATCAGGTGCTGGCCATCAACCTGCCGCTACGGCTGCGCTGGAACTTCCACCGCCTGATGCTGCGACAAAGCCTGTCGTTCTTTGCCGATGAGTTTGCGGGGCGGGTCACAGCCAAAGTCATGCAAACGGCGCTGGCCGTACGGGAAGTGTTGCTGACTTTCTCGGAGATTGTGCTGGGCATCGGCGTGTACTTTCTCACCATCATGGCGCTGGCTGGCGGCTTCGACTTGCGGCTCATGCTTCCCTTCATCGGCTGGATTACGCTGTACGGACTTGCCATGTTTTACTTCGTGCCGCGCTTGGGCAAAGTAGGGCAGGAGCAGGCCCATGCCCGGTCCTCCATGACCGGACGCGTCACCGATGCTTATTCCAACATCACCACCGTCAAGCTGTTCTCGCATACTAAACGCGAGGCTCACTTCGCCCGCGCTGCGATGGAAGACTTCAAAGACACGGGCTATCGTCAGATGCGCCTGGTCAGCCGGATTGAAATCGTCAACCAGACGCTTGCGTCCGCGCTGATTTTTGCAGCAGGCGGCTATTCCCTGTGGCTGTGGCATGGCGGTGAAATCGGCACGGGCGCCGTGGCCGCCGTCACAGCCATGGCTTTGCGAGTGAACGGCATGTCTCAGTGGATCATGTGGGAAATGGCTACGCTGTTCGAAAACATCGGCACCGTGCAAGACGGCATTGCAACCCTTACCCGGGCCGCCAAAGTGCAGGATGCGCCTGACGCGCGCGCCCTGAAAGTAACACGCGGCGAAGTAGCGTTCGACCAGGTCCGCTTCAATTACAGCGGTGAGCGCCAAGTGCTCGACGGCCTGAGCCTGACGGTCCGACCCGGAGAAAAGATAGGCCTGGTGGGCCGTTCCGGTGCGGGTAAATCGACACTGATCAACTTGCTGCTGCGCTTTTACGACCTGGACGGTGGCCGGATACGCATCGACGGTCAGGACATCGCCAAGGTCACGCAGGACAGCCTGCGCAGTGTTATCGGCATGGTCACTCAGGACACCTCGCTGTTGCACCGCTCCATCCGCGACAACATCGCTTATGGGCGCCCCGATGCCGATGACGCCGCCATCCGCGCCGCCGCCATCGGCGCCCATGCCGATGACTTCATCCGGCAGCTCTCCGACTTCGAAGGGCATTGTGGCTACGACACCTTGGTAGGCGAGCGCGGCGTCAAGCTCTCGGGCGGCCAGCGTCAGCGCATCGCCATTGCCCGCGTCATGCTGAAAAACGCGCCTATCCTGCTGCTGGACGAGGCCACCAGCGCCCTGGATTCGGAAGTGGAAGCCGCCATACAGGAAAGCCTCTACGAAATGATGGAGGGCAAAACGGTGATCGCTATCGCTCACCGTCTATCGACCATAGCCGCCATGGATCGTCTGGTCGTCATGGACGAGGGACGCATCATCGAAGAGGGCAGCCACGCCGAACTGCTGCAGCATAACGGTATCTATGCTCGACTGTGGCACCATCAGAGCGGCGGCTTTCTGGGCGAGGAAGACGAGGGTCCAGTGCGCTTGGCTATGCCGTCTTAAGGTCGTCCGGCGCGCTATAAGATGTACTAATCAATCATTTCAGAATAATGAGTTCTCCACACCGGCCTTGGCTTGCTCTACAGACAGCGCACGGGGCAGTGCGACGCCATTCTTTACAGCAAGGATTTCCGCCATCACGCTCACGGCGATCTCGGCAGGAGTCTTGCTGCCAATGTAGATTCCGACAGGCGCGTGAAGTCGCTGCAAAGACTCCTGCGTTTCGTCAAAATGCTCGATGTAACGCTGCCTACGACTGTCTGTATTGCGGCGCGAACCGATGGCGCCTACGTAAAACGCGTGGCTGTGCAGCGCCTCCAGCAACGCCATGTCGTCGAGCTTGGGATCGTGGCTCAGGGCCACGATACAGGTGCGCATGTCGGGGTTCAGAGCACGCACCGCGTCATCGGGCATTTCCCTGGTGATGTGCACGCCCGGCACAGACCAGGTGCCCAGATGCTCGGCGCGCGGGTCGCACACCGTGACCGCAAAATCATTGAACATCGCCATGGTGGCGACATATTCGGTCAACACGCCGGCGCCGATGAGCAGCATGCGGTACTGCGGCCCCAGAGTGCTGGATAGGGTTGCGCCATCAAAGCGCAGCGCCTCGGGGGCAGCGGCCGGTTTCAAGCTTACCGCGCCGGTGGCACAGTCCACCGTGCGTTGAACGAGCTGCCCCGATTCCAACCGATGGACCAGGGTATCGAGCGCGGTGCAATCCGGCTGGAACTCCAGCAACAGCTCCAACGTACCGCCACAGGGTAGGCCGAAGCGATGCGCCTCGTCCGCAGTGACGCCGTAGCGAACGATCACGGGCGGCGCCTGCGGAATTCCCGAACCTCCGTAGAGATGGGTGTATCGCTGTATTAAATCGTCCTCAATGCAGCCGCCAGAGACGGAGCCTATGCAGCGGCCGTCTTCGCGCAGCGCCATCATGGAGCCAACGGGACGTGGCGACGAGCCCCAGGTTTTGACCACTGTCACCAGCAGCAACCGGTGTCCGGCTGCGTGCCAGTCGCGGGCGCTGCGCAGTACGCGTACATCAACGCTTTCCATGTAATGACTCCTTATTGTGTTTGGCGGGCCATGAGCAAGGCTTGGGCTCGCGCCAAATCGTCCAGCGTGTCGATGTCCGTCACAATACCCGGATCGTCCAATTGCAGCTCCTGCACTTCACCGGCTTGCCGATGCGCCCGAACGATGGCGCGTGCGCCTGCATCGCCGCGTAGCGCTGTAAGCGCCGCGCGGCATTCCTTGCCGAAGCCTACCGGATGACCCTGCCGCCCATCCCAAAACGGTACCACCACCGGATGCGTGGCCAGACCTCGCGCCACCTGGATCAGGCTATGCGCGTTGACCAGCGGCAGGTCGCCGGGTAGAACGAGCCAGCCCGCCGCCTCCGCGGTGGCCGCTACACCCCGGGCAATGGAGTCGCCCATACCGTCCAACTCGGAAGATGGGCCGTTCTCGGGCCGCACGACGTGGACTGGCAAACCGGTTGCGGCCACGGTGCGCAGCACATTCTGAAGCACGGATACACCGCCAATCAGGGCATCGAGCTTATGCGTGGCGCCGCCGGACTGCGCAAAGCGCTGGCCCCGACCCGCGGCCAGCACGATCACGGTCGGCAGTCGAGCTTGCGGCATGCCTGGCCTATTTCGTCGCGCGCAGCATGCTGCGCATGCAATTGCCGGCGCAGGATGAGGTGGCCAGGCTGTGGAGGAAGTGGTGTCATGGCGAAATCCGGTGTTGTGAAGGGCAAACGCTATGCGCGATGCCGACAAGTGCGGGCATTGAACTTGCTAAACGAACAGACAATTGTCTCGCAATAATTGATTAGATGCTCTTATAGGCGCTTTAAGTATCTTCGCTTAGTCGTGCAACAGGGCATAACTTTATGCAACGGGAACGGCCAATCGGATCCCGTCCGGGAATCCGGCCTTATCATTTGAAGGCATAGGAATTGCCCTGAACAGGAGCCATGTCCATGATCCGCATCGAATTCACACGACGAGAAGTGCTCAAGGTCGCCGCTGCCAGTACTGGCGCGCTTATAGGAGGACCGCTCATGGCCGGAATCAACCCACCTACGGCGGGGGATGCCCCAGATGCGCCCGCTCTCATGGATGTGCTTCTACGAGTGAACGGAACCGAGCACAGGCTTTCACTCGATCCGCGCACCACGCTGCTCGATGTCCTGCGCGAGCATCTGCACCTCACGGGCTCGAAGAAAGGCTGCGGGTTAGGGCAGTGCGGTGCCTGTACGGTGCTGATGGAGGGCAAGCGCGTCAAATCGTGCCTGAACCTTGCGGCCCTCGCCGTGGGACGGGAAATCACAACCATCGAAGGCCTTGCTCAAGGCGATGAATTGCATCCGCTGCAAACAGCCTTTATCGAGCGCGATGCCTTCCAGTGCGGCTATTGCACGCCGGGCCAGATCATGGCCGGTGTCGCGTGCATCAACGAAGGTCATGCCGGTTCCGCGCAAGAGATTCGTGAATGGATGAGCGGCAACCTGTGCCGCTGCGGCGCCTACGACCATATCGTGGCGGCGATCCAGGACGCGGCCCAAGCCGGTCCAGTGCGTGGAGCTTGAGCCATGAATCCTTTTACCCTTGAACGTCCCCGCGATCTCTCCGTCGCTCTTGCTTACCAAGCACAGGCGGGCCGCAATGACGCCGCTGCCGAGTACATTGCGGGCGGAACCGATATGGTCCAGCTCTTGCAGGAGCGCGTTCGCTCGCCCGATCGCCTGGTGAGCCTCGCGGGCCTTCTGGACGACCGCATCCAATCAGGTCCGCAGGGACTGCGGCTGGGCGCAGCGGCCACGATGGCGGACGTGGCGGCGCACGCAACCGTGATCGAGCAGTTTCCTGTCATCTCCGAGGCCCTGCTGGCGTCTGCAAGTCCCCAGGTGCGCAACCAGGCGACCATGGGCGGCAATCTACTGCAGCGCACACGGTGCCCGTATTTTCGCGACATTGGCTACGCCGCCTGCAACAAGCGCGCTCCGGGATCAGGATGTGCCGCCATTGAGGGTGAGAATCGCTGGCATGCCGTGCTTGGCACAAGCGAGAACTGCATTGCCGCCCATGCGTCCGACCTTGCCGTTGCACTGGTCGCGCTCGACGCATCCATTGAGGTGCGCGGGGCAAACGGAACGCGCATGGTGCCGTTGGCGGAGTTTCACCGGCTGCCCGGCGATACCCCGCACATCGAGACTGTGCTCGAACCGGGCGAGGTAATCGCCGCCATCGCGGTGCCAGCCAACCCGGTGGCGCGGCGTTCGCATTATCTCAAGGTGCGCGAACGCGCTTCCTTCGAATTCGCTATGGTGTCGGCCGCTGTTGCGCTCGAGATCGATGGCGGTCATATCCGCCAAGCGCGAGTGGCGCTGGGTGGGGTGGGCACCAAGCCGTGGCGGGCGCAGCGAGTCGAAGCGGCGCTTGCCGGCGTCGGCCTCGGTCAGCCGGCGCTCCGACTGGCGGCTGCGCTGGCCGCCGAAGGCGCGCAGGGGCGGGGAGGCAATGATTTCAAGATCGAACTCATGCAGCGCACCATCGTGCGCGCTGTCGAAACTGCGGGAGCTCGCACATGACCACCTCCTTTATCGGAAAACCCGTCAGCCGCGTCGACGGCCGCCAGAAGGTCACGGGGGCCGCCACCTATGCAGCCGAGTTCGGCGTCCCAAGCCTGGCTCACGCGGCCGTCCTTCGCAGCACGATCCCGAGCGGGCGCATAGTTTCGGTGGACAGCGCAGCAGCGGAGCGCGCGCCGGGCGTAATCGCGGTCGTGACACACCGTAATGCCCCGCGGCTCGCGTACCGCCCGCACAAGGGTTTCACCGACCCGACGGTGGGCGAGCGTATCCACGTGCTTCAGGACGATCAGATCACCCACCAAGGCCAGCCCATCGGCCTGGTCGTCGCGGAAACTCTTGAGCAGGCCAGCCATGCGGCAGACCTGATCCGCGTCACGTACTCCGCGACCGCCGCGCAGACTGACATTGAGCACGCGACACCAGTATTACCGACCCAGCAGAAGACCGATCGGGGGGCAACCAAGCCGCCGGAATCAAGCCGTGGCAACGCCGAGAACGCCTTCGATCAAGCAGAGCTCAAGGTGGACCAGAGCTACGTGATCCCGAGGGAAAATCACAATCCGATCGAGATGCACGCTACCATTGCCGCCTGGGACGGCGATCAATTGACCTTGTGGGACAAGACGCAGTGGGTCGGAGGTGTTGCCGAAGAGATCGCCGCAGTGTTCGGTATTCCGGCGGAGAACATCCGCGTCGTATCCCCCTTCGTCGGCGGGGCCTTCGGTTCGGCGTTGCGCGCCTGGCCGCATGTGACTCTTGCGGCGCTCGGCGCGCGCGTGTCCGGCCGCCCCGTCAAGATCATGCTGTCGCGGCGTGAGATGTATTATGGCACTGGCTTTCGCCCGCACACGGTCCAGCGGGTCGCCCTCGGCGCTTCGCGCGACGGCCGCCTCACAGCCATCGTGCATGACGCTCACCAGGAGACGTCCTCATACGAGGAGTATACGGAGGCTTTGCTGGACGCGAGCCGTATCCTGCATTCCTGCCCGAACGTCTACACGCGCCATCGAATCGCGCCCCTGAACGTCCACACCCCGACCTGGATGCGCGGTCCGGGGGAGGTGAGCGGCGTTTTCGCGCTCGAATGCGCCATGGACGAACTGGCCACAGCCCTGAACATCGACCCCATTGAGCTGCGCCTGCGAAACGAGCCCGAGCAGGACGAATTCAAAAAATTGCCGTTCTCAAGCCGCTCGACGCGGGAATGCTACCGTGTAGGTGCCGAGCGCTTCGGCTGGAGCCGGCGCAACCCCGAGCCACGCTCCATGCGAGACGGCGGCCAACTGATCGGCTGGGGCATGGCGAGCGCTACTTATCCAACGAATTTCGCACCAGCATCCGCCATGGCGCGCCTATTGCCCGATGGCACCGCCGAAGTGGCAAGCGCCGCCAGCGACATGGGCCCGGGTACCTGGACGTCGATGACGCAAGTCGCCGCCGAGGCGCTCGGCTTGCCCATGGAACGGGTGAAGTTTACGCTCGGCGATACCCGACTGCCTAAGACCCCTCCGCATGGTGGTTCAATGACGATGGCTAGCGTGGGCAGCGCCGTACAGGCCGCCTGCCGCAAGGCGCGCGATGTAGCGGTTGCGCGCGGCGGCACCACGGATCTCGCGCAGGCGATGCGCCATATTGGGCAAGCCGTCGAAGTGTCGGCCGACTCGACACCCAGCGATGCGAGTCAGCGCTTTTCCATGCATGCCTTCGGAGCTGTGTTCGTCGAAGTCGCCGTCGATCCGGATCTCGGCCAGACGCGTGTGCGCCGCATTGTCGGCGCCTATGGAGCAGGGCGGATCATAAATCCCAAGACGAGTCGCAGCCAGTGCATTGGCGGCATGATCGGCGGTCTCGGCATGGCGCTCATGGAGCATTCCGTCGTTGACCCGCGCAACGGACGCGTCACGAACGCCAACCTCGCCGAATACGCCGTTCCCGTCCACGCCGACGCGCCGCCGATCATGGACGTGACCTTCGTGCAAGAGGACGACCCGCACGTGAATACGCTAGGCGCGAAAGGCCTGGGCGAGATCGCGATCGTCGGTGTTGCGTCGGCGATTGCGAGCGCCGTCTTCCATGCCACCGGCAAGCGTATCCGGGAACTGCCGATTACGCCGGACAAGCTGCTGTGAGATAAGCACACACCGGTGACGGTGTTTAACACGTGACATCGCTCATTGACTTATTTCTTCGCTGTCAAGGCAGTGTGGCTGGTGATCAGGCTGCGGTAATCAGGAATGTGGTTGGAGAATAGGGCTGCCAGACCCTCGACGTCGTTCCGCCAATCACGATGCAGTTCGCAGGCTACGGCGAACCATGTCATCAATTGTGCCCCGGCCTGCGACATGCGATCCCACGCTGAATAGCGTGTCATTTCGTTGAACGTGCCCGATGCGTCGGTGACAGCGAATACGTCATAACCTTCTTCCAACGCCGAGAGGGCGGGGAATGCAACGCACACCTCGGTGACGATGCCGGCGATGATGAGTTGCTTTTTTCCGGTTGCCTTGACTGCTTTGACGAAATCCTCGTTGTCCCACGCGTTGATGTTGCCGGGACGGGCGATGTAGGGCGCGTTGGGAAATTGCGCTTTCAGCTCCGGTACCAACGGCCCATTGGGGCCGGTTTCAAAGCTGGTGGTAAGAATGGTAGGCAAGTTGAAGTATTTGGCCAAGGCAGCCAAGGCTAGCACGTTGTTCTTAAACTTATCGGGGTCAATGTCGCGCACCAGAGACAATAGGCCGGCCTGGTGATCGACGAGAAGAACAGCGGCATTGTCTTTGTCCAGACGAACGTATGGTTTGCTCATAGTTTTCTCCTTCACGGTTGGGTGGTGCAGGGCACCGAAATGCCTGGCCGCCGGATGAAGGCGGCCAGGTCGATTATTGCGGCATCAGCCCGAACCGGCCGCTATTGAAATCGGCGATCGCCTGCACGATTTCTTCCTGGCTGTTCATCACAAATGGGCCATGGCCGACAATTGGCTCGTCGATGGGTTCGCCGCTGAGCAGCAGAACGATGGCATCGCTGTTGGCTTCAATGGAAAGATTCTGACCCGCGCGATCCAGCACGACCATCTGCGCTTCGCGGGCGATGGTGCTGCCATTGATTTGCACGACACCATGCAGAACAACAAGCGCAGTGGTCCAGCCCTCGGGCAAGGTCAAGGCACTGTATCCGCCCTGCGTAAGTCGCATGTCCCAGACGTCCATGGGCGTGAAGCTGCGGGCCGGCCCGGCGTGCCCGTCGAACTCGCCGGCAATGACGCGTACCGTGCCGGCCCCGTCAGGCAGGGTAACGGTCGGAATGTCACGTTCCAGGATGGCCTGATAGCCGGGCTTGCTCATCTTGTCCTTGGCCGGCAGGTTCACCCATAACTGCACCATTTCAAGCGCACCACCTGATCGGCTGAATGCTTGAGAGTGGAACTCTTCATGCAGGATGCCGGCGCCGGCCGTCATCCACTGCACGTCACCACGGCCGATAACGCCGCCCTGGCCGGTCGAGTCGCGGTGCGCCACTTCTCCTTTATAGATGATGGTCACAGTCTCAAAGCCGCGGTGTGGATGTTGGCCCACGCCGCGTAGCGTATCCGTAGGCCGGAAGTCGGCCGGTCCCGCATAGTCGAGCAGCAGGAAGGGACTAAGCTGTTTGCCGTGGCTGTTGTACGAGAATAGCGAGCGCACCGGGAACCCGTCGCCGACCCAATGTGGACGCGGCGCGCTATATACACCTAGAATTTTCTTCATGCTGTTCTCCTGAGTAAACGGCTGCTTGCCTTGTTAGATAGAGCATAGTTCCGGGATGATCCGGCGTGTAGTCTGTTAAATTGGGGATCAGAGTCCTATTTGGTGAACGATACGCACGGCTATGCAAGATCTTAACAACCTGTATTACTTCGTCCAAGCTGTGGATCATGGCGGCTTCGCGCCAGCCGGCCGAGCATTGGGCGTGCCTAAATCTAAACTCAGTCGCCGTATCGCCTTGTTGGAAGAACGGCTGGGCGTCCGCCTGATCCAGCGTTCGACGCGCCAATTCGCCGTGACGCAGATCGGGCAGTCCTACTACGATCACTGCAAGGCGATGCTGGTAGAGGCCGAGGCGGCGCAGGAGATCATCGACACGTCGCGAGCCGAACCTCGTGGCGTGGTCCGCATAACCTGTCCCGTTGCGCTCTTGCACGTGCATGTCGGGCCGATGCTGGCCGATTTCATGATGCGCTACCCGCAGATCACTGTGCACCTTGAGGCCACCAACCGGCGCGTCGATGTGGTGAGCGAAGCCGTGGATGTAGCGATCCGCGTACGGCCGCCGCCGCTACAGGACAGCGACTTGGTGATGCGTGTCCTGGCGGATCGAGCGCAATGCCTGGTTGCCAGCCCTGCGCTCATCGAACGGTTCGGCTTTCCTGTTTCACCTGCTGATCTGGACGGTTGGCCTAGCCTGGGGCTCGGGGTCCCGCAGCAGACTTATAGTTGGACGCTGTCTGGACCAGAAAGCGCGCAAGCCACCGTGCATCACGCGCCCCGTCTCGTGACGACTGACATGATCGCGCTACGCAACGCCGCTTTGACGGGTGTTGGAGCTGTCCAGCTCCCGGTGCTGATGGTGCATGACCATCTTGTTGATGGTTCGCTGGTCAGAGTAGTACCGGACTGGGCGCCACGGCGGGAAATCATTCATGCAGTGTTCCCATCGCGACGCTGCCTGCTGCCGTCGGTGCGCATGCTGATTGATCACCTGGCTCTGCGGTTTGGCGAATTGATCGAGGATTGACCCGTGTGCCGCGGCAAAGACACGGCTTAGCGCTTCGCAAGTGCGCTGAGCTCTTCTCCGGTCTTGTCCATTGCTATCAAGGCCAGCGCACAAGTTGCCCTCAACGCCTGGCGCAGCTCTGATTCTCTGATGATAGAAGGCAGATCGCCTGGCGAAAGTATGTTGTTCACCCGGGATTCAGGCCTGTCGAAGCCTGCAACAAGGCGAAACGCAGGGATGCCGTGCCGGGCGAAATTCGCATGGTCGGAGTTCGGCATGAGAGGCAGCCACGTGGCAATGGGCACCCGGGCCATCCGACTGGCTTGTCCGACATACTGTTCCAGTGCGGGGAAATCGCTGATCAGCGCCGTAAGGCTATCATCGCCCGCCACCGTATCCAGGTTGATATTGAGCTTGATACGGTTGCGGTCCTCCGGCGGCAGCTGATCGAGATACCGGGCCGAGCCTGTAAGCGCCCATTCTTCGGCGCAAAAAAAGCATACGCTCAGACTTGGCGTGTGTTCAGATACATGCGAAGCGAGGGCACGGGCCGCGGCCAATGCGACGGCCACGCCCGTGGCGTTATCCAGGGCACTTTGTCCCAGATCGTGCCCGTCCATGTGAGCGCTTATTACGATAGTACCTGCTTGTCCGCCGGGTATATCGAGAACACCCACTCCAGCAACGGCATCCGGCTGCTCTTCTCCGACGATCACCAATTCAATAATCGCGTTGCCCGCGGCAGCAGCCTTCCGCAATGCCTCGCCCGATTCGAAATCTACATACGCAGCGGGGATACCATGCTGCTCATAGCCTCGCCCCGATGACCCCGAGAGCAGTCCGGCTCCGGCCCAGGGACTGGCAATGAGAAACGCCGCGGCTCCTCCGGCAACAGCCAAGTCGTATTTCTTTCGCCGATGCATGTGGTTTGGGGAGAAAGGGTATTCATGCTCTACGAGCACCACGCGCCCCTGGATACGATCGCCTGCGCGATTGAAGTCTTCGGGGCGGCCTTTTCCCAGATCGAGTACTTCCAGCTGGATTCCCTCGGGTGGCGTAGACGCCGAGCGCAGCAACGGCTTGCACTGCAATGGTGTCATATCGTTCAGAAGCCGAAGACCCGACTTCGCGCACTGCCACCCTGCATAGGGCACGTCGATGCGCTTCGCGCCCGGCGCAATTTCGCGAAGGCGGCCCAACGCCCAATCCAGTGCGGCACTGTCCTGTCCGGACCCTGAACGCCTGCCGCCGAAGGAGCAGACCTTCATAAAATCGTCCATGAGGGCAGCATCCGCAGCTGCATCATTCAACCACTGTTCCATCTTTAGTTCCGCCATTGTGCGTTGATCGGCCAAAGCTTTTGTCCAAGCAATCAGTTCAAGCTTATGTTTGCTTCCCGAACCAGCCGATTCCATCGTGTAAAGTCTTCATCGAGAAAGCGTTGCAAAGTCTGGGCATCCGTCTGTTCGGCAACATCCACACCTATACGGGCCATACGTTCCTTAATGACGGGTTCCTTGAGCACTTTACCCATCGCCTCACTCAGCTTGACCCGGACATCTTCGGGCGTCTGGGCCGGCACCATCAAACCCCACCAGCTTTGGATGGTCATACCTTCAAAGCCACTTTCCTTCAGTGTAGGAACATTGGGCGTATCCGGATGGCGCTCTGGTGACGAGGTCGCAATGGGCACCACCTTGCCTGCTTGGTAGAAAGCAGCCGCACTGGGCATGGTGCTGAAACTTACATTGATCTGTCCGCCGGCCAAGTCTTGCATCGCTGCTGCTGCACCCTTGTAGGGCACATGCACAAGCTCCGTCTTTGTTTGCTGCATGAACAGCTCGGCCATCATGTGCGTAAAGGAGCCGTTTCCGCCCGAGCCGATCGTTATGGTTTTGGGCGACTGCCTGGCGAGCTTTGCCAGCTCCTGCGGGCTCTTGCCCGTGAATTCCGGATGAATGAACAAGTACATGGGAGAAGTGCCCAATAGTGCTACAGGTGCGAAATCTTTCCTGGCGTCGTACTTGATGCGATCGCCATACAGGCTGGGCACGATCGTAAAGGGCACATCGGCCAGGAGCATGGTATAGCCGTCAGGAGCGGTTTCCGCAACGTAGGAAGTGCCTATCATGCTGCCGGCACCAGTGCGGTTCTCTACCACCACAGGCTGACCAAGCTCGGTGCTGAGGAAATCACCGATCATGCGAGCCATGTGATCCGAACTGCCACCCGTGGAATAGGGCACGACGATTTTGATTGGTTTTTCCGGAAAGGCAGCCGACACTGGTGTCGCGCTTGCCAGCACGGCAAGCGGGAATGCTGCCATGGTAATCATCCGCTTAAGTTTTCTCATGTCTCTCTCTCTTGGGCCCGTTATATTGCAGCTCTCAGTCTACACAGAGGGGAAGCACAAGAAGAAGAGAAGAATGCGAATAAGCCATTCCACTTTGGAATGGTTAGCCCGCCTCGAGGTAAGACTGCAAGCGCGATCTCGAAGAGGCAGCATGGTGTATGAGCCATTCCGAAAACGCTTCGATATGCGGGTCGTACCGCCGGGGGGAAGGTCGCATCAAATGATACGCGTAGCGGCCCCTGGCAACGTCGCCGAGCGGACGGACGAGCTCCCCGGATTCGAGCTTGTCCAACACCATGCAAAGCGGGATAATCGCAGCGCCCAGTCCGTGAAAGACGGCCGGCAACAACATCGAGAACCCTTCATACACTGGCGAGATCTCCGTGGGCCCCGACCAATGGGGCGCCACTTCACTTCGCCACTCACTCCAGCTGTAGCCGCGCTGAGCGCGCTTCAGAAGCTGGGTCGGAGCAAATTCATTGATATCGCGCACGCGCCTGCCGGCAAGCATCTGCGGTGCAACGATCAGCGACATCTCACGCCCGCACAGGTATTCTGTGGCAAGTCCGCCCGCGTTACCGGTGTGCAGCTGTATTGCAGCATCAAACGGCTCCATTTCAATTGAGTCAAAGAGCAAGCGCGGGCGGATGTTGAGCCTGATATTAGGATACTGCGCATAAAACTCGGACAGATGCGGAATCAGGCTGTACTGCGCGAAAGAAGGGGAGACCGCGACGGTGAGCGCTTCCCGGAGGTCAAAAGGCGCCACCAGCGCATTGGCCTCATCGATCAAGGTAAGCGCGGGCACGATACGTTTGAAGTATTGTGCACCCGCGTAAGTAAGCTCCAGTCCTTTAGCCTTGCGATTGAACAGTGCCGTGCCGAGGCGCTGCTCGAGCGCATTGATATGCTTGCTGACTGCGCTTTGGGTGATGTTCAGTTCTTCTGCGCTGCGGCTGAAATTGAGTGTGCGCGCAGCGCTTTGAAAGATCCCCAGTGTTTTAAGTGAATCTCGAGAGCCTTTCATCCGTTCCAGAAGTTAGCGGCGTTGTATCGTAACAAGCGCTGCAGGTTTATACCCTTGCTCCTGCGCCTTCTTATGTCGCCAACGGCAAGGTCGTGAAGCTGCCGGCCACAATAAACGGCTCTGCAGAGTGGTGTCAAGGTCCACTTGTTTCCGGCAACGGCATGACCATGCTCGGAGGACCGAGCCAACTCCAGGACCCGCCTGCTGTTGCTCACGTCAAATCAGCAACACAGGGCAATGCGCATGGGCAAGCACACGGCCGGACACTGAGCCAATGATGGCATTCAGAAATGGCGCCCGGTGATGGGAACCCATCACAATCGCTACCGCCTTGACCGCGTCGGCATACTCGACGATGCGTTCCGGCGCAAATCCGACCAGTTCATGGCATTCGACCGCGACGTCGCCTTCGCGCAGAATATCGGTTACCGACTGCATCGACCTTTTGCTTTCATCATGGTGCCACGCGGCAATGTCATCATTGCTGACGAACGAACGCACGTCGCCGGTCACCTTGGGCTCGCAATGCACCACATGCACGGTGAAATCACGTTTCAGCAAAGGATTGTCGGTCAAGTACCGCGCAGCGGCATCGCTATATGTAGATCCGTCGGTCGCAAGTACGATGTTGTTCATCATGGTCTCCTTACTGGTTCTGTATCCTTTGGATCTTGCACGCGTGCCGTTTTGCCGGCATCGCGTGCTATCGTCCGCCGGGACAGGCTGAGACTGGCGCCTATAGACACCAGCAAAATAATGCCAACCATTCCCAGTGACCACAGCACCGGTATATGGACCCACGGGGCTGCCAGCATTTTCATGCCAATGGCGACGAGTATGATGGCCAGGCCGTACTTGAGATAGCGAAAGCGCTCCGCCATGCTGGCCAGCAAGAAGTACAACGCCCGCAAGCCCATGATGGCGAAAATATTGGAGGTGAAAACGATGAACGGATCGGTCGTTATGGCGAAGATGGCCGGGATGCTGTCCACCGCAAACACAAGATCGGTGGTTTCGACCAGCAGCAGTACGCCGAACATCGGTGTGGCATACAACAGGCCATTGACGCGTACAAAGAATGCCTCCCCGCGATAATCCTGGGTCATGCGTATGGTCTTGCGCATGATTCGAACCAAAGGGTTCTTGGAGAGGTCCGGTGACCGCTCGGCGAACATCAGCATCTTGATGCCGCTAATAACCAGGAGCAAGCCGAATACGTAGAACAGCCAAACGAATTTCGACAGCAACCACACCCCGGCAAGAATCATGACTATGCGCATTGCAATGGCGCCAAGCACACCGAACAACAATACGCGGCGCTGCAATTCAAGGGGCACCGCAAAGTAACTGAAGATCATCGAGAATACGAACATATTGTCAACAGACAAGGAAAGTTCGATCAGATACCCCGTAAAAAACTCCAGCGTCTTGCGGTTCGCGTCCACGCGACCGGCAGTGCCGTCCAGGAACCACCATTGAAGAATACCGAAAAGCGTTGCCAGCATGACCCATGCACCGGCCCAGGCCAGGGCTTCGCGTGGCGAGACCCGGTGTGCCTGCTTGCCGCCAAGGACAAACAAATCCAGCGCTAGAACGACCAGCACAATTCCAATGAATCCAGCCCACATCGGAAGGGTGGCGAAGGTCTCGATTCCGTTCATGAGGCAGTCCCGACAAGCAAGGCTTATTGGTAGTCTAGGGCCAGTTGTAAACTCCAACAATTCGTATATGATGGACTAAATATCAGGTTTTTTCGAATGGTGAGGCCATGGCCACACTTAACTATAAGCACCTGCGATATTTCTGGATGGTGGCAAGAACCGGAAGCATCGTTCGCGCCGCAGAGCAACTGCACCGCACGCCGCAATCCATCAGCGGCCAGTTGCAAGAACTGGAAGCTAATCTCGACGTAGAACTCTTCCGACGAATAGGCCGCAAGCTCGAGTTGACGGATGTTGGCCGCTATGTATTGGCTTATGCCGACCGTATATTTACGCTGGGCGACGAACTGCTCGAAGAACTGAACGAGCAACCCGCCAGGCGCCTGCCCGAATTCAAAGTGGGCATTGCCGAAGGCGTGTCCAAGGCCATGGCTTACCACATGATAGAGCCGGCACTGCGCATGGACGAAGCCGTGCGCATCGTTTGCCGGGAAGGGCGTCTGGCATCACTGCTCGCCGACCTGGCCGTGCACCGGCTCGACATGGTTATTGCCGACCGGCCCATGCCCAATCACCTTAACGTGCGTGGATTCAACCATTTTCTTGGCGAGAGCAGTCTCACATTCCTCGGCGCACCCCAGTTGCTGACCACCTTGACCAAGAAATTTCCCGCACTCCTGAATCAAGCGCCTTTTTTGTTGCCCGGGGAAGATGTGGCGATCCGCACCCGGCTGCTGCAATGGTTCGACGAGCGCAAGATCCGTCCTAGAATCGTTGGTGAATTCGACGATAGTGCATTGCTGAATTCATTCGGGCAAACCGGTACCGGCCTTTTCGTCGCCCCGACGGCAACGGCAGCCTATTTGTGCGAGCAATGCCGCGTGCAGGCGGTGGGCACCACCAATGAGGTGAAGGAACAACTTTACGCCATCACCACAGAACGCCACCTCCAACACCCGGCCGTTCTTGCAGTCAGCAAGGCAGCGCAAGAAAAAGTGTTTGGAACGCCGAGCAAGACTCAATGACGTGCATTGTTCGCGCCATTCGATTGAGTCTCGCACCAAGTTTCACTGAACTGAAGGTGCTCTCACGCGAGGATTTGCGCCGCACCGGCCCAAGTCGACGGATACCGACTAGACCACGGCTAGCCCCTGCGCCGCTCGGACTAACTTGAACGTAATCATCGAAGCAAGGTCATTCCAGAATACAACCGAAGTGAAGCATGCTGCTGATCAGCGTGACAACGCTGAAAGCCCTAATTGTGCGTAATCGGCAAGAGGTCTATTCTTTTTCATTGGGAGTGCTGCGGGCAGGGCTTTGCGCGAACGTCAGTCAAACCGCACGCTCACTCCGACGGCAGCAGTCGTACTCGATCTGCTCGTCCGCATTCGGCCTGCCGCCGGGCGTCAAGTCGAACAATGTCCAGAGCGGTTCTACAGTGCCCATGTGCCGCATGTCCTGCCCCGGATCGGCCGGTTCAAACAGCAGCTCGGACGCCCAATGCAGCCTGATCGTCCCGTCAGGCCACCGCTTGAACACTGTCATTACAGGTTGCTGCTGGCCATCGGCGCTCTCGCCATGGTAGTCACGCTTGAAGGTGTTGTTGGCGGCGGACAGCAGCCGGATATGCTTCCACCCCTTACTGCGCGCAAACGCAGCGACCCGCTCGATCGGAGCCTTGGCGACGACGGCAAGCTTGCCGCCCAGTCCCTCGAAATGGGGCATCGTTCCCTCCCACATGTCGATCAGCGCGGTGCACGAAGGGCACGGCCCTTCAGTCAACGGCACCTGAGCCATGGCGCCGACCGTCGGACCCGGGCGTTTGTCCTCGGCATGCCGGGGGAACATATAGTGGTACAGCATCAGCGTATCTTCGCCGCCAAAGAGGGTGGACATGCGCAGCGTACTCGGCGCTCCATCGGCGCCCATGGAATCGAACACATAGTCCTGCGGCACTTCGCCACCCGGCGGCAATGCCCTCAGCTGGGCGGCGACAGCCTCCATTTCCCTGCGCAACATCACCTCGCGCTGCAGCAGGGCAGCACGCGCGCTGCGGTAGTCCTGCGTCTCGTTCGGAAAGGTTACAGTCATGATCATCTCCTGGCTTACAAAAGTGCGGTCCTCCATGTCAGTCGATCAACGCATGGGTCAACTCAAATCATCGAGTGCAGGCCGATGGTGTTGCCTTCGGTGTCGATCACGAGTGCGCAGTGGCCGTACTGGCCGATCGAAAACTTGGGCTTGAAGACTTTGCCGCCGGCAGCTTCAACGCGGCCTTGCTCCACGGCGCAGTCTTCGCAGGCGAAGTACACCAGCGTGCCCGGACCGCCCGAAGGCGGGCAATCCATTTTGATCAACATGCCACCGGCACCGGGTGCATCCATAGCCATCGGAAAGGCCAACATCTCCATGCCGGGCTCGGCCGCGTCGCCCTCGGGCGCAGCCATCGGTTCCAGCGTGTACTGAAACACGGTTTCATAGAAGCGACGCGCACGCCCCATGTCCTGCACATAGATCTCGAACCAGACGACCGGATTGGATTTCATGACGGACTCCTTTCAAGGTTGCGTTGCAACGTTGACTATTCACCGCTATGTCGAAGTGGTCGCGGGCCATGCGTGGGCGGGCGAATAGAAGCCGTCAACATAGACATTGGATCGGACACTAGCAGTTCCTTATCACCTATCCATATTTATACGCATGCAAAGATTGAAAGAGAATAGGGGCCGCGTAAAAGTTCGTAAGCATGTCTGCTCGGCTTGGTCGAAACCTGTGGCGGTTGACCATTTGGCGTGCCGACTTCATTAACCAGCGGGACGGCCAAGCGACGACATCGGCGAGAACGCTGCAGAACGACCCAATCACTCGGCATTCATTGACAGATCGCTTCTTAAATAGTATCTTACGATATATCTTAAGATAATAGAGAGTCAGTGGCTTAAATACGATTCTGTTCTCGGTGTCAACATCCGGCGAAGCGCGCTTTTTCGATGGCGACTGATCGACATCACGGACGTTAAGGAAAAAGGGGGACTATGAGCGAACAATGGGATGGAGTGGGCCGAAATGGCGAGCGTCTGACACGTGGCCGTAAATTCGGCTCTGAAGAGTTGCAACTGATGTTATTGGCTTTGCTGGAGGAACAGCCCAGTCATGGGTATGAGCTCATCAAAGCACTGGAAACCCGTTCCAATGGCTTTTACTGCCCAAGCCCCGGTATGGTTTATCCAGCGCTGACTTATCTGGAAGAACTCGATTATGCAACTGTCGAGGTGCATGGCAACCGTAAGCGTTATCACCTTGCCGAAGCCGGAAGCCTTTATCTGGACACCAATCGCGATCGCATCGAGCTGCTTTTTGCCGGGCTAAAACATGCCGCGCGCAAGATGGCTTGGGTAAAGCAGGCCTTGACCGATGAAGCGGCAGCAGAGCCGGGAGCGGTCGGCGCCAGTGGTTGGCTGCCGGAATTCGTCGAGGCGCGCCGCGCCATGAAGATGGCCTTGTTTCAGCGCAGCGAAGCCTCTATTGCTGAGCAACGCCGGATCGCCGCGATTCTCAAGCGTGCAACGTCCGAAATCCTGGATGTTGGTGATACGCTTTCAAATCACTCCTAGGAGCTGCAGTATGGATACATCAATGAAGCAAACTGAATTGGCGGTACAAAAAGTCAGGCATCCTTTAAAGGCACGCATGCTGCAGGTGTGCCGCGTGAACCAGCTTACTCCATCACGTGTGCGTATAACGCTCACGGGGGACGATTTGGCGGACTTCACATCGGCATCATTCGATGATCATGTCAAAGTGTTCTTCCCGTCTTCGCCGGGCGCCAAACCTGTGCTGCCGATTATTGGCCCAAACGGACCGACGTTTCCCGAAGGAGAACGGCCCGTCGCCCGGGATTACACCCCTCGCCGATATGATGGCGTTGCACGCGAACTGGACATCGATTTCGTGTTGCATGGTAGTGGTCCTGCAACGACGTGGGCGGCCCAGGCGGCTGTAGGTCAGTATCTCGGTGTTGCCGGGCCGCGGGGGTCCTTCGTCATTCCCCACGCATTCGACTGGCATCTATTGATTGGCGACGAATCGGCATTGCCGGCGATTGGCCGCAGGCTTGAAGAACTTCCTGAAGGCAAGCGCGTGCTGGCCGTCATTGAGGTACCCAATCCCGATATCGAGCCCGTTATTGAGACTAAAACGGACCTCAGCATTCAATGGGTTCGCTGCACTGCGGCGTCCGCCGATGGCTCAGACCGCCTGGAGCACGTGGTCCGCCGACTTCATCTTCCAGATGGCGAGGGCTATGTATGGGTTGCGGGCGAATTTGCATCGATTCGGCGAATACGCCAGCATTTAGTGGAAGAACGGCGCCTGGACAAGTCCCGTATTCGCGCTGCAAGCTACTGGCGGCGTGGCGACTGCGCCACGCACCAGACCTTCGAAGATTAAAATTCAGTTCATTCTGCTAATACTGTTTCAGTACTTGGATAGCGATCTCGGCGATCGCCAGCAACTCTTTCTTTGTTGCTCCATCCTGTGCTTGAGCGGACATTCCCTGGATAACCGCGACTAGATAGCGAGCCAGCGCCGCACTGTCGGTCGTGGCTTGGAACTCGCCTTCGTCAATGGCGCGATCGATCCGACGCCTGAAGGTGTCCACCGCTGATTTTCGAAGTCGAGCCACATACCGGGCTTCATCTTGATTCTCGGTGGCACAGGTGAGCACTGCGGTGGAGATCATGCAGCCGCGTGGTCGGTTCGACTTGCTGAATTCCTTGGCCGCCTCGCGCAACATGCGTTCGAACCCGGCCCTGGCAGTGGCTTCTTCGACCAAAGCGCGCGCAGTGAATGCGCCGCTCGAGTTCTGATAATTCTTTAGCGCCTCATGGTAAAGCTGCGACTTGGAATTGAAAGCGGAGTACAGACTCTGTGGAGTGATGCCCATAGCGGCTGTGAGATCAGCTATGGACGCTCCCTCATAGCCCAGTTGCCAGAACGTCATCATCGCACGCGCAAGCACGGCGTCTCGGTCGAATTTGCGAGGACGACCGCGAGGGCGGGGATTAGGCTCTTTATTTATCACAGCGATCACTCTTGAAATGACAGGGAAGGGTGTGTATATTTACGGAATGGTCATTGTGATTATACAGCGCGCCTTTCCTACGGCATCACTATTCGAATGTCAGAATCCGAAATCACTCCCAAGGCAGAAACCATGCACTTACCGTTATCCATCGCCGCTGTCACCATTGCGTTCGTCAACGCGATAACCCCGTCTTTACACGCCGAGCCTTTGCCCATCGAGCAGTCGGTCGATGTGGTGATTGATAAGGCAATTTCGGAGCGTCGTATAGTGGGCGCTGTCGTGCTGGTGGCAAACAAGGGCCGTATTGTCTACAGCCGGGCCGCAGGTTATGCCGACCGGGAGAAGGGTGATCTTATGCAGAAAGATTCCATCTTCCGCCTGGCTTCCATGACCAAGCCTCTGGTGTCGGCCGCAGCACTACGGTTAGTCGAACAAGGAAAGCTCGACCTGCAAAGCCCTGTTGCCCGCTGGCTGCCAGACTTCCGCCCCCGTCTGCAAGACGGCGCCAGCCCCGATATTACGATTCATCACTTGCTCACCCACACCGCGGGGTTGAGTTATGGCTTTCTGGAGCCAGAAGGCGGTCCATACCATCAAGCCGGGATATCGGATGGCTTGGACACGGGGCCAAGCCTTGAGGAGAATCTGCATCGCATCGCCAGCGTGCCGCTGGCTTATGCTCCTGGCGCGGGCTGGCGCTACTCAGTGGCACTCGATGTTCTGGGAGGTGTGCTCAGCGCCGCTGCCGACCAAAGCCTTCCCGAAATCGTGCGTGAACATGTGACCAGGCCGTTGCAGATGGAGGACACGCGCTTTCTTGTTACCGACCCGGCGCGGCTGGCGACACCGTATCAGGACGGCCAGCCGCAGCCCGTCAGGATGGCCGAGCAAGCCATCGTTCCAATTGGGGATGGCGCTGCCCGATTTTCACCTGGTCGCGCTTTGGATGCTGATGCCTATCCTTCGGGAGGAGCAGGAATGACAGGTACCGCCCAGGATTTCATGCGTTTTTTGCTGAGCCTCAGAGAAGGCGGCCGCTCAATTTTGAAGCCACAGACAACCGCTTTGATGATGCGGGATCAAACGGGTCCGGAGGCACAGACTCAGGGCCCTGGCTGGGGTTTTGGCTACGGCTGGGCGGTGCTTGATCAACCCGCGATGGCCAAGACGCCGCAAGGGGAGGGAACCATTCAATGGGGCGGTGCCTACGGCCATAGCTGGTTCTTCGATCCCGTCCACGACGTAGCCGTCGTTGCGTTAACAAATACCGCTTTCGAAGGCATGTCTGGAGCTTTCCCGCGCGAGATACGCGACGCGGTATATGAGGGATTGTCGCTGGCAGGCAGCCGGTAAATGGACACAGTATCGACTTCGTCTCGCGTTTAGCGGTTTTGGTCAGCCCATTTGTCTAATCCGAATGGGCACTATCTAAGCTTATGGCAATTCTCTATTCTGGAGCCATTGAACAAAAGCACGCGGGCAAGCTCAAGGTGAGACACAGGCCTCCAAGTCTGGTGAGATGGTTCGATTCCATCTGCCCGCTCCAATTACCAGTTGCCAGTTGCCAGTTGCCAGTTGCCAGTTGCCAGTTGCCAGTTGCCAGTTGCCAGTTGCCAGTTGCCAGTTGCCAGTTGCCAGTTGCCAGAACCAGGTATAAGCCCCGACGCTGAAAATGCTCGGGGCTTTAATGCGTTCGTTCAGAGAAATCCGCTAGGGAAAATTGCCGGTTCTTTGTATCTGGCCTGCGTGCTAGTGTTTCCCTCAAATAATATGGGGAAGACTATGAAAGGATTTACTACTGTAGCGGTGATGATATTGCTTTGCGGATGCGCCGTCGGCACTCGGCCGAACAAGGAGAATCTCTCGGACAGCTATGTGGTTCCGCTGAGCTATCAAGACACTTACCGTAGGGTGTATGAGCATGCAAGACGATGCATGCCAAACGCGACGATCACTGGAAACTTGTTCACTGGCAACAAAACTGGTGTTGTCCGTATCGCTTTGGCTGAAATTGGGGATGGCGAGCAAATGAGTACCCGGGTTGAGCATGTCGCGGATGATCAGACAAGGGTCATTGTGACTGTTTCGGACGTTGGGCATTTTGACGAGCGCCAGATGTTATCCGTGCGAAAGTCCATCAAACGCGGAAGTCCGCAGTGTAGATACTAGACCGGTTGAATCGGCGAGCCGCATTAGGGCGGCAGCCCGGTCTCAAACAAGAAGCATAAAATCAATCCGTCTTTGACTTTACATAATACACATTATGCGTATTACAAAGACTATCAATACAGCGACAAAAGCGCCCCGGTACATACCGCCGTTACGCCTGGGACCGAGTGCATCGCATTTCGCAACGCAGCAGTAGGTTTATCCGCGGTCATACAGATCTTTGATGGCCACAATTAATGTCAGGACGACCACAAGAGAGATCACGCCAAAGCCAACCATGACGGCGGTAGCCCACGACGATGAGGCCTCGAGGGATGCAAAAGTGGCGGCGGTGATCACAGCGATGCCTATTGAGGTTCCGATACGCTGGCCAGTTTGCATGATGGCGCCCGAGCTGCCTGCGCGGGCCAGCGGCACATCGGCCAATGTTAACGCTTGGTTCGGGCTGATAACAGAGCCTTGTGCCAGGCCGATGAATGACAGCGTCAACAGTAACCACCACACGCTGGCCACGCCTTTTTCGTGCAGAAACGCAACCAGTACGCTCAGTACCAGGCCGAGTAGCGCCAGTAAAAGGCCGTAGATGACGATCCTGCGGCCATAGTGTATGACCCGTTTACCCGCCCAGGTAGCCGCATAGGCGGAAAGCAGCGCCGCCGGCACACCAAATAGCCCCGCTTCAAAAGCCGTTTTTCCCGTGCCCATCTGTACGTAGAGCGCCACCAGCACCCAGACGCTGGTCATGCCGAGAAAGTAAAGCGTCATGATCAGGGTTCCGTTGGTAAAGCTCGAGATGGCGAAAATATCCAGATCGACCATGGGGCTACCGCCCAGGCGAGCGAAACGGCGCTCCCACTTGACCCACATATAAGCCAGCACAAGGCCCACTGGCAATAGCATCCACATCAAGGGCGAACTGCGGGATTCCATGAACGGAAAAAGGATGGCGAGTACCGCCAGGCCGAGCAGGCCCGCGCCGATCGGGTCCAGCGAGCGCAGAATACTGTTATTTCGGAGCGATGACAGTTGTTCAGGATTTCCGGTATAGGCGATGAGGGGACGCGGAAACCAGAGCAAGCCCAGAATAATCGTTGTGAGTCCGATGGGAACATTGACCAGGAAAGTAAGCCGCCAGCCAATGTCCGGTCCGCCCAATTCGATCAGAAGCCCACCGAGTACCGGCCCGATTGCGACTGAGAAGCCCACAACGGTACCTAGGTAGCCGAATGCTCGGCCGCGTTCGCCCCCCCGGAAATACTGCTGGATCATGCCGATGCCCTGTGGGCTTAGCAGTCCCGAGCCTAGTCCCTGCAAGAAGCGCGCGACATTTAGCCAAGTGGCATCCGGGGCTAAGCCGGCTGCTACCGAAGATACGGTGAAAATGGCCGTTCCAATGAGGAAGAGCCCTCCACGCCCCATGATGTCGCCTGCACGTCCGGCGCTAACCAGGACAACGCCAAACGTCAGTGCGTAGCCCGAAAGTACCCATTGGACATCTGATTGTGAGGCGTGGAGCGCATTCTGTATGGATGGAAGAGCGACATTGACGATGCTCACGCCAACGAGCGACATGAAGAGCGCCACCAATAGGACGGTTAGGATCCGCCAACGCGTCGCCCCCTGCTCGGTGTGCAAACTCCTCTTCTTTCCGGCAGTAACGGGGTCAACACGTTGATTCATCGATTAGGTTCCGGCACATGATTCTTATGGGGCCCTTCGGCACGACGCCTGGACCTGGGGATTTGTGCCTGTTGTAACTCATATAGGGCTATTAAGGTTAGTTTCTCAATAGATAGGCCACTCGCGGTCACCGGCAGTAGAGAGGCTTTACGCTTTGGTCGAGCGACCACGTGATCAACTACATGATAAGTAGGAGCCCATATGCTGCAATACCTCCGCCTAGCACACGAGAGAACCATGCACTGCATCGCTTAAGCTGAAACCCGCCAGACAAACCAATCATATGCAGCATCAATGTAGCAAGCATAAAACCAGCAACAAAAACCAGTACCCCGTCGCCTGCGGGCAATTCCATACCGTGCGCCAAGCCATGAAACACAGCGAATAGTCCGACAACCGCAAAGCCGATAGCGCCATGTACAACCCTTCGGCTGGCCACTAAAAGCCCCAATATAAGGAGCGAGGCCATGATCATTGGCTCAACCATTGGTACTTGCAATCCAAAAATGCCCAGCGTCGCACCCACAAACAACATAATAAGAAACACCGCCGGAGCCAGAATGGCTTGGCGCACGGAACCGTGGCTTGAGGCGCTCCAAAGGCCGACAGCAAGCATCGCCAACAGATGATCCAACCCCGTCAAGGGGTGCATGAAGCCAGTTGTAAACAGGCTTTCGTGCAGATGGCCAATGTGACCTGAATGTGCCAGAGCGCCGCTGACAAACAGGTTCATTAATAGCCCTGAACATATCGCAACTTTCACTCTTTTTGATAACACTCTCATATAAACCTCCTACACTGATGATGATAAAGTGAGAAGAACAGCGATATCAACGCGTCAACGATGCGTGTGCGGATGCTGATCGTTGCCATGGCTATGCACGTAGCCGCCCTCTTCCGTCGCATGAAAATGCGGCGCCATGGGCCCGGGGTCTGTAGGCGTATGCGTACCACTGGCATGTGCCGCGTGCAGGCGCCGCACCCAGTCGCACAGCTCCTTTTCTGTATCAGGCTGCTTTTTGGAGTGTGCAAGCACAGGCGCACCGTTACGGGCCGCTCTGGCGTCTCTCAACATTTGTGCTAAATCTACATCAACGTATTCTGCAAGATCAATTTTGTTGACGATGAGAAGATCTGCTCGACCGATACCCGGCCCGCCTTTGCGCGCCACGTCACCCCCGCCCGCCACGTCAATCACAAAGATTTGCGCATCCACCAGGGCCGGCGAGAACGTGGCGGTAAGGTTGTCTCCGCCACTCTCAATGAGAACAATGTCCAAGGGTGCGAAGTCCCGCTCCAGATCTTCCACCGCAAGCAGGTTCATAGTTACGTCATCGCGTATGGCCGTATGCGGGCAGGCGCCCGTCTCAACCGCCCGAATGCGTTCTATCGGAAGCACGCCTTCCGAGCGCAGGAAGCGGGCATCCTCGTCGGTGTAGATGTCATTGGTGATCACACCGATCTGAAATTCATGGCGTAGACTTCGGCACAGCGTGGCAACGACCGAGCTTTTACCGGTCCCCACGGGCCCTGCAACGCCAAGGCGTAGCGCCCGAGTATGGGTCGGGGTTTGGGTACTTTCAGCTTGAGTGTTCATGGTTGTTGGCTCCTTCGTGTCGCCCTTCAGATTACTGGAATCAGTTTTGGATCTTGGGATTGCAGTGGCGTGGCACCACCGCCTTCCGGCGCGTCCCGCCTTGCCGCAGCAGGCGACCATGGATCTCCCAGCAAGTTAATACCCTGACCCATGCGCTTGCTCAGTGTCAATGTTTCCGCCGCGAGTACACTGATCATCACAGCCGGCCCCTCCAACGCCAGCAGCGCGGCGTCAGGGGCAAACAGACGGGTTGCGGGCGGCTCTTCGCACCATCTTGGATCGACGACCAGCACGGTGCCCACACATTTATAGGCACCGATCACTGCAGGGCTGCGCCACCCTAAAGCCCTGGGCCCAAGCCGCAGTTGCTGGCGAAACAAGGTTTCCCCGCCCCGCCGGATGCGCAGATTCTGAAGAAGATTTCCCGGCTGTTCGTTGTGGCGTCCAAGCAGCAACTGGTCACGCATGAGCATGCGGGCACTTGGAGCCAGATTGATATTGACATCATGTATGTGGTCGCATCCATGTGCGGCGATGAGAGGCTCGGCCATCCACACAAAAGAGGCGTCGTCTTCTACGGTGATGTTAATTCGCATGTGGGAACGCCCGCCGCGTGCACCCGGAAGCAAAAGCGTGGCCGAGATCTCATTGAACAATAAGGTGCTGCCTTCGCCCACGCATATATTCAACTCAAAATCGTCTCCCCCCAACGGCCCCGCTGCGCCCGAAACAAGAGACACCCGTGCGGCCTGGCTCGCTCGCCGGACCAGCGGTTCGGCATCTTTGGGCTGGGTGGGACGCAACACCAGCGCGGCATGGGAACGCAATACATGCACCTTACTGATGGGCCGGCCCGCATAATCGAAGCCGCGCCTGGTTGTGAGTGTCGCCCGGGCTCTCATGGAGCTGGGATGGCGATCGGGATGGTCACGAAGCAAAGAGACGCACTCCCCAACTCCTGTGCTGTTCGGCCGCGATATCCAGCAGAGGCGTTCCCAACCCAGGCAGGTCGTCAGGTGGCGTGTCTGCGTGCTCGGCGGCCTCGTTTGCAAGCGCATCGAGCATTTCGGACAAACGAGCCAAAGCGGCATGTACAGCGAACGGATCTATGCTAAGCACCTTGACGGCCGCTGCCGCAGGCCCGGCGACTGATTCATGCAGAACGATTTGAGCCGCCTCCCGCACACTTAGTCCGAATGCGGCCGCCGCCATTCCATAGATAATGGGCTGGTGCGAATCCTGCCTCAGGTCGTCAAGAAGAGGACTCGGCCGTATAGTTGCCACAGTACGCGACAGCTGGCGCCCTAGCGCTCTGGAGACGGTGCGTGTCGCTTTCGATGGCATGCGCGCGTCCAGTTGCCTGTCGAGTTCATAGAGCAGGACTTGTTGTCCGGTATAGGTCGCCCTGCATGCGGCGGCGGCAAATGATGCCGCCACCAGACCGGTCGTGGCAGCACGCCCTACCAGAAAGCTTTCCAGGTCGGCCGCATGGACCAGCCCTTGGGTTCGAACCGTCGGCTCCAGGCCGCCTGAATGCGCATATCCGCCAGCAGGAAGGCGCCCGTCGGCAAGCAATAAAAGCGCGGCATAATGCGACATTCCAGCCTCCCGCGTCAGAACAGAAAATAGCGTTGAGCCATGGGGAGATCGGCTGCTGGCTCATGGCTGATGAGCTCTCCGTCAACCGTGACCGCGTAGGTGTCGGGGTTCACCTCTATATGCGGCAAGGCCGAGTTTTCAGGAAGATCAGCCTTGGTGCGCCTCCGGCAGTTTTCGACCGCTATCAAGGGGCGTCTGATATTCAGGCGCCCCGCAAGGCCATCATCAATGGCGGCCTGGGAGACAAATGCCACACTGGTGGCAGCCGCCGCCGGGGTGTATACGTTGAAACCTAGGCGTTCGAGCACCGGTTGCGGTGTAGGAATGGATGCGTTGGGATCGCCCAGCGCCGCCGTGGCGGCCATACCGCCCTTGAACACAATCGTTGGTCGTATGCCGAAAAGCGCGGGTTGCCAAAGGACCAGATCAGCCATTTTTCCGGCCTCTACAGAGCCGATGTGCTTCTCCAGTCCGTGGGCGACGGCGGGGCAAATCGTGTATTTGGCTACATATCGACGCGCGCGGTGATTATCGGCCAGCGTATCGCCTGGCGACAAGCCGCGGATCTGTTTCATCCGGTGTGCCGTCTGCCAGGTGCGTATGATGACCTCGCCAATGCGCCCCATGGCTTGAGCATCGGAGGACATGATGGAAATTGCGCCTATGTCCTGCAGCACGTCTTCGGCGGCAATCGTGCCTGCCCGTACGCGGCTTTCAGCAAAAGCCAGATCATTGGGCACTTGAGGATTCAAGTGGTGCGCCACCATGACCATGTCCAGATGCTCATCCACCGTATTGCGAGTGAAGGGCCGGGTCGGGTTAGTCGAGGCCGGCAACACATTTGGTTCCCCCGCGATGCGTATGATGTCCGGTGCGTGCCCGCCACCGGCTCCCTCGGTATGGAACGAGTGAAAGGTGCGTCCGGCAACGGCCTTGAGCATGTCCTCGACAAAGCCTGCTTCGTTAAGTGTGTCCGAGTGAATGGCGACCTGTACGCCCGATGCGTCAGCCACCTGGAGCGCCGCATCGATGACGGCCGGTGTTGCACCCCAGTCTTCGTGTACTTTGAAGCCTCCGACGCCAGCGCGCAATTGTTCCCACAAAGCCTCATGCGACACTGTGTTGCCACGACCCAGAAAAAGTACATTGACGGGCCACGGCTCGAAGCCCTCAAGCATCCGCTCCATCCACCAGGCGCCGGGCGTGGCCAGCGTCGCCTTGGACCCTTCTGTCGGCCCGGAGCCGCCACCCACCACAGTGGTGGTACCGGATGCCAGCGCAATCTGTAGCATCTGCGGCCCGACAAAATGAACGTGCGTGTCGATGGCGCCGGCTGTCATAATCAAACCATTACCTGACATGATCTCTGTTGAGGGCCCGATTACAAGGTTCGGGTGCACGCCGTCCATGGTGTCCGGGTTACCCGACTTACCCAGGGCCACAATACGGCCGTCGCACACGCCTACGTCCGCTTTGATGACGCCCCAGTGATCAAGGATGACAGCACCTGTGATGACCAAGTCAGGCGTGCCTTCAGCTCGCGTCATGCACGATTGGCCCATAGACTCACGCACAGACTTGCCGCCTCCGAAAACCGCCTCATTCTGAATCGGCCAGGGTTTGCTAGACACTTTTTAGCCTCATAATACTCACTGAGGAGATGATTATGAGCACGGCCCGATTTACGGAAGAATTCAAACTCGAAGCGGTGAAGCAAATCACCCAACA
>JAKFFG010000034.1:0-2338 GCA_036675275.1 Pseudomonas sp. | reverse complement strand
AGGCGGCACTATTCAACCATTGCGATTGAGGGTGCCGACGCGATGTCATCGGACAAATTCAGCTTAAGGTAGCATATACGCTACCGTAACTGCAGTTATGGTCGTATGCATGAGACCTAAGATGAAACGCCAGATGAAAAACACAATCGGTCTTGCCGAAATCAGGATGTCGGCGTTCTTCCCGTTACCCTGAACCGGCCCCTGCCCGGTGCAACCGACACCTACCCACCACGCACGTCAGGACTGTTGGGCAGCCCGCCATTCCTCGAAGTTCGGCAAGAGTTCCGGCGGTAATCCCGAGATGAAGGCATCGTCCAGGGGATAGTGCGGCATGGCTTTTGCGATGGCGGCAAGGAGCAGCTGGCCCTGCTTGCGATCCTTGGGTTTTTTCTGCCTGTTGCGTCCCGGCTTTTCCGACATCCAGAGTTTGTGAAGTGCGAACCAGCGCGGATCTGGCGCAATGATGCGTGCGGGCTTGAGGTCGCGGGTGACTACGACATGCTCCACCGGCCGGCCATTCAGGAGCCATTCCTGCTCGGGTAGCGCCACGGGACGCAGGCGCTCTTTGCGATTGAGGGTTCCGGCGCGCGAGGGCGCCACAAGCAGCTCGACCTCATAGGCCTTGGCGTTGCGTGCCTGGAAAGGCCTCTCGCTATTGACCGTGTAAGTAGGATCAACCTCCTTGAGGATCGGAAAGAGCAGATCGTCATCGTCCGGCGGCTCAACGGGCGCCCAGGCAAGATCGAAGTCCGCTGTCTGGTCGGGCATGTCGACCATGAAGGCGTTGGCTTCGAGGAAGTAGACCGGAATGGCGTTGGTTCCAACAACCATCACCAGGCGCCCAAGGGCCTCGTGGCTGTCAAGCTTGCGCAAGATATCGCCCGCCGGGCTGTCGATTAGCGGCAGCCGCAGTGCCCGGTACATGCGGGTGGTTGCATCAAGGGTCTGGAGGATGCCTTGGCGTCGCTCCTTGAGATCCGCTTTCTGCTCAAGATAGCCGGCAAGTTTCCGCTCGGCCTCATCATCGAATGGGCCAAGGCTCTTCCCATTCCCTTCTCGATCGAACAACTCGTAGAGGTAGGCGCGCCCTTTGACCTCCTTGCGGACGAGATTGTAGGGCAGCGCGGCTTGCGCCCGTTCCACCTCGAGCCATGCGTCATATTGCTGCGCCAGGTTCGCCACGCAGCGGGCCTGCTCATCGGTGAATTGACGGAATAGAAAAGCCATCTGTTATCCAGCAAAACCCATTTTTCCCAATTTGCTGGATAACTGGCGAAAAATCAATATTTTTGTGCAATAAATAACCAGTTCACCGACGCCTTCGAGCATGAAGAGCGCGCCGCGGCCAAGCGCGCTTGAAATTAACTCCCCGGTTCATTGGAAGCCGACTGCCGGATGGGCGGTCGCGGCAATACCGCCTCGTTCGAAAGAGGCTCGCCGAATAGGTATTTCCCGTAGCTTTGCTTCGCTCCCCCGGGATGCCAGAACGCAATGGCTCATTAACCATGTTGATGCCGCCGTTGAGGTGGCCGGCAACAGGCTGGAGGTTGGGTTCATGCGGGTTCTGCTGATCGAAGACGAGGCGACCATCGCCAAGAGCATCGAACTGATGCTTGGGACGGAAGGCTTCAACGTCTACACCACTGATCTTGGCGAGGAAGGCCTCGATCTCGGCAAGCTCTACGATTACGACATCATCCTCCTCGACCTGAACTTGCCCGACATGCACGGCTATGACGTGCTGAAGAAGCTTCGCACCGCCAAGGTTTCGACCCCGGTGCTGATCCTGTCGGGCATTGGCGAGATGGATTCGAAGGTGCGAGCCCTGGGCTTCGGCGCCGACGATTACGTCACCAAGCCATTCCATCGCGACGAGCTAGTCGCCCGCATCCATGCGATCATCCGCCGTTCGAAGGGCCATTCTCAATCGGTCATCCGCACCGGCAAGCTCGCCGTGAACCTCGACGCCAAGACGGTCGAGGTCGACAGTGCCCGCCTGCACCTGACCGGCAAGGAATATGCCATCATGGAGCTGCTAACCCTGCGCAAGGGCACGACACTGACCAAGGAAACCATTCTCGATCAACTCTACGGCGGCATGGACGAGCCGGAAATCAAGATCATCGACGTCTACATCTGCAAGCTTCGCAGGAAGCTCCGCCTCGCGTGCGATGGCGACGGCTATATCGAGACCGTCTGGGGCCGCGGCTATACACTGCGTGAAGTCGCTGAGATGCCATTGGCTGCTTGAGGGAGCGGGTGTCGAACAAGCCAATTTGCGACACCCGGCGCAACCCGGCGCCATGGATCAGCCGATATCCTTGAGGGACGCGGCCCG
>JAKFFG010000085.1:0-45601 GCA_036675275.1 Pseudomonas sp. | reverse complement strand
ACCGCTCATTGATATAGACCGCTCATTGATATAGACCGCTCATTGATATAGACCGCTCATTGATATAGACCGCTCATTGATATAGACCGCTCATTGATATAGACCGCTCATTGATATAGACCGCTCATTGATATAGCGTGCTTATTTATACAGCACGCGTATTTATATAGAGAGAGCTCATTTATGTAGAGCGTCTTCTATACAAGTTTCCGTTCATATAGAGCGAATGGACCCTTATGATCGAACCTGTCCGATATACAGCTCGACACTCAATACCCTCCTGATAAGAGCCGTCTACCGGACAAAAGAAACGCCTGCCGGACAAGGCAAGTTGCGGGCATCCGAAAGAGCGCGTTTCTTATTTTTATATTAGTAGTGAGAAATTCTGGTCCACGGCATGCTTCAACATGCCGCGGTCCAGTTCGATCATAGTCAGCATGTTGACCTCGGGTCTACAACGCAGAGTAATCACTATATATATAGTTGCTCATGGGGCGTCTTTGTCTGCGTCGCTACACAGCAAGTTCGGTCGTTTCCTTGATTCGTTGCAGGGTAAAGCTCGACCTCATGTCGACCACGGCGGGGTGCTGCATCAGTTTGTCCATGGCGAAACGCGAAAACTGCGTGAGATCCTCTACCTGGACGCGCAGCAGGTAATCCATATCGCCCGACATGGCGTAACACTCCACGACTTCGGGCCAGTCTTGCACGTCGTGTGCAAAATCAGAAATGGGAGCGTGACTTGCCCTATGTATCTTGTTCAATCTGATGGTCACGTATGCCAGCAGCTTCAGCCCGATCTTATCGGGGTCGACCAGCGCGACATAGCGCTGAATATACCCCTCGTCTTCCAGCCTGCGTACCCGTCGCAAGCAGGGGCTGGGCGACAAGGCCACCTTATCGGCCAAGTCTTGATTACTAAGACGGCCGTCGCGCTGCAACGCGGCCAGAATTTGCTTGTCTATCCGGTCCAGTCCATTTTGCGCCATAACCTGCCCCCGTTTGTAAAGTTAGCGCTATTAGATTGCTTTAACCATATTCTTTCAAGGGGATTTAGCAAGCGGCTGCCACGGCATATTCCTTAAAATCTTGCTATTCACCTTAACCACGACATCAAATTGCGCAGGAGCCTTTCATGAGTACGCCATTTCAGCCATGGGACAATCCCATGGGCACCGCCGGCTTTGAATTTATCGAGTACACGGCGCCGGACCCCATCGCACTGGGCAAGGTCTTCGAGGCCCTCGGCTTTAAAGCTATTGCGAAGCACCGCAACAAGGACGTAACCCTCTACCGCCAGGGGGGCATCAATTTCCTCATTAACGCCGAGCCAGACTCCTTTGCCCAACGTTTCGCCCGGCTGCACGGCCCGTCCATCTGCGCTATTGCGTTTCGAGTCGAAGATGCCGGGAAAGCCTACAAACGCGCACTTGAACTGGGCGCATGGGGCTTTGATTCGCGCAGCGGCCCGATGGAACTCAATATCCCGGCCATCAAGGGCATAGGCGATTCGCTCATCTATTTAGTGGATCGCTGGCAAGGCAAGCAAGGGCATGGCGGAATTGGCGACATCAGCATCTACGACGTCGACTTCGAGCCCATCGATGCCTCCACAGCCCAGGCCGACCTGAACTACGCAGGCGCGGGACTGAATATCGTGGATCACCTGACCCATAACGTGCATAAAGGCCGCATGGACGAATGGGCCGAATTCTATGAGCGGCTGTTCAACTTCCGCGAAGTCCGGTACTTCGACATTGAAGGCAAGGTTACGGGCGTGAAGTCCAAAGCCATGACCTCGCCCTGCGGAAATATCCGTATCCCAATCAATGAAGAAGGCACCGAGGAAAAGGGCCAGATTCAAGAATACCTGGATCTCTATCGGGGCGAGGGCATACAGCACATCGCCCTGGCCAGCAACGACATCTACAGCACAGTCGAGCAATTGCGGGGTGCCGGTCTCCAGTTCCTGGACACGCCCGACACTTATTACGAACTGCTCGATCGCCGCCTGCCCAATCATGGCGAAGATGTCGCCCGTCTGCAGGCAAACAAAATATTGCTTGATGGCGCAGCCGAAGGCGGCCTGCTGTTGCAGATATTCACTGAAAACCAGATCGGCCCTATCTTCTTTGAGATTATCCAGCGCAAGGGCAATGAGGGCTTCGGCGAAGGCAACTTCAAAGCCCTGTTCGAGTCCATTGAACTCGATCAGATGCGACGGGGAGTGCTCAAAAGCGTCTAAAACACGAAAACTCGCGCGCGGTACAGCCGCGCGGCCCGGAAACCGATAAAATCGCTTCACTCAATATGCAGGGAAGCGTGATGCTCTCGTATCCAAAGACCATGCTGCGGCGCAGCTGGCACATGTTTGTTGCCGTCAGCAAGGTTATGCTGCCCGTCATGGTCATCGTGCAAATTGCACAGGAATTCGGCCTGGTGGATCTGGTCGGCCGGCTTATCGCACCGGCCATGTCGCTGCTGAACCTGCCTCCGGAGGCAGGCATCATCTGGGCCACTACCCTGCTGATCGGAATATACGGCGGCATCGCCTCGCTAAGCAGCCTGGCCGGGACCATAGACATGACGGCGGGACAGCTGAGTGCGCTCTGCGCCATGATGCTCTTTGCACATGGCTTGCCAGTGGAACAAGCCATCGTACGACGCGCGGGTGCCGGATTTTGGGTAACGGGCGCATTGCGGGTCGGAACAGCCCTCGTCTACGGTGCCGCCGTGTCATGGGCCTGCCATTTCACCGGCGCCCTTTCCGATCCAGTATCTTTCGAATGGCTCCGAGGATCGGACGCTGCCGCGGTCGCAGCGTCCAGCGGCTACCTGGAATGGATACGGGCCACGGCGTTTTCGCTTGCACTCACTTTTGTAATCATTGCCATTCTTGTTGTGATACTGGACGTGCTGGAAGGGCTGGGCATAACCCGGCGCATCACAGCCGCCATCATGCCCCTGCTTCGGGTCTCGGGACTGAATGCGCAAGTGGCGCCGGTCACCACCGTCGGGGTATTGCTGGGGCTTACCTACGGCGGCGCTCTTATTATCGAGGAAGCAGAAAAGCAGAACTTCTCGGCACGAACACGACTACTGGCCTTGTCGTGGCTGTCGCTGTCCCATTCCCTGATTGAAGACACTCTGCTGTTGCTGGCGCTCGGTGCCGACATATGGGTGATACTGGTCGGCCGAATTCTGGTGACTCTGGCAATTGTGGCTGCATTGGCGCGGCTGACAGGCGGCGGCAATCGAAGCGCTGTTCCTGTCAGTGCCCAGCGTTACTGAACGTCCCCTCGCTGAAAATTGCCAGCCTGTACGGACCGGATGCGGATCTTATTCGACCGCAGGCGCGTCTTTGTTGGCCAGCGACAGTATCCATGCGGCAATCAGTTGCGCATCCGCCGGGCTCACCTGGGGCTGCGCCGGCATGGGCACCGCACCCCAACGGCCTCGTCCGCCACGCCGTATGGTATTGGCCAGGTATTCCAACGCGCCGTCCTGATTGGCGAATCGCTGCGCGATGAGCGTGAAGGCCGGGCCCACCCTCTTTCGTTCAACCTGATGGCATGCCATGCAATTGTTGGATTTGGCCAGATCAATGCCGGTGGTCCGTGCGGCCACATCCGCAGTCAATCCAAGGGCGGCCCAGCATAGCAATACAGAAAAAAAACGTGAATACATATAGAACCTGACGACATAAAAAGAGACGCCGGACGCGAGGCGGGCTGGCTTGTGCCGGTATCGGGGTATTATCGGCCATATTTCATTAAGACAATTACAGCCATGCTTCACTATCCACAAATCGACCCAATTGCCCTGCAGATCGGACCGGTGGCCATACACTGGTATGGCCTGATGTATCTCATAGGCTTCGCGCTGGTGTGGCTGCTTGGGCGATGGCGCATCAATCGCGGCTATACCGACCTGAGCCTGCGCGATCTGGAAGATATCATTTTTTATTGTGTGCTGGGCGTGGTGGCGGGTGGCCGCCTAGGCTACGCATTGTTCTACAAGCCGTCCGAGTATCTCGCTCATCCGCTTGAGATCTTCTATTTATGGCAAGGCGGCATGTCGTTCCACGGAGGGCTCGTGGGAGTGATCGTCGTACTGCTGATCTTCGCACGCAAGCGAAACAAACCACTGCTGGAGATCGGTGACTTTGTTGCGCCGCTGATTCCATTGGGACTGGCGGCCGGCCGTCTTGGAAATTTCATCAATGGAGAGCTTTGGGGACGGCCCACCACATTGCCATGGGGCATGGTGTTCCCCCAGACCCAGGACGGCATCGCGCGCCACCCCTCGCAACTGTACGAAATGGGCCTGGAAGGATTCGCGCTTTTTGCCGTGGTCTGGCTATTCGCCCGCAAGAAGCGCCCCATGGGCCAGGTCAGCGCCGTATTCCTCATGGGTTACGGCACCTTCCGGTTTCTGGCGGAATTTACCCGCGAACCCGACTACTACCTGGGCCTGCTGGCGGGCGGCCTGTCCATGGGCCAGTTGCTGTCGCTGCCCATGGTGCTGGCCGGAGCAATTATTTTTGCGTGGTCTGCAAAAAAATCGAACCGCGAATCGACACTGTGACGGTTTCCATGCCGCCTTCCAGTGGAACGCTGGCCTTGTCGGCGGCCATTCCCACCATGCGTTGAGCCGGATGGTACTGGGCGCCGGCGCCGCTTAGATCGATATTGCGTATGGCGTAACTTTCGAAGCCCAGTGCATCGGTCAATGCTTTGGCCCGGTCACCAAACGCCTGTACAGCCTGCGTCAGCAAAGCCTCTTCATGCTTGGCTCGGGCTTGCGGCGATACTGAAAAATCCAGATTCGCTATAGGCATGCGATCGCCCAGCTTTGCCGCCAACTCAGATGCCGCGGCAAAATCCATGGACTTAAGATAAATTTCGCCGCGTCCGCGCCAATTTGATATTTTGCCCTGCTCGTCGTTCATGGGCCATACATGATAGTTGCCACTACTGACCTCTACCTTGGGGTTGCCCTTGGCATCACTCATTACGCTCTGCAGTGTCGTACTGAGCACTTTGGCCACGGCGGACTGCGTTGCATCGCTGACTTCGGAAGCCAGAGTGATTTTCACGGTGTCCTGGGCAATCTGTTCGGAGGCTTCAGCGCGCAAGCTTGCTTGTGGCCACTTCCCGCCCTTAGGTTCGCCGTCGACGTCTTGCTGCGCCAAAGCCGGAAACGCCATGGTGCTTGCACCTACGCATAAAGCGAGGCCGGACAGCCATTTTCGTTTTTGCCTTGTCAGATACATATCGTCATCCCATAAAAATAAAGCTCGTCCGAAGACGAGCTTTGAGTAAATTGCCCCGCCTGTGCCGTCTAGGCCGGCATCCTGGAACCGAGGGTTCAAGGTGGTCGCCTTCAGTCAAGCTTCGGGTTCTCCATAAATGGAGAGCACTCCTACTTGTCAATCCAGCAACCTGTATGCCAATAGCATTGGTTCAAGGAATGTATGGCCAAGTCACGAACACGGCAGGGACTAACTGGTGAATATTGAAAAATCAATATCCGAAAACTTTGTACTGATACTACCTTTGAGCTTGAGTTGCAGGCCCGACCGCCTGGTCGAGCATGTTGTTCATGTCGTCAATTTTACGCTTGAAATCGCCCAGCGCAAGATTACTTAGCGGTCCATCGGGTGCTCGCATGGCCAAAAGCTCGACAGCGATCTGAATTGCCGCCATGACAGCAATGCGTTCGTTGCTTGCAACCTTGCCCGAACCTTTTACACCAAGCATGCGTTGATCGACATGGCGTACGGCTGCCAGAAGAGCCTCTTTTTCGGCTGGCATGCAGGCCAGGGAATAATCGCGACCCAAAATGGATACGTCTATGCGTTCCATAATACTCTACTCCTGCGGCGCGCCGGGCAGGCGCACCAATATCGAATCGATATGTTCGCGGGCCTTGTCGGCAACAAGGCGCAAACGCGATGTATCGGACTGACTGACCGCAAGCTTCTGCTTGAGCGTCTCGCACTCGGCCCTGTACTGCGTGACCTCAATTTGCAGCGTAGCCTGGGCGGCATCGGCTTCGGAACGCAGAGTGTTCACTTCAGCTTCGTGCACGCTGGCCCGCTGCGCCATGGACGCGTATTCGGCTTCGCGCCGCAACAGCTGGTCGCGCAAGGCGGTGCGCTCGTCCTCGAGGTTTTTGAGGCGAGCCTGCAAGGCAGTGCGCTCGCTTTGGAGCTGACGAGCGAACTGCACCATTTGCCCGATACGGGCGGCGAGAGAATCTAGATCTTGCAACATGGGCGTTATCGTAAACCATCCCACCATGATGTGGATAGGGAAAAATGAAAACCAATCATAACCTTTCACACCTCTTTCCAATACCTTTCATTTCTCTTTCACAGCAGCGCAAAAACCGCTACAAGAGGCGCCTGATTGCAAAAGAAAAGTCACTTCCAGGGTAAACCCTAGATCAACTGAGGCCCATCTTGCTTCTCAGCCCCCGCCTCGTCTATTACCATTCTTCACCTTTTGATATTCAGCCAGTCTGATTGTCCTCGCGAAGCGCAGGGACTCATCGCAGATACGGTGCCGAATATCTTGTTTTATCACGCTGTCAGGGAGTTTTCATCAACATGCAGCTCAGAAATAAACAGGACTTCTGGTCCGGTATTATGTTCGTCGCCATAGGCGTCGGCTTTGCGTTGGTCGCCACCAACTATTCCATGGGTACAGCCGCCCGCATGGGCCCCGGTTATTTCCCCTTCTGGCTGGGCGTCTGCCTGGCCGTGTTGGGCGCCTGCGTCACGCTCGGTTCCATGTCCAAAAAGGCAGAAGAAACAGAAGTCGAAAAATTCGACTGGAAGATCGTGATCGTGGTGATCGGATCGGTCGCGCTGTGCGGCAGCGTACTGGACATTCTCGGTGTCTATATTTCGGTTTTCCTGCTGGTGTTTCTCAGCAGCATGGCAAGCCACATCTTCAACTGGAAGGTCGCTGCTCTCAACGGGATTTTTATTGTCCTGTTCGTCTGGTTGGCATTCATCAAGGGTCTGGGTTTGATCTTCCCCTTGTGGCCCAGCTTTCTCGGCAACTAAAGGGAATCTGAAATGGAACTATTTGAACATCTGGCCCTCGGCTTTTCCGTCGCGTTCTCTGCGGAGAACCTGGCGTACTGTCTCCTCGGCTGCCTGCTGGGCACATTGATCGGCGTGTTGCCGGGCATCGGTCCCGTACCGACCATCGCCATGCTGCTGCCCATTACCTACGTACTGCCGCCAGTGGCCGGCCTGATCATGCTTGCCGGTATTTACTACGGAGCCGCCTATGGCGGATCCACCACGGCAATATTGGTGGCGCTTCCCGGGGAAACGGCCGCGGTGGTCACCGTGCTGGACGGCCACCAGATGGCGCGCAATGGGCGCGCCGGGGCCGCCCTGGCCATTGCCGCGCTGGGATCCTTCTTTGCAGGCTGTGTCGCTACACTGATGATTGCCGGTTTTGCACCCCCTCTGGCCGAGGTTGCCTTCAAGTTCGGTCCGGCCGAGTACTTTTCGCTCATGGTATTGGGCCTGATCGGCGCCGTCGTGCTGGCTTCCGGCTCGCTGCCCAAGGCCATCTGCATGATCTTGCTGGGTCTGTTGCTGGGCATGGTCGGCACCGACGTGAATTCGGGCGTTGCCCGCTACGACTTCGGCATTCCTGAACTGCAGGATGGAATCGACTTCGCTGTGGTCGCCATGGGCGTGTTTGGTTTCTCCGAAATCATGAACAACCTGGAGCTCAAGGACCAGCGCGTTGATCTGACCGGTAAAGTGGGCAGCCTCTACCCCAACAAGCAGGAATTCAAGGAAGCCTGGCCAGCCGCCGTTCGCGGTACTGCCGTGGGTTGCGCACTGGGTATTCTGCCGGGCGGCGGCGCGGTGCTTTCGTCCTTCGCTTCCTACACGCTGGAAAAGAAGATATCGAAGAATCCGGAACGCTTCGGCAAGGGACACCCTGCAGGGCTTGCCGGCCCGGAATCGGCCAATAACGCCGGTTCGCAAGCCTCTTTCATTCCGCTGCTGACGCTGGGCATTCCCGGTAACGCGGTCACCGCGCTGATGATAGGCGCCATGACCATCCACAACATCCAGCCCGGCCCGCAGGTCATGACCAGCCACCCCGACTTGTTCTGGGGACTGATCGTGTCGATGTGGCTCGGCAATCTGATGCTGGTCATCCTGAACCTGCCGCTGGTGGGCTTGTGGGTCAAACTGCTGAATGTGCCATACCGCATTTTGTTCCCCGCGATCCTGGTGTTCTGCACCATCGGTGTATATTCGCTGAACTACAACGTCTTTGACATCTGGATGACCGCGGCCTTCGGCTTCATCGGTTATCTCTGGAGCAAACTCAAATGCGAAGGCGCGCCCTTGCTGCTTGGCCTGGTGCTTGGACCGATGATGGAAGAAAACTTCCGTCGTGCCTTGCTGCTGGCCCGCGGCGACTTCACCACCTTCGTGACCCGACCTTTGTCGATGTCCTTGTTGATTGCCGCAGCCATACTTGTGGTGCTGGTGGCGCTTCCTTCCATCCGGAAGAAACGGCAAGAGGCATTCGTCGAAGAGGACTGATATGTAGTCAGTGAGTCCCCTGCGACTGCAAGACCGCCCCAAAGCCTGGATACCCATTCCAGACTTTGGGGTTTTTTCATGACCGCTGATGTTTCCGTCCCGAGCAGGAACAGTTCGGGCATATAGCTTGCTCGCCATGGCGACACGAAACGATATGCGGAGAAAATGATGAGAGCACTCAGATGGCATGGCAAACACGATATCCAATGCGATACCGTCCCGGATCCCATTATTGAGCATCCTCGCGACGCCGTGATCAAAGTGTCGGCCTGTGCCATTTGCGGATCGGATCTTCATTTGTTCGACGGCTTCATGCCCGGTATGAAATCGGGCGACATCATGGGCCATGAGTTCATGGGGGAAGTCGTTGAAGTCGGTAAAGAAAACCGTGCCCTGGCGGTCGGCGACCGTGTGGTCATTCCATTCACAATTTTTTGTGGCGAGTGCGATCAATGCAAGCGGGGCAATTATTCGGTGTGCGAACGGAGCAACCGGAACAAGGACGAAGCGGCAAAAGTGTTCGGACACACGACGGCGGGCCTGTTCGGCTACACGCACCTTACCGGCGGCTATCCGGGCGGCCAGGCCGAGTATGTGCGAGTCCCATTTGCCGATACGACGCACGTGAAGGTGCCGGATGGGATGACTGACGAGCAGGTCCTCTTCCTTGGCGATATCCTGCCTACGGGTTGGCAGGCCGCTGTGCAATGCGATATTGAACCTGCCGATACGGTCGCCATATGGGGCGCCGGCCCGGTAGGTCAAATGACAATACGAAGTGCGATATTGCTGGGCGCCAAACAGGTTATTGTCATAGACCGCGTTCCGGAGCGGCTCGCGATGGCCAAGGCCGGGGGCGCGATCACGATCAACTTCGACGAGGAAAGCGTTCTGGACCGCCTGAAAGAACTGACGGGAGGCAAGGGGCCTGAAAAATGCATCGATGCCGTCGGCATGGAGTCGCATGCCACTCGGTCGGTAGATGCCGTTTATGACCGCGTGAAACAGGCCGTCATGCTGGAGTCGGATCGGCCGCATGTATTGCGAGAGATGATTTATGTGTGCAGGCCCGGCGGAACGCTTTCAATACCGGGTGTATACGGCGGCCTGATCGACAAGATACCATTCGGGGCCTCCATGAATAAAGGACTGACCTGGCGCATGGGACAGACTCACGTCAATCGCTGGACCGATGACTTGCTGGACCGGATAGTTCGTGGCCAGATCGACCCTTCATTCGTCATAACGCACAGCGTGGGTCTCGAGGAGGGGCCGGAGATGTACAAGACCTTCCGAGACAAGAAGGACGGCTGCATCAAGGTGGTGCTCAAACCCTAGCTCGGCCTGGTGCTCCGGGAACTTGTGGCGATCTGCGGATAGCACCGTTATGGGAAGTACCGCTGGGATCGCACCGACGATGTCCTTGGCGGGTAACCGGAGGCACATGGAATGATTCGCATCACTTTACCGGTAAGCAAGCAGGGCCTGTTTGTCAGGTTTGCCGTGGCCACCCTGGCCAGCTTTGCATTTTTTACGTCCAGCATGGCCGAAACTGCCGAAAAGGCGGTTCCGCCCGGAACCGACGAAACGACCAAGACAAAGGTGCTCGAGGCGGGCGCCAAAATGTTGCAGGACAACGCGCCACTGGACTCCATGGACGTCTATTTGGTGGGATTCCACCCGATGAAGGATGACCCGGAACACCAGATGGAGGCTCACCATTTCTGCAATCAGGTCAACCAGGAGTTCGCGCAGTGTGTACTGTTTGACGGCAATGAGGTGGGTTCCAACTTGAATGGCGTGGAGTACATCATCTCGCAAAGCCTGTTCGACGGGTTGCCCGAGGACGAGAAGCAGTACTGGCACCCGCATAATGGTGAAATATTGTCGGGGCAATTGATCGCCCCAGGCATTCCAGATGTTGCCGAAAAGCAATTGATGAAGGACAAGATGAACAGCTATGGCAAGACCTGGCATTTCTGGCAAAGCGGAGCGTTCAATATGACGGCCGATAAACTACCCCTCGGGGAGCCCATGCTTGCGTGGTCATTCAATCGCGACGGCGAAGCGATCCAGGAATTGATCCAGCAACGCGACAAACGCCTGGGCGTGAGTACGAATAAAACACGCGACGAACGTAGCGACCTGGTCGAACTGGCAAGGCCTCAATCGGGAGTGGATGCGTTGAAAGACGCGTTCTCGCGTCCAACATCGGCCATTCCCGGTGTAACAGACCAGGCCAGCGGAACAAGTCCATGATCCGCCGCTCGGAATAGTTGCGTCATTCCGTTGGTTGTGCTTTGTTGTCAATGCTTCGCCGTCGTATCCGGCGTGGCGTCGCGGGTCAGGAATTGCCTGGTGATTTCGGCAAGATGATCACTCAACCATTGGGCCATTGCTTCTTCCTGAGGAAGGATTATTTCGCACACGCGCTTGGTTTCCAGATCGCCCGCTAGCTCGGCGGCGACAATCAGCGATCTGTACGAAGCGATCTCCATATGCTCAAAGGTATAGCTGGCCATTGTTGCCTTGACCACTTCGTCCGAAACAAACATGCCGCTCAGTCCTTGCGCTGTGGCCATGGCCTTGGCGGCCATATCTTTCATTGCGGAGCTGTCATCGCCAAGGCGGTCCAGGCATTCCCTTATCATGATCGCCTGCTGGCGCGTTTCTTCGCAGTGGGCCTGGAGTTTTGCGCGCAATTGAGGATAATTCTCCAGCCGTTCGGCGGTTGAGGTCAGCATCTTCTCGGCCTGCTTTTCCATGGCATGAGCGTCTCTCAGCCAGTCCAATAAGTTTTCTTGTACTTCGTTCATTGTGTCCTCCGCAGGAATAAAGAGTTCGCTGTACACCAAAGGGGTGCATGGACGACATTCAGCAAGCAACATGCCGCTGCCGCAAGGCCAGCGGCGCCACGGATTCGGTCTCCGTCACCTGCGCGATCACGTCCAGCCAGTCGCTGATGAACCGTTCGATGCCGAAACGCTGTGTTGCGGTTCGCCGTCCGGCTTCGCCCCAACTCCGCGCCAGGTCGGGCTCGTCGATGAGCTGGCGCATCACATCGACCAGCAGTGCCTTGTCGTTGTGCACATAGCCGTTTACGCCGTTGACAATAACGGTAGGCAATTCTGTTGCGGCTACCCCAACGACCGGCATGCCGAGCAGCATGGCTTCAACCAGCGCCAAACCCAGGCTCGTATACCTTATAGGCGTGAAGAAAAATCGATACTGCGCCATGGCCTCCGCGACACTGAGATTCGGCACCTCGCCCAGGCCTCCCATCTCTTCGCTCTGCATGCCGATAAGATCCAGCGGCACTTGCCGGCGGGACCATTCGAAGATGTCCGCACCCATCCGCCGGCCACGGTGACGCAGACCGTTGATCACGGTGATACCTGCAGGTTTCTTGCCGGAATACAGTACATCGGGGTTAAGCGGGACGCCGTGTTCAATCACCCTGGTCGGCATGAGGCCGGCATCCCAGTTGAGCTCGTTGTAGTGCGTCACGTGTACGAGAATTCCGCGCTCATGGCGGAACCAGTGTTCGGTATCGACCGGAAACGGCCGGGGCGGATCGTGTTCGATATAGATGGAGGGGAGGGCACGCTGCGACGGCGTCAACAAACGGTGGCTGTCGTCTTCGTAGACGGATCGTGACTGATAGATTACACAGTCGAAATGCTGCTTGGCGATATCCTCGGGATGGATCTGGACCACATTGTCTGTCCACGGTATTTTGCTGCCCAGCGGCACATAGCCGGCGCGTCCATCTGCCAGAACCGGAATGACGAATTCATGAGGAACCTGCGTCAATGCATAAAGATAATTGCCATGGACATGCCAAGTCAGGATGCGCAGCTTGCGAGGTGCTTCTGTAACGGTCTGGTCCACGCTTTTCTCCGGTTCGGTAAATCTCCAATGAAAGCGTCAAGCAAGTTTCATACCGAAGCGTTACAAGGGAAAACGGGACGCACTGGCCGTTTGGCATATGGCTTGCTGGCAGAACTCCGGAAGGGGTCCCGATTTTTGCAATCGTGGATTTGTATCAGCATCCGATCAGAAAGGGGGAGCCTTTATGGCTGAAACCACAACCGACCATCAGACCATTCAAGAGTGGGCTGCCAAGCACAAGGGCAAGCCTGCGGCCGTTAAGAAAACCCATAAAGACAACGACGTGGGAATTCTACGCATCATGTTTCCCAGAACCCCGAACTCCGAGCATGACGACCTGGTGGAGATCTCATGGGAGGATTTTTTCAGAGAATTCGAAGATAAAAAGCTTGCTCTCTTATATGAGTCCGGCAGCATGTTCAGCAAGCTGATCGAGCGAAAAGCCACGAGCAATGGCAAAGGGCGGGGGACTGCCCAAAAACCGGAGCATGGGTAGATCCTGGGAGAGCATGCACGCGTATCGCGCAGAGACTGGCGCTTTGCGACCGTGATCGAAGAGCGCCCGTGCAAAAGCCCAGGCGGTTGCCTGGGCTTTTGGCCGGATTCAGATGACTTGAATTGATTTCGCCTGCGGTCCCTTGGGACCTTCCGCCGCCTCGTACGAAACGCGTTGGTTCTCTTCCAGCGACTTATAGCCCGTTCCGAGAATGTCCGAGTGATGGACGAACAAATCCTTGCCGCCGCTTTCGGGTGTAATGAAGCCAAATCCCTTTTCGTTGTTGAACCATTTAACAGTGCCGGTTTGTGTTTGCATCTTTACGTCCTTGAAAGTAAAAGGGAACATGCCCCATCGAAATGCCAGTTTTCAGTCGGATATGTTCGTCCAATAATTCACAGGACGGTATTCATCGTCGGTAGGATAGACCTCCTGAACAAAATCGGGTAGGAAACGCTCATTACAATGGCCGGGATAATGTTTATCCTCCCAGAGTGCGATCCTGCTGCCGGAACCAGTCAAGGGCCTGGCTTATGTGGGACCGTTCGAAGTCGGGCCAGTAGGCATCAAGCACAAAGAAATCGGCATATACGGACTGCACCGGCAGAAAGCCGCTAAGGCGGCGGCCGCCTCCCCAGCGAACGATGAGATCAAGGCGCGACACGTCGTCAGAGCGCAACTTGCCGGTTTTCAGGCCGCTCAAGTCCCATTCCCAACCGTAGTTGACGAGGAGGTTGACCTTCATTCCCGTGCCCTGGCGCTGAACGTAAGGTTTCAGCTCTTCAGGAAAAAGTTCCGATTCATTATCGCCCACCACCAGCAAGGCAACGTCCCTTTGTGCGACAGCCAGAGCGAAATCGACACAGGCCTTGCTGAAATACTCTCTTTGAATCGCCGGACGTCGGGTATTGTCTTGTGTGAATCCATAAATCTAAATCGAGATTTCTTCTATTCCGATTGTCCGGCAGATGTCGATCAAAGCCAACCCTGGTTCTATGCCGAACGCGTAGCCGTCCTGCTTATCCAGCCCCCGCGCTACAGCCCAACGGCGGTTGCCGTCGGGAATGAAACCTATATGCCGAGGAAGTCGGTCTTTGGTCGTGGTGCTCATATATTCGCTCGTTCCATATGGCCGTCGAAGCAAACGGTGTGCCGAGGGGCGGGGCGCGCGGCGACGAACGGCATCGTGCGGACATCTGTGCCGCGGCTCATGCGGGACTGTCATTTGCTGCGAGATGCCACTTTCAGGAGGAACGACATGGGCCCGATAAACAACCTGTGGGACAACGCCGGCACGCCCCTCGACCAGCAACGATTCACGTGGCGCGATATGGTGGGCAATCCTATCAGCAAGCTGGATGACGACGCCTTTACACGCGTCCGCATAATCTTACTGAACGGCCTCGAGAATGACGCCTTGCGCCTTAAGCACATTGCTGCACGCTTCAACGAGGAATTGCGCGTACCGCTGGCGAAACTGCGACGCGTCGAACAGCATCAGGCCACGACGATCAACTGGCTTCTGTCTGCCGACCATTCGCCATTGGAGACCACGATAGCCTATGAGCAAGTGGCCATAGAAGTCACGGCCGCTGTCGCGCAGGCCGAGCCGGATCCGTACCAGGCGCAAACATACCGGTTCGGTCTGCTGGAGGATTTCGACCACCTCTATCGCTACAGCGCGCTGCTGGACAGATTGGAAGGAAAAGACGCCAATAACATCCTGCAGGGCTATACCGACATCGTGCCCGGGCGGCCCACCATGGACGAACACAGAGCGCCGGAGGACGATGTGAGGCGGCATTATGAGCGAAGCAGCACGGCACTCATCACAAAGCTGCACTCTGCACTGATTACCGCCGCCGAGTACCAGACCCACGATTACTACATGAATATTGGCCCGCTGTTTGCCGATCCCCTGGCCCGGCAGCTTTACGCGGAAATCGCCTCTATCGAAGAGCAGCACGTCACGCAATACGGTTCTCTTCAAGACCCGGGCGAATCGTTGCTGGAAAAAATACTTATTCATGAGGCCACGGAAGTCTACACCTACTACAGTTGTGTGGAACAGGAAACCAACTCGCGCATCAAGGCGATCTGGGAGCGGTTTCTCGATTATGAGCTGGGCCATCTGGCTATGGTCAGCGAGCTCTTCAAGCAATATGAGCGCCGTGATCCGGCAGAAGTGCTAGGCCAAATGATTCCGACGTCGCTGCAGTTCGCATCGCAGCGGGAGTTCGTGCGTACCGTGTTGTCCACCGAGGTACCGCTACGTGCGAACGGCACAGCCTACGTCGACCAGGATGACGAAAGCCAGGCGTCCATCCAGGCCAGGGCCATATTGAACGCCGACGGTTCGCCTACTGATACTGTAGCGGCCGGGTATCAATGGTCTCCCGGCACCGAGCTTAGCCGTAATCGTGATAACCCCATCCGAAGGAGCTGATATGGAAGACCACACCAAAATGGGCATGAATCGAACTGGCATGCAGATGTCGCCGGTAGAAGGCCCCTCGCAAGCCCAATTTGCTTTGGCCCAGCCGCCCAGCTCGGAAGGGAGCGCTGCAACCTTGGCTGAGGTACGGGCTCTGTACATCGCGCAATCGCTACGCGTTGGCTCCGTGCCGCTGCCAGGCACTGGAAAAGGGCTGCTGGAAGCGACGATGGGCAAGATAAAGGGCAAGAATCCGGAAGTGCTGATCGACAAGCTCGGTCAGCGCCTGGCCTTCGAACGGTCAGGTGTACGGCTGTACCAGGCTTTGATCACAAAGGTGGAAGCGTCCACGCATATCCGCCGCGCCGATCTTCGCACCGACCTCCTGCATATCTGTAGCGAGGAAGCGGCGCACTTTTATATGCTGACCGGCGTCATGGAAAAGCTGGGCGCGGATCCCACGGCACAGACGCCCTGTGCGGATGTAAGCGGGGTCGCCGCACTCGGCCTGCTGCAAGTCATTACGGACCCCAGGACGACGGTTGCCCAAAGTCTTGAGGCCATTCTGACGGCGGAGCTGACTGATAATGCCTGTTGGGAGCTGCTGATCGAGCTGTCGGCGGAATCGGGACATGATGACTTGACGGCGCCATTTCAACAGGCGCTTCAGAGCGAGGCCGAACACGTGGTCATGGTCAAGAAATGGCTGCGCGAGACCGTGTTGAGCGAGGCCGCATGACGCCATGAGCGCGCTGGATACCGGCGCCCTTACAAGCCCAGAAAAGTCAGCATAAGGAAGGTGGCGAACAAAACGAAGTGCGTCATTCCTTCAATTGCGTTGCTTTGCCCATCATTGAGATTGATGGCGGCGGCAATCAGTGTGATAGTCACCATTACCGTCTGCACCGGCGTCATCGCCATCTGGAGCGGAGTGCCGGTAAACAAGGCCAGTGCTTCCATTGCTGGTACGGTAAGGATAACCGTGGAGAGTGATGCACCCATGGCAATATTGACCACGGATTGCATCCGGTTGGCCAGTGCGGCACGAAGCGCCGTCAGTATCTCGGGACACGCCGATATGCTGGCCACCACCAGCCCGACAACCATAGGCGGCGCTCCCAATCCGGCCAAACCGACATTTAGTGATTTGGACATGATTTCGGCGATCGCACCGATCACCACAATGCCTGTGGCCAATAGTGTCGCGGCCCCCAGGACTGTGGTGTGCTGATAGTTACCTTGGCCGGATCCGCTACGTTTTTCGGGATAGCTATAGCTGAAGAAGTAGCTATGCGTGCCGACTTGCATGCGCAGGAAAAGACCGTACAGCATCAGCATGGCAACAATGGTGAACGCCGAGTAAAGATGCCAATTGGCATGGGGGATGAATTCGGGCACGACCATCGAGATTCCCATGGCGGTAAGAATCATTACACCGTAAGTCTTGCCGGAATCATCGTTATAAGACTGTTCGCCATGTTTCAGGCCACCCATTAACGCCGCCAAGCCGAGGATGCCATTGATATCAAGCATGACAGCGGCATAAATCGTATCGCGCACCAAGGTGGGCGAGGGCTCATGGTTCATCATGATTCCCAATACGATGACTTCAACCAGCACAGCCGACAACGTGAGGATCATGGTGCCGTAGGGATCGCCAACTTTTTCGGCCAACACTTCCGCATGGTGGGCAACGCGCAAGGAAGTACCGATGATGGCCAGAATCAAGGCAAGCGCCGTAGCGAGCGCAATGGCGCGACCGCCATTCAGTAACGCTTCCTCGAACCAGTACGCCAATGCACCAGCAAGCAGCGCCATCAGCACAAGTCGTTCGTGTTTCGCCGTTTTGATCAGTTTCTGCACATACGACCCGTCTTCCACTTTCGCACTCCGACCATAGCCATTGGTATGCTCAATCCTTGTCGGACTTGTGATCGGGCTTGTGCTTGGTTTTCGTCGCCGCCAATTCACGAAGTTCTTTTTCGCTCATCGACTCGTACATGGATTTGGACGGGCCTTTCAAGTCGCCTACCTTTTTTTCGCCTTCTTTAGCAGCCAAGGCAATGCCGGCTGCCTGCTGCTGGGATTTTGATTTTGCTGGCATGATGAAACTCCTTACATTAATAACCGCCCGTGGCGTGTCGGATATTTACAGCACATGATGTGCCCATGCCGCCGAAGCAAACCTAAAGACAATTTCTCGATTCAACCCCCTGACTCGAACCCGGGGTACAAGGTCATTCCCCCATCGATGATGAGCGTCGTGCCGACGACGTAGTCTGAAAAGTCCGACGCCAGCCAAACGGCGGCACGGCCGATTTCTTCGGGTTCGCCAATGCGCTTGTAGGGAACCAGCTTCATCAGGTCGGCATAGGCTTCGTCCGTGGACCATGCCCCGGCGTTGATCGGCGTGCGGATCGCGCCCGGCGCAATGGAGTTGACCCGGATGCGCTTCTCGGCAACTTCCTGCGCCAGGCTTTTCATCAGGAGCATCAGCCCGCCCTTGGATGCGGCGTAGTTAACGTGACCTGCCCACGGAATGATTTCGTGGATCGAGCTGGTGAATATGATCTTGCCGGCAGCCACCGAAACTTCCGGGCGCACGCCGCGGCGGAAAAACTCGCGCACGGCCTCGCGCGCGCAAAGAAAGGCGCCGCGCAGGTTGACGTTGATCACTGCGTCCCATTGTGCGACGCTCATCTCGTGGAACGGCGCATTGCGCTCCATTCCTGCGTTACTGACCAGGATGTCGACGGTGCCAAATTCGAGCATCGCCGCGGCGAACATGGCTTGTACCTGCGCCTCGTCAGCGACGTCGGCCTGTATGGTCATTGCACGCTGTCCGCCCGCGCGAACTTCTTCGGCCACTGCTTCGGCGTCCTACGGATTGGTCACATAGTTGACGATCACATTTGCGCCGGCCATGCCGAGCGAAACAGCGATAGCGCGGCCGATACCGGAGTTGGCGCCGGTCACCAGCGCAGTTTGTCCTTTCAACAGAGTCAGCGATTTCAGCGTCGGAATGATGGGCTGCGGCAGGTCCATATTGGCGTGCTTGGTTGGCATGGTGATTTCCTTTGTACTATCCGGCTATCAGGCTATTCTGACTCGGGTGTCGTCAGTTCGGTTCTCAGCGAGCGTAAAGCAGCGACCTCGGCTCCCGGCTTCAACAGCAGTTCTTTCGTAAGCAAAGCATTCATCTGAACGATGCGTGCGACGCAACCGGTCCAGCCGGTTTGATGACTGGCGCCGATGCCGGCGCCAGTATCACCGTGGAAGTAGTCGTGAAACAGCACCAGGTCGCGCCAGTGCGGGTCGTCCCGGAACTTGTTGGCGGTGCCATTTAGCGGTCGATGACCGTCATCGTCGCGCAGGAAGATACGGACCAGGCGATCGCCCAGTTCCTTCGCGACTTCCAGCAAGGTCATCAACTTTCCCGACCGGGTCGGGCACTCGATCTTGAAATCCTCGCCGAAATAGGCGTACAAGCGTATCAGAGAGGAATAAAGCAGGAAGTTGATCGGCATCCAGACCGGCCCGCGCCAATTAGAATTGCCGCCAAACATGCCGGTGTCCGAATCGCCCGGCACGTAGGCGACCCGGTATTCCTGCCCAGCGTGGTGAAAGACGTAAGGATGTTCAAGATGGAAGCGCGACAACGCGCGTATGCCATATGGACCGTAAAATTCGGCCTCGTCCAGCATGTACGCAAGAATGCGGCGCAGCTTCTGCTCACCCATGATCGCGAGCATGCGGCGGTTGGCGACGCCGGGTTGTTGAGGCAGATGTGTGTTCGCGGCGAGTTCGGCGTGGCGCTCCAGGAACAGGCGGGCGCGCGCGCGGAATTTCTGGAATTCGGTGAGAATGTCTTCCTCGAAGATGGCTACCGCCGCCAGCGGCAGCAAGCCAACTATGGAGCGCACCTTCAAGCGGGTGGCGCTGCCGTCCGGCAGCCGCAGTACGTCATAGAAAAAACCATCTTCCTCGTCCCAGGTTTCGTCGTTGTGCTCGCCGACGCGGTCCAGCGCGCCGGCGATGAGCAGCGTGTGCTGAAAGAACTTTTCGACGAATTCCTCGTAGAGGGGCTCATGCATCGCAAGCTCTACGGCAATGCGAAGCATCTGCTGGCTGAAGAACACCATCCAGGCCGTGCCGTCCGCCTGGTCCAGGTAGCCGCCTGTAGGCAGTGGCGATGAGCGGTCGAACACCCCGATGTTATCGAGCCCAAGAAAACCGCCCTCGAATACATTAGCCCCGCTGCGGTCCTTGCGGTTGACCCACCAGGTAAAGTTCACCAGTAATTTGGAAAAGGCGTATTTCAGAAACTCGACATCGCCGCGCCCATCGTGTCGCTCCTTGTCGAGCACATACAGCTGCATCGTCGCCCACGCATGCACGGGCGGATTGACATCGCTGAAATTCCACTCATAAGCGGGGAGTTGGCCGTTGGGATGCAGGTAGTCATTGCGCAGCATCAGGTCGAGCTGTTGCTTGGCGAAGTCCGGGTCTACCATGCCCAGCGGAATCATGTGAAACGCGAGATCCCACGCAGCGTACCAGGGGTACTCCCACTTATCCGGCATCGAGATGATGTCGTCGTTGAACATGTGCGCCCATTCACTATTGCGCACGATGCGGCGTTCGTGTTGCGGCAATCGGCTGCCCGCGCCGTGCTCCTCGAGCCAGAGACCCAGGTCATAGTAGAAGTATTGCTTGGTCCAAAGCATGCCGGCCAAGGCCTGTCGCATGACTCTTGCGCGGTCGGGCTGGTCGCGAACCGCAAGCGGCGTTATAGACGTATAGATGGCATCGGCCTCCTGTAGCCGGGCTGCGAACACCGCGTCGAAATCGTCGAACACAGCGAACGATAGCCCGGGCGTATGAGTCGTTAGCCGCAGGCGGATGACTTGGGATTCACCACCATCGATATTGAGCCGACAGTGGCACGCCGCCTTGGTTCCCCGCTGCGCGGGATTCACCGCGGCGGCATCGCCATGCACGATTAAATTGTGGATGCCGTCCTTGGTGTAGGGCGATGCGTTGTCCGTGCCGAACAGCCGGGCATTGTTGGTCTCGTTCTCGGTAAACAGCAGCGGCACGTCGGCGTCGCAATAGAGGTGATACTCGCCCAGCGATTCCTGAAACAGTGGGTCGCTGTGACGTGCGCGGACCGTCGCCTGGCCAGCTGATTCGGTGCGCTCGAGGATAGGCTTGGGTCCGCCTCCCGGCTGCGACCAGGTATTGCGAAACCATAAGGTCGGCAGTACATGCAGCGGCGCTGCGTCCGGACCCCGATTGAAGATGCTGATTCGCACCAACACGTCTTCAGGAGCCGTCTTGGCGTACTCCATGAAAACGTCGAAATATCGGTTGTCGTCGAACACACCAGTATCCAGCAATTCGTACTCTCCCTCATGCTTGCTCCGGCTGCGATTGTTCGCGACGAGATCGCTGTACGGGTAGGCGGCCTGCGGGTACTTGTACAGATACTTCATGTACGAGTGCGTGGGCGTCGAGTCGAGGTAGAAGTAGTACTCCTTCACGTCCTCGCCATGGTTTCCTTCGCTGTTGGACAGGCCGAAAGCGCGTTCCTTGAGGATAGCGTCGCGCTCATTCCATAATGCCAGTGCGAAGCACAGCACCTGGTGGTCGTCGCTGATGCCGCCCAGGCCATCTTCGCCCCAACGATATGCCCGCGACCGAGCCTGGTCATGCGTAAAGTGGTTCCAGGCATCACCGTTGTCGCTGTAATCCTCGCGTACCGTTCCCCATTGACGCTCACTGAGATAAGGTCCCCATTTTTTCCAGGCTGCGCGGTTCGCCTGCGCTTCGTCGAGCCGGTGTTTCTCTGCCTGGTTGTTCATGAGTGCTCTCCTTCTCAATCCACTTTTTAGGAGTCCCGTTGAATGAGCGGACTACAGACGTGTACTCTTTGGATTCCCTCAGGAGTTGGGCGGCAATCTCGCGCAGCCTGTCAATGTCGTCCGGGGGGAGTACGAAGCTTGTTGGGAGCTCCATGAAATAGGCGCGTTCCTGGGGGTTGCGTATTTCGTCAAAGCTCACGGCGATCACTTCCAGGGTAAGTTTCGGCACACTTGCTTCAGCCTGCGATACGCTTGCACCGGCAAGCCGGGCCCGTGCAATGACCAAATCGCGCTTCCACGACATGATTTCGGCTCTATCCTTCATGATTTCGACGGTCTCGAAGGAATACTTTTCGATCGGCACGCTCGTGGACTGCAGAAGTTGAACAACAAAACCTGGAGGTGTCTCCTTACGGTCCCAATCGGTACTTGGCGCCGACTTGGAGTCGACCACGATCAGGACGATACGTCGAATGACGCCAAAACCGACTTCTTCCGAATAGGCTGCGCTGGCTTCCAGTTCTTCAAGGAGCTCCAGCACACCGCGCACGCCGATGTTGTCGGAAACGCCGCCATCCACCAGATGAATGTACGGACGTTCTTTGCTGTTCTGGAAGTCCTGCATTTCGCGATAGCGTTCGAGCGCCCGCCCGGAAGGGCGCACCTGAGTGGCAGGGTTGGCAACGTCCGCAACCCACGCGGGATACTTGAAATTGCAGGTTCCCCCATAGTTGTTGAACGTGACGGGTGACAGTGCGACCGGGACGGCCGACGAGGTTGCCGCCGCGCGCGACAGGCGAACCTTGTTCAGATCCGTACAAAGCAGATCGAAATCATTCTGAAAGAAGATGAGGCGCGAGCCAGTCGACAGATCGGTTCCCGTTGCCAGGGCGACCGGACCCGGCTTTTCGAGCAGGTCGGCAAATGTCGCGCCTTCGAACAGGATCTCATCATAATAGTCGGCAGCCAGCTCTGAGCGCCCGGCGCTGCCTCCGACAAACTTCCACCAGTTGAATGGATTGATAACACGGCTGATGAGCGCGCCCTGAACATTCCGCTTCAAGAAGCGTTGTTCATATTCGGAGAATAATCGTTCGCCATACAAAGCATAAGCCAGCGCTGTAAAGCTTCCTCCGGATACACCGGTAATCACGTCGACTTCGTCAATCAGACGGCGACGCTCGCCCTGTACAAAAATCTCGGTTCCCCGAAGTTCCTCCAGAACGCCGTAAGAGAATGCGGCCGCTCGCGTTCCGCCACCCGAAAATGAAAGCACCATCAGCGTGGATTGATCGTTATTCTGGCGCTTGGGTATCAGAAGATATGGCCGGTAGCCGCTATGCGGATCAACCTGGGAAATCGGCACGTTAATCGGCCGACTGGCACAAGCCACAAGCGCCACAGCTACGACGACCGAAAAAATCAAGCGCAACATTCGCATAACCATTTTCCGATAACTCTTGCAACTATTGAGCGTGACTGACCGGGCCGTTCACGGCGACTTATGACATCTATCGAAAAGGGAGGATATGGGCCCCATTACAACAAGGGTCATGGAGTATGCCGTCGGTAAGCCATTATTGATCTATGGAACCCAATATGCTAGCCGTGCTTTTGTATGCAAATATTGCGCTGATTTATCGTATGGTTATGTCAAAAAATTTTAGTGCCCCGCGACCAAACTGCGGTTTGGTGCGCGTTCCAGGTCCAGAATAGGGCCTATCGGTACGATTCCATTGGGATTGATGCTGTGATGGCTGCGGTAATAGTGTTGCTTGATATGGTCGAAGTTCACCGTATTTGCGATGCCGCGCCACTGGTAGAGTTCGCGCGTGTAACTCCACAGGTTTTTGTAATCCGACAGGCGTTTCAGGTTGCACTTGAAATGGCCGTGGTAAACGGCGTCGAAGCGAATCAGCGTGGTGAACAGGCGCCAGTCGGCTTCGGTGATCCGCTCGCCCAGCAGATAGCGCTGGCGCCCCAGCTTGAATTCCAGCTGATCGAGATAAGCAAACAGCTTGCCGACTTCCTGTTCGTATATATCCTGGGTCGTGGCGAAACCGACTTTGTATACCCCGTTGTTGATTGCATCATAGACTTCGGCGTTGACGGCATCGATTTGCGGCAACAGTTCCACAGGCGCGTAATCGCCTTCGCTGGCGCAGATTCCATCGAATGCTGAATTGAGCATCCGAATGATTTCGGAGGACTCGTTGCTTACGATAGTCTGGCGCTCCAAATCCCAGAGTACCGGTACGGTCACACGCCCACTGTAGTCGGGCTGTGCCCGCAGGTAGACGTCATACAAGTATTTGGCTTGGCCGACCGGATCGGCCACCACACCGGGGCCGGGTTCGAAGGTCCAGCCTTGCTCACCCATATAAGGGTTGACAATGGACACGGCGATCATCTGCTCCAGGCCTTTCAAGGCTCGCAGGATCAATACGCGGTTGGCCCACGGGCAGGCCAGTGAAACATAGAGATGGTAGCGCCCGGCTTCGGCCCGGAATCCGCCAATTCCGCTGGGACCCGCACGGCCATCGGGGGTGACCCAGTTGCGGAACTGGGCGTCGCTGCGCACGAAGCGACCGCCTGTGCTTGCTGTGTCATACCACTGGTCATGCCATTTGCCCTCTACGAGAAGTCCCATTTTGATTCCTTGTTCCTGGTGGCATCCCCACACATGAGGATGCAATACAGATAGATCGCGCTTGCCTATTCGGCGATGGCTTCGAGTGCGATATCCAGCGTTACGTCGTCGCCCACGCCGGGTGCGAATTTGCCGGCCGACGCGCATCGATAAAAATAGTGTATTGAAAATAAAACTGAAGAGTAAGTCGGAGCTATGGGTACAATATTTCCATATTTGGAACAGTTGAGGCTGAAATGGCTGCGATCACCCTTTATGCCAATGACCTGATCCTGTTCGCTCATATCGTCGAGGCGGGCAGCTTTACCCGCGCGTCCGAGCAAACCGGTTTACCCAAGTCAACGCTTTCGCGCCGCCTCACCGATCTGGAGAATGAGTTCGGCGAACGGCTTCTGCAGCGCAGTACACGGCGGCTGGTCGTGACCGAATTCGGCGAAAGAATCCTGGAATACGCACGTCGACTGCTCGATGAAACCGAAGCGGCCACCGCACTTGCGCAGCATCGGCAAGTGACGCCACATGGAACGCTGCGCGTGTCCCTTCCTCCCGAATTTCACGAGCTATCCATCGTTCCCGTCTTGACCCAATTTTCACGGCAATATCCCGATGTCCGGCTGGAACTGGATCTTTCGGCGCGGCGGGTAGATTTGATTGCCGAACGTTTCGATGTCGCGGTGCGCGCGGCAACCCAGCTGCCTGATGACAGCTCGCTGGTCGCACGTCGTATCACCACGCTGCACAACGGGCTGTATGCAAGCCCACTCTACCTGAAGCGCCACGGCACACCGAAGGCGCCGGCAGAACTGCTCGATCATGTCGGGCTGGCGCTGGTCGCCAGCGGGGGAGAGCAGCAGCTATGGCGATTGTCGCGTGGAACCGAGCGCTGGGAGGGGCTTCCCCGTCACTCGCTTTACGCAAACTCCCTCGGGCTGCAGCAAGCGCTGTCGGCGCAAGGTCTAGGTATTGTGGGCTTGTCCGAGCGCTTCGCAGAAGAACTCGTCAAGCAAGGCGCCATCGAACGAATTCTGCCCGATTGGAGTTTGCCTCCTACGAATGTGTGGTGCGTGACGCCTGGCCGACGCCTGTTGCCGCAACGGACAATTGCGTTTATTGAGTTATTGAAAGTCGTTCTGGCGGACGGAGCGCCGTCTTGAGTCTACGGATTCAGGCATCGAAGAATGCAATCACCAGGCGCGCTCTTCAGCCAGCGTAGCGTCAATCTCCGCTTTCTCGCGCGTGCCCACAGACGGCTGCGTCAGCAGCCATTGCAACGCTGCCATCCTCGGAACGACCGATGGCTGCTTGTCTGTAAGACGCTGATATTCGGCCTCGGACAGAACAACTGCAACTGGCTTGTTGTGCTTGATGATATGTACCGGACCTCGCCGCAGGCCTTCTTCAATGGCGGCCATGCCCCGGCGCTTAATCTCGGCTACGGTAACGTGATTGTGCACGCAAGCCTCCATAAAAGTACTGAAATCTTTTAAATAGTATCAATTACGGTATCGAGCGGCAAGGGTAACGCAGCTGTGCGCCACTGGCTACCACTCCACGGTGTGCCTTGAGAGACGCGCTTAAGACCCAGATCGAACTCCGCCAGCGAACTCACCCTAAGCGGAATTACAGGGTTCACACCCCAATCGTCGAGTGAAATCACGTCGCCAAGTCATATAATCAATGTGTCCGGTTGAACCAAGAAAGAGGGCGCTTGAACAACTCAACTTCCACCGTAACGCCCGCCTTGACACACTTCGCCGGCCGAGCCGGTGATCACAACGACCGTGCAATGGCGGGGTCGCCCGCTATTGCGGCGGAGCTAGCCCGCCGCCTCGGTATTGATCCGGTTGTAATAAGCCAGCCTGAACCGGCACTGGCAACTGGATGGCAGGCCGAACTCGACGCCGCACGTCCAGCCCTTTGCGCAATGGGCGCCCGGTACGAGCAACTGTTCAACCAAGGAGCGGTACCTTTCACGGCACTTTCCCGCTGTGCAGTTTCACTTGCCACGCTGCCTGTCGTTGCACGGCACCGACCCGACGCAGTCGTTGTGTGGCTCGACGCGCATGCAGACATAAACACTCCAGATAGCACGACAACCGGCTATCTTGGCGGGCTAGCTCTTGCCGGGCCGCTTGGAAAATGGGACTCTGGCTTTGGTCAAGGGCTGTCTTCGGCCAATACCATTCTTGTTGGGGCCAGGGATATTGACCCGTTCGAGCAGCATCTCATAGCTCAAGGTGCGGTGACTCTCGTCCCTCCAGGCCCCGACATCGCAGCACGAGTCTCTGCAGCCGTGGCCGGCCGACCTGTCTACTTGCATCTGGACTGCGATGTGTTGGAGCCCGGTTTAGTTCCGACTGATTACAGAGTTACGGGCGGCCTTAACCTTACCGAGTTGCGCCAAATCGCCGTAGCGGTTGCGATCAGCAAAGTCGTCGGACTTGAGATCGCAGAATTTGAGGCGGACACGACGCCGGAAGAGACCCAGGCTGCTGCCCACCGCTTGCTCGACGCACTTCAGCCCTTGCTGCCCATCCCGGTGGCTTCTATCGGTGGTTGAAACCCACGCAAGCGCAACGCGTTGCCCAGGACGAAGACACTCGAAAGCGCCATCGCCCCTGCCGCGAAAATTGGGGACAAGAGGATGCTCCAAGCAGGATAAAGCGCACCGGCTGCCACCGGAATGAGGGCGGTGTTGTAGGCGAAGGCCCAGAACAGATTCTGGCGGATGTTGCCGATCGTCGCTCGCGATAACGCGATGGCGGTGGCCACACCCATCAGGTTGCCCGACATCAACACCACGTCGGCCGCCTCGATGGCAATATCCGTGCCGGTGCCCACGGCCAGGCCCACATCGGCCTCGGCCAGTGCAGGCGCGTCATTGATGCCATCGCCCACGAATGCCAGCCGTCCGTGCTCAGCTTTCAGCTTGCGCACGGCCTCGACCTTGCCTTCCGGCAAGACTTCGGCGATCACTTCGTCGATGCCAAGCTGACGCGCAATGGCTTCCGCCGTACGACGGTTGTCGCCTGTGATCATCGCGACTTTCAGGCCGAGCTTGTGCAGAGCGGAGATGGCGTCCGGCGTCGTTTCCTTGATCGGGTCAGCGACGGCGATAATGGCAGCCAGTCGTCCGCCAACGGCGGCATAGAGCGGCGTCTTGCCTTCGTTGCCCAGGCGCTTGGCACTTGCGGCAAAGATGTCAACATCGAGCCCTAGCTTGCGCATGTAGCGGTCCGCCCCGACCTCAACGGGTTCTCCATGCAAGAGTGCTTTCACGCCAAAGCCGGTGACCGATTCGAAGTCCGTGATCTCCGGAGTTGCGATTCCTTCGTTACCGGCCGCCTCGACGATGGCGCGTGCGATAGGGTGCTCGGACTTCGCCTCGACGGCGGCGATCCGGCCGAGCACATCCCGGCGTTCGAAGCGTTCAGCGATCTCCAGATCGGTCAGCGTCGGACGGCCTTCGGTCAACGTGCCGGTCTTGTCCACAGCGACGACCTTGGCATCCTTCAGCAATTGCAGCGCTTCGCCTTTGCGGAAAAGAACGCCAAGCTCCGCACCGCGCCCGGTGCCCACCATGATAGAGGTCGGTGTCGCAAGACCCATGGCGCACGGGCAGGCGATGATCAGGACGGCCACGGCATTGACGAGCGCGAAGGTCAGCGCCGGCTCGGGCCCGAAGACGACCCAGACGAGAAAGGTCAATGCGGCAGCCGCCATGACGGCCGGCACGAACCACATGGTCACCTTGTCGACCAGCGCCTGGATAGGCAGCTTCGATCCTTGCGCCTGCTCGACCATGCGTATGATCTGCGAGAGCACGGTCGCGCCACCCACCGCCGTCGCGCGGAAGGAAAGTGCGCCCTTTTGATTGACCGTGCCCCCGACCAGCTTGCTGTCCACCGTCTTCGCCACCGGGATGGGTTCGCCGGTGATCATGGATTCATCGACATAGCTTTGACCCTGCGTGACTTCACCATCGACGGGAATGCGTTCCCCGGGGCGCACCTCGATGACATCGCCCGAGACGACGTCGGCGATCGGAATTTCGACCACGGTAGCGCCACGCTGGACGCGCGCCGTCTTCGCTTGCAAGCCCACCAGCCGCTTGATAGCCTCGGACGTGCGGCCCTTGGCGCGCGCCTCCAGAAAGCGCCCAAGCAGGATCAGCGTCACAATGACAGCCGCTGCTTCGTAATAGACATTCACTGTGCCGGCCGGCAGTAAAGAGGGCGCAAAGGTGGCGACCAGCGAATAGGCATAAGCCGCGAGCGTGCCGACCGCGACCAGCGAGTTCATGTCGGGCGCAAGACGAAACAGCGCGGGCATGCCTTGCCGGTAAAAGCGCATGCCCGGTACAGCCAGCACCAGTGTCGTCAGTGCGAACTGGACGTACCAGTTCCACTGCATACCGATGGTGCTCAGGATCAGTTCATGTACGCCGGGAATCAGGTGTGAGCCCATTTCCAGGACGAAAACCGGCAACGTAAGAGCGGTGGCAAGGGTCAGGTCGCGCTTGAGCGCCGCGCGTTCAGCGTCTTTGCGTTCCTTCGCCGCCTCATCGTCTGCGGACGCGCCTGCGTCGATGGATTGCGCGGCATAGCCTGCCGCCGCAATCGCCGCGATCACGCTGTTGGCGTCCACGCTGCCGCGCACGTGAGCGCGTTCGGTTGCCAGATTGACCGTGGCTTCGGTCACACCGGGCAGGGCTTTAAGGGCACGCTCGACCCGGCCCACGCATGATGCGCAGGTCATGCCCTCGACCGCAAAGTCGAGGGTGGTGGCGGGAACGCTGTAACCGGCAGCCTCAACGGTGTTGACCAGCTCCTGGCGGTCAACGGGGCCACGCACCTTGATGTCGGCGCGCTCGGTCGCCAGGTTGACCGTTACCGAGTCAACGCCTTGGACCTTGCCAAGGGCCTTTTCGACGCGGCCTACACACGATGCGCACGTCATACCTTCGATCGGCAGACTGATTGCGGTCGTCACGTCGCTTGCTTGATGGGTCAGGGCATTCAAATTCCACCTCCTGGTCGTTCGGTTCAACTGGTTTAGTAGGAGAATAGAGCTTCCCATCGTTGGAAGGTCAAGCAAGGCATCGTTGGATGCGTTTTTCTCGCAAGCCATCTACCGATCGACTGAACTCATTGCCGACGCTTACGGCCCGCCGGAGAACACCGCTGGGTCAGGAAACGCAGATTTTCAGTTGTTATACCTGCCGGTTTGGGTGTACAGTCTTAGGCTATTAGTTTATATCCAAAAGTAATAAACAGTCGGCGCAGACACAGCTGTCGGGACGCCTTTCACCCGAGATATATCTTGACGAACACAGCGTCCCCGGCCCCGCAAACTGAATCCATCATATTCTCTGAAGCCGTGCAGCGCGGCAACATCATGCGCCTGACAGTGGCGCAGGCGCTGGCTGGGGCCAACTCGGTAGTGGTCTACGCTACCGGCGCCATCATCGGCAACATGCTGGCGCCAGACAAGACGCTGGCAACTTTGCCGATATCCATCTTTGTGGTCGGCATGGCCGCCTGCATCTTGCCGGCTGGCGCCATCGCTCGTCGGCATGGCCGTCGCATGGCTTTTCTCGCAGGTGCCGGTTGCGGTGTCCTGGTGGGTATGTTGGCGGCGCTTGCGGTGGTGATCGGTTCGTTCTGGCTGTTCTGCCTGGCGACTTTTTTTGGCGGAGCCTATGCTGCCGTCGTGCTCTCGTTTCGCTTTGCCGCTGCCGACGGCGTCAGTCCCGCCATGCGGCCACGCGCACTGTCTTTCGTGATGGGCGGAGGCGTGGTAGCAGGCATAGTCGGACCGCAGCTGGTCACTCACACCATGACTCTGTGGCCGGCACATATGTTTGCGGTCACCTTTATGGCCCAGGCGGCCGTCGCGGCGGTGTCCGCCTTTGTACTCCTGGGCGTAAAGCTTCCCAGGCCCACGGCAGCGGAAGTCGCCGGAGGCAGGCCGCTAGGTGTCATCGTGCGCCAGCCGCTCTTTATTACTGCGGTAATTTGCGGCGCGGTCTCGTACATGCTCATGAATTTCCTCATGACGGCCGCTCCGCTAGCGATGCAAATGTGCGGCCACTCGCAGGAAAGCTCCAATCTCGGCCTTCAGTGGCACGTAATCGCCATGTACGCACCCAGCTTCTTTACGGGTCGGCTCATCACGCGCTTCGGTGCCGGACGAGTGGTGATCGCTGGCCTGGTGCTAACTGGCGTTTCTGCGGCCGTGGGCTTGACGGGCCTGGATGTCGCCCACTTCTGGCTCACCTTGATCCTGCTGGGCATTGGCTGGAACTTTGGTTTTGTGGGCGCGTCCGCGCTGGTGCTGGAGTGCCATCGTCCTGAGGAGAAAACGCGGGTGCAGTCATTCAATGACTTTATCGTTTTCGGCACGATGGCGGTGGGCTCCTTTGCCTCCGGCGGACTGCTGGCGGCCTACGACTGGGACATGGTGCTTTGGGTGTCGTTCGTTCCGCTGGCCCTGGCCGTCGCCGCGCTGGCGGTGAGCCGGGCAAGTAACACGCGGGTCCCGGCGGTGCAGAACCGCGGTTGAAACGCCCGCCATCGCCCAGGTCAAGCTGAAAGGTGGTCCTGACGGAGATCCTATGTCCGACCTTGCTTCAGAAGTAAAACCAGCCAGTTCTGACCGCGTTTGGGACACGGAGCGCGGATTGAAAGTCAATGCGTCGGCATTGGCCCTTAGCGGTCTCATCATGGGCATGTTCCTTCCGGCATCGCCGGTATGGGCGGACGCCGTTACTGACGGTCGGAAGATCGCCACGGCCGGTGGCGGCGGTATTATCGCTTGCGCGACTTGCCATGGGGTAAACGGCGAGGGCATGGCTGCTGCTGGCTTTCCCTACCTGGCAGGCCAAGGTGCCACCTACCTTACGGAGCAACTGCAGAACTTTGCGTCCGGAGAGCGCCAAAACCCCGTCATGGAACCGATCGCCAAAGCAATGAACGCGGCCCAGATAGAAGCAGTCAGCAGCTATTTTGCTCAGTTGCCCAAGCCTTTCGATGCTGCGGCGCTGAGCAATATGGTCGATACTTATCCCGAAAAATCCGAGGCGGGCGCATGGATTGCCAATCGTGGCGATTGGGATAACAACATACCAGCCTGTATCCAATGCCACGGCCCGGGCGGAGTGGGGGTCGGCACCCAATTTCCCGCGCTGGCCGGTCTTCCTGCGAATTATCTTCGCCAGCAACTTGTCGACTGGAAAGGAAAAAAGCGTTCCGACGGGCCACTGTCGATCATGGGCGACATCGCGCGGCGCATGAACGAGGCACAAATCGGTGCAGTCGCCGATTATTTTGCCGCGCTGCCGGCCCGGGTGGCCGCCACTCCCGCCGCTTTGACAAAAGAAGGGGAAAAATGATGGAACTGACATCCATGCGCCTTATCGCGGCAGCCTTAGCCTGGAGTTTGGCGGGTGCAGTCACTGTTGCCCATGCGCGTGTGGACGCCCCAGCGCCAGAAGGCGGCACACCTATCGCACCGACCTCCACTGAGAACAAGGGGTTTTCACCCCCAGACGCGCGCTTCATACCGGACAACGAATTTGGCGTAATAGTGAAGAAGGGCCAGGATATCTTCATGCGTACGGGCAAATACGCGAAGGACTATGTTGGCAACTCAATGAATTGCGTAAGTTGCCACATGGACGCCGGACGCCGGGCGGGCTCCTCGCCGCTATGGGCTGCCTATGTACTTTATCCAGCTTATCGATCCAAGAACAAGCGCGTTAATACGCTGGCAGAACGCCTGCAGGGATGCTTCCAGTACAGCATGAACGGCATTGCGCCGCCTGCGGACAGTGAGACCATCGTCGCGCTTCAAAGTTATATGTACTGGCTTGCGCAGGGCGCGCCTACAGGCGTCAGATTGGAAGGGCAGGGTTATCCGCGACTGGACGACCCGGCGCAGAAGCCCGACTACGTTAGAGGCCAGCGTGTGTACGAGCAGAATTGCGCACTTTGCCATGGCGCTGAAGGCGAGGGGCAAAAAACGGAAGGCAAAATGGTCTTTCCGGCTCTGTGGGGCGACGATTCTTTCAACTGGGGCGCCGGCATGCACAGCGTTTCCACTGCGGCCGCTTTCATCAAGGCGAATATGCCTCTGGGCAAGGGCGGTTCGCTGACCGATCAGGAGGCGTGGGACGTGGCGCAGTATATGAACAGCCACGAGCGTCCGCAGGATCCCAGATATGAAGGCTCGCTCGAGCAAACCCGAAAGAAGTTCCATGACGAACCGACTGACCTGTACGGACAGACCGTGAACGGCAAAGTATTGGGGCAGAACTCCACGCCGGCGGGCGGGTCGCTACGCGACAAATAGCGCACTAATTAAGTTGGCACACATGTACGCATTACCCAGATGCACCGTCGGCATCTGCATGACGCGCATCATTAGCATACGCACGACACGCCATCAGTCTGAGATCGCTTTTGCGGGGTGCTGGCAATCGCCGCACTATGGAACTACAACGATGCGCCCGCGCACTTTGCGCGACTCCAGGTCTGCCTGAGCTTGGACGGCGTCGGCAAGGTTGTAGGTCGCACCGATTCTCGTCTTCAGGCGGCCTGCGGCGAGCAGGCGGTTGATTGTTGCAGCTGCAGCCGCTAGATCGGTAACGGTCGCGTTACTGATGGCAAAACCGTGTAGTGTGATCTCATGAGTGTACAGTGCCCCTACAGGCAGCACCGGGCTGGCTCCGCTTAAGCCCGACATGATGACGGCGCGGCCACCGACGGCAAGCAGAGGCAGGCAATGGGTAAAATCGTTGCGGCCGCTTGTGTCCCACCAAACATTGACACCCTCCGGGGTTGTTACACGGACCTGTTCGTAGAGGTCCTTGCGATGATAGTCGAACACCACTTCGGCACCGCATGACTTGCACCAGTCACCACCTTCCTGAGAGTCGCTGGCAATAACGCGTGCGCCCATCGCTGTGGCCAGCTGGACGACAGCGCTACCGACAGCGCCGCCGCCGCCCTCGACAAAAATGGTTTCGCCCGCTGCCAACTTTGCCTCGCGCACCAATCCTATATGTGCGGTGGCTGCTGCATGTAAAACGGCGACAGCCTGCTTGGCATCCACGCCGGCCGGCAGCGGATAGAGCCGATCTTCGGAGACAACAGCATATTCGGCCCACGCTCCCTGGCGTCCTGCGTGGCCCAGGCTATTGCACCAGACCTTGTCGCCCACCGAGAACCGCCCAACGCCTGAGCCAATTTCAGCGACCGCTCCTACCAGGTCGCGGCCAATGATGAACGGGAATGGCGTATGTGTCTGGTAGGCCCCTGAACGTACGAACAGATCCACGAAATTGGCTTCGCTTGCTTCCATTCGAACCAGAACGTCGGTCGGCCCAGGGCAGGGCACCGGGAGCTCTCCCACCAGGATTTCATCGACACTCCCCGTCTTGCGTATGAATGCAGCACGCATGTTTCGTGGAATCGTCATTTCTGGTCTCTGCACTCGTCCGGTAAATCGCCGGGCGTCAGGCCGGCAGCCTTCACGTAGAGTGCCGCATACTTCGGTGTCAGATCGTCCTCAGTGGCATGTCCCCACTTGTAGACTGGCGACAGAACCGGCTGGATCGTCTCGATGTCGATGAGCGCTGCTTCGTGAGCTGGGTACTGGGGGCCATTCAAAGCGATCAACTTTTGCTTTAGCCATTCAAACGCGGGATCTCCCGGAGGCAGGATGCGCGCCTTGCCCTTGAAGCGGTATCCCCGGCGTCTAAAGACATCAACTGAATTGATTTCCACGCGCGGGTCGTGGCGCAGGTTGGCAAATGTGCCGGGCGAATTCTGATTCATGAAGATAAGGTGATCGTCGTCATAAACGAAGACCGATCCCTTAGGTGAAAGATTAGGCGAACCATCCGCACAAACCGTAGCAACGTATGACAGCATGGCGCGCTGAATCACCTGACGCATATCCTGATTGATCATTGGCATGGCGGTGGTGCCTCTTTGGCTATTGTTCAGGTTCTTTGAACGGGCTTAACAAAGATCAATGGTGATGGCGGTACGTAAGGAAGCATCTCATGCAAGTAGTTCGGCTCAGGCGCTGGCGGTTTGGCTTGCGCATTACCTGGTAGCGCTGGCGGCAATCTGTAGTCTGCTGCCAGGACGCAGACGCGCCGATGCATCCGGTTCTCTGGACACTTTGGCTTGGCCCTTGTTCTTGTATGCCATGAAAAACGGCGGCATTATCAAATTAAGCAGGAAGCGCTCACTTTGCGTCTCAGGCGTCTTCAACGTAATAGAAAAAAGGGGGAAATGTTCTTTTTTATTGGCTTCGGAACCTTCCACGACGCCCAAGCAAGTCACTTCTTCAATTAACGCGGTGGGTAATGTAAGCCAATTGGCCAGATTATCGGCCGAAAATTGAACTGAAGATGCCGTGGCGCCCTTGAGCACACCCACGATCACTAGATTATCGTTAGTTGCTACAGTCTCTTTACGCTTCAGATAGTTCACCAGATCCAGAGTTGAAAGTTTTGTCATGAGTAATCTTCCTGGTAGGTCATAGTTGCCAAAGTATGATGACCCAATTGGGGCACAATCAACGTTCGCAGAATAGACCGGCGGCCAGGCTCCTCGTAACGGTAATTACCCTAGCAATTTCAAAGAGATACACTTCTAATCTGGCCTTACATCGAACTGATTTGCCATGTCGGGCACCTTGGCTTCGTGCCGGATAGATGCTTTGCTGGACGGCGCGGACATGCGCCGCGAAATGTTTAGTAAGATGCAACGGGTTAGGCGCGGTATCGTCTAAATTTGCGGGGGCGCTATTCAATGAAACCAAGGCAAGCAAGAACGGAAGTCTTTGGGTCGGATCAATAGCCCGAATTCTTTCTTAGAGGAACTTATTTTGCAGGCATCCGACACGTTTCACCCACACAAGAGCGCACTAGGCACCCTGGTCAGCGTAGGCATCGTCGCCGGTTTTATTTCCGCCATGGTCAAGTCGGGAATTGAAACCATTCTTCCTCCCCGACCGCCCACGGCGGTACCCCCGCCCATTGGCCTGCTCGACCTGATGGGTTTTGATGCGGCGACGATGGACTATGTTTTTAACCAAACTGCGGTGAATTGGGGCGGCAACGGCTTCCATATCCTGTTCTCCATGGTCATCGCCCTGGTTTATGTTTGGCTGGTCGAACGGTGCCCAAAGGTAGGCGCCTTTTGGGGAATACCATTCGGATGGCTTATCGCCACGGTGGGGGCTCATTGCATAGTGCTTCCGCTGTTGGGAGTCGAGCCGTATCCCTGGGACATGGGTACGGCCGGATTTATTTCGGAGGTCGTTGGCACGGCTATTTGGATCTGGACTATCGAATGCATGCGCCGTGTAATGCTGCGTCGGCCGGGCGGCTAAACCGCTACGTTGGGCAGGGCGCCACTAAGGTATCGTTCCTAATCGCAAGCGCCATATGTACAGACTTCCAGTTCATGGAACACGGGGCCGATCAGCGTCAATCCCATAACCACGAGCAGTGCAGAGGCGATGCGCCGCATTGTAAGGGGCGAGAACGAAGGAGGGTAGCGCCTGCCTGCCACGGTAGCCAGCGCCACCAAAGGCAGGCAAATGGCGCTGAGCATAATCTCTTGTGCATAAAGCTGTCCCTGGGCTGCGACAAAGCCGGTACGCGCGGCGGCAATAACGGCATTCAGGAAAATAAGGACGCCGCGTATCTGCGCCAGCGACATTGGCTGGCGGTACAGTTGGAAGATTAGCGGCGGGCCCGGTATGCCGAACATCCCGCCTATCAGCCCGCCGAGAAAACCATAATAGGCAAATGAGCCTCGCCCCGACACTGTTTGCAGAGTGCTGGGTCGCCAGGCAAAACTGAGGCCACCATACGCGATGACAAGTCCCAGCAGCACCTGGATGAGATCAGCCGCTACGCTACTAAGGTAATTAAGCAGCACCACACCCAGTACGCTGGCGGGCAGCACGGCCGTCATCATTACGCCGGCAACCGGCCATGGTAGGTGATGAAGATTGCCGCGCAGGGCAAATGCGCTGTTCATCAACGTGACGATGCCGACTACGTTGGCAAGCGTTGCTACAGATGCTATACCAGCGCCACTGGCCAGCCCCATAATGATCATGGCCAGGCCAAAACCCGTAACGGTGTGAAAATACACCGCAACGATAACGACCAGCGCAAACGGAACGATGGCTGAGAGCTCTGGAACCATGGCCCGCTATCGCGCGGGGATGAGGCCGAGTGACAGCCAGGGTACGAAAGCGATAAACAGCCACGCTATAAGCAGTCCGGAAAGATACAGCATTGCCGATGGGACAATGCGCATGTAAGGAATTCCCGTAATGCCGCTGGCCACGAAAAGATTCAGCCCGAACGGCGGGGAAATAAAGCCGATCGCCGCACCGACCAGGAAGATGACCGAAAAGTGCACCGGATCGACGCCCATCGCCACGGCAATGGGCGCCAGGATGGGCGCGAAAATAACGGTAACGGGCAAGCTTTCCAAAATGCATCCGGCGGCCAGGACAATGGCCATGCAAACCAGCAACACAACGATGGGGCTTTGGCCGAACATGGCGATGAAGTTTGCGACTACCTCGCTGACTCCCAATAAGCCGAACACCTGTTGCATCACAATGGAAACGGCGATCATGGGTGCCAGCATGCCGGTGAGCTGGCCTGAACGCAATAAGATGTCCGGCAATTCGCGCCAGTTGATTTCCCGGGTTATGAGCAGACCCGCCAGCAGGCAGAACCCTACGGTGATGGCGGCGGCCTCCGTCGGGGAAAATATACCGGAGTAAATGCCGTATATCACGATAAATACGGCAACAAAGCCAAGGTACGCTCGGCGCGCAGTGCGCACCACATTGCGCATGTCCAGTGCCGTCTTCTGCCCCATCCCGTCGCGCCGGCAGCGCCACGAGCACACGATCATCATGGCGACCACCATGAGGATGCCCGGCAGTATCCCCGCAATGAACAAGTCGGAAATTGACAGGTTCATGATGAAGCCATACACGATAAAGATAATAGAAGGCGGAATGATGATACCCACGGTTCCGCCTGCGGCTGCGGTCGCGGCCGCAAAGTTTGCCTGATAGCCGTCTTTGACTAGCAGCGGATGCATGATGTTGCCTATGGTCGCCGTAGTGGCGGCATTCGAGCCGGAAATCGCCGCGAACAATCCGCAGGAGCCGATGGTGGCAAGGCCAAGTCCACCATGCATCCAACTGAGGCAGGCGTGAGCGAAGTTGGCCAGGCGTCGAGCAATGCCGGCGGCCGCAATCAGATCGCCGGTAAGAATAAACAAGGGCAATGCCAGTAAGCCGAAGAAGTTCAAGCCCTCGAACAGCGTCACGCCAATATTGGCCAGAGTGAAATCAATCGCGAGGGATGCGCCAACCACCCAGAAGCCAAGCACCAGAAAAATAGGCACGCCAAGCAAGAACAAACCCAGCACGCCAAGCGTAATAAGTGTAAGTAAGAGACTGGTATCCATGGTGGGCCCTTAAACGGTGTCCGCGCCGACACTTTGTATGTCGACGATGAATGGTTCCTTCCTTCGATATCGCCCAATGTCTGCGCCAAGGTTTTGCAATGCACGGAACATCAACAGAATCCACGCGGTGGGCGTGGCGCAATAGAACCACCACTGCATCAAGTTATCGGTTCCTTGCACAATGGAAAAATTGTTATAGGCCAGCATGGTCTGCTCCAGCGTGTAGTACACCACCAGTACGCCGAACACCAGCCACAGTATGGTGTCGAGCCACATGCAGGCAAATTGGGACCGATACGACATCCTTACGCGGAACTCGTTAAAGCACAGGTGCGAGCGCCGTCTGACGTTGTACGAGCATCCAATCCACGTTACCCACAAGAACAGGTAGATGGGAATGGACCCGCTCCATGGAATCTGCGTACTGAACAGATAGCGCTGCGCAACGGAAAAGATAATAATGCCCGACATCGTCGAGTAGGCAACGAGGATAAATGTCCGTTCGACATTGCGGTCCAGCCATCGCAGCAGTGAAAACAGAGGCGACATCAGTCATTCCTTTTGCCGGTGCGGGCAGGGCGCCGGCGGGCGCACTACCCGGTCAAGATTGCGGGCGCGGAGCCGCTGCCCCCGCGCGACCAGATCTAGCTCAGGCGGATTCCCACCACTTGCGGGGCTTGACGCTTTCTACGGCGGCATCGGCAGGGATTTCCCGCGCAATGGCGTAGATTGCCTGGTACGTATCCGCACCGCCCTGCATTTTGTTGAGCCGCTCGCGCCACTGTTCCCAAGGCTTGGGGTTGAATTCGGGCGAGCAAGCCTGTTCGGCTTTTTTGATTTCTTCGGGAGGCAGCACCGCAACTCGCACCTTGTTCTGGCCGAACAAAGTGTCTACGCCGGGGTTCGGCACGCCGCCGACAATCTGCACCAAGGCCCGTTCGTTCTCGCGCTGCGTGTATTGTTGAGCAGCGTAGGCAGTCTCCATGATGACGTCCTGCAAATCGGGCGGCAGCTTTTCGAACGTCTTGTTGTTCATGGCTGTATGCTCGGTGCCGCAGAAGAAACGAAGGTCTACCGCTTGGGACAAAACGGGCGACAGGCCACCATAGCCGGCAGCGCCCATCCATGTTTCTGCCCCGTCGATCAAACCAGACTTCAGTCCGTCGACGGTTTCTTCCCACGCCAGCGGCACCGGTCCGAGATCCATGAGTTCCATGGCGATGCGACCCAGCTGCGTGCCCGTGACGCGATTTTTGGTCCCGGCCAGCTCGGACAGTTTGGATACCGTAGGCCTGTCGGCGAACTTGGAACCCATCATGAGCCCGCGCAATTCGCAATGCGTGAACAGGAACTGAATATTGTGCAAACGGCGCAGTGGTTCGCGCAGCAAGCCTTCGCTTTTGGGATGATAGAAAAAGTAATGTTGCGAGGCTCGGCTGGGGAACATATAGGCAAAGTCGAGCACGTTGTAATAGGGCGCGGCGCCGGCCGAATTCTGCGTGCTGGCGGTAAACATGTCGACGATGCCTTGCTGCGTTTTCTTGACGCAATCCAGCTGGTTGCAGATTTGGTTGCTGCCGATGAAGTCGACACGGATTGCACCGTCGCTGCGCTTTTCGAGTTCGCGTGCGAACCACAATTGGCCGGATTCCTGGATCTTGAGATTTTCTTCGTTAAAGCCGGCCGCCCCCATTTTGAAGTTGTACTTGGCTTTGCCACTGCGGCCTTGCGCCGTTTGAGCGGTGGCATGCCCGACCCGTTCCAGGGTAAGTGGCCCGAACATGCCCACTGCCGCCAGCATGGTGGAGCTTAGGCCGTAGCGGCCCGCAATACGCATGAAACCACGACGATTCAAAGGTGTTTTCGTTGTCATCTCTTGTCTCCGTTATCGGCTGGGATCAGCCTGTGTAGACTACTGCCGCCTTGCTTCGCGTATCAGGTCCACCACCTTTTCCGCCATCATGATGACCGGCGCGTTGGTATTGCCCGAAACCAGCGTGGGCATGGACGAAGCATCAATGACGCGAAGGCCTTGCACGCCGCGTACACGCAATTGCGCATCGAGTACTGCCATGGTGTCCCCATCAGGACCCATGCGGCATGTTCCGCTTGGATGAAAAATCGTGGCGCCGGTGTCGCGCGCGAACGCCAGCAGTTCTTCATCTGTTTCTGCATGAGGCCCCGGTTTGACCTCTCTTTTAACGTAGGACAGCATGGCTTTTGATTCGGCGATTTTTCTGGCCGCCTTGATGCCTGCCACCGTCGTACGGCGATCCAGGTCTGTAGCCAAGTAATTGGGCTGAATCTCCGGCGTGGCCAGCGGGTCTGTTGACTTGATGCGCACATGACCGCGGGATTCGGGCCGTAGCTGGCACACCGAAAACGTGAATCCCGAATATGGATGGACTTTGCCGCCCGCCATATCGGCGGATAACGTCGCCACATGGAACTGGATATCCGGAGTGCTGGCCTCGCCGGGCAAAGCCCGCATAAAGCAGCCGCCTTGGTTGATGCCAACAGCCAGCGGCCCCTGTCGCCGCAAGAGCCATTGCATGCCCATGCCCCACTTGCCCCGAACGCTATTGAGTGCATCGTTGGTGGTAATGGGTTTGGTGCATTCGAAGCCGAGGCGAATCTGCAGGTGATCCTGAAGGTTTTCGCCGACGCCGGGTAGGTCTGCCACCACCGGGATGCCATGTGATTGCAGAAGGGCTGCCGGGCCTATGCCGGATAGTTGCAGCAATTGCGGGGAGTATATGGCGCCAGCCGACAACAGTACTTCGCCATCTGGCTTGATGTGGGCGCTATGCGCCTGGGCGCCACGCCGATAATTCACGCCAATCACGCGGCGGCCGTCCAGCACAAGGCCGGTTGCCTGAGCACGACTGCAAATTGTAAGGTTGCTGCGGGCTCGCGCTGGGCGCAGATACGCGGTGGCGGCGCTGCAGCGTAAACCTTTGAACGTGGTTAACTGATAGTAGCCAGTGCCTTCCTGCTCGTACCCATTGAAGTCGGCCGTGCGCGGCACGCCGATTTCTTCCGCGCCATTGAGGAAAGCTTCGATAAGCTCGTCTTTGTGAGGGATGTCGGAGACCTTCAGGGGACCCTGGGCCCCATGAAAACGCGAACCGCCCCGTTCGTTTGATTCCGACCTGATGAAGTAGGGCAATATGTCTTCATAGCTCCATCCCGCATTGCCCAACGCCGCCCAATGATCGTAATCGTGCCGTTGCCCGCGTATGTAAATAAGCCCGTTAATAGCGCTGGATCCGCCCAAGGTCTTTCCGCGCGGCCAGTAGATGCGGCGCCCGTTCATGTTGGGATCCGGATCGGTGTAGATGCACCAGTTGTACTTTTTGCTCCACATGGTTTTGCCGTACCCAATGGGCAGATGCAGCCAGATAGAGGTATCGGGCGGCCCCGCCTCTAACAACAGCACTTGTACCGACGGGTCTTCGCTCAGGCGCGAGGCCAGTACGCACCCTGCGGACCCTGCGCCAACAACGATGTAGTCGAAGTGTTTGCTCACGAGGCCGCCTTTCATAGATGACAAGAGCGCTTAAGAATGGAACAATTCGTTCTGATATGAGTAATATGGTATAGGTCCCGTCATCGGGCAACAAGCCACATCCGCCAGTTTCTTCCTAGGATTTTCCCGTGAATTCCGTTCCAAATTTCGAAGGTGAAGAGGCAAATATTGAAACCGGCGGCGCACCTGCCCGTGCTCTGCGCATTCTGGACCTGGTTTGCGCCCATGGCAGCGCAATGACATTGGCCGAAATTACCGAAGCACTGGCAGTGCCAAAAGGCACCACGCATCGGCTATGCAGTCTGCTCGTTTCCATGGGGTATCTGGCGCGCGATGTAGATCATCGCAGCTACGCCGTTGGAAAGTCGCTGCGGCGCCTGGCGCTCAATACGCTAAAACACCGCTCGGTACAAAGTCTGCGGCACGATGTTTTGATGGAATTGGTAAAGCGGGTGGGGGAGACCTGCAACTTTAACGCCCTCGATGGCACCCAAGTGGTGTACCTTGATCGCGTCGAAGGGCAATGGCCGCTACGGCTTATTTTTGACGTCGGATCACGCGTGCCACTGCACTGCACCGCCAGCGGCAAACTGCTGCTGGCCCACATGCGCGCCAGCGAATCGACCCGCATACTGCCTTACCTGCGGCTGGACGCCAAGACGCCCAGTACCATCACCTGTCAGATGGAACTGGAACGCGAATGCCGGCAAATCCGGGAACAGGGCTATTCGACCGACCGCGAAGAGTTCATCGCCGGGATGGTCGCGGTTGCAGTGCCCGTGAGAGACACTCGGGGCGAAGTCCGGGCTGTTGTCGCCATGCATGCACCGACGGCCCGCATGTCGATCGAACGCGCACTGGAATTGTTGCCGTATCTAAACAAGGCAGCCCGCGACATGCAGGGGTTGCTTTAATCCGTTCAGGCGCCGCCAGCCTTTACCTTAATTCCCGACCACACCCGGGTGTGCCTGGACCTTGGTCACCGCAGGCGGGTTCCATCTGCCAGTCAGAGCATCCAACTTCGGTGCATAGAGGCGCATCGTCAGGTTAAACGGGCCCTTGGGTGCTGGCAGCCAATTTGCTTCCTTGTCTTTGCCGGGGCTCTCATTCTGAAAATATAGATCAAGGGAGCCGTCTCCGTTATATGCGAACGGCATCCATGAACTGACGGCAAATCGCTCAAGAACATTGCCGACTTGGAAGCCAGCTTCATCGTAAAGCGTGATCGACCAGAACGCGTTCACTGGCGGCAAATTGCTCTTGTCGAACGTCATAGTATATTTGTAAGCGCCGTCGAGCGGCTTGCCCTCGCTGTCACCGAGATTGAGCGGGTAGATTGCGTCGTTTACCAAGTTTGCCCCGAGGCCCTGTTGGGCAACAATCGCCCGCTTGAGATAGTAGTTTCCGTAGACGCCCATGGTATCGGTGTTCATGGACCAGCCATTGGCAACGCGCGCCAGCGTAGGCAGCTTCCAAGCCATCAGCTTCTGAGCATCGGCCGGAGCGCTCTCCAGCGCCTTAGCAATGGTCGGATCGACCTTGCTCATGTCAAAGCTCTTGCCGACTTCGATGCCGATCTTCTTCAGCTGCGCCAGCATCGGCTGGTCGGTGATGTGCGGCGGATTAACCTTCATCAAGTCGGCTGCCAGCGCAAAATATTTGTCGGCCGGCATGGTGTCGACCTGAGTCTTGGGCGGCGTCTTCATATCCACGCTTGGATCGATCTTGGCTTCGACAGGCTTGGGTTCCTTACCCCATTCGCTCAGCGGCGTGATCTTGTAGCCTGCCTGGACTTTATGCACCGCGTCATAGTCGGGCGGTCCATCGGTCTTGGTGCGCCCGATCGTCCATACGTAGGGGGTAGGAGCGTCGATGCGTTGCGTCCCTTCTGGCAATTTGAACTCCTCGACAAACTCGTCGCGCAGATCGGAACGCCAGCCAGGCGGAGTGATCAAGAAGTGGCCCGCCGAGGTGCCAGTCGTACGCCAACCCGGCGATGCAAATACGTCGGTCCACATGTCCAGCATCGGCAGCAAATAGTAGCGGCCATCGGTATCGGGCACCGAAATCACGAGTGGCTCTTTCGTGAGGTCGAGCCATCCGCTCGAGTACAAGGTATCGAAATTGGATCGCACCACGCCCTTAAAGTCGGCAGGGGGGTATGCCGCCACATTGATAAAGGTGTTCATGGGACCCTTGCCCAATTCCTTGCCCGCCGCGATGTTCGTGAACGTCTGGCGTGATATTTCCATCGACAGCAAAGGATAGAAGTAGACGTAAGCATCAACGCCGATGGCATGTGCCTCGTCTGCCGTGAGTGTGGTCTGTGCCTGTGCCGTAAGAATTGGAGCTAGAGCCATAAGGCCGGCGCCGGCAACGATCGAAAAAGTCGTACGCATCATGTGGCTGCCTTTGATGATTGTTTGTCCTGCCGCAAGAGATAGGTTATACAACCGGAGCGTTCGTGACAATGGGCTGAATTGCCGCATACCATGGCGCAAAGCGCTATAAGCCACTATCGATCGAATCTGAAATCATTTTCGCTGGTGCGCGATGACGGGCTGTTCCGTCCAGCGAACGATGGGCCTGATCCCGACTGGCGGAAGTGGCGTTCTAGCACATCATCTTTACGCCCGAAGGAGGTAAGCATGACCCAAGCAAATCAACCCGCAGTGAGCCGTTTCCCAGTCCCTGAATTGCAAGATATGCCTGAGGACATCCGGGAACGGATTCTTGCCGTCCAGGAAAAATCGGGGTTCATTCCGAATGTTTTCCTGACGCTTGCTTATCGGCCCGATGAGTTTCGTGCATTCTTCGCCTACCACGATGCGTTGATGGAGAGGCCCGGTAACCTGACCAAGGCCGAGCGGGAAATGATTGTTGTAGCGACGAGTAATATTAATCAATGCCAATATTGCGTGGTCGCGCACGGAGCCATCCTGCGCATCCGCGCTAAAAATCCGCTCATCGCCGACCAGGTTGCAACGAACTATCGTAAAGCCGACATCACCGACCGCCAAAGGGCCATGCTGGATTTCGCCATGAAGGTCTCACAAATCGCGCACTTGATCGGTGAGGCCGACTTCGAAACACTGAAGCTGCACGGCTTTACCGAAGACGACATCTGGGACATCGCCGGCATTTCGGCGTTTTTCGGCATGTCCAATCGCCTGGCAAACGTGACGAGTATGCGTCCGAACCGAGAATTCTACTCACTTGGCCGGTAAGGCAACGATGGCGTATAACGCAATGCCGTTGCGTTCAAGCCGCTGATTTGCTGCCGGTGCGCAGCAAGCGGCATAGGCATGCCAATTGCTGCGGCTCGACATCAACCGAGGAGCGCAAAGAGACGACATGAACCCTCACCGCGCGCATTTTCCGTTCCGCAACATTCGATCAGGAGCGAGCGCCATGGCAAAGCCAGGTTCTCAACGACAAGGAAGCGAAAAGGATCGGCGGCGCCACGTCCAAAACGGGCGGGCATAGATGAACCCAACTTATCGCTACAAACAGCGTGCCGACAAAAGAGGGTTTTCATGTTTTTAAGTATGCACGAACAAGAGCGGCTAATGGTCTACACCGCTGGCAAACTCGCGTTGGAACGTAAGCAGCGCGGCTTGAAATTGAATTTGCCCGAAGCTACCGCCTACATCACATCCTTTCTTCTTGAGGGAGCCCGTGACGGTGAGACAGTCGCCGACTTGATGCAGGCTGGACGACACGTACTCACGCGAAATGACGTGATGGAAGGCGTCCCCGAAATGCTGGGTCAAGTTCAAGTCGAGGCCACTTTCCCCGATGGAACGAAGCTTGTCACCGTCACTGGGCCGATATCGTGAAAGACAAGCCTAACCCCTTTGAAAGTCCGTATCCCATATCTGACGCCGAACGACAGCCCGGGCACGCCTCCGACGATCCTGGGTGCAACTATCCCGACGTCGAGTCCACTGAAGATGGCCACACTCACTCTTCCGGATCGAGCAGTCCGAGTGCGCCGCGGCGGGCAGGCACAGGAGAGCGGCAGGCGCCGCGCCGGGAGTCGTGCGAAAAATTTGATGAATTGGCTCCTCTTGTGCCCGGAGAGGTGCTTTACGGCGTTGATGACGTAGAGATCAATATCGGGCTAGAGATCACAACGCTGACCGTCATCAATGGCGCGGACCGCCCGATCCAAGTGGGTTCGCACTTTCATTTCGCCGAGGTCAATGCGGCCTTGGAATTCGATCGCACCAAGGCGTGGGGCAAGCGCTTGAACGTACTGGCAGGCGGCTCGGTAAGATTTGAGCCTGGCGCCGTAGTAGAGGTAGAGTTGGTGCCCATACAGGGCCGGCGCATCGTGCCCGGCCTGCGGGGCTTGTGTGGAGGCAGGCTAGATGAGCAAGATCTCCCGCTCTGAGTACGTGGCATCATACGGCCCCACAAAGGGCGACCGTATCCGCTTGGCCGACACCAATCTGTTCATAGAGGTCGAGGAGGACCGTTGTGTAGGGGGGAATGAATCGGCCAGACTTTTATAGACAGTTCGTTACCTCAGAAAAGTATTGCCGTTCGTAGTTTACCGGCGAAAGGTTCGCGGCATGACCATGCCGACGAATCGGGTTGTAGAACAGCTCTATGT
>JAKFFG010000066.1:0-2373 GCA_036675275.1 Pseudomonas sp. | reverse complement strand
CACGGTGAATACTTCGGCGACTACACGCTGCACGGCGCCGGCGGCGTGGAGTGGGGGCCGAACGTCCGCACAGGCGGAGTCAAGTACGTTGGCCCAGAGCCTGTTGATCTGGATGTCGCCACGAGCGGTGTCTTCAGCATCGAAAGCGTCGCCATGATCACCGAGCACGGCTCAGTACTGAGCTTGCTGGTTTGGAAAGGGCAGAGCATGTCGGGGATTTCCAACTGGATACTGGGAATCCGGGATATCGATAACCCTCCGGCTTACACCTTGTGGGGAACCGACAGCCCGGAGATCGCCCTCGGCTCCTGGCATCACTTCTGTGTGACCTGTGACGGCACCACGGTCCGTTTCTACGTAGACGGCGCCTTGGTGAATAGCGCGCCTTGGCTCGGGGCGCCAGGAACAACCGACAACCCCGTTCGCGTCGGCAGCGATGAATACCCCGACAGCTCCTGTTGGAAGGGGCGGCAGCGGAATGTTGTAATTTTCAACAAATGCCTGACGCCGCAGCAAGTGATGAGGCATGCGCTCTATGGCTTGGCAGGCGCATAGAGGCCGGCAGGGGCGAATCCGTTCGCCCCCCGTGCTCGCGACTTGGCCCTGCGCGTCACACGTTGCCAGCGGCGCGGAGTGTGCCAGAGGAGGCTGTAGGAAAAGCCCTACAGGCCGCGTTTCAATCCCTGCGACGCACCGGCCTATCATGCTCGGATGCTCGACCTGATCTATCCGAACAAGCCAGAACACGGTGATGCGGTCACGATTAACGGTGTCCGCGTTGCCGTATTGGTGCCGGACTGGAACACGCCTGGGGGCTGGTTGGCGTCCACGGACATGCAAAGGCCGAGGCCGACGCATACCCGCGTGGAATCGCGTGAGGTCGGCAGGGAGCGCCTAGGGCGATGGCTCGATGCGAATGCGGCCCGGCTCCACCGTGAGACCTATCGGGAGCCTGTGCGGCACACGTCCCGACTAGATGAGCCATTTCGACTGGAATAGCGCGGGCAACACGGCACGCGGACAGGCTGCGGGCGGGAATCGGCTAAATGCCGTCACCAAGGCCGTCCTTGCGCGTGCGCCTTCCGAGAGTCGTAAACGACGAAGGTGCCGGAAGCTAGTCATGCAAACACCAGTGGTGATGGGACGGGCACCGCGGTGCACACGTTCGTAGCCCCGCGAATTCGCGACAGTCTCTATAGCTGAGACAGGGAGGCGGAAAAGTTATGCACAGCATTAGCCAAGACTTATCTGCAACACCTTGGGCCAGACGGGAGTACCTTCGATGTCAAGCCTTGCTAGGTAGTTGGGCTTGCTACCTAATGAACCTTCAAATCCTGACTATAAGTATTAACAACCGTGCTGGTTTTAATCGACGAAAGCGGAGATCCCGGCTTCAAAGTGGAGCGCGGATCGAGCTCACATTTTGTGGTTGCGATGGTGATTTTCACCGACTTTGCTGAAGCAGAGAAGGCTGGTGCTGCAATAGCGCAGGCCAAGCTGGACTTCCGTGTCGGGAAAGAATTCAAGTTCAGCAGCTGCGGCGATCGGGTGCGCGCAGGTTTCTTTAAAGCAGTTGCGCCGTGTCAGTTCGTAGTGCGCGCCCTAGTCGTCGATAAGGCGAAGATACGAAGTGATCACCTGCAAGAGAACACCAAGCGCTTCTACAATTTCTTTGTCCAGATGCTGCTTCGCCATGACGGCGGGGTGCTGGCCGGGGCACGCATTAAAATAGACAAGTGCGGGGATCGGCGATTCAAGGACCAACTCAACAGCTACCTTCGGCGACAACTTCCTGCAGGGCAGGTTGCGCGCTTGAAGTTCGTTGATTCTTGTTCGGACAACCTACTGCAGTTAGCCGACATGTGCTCAGGCGCGATTCTGCGGGCGGTGCGTGCGGATGATCGTCGCGATGGCCAGTGGCTGCGTGCCTTGGAATCCGGGCACAAGATCCAGAACATCTGGCATTTCCAGTAGCCGGAAAGACAAAGGGAGCGACGATGCGCTCCCTTGTCCGCTCCCCCGGCCTATCCAGGCGAGGCCTGGCAAGCACACCCTACGGAGACGGTTCGGTCCGGAGGGGCTCGGTGTACGCATATTCCCGTAAGGCCCTACTTACTGCAAGTCCGCTGGTCGGGATCGAAAGGTGGGGTTAAGCAGGGCCAAATTGCCGGACACCTGCCGGACACAGCTCGTAGCCGCTAAGCCAAAAAAAACGCCCCGCATAGGCTGAAACCTAAGCGGGGCGCGGGAATCGCATGGTGGCCGAGGACGGAATCGAACCGCCGACACGGGGATTTTCAATCCCCTGCTCTACCAACTGAGCTACTCGGCCAAGCGAGCCCGGCATGATACGGGGGAGGGCGGGGCCGGGCA
>JAKFFG010000019.1:0-2380 GCA_036675275.1 Pseudomonas sp. | reverse complement strand
GGTAGCGTTGCAGAAACCCCTCAGAACAGAACAGAACAGAACAGAACAGATACACCCGTTACACGGGTGTTTGAGCATTGGCGAAAAGAGTTCGATCACCCCAAGGCGCAGCTAGACCCGAAGCGCATCAAGCTCATCACCGACGCCCTGAAGGTCTACCAAGAATCCGACCTCATCGCGTCAATCAGCGGATACAAAAACTCGGCTTACCACATGGGCAAGAACGAGACGAAAACCAAGTACGACTCCATCGAGCTTTTCCTTCGCGATGCCAAGCGTATCGACCAGGGCCTGAGCTTCGCGAAGTCTGGAGAAACCGAAAAATGGATGTGAACGATTTCCTCGCGTCTCTCGAAGGTGTGAAGGGCCGCAATGGCTCATGGGTTGCCCGTTGTCCCGGCCACCAAGACCGATCCCCCTCACTAACGGTCAAGGAGCTGGGCGACGGGCGAATCCTGATCCACTGTTTCGCTGGATGCGGAACGGACGAAGTGCTGGGGGCAATGGGGTTGACCATGAGCGATCTGTTCCCGGAGCCACTAGCTACCCGCATGGCGCCGGTTCGCGGATTCTCAGCGATGGACGCGCTTCGCGCCCTGAAGTACGAATCCAGTTTGCTGGTCATGGCGGCTGCGGACACAGCGGAAGGCAGGCCCGTAGATCAGGCTCGCGTTGCAACCGCCGCAGGACGCATTGCAGAGGCTTTGGAGGCTGTCCATGGCAACTAGCACCCAAGATGCCTTGGCCCGCATAGACGTCGCCAGAGCGCGCCGTATCGGGCAGATGCTTGCGCCGTCTGACTCCCCCGATCACGACAAAGACCCTGGACAGGATCTGGTTGACCTTGGGAAGTTAGACGGCAAGGGGTTGCTTGCTCGTTATCGCGACAAGATGGCGAGGTACGCCACAAGCCCGTTTGATCCCAATGGGGCATACATCCGGTTCTATCCAGGTGGCGTCACGATCTGGTCAGGTTTCCCGGGTATCGGCAAAACGACAATGCTGCGGCAGATGATTTGCTACCTGCTGCAACGGGACCAAAGCGTATTCACGGCGAGTCTCGAGGAACACCCCGAAGATCAGCTCGCGCGAATGATCGAAACCGCCGCAGGCACAGGCGAGCGCGCGTCAGTAGGCCCAGGCATGGACCCGTCGGACGCAGACATCCTGCCCGACCATATTGAAGGGGAAGAAGACGAGGAGTCCTCATCCGAAGTTGACTCCGACTTTGACACCGCCGTAGCCGAGGTGCATGACTTGGCGGCGGATGAGTCGGATGAGGAAGACGAAGACAAGGACGGCTAGTACTTCGGAGTACCAGGGCTGAATTCGCGTGCCTTCCTGATGCCGGCCTGCCGGGCTGGCCCGGTTTCTTCCACAAGTTCGCCGGAAAAAAACCACGAGGAAACGTCCACGCCACCTGTAAGTTTTGAATCCAGATGTCTGCCAAGCGTGTCGCGCCTGTGGCCCATTGGCAATGGCGCGCACTACATTTCATAGGCGGCGATGGACGCTCCGGGCAAGTCGGAATCGTGCGCGGTGCTGTGTTGATTCACCACCGTGTGATCGAGCCGTTCAAGGAAGAACCGTGCGGCGGCATCTGTTTCGGTCTCGGCACTGGTCGGGGCAGCCACGGCTGCGCCAACGTCGGTTACGCCTGAACCGCAGGAGGCAACGAACAGTCCACCGAGAATCACGGCGCCGATCAAGCCGCCCGTTCTCAGCGCGATGGAAGCGATAGGCCGGCGCTGCCGCTCACCGTCTCCGGCATGGGGTTTCGTTGTCATATGCAGCCCCTGGTGAGAAGTGTCGTGGTGAAGCCGTTCGCACTTCGTGAATGCGGCGTCGGCGCCGCAATGCGCACAGTGCGTCTCGGTCAGGTTGTGAGCTTAGGTAATCATTTGCTTGCAGTCAGCGACTGTGCAGCGCCGACGTCCGCCTTGAGTCTGTCAATCTGACCCTGCACGCGCGATGCGTTGGCACGTAGAGCGGCCTTGTCGCCCTCGTTGCCCGTGGCCTGCATGTCGTCGTTGAGTTTTTTGACACGGGCGGTCAACGCTTCGATTTGCTGACGCTTGCCGTCAATGGTGGTCGCTGCCGCCTTCTCGTTGGCCGCGGCGCTGGACAATGCACCGAACGCCGCGCCGCCCAGCAAGAGCGCCGCAACAAGCGGGCTAGCTGCCAAGTACATGCCCAGCACCTTCACCGACGCCACGTTACCGGCGTAGTTGCCACCGATTGTCATGGCCGTGGCAGCAGCCGGGATGGGGTTGTTTGTCATATGCAGCTCCTGGGGCGAAGTGTTGCGGTAAAGCCGTTCGCACCTCGTGAATGCGGCATTGGCATTGCCGCGATGCGCACAGTGCGTCCTGGTCAGGTT
>JAKFFG010000060.1:0-2438 GCA_036675275.1 Pseudomonas sp. | reverse complement strand
TATCCATCACGCGTTCTCCCTGAACCAGATGTGGATAAGTGACGGCTGTCCTTGTGCCATGAGAGTGAAGACAGGCGACAGATCGAAGTCAAGGAAGTGACTTAGAACTGTATGAAATCTGATCTATCGCGTTGCGGCCTATATGGGCCGTGGCTTGCAGGGTTTAGCGAACAAGTTATCCACATCTCCACCCACAGCTATTGGGGACAACTGTGAATGAGGGACAACATTTATTCACAAAAAACGAAGAAAAACCGTGACTTATCCCGAAGCAGGGTTTTAGCCAGGCATTGACTGTTTTTTGATCAGAACCCTGAAGAGCACGTTTTATATGGCATACAGAGGATGACGAACACCTTATCCACAGAAGCGCCAACAGACTTTGGGGGCAACTTTGCAGGTTCTGTGGAAAACTGCTGAAAGCCGCGAGAATTCAGGGTTTGCGGGAGGACTGGCGAGGGAAAACATTGAATTGACCATTATTTGATCAACTCAATGAAAGCCACGTTCTACAAGGCCTGCAGCGGACAGCGAACATCTTATCCACAGAAGCGCCAACAGAGATTGGGGGCAAGTATTGGTCCGCAAGCAAAGTTATTCTGTGGAAAAAGCTCGAAAAAACCGTGGCTTAGGCTGGTTATTTTTTGTACGGAAGGCTGGAGGGCTTGATGGGCATGGGGTGTAGCGAGGGGCGAACATGTTATCCACAGAAGCGCTAACAGGGATTGTGGGTAACCCGATATCCGCCCGTTGACACTTTAAGGCCGATGCATGAGATAGGCGTCACCTGTCACCCGAATCATCGGATGGGGGACGACCTGGCAGGTTTTGACGATGCTGAAGCCGTGGCGCTCATAAAAGCGCCGGGCCCCGGTATTCGCTTCATAGTCGATCAGGCTCAGTCCTTTGAGTTCCAGTTGATCGGCGCGCCGTTGAGCGTGCTCTAGAAAGCGCACACCCAGCCCTTTGTTTCGCCACCCCTCATGCAGGGCCAGGCTCGAAATATAGAGGGTATCGGGGACTTCCATGTCGGCGTAAGGCGCCAGAACCGGATCAGTCACGGGAGCCGCCTGCGGATCGTGACGCGTCACGTAACTGTGCATCATGCCGATGACACGCCCCTGTGCCTGGGCGATAAGGCAGTTCTGATAGGAGAAATCGACATCTTCACGGGCGTAACGAATGGCACCCACCTCCAACAGATCCTGCCCGGGCTCCGCCAGCTGGCTCCAGATGTAATCCGAAGCACCCTCTGACGAAATCTGGAACAAACGAGCGATCTCGCGCGCATCCGTGCGCGATGCCGGACGAAATTCAACTTCCATTGATGTGACTCCCCAAAATACGAGCGACCTTTTTAGCGTGCAGCTTGATGCATCACAACCGGTCAGCCGGACGGTTTTATGACCCGTTGTTACTGTCGCTCACCCCTGACGAACCACGCCTTCTTCAATCAGCAACTTGAGGATGGCTTCGGCGCCCGCCTGCGCGGTAACGCCCTTGAGCACCTGCCCACCTCCACCACTGGCCTTGGCCGTCGCGGCTTTCATGCGGTCAGCACCGCTTTTGGCCTTGATCACTTTCAAGCGTTTGGGCCGTGGCTTGGCCGGTTGCAGGGTGGCCACCGCCAGCAGTTCATCGTCGACCACTTCGACTTCATCCGCCTGCAATACCCCGCGACGTGCCGGACCATAGGCGCTCTGCCGAGGCTTGGGCGCCGCGTTATCCACAGTCGCCAGAAACGGCAGGCGTACTTTCAGGCGACGACGCTGCCCGCGAGGCAAAGCCTGCAGCACCAACGCCGAACCGCCATCGATGGATTCGACCTGCGCCAACCCCACCACCAGCGGCCAGCCAAGACTTTCCGCCAGCAGGAACGGCAACATGCCCGAGCCTTCGCCGGTTTCCGCCTGACTGCCGGTCAGCACCACTTGCGCCCCGGCATCGCGCAAATACGCGGTCAACGCCGGCAGCGCATCGGCGCCTTGTGGCTGTTCCAGTACATGCAACTGTTCCAGGCCCATGCCCAGATAAGCGCGCAATGCCGGTTCTGCGACGTCGCCGGCATGCAGCACTTGCAGGTTATCCCCAGCCAGTTGCAAGCCCAGTTCAACCGCCCGCGCATCCTGCTCGGCGCGACGCGGCCGGCCGGAGGTCGGGTGGGCGCCGATGGACACCAGGCTGATGATTTTCGTGCTCATAACCCTTTCCTTCCTTTAAGCCGCATCGCGCTTGGCGTCGTTGCGGTAAGCCGCTACCGCATCGATCAAGGCTTGAAGAATCTCGGCGCTCTCGCCGATCACCGACAGGTCGGCCCGTTTGATCATGTCGCAACCAGGATCGAGGTTGATCGCCACCACTTTGTCGCAGGCACCGATGCCTTGCAGGTGCTGGATCGCCCCGGAAATCCCCACCGCCACGTAAACCCGCGCGGTGAC
>JAKFFG010000036.1:0-2459 GCA_036675275.1 Pseudomonas sp. | reverse complement strand
CGCTTAAGTTGCCATCTGCGCGAACCGTGTCAAGCCATCACGCGGGGGCATGGGGTCAGTGCCGACATCCAGACACGGCCCCAGCTGCTAGTGTAGTGTTGCATGCTAATTGCCGCTTAAGTTGCCATCTGCGCGAACCGTGTCAAGCCATCACGCGCGCCCCATCGGTGTGCCGGCGTCGGCTTGGGGGGTATTTTCGCCCCCAATTTCGATCCGCCTTATTCGGGGTCTTATTTCGTCTTATTTGAACTTGGGCTGTCGTGAAGTGTCTAATCTGCATCGACGACATAGCACCAAGGGAGGCGACCATGGGCCACTCGATTGCACTGCACATTTCCACGCCGGTATTTCTTGAACTGGCGGCCTACTTGCGCGAATACGGCGATGCGCGCGACCCGTCGGAAGTGGCCAACGCTGCCATCGCGAACTGGCTCGCCGCTGCCAAGGGCCAGGTGGACGATAGGCTGCCGCCCGGCGTGCGCGGCTACCAATGGAAGAACTTGTTCCTGCCCGAAGGTTGCGAAATCCGCATGGCCCACCAAGGCAGCTATGCATACGCGCAGGTGGTGGGCGATAGCATCCTCTATCAAGGACAGGTGCTATCGCCGGCCCAATTGGCCAATACGATTGGGGGTGGCACGCGCAACGCCTGGCGCGATCTTTGGGTGCGACTGCCCGGCTCGAAACAATGGAGGACGGCCGCGTTTGAGCGGCTTGAGCAAAACCGACCCACGTCGCAGCCCACACCCGCATTTCGCGTCGCCGATCCGGCCAATGCGCCGGCCGCGATGGCCGAAGGCTTGAAAAATGCACTGGCCCTGATTGAGAAGGCGACGGCGCACCGGCAAGGCCGGCGCGACCGCCGCACTGATGTGCTACCGGACGATTAGCTGCTAACTTTAAGACAAGACAAGGTAAAACTAAACAAGGCAAGGCGCAGAATAAGGCGCTTGGTTTTTCACCCTCAAATCAGCACAACCACCGCGTGCTCGGCGAACCGGCGTCTGCGTGCAGCCTAATGAAGTGTTCGATTCCGTTTTCCACTCAACCGGCGATTGGCGCGGATGACCTTTTGCAGAATGTCGCGTGCCGTCGCCGTCCAGATAAACGGTTTGGGATTGGCGTTGTGAACAGCGACATAGTGCTCAATGGCTTTGGTCAGTTCCGGGACACTGGTGAACACGCCGCGTCTGAGCCGGTTCTCGGAAATATCGCGGAAGAAGCGCTCCACCATGTTCAACCAAGATGCCGATGTCGGCGTGAAATGCATATGGAAACGCGGATGCTTGACGAGCCACGCCTGGACGTTTGGATGCTTATGGGTGGCGTAATTGTCGCAGATGAGGTGAAGCGACTTGCCTTTCGGCGTCTCGCGGTCGATCTGGCGCAGAAAGCGAATCCATTCCTCATGGCGGTGACGTTGCTGGCACTGGGCGATTACCTGGCCATCGAACACATTGAGTGCGGCAAACAGCGTGGTCGTGCCATTGCGCTTGTAGTCGTGCGTCATGGTTTGCGCGCGCCCCTTCTTGAGCGGCAAGCCTGGCTGGGTACGATCGAGTGCCTGCACCTGGCTCTTCTCATCACAACACAGCACTATCGCATGTTCGGGCGGCGACAGATACAGGCCCACAACGTCCTCAAGCTTCTCTGCGAACTTCGGATCGCGCGACACTTTGAAACCGCGCACCAAGTGCGGTTTCAATCCCTTGGCGCGCCAGTGACGAGAGACGCTGGCGGCACTGACTCCAAGCTCGGCGGCCATGGTGCGCGTACTCCAGTGAGTTGCCGCCTCAGGCTTACTCTCGGTTGTCAATGCCATCAAGCGCGCGACATCGACCTTGACTGGTGGCGCCCCGCGCGGCAGATCCCGCTCGATGCCCGACCGGCGCAGCGCGTTATAGCGTTCGCGCCACCGAGTCGGCTGGCTGCGGTCCACGCCAAGTGCCAAGGCAATGTCTTTGTTTTGCATGCCGTCGGCAGCGAGCAGAACGATGCGAGCTCGCAGTGCCAGTCTGACGCTGGCCAGACCTGAACGAAGCAAGGCCTCAAGCTCTGCGCGCTCTTCCGCGGTCAACACAATCTTGGTAGCTATTCGCATGCGCGATCCCCTGTCCGATGCGCACGAATAGCGCTGAACCGGCGCGCCTACAATACGCTGACACAAGAGCGCAACACTACACTAGCATCCGTCGGCCAACGCCACGTCAACAGTGGCGTCCCTAATGCCGCCGGTTCTGGTGCCGTTCCGCCAGCTGCAAATAGTTCAGCGCGCTGGCCGACCATTTTGGCGAGTACTTGAACTGTGTTTCCTTCAGGTGGGCCACGGCCAGCGTGGCGCGCACGATCGCACGGTAGCTCTGGTAGAAATGCAACAGCGCCGGCCCCGGCCGGTCATGCGACAGCGCGCGGTAATTCTGTACCAGGGCGGCCGCCATCGCGGACGCGCCCAGGCGCTC
>JAKFFG010000043.1:0-2464 GCA_036675275.1 Pseudomonas sp. | reverse complement strand
ATGGTGATGGCCAGGCTGGCCTGCACGCTGGACCATCGATACTCCTCGGGGGATGCCACCATGGCGGCCCGGACCGGATTGAGCTCGATGTAACGATGGACGATGAGCAGGTAGCGCTCCGAGTCCACCAGGCAGGACTTGAAGCGTCCCTCCCAGAGCGTCCCGGTACGCCCATGCTTGCGATTGAAGGCCGGCACGTAGCGCTGTCCCAGCCTGCTCATGGCGGCCGAGAGATGACCTGGCGCCGACGGCGTAAGCAGCAAGTGGACGTGGTTCGTCATCTGCACATAGGCGTGAAGCGCGACGCCTTGTTCCACCAACGCATCACTCAGGCATTGGCGATAGCGGATGAAATCCTCGTCATCCAGAAACGTTGCCGCGCGGTTGATGCCGCGATGCGGGACATGAAGCGGCACTCCCGGGAGTTCAAGGCGTGGTCGACGCGGCATGGCCGAATGCATCCATCACGAGGTGCGGAGAGCGTGCCGCTTGCCTTGCACCCTGGATGTAGGGATTCGACTCATGGAGGCGTGGGGAGTCCCATGATTCAAACAAATATTTACTCTGGCCCCTTTGTTTCCGGTAGGTTAGGCGCTCACCTACAACTTCGCGAAGCAGGGAATTGGCCTTGGCAAACTCGCTGGAATGATGAGCAATTTGCTTCCAGGCAAAGGCCCAGGACATGTTGGACATGCAAGTAAAATCCTTCTTGAGAATGTCAATATATCTGATTCTCTCAGCGCTTATCGCCGTGTTTATTGGCGGCTTCTTTGCGGTGCCGGATTATCCAAGTCAAGCGCGTGATCGAGAGAATGAACTTGAAGCATGGCGCGAGGCCGGTACTGGCAAGTCTGTAGCGGAGGCTGCTGAGTACTTAAACAACCCAGACGCTAAGACTAGGTCGCCAAGCAATAGCCTCTGGGAGAGGACGGTTGAGTGGCGGCCGTGGCTTCTGCTTGTTTCTACATTTGCTGCGCTTTTTTTAGCTCGCCCGAATTGGAAGGTTGCAATTGCTGGATTCGTGCCGTTGATGATTGTTCTTGTGGCGCTTCATCTGCTTACCGCAGTTGTTATTGCATCAGTTGGACTCATTTTGTATGTGCTCGTCTCATCGTTAATCTCAAAAGCCAAAGCGTGAAAACAAAGGGGCCAGAGTAAATACTCGTTTGAATCTCACCGGCGCATCAGGCCAAAGCCGGATCGATAACAAGAAACGGGGTCAGGTTCACTTTCGAAACGTCTAGAGCCCCAGCGTGGGAAAATGAAACTATCTTTTTACGCAAGTCCAGAACACCTTGCCAAAACCGTCCCGTTGTTCACGGCAGAACATCCAGTGTCCTTGAGAGCGCTGGAAGGGCATGGCTAGTAACACGATCTGCACCGATGAGGATTTTCCATGGAAGCGAAAATCAAGTTCCAGCTGGTGCTGGCCGCCATCTGCATGTCGGCCATGGGCGCTGCCTGCGCTGGCGTGATCGAGAGGGCTGGCACTTCGGGCGCCTGGGATGGCAAGTTCATCAGCTGCCATGCGCCCGAGGCGACGCTGGGCGTGGTGCGGGGCACGACCGCGACGACCGTCTTTCAGGCCACTCCCACGGGCATTGCCTGGAAGTACGTGCTCCCGGAAACCACCGCAATCTACGACCAGATCTGGGCTGCACCCGATGGCACCGGCGCGGTGGTCGCGCTGACGATCGACCAGGGCGGAGCAAGCCGTAACTTCTACGTTGCGAAATCGGGGCCGGTCGAGGTCAACGGCGGGCTGGTGGCGGTCGATGTCCAGGGCGACCGCGTCCTGATCGTCACGGCGGGGCCCAAGGGCGATCACGCCTACCGGGCCAGGGTTTTCCAGCGCACGCCGTGGCGGCTGGTCGGCGACTCCACCTTCGCCGCCGATTTCGGGGACGACTTCCGCCGCTTCAGCGTGCGCCTGGCGGGCGACGGCCAGTCGTACTACTACCTCGACGGCGCGATGGCGCCGAACCTGCGTGATGCAGTCACCGGCCAGCAGATGCCTCTGGGCGCCGCGTTCCCGCGCGGCGGCATCGATGACCTGCTGCTGGACTCCAGCGCAGATGGCTTCGTGGTCGCGGGCAACCAGCTGTATGTGCTGGGCCCGGATCATGCGATGACCTTGATCCCCACGCCGGACAGGCAGCCGGTCGAAAGCCTGGTGGAGACCGAGGCCCCCGGTCTTCAGGCGGTCCGGTTCGCGTATGGCTGGGGGATGCTCGACCGGGCCGCGAAGCGCTGGCTGAAGGTTTCCGGCGATCCTGTCAGTTCCATCCAGAGCCACGGGGCCAAGCTCACGGTGGTCAACAGCCCCGCCGGGAAAGATTCTATCGAGGTGTTCGATTTTTCCGGCCGGTCTCCGACCCTGGTTGGCAACGCCAGCAGCCCCGCTGCGGCGCAGGCCGTGGCCTGCGTCAATCCATTCGGCTACATGCGCTACGTCGACGGCGCT
>JAKFFG010000075.1:0-2515 GCA_036675275.1 Pseudomonas sp. | reverse complement strand
GCGGCCAAACTTCTCGTTCATCACATCGTCGCTCAGGTAGGTGATGTGGCCAATCATGCGGGCAATGCGCAGGCCGCGCTGGGGCAGCACGCCATGGCGGTAAAAATGGCCGCCATGAAAGTCCGGGTCGGTGACGATGGCGCGTCGCGCCACCTCGTTAAAGGCGATGTTCTCGGCCGTCAGGTTGGGCGCGCTGGCCACCACCACCGCATGGCGCACGCGATCCGGGTATTGCAGCGTCCAGCTCAGGGCCTGCATGCCGCCCAGGCTGCCCCCCATGACGGCGGCCAGCGTCTGGATGCCCAGCGCATCGAGCAGCCTGGCCTGCGCGTGGACCCAATCCTCGACCGTGACCACCGGGAAGTCGGCGCCGTAGATTTCATTCGTATCCGGATTGACCTGCATGGGGCCGGTGGAGCCGAAACAGGAACCCAGGTTGTTGACGCCGATGACAAAAAACTGATTGGTGTCCACCGGCTTGCCCGGACCGATCATGGTGTCCCACCAGCCTTCGGACTTGCCTTTGATCTGCCCGGTCTCGTCGAGGTAGACGCCGGCCACGTGGTGGGAGGCATTCAGCGCGTGGCAGATCAGCACCGCATTGGATTTGTCGGCATTGAGCTCGCCATAGGTTTCATAGCTCAGGTCATAGGCGCGGATCGACGCGCCGCTTTGCAGCGGCAGCGCGTCTGCGAAATGCATGGTCAGGGGTGTTGCGACTAAAGTCAAAAAATCACCTGCAGAAAAACAAAAAACCCGGCATCGCTAAAGCGAGTCCGGGTTTTGGCGGTCGTCTTTAGCTGTACTTTTTAAGCGCCCGCAAGCTGAGCAAATCGGCGCTGGGCCAAGTATAGCAACTTGGCCCGTCCTGGCTCAGGCCGCTTTGAGTAACAGCGCGGTGACACCCAGCCCGGCAAAAATCAGCGCCGAAACGCTATGCACCACGCGCAGAGGCACCAGACGCGTTACCTGCTCACCCAGCCAGACCACCGGTGCATTGGCCAGCATCATGCCCAGCGTGGTGCCGGCGACCACGCCCACATAGGTCTCATACCGGGCGGCCAGCATGACCGTCGCAATTTGGGTTTTGTCGCCCATTTCCGCCAGAAAAAACACCAGCACGGTGGTGCCAAAGACGCCAAAGCGTGGCGGCGGTTTGTCCGCGTCATCATCCAGCTTGTCGGGAATCAGCATCCACCCCGCCATCGCGATGAAAGACGCTCCCAGAATCCAGCGCAGGACCTGCGGGCCGATGAAGGTACTGACCCAGGCCCCGAACGCGCCGGCCATGGCGTGGTTGGCGAGGGTAGCGACAAGGATGCCGAGGACGATGGGCCAGGGTTTGCGAAATCGTGCGGCCAGCAGCAGCGCGAGAAGTTGGGTTTTGTCACCCATTTCGGCAAGCGCGACGATGCCGGTGGAGACGAGGAAAGCTTCCATGAAATGACTCCGGCCGGAACAAAACCCATGACTGCACGGCATCCCCGGCCTGAAGCGGAGGCTGTGCAGTCAAAGGTCTCGCGGGATCCGAAGACCGCTTGCGCCATGTCCATGCTGGACAAGTCTGTTGACGCAAGCGCCTTTCAACAATTGAAAGGCTGGCTACTCCCCAATGACAGCAGGCATTGTAAGCGCGAGCGGTTTATGGCGCGGCACAAGGGTTTTGGGCGATGGCATGGCGCGAACGTGATTTTTTGGGATTTTTTTGAATGCCCAAGATTTCCTTCTTTTTATCTTTAATTCTTTAATTCAAATTAGTAGTAGTAATAAGGGCCGCACTTTTCTGTGCATAGCCTTGCTTTGTCTTTATGAATCAAGCACTTGGCCGTTGTTTAACCTTGTGTTTAGCGTCTTGCCAAGGACTTTGCCAAACATGAACAACTTTCAATTGCCCGCATCTTCTGTGGATAAGTCATGGCTTGTTCAAAAGTTGCACACATGGTTATCAAGCAACAGGGCATCGGCCGAGGAGGACTGCGCAGCTTTTTGGCGCATTTATTGCTTGTATTTGGTGCGATTTTAAAAATTAACCAAAATACGCACCAAAAAACCACATTCGATTCAAAGAGGAAGTTATGGAAGCACTAAAACAGGGCGTCGATGCCCTGTTCATTTTGTTGGGCGGCATCATGGTGCTCGCCATGCACGCCGGTTTTGCCTTTCTGGAGCTCGGCACCGTCCGCAAAAAGAACCAGGTCAATGCACTGGTCAAGATTCTGGTCGACTTCTCGGTGTCGACCGTGGTCTATTTCGTGGTGGGCTACGGCGTGGCGTATGGCACGCATTTTTTTGTCGGTGCGGAACAACTGGCCGCTAAAAACGGCTATGAGCTCGTCAAGTTCTTCTTTCTGCTGACATTTGCGGCCGCCATTCCGGCCATTATTTCGGGCGGCATCGCCGAACGCGCACGCTTTTACCCGCAACTGATTGCAACGGCCGTCATCGTGGGTCTGGTCTATCCGTTCTTCGAAGGCATCGCCTGGAACCAGCATTTTGGCGTGCAGGCCTGGATCAA
>JAKFFG010000022.1:0-2533 GCA_036675275.1 Pseudomonas sp. | reverse complement strand
CACCTCACCGTCGACCGGGCGGCTGCGCTGGCTGCTCGGCGCTTATTATCTCAACACCCATCGCGACGTCGAATCGGCGGCGTTCCTCGATCTGACCGGCGCCGGCGACTATCATCTCGTTCGGCTGAGCTTCCTGCCCGAGCGCAACCGCAACGACGCTTATGCCGTGTTCGGAACGCTCGATTATGATTTCACCGAGCAGCTCAAGCTGTCGTTAGGGCTCCGCCAGGATTGGGACGACCGCAACCAGACCAATCCGGCCACCGGCTCGGAGATCGCCAAGACCTTCAAGTCGCTCCAGCCCAAGGCGTCGCTGAGCTACTTCTTCACGCCGGACAAGATGGTCTATGTCTCCGGCGCGCGCGGCTTCCGCAGCGGCGGCTTCAACGCCGAATCACTGATCTTCCCGTCGAATGACGGACACCGGCACTACGCTATTTTTCTTGCTTCAAACTGCGCGGGGCTCATGTAGCCAAGCGACGAGTGTAAGCGGTGACGATTGTAGTAGACCTCGATGTACTCGAATACTGCCTCGCGCATCGCCGCGCGGTTCGCGAACACCTCCCCGTGCACGGCTTCCACCTTGAAGGAGTGGAAGAAGCTTTCAGCTACGGCGTTGTCCCAGCAGTCGCCTTTACGACTCATGCTGGAGTGCATCCCATACTGCCGCAGCAGCGCTTGGAAATCGCTGGAACAATACTGGCTTCCGCGATCCGTGTGCACGATCACGCCGCCCGGTCGCTTGCAACGGAACCATGCCATTTTCAGCGCGTCGCAAACCAGATTCGATGTCATGCGTTCGCCCATGCTCCAGCCGACAACTTTGCGTGAGTACAGGTCGATGAACACGGCGAGGTACAGCCAGCCTTCCGGCGTTGCCAGATAGGTGATGTCGCCGACCCATTTCTGGTTCAGCGCGCGCGCAGTGAAATTGCGATTCAACAGGTTCGGCGCTACCGGGAACGGGTGGTTCGAGTTCGTCGTCGCCTTGAACTTGCGCTTGGCCTTGGCGCGTAATCCCATGATTTTCATGCGCTTTGCCACAAAATCCTCGCTGACGCGGATGCCAGCCGCCTTCATGCGCCGGTAGACGCGTGGCGAGCCGGCGCGGCACTTCTCAAGAAAAAATGCATCGCGAATCAGGTCGTCGAGCACGGCACGGCGCTGGGCCTGCTCGCTCGGCGCACGCTTGCGCCAGCCGTAGTAGCCGCTCTTTGAAACACCCAGCACGCGACACATGGCCACGACCCGGAATTCCTGCTCATGTTCGCGGATGAAGGCGTACTTCACTTGCTCGTGCGAGCGAAGTACGCCGCCGCCTTTTTTAGGATCGCGAGCTCCTCGGTTTGCTCGGCAAGCTGCCGCTTCAGGCGGGCGATCTCGGCGGCCTGCGCTTGCTCGACCTTCGCGCCCTGGTTGGCCTGCTTGGCCTTGCTCTGCCAGGTGTAGAGCAGGCCGGGTGTGACACCCAACTGCTCGGCGGCGTCGGCGACGCCGACCCGGACTGCCAGCAGCAGGGCTTCCTGGCGGAACTCAGGCGTATATCGGCCTCGACCGCCGGCGCTCTTGGGGGACTTCTTCTGGGGCTTCTTGCTCATCGGACACCTCGGGGGTTGGGGTTATTCTTTCGAAAACCCGGTGTCCGTCAAATGGCGGGAAGATCACAATGCCATGCACGCGACAAGCGCGTGATGGCTGGCGTTAGGCCGCTATGGGATTGACTGCGTTCTCGCCAAAGACTCGTCGCGTGGCGTCCGCGGCGACCGCAGTCCTCTTCGTTGCTGGACTAGTAGCGCTCATCGTCTTCGGGATCATGCTCTGGCGCATGTACTGCGAGGGCTTCGGATGCATCGGTAAGGGCATCGCGTGGTTTGCCTGGTCGGCCGGCTATGCGGCCGTACTCGTGCTCGGGGTTGCTGCCCGCCGCACCTACCGTGGGACCGGCGCCCGATACATCCACATTGGCCTTATCCTTCAGTTGGTCGTTGGGGCTGCGCTTCTCGCTTATTGGGCATCGCAGGTCGCGGCCTAACAATTCGTCCAAGCCGACGCCGCTTCGCGGCGCGGCTTAACTCAGGTGTTAGGCAACCAATGAAACATTTCCGCATCTTGTTGATAGCTCTTGTCGCAGCATCCTGCTCGACGACCGCCGGAGATTTCTCTCCCAAAGACTTCATTGGGGTTTCGTGTAGCTCAAAGGATGGCGGCAAGACCTGCTTTGGCTACGGGGAGAGATATGAAAACGGCACGGAAGATGCCTGTGGCCGCATTCCAAACGGCGGGCCTGAGTTTGCCCTAAAGCTCACTTATGAGATCTCCGGATCTACGGTATGTAGCACCGTTGTTAAAACATCAGACTCCCGCACCATGCCCGTTGGAGATAAGTTCTGCTCCGTTTATCTTCAGAAAAATGTTGACGGCATGACTTATCGCTTCACTGACGACGACTCCACTAGAATCAGGCAAGGCTATCTGGCAAAAAGGTCTGACAAGTGGTGCCAGCACTTGATCGACGCACTTTAATGCCTTGGTT
>JAKFFG010000009.1:0-12629 GCA_036675275.1 Pseudomonas sp. | reverse complement strand
GACAATGTCTCGATGAAAGTCAGCCTGATGTCGCCCATCGCCATGGAAGAAGGCTTGCGCTTTGCCATCCGCGAAGGCGGCCGTACCGTTGGTGCTGGCGTTGTTGCCACCATCATCAAGTAAGCAGTAAAGTATAGAAGGGCGGATCAGCAGTATATTCTGATCCGCATCAGTTAAAAGGTGGTAAGTCAAAACGGCTTGCCGCCTTTCGGGGTCTAGGGGTATAGCTCAATTGGCAGAGCGTCGGTCTCCAAAACCGAAGGTTGTAGGTTCGATTCCTACTGCCCCTGCCACACAGTCAGTTTCATCGCAGCCGCATTCAGCGGCGCCAATCGCCGGAATATGTCGAATAGCAACATAGTAACCGTTACCAGTACCACCGATCGCGTCAAGCTGGGTCTGGCGGTGCTTGTTATTGTGGCCGGCATTGTCGGCTACTCGATGCTCGATGGTCAACCCGTCATAGCGCGCGTAGGCGTGTTCCTCGGCAGTCTGATCGTCGCCGCAATTATTGCCTGGTTCAGCGAGCCTGGCCGTCGCACCATCAGTTTTGGTCGCGATTCATACAACGAAGTCAAGCGTGTAGTCTGGCCGACGCGTAAAGAAGCCACGCAGATGACGGGCATCGTATTCGTGTTCGTCGTCGTGATGGGTGTCTTGTTGTGGATCGTCGATAAAGGTCTTGAGTGGGTCATCTATGGCCTGCTGCTCGGCTGGAAATAAAGGGCACACATGAGCAAACGTTGGTATGTCGTTCACGTTTATTCCGGAATGGAAAAAAGCGTGCACAAGGCACTGGTCGAGCGTATTGAACGCGCCGGACTGGAAACATCCTTTGGACGCATCCTTGTTCCGTCCGAAGAGGTCCTTGAAGTAAAGGGCGGTAAGAAGTCCATTACGGAACGACGTATTTTCCCGGGTTACGTGCTGGTCGAAATGGACCTTACCGACGAAACCTGGCATCTGGTCAAGAACACAAACCGGGTCACCGGTTTCCTTGGCGGCTCCGGTAACCGCCCCGCGCCCATTTCCGACCGCGAAGTCGAGAAAATTCTTTCGCAAATGGAAGAAGGCGTCGAGAAACCGAAACCTAAAGTCCTCTTTGAAGTCGGCGAAATGGTCCGCGTCAAAGAAGGCCCGTTCGCTGATTTCAACGGCAATGTCGAAGAAGTCAACTACGAGAAAAGCAAGGTGCGTGTGTCCGTCACTATTTTCGGACGCGCCACACCTGTCGAACTGGATTTTGGTCAGGTCGAGAAAACCTGATTTTTTAAAACCCCGGGGAGCTGGCTTCGCTATGCGCGGGCCGGTGTTTGAACCCGCAAGGAGCTAAGCATGGCGAAGAAAATCGTCGGCTTTATCAAGCTGCAAGTACCAGCTGGTAAGGCTAATCCCTCACCCCCAATCGGTCCGGCGCTGGGTCAGCGCGGTCTGAACATCATGGAATTCTGCAAGGCGTTCAACGCCAAGACTCAAGGCCTCGAGCCCGGTCTGCCAATTCCTGTGGTGATCACCGCCTACGCAGACAAGAGCTTCACGTTCATCATGAAGACTCCGCCTGCCACCATCCTGATCAAAAAGGCTGTTGGTACGCAAAAGGGTTCGGCTCGTCCCAATCTGGACAAGGTCGGCGTTCTTACGCGCGCCCAGGCCGAAGAAATTGCAAAAGCCAAATCGCCCGATCTGACGGCCGCCGATCTCGATGCAGCCGTACGCACGATCGCTGGTAGCGCCCGCAGCATGGGCATCACGGTTGAAGGGGTATAAACATGGCCAAGCTGAGTAAACGCGCAGCCGCAATTGCTGCCAAGATCGACGCCAACAAATTCTATCCTGTTGCCGAAGCCATCGCGCTGATCAAAGAAACGGCTACGGCCAAGTTCAATGAATCCATCGATGTGGCCGTGCAGTTGGGCATCGACCCCAAGAAATCCGACCAACTGGTTCGTGGTTCGGTCGTGCTGCCTGCCGGTACAGGCAAATCGGTGCGTGTCGCCGTTTTCGCCCAGGGTGAAAAGGCTGAAGCCGCGAAAGCCGCTGGCGCCGACATCGTCGGCCTGGACGACCTTGCTGAAAGCATCAAGGCCGGCCAGATGGATTTTGACGTGGTCATTGCTTCGCCCGACACCATGCGTGTTGTTGGCGCCTTGGGACAAATCCTCGGCCCTCGCGGCCTGATGCCCAACCCCAAGGTCGGCACCGTGACGCCAGACGTCGTTACTGCCGTCAAGAACGCCAAGGCTGGTCAAGTGCAGTACCGTACCGACAAGGCCGGCATTATCCATGCCACGATCGGTCGTGCTTCCTTCGAAGTGGAACAATTGCAAACAAACCTGCTTGCTCTGGTTGATGCCCTGAACAAGGCGCGTCCGACTGCAGCAAAAGGTGTCTACATGCGCAAGCTCGCTGTCTCGTCCACGATGGGCGGCGGTGCACGCGTAGAAATAGCTTCCCTGACGGCTTGATTTCAAGCCTAAGGAAATAGAACTTTGGGCCGTGTCTGGGTTCGCCAGACATTGCTGTCAAAGACCGCTGGAGTACCACGGCAAAGCGCAACTCGCGCGCGCTACGGTGCTTAATTTCAGACTGTTCGCAGGCTGAGTCCAGCGCAGACGGCGCCCATGGAAGAATTCTTTTAAGAACTCGACCAGGTGCGCCGCATTCGGTTGACGCAAGGGACCCTCCCGAGCGTCTTTAGATGGAGTGTTCAAACCGTGAGTCTCAATCGTCAAGAGAAAGCGGTAGTCATCGAAGAAGTCTCTGCAGAAGTTGCAAAGGCCCAATCGGTCATTATCGCTGAGTACCGTGGTCTGGACGTCGCCTCTGTTACCGTATTGCGCAAAACTGCGCGTGAGTCGGGTGTGTATCTGCGTGTTCTCAAAAACACGCTGGTCCGTCGTGCTGTTGTCGGGACTCCCTTCGAGGAACTCTCGGCTCAGCTGACCGGTCCGCTAATCTACGCGATTAGCGGTGATCCGGTTTCGGCGGCAAAGGTGCTAGCCAGTTTCGCTAAAACCAACGACAAGCTGGTTCTCAAAGGCGGGGCATTGCCCAATAACGTCTTGAGCCAAGATGGTGTGAAGGCCTTGGCCACCATGCCGTCGCGCGACGAGTTGATCTCGAAACTGATGGGTACGATGCAAGCCCCCGTCACGCAATTTGTGCGTACGCTCAACGAAGTTCCTACCAAGTTCGTACGCGGCCTCGCGGCTGTGCGCGATCAGAAGGAAGCCGCGTAAGCAGCCCCTTCGGATTTCGTCGAACAGAGCGACACCCAACCCTGGCATTTATATATATATTTGGAGTTCTCAAAAATGGCATTAAGCAAAGCTGAAATCCTTGACGCTATCGCTAGCATGACCGTGCTCGAATTGTCCGAGCTGATCAAGGAAATGGAAGAAAAATTTGGCGTGTCGGCTGCTGCCGCCGCTGTGGCTGCTGCTCCTGCTGCTGGTGGCGCTGCTGCCGCCGCTGAAGAGCAAACAGAATTCACGCTCGTATTGGCTGAAATCGGCGCAAACAAAGTTAGCGTCATTAAAGCCGTGCGTGAAATCACAGGTCTGGGCTTGAAAGAAGCCAAAGACCTGGTTGACGGCGCACCGAAGCCAGTTAAAGAAGCAATGGCCAAAGCTGACGCTGAAGCTGCCAAGAAAAAGCTTGAAGAAGCTGGCGCTAAGGCCGAACTGAAGTAAGGCTGTTTTCGCTTGCCCGGGGAGCGCCAAGGCCTTCCCGGGCTTTTGCGTTTCCAGAAAACCCGCGATTCTGGTCCGGTTATTTACCCGAATCGGGTTTTCTGGAGTCGTAAACCAGGGCCGTGGTTGACGGCCCATGTAACCCTCGAGTCGGAGTGCTCATGCCTTATTCGTTCACCGAAAAAAAGCGCATACGCAAGAGCTTCGCCAAGCGTGAAGACGTCCAGGACGTCCCTTACCTTTTGGCGACTCAACTGCAATCATTTAAAACATTTCTGCAGGCGGATACTACACCTTCCAAACGCAAAGATGAAGGCCTGCAAGCAGCCTTTAGTTCCATCTTCCCGATCGTTAGCCATAATCAGATGGCGCGGCTTGAGTTCGTCAGCTACGTGCTCGGCGAACCTGTGTTTGATGTCAAGGAATGCCAGCTGCGCGGGCTGACCTATGCTTCTCCGTTGCGTGCCAAGGTGCGCCTGGTCCTGCTGGACCGCGAAGTAAGCAAGCCTACAGTCAAAGAAGTCAAAGAGCAGGAAGTGTACATGGGCGAAATTCCGCTCATGACCAACACCGGCTCCTTCGTCATCAACGGCACCGAGCGTGTCATTGTTTCCCAATTGCACCGTTCCCCCGGCGTCTTCTTCGAGCATGATCGTGGTAAAACGCACAGCTCGGGCAAGCTGCTGTTCTCGGCGCGCGTGATTCCCTACCGCGGTTCGTGGCTGGACTTCGAGTTCGACCCCAAGGACATCCTGTTCTTCCGTGTCGATCGCCGCCGCAAGATGCCGGTCACCATTCTGCTCAAAGCCATCGGGATGACACCCGAAGCCATCCTGGCGTACTTCTCCGATTTCGATAATTTCGAGATCCACAAAGAAGGCGGCACGCTGGAGTTCGTGTCCGAGCGCTGGAAGGGCGAAGTGGCCCACTTCGATATCACCGATCGCGAAGGCAAGGTCATTGTCGAGAAAGACAAGCGCATCAATGCCAAGCACCTGCGCGAACTGACCGCAGCCAAAGTCGAGCGCGTTTCCGTGCCTGAAGATTTTCTTCTTGGCCGTGTGCTGGCCAAGGGCGTGGTCAATGCCGAAACGGGCGAAGTCATTGCCAACGCCAACGACGAGATCACCGAATCGATGCTCGCCGAACTGCGCGTGGCAAACGTCCGTGAAATCCAGACGCTGTACATCAACGACCTGGACCGTGGCGGCTATATCTCGCAAACCCTGCGCACCGACGAAACGGCCGACCAGATGGCCGCTCGCGTGGCGATCTATCGCATGATGCGTCCCGGCGAACCTCCAACCGAGGACGCCGTCGAAGCCTTGTTCCAGCGCCTGTTCTACAGCGAAGACGCCTACGATCTGTCGCGCGTCGGCCGCATGAAGGTGAACAGCCGTCTGGGCCGTGGCGACGATATCACCGGTCCCATGACGCTTACGAACGAAGATATCCTTCAGACCATCATGGTTCTGGTGGAACTGCGTAACGGCCGCGGCCAGATCGATGACATCGATCACCTGGGCAATCGCCGTGTGCGTTGCGTAGGCGAGCTGGCCGAGAACCAGTTCCGTGCGGGCCTGGTGCGTGTCGAGCGTGCGGTAAAAGAACGTCTGGGCCAGGCCGAGACGGAAAACCTCATGCCTCACGATCTGATCAATTCCAAGCCGATTTCGGCTGCCATCAAGGAATTCTTCGGCTCAAGCCAGTTGTCGCAGTTCATGGACCAGACCAATCCATTGTCCGAAATCACGCACAAGCGTCGCGTTTCGGCATTGGGCCCTGGCGGTCTTACGCGTGAACGTGCGGGCTTCGAGGTGCGCGACGTGCATCCGACCCATTACGGCCGTGTATGCCCGATCGAAACGCCCGAAGGTCCGAACATCGGTCTGATCAACTCCATGGCGCTGTATGCTCGTCTGAACGAGTACGGCTTCCTGGAAACCCCTTACCGCAAGATCATCGACGGAAAGGTCAGCGAACAGATCGATTACCTGTCGGCCATCGAAGAAAGCCACTACGTCATCGCACAGGCGAATGCCGAGCTTGACGAAGAAGGGCGTTTTGCCGACGACCTCGTGGCTTGCCGCGAAGCCGGTGAAACCATGCTTACCGCACCGGGCAATGTGCACTACATGGACGTTGCGCCGTCGCAGATCGTTTCCGTGGCTGCATCGCTGATTCCGTTCCTGGAGCACGATGACGCCAACCGGGCACTGATGGGCGCCAACATGCAGCGTCAGGCTGTTCCCTGCCTGCGTCCAGAGAAACCTCTGGTGGGCACAGGCATCGAGCGCACAGTTGCGGTCGACTCGGGTACAACGGTACAGGCCATCCGTGGCGGTATCGTCGATCACGTCGATGCAGAGCGTGTGGTGATCCGCGTGAACGATGAGGAAGACATTGCCGGCCAGGTCGGTGTGGATATCTACAACCTCATCAAGTACACCCGTTCGAACCAGAACACCAACATCAACCAGCGTCCTATCGTCAAGCGTGGCGATCACGTGGCCCGTGGCGACGTGCTGGCCGACGGTGCCTCGACCGACCTGGGCGAATTGGCCCTGGGTCAGAACATGCTCATCGCGTTCATGCCCTGGAACGGCTATAACTTCGAAGATTCGATCCTGATCTCCGAAAAAGTCGTGGCCGACGACCGCTACACTTCGATCCACATCGAAGAACTTACGGTGGTTGCGCGCGATACCAAGCTGGGCGCCGAGGAAATCACGCGCGACATCAGCAATCTGGCCGAGACGCAATTGAATCGCCTGGATGATTCCGGCATTGTCTACATCGGCGCCGAAGTGCGTGCGGACGACGTGCTGGTTGGCAAGGTCACGCCCAAAGGCGAGACCCAGCTGACTCCGGAAGAAAAGCTGCTGCGCGCCATTTTCGGCGAGAAAGCCTCCGACGTGAAAGATACGTCGTTGCGCGTGCCTTCGGGCATGGTCGGTACCGTCATCGACGTGCAGGTCTTCACACGTGAAGGAATCGAACGCGACAAGCGCGCTCAGTCCATCATCGACGACGAATTGCGCCGTTACCGCCAAGACCTCAACGATCAGCTGCGTATTGTTGAAAACGATACCTTCGATCGTATCGGCAAGTTCCTGGTCGGCAAAGTGGTCAACGGTGGTCCGCGCAAGCTGGCCAAGGGTACGGCTCTTACCAGCGAATACCTGGCCGAGGTCGACCGCTGGCAGTGGTTCGATGTGCGCTTGGCCGACGAAGCCCACGCGATCGTGCTGGAGCAGGCCAAGGAATCGGTCGAGCAGAAGCGTCACGAGTTCGATCTTGCCTTTGAAGAAAAGCGCAAGAAGCTGACTCAGGGCGACGAGCTGCCTCCTGGCGTGCTCAAGATGATCAAGGTTTACCTTGCCGTCAAGCGCCGCCTGCAGCCGGGCGACAAGATGGCCGGCCGTCACGGCAACAAGGGTGTCGTATCGCGCATCACGCCTATCGAAGACATGCCGCACATGGCCGACGGCACACCTGCCGACATCGTGTTGAACCCCCTGGGCGTTCCTTCGCGGATGAACGTGGGCCAGGTTCTGGAAGTGCATCTGGGCTGGGCCGCCAAGGGCGTGGGCTATCGCATTGCAGACATGCTCGAAGACGAAAAGAATGTCCAGATCAAGGATATTCGCACGTACCTCGAAAAGGTCTACAACAGCACTGGCGCCAAGGCTCGTATCGGTGAACTGACCGACGATGAAGTCATTGAAATGGCCACCAACTTGAAGAACGGCGTGCCTTTGGCAACACCGGTCTTCGACGGTGCCACTGAAGACGAAATCACCAAGATGCTGGAACTGGCTTACCCCGACGACATCGCCGAACGCCTCAACCTGACGGAGACCCGTTCGCAGGCCTGGCTGGTGGACGGCCGTACCGGCGAGCAATTCGAACGTCCGGTCACGATCGGCTACATGCACTATCTGAAACTGCACCACTTGGTTGACGACAAGATGCATGCGCGTTCTACTGGTCCATACTCGCTCGTCACGCAACAGCCACTGGGCGGTAAAGCCCAGTTCGGTGGACAGCGTTTCGGTGAGATGGAAGTCTGGGCGCTCGAAGCTTACGGTGCTTCGTACACATTGCAGGAAATGCTTACCGTCAAATCCGACGATATCGCAGGCCGGACCAAAGTGTACGAAAACATCGTCAAGGGCGACCACGTCATAGACGCCGGTATGCCGGAGTCGTTCAACGTTCTGGTCAAAGAAATTAGATCCCTGTCTCTGGACATGGATTTGGAGCGTAAATAATGAAAGCGCTACTCGATCTATTCAAACAAGTCTCGCAAGACGAGCAGTTCGATGCCATCAAGATCGGCATCGCATCGCCCGAGAAAGTGCGGTCGTGGTCTTTCGGAGAAGTTCGCAAGCCCGAAACGATCAACTATCGCACGTTCAAGCCCGAGCGCGACGGCCTTTTCTGCGCCAAGATATTCGGTCCCATCAAGGACTACGAATGCCTTTGCGGCAAGTACAAGCGCCTGAAGCACCGCGGCGTCATCTGCGAAAAATGCGGCGTTGAGGTCACCGTAGCCAAAGTGCGCCGCGAGCGCATGGGGCATATCGAACTCGCCAGCCCTGTGGCGCATATCTGGTTCCTCAAGAGCCTGCCTTCGCGCCTGGGCATGGTCCTGGATATGACCCTGCGCGATATCGAACGCGTACTGTACTTCGAAGCATGGTGCGTTATCGAACCCGGCATGACCCCGCTCAAGCGCGGTCAGATCATGTCCGACGACGACTTCCTGGCCAAGACCGAAGAGTACGGCGACGATTTCCACGCCCTGATGGGTGCGGAAGCGGTGCGCGAACTCTTGCGCACCATCGATATCGATCGCGATGTCGAGATCCTGCGCGCCGAACTCAAGGCTACGTCGTCCGATGCCAAGATCAAAAAGATCTCCAAGCGTCTGAAGGTTCTGGAAGGCTTCCAGAAATCGGGCATCAAGCCCGAGTGGATGGTCATGGAAGTGCTGCCTGTGCTGCCGCCGGATCTTCGTCCGCTGGTGCCGCTGGACGGCGGCCGTTTCGCGACCTCCGACCTGAACGACCTGTATCGCCGCGTCATCAACCGCAACAACCGCCTGAAGCGCCTGCTCGAACTGAAGGCGCCGGACATCATCCTGCGCAACGAAAAACGCATGCTGCAGGAATCGGTCGATTCCTTGCTGGATAACGGACGTCGCGGCAAGGCCATGACGGGCGCTAACAAGCGCCAGCTCAAGTCGCTGGCCGACATGATCAAGGGCAAGAGCGGCCGTTTCCGTCAGAACTTGCTGGGCAAGCGCGTCGATTACTCCGGCCGTTCGGTTATTGTGGTGGGCCCGCAGCTCAAGTTGCACCAATGCGGTCTGCCCAAGCTGATGGCTCTGGAACTGTTCAAGCCTTTCATCTTCAATCGTCTTGAAATGATGGGCCTGGCCACGACGATCAAGGCTGCCAAGAAGCTGGTGGAAACGCAGGAACCGGTAGTCTGGGATATCCTCGAAGAGGTCATCCGCGAACATCCGGTCATGCTCAACCGCGCGCCTACCTTGCACCGTCTGGGTATTCAGGCTTTCGAGCCCGTGCTGATTGAAGGCAAGGCCATTCAGTTGCACCCGCTGGTTTGCGCGGCCTTCAACGCCGACTTCGACGGCGACCAGATGGCCGTACACGTGCCGCTGTCGCTGGAAGCTCAGCTCGAGGCCCGCACACTGATGCTGGCGTCGAACAACATCCTGTTCCCGGCCAATGGCGAACCGTCCATCGTGCCGTCGCAGGATATCGTGCTGGGTCTTTACTACACGACGCGCGAGCGCACCAACGGCAAAGGCGAAGGCTTGTTCTTCACCGACGTCGCTGAAGTCCAGCGCGCTTACGATAACCGTGAAGTCGAGCTGCAAAGCCGTGTCACTGTTCGTCTGAACGAGTACGAGAAAGACGAGCAGGGCGCATGGCAACCTGTGTTGCGCCGTTTCGAAACGACTGTGGGCCGCGCCTTGCTGTCCGAAATTCTGCCTCACGGACTGCCGTTCTCGGTGCTGAACCGGCCGCTCAAAAAGAAAGAAATTTCTCGCCTCATCAACCAGTCCTTCCGTCGCTGCGGTCTGCGCGCAACGGTGATCTTTGCCGACAAACTGATGCAGTCGGGCTTCCGCCTGGCGACACGCGGCGGTATCTCCATTGCCATGAGCGACATGCTGATCCCGTCGGTCAAGGAAGAGATCCTTGGCCAGGCCAGCAAGGAAGTCAAGGAAATCGACAAGCAGTATTCGTCGGGTCTGGTGACTTCGCAAGAGCGTTACAACAACGTGGTCGATATCTGGGGCAAGGCCGGCGATAAAGTCGGCAAGGCCATGATGGAGCAGCTCTCCACCGAACCGGTAATCAACCGCCACGGCGAAGAAGTGCGCCAGGAATCGTTCAATTCCATCTACATGATGGCCGACTCCGGCGCGCGGGGTTCCGCTGCACAGATACGCCAGCTGGCCGGTATGCGCGGCCTGATGGCCAAGCCTGACGGCTCGATTATCGAAACGCCTATTACCGCCAACTTCCGTGAAGGTCTTAACGTACTTCAGTACTTTATTTCCACTCACGGCGCACGTAAGGGTCTGGCCGACACCGCTCTTAAAACAGCGAACTCGGGCTACCTCACGCGCCGTCTGGTCGATGTGACGCAGGATCTGGTCATCACGACATCCGATTGCGGCACCACCCGCGGCTACTTGATGAAAGCCCTGGTCGAAGGCGGTGAAGTCATCGAACCATTGCGCGACCGCATTCTGGGTCGCGTGGTTGCTGCCGATATCGTCAATCCTGAAAATCAGGAAACCGCGTTGGCTGCCGGCACGCTGCTGGACGAAGACCTGGTCGAATACATCGACAGCATTGGTGTTGACGAAGTCAAGGTGCGTACGCCCCTTACTTGCGAAACACGCCATGGCTTGTGCGCCCACTGCTATGGCCGCGACCTGGGTCGCGGCAGCATGATCAACCGCGGCGAGGCTATCGGTGTTATCGCGGCCCAGTCCATCGGGGAGCCGGGCACGCAGCTTACGATGCGTACCTTCCACATTGGTGGCGCAGCATCGCGTAACGCCATGGCCAGCTCGGTGGAAACGAAGTCCGCAGGTACCATCGGCTTTGCCATTGGCCTGCGCTACGTTACCAATGCCAAGGGCGATCGCGTGGCTATCTCGCGCTCCGGTGAAATTGTCATTTTTGATGATAACCGCCGCGAACGCGAACGCCACAAGGTCCCGTATGGCGCAACGATCACCGTCGGCGACGGCGATGTCGTCAAGGCCGGTCAGCGTCTTGCAAGCTGGGATCCGCTTACCCGTCCGATTGTCTCGGAGTATGCGGGGCAGGTACGGTTCGAGAACATCGATGAAGGCGTGACGGTTGCCAGGCAGCTGGACGAAGTCACTGGTCTGTCGACGCTCGTGGTCATTACGCCCAAGACTCGTGGCGGCAAGGTCATGATGCGTCCGCAGATCAAGCTTCTGAATGATGCGGGCGAAGAAGTGAAGATTGCCGGTACAGATCATTCGGTAAACATCACCTTCCCGGTCGGTGCACTGATTACCGTGCGCGATGGCATGCAGGTCGCCATCGGTGAAGTTCTGGCGCGTATTCCACAAGAATCGCAAAAGACGCGTGATATCACCGGCGGTTTGCCACGCGTGGCCGAGCTGTTCGAAGCGCGTTCACCGAAAGACGCCGGCATGCTTGCCGACGTCACCGGTACCGTTTCTTTCGGTAAGGACACCAAGGGCAAACAGCGTCTGGTCATCACCGACCTGGACGGCGTCAGCCATGAGTTCCTTATTCCCAAGGAAAAACAGGTGCTTGTGCATGACGGCCAGGTCGTGAACAAGGGCGAAATGATCGTCGATGGCCCGGCCGACCCGCACGATATCCTGCGTTTGCAAGGTATTGAGCGACTCGCCAGCTACGTGGTCAACGAAGTGCAGGACGTGTACCGTTTGCAAGGCGTGAAGATCAACGACAAGCACATCGAAGTGATTGTCCGTCAGATGCTGCGCCGCGTGAACATTACCAACGCCGGCGACACCAGTTTCATTACGGGTGAACAGGTAGAGCGTTCCGAGCTGCTCAACGAAAACGATCGCATGGAAGCCGAGGGCAAGATTCCAGCCACGTACGACAACGTACTGCTGGGCATTACCAAGGCATCCCTGTCGACCGATTCGTTCATCTCGGCGGCCTCGTTCCAGGAAACCACACGGGTTCTCACGGAAGCGGCAATCATGGGCAAGCGCGACGATTTGCGCGGCCTGAAAGAAAACGTGATTGTCGGCCGCCTGATACCTGCCGGTACGGGTATGGCGTATCACATGGCGCGCAAAGACAAAGAGGCCCACGAAGCGGCCGAACGTCAAGCGGCTCGTGCGATGGCCAATCCTTTTGAAGATACGCCTCCCGCGGAAGTTGTGGAAACACACGGGAACGCCGATTCGGATGAAGGGATCGATCCTGTCGAAGAGTAAACCTGCGGTTTGCAGCAGGTAAGAAAGAGCCGGGCGGCAACGCCCGGCTTTTTCTATTTTGTGCGCCTATAGCATTCTTGGTTGAGGAGTTTGCAGGGGTCGCTGCAGCGCGCAGGCGTTGGGGACGGTTTTTCGTTCTTAAGCTTTTCGTTCTTTAGAAAGGCGGGTGTGTCGGGGGCCGTTCCGGCTTCGCGCGCTACGCCCATGGCGTTGCCATGGGTACCCGTTACGCTCAGTCCCATCGAGGCGGCCGCGGAACTCGCCCGGTCGGGCCAGTGGCCCGACACCCGTCGGGTATCGACCGTATACGCGGATCGACTGCTTGAGAATGCTCCCACCCCGCCTGCTCATCGTCGATAAGGAATCTAGCAGCCTAGCCCTAGGGCTAGTACTACCGATTGGTTGCAAGCCTACGA
>JAKFFG010000079.1:0-48712 GCA_036675275.1 Pseudomonas sp. | reverse complement strand
ACAGGAACGTGAAACGCCTTTGCGCCGATGATAGTGGACGTACGTCTGTGAAAGTAGGTCATCGTCAAGCTCTTATGCTGTAAGAAAACCCCCGCACGCTCACCCGTGCGGGGGTTTTTGTTTTGAGCATCGTGTTATAACGGGCCAGGCGTCTGGATGTCCGTATTTGATTTTTTAGAGACATGTAATCAGTGCAATAGCCGGCTCAGTTCCAGGCCGGCCAGTACCAACCTGGCTGTCACACCAATGCACGTGCCAGAACACAGGCCACGTGTACAGCATGGCTGTTCGATTTGCCATGCCCGATGCCATGGGATATCTGGTGACGGCAACTGGTCCCGTCTGCAATCAGCAATGTGCCAGGCTCCGCCTTGCGAATAGCCGGAAGCAGCGAAAGTTCTGCCATCTGCATGGATGCCTGATAGTGTTTGGCTTCATAGCCGAAACTCCCGGCCATGCCGCAGCAGCTGGATTCGATCAGTTCTGTTTTCAAGTCCGGGATCAACGCCAATACTTGTTGTATGGGCTTGACGGCATCGAATGCTTTTTGATGGCAATGGCCGTGCAACAAGGCACGTTTTTCGGGTAGTGGGCCCAACTTCAGTTTCATTCGTCCCGCTGTATGTTCGCGTGCCAGAAATTCCTCGAACAGAAATGCATTATTTGCCAATAGTTGCGCATCGTCGCCCAGGCCCATTACCAGGAACTCGTCGCGCAGGGTCAACAGGCAGGATGGTTCAAGACCGACAACGGGAATTCCGCGGCTTACGAAAGGCTGCAGCGCCTCTACAACCCGGCGCGCTTCTTGTTGTGCCTGGACAACCATGCCGGCCGACAAATAGGTACGACCACAGCATAGCGGTCGTTTTGGGTTTGCATCACCGGGAGACGGTCCGGCAATATGCACCTGGTAGCCCGCGGCCTGTAGCACTTTGTGAGCGGCACGCGCATTTTCAGCTTCAAAATAATTATTGAACGTATCGGCAAACAGAACGACGTTGGCGGTTTCGGCATCTGTCGCTGGAGCTTGCTGCAGGAACGTGTCGCTACGCCACTTCGGCAGTGAGCGTTTTGCAGAAAAGCCCAGATAGCGTTCCGATAGCGCCGCTGCGCCGGGGAGTGTATCGCGCAGATTGAACAGGAAGGGTAGGCGGGCAGCCCAAGGCGCCCAGCGTGGCAAGGTCGCAATCAATTTGTCTTTAAGCTTCAGTCCATACTTTCTTTGCCATTGATGCAAAAACTCAACCTTCATTTTGGCCATGTCGACGCCTGTCGGACAGTCGCGTTTACAGCCTTTGCAGCTTACGCATAAGTCCAGCGTTGCTCGCATTTCATCCGACGTGAAGGCGTCGGGGCCCAGCTGTCCGGATAGCGCCAGTCGTAGGGTGTTGGCGCGACCGCGCGTCAAGTGTTGCTCGTCCCGCGTAATGCGATAGCTGGGACACATCGTGCCGGCATCGAACTTGCGGCAGTGGCCGTTGTTGTTGCACATTTCCACAGCCTTGGCGAAGCCGTGGGTGGGGTCGCCTCCTGTTCCTGGCGCCGAGGTCGTGTCGGTAGCCGGGTCATTGCTGACATTCCAGGCGGACCAATCCAGTGCCGGCTTGAACGAGATGGTTTTATACCCCGGCGCGAAGCGAAACAGCGATTTGTCATCCATTTTGCTGCACCGTACGATCTTGCCGGGGTTCATCAGGCCTTCAGGGTCGAATATATCCTTGATTTCCTCAAACGCCTTCGTCAATCGGGGCCCGAATTGCCAGGATACCCATTCGCTGCGCACCAGGCCGTCTCCGTGCTCGCCCGAAAACGCTCCCTTGTACTGGCGCACCATCTGGGACGCCTCTTGGGCTATTGCACGCATCTTTTCCGCCCCGCTGGCTCGCATATCCAGAATAGGACGTACATGCAGCGTGCCTACGGATGCATGCGCATACCAGGTGCCTCGCGTGCCGTGCCGCTGGAATACTTCAGTCAGTTTGCTGGTGTACTCCGCCAAATGTTCCAGCGGGACTGCGCAGTCTTCGATGAAAGAGACGGGCTTGCCATCGCCGCGCATGCTCATCATGATGTTCAAGCCGGCCTTGCGAACTTCCCATAGGGCTTTCTGTGCTGCGGCATCGCTCATTTCGACCACGGATCCGGGCAAGCCCAGATCTCCCATCAGCTCGACCAACTCTGCGAGTTTGCGGAGTTGCTCAGCTTTGGATTCGCCGGCAAACTCGACCAGCAATATGGCTTCGGGGGCACCGATCAAGGCCCGGTCGATAACCGGCTTGAATGCCGGGTTGCTTCGAGCCAGCTCTATCATGGTGCGATCCACCAGCTCTACCGCACATGGTTCCAGCTTGACGATATGGCGCGTCAGGTCCATGGCCTGATAAAAGGTGGGAAAGTTGACAACGCCCAGGGTTTTGTTTGCCGGCAAGGGTGCCAGTTTCAAGGTGATTTTTTTGGAGTACGCAAGCGTGCCCTCGCTGCCTACCAACATATGCGCCATATTGACGCTGCCCTCGCTGGTATAAGGTCTTGAGCTCTGCGGGTAAAAGATATCCAGGTTATAGCCGCCAACCCTGCGCATGACTGACGGTACCTGGGTTTGAATTTGTTCGCGCTCGCGTTCGGCTATTGCGTGCAGGCGGGACACGAGTTCCGAGATGCGTGGCGGAGGGTTGCGCATCTGCGCTTTGTCGCCAAAAATGGCTTCGGTGCCGTCGGACAATAGGGCGTCGATACTATGGACGTTATGCACCATGTTGCCATAGGCGATCGAGCGCGATCCACAGGAATTGTTGCCGGCCATTCCGCCCAGAGTGCATTGGGCGGCTGTACTGACGTCTACGGGAAACCATACTCCGTGAGGTTTCAGCCATGCATTCAAATGGTCAAGCACAGTGCCCGGTTCAACGGTTACAGTCATGGCGTCAAGGTCGAGATCGCCGATGTGGTTCAGGTACTTGCTATTGTCGATGACGAGGGCCGCGCCAACGGTTTGACCGCATTGCGAGGTGCCTCCGCCACGAGCCAAAAGCGGGACACCCAGTTGTCGGCACAGGCTTAGCGCCGCTCGTACATCATCGATGCTTTTGGGGATCAATACGCCTACCGGCTCAATTTGGTAAATAGACGCATCGGTCGCATAGCGCCCTCGCGAGCCTTTGTCGAACAGGACTTCGCCTTTTACTTCAAGCTGCAGGCGAGCCGCCAGTTCTTTCATGTCTGCAGTCGAATGCAGGTGGGGCTGCCGAGTTAAAGGGACGTTCATCGGATTCCTGGTTCAAGTCTTGCTTGATGGGCTCAAGCTGGGTCAGGGGGAGTCAGGCGATGCGAGTTTCAGACTTTCGAGTACGGCTTCGCCTTTGCGTTGGAGGTGCGTGCGCATGATGGACGCCAATCGGGCGCCATCGCGCGCGGCGAGAGCATTGACCATGTCGATATGCTCGAGCATGGCCTTGTCCCATTTGTCGTGGTTCAGGTTGGAGCGAAAGCGCAGATTCTGCAGCCTGAGATTGATGGTTGTGTATACCTGCGACAGCAATTGATTTTTTCCCGCGGCATTGATGCGGTCGTGGATTTCCCGGTTGACGTGGTAATAAGCAGGAAGATCGCGGCGGGCATGGCAGGCCTGCATTTCAAAGGTAAGCGCCTTGATTTCGGCGATTTCCTGGTCGGTGACATGCATGCAGGCGAGGTCGCCGGAAAGCGCTTCAAGGGCACCCATCACCTCGAAGCTTTCGCGGATATCTTTTTCGGACAAGGCTATGACCTGGGCGCCCTTGTTGGGCTGCATCTGAACCAGCCCGTCGGCGGCAAGCAGGCGGAATGCTTCCCGTAACGGTGTGCGGGAGACTTGCAGCTGGTCGCACAAGGCGCGTTCGTTCAGGCGCGTGCCGGCGGGAAGCTGGCCTTCGATAATCATTTCACGCAGACGTTCGGCAACCGCCGTTGGCAAAGTGCGCCGATCAACCGCCAGGGCAGCGGCAGTTTCGATGGCGGAGGGTGACGGCGCTTCATTCGCGCCGTCTAATTGTTCAATTTTCATTTGGTATACAAAATTTCAAAGAGTTTTTCTTCGTGGCTTGGTGAAGAACCTTTATGCGGAAATTCCGCAGGATTCATCGCCGTTGCGCCGATTGTAAGCCAATTTTCAGGAAAATTTATAGTGTGCTGCAGCACAAATTGTTCTTGCAAGCTGCTTGCTTCCTGTTTATTATTCGCTGAAATTTGTATCTTGTATACCAAGTTAAGCGCGAGGCTAAATATGATTCCGTTGCACTCTCATTCCTCTGGGCGTCATTTTTTGCAGATTCCCGGGCCCACCAATGTGCCTGACCGTGTGCTGCGTGCCATTGACAACGCCACCATCGATCATCGCGGTCCCGAGTTCGGAGTGCTGGGCAAGTCGGTTCTGGCGGGCATGAAAAAAGTGTTCAAGACAAAGGCCGATGTGGTGATTTACCCGGCATCCGGAACCGGAGCCTGGGAAGCGGCGCTGGTCAATACGCTTTCGCCTGGCGATCTCGTGCTCATGGTGGAAACAGGTCACTTTGCAACGCTTTGGAAGAAGATGGCGAACAAGCTCGGGTTGAAGGTGGAGTTTTTGGCTGGCGATTGGCGTCATGGCATTGACTCTGCGCAGATCGAAGCGCGCCTGAAAGCCGACAAAGACCATCAGATCAAGGCGGTTTGCGCCGTGCATAACGAGACCGCAACCGGTGTGACCAGCAATATTGCTGCGTTGCGCAAGGCTATAGACAGCAGCGGGCACCCGGCCTTGTTGATGGTCGACACCATTTCGTCCTTGGGCTCGATGGATTACCGCCATGATGAGTGGGGCGTCGATGTGACGGTTGCCGGGTCGCAAAAGGGGTTGATGTTGCCTCCGGGACTGGCGTTCAATGCCATAAGCGCCAAGGCATTGGTGGCGTCCGAGACTGCGACGCTGCAGCGTTCGTATTGGGATTGGAAGGATATGCTCGCCATCAATCCTTCAGGCTATTTTCCCTATACGCCGGCCACCAACTTGCTGTACGGCTTGCATGAAGCACTGGAAATGTTGTTTGCGGAAGGACTGGATAAGGTTTTTGCCCGGCACCATCGTTTTGGCGAAGCAACGCGGCGGGCGGTGCAAGCATGGGGGCTCGAGATCCTGTGCCTGAACCCGAACGAATATAGTTCGGCCCTGACAGCCGTGGTCGTACCCGATGGCCATAGTGCCGATGCATTTCGAAAGACCGTGCTTCACCATTTCAATATGTCGCTGGGACAGGGGCTTAGCAAACTGTCCGATAAAGTGTTTCGCATCGGCCATCTTGGCGATCTGAACGAGCTGACTTTGTGTGGGACGCTGGCAGGGGTGGAAATGGGTCTGGAAATATCAGGGATACCGCATAAAAAAGGCGGAGTGCAAGCTGCAATGGATTACCTGAGCGAATCAAGTATGGCGGCCTTGACGCGAGCTGCGTAGACCGTTTTCGTAGCACCAACCGGAGGAGATACCACATGAAGCATCTAACTCGCAGGCTACCAAAGAAAACTTATTTGCTGTCCTCGCTGGCCATGCTGGCCAGCCTTGGCATGGCGCCCGCCCATGCCGCCTGGGAACCCACCAGGACCGTTGAAATTATTGTACCTGCCGGTGCGGGCGGGGCTTCCGATCAAATGGCCAGAACGATCCAGAGCATCATCCTCAAGCATAAGCTGATGAAGCAGTCCACCCTGGTTCTGAACAAGGGTGGCGCCAGCGGGGCCGAGGGCATCATGGATACCAAAGGCTCGAAGGGCGATCCGCATAAACTCATGGTTGCCTTCTCGGCTATCTATACTTTGCCTATCGCGGTCGACCTGCCCTTTAACTGGACGGATCTGAACCCGGTTGCCATGATTGCGCAAGACGAGTTCCTGCTCTGGACCAATGCAGAAGATGGCTACAAGACAGCGGCAGATTATCTGAATGCCGTGAAAGCCGCGCCTCCAGGATCTTTCAAAATGGGCGGAACGGGCGCCAAGCGTGAAGACCAGATTATTACCGTCGCGCTAGAAAAAGCGGCAGGCGTCAAATTCACCTATGTACCCTATAAAAGCGGCGGGGAAGCCGCCACCCAGCTGGTAGGCAAGCATACTAATTCCAACGTCAACAATCCCAGCGAGAACATTGCTCAGTGGCGGGCGGGCCAGATCAGCGCCTTATGCGTGTTTTCCGATGAACGCATGACCTATAAAGACAAGGTCACCAAGGACCTTTCCTGGAGCGATATCCCGACATGCAAGGAAGCGGGCTATGACGTTCAGTATCAGATGCTGCGCGGCTTTTTCCTGCCCAGCGATACGACGCCCGAGCAGGTCGAGTACTACGCCGACTTGCTCAAGAAAGTGACCGATACGCAAGAGTGGAAAGATTATCTGGCCAAACAGGCGCTGAACGGCCAGTACCTGACCGGCAATGATTATGTGGAGTTCCTGAAAAAGGATGAGGCCAAGCACAAGGCCTTGATGCAGGAAGCCGGACTAGCCAGCAAGAAATAGGCAGGGGGCCTGAATGAAGCATGAGCACACAGGCGGCAACCCGTCGGGAGGCGGGTTGTCCTATAGCGCCGTCGATGCAATAACAGCGGTCGTGGTTTTCGCGATAGGCGTAGTCATGATGGTGGACAACCATCGTATCGGTTCAAACTGGGCCGCGGATGGGCCGGAATCGGGTTATTTTCCTTTTCATATCGGTCTTATCCTGTGCATAGCGAGTGTGGCCGTATTGCTGAAGTCGCTATTCGGCAAGCAGCGTAATCGCACGGTTTTTGTCAGTTGGGCGAGATTCAGATTAGTGCTGATGGTTTTGGTGCCGACAGCGCTTTATGTACTGGCAGTCCAGTTTGTCGGCATTTACCTTGCCTCGGTGTTTTTTATTGCAGCTTTCATGCGTGTACTGGGCAAGATCGGCTGGCTCAAGACAGTGCTGATCAGCGTGGGCGTAAACCTGCTGTTGTTCTGGATGTTTGAAGTCCAGTTCATGGTGCCGCTGCCCAAAGGTCCATTCGAGGCCTTATTCGGTTATTGAAACCAACGGCAGGAGAATTGTCTCGTGGATGAAGTCAATGCGTTATTTCATGGGTTTGCCACCGTACTAAGCTGGTACAACATCGGCATGATGCTGATCGGCTTGGTGCTCGGGGTGATAATAGGTGTTCTGCCCGGGCTTGGCGGGCCTAACGGTGTTGCGATCCTGCTGCCGCTCACGTTCACCATGCCGCCGACCTCGGCCATCATCATGCTGTCATGCATATATTGGGGGTCGTTGTTTGCCGGGGCGATTACTTCCATCTTGTTCAATATACCGGGCGAGACCTCGTCAGTGGCGACCACCTTCGACGGTTATCCGCTGGCCCAGCAAGGCAAGGCAGGCAATGCGCTGACGGCTTCCTTTACAGGATCGTTTTTCGGCGCCTTGTCCGGTGTGTTGCTTATTACCTTCCTGGCTCCCCTGGTGTCAAAATTTGCGCTCAGATTCGGTCCGCCAGAATTCTTCGCCGTATTCCTGCTTACTTTTTGCAGCTTCGTCGGAACCGACAAGAAAACTCCCTTCAAGACCGTTATATCCATGATGCTGGGTTTTGGCTTGGCTGCAATTGGAATGGACACCGTCAGCGGAGGACTGCGGATGACGTTCGGTTGGTCGGAGCTGCTGCGCGGTGTCGATTTCCTTGTAGTGGTTATCGGTTTGTTCGGGATAGGGGAAATCCTTGTCAGCATGGAGGAAGGGCTGGCGTTCGAAGGCAAGAACGGAAAGATCAACCTTAAAGTGGTGCTGCAAACCTGGAAAGAAATGCCAAAATATTGGGTGACCCTGATACGCAGCACGGTAGTCGGATGCTGGATGGGAATTACGCCGGGCGGGGCGACTGCAGCATCGTTCATGGGTTATGGGTTGGCGCAGCGGTTCTCGCGTAATGGGCATAAATTCGGCACAGGTGAGATAGAAGGCGTTATCGCGCCGGAAACGGCGGCCCATGCGTCGGGAACTTCTGCCTTGTTGCCCATGTTGGCGCTGGGCATTCCGGGGTCGGCAACGGCGGCGGTGCTGCTCGGTGGGCTGATGATTTGGGGGTTGCAGCCGGGGCCATTGTTGTTTGTCGAACAAAAAGAATTTGTGTGGGGCCTGATTGCCAGCATGTACCTGGGCAATTTTGTGGGCTTGATACTCGTGTTGAGTACAGTGCCTCTGTTCGCCGCGATTCTGCGTATCCCCTTTGCCATTGTTGCGCCCATTATTATTGTGGTGTGCGCCATTGGCGCCTATTCCGTACATAACGCCATGCTGGATGTCTGGTTTATGTTGCTGTTCGGGGCGGTGGGCTACGTGCTGAAAAAACTGTCTTATCCATTGGCGCCCATGATTCTGGCCTTGGTGCTGGGCGATCGTATGGAAGATGCTTTCAGGCAGTCCATGCTGGGACCCAATACAGGTTTGCATGTATTCTGGTCGAATTCGCTGGTCGGTACGATAACCACGTTGGCACTGATCATGCTGTTCTGGCCTGTTGTTCATTGGCTGTGGCGTTCTGCACGCAGGATGGCTGGCGGGAAACCTCGAATTGATCGTATCGATAATGTAGATCCCGAGGCCAGCAAATGAGCAATCTGATCCAGACGCAGCGCCATGGCGCTGTTGCAACCGTGGTGCTGAACCGGCCTGAAAAGCTCAACGCTTTGACCAAACCGATGTGGCGCGAACTAGGCGCAACCATAACGGCTTTGTCCAGCGACGACTCGGTGCGTTGCATCGTGTTGCGAGGAGCTGGGGAAAAGTCTTTTTCGCCAGGCAACGATATTGCCGAATTCCAGACCGAGCGCGCCAACAAGCAACAAGCCATTGATTACGGGTGTGTCATGCACGCTACGGCCAAGGCCTTGAATGACTGCCCGCATCCACTCGTGGCGCAGATTCATGGTATTTGCGTGGGCGGCGGGCTCGAGATCGCGGCCTTGTGCGACATCCGGATTTGTGGCGAATCCAGTCGCTTTGGTGCGCCGATCAAGAACTTGGGCCTGGTTATGGCATACCCCGAGATGGCGCCCTTGCTGCGGCTGGTAGGGCATGACACGACACTGGAAATCCTTCTGGAGGGCAGGATATTCGATGCCGCCGAAGCCAAAGAAAAAAGACTGGTTACGCGGGTGGTTCCAGATGACCAGGTGCAGGCCGAATCGCATGCAACAGCCCAGCGTATCGCCGAGGGTGCTCCGCTGGTGGCAAGATGGCATAAGCGATTTGCCAGGCGCCTGGCCGATGCCAGGCCTATTTCAGAGGCCGAGGCCGATGAGTGTTTCGATTGCTTCGATACCGAGGATTTCCGGATAGGCTACGCCGCATTCCTGGCCAAGGAGAAGCCCGAGTTCACCGGGAAGTGATTTTCTGCCGCGCAAGCTGTCTTTTGCAAAGGCCCGAATAAATGCACATTGCTGGAGATGATGATGAGTGCTGAGACTCCCCATACGGGACCGCTGGCGGGTATGCGGGTTCTTGAACTGGCGCAAATCATGGCTGGGCCAACTTGCGGCATGATGCTCGCCGACATGGGCGCCGATGTCGTCAAAGTAGAAAAACTGCCCGGAGGCGACGATTCGCGCGGCTACCAGGAGCCGCGCGTCAACGGCGTATCGGCACCCTTCATGATTCTTAACCGGAATAAGCGCGGCATCGCATTGAACCTGAAACTCGAGCAAGGGCGGGATATTTTGCTGCGTATGGTGAAAGACGCTGATGTGCTCACTGAAAACTATCGCCGCGGCACGCTGGAAAAACTGGGGTTGGGTTATGACGTGCTGTCCAAAGTCAATCCAGGCCTGATCTATTGCGCGGTCTCGGGTTATGGGCGGGATGGCCCTTACGGCGACAAGGCCGGTTTCGACTTGATTGCCCAGGGTTTCGCAGGCCTTATGTCCATTACTGGCGAGCCGGGCAGGGCGCCGGTAAAAACCGGTAATTCCATCGCCGATATCAATGCCGGAATTCTGGCGGCAGTGGGAATTACCGCAGCCTACGCACATAAGCTGAAAACTGGACAGGGCCAGGTGGTCGATACGTCCCTTATGGAAGCTGCCTTGCAGCAAACCTATTGGCATGCAGCTTCTTACTTCGCCACAGGTCGATCAGCCGGTCCGACCGGTTCCGCGCATTTGCTGGCAGCGCCTTACCAAGCCTTCCGCACCAGCGACGGATGGATAAATATAGGCGGAGCCAACCAGGCGAATTGGGAACGTATCGCCGAGGTATTGGGCCATCCCGAATGGCGCAGCGATCCCCGCTATGCGAGTAATTCAGCCCGAATGGAGAATCTTCAGGCCTTGACGGCGACTATGGAGGCCGTGTTGCTCGAACATGATCAAGCCTACTGGCTGCAGGCCTTCAATGCGGCAGGAGTGCCCGCGGGTCCGGTGCATACCATAGGGCAAGCCTTGACGCACCCTCAGGCATTGGCCCGGAATATGGTGGTGGATCTGGTGCATCCCCTGGCCGGACCGACCAAGGCTCTTGGCTGCCCAATTCATTTTTCGCAAACCCCTACACAAATCACCCGCTCAGCACCTATGCTGGGCGAGCATACACGGGAGTTGCTTTACGGGTATGGCTACACCCCCGGCGAGGTAGACGCTTTCCTGGCCGCTGGCGTTATTGAAGAGGCAAGCGCTTTGCCAATTGATGCCGTTTAAGAATCAAGGCTGGGCCTGGCTGGCTTGCAAAAGCCGCCAGGTTTCAAATACAGGCAAGCCCATGACGCCGGTGTAGCTGCCCGCGATGTGTTCAATGAATATAGCCGCCTTACCTTGTATGCCATAAGCACCCGCTTTACCCATGGGCTCGCCTGTTGCGCAATAAGCGTCGATCTCTTTCGCTGACAGCGGCTTGAAACGGACTTGGGTGACCGAAACGTCGTCCAGAAGCAGGTCGCCGCATGAAAACACCACAGCCGTGTGGACGGTATGGGTGATTCCGGAGAGACGGGCGAGCATTTGGCGGGCATCGTCGAGACCAGCCGGTTTGCCAAGGATATCGTCGCCAAGCACTACCGTCGTGTCGGCGGACAGCAGGGGGCGGGCTGCATCCAGTCTCGAGGCGGCGCTTGACTGCTCCCCGGCCAACCATTCCCTTGCACGTATGGCCTTTTCGCGCGCGGTGCGCAACACATAGTCGGCAGGGGCTTCATTACGCAGCCGGGGTTCGTCTTCACCCGCTGGAGCGGGTACATTCAAGACCTCATGTTCGACGCCCATCTGGACAAGTATTTCATGCCGGCGCGGGCTCGCCGACGCAAGGTAGATGGGCGGTGATTTCATGGCTTTTTATACTGGAAAGGGGGACGATTGAGGCTCAGTTGACCCTTAGAATTTTCATGCCGTTCGTGCCGCCGCTGTTGCTGTAGAAGTCGCCTTTGGTCAGTATGATCCAGTCGCCTTCCTGCAAAAGCGATTGCTCTTTCAGCTTTTCGATGGCTGCGTCGCTGACCAGGGCCGGGTCGAGCTGTGCCGCGTCGAATGCTACGGTGTATACGCCGCGGAACATGGCAGCCCGACGCTGCGTACCCGCGTGGCGCGTGTAGCAATAAATCGGTACGCCGGAACGTATGCGCGACATGATAAGCGGCGTATGGCCGCTTTCAGTGAGGCTGATGATGGCCTTGACGCCCGGGAAATGATTTGCCGCGTACATGGTGGCCAGGGCGATGGTTTCATCGCAGCGCGTGAATGTTTCGCCCAGGCGGTGTTGCGAGCGTGTGGTGGTGGGTTCCTGTTCCGCGCCAAGGCAGACCCGCGCCATGGCGGTGACCGCTTCCACCGGATATTGTCCGGATGCGCTTTCAGCCGAAAGCATGACCGCGTCGGTGTAATCGAGTACCGCATTGGCCACGTCCGATACCTCGGCACGGGTGGGCAAAGGGCTGCTTATCATCGATTCCATCATCTGGGTGGCGGTGATCACCAGCTTGTTATGCGTACGGGCGTGCTGGATGATGCGCTTCTGTATGCCCACCAGGCGTGCGTCGCCCACTTCCACGCCCAGGTCGCCGCGTGCCACCATGACGCCATCGCTGACCATAATAATGGCGTCCAGCGCGCGGTCATCCGCTACGGCTTCGGCTCTTTCTATTTTTGCAATAATCCAGGCCTGGCTGCCGGCGGCTTCCACCAACGTGCGGGCTTCTTCGATATCGCGTCCGTAGCGGGGAAAAGACACCGCGACGTAATCCATTTCGAGTTCAGCTGCCAGTTTGATGTCTTCGCGATCTTTGTCGGTAAGGCTGGGAGCCGAAATTCCGCCTCCCCGGCGGTTGATCCCTTTGTTGTTGGAAAGCGGCCCGCCGACCGTCACTACGGTGTGCACCGAGGATTCGTCGACGTTTTCCACCATCAGGACTACCCGTCCGTCGTCCAGCAGCAATTCATCGCCGGGATGGCAATCCTGCACCAGGCTGGGGTAATCGATGCCGACGATAGTTTCGTCGCCTTCATCGGCCGGATGAGCATTCGATAAAGTGAACTGCTGACCCGCCACGAGCGTGACCCGGGTATTCGCGAAGCGGGCGATACGGATCTTGGGACCTTGCAGATCGCCCATGATGGCAACATAGCGACCGTGTTTTTCTGCCATGGCGCGCACTAGCTTTGCCCGGTTTCGGTGATCGTCAGGCTCGCCATGCGAAAAATTCAAGCGCGCGACATCCATGCCTGCGAGTATGAGTTGTTCGATTTTTTCAGGGCTGGAGCTGGCCGGCCCCAAGGTCGCTACGATTTTAGTGCGGCGTCTAGTCATGACAGCAAGGAGTCCAAGTATTGCGCCTGTCAGGCGCGATGATAAGGATGACCCGTCATGATAGCCCACGCACGATAGAGTTGCTCTGCCAATACTACGCGTACCATGGGGTGCGGCAGCGTCAACGACGATAGCCGAAGGCGGCCGTTGCAGCTTTGCTTTAGCGTGGCATCGAGTCCGTCCGGGCCGCCGATCAGGAAGACGATGTCCTGGCCGCTGCCCCGCCAGCCTTCCAGCTCACGCGCCAGGCCCATGGTGTCCAGGTCTTTGCCGCGTTCGTCAAGAGCGATACGCAAGGCATGCGTGGGAATGGCGGCTTCGATGCGGCGAGCTTCGGCTTGCATCATCTGGGCAGGGGTTTTGCCGGATGTTCGGGGCTCGGCTTTGATTTCTTTCAGTTCAAGCGCACAGTCGGCAGGCATGCGTCGCGAATAGTCGCGCCAGGCGGATTCCACCCAGTCCGGCATGCGCTGCCCCACTGCGATGATGATCAGTTTCATCGGCAGGCTTGTTATTGATCGTCGTCGTCGTAGTCGAACGCTTCCGGCATGCTGGGCTGCATGGACTGCGGCAACAGCTTTACATTGACCGGCCTGCCGCCCCAGATTTCTTCCAGGTTGTAGTACTGGCGTATCGCTGGAGTCATGCAGTGAATGACGATGTCGCCCAGGTCGACCAGTACCCATTCGCCGGTGTCTTCGCCTTCGTAGGCAACGATGGGAAGCTTGTGGGCTCGGGCGCTGTCGGCGACGCTTGAGGCGATTGCCCGTGTTTGGCGGTTGGATGAGCCTGTGGTGATGACGACGCGGTCGAACAATCCGGTTATGTGGGTTGTATTGAAGATTTTGATGTCCTGTGCTTTGACGTCTTCAAGGGCGTCAATGACAAGGCGTTGCAATTTTTGAATTTCCATGGGTGAACTATACCGTGAGACGTTAGGCAACAGGCGCTTGATAGAGCCCATTTTGTTTAATATATTGCGCCACAGCAACATCGAGCAGTCCATCGGTGGGCTGTCCGCGGGCCAAGCGCTGGCGCACCAGCGTGGCCGAAATTTCTGTGGGCTCGAAGGGCAGTTCGATCAGTTGGCGTCCCAGCTTTTCCAGATGTTCGACGAGGGGTCCGGGTGCTGCAAGGCGCGCACCGGGCCGCTGTGCAACAGCCAAGGTGACGAGGCTGGATATTTCTTCCCAGTACTGCCAGGAACAGAAGTTTTCCAGCTGATCGGCACCTAGTATCCAGAAGTAGTCGGCATCTTGCGGAAGCTCACGCAAAGTATCAATGGTGTAGGTTGGGCCGCCGCGCTGGATTTCAAGCGGATTGACATGCAATTGCGCGTGGCCGGCGGTTGCGATATGCAGCATGGCCAGACGATGCGCCGCGGTGGTGGCAAGCGGCGCGCGTTGCCACGGGTCGGCGGCTGGAATCAGCTGGACTTCGTCAAGGTCCAGCGCGGTTTTTGCCGTTTCGGCCAGCGCGATATGCGCCAAGTGCACTGGATCGAAGCTTCCGCCGAGCAGGCCCGCTTTTCTTAAAGCCATTCGCGTGGCTTCAGATAGTCGGAAAGCGCTGCCTCGGGGCTTCCTTCTTTGGGCGACCAGCTGTAGCGCCATGCCGCCATAGGCGGCATGGACAGCAGAATGGATTCGGTGCGCCCGCCCGATTGAAGGCCGAACAGCGTGCCTCGGTCGAATACGAGATTGAATTCGACGTAGCGGCCACGCCGATATGCCTGGAATTCGCGTTGTTTGTCAGTGTAGGGCGTGCGCTCGCGTTTCTCGACGATAGGCATGTAGGCTTCGAGGAAACAATCGCCCACCGAGCGGGTCAAGGCGAAACAGTGGTCAAAGCCTTCTTCGTTCAGATCGTCGAAGAAGAGTCCGCCGACGCCGCGCGTTTCATTGCGGTGCTTCAAGTAGAAATAGTCGTCGCACCATTTTTTGTAGGCGGGGTATTTGTCGGCGCCGAAAGGTGTCAGGGCATTGTTGCAAACTTGATGAAAGTGGCGAACGTCTTCTTCGAAAGGGTAGTACGGTGTCAAGTCCAGGCCGCCACCGAACCAGAATACGTCTTCTTGCCCATCTCCCGACGCATGGGCAACGAACAGCCGGACGTTCATATGGACGGTCGGCACGTAGGGATTGCGGGGATGCAGCACCATGGAGACGCCCATGGCCTCCCATGTCCGGCCTGCAAGTTCGCCGCGGTGCGCGCTGGCCGACGGGGGCAGGGTCTTGCCCTGTACATGGCTGAACAGCACGCCTGCGCGTTCGAAGAGCGGGCCTCCTTCCAGATAGCGCGACAGACCGCCGCCGCCTTCTTCACGCGTCCATTGGTCTGCCGCGAAGGAACTGCCGTCGGCAGCTTCCAGGGCCGTCACGATACGCGCCTGGAGATCCAGGAAATAGTCGTAGGCGGTGGAAATGGGAACGGTCAAATTGGTCTCCTTACGTTGGGCTGGTACCGGCCGGTATGGCGCGCCAACCGATATCCGTCCTGTACTGCTGTCCGGAGAAATGAGTCTGGGCAATTGCTGCATACGCAGCGGCCTGTGCACGCTTTACCGAATCGGCCAGTACTGTCACGCACAGCACCCGTCCCCCCGACGTCTTGAGTATGCCATTATCGAGTACGGTTCCGGCATGAAATACCATGCATTCGGGGGTGTCCTGGGGTAAACGGCTGATGGTATCGCCGCTGCGCGGCGTCGCAGGGTAGTTATGGGCCGCCATGACGACGCCCAGCGCCGTGCGCCGGTCCCAGTCTATGGTGGCTTCTTCCAGTCGCTGTGCGACCGCAAGCTCAAATACCTGGGCCAGGTCGCTTTTGATCCGCATCATGATGGGCTGGGTTTCAGGGTCGCCCATGCGGCAATTGAACTCGAGCACTTTCAATGTGCGGGTCGCATCCGGACCGCTGCCTATCATGAGGCCCGCATACAGGAATCCCGTGTACGGTATGCCGTCTTTGGCCATGCCGGCTATCGTCGGATCGATGACTTCGCGCATGATGCGGTTGTGGAGGGCGGGGCTGATGACCGGCGCCGGGGAATAGGCACCCATGCCGCCCGTATTGGGGCCCTGATCATTGTCTTTCAGGCGTTTGTGATCCTGGCTGGTTGCCAGGGCAAGTATGCTGCGCCCATCGCACATGACAATAAAGCTGGCTTCCTCGCCGACCAGGCATTCTTCGATTACCACGCGCGCGCCGGCTGCGCCCAAAGAACCGTCGCCCAGCATCTGGTCCACGGCCTCAAGCGCTTCATCTGTCGTGGCGGCGACGACCACGCCTTTCCCCGCCGCCAGTCCATCGGCCTTGACGACAATGGGCGCGCCCTGTTCGGTGATATAGGCCTTGGCCAGAATGGGATCAGTGAAGGTTTGATAGGCCGCTGTAGGAATATGGTGACGTACCATGAACGCCTTGGCGTAGTCCTTTGAGCTTTCAAGCTGTGCCGCCGCCTGGGTAGGCCCGAATATTTTCAGGCCGGCTGCCTGGAATGCATCGACCACGCCGGCGGCCAAAGGCGCTTCCGGGCCCACTACCGCAAAAGCGATTTTTTCTTTCCGGGCAAACGCAACCAGCTCATCAATATCGGTCAGCGGCAGATTCTGCAATCGTTCAGATCGGGCCGTACCTCCGTTTCCGGGAGCGACATATACCGTTTCGACACGGGCAGACTTTGCCAGTTGCCAAGCCAGGGCGTGTTCGCGGCCACCGCCACCGATTACGAGTAGTTTCATAGTATGAATTGTGAGTGCTTTAAGGCGTGTTTAGGGTAAATAGTAAGAAGCGTCCGAGTGTCTTATTCGGCTTCGTCAAGAACTGCGGTGGTGAAGACTTCCTGAACGTCGTCCAGGCCTTCGAGCACGTCCAGCATTTTCTGCATCTTTATCGCGTCTTCTCCGGTCAGCTCGGTTTCGCTCAGCGCCTTCATGATGACGCCCTGGACTTCCGGCGTCAGCGATGCCTGCTCGAAAGCCGTCTTGACGGCGGCGTAGTCGGCAGGTGCGCAAATGACTTCGATCATGCCTTCGTCGTCGGTCTGGATATCTTCGGCACCGGCCTCGAGGGCCGCTTCCATGACCTGCTCTTCCGATGTTCCAGGCGCAAACAGGAATTGCCCGCAGTGCCGGAACATGAACGCCACGGATCCTTCCTGACCAAGGTTGCCGCCATGTTTGCTCAGTGCATGGCGCACTTCGGCAACCGTGCGGGTGCGATTGTCGGTCATGCAGTCGATAACGACAGCGGCTCCGCCTACGCCGTAACCTTCGTACCGTATTTCTTCGTAGTTGGCCCCATCGGCGCCGCCGGCGCCACGCTGGATGGCGCGCTGAATGTTTTCTTTGGGCATATTGGCGGCCATGCCCTTGTCCCAGGCCATACGCAGGCGAGGGTTGGAATCGGGGTCAGCACCGCCGGCGCGCGCGGCAACCGTGATTTCGCGAATGATTTTTGTCCAGAGCTTGCCTCGCTTGGCATCTTGGCGACCCTTTCGGTGCTGGATGTTCGCCCATTTACTGTGACCGGCCATAAAGTGTCATTAAATTCAAATGAAAGAAGGTGATTTTACCGCGTGCAGAGGAAGTGGCATCGAATTACACTTGGCATTCTGTTTAGCCCCGTCCAAGGTGGTAAAAAATAATGGCCGATCCTGTTGTTATCGCGAAGAACACCCGTACCGACGCACAGCTGCTTCCTCAATTGGCCAATCGGCACGGCTGCATTACCGGGGCGACCGGCACCGGAAAGACAGTGACATTGCAACTGCTTGCAGAAGCATTCTCGCGCATGGGCACGGCGGTGTTCGTGGCCGACGTCAAGGGCGATCTCAGCGGAATTTCGCAGACAGGCGTGTCCAGTCCCAAGTTGCAAGAGCGCCTGCAAAAGCTTGGCTTGCCGGAACCCGCCTGGGGCGGCAGTCCCGTCGTGTTCTGGGATATTTTTGGCGAACAGGGCCATCCGGTGCGCGCTACGGTCTCCGACATGGGCCCGCTGCTGTTGGCCCGCATGCTGGAATTGAACGAAACGCAGGAAGGCGTGCTTAGCCTGGTGTTCAAAGTGGCCGACGACGAAGGCCAGCTTATTCTGGATCTGAAAGATCTGCGGGCCATGCTTCAGCATATTGCCGATCGGTCGGCCGAATTGCGCACCCGCTACGGCAACGTATCGTCCGCATCCATCGGAGCCATCCAGCGCAGCCTGCTGAGGCTGGAGTCGCAGGGTGCCGACCAATTTTTCGGCGAGCCCATGCTCAATATCTTTGACTGGATACGTGTCAATGAAAAGGGGCAGGGCATCGTCAATATCCTCGCGGCCGACAAGCTCATGCAGTCGCCGCGCCTGTATGCGGTATTTCTGCTGTGGATGCTGAGCGATCTCTACGAAGGCCTGCCCGAGGTCGGCGATCCGGAAAAGCCCAAGTTCGTATTCTTTTTCGATGAAGCGCATTTGCTGTTCAACGATGCGCCCAAGGCTTTGCTGGAAAAAATAGAACAGGTCGTACGGCTGGTGAGGTCAAAAGGCGTGGGCATTTATTTCGTGACACAGAACCCCCTCGATATCCCGGATACCATTCTGGGTCAGTTAGGGAATCGTGTGCAGCATGCCTTGCGCGCATTCACACCGCGGGACCAGAAGGCCGTCAAGACGGCCGCGCAAACCATGCGGCCCAATCCCGGCCTCGATATCGAGGCGGCGATTACCGAGCTGGGCGTGGGCGAGGCTCTAATTTCATTACTTGACGCCAAGGGCCGTCCAACGCCAACTGAGCGGGTATGGATGCTCGCTCCGGGAAGCCGGATAGGTCCGGCCACCGATACCGAGCGCCAGGCGTTGCGCGCATCGTCTATGCTGGGCGGCAAATACGAGCAAATCGTCGATCGCGAATCGGCGTACGAAATTCTGCATCAGCGCGCTCAAAGCACCGGGAACACTTCTGTTGGCGCTGCGGAATCCGCGGGTGCCGGCGCGCCTGCCAAGTCGGCTGATACCGATGGCGGCCTGATGGGCACCGTCAACGATTTCCTCTTTGGGTCTACCGGCCCTCGTGGCGGACGCCGCGACGGTGTCGTGCAGTCGGCGCTCAAAAGCGCCGCGCGGCGGGCAGCCAACCAGTTGGTGCGCGGCGTGCTCGGTTCGCTTATTGGGCGCAAATAAGTCATGCGGTGCTAGGTCGGTCCTGTCTCAAGACGGGTTTGTACAACTATTTTCTATAACTGAATAAGAGGGCTTAAGGTGTCTAACGTTCACAATATCGCAGTCATCGCGGGTGATGGTATCGGAAAAGAAGTCATGCCCGAAGGGGTGCGTGTCCTGGAAGCGGTAGCAAGCCGCCATGGCTTGCACTTCGAGTGGGAAGAGCTGGACTGGAGCTGCGATTACTACGCGAAGCACGGCCGCATGATGCCCGAAGACTGGAAAGAGCGCCTGGGCAAGCACGAGGCCATTTTCTTCGGCGCCATAGGCTGGCCGGAGCTGGTGCCCGATCATGTCGCGCTGTGGGAATCCTTGTTCAAGTTCCGGCGTGAGTTCGATCAATACATCAATTTGCGGCCGGTCCGCTTGATGCCGGGCGTCAAGTCTCCCCTGGCCGATCGCAAGCCCGGAGACATCGATTTCTTCATCGTTCGCGAAAATACCGAGGGCGAATACTCCAACAGCGGCGGACGTTTGTTCGAGGGCACCCAGCGCGAGGTGGTGATCCAGGAAAGCGTATTCACGCGTATCGGCGCCGAACGCGTACTGAAGTTTGCATTCGAGTTGGCCCAGAAACGGGGCAAGCACCTGACGGCAGCCACCAAATCCAACGGCATCTCGATTTCCATGCCCTGGTGGGACGACCGCGTGGCCGAGATGTCGCAACACTATCCCGACGTACGCTGGGACAAATACCACATCGATATCCTGTGCGCCCACTTCGTACAGCATCCGGACCGTTTTGATGTGGTGGTTGCCTCGAATCTATTTGGCGATATTCTGTCGGACCTGGGCCCGGCCTGCACCGGCACCATAGGAATAGCGCCATCGGCCAACCTTAATCCCGAGCGCAAGTTTCCCTCTCTGTTCGAGCCGGTGCACGGTTCGGCACCCGATATCTACGGAAAGGGCATCGCCAATCCCATAGGCCAAATCTGGAGCGGTGCCATGATGCTGGATTTCCTGGGTTACCCCCAGGCGGCGCAGGAAGTGGTCAAGGCTATCGAGACTGTCCTGGAAAACGGCCCGCGCACTCCCGATATGCGGGGCAACGCCAGCACCCGGGAAGTCGGCCAGGCCGTCGTGGATGCCATTGCGCAGTCGTGATCCTGGTGGCGGGGCGATTGCCGCCCCGTCTTTATAGGATAAAAGCTGTAATCAGCCGGGCTTCCGGCCTTTGGATGGAGTTCCCGCCTTGGCGCCCGCCTTGGCGTCCGCCTTGGCGCCGGTCTGCCGCAAGCCCGACCATACGATGGCGCCTATCATTAGCGAACCTCCGAACAGCGCGCGGATCGATGGATACTGGGCAAACAAAACCGCAGCAAAAAGAATGGCATAGAGTGGTTCCAAAGCAATCACGATGCCTGCGCTGCGGGCCTTGAGTGTCATCAGGCTGGAGACCAGCAAATAATGCGACAGGGCGGTGCAAAATACACCCAGCAGCGCTATCCACAACCAATTGACCGCATCCAGTTGCGCAATGGCTGGGAAAGAAAAAGGCAGGGTAAGCAGCGCAACGACAAGGTTTTCCCAGCAAGCGACCTGTTGGGCGGGAATATGCGCGGCGGCGCGCCGGTTGATCAGCGTAAAAATGGCAAAGGCCAGGCCCGATAGAATCGCCCAGGCCAGTCCCACGGTGGCCTCATCCCGGAAATCGAAAGACGGCGTCACCAGCACCAGGCCCAGTGTGACCAAGGCAAGTATCAGCCATTCGGCCCTGCTGACCTTTTCCTTGAAGAAAATGCATTCGCATAAGGTGATGAACGCGGGAAAGCTGGCAAAGCCCAGGGTCGCGACCGCAACGCCGGCGATCTTCACAGCTATGAAGAACGTGACCCAGTGCAGTGCCAGCATGGCGCCGGCAGCAGCCAGGACCCCGATATTCCGGACTCTGAAGCCTTGCATCAGGGAGCCGCCCTGATAGCGTATGAAGGCGGCCAAGGCTAGGACGGCGAAGCTCGCGCGACCTGCTGTAATGACCATGGCGTCGGCCTGGATGAGTTCGCCGAATATGCCGGTCAGGCCAAATAGTACGGCAGCGATATGAATCGCAAATAGGGCACTCTGACGATTCATTTTTTTCAGGTACAGGGTTGCAATAAGGATTTAAACTAAGCGCTCATCGCGCCCTAAACATCTATCTAAGGAGTTCGTCTTGGAAAACCAGGTCAAAGCTATACGCATCGAAGAAAACGGTGGCCCGGAAGTATTGAAACTTGTTTCGGTAGGCGTTCCGGCGCCCGAAAAAAATGAGGTAACTATACGCCAGAAAGCGGTGGGCCTGAACTTCATCGATGTTTACTATCGTACGGGACTATACAAGCATCCCTTGCCCTGCGGACTGGGCTTCGAAGCCTCGGGCGTGGTCGAGGCGGTAGGCGCCGATGTCAGGCATCTGAAAGTCGGCGACCGTGTCGCTTACGGTCAAAGCCCGCTGGGCGCCTATGCCGAAGCGCGCAATGTTCCCGCAGACCGTGTCGTCAAGATTCCCAAGGGAGTCGGTTTTGAGCAGGCGGCCGCCATGATGCTCAAGGGTCTCACGGTGCAGTACCTGTTTCGCCAGACCTATCGCCTGCAAGGCGGCGAAACCATTTTGTTCCATGCGGCCGCCGGCGGTGTTGGCCTGATTGCCTGCCAATGGGCCAAGGCTTTGGGCGTCAAGCTTATCGGTACGGCATCCAGTCCTGAAAAAGCCGCATTGGCAAAATCACATGGCGCATGGGAAGTCATCGACTATTCCCGAGAAAACGTGGCCGATCGGGTCAAGGAGCTGACCGATGGCAAAAAAGTGCCGGTCGTCTACGACGGGGTCGGAAAAGACACATGGTTGACGTCGCTCGATTGCCTTGAGCCTCGCGGCCTGATGGTCAGCTTCGGTAATGCATCCGGCTCTGTCGACGGCGTGAATCTGGGACTGTTGGCCAGCAAAGGATCCCTGTACGTCACGCGTCCCACCCTGGGCACGCACGTGCCGACCCTCGAAAAAATGCAGGCCGCGTCTGATGAGCTTTTTGGGCTGGTGGCAAAAAAGAAAATCGACATTATCATTGGCCAGCGCTTTTCGCTGGAAGACGCCGGCCAGGCTCAGGAAGCCTTGCAGGGCCGCAAGACCACGGGCGCGACCATACTCACTCTCGATTAAACGCTGGCTGGGCGGCTTCGGCCGCCCAGCCATACTGCCCGAATGTCGTTCGCGATGCCGGCAGCGGGTATTCCGTGCCGGCATCGCGCCGGTTCACAGCGCTTCGTCGTGATAGCGCCGTACGCGTTCCACTTCTTCCTTTGATCCCAATACAACGCCTATGCGCTGGTGCAGCGCCGTGGGCTGTATATCCAGAATACGCTGGCTGCCGTCGTGGGCGGCGCCGCCGGCTTGTTCCACAATGAAGCTCATGGGGTTGGCCTCATACATCAGGCGCAACTTGCCGTTCTTGCCCGAAGGGCGCTCGTCTCGCGGGTACATGAAGATGCCGCCACGCGTCAGAATGCGATGCACGTCGGCAACCATGGAAGCGATCCAGCGCATGTTGTAGTCTTTGCCCAGCGGACCACCCTTGCCGGCCAGGCAGTCATCAATATAGCGTTTGACCGGCGCTTCCCAGTGACGCATATTTGACATGTTGATGGCGAATTCCGCTGTTTGCTCGGGAATGGTGATGTTGGCGTCGGTCAAAACCCATGAACCCATTTCACGATCCAGCGTGAAGCCCACCACGCCGGTGCCCACCGTCAGTACCAGCATGGTCTGCGGTCCGTACACGGCATAGCCGGCCGCGACCTGACGCGCGCCCGGCTGCAGGAAGTCATCTTCATCCACGTCCCGGCCCGAAGCATGGTGAGGAGCGTGCAGCACCGAGAAGATCGTGCCTATGGACACGTTGACGTCGATATTGGAGGAGCCGTCCAGAGGATCGAACAGAAGCAGGTATTCGCCCTTGGGGTAGCGATTGGGAATCCTGTGTATTGTTTCCATTTCCTCAGAAGCCATGGCGGCCAGATGGCCGCCCCACTCATTGGCTTCCAGCAAAATTTCGTTGGACAGCACATCCAGTTTCTTTTGCACTTCGCCTTGTATATTTTCGCTTTCCAGACTTCCCAGGACACCGCCCAGGGCGCCTTTGCTGACGGCATGGCCTATGGCCTTGCAGGCCCGTGCGACTGTTTCGATAAGCAGACGTACTTCTGCCGAAACTGCCTGTTCTTTTCTTTGTTGCTCGACCAAGTACTGCGTCAGTGTTGTGCGTTTCATTTGTACTCCTGCTGTATTTTCAAGGCCTTGGAAATTATTTCGCTTACGTTGCGCGACAGCGCCGGATGCTGCTGGATGCGTTGCAGGGCTGCCTGTATGGCGTCGCGGTTCGCTGCTGTGAAGCGCGCCCAGTTGTCGAACGCCCGTGCCAGGCGGGCTGCGATTTCGGGATTGAGCTGATCCAGGGCGATTACCTGATCAGCCCAGAACTCGTAACCTTCGGGGGTGTGCACCCCCTGCAAGTTGTTCATGCAGAACTGGAAAACCAGTGAACGGGCCCGGTTGGGGTTGCGCAAGGAAAATGCGGGGTGCAGCATCAGGGCCCTGACCGTCTCGACGGTTGTACCGGGCGCGGAGGCTTGCAAGGCAAACCATTTGTCGATAACCAGGGGGTCTTGTTGCCATTGTTCATAGAAATGGCCCAGCGCATCCTGGCGCTCGGGCGAGCTGGAAAAGTGCACCAGCGCCGAGAGGCCTCCCATGCGGTCCGTCATGTTGGTCGCTCCGTAGTACTGTGCAATGGCCAACGCCTGTGCTTCGGGGTGTTCGGCCGCCATCAGGTAATACAGACAAAGATTGTGCAATGACCTGCGTCCCGAAGAGAGTGGGTCGGGACTGTACGGGGCGCCGCTGTCCGAGCTCGCGCGGTAGACCTCCAGCCAGTCGGGCGCAAGAGCCTTGCCCATTTCGCGGCGCAAGTGCCTGCTGGCTTTGACAACAGCGGCCGGGTTCATGGGTCGGGTTTTTTCCAGCAACTCTTTTTCGGTCGGCTGGCTCAAGATCCGCGACTTGTAGGCCGCGCTAAGGTCAGGGTCGAGCAGCAGCTGTTTCCAGGTTTCGATCAAATGGGGATCGATGCCGGGCTGACGGCCCTCGACTATGGATTCAGTCAGGGCGAGGAGTTGGCGTGTGGCCAGTTCCTGAACTGCTTCCCAGCGGGCGTAAGGATCGGTATCGTGCCGCGCCAGGAGAATAAGGTCGGATTCCTGCCGTTCGACGTCAACGATCACGGGGGCGGAGAAATTGCGCAGCAGCGACAGGACGGGCCGGTGCGCAATATTGTGGAATTCCCACGTTTGCTGTTCCTGCGTCAACTCGAGCAACACCGTCTCGACGGTTCTGCCGCCGTGTTCAAGTGGCAGGGACTTTCCTTGCTGGTCCAGCATCCCCAGGGCAAAGGGTATATGCAGCGGCGGTTTGGGCAGTATCGGCGATTGCAGCAGTTCGATGCCCACCGGCTCGTTGCGCTGGCTTAGGGTAATCGAACATGTCCGGCTGCCGGCGTCGTAGGCCAGATCGACCTTGACCCGGGGGGTGCCTGCCTGGCTATACCAGCGGCGAAAGACGTCCAGATCTTTGCCCGGATTCTGCTGTGTATAGACCGACTCCATGGCACTGATAAAATCATCGCAGGTTACTGCGGCGCCGTCATGGCGGCGGAAGTACTCGTCGATACCCGCGCGGAATCCGGCTTCCCCCAGTATTGTGTGTTGCATTCGTATCACTTCGGCGCCTTTTTCGTACACAGTGGCCGTGTAGAAATTGCCGATTTCCTGATAGCTTTCGGGCCGTATCGGATGGGCCATCGGCCCCGCATCTTCCGGAAACTGCGCAATGCGCAGCGTGCTGACATCATCAATACGCTTGACGGCGCGGGCGCTGGCTGCCTCAGGGCCGGACAGATCCTGCGCCAGCATGTCGGCTGAAAATTCCTGGTCGCGGAATACGGTCAGGCCTTCTTTCAGGGAGAGCTGGAACCAGTCGCGGCAAGTGACGCGATTGCCGGTCCAGTTATGAAAGTATTCGTGTCCGATCACGGCTTCGATAGCCCGGTACGCTGCGTCGGTTGCGGAATCTTTGTCGGCCAGCACATAGGCGGAGTTGAAAATGTTCAAGCCTTTGTTTTCCATCGCGCCCATATTGAAGTCTCTGGCAGCCACCACCATGAAGCGGTCCAGATCCAGCTCAAGCCCGAATCGTTGCTCATCCCACTTGACCGACCTGACCAGGCAGTCCAGAGCCCATTCCGTCTTGCTTTCGGATCCGCGATCGCTATATATCTGCAGTAGCGCATCGCGTCGGCTGAGTGTCTGGATGGTCTGCTCGCGGCAGGCGAAATCGCCCGCCACCAGGGCGAACAGATAGCTGGGTTTGGGATGCGGATCTTCCCAAGTGGCTTCATGGCGTCCGTCGGGCAACTCGACGGCTTGCAGAAGGTTGCCATTCGACAGGAGCAAGGGATACTGCTTCTTGTCGGCACGCAAGGTAACGCGATAGCGCGACATGACATCGGGGCGATCCGGGAACCAGGTGATCCTTCGGAAGCCTTCCGCCTCGCATTGCGTGAAGAGCTTGTCGCCCGACACATACAAGCCCATCAGCGTCGAGTTCTCGGCAGGCTTGCACAGGTTGCTTATCTGCAATGTGAAGTTCGCCGACGTGGGGTAAATAGTGAGGATCTCGTCCTTCAGGTCGTACTGTTGCGGTGAGAGCGTCTGGCCGTCGAGCAGCACGGACTCCAGGACCAGATCTTGCCCATTCAGAAGCAGGGGCTGGTTTTTGTCCCCCGTCCGCTCAAAATCGATCCGGGAATGCACACGTGTCTGCGCCGCATCGAGGTCGAATTCCAGCGCGACATGTGAAAGGCGATAGGGATATGGCTGATAGTCGTGGCGGGATATGGTGGGGGCTGTGTCAGTGCGCATGGCTGAGGGCTCGCTGTTCGATGTTGAAGCTATTGTAGTATTTGCACAGCATCGGGTTTTTAAAGAGGCGATGCAACCTTTGTTTTGGTGTAATGGTCTTAGCAAAGATAACGCTGCCAATTTCCGGGCGCAGCCGGAGACTGGTCATGGTCAACAAGATACACGGGGCAAATCATGTGGCATAACTCTAGCCGGTCTAAAACTTCGATATGGCGATTCTTGACGGTCATGGCGACTGTGCTGCTGGTAACGGGATGTGCCTCGACGCTTTCGGCGCGGGTCACCAGCTATCAGCAGTGGCCCGTCAATGCCCAGGGTCAGCTCTACCGCATCGTTCCGTCCGAAAACCAGGTCAATAATCTGGAATTTCAGTCGGTTGCCGACATGGTTCGCGCGTCGTTGGGTCCCACGGGGCTTGTCGAGGCGCCATCAGGCCAAGCCGCAAGATTCGATATTACTGTCGCCTATAGCAATCCGATCAGTACTGCGCTGGTACAGCGCTATTACGATCCCTATATGGACGGCTGGGGGTTCGGGCCCGCGTTCGGCGGCTATTATGGCGGTTATCGGGGATGGGGCGGCGGCATATATATGGCGCCACCGGTTTATGATGTGCCCGTCGAAGTTTACAAGAACACACTCACGGTGATTATCAAGGATAATCAAAACGGCGGCGCCGAAGTATATAGATCAAGCGCGGTAAACATTAGCACGAGCGATAATCTGGCACAGGCAATGCCTTATTTGGCTCAGGCCGTGTTTGATAGCTTCCCTGGCAACAACGGCCAGGTCCGCGAGGTGCATTACGAGCGCGGGCATTAAGCCGCCAGGCTGGCCTTGATAAGAAAGTCGCTACGGTCCCGGCCTTCGGCTTCGGCGTTGGTCACCCAGCGGGGAGCCTTGCCGCGGCCCGTCCACGTGGCCCCGGTTTCAGGGTGTCGATACTTGGCCGGCACGGGGCGCTTGCTTTTTACCGGCGCAGAACTTGCCTTGCGGACGGTAGTTCTTGCGGTTTTTTTGTTGAATCCCTCGGCAATTTCGTCCGGCGTAATTTCGTATTCGCGCATGGAACGGATAATCGAGTTGATTACCGGACCGCGCTGTTTTACTTGTAAAGCCTGGGCTTGCTTCTGCAGTTTCTGTATCTCTTTTTCGATTTTCTGTTTTGCAGACGAATATGAATCACGCACCATGAATATTCCCAGTTGAGTGTAATGACAGTAATTATTACGCATATCAGGCCAATGCGCTTCCAAAACCGTGCTAATTTTTTACATTATAGATAATCATTATGACGGCAATAAAAGATATTTTCCGTGTGGCTGCAATTCAAATAGTTTCGTCGACGCAACCTGCGGGTAATCTGGCCGATGCCGAGGCCTTGATAGCCAAGGCCGTTCAGGCTGGCGCCGAATTGCTGGTCCTGCCTGAGTATTTCTGTTTCCTGGGTAATAAAGACCGCGACAAACTCGCCATCAAGGAAGCTCTGGATGATGGCCCCGTCCAGGAGTTTCTTGCCAGTCAGGCCAGGCGGCATGGCATCTGGCTGGTCGGTGGCACCTTGCCTCTTGATAGTGGCGATCCCGCCCGCATCTACAATACGACGTTGGTCTATGATCCTGCCGGCGCCCGTATTGCGCGATATGACAAGATCCATCTGTTCGGCTATAAGAAAGGCGACGAATCCTACGATGAGTCGGTATCCATACGGCCTGGAGATAATCCACCGCAAACTTTCGAGGCGCCTTGCGGAAAAGTCGGACTTTCCATTTGTTACGATTTGCGTTTCCCGGAGTTTTTCCGGGCCATGGGTCCAGTAAACCTTATGGTCTTGCCGGCTGCTTTTACGTATACGACGGGCTCCGCGCATTGGGAAGTACTGCTGCGTGCGCGGGCAATTGAAAACCAATGCTATGTGCTGGCCTCGGCGCAAGGCGGCAAGCACGAAAATGGCCGCCGCACCTGGGGCCATTCTGTTCTAATTGACCCATGGGGCGACGTTGTCGACAGTATTGCCGAAGGTCCGGGAATCGCCATTGGCGATGTGAACCTTCAACATTTGTCCGACGTTCGGGAATCCTTGCCCGCCCTCAAACATCGAACGATGTAATTTATCGTTGTTACGGTACATTTTTATGAAACTTGTTGATCCCGCTTTCAGTGCCCTGGCCACCGCAAAATCGGTTCTGCTCGACCCCTGGGGTCTGAGCGAAGACGATATGGCGCGCGCGCTGGGCGAAATATTCACGCACAAGGTCGATTATGCCGACCTGTATTTCCAATATACCCGCAGCGAAGGCTGGAGCCTCGAAGAGGGCATCGTCAAAACCGGCAGCTTCTCCATAGAGCAGGGAGTTGGGGTGCGCGCTATAAGTGGCGAAAAGACGGCCTTTGCTTATTCGGATACGCTTTCCCCAGAAGCGCTCCTTTCATCGGCCCGTGTCGTGCGCACCATTGCGCGCCAGGGGGCAGGGCGCCAGAAAGTCATTACTGGGCATCCACCTGCCGGCCACAACCTTTATCCCGCCATTGATCCCGTCAACACTTTGTCGGCGCCCGACAAAGTAGCCCTGCTGGAACGTGTCGAAGCCATGGCACGCGCCGCCGATCCTCATATCATCCAGGTGATGGCAGGCCTGGGCGCCGAATATGATGTGATCCTTGTCGCCGGCAGCGATGGCCGCCTGGCGGCCGATGTGCGTCCGCTCGTGCGTCTTTCCCTGACCGTCATCGCCGAACGCGACGGTCGCCGCGAAATGGGACATGGCGGCGGCGGCGGACGCAGCGGCCTTGCCTACTTCACTGACGACGTACTGCGTTCTTATGTACAGCGGGCTACTCACGAAGCACTCGTCAACCTGGACGCTAAACCGGCCCCCGCCGGAGAAATGACGGTGGTGCTCGGTTCAGGTTGGCCGGGCATACTGCTGCACGAGGCGGTTGGCCACGGACTCGAGGGCGATTTCAACCGCAAGGGATCCAGCATTTTCGCGGGCCGAATAGGCGAACGCGTGGCGTCCAAAGGCGTTACCGTGATCGATGACGGCACGCTGGCTGACCGGCGTGGATCGCTGAATATAGATGATGAGGGCAATGCAACCCAACGTAATGTCCTTATCGAAGACGGCATCCTGAAGGGTTATATGCAGGATTCCATGAACGCCCGCCTTATGAAAATGCCGGTCACCGGCAACGGCCGGCGCGAATCTTATGCGCATCTGCCTATGCCGCGCATGACAAATACCTTCATGCTGCCAGGGCAAGTGCCGCCGTCCGAAATCATCGCTTCGGTCAAAAAAGGCCTGTATGCCGTCAATTTCGGAGGCGGCCAGGTCGACATCACCAGCGGGAAATTCGTTTTTTCCACCTCTGAGGCCTACATGATCGAGAACGGCAAGGTCACTTACCCGGTTAAAGGCGCCACGTTAATCGGAAATGGCCCCGACGCCATGAATCGGGTCAGCTTGATCGGTAACGACCTGCAACTGGATTCAGGTGTGGGAACCTGCGGTAAAGAAGGTCAAAGCGTGCCGGTGGGCGTGGGCATGCCGACCGTCCGCATGGACGGCCTTACAGTGGGCGGCACGGGTACTGCCTGAAGTTATTTTCACATGTACGGATCAGCGTTCGCGTTGAACGCCGATCCATTTTTTCGCCTTCTTTGATGACCTCTGCGGTTGACAGGGGTGCTTTGCGCGCATATCATTTCTGTTGAAATCAATTTAACAGAACTGTTTCGTGTGATGATTAATTCATTGGAAGACCAACAGCAGTACGATTTGCGCATTTTGCGCGCCTTGCGCCGCATTACGCGTTCCATTGCCTTGCATTCCAGGCAACTGGCCGCCTGCAGCAACATTACGGCGCCGCAACTGGTTTGCCTGCGCGCCGTCATCGAACACGGCTTGCTTACCGCCACGGCCATCAGCCGTGAAATTCATGTCAGCCCCAGTACCGTGGTCGGTATTCTCGACCGCCTGGAAGACAAAGGCCTTATCCGCCGCGAGCGCGGACGGGAAGATCGCCGTATTGTCTTTGTGTCTGCAACTGAAGCAGGGCGAGCGCTGGCGGTCGATACGCCTTCGCCCTTGCAGCAAAAATTATCGGATGCCCTCAAGTCGTTGCCGGAACTCGAACAGGCCACCATTACGCTGTCGCTCGAGCGTATCGTCAAGCTCATGGAGTCAGACGGCACCGCCCTTGCCGAGCAGCCGGGCGAAATTGCCTCGCCCATCCTAGACATGCCAATTGCCGGTGTGCCTCCAGAATCGGGACTGGTGGTGTGACGGATCAGGATATCCTCACACCTCTTACTCCATGCGCCGCCAACGGCGGCGATCCCCTGCGATCCGTTTCGACCCTGCGTGTTCCCGACAAGCGGGACGGGGCCGCCATCCATAAATTGGTGTCGCAGTGCCCGCCGCTGGACCTCAATTCTCTGTATACCTATCTGCTGCTCAGCGAACATTTCCGCGACACCTGCATCCTCGCGCAAGACAGCGACGGCATTGAAGGTTTTGTGTCCGCGTACATTCCTCCAGGCAAGCCTGATGTACTTTTTGTCTGGCAGGTAGCCGTACATGAACGGGCGCGTGGCAAAGGCCTGGCGCGTTTCATGTTGAGCGAGCTCCTGCGGCGCCCTGGCCTGAATAAGATCAAATATATCGAAACCACGGTGGGGCCGGACAATCATGCGTCGCGCAGTCTGTTCGCGTCCATGGCCCGCCAGCTGAACGCGGTCTCATGCGAGACGCCGTTCTTCGAGAGTCATTTGTTCGGCATGCATGGGCATGACGATGAACCGCTTATACGCATAGGCCCTTTCAGGCCGGCGTAGTCGATGGCGCATGACGCGCCAGTATTCTTCAAACAGAGGCGCCAGCCAGTGGCGGGAGCATTGTTTCGCTTCGTCCCGGCGCTTCGCAAAAAGAGAGGAAGAAACATGATGGACTTAAAAATATTTGACCGGATGGAGTCGGAAGTGCGGGGCTACGTCCGGTCGTTCCCTGTCATCTTCAAACAGGCACGCGGATCCATACTGATCGATGAAGATGATAAACAGTACATCGATTTCTTCAGCGGTGCAGGGACGTTGAACTACGGACATAACAATCCGGTGTTCAAAGCGAAAGTGATTGAATACCTCGATACCGATGGACTGATACACGGCCTGGACATGGCCACCACGGCCAAGAAGCAATTCCTTGAGACCGTTGACCGCGTATTGCTCAAGCCCCGTGATTGGCAATATACATTGCAGTTTACCGGCCCCACCGGCACCAATGCGGTCGAAGCGGCCTTGAAGCTGGCCAGACAGATCAAGGGCAGGCAGAACATTGTCTCGTTTACGCATGGTTTCCATGGCGTGAGCGGCGGGTCGCTCGCGGTGACCGCCAATTCGAAATTCCGGAATGCCGCAGGCGTATCCCTGGCCAACACCACTTTCATGCCTTTCGACGGCTATATGGGCCCTGACGTCAATACCATGGCCTATCTGGAGCGCATGCTGGACGACCCCAGCAGCGGGCTGGATCATCCCGCCGCCGTGATCGTGGAGACCGTCCAGGGTGAAGGCGGCGTCAACGTGGCCACCTGGCGGTGGTTGAAGGAGCTTGAGCGGCTCTGCAAGAAGCATGACATGTTGTTGATCGTGGATGACATCCAGGTAGGTTGCGGCCGAACCGGCAACTTCTTCAGCTTTGAGTCGGCAGGCATTCAGCCCGACATCATTACATTGTCCAAATCCTTGTCGGGCTTCGGTCTTCCCATGTCGCTAGTGCTGATGAAGCCCGAACTCGACATCTGGAAACCGGGCGCCCATAGCGGCACGTTCCGCGGCAACAACCTCGCATTTGTCACTGCATCACAGGCGCTCGATACGTATTGGAGCGATGCGGCGTTTTCCGATGAAATCCAGCGCAAGGAAGGATTGGTGCGCGATTGGCTGGAGAACCTCGTACATAGTTATCCGATGGCGGACTTGAGCGTGCGCGGCCGCGGTCTCATTCAGGGATTGATCACCTCTGCCAACGACGACGTCGCGGCCCAGGTGGCAAGGAAGGCATTTGGATACGGCCTGGTGATTGAAACCTCGGGCGCGCACGATGAAGTCCTCAAAGTGTTGCCCGCGCTGACGATAGAAGACGATCTGCTTTCCCGCGGGTTGGAAATTATCGAGCGCAGTGTCGCGGAAGTTCTGGCTGAAAAGGGCATGAGCGCCCACGTATTGAAATTTGGAGGTAGAGCACGATGATCGTACGGAATGTGAATGAAGTCATAGGAACTGAGCACGAGGTGAAGACTGAGAACTGGCTCAGCAGACGCGTGCTGTTGCAAAAGGACGGCATGGGATTCTCTTTCCATGAGACGGTGATCTTTCCGGGCACCGAAACACATATCCACTATCAAAACCATCTTGAAGCCGTCTGGTGCATAGAAGGCGACGGCGAGGTTGAAACCATTGCAGACGGCAAGAAGTATGCATTGGGACCCGGCGTCGTCTATGCGCTGAATGAGAATGACGAGCATTGGTTGCGCGGCGGCAAGGAGCCACTGCGAGTTATTTGCGTATTCAATCCGCCCTTGACAGGCTTTGAGGTGCATGACGAGAAAGGGGTATACCCGGCAGACGCGCGCGCCGCGTGAAAGTTAAGGAGTTATAAATGAGAAAACCCATTGCAGACTGGTATGCCTCGCGCAATGATCGCGGTTCGGCGATCATTGCCAGGCAGGATCCAGTAGTCTATGAAGGCGGCAACTATGCCGACGCCGTGGAAGAAAGCCAGATAGCGGCTTACGAGCGCGATGGCTTTCTGTTGCTCGAAGACGTTTTCAGCGACACCGAGACGCAGATCTTGCTGGATGAAGTCAAGCGCATGAGCGCCGAATCTTCGATTGTGTCGATGGAGGAATCCATTACAGAGCCCGGCAGCAACGAAGTGCGTTCCATCTTTCGGGTTCATGAGCTGAGCGATATGCTTGGGAATCTAGCCCGTGATCCTCGTCTGATCAATGTGGCGCGCCAGATCCTGGGTTCGGAAGTCTATATGCACCAATCGCGCGCCAACATGAAACCCGGCTTCAAAGGCAAGGAGTTTTACTGGCATTCCGATTTCGAAACCTGGCACGTCGAAGACGGTATGCCACGGATGCGTGCGCTGAGTTGTTCAGTATTGCTGAGCGACAACAATGCCTGCAACGGTCCTCTTATGTTGGTACCGGGCTCGCATCAGCAGTTCGTGTCCTGCCAGGGCGAGACTCCGGACGACCACTACAAGCAATCGCTCAAGAAGCAGGAGTACGGCGTGCCGGATCCATTGAGCCTGCAATTACTGGTCGAGCAAGGTGGAATCCGGCCCATGATGGCAAAGGCCGGTTCAGTCGTCTTTTTTGATTGCAATACCATGCATGGGTCCAATGGCAACATCTCGCCATGGCCGCGTGCCAATGTATTCATGGTGTACAACAGCACCGAGAATGCGTTGGGCGCCCCCATGCACGGACTGAAGCCTCGGCCGGAACATATTGCCGCGCGCCGTGACTTCTCCGCCTTGGTTCCACAGGAAGCGCCTTTGGCGCTCGCCTAGCGTAAAGGCCGTCAAGGCGGCCTTTAGCGCCCGGACCCGTGTTATTCCTGATTGATGAAGTTTTTCAGGAATTCGCGGGTCCGTTCTTCTTTGGGGTTGGTATAAAGGACTTCGGGTGGACCTTCTTCCAGTATCCTGCCTTTATCGAAGAAACAGACCCGGTCTGAAATCTGTTTGGCGAACTGCATTTCGTGAGTCACGAGCAGCATGGTGAGGTCATGTTCTTCGGCCAGGCGCTGGATTACCGTCAGCACTTCGCCGACCAACTCGGGATCCAGCGACGACGTAGGCTCGTCGAACAGCATGATGTTGGGCCGCATGGCCAGGGCGCGGGCGATACCTACCCGCTGTTGCTGTCCTCCCGACAACTGCCCGGGAAACTTGTCCGCCTGATCGGACAGGCCGACAAGGTCGAGGTATTCTTCGGCGCGCTGGTTGGCTTCCGCCTTGGACAGGCCTAGCACCTGCACCGGCGCTTCGGTTACGTTACGGCGCACCGTCATGTGCGGGAACAGATTGAATTGCTGAAAGACCATGCCCATTTCCTTGCGCATTTCGCGAAGGTGGGCTTCGCTGGCGGGTACCAGCTCGTCGTTCTTGTACTCGTGCCAGAGCGGTTTGCCGGCGACATGGATTACGCCTTCGTTGATCGATTCCAGGGTCATCAGTATGCGCAGCACCGTAGACTTGCCGGAACCGGACGGGCCGATAATGGTTACTTTTTCGCCTTTCTGGACCTCGAAATTCAGGGAGTCCAGCACGGTGACATCGCCAAAACGTTTGACGACATTATCGAATTTTATGATGGGTTCATTCATCGCAGGGGCAGTCCTTGCTTGGGCAGGCGGGTATCCAGGTATCGAATGGCACCGGAGGCAAACAAGGTGAGCACGAGATACAGGCCGCCCACCATCGAGAGGGGAATCAGGTAGTTGAAGGTCCGGTCGCCGATGATCTTTGCCACGTTCAGCATCTCAAGAACCGACACGACCGAAAGTACGGGTACATCCTTCATGATGGACACCAGATAATTGCCCAGAGCCGGCACGATGCGTGGGATGGCTTGCGGCACAATAATGAAGAAGAAAGTCCGTAGCGCCGATAAATCAAGCGCGCGGGCTGCTTCAGTTTGCCCGCGGGAAATCGACTCGATGCCGGCCCGGTATACTTCCGACATGTAGGCGCTGTACTGAACCCCCAAAGCCAGCGCCCCCGTCAGGAAGGCGGGCAGCACAATGCCGTATTCCGGCAGCACGTAGTAAAGGAAGAACAGCTGAATCAGCAGCGGTGTGTCGCGGATGAATTCGGTAATCAGCCGCGCCGGCCACGAGATTATGCGCAGCCTTGCAGACTTCAGCGCGGCCAGGACCAGGCCCAGGACGGCGGCAACCGCAAAGCCCAGAACGGTCGCCTGGATAGTGATGACCAGCCCCTTGAGCAGTATGGGCAGTATCGATCCCGCGAAAAGCCAGTTATTGCTTGTGTCCCACTCTATGCCGAAAAGCATGGTCAGGCCCTCCCCGAACGCCAGCGCCCGACTGAACGTTCCAGCAGTTTCATGATGGCGGTCAAGACCAAAGCCATGCCAAAATACATGAACAGCAGCAGGGTATAGATGGTGGTGCTGTCCTGCGTGAAGTTCCGGATTTGTTCCGCGCGAAAAGCCAGGTCACCCAAACTGATCAGCGAAACGAGGGCAGTGTCTTTCAGATTCTGAATGGCAAGATTACCGAAGCTGGGCATCATCTCCGGAACCGCTTGCGGCAGCAAGATGCGCCACAGGGTCTGCCGGGGAGTAAAGTCCAGTGCTTTCGCCGCCTCGTGCTGCGAACGGGGAACCGCCTGGATGGCTCCGCGCACCACTTCTGCGCCATAGGCGCCAATGTTGAGCGCCAGGGCCAATGTGCCCGCAACCACTGGCGGCAGGCGCAAATCGATGCCTATCGCTTGCCCCAGTATCGGGAGGGCGAAATAGAGCCAGAATAGCTGCACAAGCAAGGATGTGCCGCGGAAGATCTCGATAAAGAATATCGAAATGCTTTTGGCCAACCAGTTTCTGGAAAGCTTTCCAATGCCGAACGCAAAGGAAAAGAAGGCGCCCAGTACGGTGCTGTAGAGCGTAAGCTGTACTGTCACCCAGGCACCTTCGAGCAGCGGCTTGCTGTAACTGAGCCATTCCATCAGGGTTCGATCCTGTTGTTAGAGGAGGGTGGCGTGCCGCTTAGCCGGCGCAAAGCTGCTCGGTCGTCTTGTTGAAAGATTCTTTGGCATCGGTAGGGCTGAAACCATAGTTGGCCATGGTTTTTTGCCAACCGTCGGTCTTCTTGTACTTTGCCAGTTCGGCGCTGACAGCGTCACGCAGGTCCTTGGATTCCTGGGTGAAAGTAAACGCCCCCCAGCTGCGTGCGGGCTCACCGTTGATCACAGGATCGGTAAAGTCGCTTGCGGGCTCCACTTTGTCGCTTTTTTCAGCCAGCTGGCTCACCGTCAGGCTCGTCGCGGCGTAGGCACTTGCACGGCCGGTGGCAACGGTGGAAATGGCGTCGGCGTTATTGGAAATGGTGACCATCTGATTGCCGGGTACGCCCAATGCCTGGAGCATTTCGAGCTGGTCCGCGCCGGCCATGATAGCGATTTTCTTGCCGTTCTTCGCAAAGGCTTCGAAGCTGTGGATATTGTCAGGGTTGCCCTCGGCGACCAGCAGACCTTCGCCATATGAACTGTTTGGTTCCGAAAAAAGGACCTCTTTGCATCGTTGCGGAAGAATAGCCATTTCCGCAGCCACCATATCGAAGCGATTCGCGCGCAAACCTGGAATCAACGAACCAAAATTGGTCGTGACCCATTTGATTTCGTCTATGCCCAACTGTTCCATGACGTGTTTCGCGACGTCGGGCCCCACACCTTTTGCCTCGCCGCTCATGTCCATGTAGCCGTACGGGATTTCATTGGCAACGGCCACGCGTATGTAGCCGCGTTCTTTGACTTCCTGGAGAGTGGCGGCCGAGGCGTGGCCCGTCATGCCTACCAGCAGCGCGGCGGCCAGTGTGCATAGGGCGGTGGTATGGGTCTTGTTCATGTGCATGTCCTTTTTATATTAAGAGGATGTATGACGAGGACTCGCCGCGATATCTATTTGCTCAGAAACGATAGCTGCAAAAATCATACACTACAAAATCATTTCGGCTCAAATGAATATTGTGTGCGGTGATGACCGAAACGGCGTCGTTCATGCAAAAATTTTTATTGGCAGAAGGCTAAATTTTGTGCTAGAGTCTGAACATGTCACACGCCTCCCCATACGTTTTCTTTTATTTTTTTAGTTTTCCAAAGCCGCTGGTGGAGGAAGGGAAGCGTTGTACGCCGTAAAAGAACCAAATTCCCAAAAAGCCGCCAGCGACGCTAGGCGGCTTTTTTTTGTACCGCTTGCGAAGTTGGCAATTACTCTGGAGCTAAGCTGTGACCCACAATACTGACGATTTACGCATTCGGGAAATCAAGGAACTCAGTCCACCCGCTCATGTCATGCGCGAGTTTCCCTGCACCACCGAAATCTCGGGCACCGTCTATGGCGCGCGCCAGGCATTGCACGATATTTTGCATGGCGCCGACGATAGGCTGGCCGTTGTCATCGGACCATGTTCTATCCATAACACGCAGGGTGCGCTTGAATACGCCAAACGCCTATTGGCACAACGCGAGCGCTTCAGTGGCGAGCTTGAAATCATCATGCGCGTCTACTTCGAGAAGCCGCGCACCACGGTAGGCTGGAAAGGCCTCATCAACGATCCGGGTCTCGATGGCAGCTTCAATATCAACCAGGGCTTGCGTACGGCGCGCGAGCTGTTGATAGACGTCAACCAGATGGGCGTGCCTGCCGGTTGCGAATTTCTCGATATGATCACGCCCCAGTACATTGCCGACCTGGTTTCCTGGGGTGCGATTGGCGCGCGCACCACAGAAAGCCAGGTCCACAGGGAACTGGCGTCGGGGCTTTCATGCCCGGTGGGTTTCAAGAACGGCACCGACGGCAATATCAAGATTGCAATCGATGCCATCAAGGCGGCTTCCCAGCCGCACCATTTTCTTTCCGTCACCAAAGGCGGCCATTCGGCAATTGTGTCCACCGTGGGGAACAATGACTGTCACGTCATTCTGCGTGGCGGTAAACATCCCAACTACGATGCCGCCAATGTGGAAGCCGCGTGCCAGACCTTGGGCAAGGCCGGTTTGCGTCCCCGCCTAATGGTAGACGCGAGCCATGCCAACAGTAATAAAAACTATTTGAACCAACCCTTGGTCATCGACGATGTCGCCGTCCAGCTTGAAGCGGGCGATGAGCGCATTTTTGGTGTCATGGTGGAAAGCCATCTGGTGGGCGGCCGCCAGGACCTGATACCAGGGCAACCCTTGGTTTATGGGCAGAGCATTACCGACGGCTGCATAGCCTGGGATGCCTCCGTCAAGGTCCTCGAACGATTGTCGCAAGCCGTAAAGGCGAGGCGGCAGGTACTGGCGGGTAGGCGCGAGGTGCAAGCGCAATCAGCAAATGCCCTGATCGGCAGCCAGGTGTAAAAGTCGTAGTATTAATCGGTCAACATACCGGCGAAGTATAAGGAGTTATGCATGAACGCCCCCGCTTTTGCGCAGAACCTGCGTCGCGCGATTCCAGCTGGATTTCTCGATACGCTCAGAGAACGGTTCGGGTCCCGATTTTCCACCGCACAAGCGGTGCGCGAGCACCATGGGCGCGATGAATCTCCCTATCCGCCCATGCTGCCGGACGGTGTCGTATTTGCCTTGACCACGGAAGAGGTCGCCTGGGTGGCGCGGCATTGCAATCAGCATAAGGTTGCGCTCATACCTTATGGCGTCGGTTCATCGCTCGAGGGGCATTTGCTGGCCGTGCAGGGCGGAATCAGCCTTGATCTCTCCGGCATGAACAAGCTGGTCTCGGTGCATCCGGAAGACTTCACCGCGACGGTCGAGGCCGGCGTAACCCGCAAGCAGCTTAACGACGAAATCCGCGACACCGGCCTGTTTTTCCCCATCGATCCGGGTGCGGATGCCAGTCTGGGCGGCATGGCGGCCACGCGCGCTTCAGGAACGAACGCGGTGCGTTACGGCACCATGCGTGAGAACGTCATGTCGCTGAAAGTGGTCACCGCCGACGGGCGCATCATAGAAACAGCCAACCGGGCGCGCAAATCCTCCGCAGGGTACGACTTGACCCGCATTTTTGTGGGCAGCGAAGGCACACTTGGCATCATTACCGAAGTCACTATTCGCTTGTACCCTCAGCCTGAGGCCATTTCAGCGGCGATATGCAATTTCAGCACGCTGGAAACGGCGGTGCAAAGCGTGATCGAGATCATACAGATGGGTGTGCCTGTAGCCAGGGTCGAATTTATGGATACGGCGGCAGTCAAGGCCACCAATGCCTACAGTAAATTAAGCCTCAAAGAATCTCCGCTGCTGCTTTTCGAATTCCATGGCAGTCCGGCTGGCGTCAAAGAGCAAGCCGAAACCGTGCAGGCAATTACGCGCGACAATGGCGGAATGGACTTCCAATGGGCCGAACAGCCCGAAGACCGAAGCCGCCTCTGGACCGCACGCCATAACGCTTATTTTGCGGGACTGCAATTGCGCCCGGGTTGCCGCGCCAGCACCACCGACGTGTGTGTTCCCATTTCCCGCCTCGCCGAATGCGTGTCGGACACGGCGGCCGAACTGGACCAGGCCAGTTTCCCCTACACCATCGTCGGGCATGTGGGCGACGGAAATTTCCACGTCCTCATGCTGCTGGATGCCGAAAATCCCCAGGAATGGGAAGAGTCCGAACAATTGAACCACAGACTGGTCCAGCGAGCCATCGACATGGACGGCACCTGTACCGGAGAGCATGGCGTCGGGCTGCATAAAATGGAATTCATGGCTGCCGAGCATGGTCGCGACGCGCTCGATCTCATGGCCAGCCTCAAAAAAGCCTTCGATCCGAACGATATCCTGAATCCGGGGAAGATTATTCCACTATCCTGAGGGCTTGCCACGGTATACGGTTAAAAAAATATAACGAAGAGAGACAATGAACGATTCCACCATGAGTTCGGGGCCGAGTCCGGTGCCGGATTTCGCAGGTCTGCTTGCCCGGCTGAAGGCCGATATTCCCGACCATTGCATTCTGTCCAAGGTCGAGGATACCCGCCCTTACGAATGCGATGGCTTGTCCTTGTATCGTTGTCTGCCGCCGATGGTGGTATTGCCGGAATCCGAGGCTCAGGTCATTGCCGTATTGCAGGCGTGCAAAGCGCTCAATATTCCCATTGTCGCGCGCGGAGCCGGCACGGGGCTGTCGGGCGGCGCAATGCCGCACGCGCAAGGCATATTGCTGGGACTGGCCAAGCTTAACCGGATCAAGAAAATCGACCTCGAATCGGCTACTGCCGTCGTCGAGCCCGGTGTGCGCAATCTGGCCATTTCCGAAGCGGCGGCGCCGTATGGCCTGTATTACGCCCCCGATCCTTCCAGCCAGATTGCCTGTTCCATAGGAGGCAACATTGCCGAGAATTCCGGCGGCGTGCATTGCCTGAAGTATGGCCTGACCATACACAATGTTCTGCAGGTGCGCATGATCACCATCGATGGTGATGTGGTCGAACTGGGATCCGGCGCGCCCGATAGCCCCGGCCTGGACCTTATGGCGGCCTTCATCGGATCGGAAGGCATGCTGGGGGTCGTTACCGAAGTCACTGTACGCCTGATTCCAAAGCCGTCCGTTGCTCAGGTCGTCATGGCCAGCTTCTCCAGCGTCGAAGCGGCCAGCCTTGCCGTGACCAACATCATCGCCGGCGGGATCATTCCTGCTGGGCTCGAAATGATGGACAAACGCGCCGTACACATGGTCGAGCCCTTCGTGAAGGCAGGCTACGACCTGGATGCGGCCGCCATCCTCCTTTGCGAGTCCGACGGCACTGCTGAAGAGGTCGTCGATGAAGTGGCCCGCATGGAAAATGTCTTTCGTCTTGCCGGCGCCACACGTTTGCAAGTGTCCGGCTCGGAAGCGGAACGCCTGCTGTTCTGGGCCGGGCGCAAGAACGCATTTCCGGCAGCCGGCCGTGTTTCACCAGACTACTATTGCATGGACGGAACGATCCCGCGGCGCCACCTTGGGCGTGTACTGGGTGCGATCGAGCAAATGGAAGACGAATACGGATTGCGCTGCGCCAACGTGTTTCATGCGGGGGACGGCAATCTTCATCCATTGATCATGTTCGACTCGAACCAGCCCAGCGAAGTAGAGCGCGCTGAAAAATTCGGGGCCGCCATTTTGGAACTGTGCGTCGAGGTGGGCGGTACGGTAACCGGAGAGCACGGGGTCGGCATCGAGAAAATCGACCAGATGTGCATCCAGTTCAGCCGTGAAGAGCTCGATTTTTTCACCGCCTTGAAAAGGGGGTTCGATCCTTATGGGCTGTTGAACCCGGAGAAGGTCATCCCCGTGCTGGCGCGTTGCGCAGAGTACGGCAAGATGCACGTGCATAGCGGCCAGGTCCGCTTTTCCGATCTGCCCCGTTTTTAAGAACAGACCATGAACTTCGTCTTATCCGAACTTTGTCAGCAAGTCATGACCGCCCGCGCTGGTGAGCGCCCGGTTTGCATACAAGGGGGCGGCACCAAAAGCTTCTATGGCGAGCCCGGCGATCGCGACATCATCAGCGAGGCGGCAATGCTCGATCTTTCGAGCTATCACGGCGTCGTTAATTACCAGCCGTCCGAGCTGGTCATCACGGCTCGTGCGGGCACGTTGCTCAGTGATGTCGAAAACACGCTGGCCGAGCAAAACCAGATGCTGGCCTTCGAGCCGCCACGTTTGGGCGCCGCATCGACCATAGGCGGATGCGTCGCCAGCGGCCTGTCCGGGCCGCGCCGCATGGCCGCCGGCAGTCTCCGGGATTTTGTCCTGGGTGCGAAACTGCTTGATTCGTCGGGCAGCGTACTGTCCTTTGGCGGCGAGGTCATGAAGAATGTGGCCGGCTATGATGTATCGCGTCTGCTGGCCGGCTCCATGGGGATTTTTGGCGCCCTGATCGAGGTCTCGATCAAAGTAGCTCCCAAGCCGTTTCAGGAAAGAACGCTGGTCTTCGAAACCGACGAAGCGGGCGCACTGAGTCTTTTCACTCAATGGCGCAGTCAGCCTTTGCCGATATCGGCTACGAGCTGGTGCGCCCAGGAAGGCAATGGCGCGGGGCTGCTGCATGTCCGCTTGTCCGGGAGCGACCCGGCTGTCAAAAATGCCACAACGAAACTCGGCGGCCAGCAGCTTGATGCCTCCAGTGCGCCGGCGTTCTGGGACAGCCTGCGGGATCAGACGCATGCGTTTTTCCTGGCTCGTCCTTTGTGGCGCGTGGCATTGCCTCCGCACACGCCGCCGCTCAATATCGGCAGCACACTGATCGAATGGAATGGCGGTTTGCGATGGCTGGCCGGTGTGGAATCCGGGCACGAGTTGCGCCGCATCGTCTCAGGCCTGGGCGGCCATGCAACGCTGTATCGCTACGATTCCAAGCCCGCCGATCTGACCGTTTTTCAGCCCCTGGCGCCCGCCATCAAGAACATCAGCCTGCGCCTGAAGCAGGAGATCGATCCCGTGGGCATTTTCAACCCGAAACGTCTGTTCTCCGACTTCTGAGATTCAATCATGCAAACTAATCTGGCATCCTGGGTGCGTGATACCGACGAAGGCCAAGACGCTGACGAAATATTGCGCCGCTGCGTGCACTGCGGTTTCTGTCTGGCGACCTGTCCGACATACCAGATACTGGGCGACGAGCTAGACAGCCCGCGCGGGCGTATCTACCTGATGAAGCAGGTACTCGAGGGTGTCGAGCCGACCGAGGCGACCCAGGAACACCTCGACCGCTGCCTAACCTGTCGCAACTGCGAGACCACCTGTCCTTCGGGGGTGGAGTACGGTGCGCTGGTCGATATCGGACGCAATCTGGTCGACCAGCAAGTGCAGCGTCCCTTTGGGCAACGGTTCACTCGTGCCGTGTTGCGGCATGCCCTGAATTCGCCGCTGTTCGGCCCCGCAATGAAGCTGGGCCGCCTGCTGCGCCCCGCGCTTCCCGACGTCTTGAAGAACAAGATTCCCCGTGCCCGGCCGGCTGGCACTTTGCCCCTAAACAGTGGGCGGCATCCCAGGCAGGTATTGATGCTGTCGGGCTGTGTGCAGCCCGCCATGATGCCTGCCATAGACGCGTCCACCATACGAGTGCTGGACGCGCTCGGAATAGGAACCCGCGTCGTGCCGGGTGCGGGTTGCTGCGGCGCCATCAATTTCCATCTCGATGCCCAGGAAGCCGCGCTCGATCAGATGCGTGCCAACATCGACGCCTGGCTGCCCCTTATCGACAACGGTCAGGTAGAGGCTATTGTCATGAATGCATCGGGTTGCGGCGCCATGGTCAAAGAGTATGCACATCATTTGCGCCACGATCGCGACTATGTCGTCAAGGCACTGCGGCTGGTGGATAAAGTCCGCGACGTGGCCGAGATCGTCGCCCCTCATGCCAGTACACTGCGCCAACTCATGAAAGCCGCGCCCAATCCGGTTGCATTTCATCCGCCTTGTACGCTTCAGCACTGGCAGGGGCTGCGCGGTGTCAGTGAGCGTATGCTGGTCGACCTGGGATTCGCACTGCAGCCTTTTGCCGAATCGCACCTATGCTGCGGTTCGGCCGGCACCTATTCAATTACCCAGCCAGAACTCTCAAAAGCGTTGCGCGATCGCAAGCTCGGCGCCATACAGGCGGCAGAGCCCTCGTGCATTGTCTCGTCCAACATCGGTTGCATTACGCATTTGCAGAGCGGTACGGCGACACCCGTGCGCCACTGGATCGAAGTCGTCGATGATGCCTTGGGCGCCGGTCCCGGCGACTCGCTCTCGTAAGCGTCGGAACCGTCTAAAATAGCTGCATGGTTAAACTATCTGCATCAAAAGGGCGCGTCGTGGTCGGTATGTCCGGGGGCGTTGATTCCTCCGTAACTGCATGGCTGCTGAAGCAACAGGGCTATGACGTCGTCGGGCTGTTCATGAAGAACTGGGAAGACGACGACGATTCGGAATACTGCTCCAGCCGCCAAGACTGGCTGGATGCAGCCAGCGTCGCCGACCTGATCGGCGTCGATATCGAGGCGGTCAATTTTGCCGCTGAATATAAAGACCGTGTATTTGCCGATTTCCTGCGCGAATATTCCGCCGGCCGCACGCCCAATCCCGACGTCTTGTGCAATGCCGAAATCAAGTTCAAGGCCTTCCTGGATCACGCGATGACGCTGGGCGCGGAGCATATTGCCACCGGGCATTACGCCCGGGTACGCACCGTCCGGACCGAAGCCGGCGATCAGCATCAGTTGCTCAAGGCGCTGGACCATACCAAAGATCAAAGCTATTTCCTGCATAGGCTGAACCAGGCGCAACTTGCCAGGACGCTTTTCCCTCTTGGCGAAATACCCAAAACCGAAGTGCGGCGCATGGCGCAAGCCCTCGAGTTGCCCAACGCCGCCAAGAAAGATTCCACCGGTATCTGTTTTATCGGCGAACGGCCTTTTCGCGAATTCCTTAATCGCTACCTCCCGACAAAACCTGGTCCGATCAAGACGCCGGACGGGACCGTAGTGGGTGAACACCAGGGCCTGGCGTTCTACACCCTGGGCCAGCGCAAGGGCTTGGGGATAGGCGGCGTCAAGGGGCGCCAGCGCGACGATGGGACGGCCGACGCCTGGTTTACCGCGCGCAAAGACATCCCGCACAACACACTCTACGTCGTTCAGGGCCATGACCATCCGTGGCTGTTGAACCAGAAGCTGCGCGCGCAGGACGCAAGCTGGGTTTCAGGTCAGGCGCCAGAGCCCGGCACCTATGCCGCCAAGACCCGATACCGGCAAAGTGATTCGGCATGCGCACTGGGTGATGCCACCGACGACAACTTTACGTTATCGTTCGAGCACGACCAATGGGCGGTTACCCCGGGTCAATCGGCTGTGTTGTATGCCGGCGATGTCTGTCTTGGTGGCGGCATTATTGTTTAGCAGGGGCATGTCGTAAATCGGCTGCCACGTTTTTGTTCTCTTTGCCTCATCGGCGTTTTCTTTTCAAGGTATGTATGGATCCGGTATTTATTGTCAGTCTGGCTTGCCTGGGCGCTGCGGTTGGTTTTGCTGCCGGATTGCTGGGCATAGGAGGGGGGATGATACTCGTGCCTTTCCTCACGATGCTGTTTCCCCTGTATGGCGTGCCTGACGACTTGATCGTGCACGCAGCGATCGCCACGTCCATGACCACCATCATCTTCACCTCGATCTCCAGCATGCGCGCCCATCATGCCAAAGGCGCGATACGCTGGGATATCGTCTGGATCATGGCGCCGGGCATGATAATTGGCGGCCTTTTATCGGGCGGCGCGGTATTTTCCTACATCAGCGCAACCTGGCTGGCTGTGATATTCGGGGTGTTCGTCGCCTATTCCGGCGTAAAGATGCTTAGCGGCAAGCCGCCCGTCGTCGGAAGAACCATGCCGGGCAAGGCCGCGACAGCCAGTGTGGGGGTAGGCATCGGATTTGCCTCCGGCTTGCTGGGGGCGGGAGGCGGCTTTTTGTCGGTGCCGTTCATGACGCGCAGCAATGTGCTCGTGCATAATGCCGTAGCGACTTCAGCCGCCCTGGGTTTCTTCATTGCGGTGGCCAATAGTGCGGGCTATATCTATTCGGGCTTTTCCGAGTCGGCCGGGCACGACGGAATGCTGGGCTATATATTCTGGCCGGCGCTTATCGTCTTGTCGGCCATGAGCGTCTTGACGGCACCGTGCGGCGCTCGATGCGCGCACCGTTTGCCGGTGGCTACATTGAAGCGCGTGTTTGCCTGCCTGTTGTTTGCGTTGGCGGCGTACATGTTGTTCGAGGCATATAAAGGATTTGCTTGATCGATTCGGCGCTGATCGCGTCTGTGTCGTCATGAAAAACACCCCAAAAGTCGGATCGGTGTCCAGCTTTTGGGGTGCAGTTTACGACGGCGACGGCGGTTTTGGCGGCTTCAGCCCGCAGGCGGCGATGTGCTGATGAAAGACGGACGGCTTTGCAGCTTTTCGTCCAGGCGCTGCAAATTGCTGTGTTCCGAGCGCCAGTCCAGATGCGGAAAGCGCAGGTCGAGATAGCCCAGCGCGCAGCCCACCGCAATATCGGCCAGGCTGAAATTGACACCCATGCAGAATGGATGGTCGTCCAGGCTTTTGTCCATGGATTCAAGCGCGACAGATATCTTCTGGTATTGGCGGGAAATCCAGTCTTCGCTGCGCAGTTCGGCTGGGCGGCGGTGCGTTTCGATGTGGATTGCAATGGCCGCATCGAGGACGCCATCGCCGATGGCTTCCCAGCACTTTGTGGCGGCCCGGTCGCGGCCGGGCTGCGGAATTAGACGGCCTACCGGCGAGAGGGTATCCAGGTACTCCACGATAACGCGCGAGTCGAAAAGACTGCCCGAGTCTTCCATGACCAGACAGGGCACCTTGCCCAGCGGATTGTGTGCTTGTATTTGTGTGTCGTCGGCCCACACGTTTTCAAGAACGAAGTCGTAATCGAGTTTTTTTTCTGCCATGACGACACGCACTTTGCGCACGTAAGGACTAGTTAACGAACCAATAAGTTTCATGTCAAAGTTCGGGAGTTGTGGGCAAAAAAAGTATAGCAGGATACGATTGCTTAATCGCCGGTAAACATGGACAAAGCGGGTGCGATTGCGGTCGCGCCGCGAATGTGTCGTTTATATGCGCATTTCTGGCGATTGAACGCGAATGCTAGAATTCGGACTAATTTTTCTTTACGTGAACTGCCATGTTAATTGCCTCGCAACTAAGTCATCTGAACGCCCTGTCACCTCTTGACGGGCGCTACGCCGCAAAAGGGCAGGCGTTACGCGCCACGCTGTCGGAAGCGGCTTTCATGGCGCATCGGGTCGAGGTCGAGGTGGCCTGGCTGCAAGGCCTGGCCGAAGCGGGGCTACCCGAACTGCAGCCATTTTCCGCATCCGCCAAAGCTGCATTAAAGCAACTGGTCGACGACTTTTCGGAAGATGACGCGGCGCGTATCAAAGAGATCGAGAAAACCACGAATCACGACGTCAAGGCGGTGGAGTACTGGCTGAAAGAACGTGTGGCCGATAGCGCCGAGCTTGCGGCGGCTGCCGAATTCATTCATTTTGCGTGCACCTCTGAAGACATCAACAATACCTCGCATGCGCTGATGCTCAGCCGTGCGCGCTCACAATTCATCGTGCCCCGGCTTTCAGAACTGTGCCAGCACCTGAAGACCATGGCGCACCAGTTTGCCGATCAGCCCATGCTCTCTCGCACGCATGGACAGCCCGCCAGTCCAACCACGCTGGGCAAGGAATTCGCCAATGTGGCGGCGAGGCTGGACCGGGCCATCGCCGCCATCGAGGCCGTCGAACCCCTGGCCAAGCTCAATGGCGCCACTGGCAATTACAACGCCCACCTTTCCGCTTATCCCGAAATCGACTGGCCCGCTTTCAGCGCCCGCGTGCTCAATAACCTTGGTCTGGTTCAAAACCCTTATTCAATACAGATCGAACCGCATGACTGGATGGCGGCGCTGTTCGATGCCGTCGCCCGCGCCAATACCATCATTCTGGATCTTGATCGCGATATATGGGGCTACGTTTCCCTGGGCTATTTCAAGCAGCGCCTGAAAGAAGGAGAAGTTGGCTCTTCGACCATGCCGCACAAGGTCAACCCCATTGATTTTGAAAACTCCGAAGGCAATCTGGGCCTGGCCAATGCGGTGCTGCGCCACCTGTCCGAAAAATTGCCGGTTTCGCGCTTCCAGCGCGACCTTACCGATTCCACCGTACTGCGCAACCTTGGCGTGGCTTTCGGCTATTGCGCCGTAGCCTACGATGCCTGCCTGCGTGGCCTGCATAAACTGGAACTCAATGTCGCCGCTATCGACGACGATATTGACTCGTGCTGGGAAGTGTTGGCAGAGCCGGTCCAGACAGTCATGCGCCGCTACGGTTTGCCCCAGCCTTACGAGCAACTCAAGGCGCTTACCCGTGGCAAGGGCATCAACCAGGTGGGCCTTACCGAATTCATAAACGGCCTTGATTTGCCGGCAGAACCAAAGCTCCGGCTGCTTGCGCTCACGCCGCGGTCGTATATTGGCCTGGCCGCCGACCTGGCCAAAAAGATCTAGGGTGACGGCAGCGCGCGCAGGCTGTCTTGCGCGTTCATTGCCGTTTTTCGTTGTTGTAAGTTTGGAGCTCTTATGAAGAAGAAACTCGGCATGTTTGCGGCTGCCGGATTAATTGCCTTGGCATCGACACCTTCCATGGCGCAATTCGCCAAAGCTGAAGACGCTATAAAGTACCGTGAAGCAGCCATGACGCTGATGGGTTCACATTTCGGGCGCATGGCGCCGGTCGCCAAGAAAGAAGCTCCTTACGATAAGGACAAGATCAAGGAAAACGTTGCCGTGCTGAATGTCCTCGCTGCGCTGCCATGGGCGGTTTATGGCAAGGGCACAGAGGGCGGTGAAGCCAAGCCGGAAATCTGGAGTGATCCAGAAGGCTTTACGAAGGCTCAAGAAGATTTCAAGACGGGTATGGGCAAGCTGACCGAAGCGGCAGATGCAGGCGATTTTGATGCCTTCCGCGTAGCATTCGGCGCGGTCGGCAAAAGCTGCAAGTCCTGTCATGATTCTTATCGGGAAAAGAAATAGCGTGTTGCTGGCGCACTTTCCATTTTCGCGGTAGAATCTTTTTCTTTGCAGGACACGGGCTGTTAGCTCAGTTGGTAGAGCAGCGGACTCTTAATCCGTAGGTCGGGCGTTCGAGCCGCCCACAGCCCACCAGAATTATCAGTAAAATCAGTAAGTTAAGGCCGCCTCTCACGCGGCCTTTTCTATTTCCGGCCCCTGCTGTGACCAAAACGTGACCGTTTTTGCATGACTCGCGATGTGGCTGGGGGCGAGGGGCTCTTCCCCATTAACGGGGGATCGGCACTCATCACACTCGGTTAATCACACCGTTCCAACCGCACTGGGCCAAGACCCGCATGCGGTAATTCTCAAAATTCCTGAAGCCGTACGCTCGGCG
>JAKFFG010000004.1:0-2622 GCA_036675275.1 Pseudomonas sp. | reverse complement strand
ATCGCCTCATCGACGGCATAGTGCTTCGTCGAGTCGACCTTGCCTTCGAAGGCCTTCTGCTTCTTGGTCAGCTTTGCCATCGGATCAGCCCTCCACCACTTCGAGGCCCATCGCGCGGGCGGAGCCTTCGATGATCTTGGTCGCGGCCTCGATATCGTTGGCGTTCAAATCCTTCATCTTGGTCTCGGCGATCTGCGCCAGCTGGGAGCGGCGGATCGTTCCGGCCGAAACCTTGCCCGGCTCCTTCGAGCCCGACTTCAGCTTCGCGGCCTTCTTCAGAAGGAAGCTCGCCGGCGGGGTCTTGGTGGTGAAGGAGAAGCTGCGGTCCGCGTAGACGGTGATGACCGTCGGGATCGGCGCGCTCTTCTCCAGGTCCTGCGTCGCGGCGTTGAACGCCTTGCAGAACTCCATGATGTTGACGCCGCGCTGACCCAGCGCTGGGCCGATCGGCGGGGAGGGATTGGCGATGCCAGCCGGCACCTGGAGCTTGATATAGCCCGTGATTTTCTTAGCCATTTTTCTCACTCTGTAGGGCCCAAGCTTTCGCGAGGGCTGTTCAAGTTTAGCGGTCCAGACGGCGAGCCGAAGCGAGCCTCCCGCAAATCATCCAATTGCTTGGAAGCGCGCGCCTTTAGCGGAAGCTTTGCCTGGAGGCAATCCGGGGGATTGCTGAAGCCGAAGCTGGCAGGTTCAAGTGCGACCCCCTTACGTTCACAAAAGACACGGACTGAGACGCCTTTTCCTGTGAACTTAAGCGAAGCGAAAACGGGGGGTCGTTACCTTTGGGGATGGGGGAGTGCGGACGGTGGAAAGAGCCGGTGCCGGGCTTCAGGCCTTGCAGGTGATGAGGTGGCACATTGGACGGGCTGTAGGACAGCGATTTTTCAGGCGCGCTGGCCAGGCTCAAATTCGGTTACTGTCACCGTAATTCGGGTTACTGTCACCGTAATTCGGTCGGTTACTGTCACCGTAATTCGGTCACCGTAATTCGTAATTGGTTTCACCGTAATTCGTCGTATTCTAAATTATAGCCTGGCGGAGCCTTTACCTCACACGCCACCAAGGCATGTGTGTTAATTAGACTCAAGTCCTTTTGGTCGCGCGCAACCAGCCGAGCTTTGCGGATTAACCGCTGCGATTCTTCTGGAGTACATCCGTCGAATGCAGCGAGCGCGGGCAACGCATTCAACAAGTCTTCTCTATCACCACCCAAAGCCTGCTCAATCACGTATTTCCGAGCAGGTTCACCTAACAATACGAGATCGTCAGCGACATTTGGGTTTTCCGGAATGCTTGAGTGCAAAATTGCGAGATAGAATGAATATCTTTCTTTGAGGGGCATCGCGCGTGCCTTCGCGTGTATCTCGGTTTCACTCATATTGGAGTAGGGGTTCTGATTGCACCCCGCGAGAAAAAGACCGAGCATCATCAAAGTGAGGCTTTTAGTCACAGGGCCTACCCGCCCAGTCATATGCGTCCATCAATGCATCGCGATCGGCATTCGCCATTCGCTCTACGCTTATCTCATCATGAATAGTATTACGGTGACAGTTTACTAAATGCACGAAACTGTCCTTTGCTTTGGGCCCGCGCTTTTTCGGAGCGAGTTGGCGCCCCGAGGCAATCTCAAGTTCGGCAATCCAGTCCGCACCTCCAGCTGGGCGACCAGTGGTTTCCGCCTGACGCAACGCTCTTGTTGCCTGCTGATCTTCGGTGCTGCCGAGAAACAGGGCGAAATCCCCATAGCGATCGAGCATCGGCGATACTTCGACCAGCTCATCGTCCTCGCCAGCCAGATGCGCGCGAACGCTTGACCAGGCCCAGTCCTCCGCCCGCTCCGTCAACCGCGCCCGCACCGGATTGAGCGCGACATAGCGGGCGGCCGCCGCGAGATGCGCCTCGTCCATCGCCACTGCGCCGTAACGTCCCTGCCATAGATGGCCGGTCCAGCGATGCCGGGCATTGATGAACGCCGTGTAGCGCCGATGTGCGTCGGCAAAGGCTTGCCGCAAGCCATCTGGATGACTGGGCACCACGATCAAATGAACATGGTTGGGCATCAGGCAATAGGACCAGACGCTTGTTCCTGCGCGCCGGGCGGCATCGGCGAGCAGGTTGCGGTAAAGCGCGTAGTCGCCGTTCTCGAAAAAGGTCTGCTGGCGCCGGTTTCCGCGCTGCGTGATATGATAGGGGACGCCGGGAATGACGAGACGGGCAAGGCGGGCCAAGGATCCTCCAGTCCGAGCGAGGAGAAGCCTAGCGATCATCAATTGAGAGCGAAAGGCCCGCCAGTCGGCCTCGAGTTTCGTGCATTTAGTAAACTGTCACCGAAACCACCCCCGGAAAACAGAAGCCCGAATAACAAAAATGCTCGCATGGCCGCCTCCAACGCGACTCACCGAGCGGGACCAATAGAAACGAAATTGCCGCCGCCGAAACGTCGGGGGCGCCCGGCGATTGGCCGGACGCCCCTTTTATTCAGGCGGTGGCGGCGATCTTGCCGAACTCGCCCTTGTTGAAGTCGTCGATGGCCTGGCGGATTTCGGTCTCGCTGTTCATCACGAACGGGCCGTAGCCGACGATCGGCTCGTCGATCGGCTCGCCGGTCAGGACCAGCAGCAT
>JAKFFG010000058.1:0-2636 GCA_036675275.1 Pseudomonas sp. | reverse complement strand
GGCGCCGAAGCCCAGGGCCCGCACCTTCGAATCCATCTCGCCGATGCCCGACAGGATCAGCACCGGGGTCGAAACCTTGGCGGTGCGAAGCTTCTTCAGCACGTCATAGCCGTGCATGTCGGGGAGGTTCAGGTCGAGCAGGATGATGTCGTAATCGTAGAGCTTGCCGAGGTCCAAACCCTCTTCGCCAAGATCGGTGGTGTAGACGTTGAAGCCTTCCGTCCCGAGCATCAGTTCGATGCTCTTGGCGATGGTCGCCTCGTCTTCGATCAGCAGAACCCGCATGAACCCAACCTCCAGCCTGTCGCCGGCCACCTCAACGGCGGCATCAACATGGTTAATGAGCCATTGCGTTCTGGCATCCCGGGGGAGCGAAGCAAAGCTACGGGAAATACCTACTCGGCGAGGCTCTTTCGAACGAGGCGGCATTGCCGCGGCCGCCCATCCGGCAGTCGGCTTCCAATGGACCGGGGAGTTAATTTGGGTCCACGCCCGCGACCAGGGTTGGCTGCGATGCCCGCAATGGGTCGCCTACGGCCGTTAAAGGCGGATAGCGGACACACGGCCTTCACCCAAGCTCGGGCGTTCGCATATCGGCGAGATTTTGCATGAAACGTTAATGAAATTCATTGCAAAATATAGCTCGATCGATTATATGGGCCGCAAAGGAGCAAAACAATGTCAGCGCGCGCCGAGCTACAGCGACATCTTAGGCCTGGGCAGGTCTACCGGCGCAAGGATCTCGCGCGCTGGTCGACCGCGGTCGACCGCCATTTGCGCGAACTGGTTGACGAGGGACGTCTCGAGAAGGTTTCCACCGGCGTCTACATGGTTCCGCGCAAGACTAGGTTCGGCAAGGCGCCGGCAAAGGCGGAGAAGCTGGTGGAGACGTTCCTCGGCGACGATCGCTTTGTGATGGTTTCACCCAATGCCTTCAATGGCCTCGGCGTCGGCACCACACAGCTCTACAATGAGCCGGTGGTCTATAATCGCAAGCGCCATGGCCGCTTCAGGCTCGGCGGGCGCATGTTCGATTTCAGGATGCGCCCTTCGGTGCCGAGGAAACTGACACAGGAAATGTTGCTGGTCGATCTCCTGCACAATGTCGATCGTCTTGCCGAGGATCGGACAAAGGTGCTTCCACGTGCTCTTGCGCGCGCGCGGCAAATGGATCGCGCGCGGCTGGCGCGGGCAGTTCATGAATATGGATCTGCGCGGGCTGAGCGCATGCTTGAGCCCGTTCTCAGGTCTGGGCCTCGCTGATGCTCCTCCACGAGTTGGAGGACTTCGGCGAACTCATCGAAGTCACCGCCGGCAGTCTCAAGATCGACCCGGGCCTGGTCGAAAAAGACTATTGGATCATGCAATCTCTGTGGGGCCTGCAGCAACTCGGGATTGGCTTCGAATTGAAGGGCGGTACATCGCTCTCAAAGGGTCACCAGCTCATCCATCGCTTCTCGGAAGACATCGACATTCTCATCCATCCCGAGGGTGAGCTGCCGACGAAGCCCAACCAGAATAGCGCCAAGCAGGTGGAGGCTCGGCGGGCGTTCTACGATTCCCTCCCAGAGCGCCTCATCATCAACGGAATGAAGGCGGAACGCGATCGCGACTTTGACGATGAGCGAATGCGCAGCGCCGGCATCAGGCTCAGCTATCGGGAGACCAACCCGCTACCTGAAGGCGTAAAGGCCGGCATTCTCCTAGAAGCGGGCTTTGACCAGGTCGCACCCAATTGTCCTTGTACGATCAGTTCCTGGGCTTTCGACCAGGCCCAGGCCAGCAGTATCGAAGGGCTGACGGACAACAGGGCGCAACATGTGCCCTGTTACGAACCCGGCTACACCTTGGTTGAGAAGCTTCAGACAATCTCGACCAAATTTCGCAAGCAACAGGAAATGGGCGAGATGCCGGCGAATTTCATGCGGCATTATTATGATGTCCATTGCCTGCTCGCGGATCCACAGGTGCAGGCATTCATCGGCACCGCTGCATACAGTGAGCATAAGGATCGACGTTTCCGCCAAGGTGACGAGAAAGACCTATCTCGCAATCAGGCCTTCGTCCTCGCCGACCAGCCAACCCGCGAGGCCTATGAGCGGTCCTATATTGGCACCCGCGCCCTCTACTACCGAGAGCAGCCGTCGTTTGACGAAATTCTCGAACGATTAGGACAGTACATTGAACGCCTATAAAAGATGCCAGCGTCGCTTCTCTGATGGCAGTCCTTTTTGGCCTAGCCTCCAGAAGCAGACGGTACGTTGACGGCCATTGAAGGCCCTTGTCCCGGCTTCGCGGTCCGCTCAGAGTGGCATGGATGGCGCAATTTATGACATAAAAATGTTAATTTCCCGCCGGTTATCCAGCACATTGGAAATAGCGAGTTTTGCTGGATAACAGATGGCTCAACGCCAGGGCCTATGAGGTCGAGCTGCTTGTCGCACTATTGCGCGTTGGAACCCTCAATCGCATAGAGCGCCTGCGTCCCGTGGCGCCGTCCGAGCAGGAATGGTTCTTGCCGCACTTGGAGGAATGGCGGGCTCCCCAACAGTCCTGACGTGCGCAGCGGGTCGTTGTCGGCCGCGCCGGGAAGGGCCGGGTTCAGGAACCCGGAAATCGTGCTAACCGAATGGCTG
>JAKFFG010000065.1:0-49883 GCA_036675275.1 Pseudomonas sp. | reverse complement strand
ACTAGATCTCTGATTCCTAAGATAGAATTTACTGGGGACATCGGCATTGCTTCCATTAAACGTGTTTCTTCGCAAAAACAAGTCTAATGAATGTCGGTATCCCCCGTTAATGATGAAGAGCCGATCGGCATTCATCACACTCGGTTAATTACACCGTTCCAACTTTAATGATGAAGGGCTCAGAAAACGAGCCCGCTCTGGTCGGGGGGCTTTAATGAGATGGTCAGCCTCCTACAAAAAGCAAATTGCGCTCTGGCGCCAGGTGCATAATAAAATGCTGAAGGACGGCCATAAACCGCGTGAGATTTCCCGGGCGCTCGCTCCATACAGTCGACGCCACTTAGGAGTTTTTAAATGATCGCCGAGACAATCAAGTTCGTCCTCTCAAACGTGTCCACCATCATGTTCGTGATGGCCATCATTATCGCGTCCCTGACACGTGGGTTCAATAGCACCTCGGAACGCTATCTGGCTTGGTTGCTTCTTCTGGCGGTAGGTGTGAGCGCCATATGGGCAGCCATCTTCCATATCTTCTTCCCCTCGATCGCCTCAGCCCAAATAGGCTGGAGTGTCAGCCCCTTCGAATTCGAAGTTGGAGTCGCCGACTTAGCGTTAGGCATCATCGCAGTGATCGCGTTCTGGCGTAGCCTTTCGTTCCAGAGCGCGGTGGCAACCTATGCTCTCGTCTTCTACGTAGGCGTCATCTTCGGGCACCTCTACCAGGCCTACGCCCACGCGAATTTCTCGCCTGACAACTTTGGAGTGCTGCTCCTTGTTACGGTGTTGCGGGCCGCCCTATTGGGCTGGCTGCTTCATGCGGCATGGCGACACCGCAATGCGGCCCGGATGACGATTCCTTCAGCCGCCGCGGCTCAAACCAGTCTCCGGCCTGATACACGATAGCTGCGTTGCGTCCGATCCAAAGGACATGATGCCAGAATCGCGAATATAAAAACAAAAGCGTTCTAGCTCGCCGCATTGCTAACCGCATATTTGCCGCTGCTTTTGAAGTTGGCATCCTGCATTTCGGTAGTGCAGCGCGAATTGCCGTAGAACACTACCTTGCCGTCACTGGCCATGATGACCGCTGCCTCGGTAGCGGAGTAGACCGCTGAATATTCATAACATGTAAAGCCGTAGGTATTGCCGGACTTCTCTTTCGGCGGCTCGCCCATCGCTTCAAGAATCGGCTGCGCATCTTGTCCGATATCGACCCCGTTCAGGATTGCCTGCAGCTTTTTCTGGCGCTCATCGGCGCCGACCGCCGAGGCGTCGGCACCGCCCAGCGTGGTTTTCGCGACGTTATAGCTGGCTTCCGCCATTTGCCCCGCCATCATCGGCGTACACCCTGCCAAGACACCGAACCCTGCAGTACCAGCCGCCATGATCAATAATGTTTTTGCCCCGCTTAAGTTTCGCATGTTTGCCTCTCGTGCCTATGCGGCATCGTCTGCTGTCTTCCATTTTATACCCCCGCCCCACCGGGCGAACATCGCGGGCGCTTCAGACTGTGCGCGCCACATCCGCCCCCGACGCGGTCAACTCCACCATTACGGCGTCACATTCACGGGGATTCCGGGGATGAACGATCAGCGACCAGCGTCCTTCTTCGGTCGCGGTCTTGACCCTTTGGATGACGAGCTGGTGATCGGGCCGGGATGTGATCAGGCCCCCCAACAGCAAACCCGCTATTGCGCCAAGAAAGATGATGGCCATGGCGCTCAGGCCAGGGGAAGTGAGAATGGCGGGAAGGTCGGCCGCGTATAGCGCAAACCAGACGAGAATACCTGCCACCAGGCCGGCCAGGCCCAGCATTGCATGGGCGCGTATCGCCGTGCGCGCAACCCCTTGTGGTTCGGGTTCCAGCTTTTTTGCGTAATCTTTCTCGTTGGGCTCCACGAGCAACACTTGCGTACTTTGCAAGCCGATGGTGGATTTCAGGACGTCGGCGGTGGAGAGCGCCGACGATTTCGAATCGAATACCGCGGCGATTTTGGTCGTAGCCCGTTCGCCAAATAGCTTTTGCCAATTCATATAGGCTCCTGGACCGACCGGTCCGTCGTGATAATGGTCGGTCCAAGCAAGCAGCGTTCCCGGGCCTGGTGCCGGGGTTCGCCGCCTGTTCGCTACGATTCAAAGTGCCAAAGGCGTGTACTTAGTGTCCAGAGGAAGGGTCGATTTTTTCTGTCGAGTGAAAGATCGTGTGGTCTTCCTTGCCGGTAACGCTAAGAATTCCTGAGAGCCCTTTCTCCACCCGCGAAAGCGCATGGTCGACAAGAATGTAGTTGCCCGGAACATCGACCTTGAACTCCACCATGGTCGCGCCGCCTGGGGGAACCAGCGTCGTCTGTACGTCGGTCAATGGAGGGCTGGTAAGCGACGCCTGGTCATATACCTTGTCGAACACCTCGCCGATGACGTGGAAGCTGGAGGTCAGGTTGGGACCGCCCACGCCAAAGAAGATACGCACTGTCTCGCCTACCGTGGCTTGCAGCTTGTACTTTTCGCTCAGGGCATCCATGGCGCCGTTGAACATCATGTGCTCTGGATTTTCGTCCAGGAGTTTTTCAAGGGAGAATTCCTGCAAGCCCTGGGAACCATGTTTCTGCGCGGTATAAAGTTCGCCCTGCATCACATAGAACTCGCGATCAACCTTGGACAGCCCGCCTTCGGGCTCTACGAGTATCATCCCGTACATACCGTTGGTGATGTGCTGGGCCACCATGGGCGTGGCACAATGGTAAACGAACAAGCCGGGATGCAAAGCCTTGAATGTAAAGCTTTTTGTCTGGCCAGGCGCTACTTGTGTGACTGCGGCGCCGCCACCGGGACCCGTGACAGCATGGAAATCCACTGAGTGAATATGGGTTGCTTCCTTGGCATTGGAGACGTTTACCGTCACCGTGTCGCCTACGCGTATACGAATCATAGGACCAGGCACTTTATTATTGAAAGTCCAGTACTTGTAAGTACTGCCGTTTGCCAGCCGCCCTATTACTTCAGTCGTTTCCAGGTCCAGGGTGATTTTCTTGGGTGCCCGCTTGCCGATGGGTTCACCGACCGCGGTGGGATCCTGAGAGATATCCAGCGCGTCGCTTTCGACGGGAGCCTGCGGATCGCCGACGATAAGCTTGCCGAACATGCCGGCAGCCTTATGCCCCGGCAAGGTACACAGGTATTCGAATGTGCCGCTCTTGGTGGCCCTGAAAACGATGGCCGTGGAGGCGCCCTTGCCTATGATCTGGTCTGATTTGGCACCAAATTCGGGCACGGCGATATCGTGGATGGCACCGTCATCGTTGATGACATTGATTTGCACGACCGCATTCTCCGGCACTCGCAGGTCGGGATTGATTTTCCCGGAAATCGAGCCTGCATCGCCCACAAAAACCAGCTTGCCATCGGCAATGCTGGTCCGAAAGGTAAAGGTAACGTCCGGCGTATAGGTTACATTGCCTCGGGTGGGTGCCGCCTCGGCGGCAACAGATGGCCCAGCCCATCCGATTGAAAGGGCAAAAGCCAAAAAGGCAAAGAATATTTTCATGGAACCCCCGTAAAAAAAATAAATCCGTCGCACGCGAAAGGTCGCACTTATCCAGCTGCGCTTACAATCGCGATCAACGGAATATACCGCGTTCGCTGCTACTTGGGAGCGTTGTCCGCAATACTCCCTTACGTAACGTAAATCAGCCTGCATTATGCCGACATCTGAACCAACACTTAAAGAACTCACTCTGCGCGGCGCCATACTCGGTGCTCTGATCACTTTAATTTTCACCGCATCGAATGTCTACCTGGGACTCAAGGTCGGGCTGACGTTTGCTTCCTCCATTCCGGCCGCCGTCATTTCCATGGCTTTACTGCGGGCATTCAAGGATTCAAACATCCTTGAGAACAATATTGTCCAGACGCAGGCTTCTGCCGCAGGAACGCTTTCCGCCATTATCTTCGTATTGCCCGCCATGCTCATGCTGGGCTATTGGCAGGGCTTTCCGATGCTCCAGACTGCAATGATCTGCGCATCGGGAGGCATTCTGGGCGTGATGTTCACCGTTCCCTTGCGCCGCGTACTGGTCGTCAAAAGCAATTTGCCTTATCCCGAGGGTGTCGCGGCCGCCGAAATTCTACGTGCCGGCAATAACGAAGGCGGCGGCCAGGGCCTGCGGGAAATCCTTGCCGGCGCAACCATTGCGGGCGGCTTCAGTTTGCTGGCCAACGGTTTCAAGCTCGCCGCGGACAGCGCCAGCTACTGGTTCACGGCCGGACGGGCAATCTTTCAATTACCGATGGGATTTTCGTTTGCACTGGTAGGCGCCGGCTATCTCGTGGGTATCGTCGGCGGCACAGCCATGCTGTTCGGCGTATTTCTTTCCTGGGGAGTGGCCGTACCGTGGCTTACGGCCCTCGATTCCGTGCCGCCAGGGGTATCCATCGCCGATCATGCAGTGGGCGTATGGGTGTCAAAAGTGCGATTGATCGGCGCGGGCATGATAGGCATCGCGGCAATCTGGACGCTCCTCACACTGATCAAGCCTATGTACGAAGGAATGAAAATTTCCTTCGCCGTGCTCAAGGGAGGCCCGGACGCCCCCGCGCTCGCACGAACCGACACCGATCTGGCACCTAAAGCGCTGCTGCGCATCACCCTGCTGATGCTGGTCCTCCTGGGCGGCACGTTCTATTCATTTACTTCGGCGTCCAGCTTGTCGAACGGCATGGCCTGGACATTGGTAATAGCGGGTACGCTGCTATCCTTTGTGCTGGGCTTTCTGGTCGCCGCGGCCTGCGGCTATATGGCAGGCCTGGTTGGCTCGTCGGCGAGTCCTATTTCGGGCATCGCCATAATCTCCATTATTGTCGTTTCCCTGATCTTCATGGGAATCGGCCAGTCTCAGGACCTTTTGGCCGGGGCGGCCAATATCCAGTTCTTTACGGCGCTGACGATTTTCTGCACCTCTGTCGTGGTTGCGGTTGCCGCGATTTCCAACGACAACCTGCAGGACCTGAAGACCGGATGGCTGGTCCATGCGACCCCATGGCGCCAGCAGGTGGCCTTGATTATCGGATGCGTTGTGGGTGCACTGGCCATTCCGCCGGTACTGGAGTTGTTGTACAACGCCTATGGTTTCATCGGCGCTCTGCCCCGCAGCGATATGGACCCCACACAGGCCCTGGCCGCACCTCAGGCCAGCCTTATGATTACCATAGCCACCGGCCTTTTTGCCCATACGCTGGACTGGACCTACATATTGATCGGCATCGCGGCAGGGATCATTATCATCGCCGTCGATCTGCTGCTGGGCCGCTACACCTCGCATTACCGTCTCCCTTCGCTTGCTGTCGCCATGGGGCTATACCTGCCGCCGACCATCGTGATGGCACTTTTCGTCGGCGCGCTGATTTCCTGGCTGGTGCAACGACGTATACACAATGTCGCAAAAACACGACAAGCCGATCCGGAACCCTTGCTTAAGAACGCGGAACGCAAGGGTACGCTGTTTGCGTCGGGCTTGATCGTGGGCGAAAGCCTGGTGGGGGTCATACTGGCTATGCTTATCGTGGTCTCCGTGGGTTCGGGCGGCAGCGATGCTCCCCTGGCCTTGGCCGGGGACGAATTCGCCACGTATGCAAAATGGATAGGGCTGGCAGCCTTCCTGGCGATGTGCGCACTGTTCTTTCGCCGCGCGCTGCGCAACAAATAATCGACATCCGGGCGGTGTTTAGTCCGCGCAAAGCCATGCGAGGAAGCGCTGCCCCTGTAAAAACTGGTAACCCAAAAATAACCCAGAGAGGTTAGTGTAGCGGGAAGCATCAGAAAAACGGCCGATTCGGGAAGTCCCGCCATACGTGGCGGACAACAGAGGAGCGCTTCATCATGCAAGATTCAGGGCTATATCGCACGTTCAGAATAGTGAGTTATGTTGTTCTTGGATTGGGGGTGGCGGCGATCTGTTATGCCGCCGCTATCGCCACCATGTACTGGTCCGGCATCGGCGTGTAGACGGAGGCCGCCATGAATAAAAAACAAACCCGTCTGTTTGCTGTGGCGTCCACCGGCATTGCCGCCCTGGTCCTCCTGGTATTAACGTTGGACACCCACCGACAATTTCCCAAACTGACAAATTCCCAGAACATCACAGACAGTGTTGTTCGCGGACAGAATGTCTGGCATGCCAACAACTGTATCAATTGCCACACAATGCTCGGTGAAGGCGCATACTACGCGCCCGACCTCACCAAAATCACCCAGCACCGCGGCACGCCTTACCTGACGGCATTTCTCAAAGATCCGTCCCAGTTCTACGACGAACAAAAGCATCGCCGCCTGATGCCTCAGCAGGATCTCACCGACCAGGATATCGCCGACCTCATCGCTTTTATGGACTGGGTGAGCAAAGTCGACAATCAAGGTTGGCCTCCACGTCCCATTCTTGTAACGGGTGGCTCCATACCCGGTACCGATCTTTCCGTAGCGCAGCAGGCAGACCGCTCGGCAGCTTCGGGCACCGCTCAATTGCCTCCGGGCGCTACCCCAGTCACAAGCGGCAACGATCCTGTCGCACTGGGTGAAGCACTTTTCCGTTCGGTCACCCCGGCCTGTGCCGCCTGTCACTCGACCGCGCCAGGCGTGAACCTGGCCGGCCCGACACTGGCCGGCCTTGCAACGCGGGCGCAGGAAACGATGGCGTCACCCGATTACAAGGGAAAAGCCAAGACCGTCGACGAGTTCATTCATGAATCCATTGTGCAGCCCAGCGCCTATCTGCATCCAGGCGCCATGTATTCGGCCAACGGCACATCGTTCATGCCCACCACGTATGAGAAGGACCTGACACCAACGCAGATTGAACAACTGGTGGCTTACCTGGCAAGTTTCAAGTAACACGCCAGCAAATCAGAATCAACATAGAAAAGATGAGGAGTCGCCATGCGTTATAAATCGCAATCTGTTTCCTACTGGTATTTCGCCCTTGCTCTGATCCTGTTCGGCCTGCAAATCGTCTTCGGCCTGTTGTCGGCGACCAAGTACCTGGGGCCCGACCCATTGCTGAACATCATGCCGTTCGATGTCACTAAAACCATACATACCAATCTGCTTATCGTGTGGCTGCTGACCGGGTTCATGGGCGCCACTTACTGGATGGTCACTGACGAATCGCGCAGCGAAATCTATAGCGTGAAGCTGGCCTATATTCAGTTGGGACTTTGGGCTCTGATGGGAGTGTCGGCCGTGATCGGCTACTTCTTCCGCTATGGCACCGGCAACAAATTCCTCGAGCAGCCGCTGCCGCACAAAATCGTCATCGTGATCGTCATGCTCATGTTTCTGTACAACGTGGCCATGACCATAAAACGATCGGGGCGATTCACCACCACGGAAGGCGTGCTGTTGCTAGGACTGGGCAGTTCTGCCGTGCTCTATCTGCCCGCTCTGTTGCACTACGAAAACTACATCGTGTCCATCTACTATCGCTGGTGGACCATACACCTGTGGGTGGAAGGCGTCTGGGAAATGATACAAGCCGCTTTCCTGGCCTACCTGTTGATACGCCTGTCAGGGGCCGATCGCGAAGTCATGGAAAAATGGTTATATGTCATTGTCGGACTGGTATTCATTGCCGGCATACTGGGTACCGCCCACCACTACTACTGGATAGGCGTACCCACGTACTGGCTTCCACTGGGCGGTTTTTTCAGTGCGCTCGAGCCCCTGGCTCTGTTGGGCATGGCCATGTATGCCTATTCCGCCATGCGGCGCTCCGGCATCAATCATCCCAACAACCTGGCTTTGCACTGGACTCTGGGCAGCGCCATCTTCGGGCTGTTCGGCGCCGGCTTGCTGGGGCTGGCCCATACCTTTCCCGATATCAACAAATGGACACACGGCACGCTGATCACGGCAATGCACGGACACGCTGCTTTCTATGGTGCCTACGCAATGATCGTCATGGCCATGATTTCCTATGCCATGCCATCCATGACACGCACTCCCAATGAAAGAGGAACCAGCATAGGCTATTGGGCATTCTGGCTGCAGGTTAGCGGCATGTTCGGCATGACCTTGGCATTCGCCACTGCCGGCATCGGACAGGTCTACCTGGAACGCGTACTGGGCATAGGCTACCTCGATGTCCAACTCAAGATACAGATCCACTTCGTCATGCTGATTGCGTGCGCATCATTGTTTGCCGTCGGAGTGGGCCTGTTTATCTATGATTTTTTCCGACATGTTCCCGGCTCCCGGACATCAGAGGCGACAGGCTCTCCGCTGCATGCATCGCCAGTCACCGGCACGAGGGCTGGCTAAGTGACGGAAACAGGACACCGGAAAAAGCTCATCGAGGCCGTTGCTTCGTTTGCACCGCAAGGCGGCGGGGCCTTTGGTGAGCCTTGCGGCGAGCCTTTCGGCGAGCCTTTTTACATGCCGTCGGGTAGTGAAATTGAGGTATTCGAACAATGCCATGCCAACCAATTGGCCGTGATGCTGAAAGGGCCGACCGGCTGCGGTAAAACCAGGTTTGTCGAACATATGGCCTGGCGTCTGAAGCGGCCATTGATAACCGTGTCGTGCCATGATGATTTGACCGCCAGCGACCTCGTTGGCCGGTACCTTATTCATCACGACCACATGGCATGGCAGGACGGACCGCTTGCCAGCGCCGCGCGCCAGGGCGCCATCTGCTATCTGGACGAGGTGATCGAAGCACGCCAGGACACAGTCGTCGTACTGCACTCACTGACCGACCATCGGCGCACTTTATCCGTGGAAAAGACCGGCGAACTCATACAGGCCGACCCCGGCTTCCAGCTCGTCGTGTCCTATAACCCCGGTTATCAGCGCATGCTGAAAGACATGAAGCCAAGCACTCGACAAAGGTTTGTTGCGCTCGATTTCGACTTCCCGCCCGCGGAACGCGAAACGGCGATCGTGCTGCGTGAAGGCGGGGTTGACGCCGCCACAGCCCAGACGCTGGTGACATTGGCCCACAAGCTGCGCGGCCTGCACGACCGGGGGCTGGCCGAAGTACCCAGCACAAGGCTGCTAGTTGCGACGGCCAAGCTTATTGCCGGCGGCATACCTTTGCGGAAGGCATGTTACGTGGGGCTTGTTGCGCCCTTGTCGGATGATGCGTCACTGACTGGAGCCATGCGCGACCTGGTGGATCTGAGTATTGCCTGAACCGGCCCAGGGAAACTGATTATGGCGGAAGCGGAAGACGTCATCACCGATGCGGCGCGCCACGCAACGATTTTTGCACGGCAGTTATGGAGACGCCATCATGGTGCACCCGATACGCCGCGCATCATACAATTGGCCGACGTCGCCGACCGCCTGGACTTATTGATCGGCGCCGTTTTCGGCATTCATTATCCCTTGCGTGTGGCCCAGGCGCCGGCGCCGCGCACGCTTCTTGCCAGGATATTCCGGCGCGACGACCTGCCGAGCCCGACCCATGCCCTGCCCTCGACCGATGGAACTTCCTTGTGGCTGCCGGCGGACCTTCAGATTTCTGATTTCGATCAGAGCCTGGAACAGTTCCGAACGATGGCGCTGCAGCAAGCCATGCGCGCCGCCCGCGGCAACGCCCCGAAGATTGTAAAGCTGCCCACTGCACTGGAGCGCGACACCTGCCTTATTGTGGAGGCTTGCGCGAGCGATCACGATTTGATCGCCATGCTGCCCGGCCTGGAACACGCACTTGATACGCTGCGTCAGCGTGCACTATTGGCGCGCCCACCGCTACATACTATATCGCCTCTTTATCGCCCGCTCGAACAACTGTTGCGCACTATTCTGAACAGTCCCTGCGCGACGCCTCCTCCAGAGCTGGTGGAACACACGACACCTGCGTCCTCCTTGAACCTGGGTCGAGAGTTGGCGCCACAGCTTGCCCCTATCGACCTCGCGTCTTCGAAATGGGGCAAAACAGCCGTCTACAAAGACTGCTGGACGGGCGATCTCCAGCCGGCCGACACCATTGCGGCCGGGTTCAACGCCGCAGGCGGGACCGAAGAACCTGACGGTGCGCACAATGCCCGCAGCGCCAGGTTGGCGCGCCGCCCGAAAGTACGCGAAGCCATACAGGATGAGGACGACGACGAACAAGGGGTATGGATGGTCCAGCCGTCGCCACCGAACGAGCATGCAGAAGACCCCATGGGGATGCAACGCCCCACCGACCAGGACGACAAAACGCCTCCAGAAGAATTCGCCGACTCGCTATCGGAACTGGCCGAAGCGCGGCTGGTATCGACGCCGGGAAGCCCCAAGGACATCCTGCTGTCAGACGATCCACCGCAAGCTCATGCTGGACCGCAGGGCGGTGACGCCGTAGACCCGGCCTCAACACAGTTGCGCTACCCCGAATGGGATTGCCGCATCGGCGCTTATCGCGATCCCGGAGTGACCGTGCATTTGTTGACTCCCGCACTGGGGCCCCCGGATTGGGTGAAGGAGACCCTGGAGAAGCATCAGAGCATGCTGGGCGTCATACGGCGGCGTTTCGAGATGCTTCGACCGGAACGCGTCCGGTTGCGCAAACAACTGGAGGGCGACAGCATAGACCTGGCCGCCTACACCGAAGCTCTGGCGGACAGACACGCCGGAATCGCCATGCCCCCGGGTCTCTATGAAAGCCAGCGTGCCGGCAAGCGGGACATGGCGATCATGCTGCTGATCGACATCAGCGGGTCCACCGACTCATGGCTGTCATCCACGCAACGCGTCATCGATATAGAGCGCGAAGCCCTGTTGCTGGTGTGCACTGCGCTGGAAGGCCTGAACGAACCCTATTCCGTCCAGGCCTTCTCCGGCGAGGGGCCACAGGGCGTTACAGTGAGCGCCGTCAAGGACTTCGGGGAACCCTACGACACGCGGATCGCACAACGTATTGCCGCCCTGGAACCCGAACGCTATACCCGTACGGGCGCCGCGCTGCGCCATGCCAGCATGCTGCTCATGAAGCAACCGTCCCAGCACCGTCTCCTGATGCTGCTGTCGGACGGAAAGCCCAATGACGCCGATGAGTACGACGGTCGCTATGGCGTGGAAGACATGCGCCAGGCCGTCAATGAAGCGAAGCTTCAGGGCATTTTTCCTTTCTGCCTGACAATAGACCGACAAGCGGCAAGCTATCTGCCCGCTGTATTTGGAGCGCGCCAGTATGCCTTGCTACCCAAGCCGGAATTGCTTCCCACTGTTTTGCTCGACTGGATGCGTCGGCTGCTGGCCTGAGCGCCAACTTCGCCATCGTTGGCAGCGGCATCACGCTGCAAGCGTAGGCTCTTCATTGGCGAGGCGCTCACCCAGGAAATCCAAAAAGGAACGTACCGACGGCACGAGCCCGCGGCGCGACGCGAACACGGCGTGCACAATGCCCGGCTGTGGCGCCCACTGAGGCAATACATGCACCAGGCGACCGTCGGCAATTTCGTCGCGACACATATAGTCAGGCAGAATTCCCATTCCGACGCCGCCAAGCACGGCGAACTTCAATGTCAACAGATCGTCCGCGACAAATGTCGGCTTATGCGACACCGAATACTGTGCCGCATGGGGACCAAACAATTGCCATGTCGCCCTCCCGTCGCTGACCGACATCGAGACCGAATCCAGATGCGCAAGATCGCTCGGATCAATAGGCACGATCTGGCGCTTGAGCTGTTCTGGACTTGCAACAAGATAAGTGTGACTAAGCCCCAGGTGCTTGACGACCGCGCTGCCACTATCGGCCAGGGATGGCCTGACACGCAAGGCCACGTCGACGCCCTCCTCTACAAGGTCGACGACATGATTGCTGACGCGCATATGCACCTGGACCGCCGGGTGCTTCAAGAGGTATTCAGACAGGATGGGCCCGACTGCGTTTTGCGCCAGCGTGACCGGGCACACCACCCGGACAAGGCCTCGCGGCTCTGACTGCACCTGGGCAACGGCAGCCTCTGCGGCCAAAGCTTCGTCGCGCATCGAGGCGCAGTGGCGGTAATACAGCTGGCCCGCCATGGTCAGGGAAATCTTGCGCGTGGTGCGCTGGAGCAACCTGACGCCCAGTTGCGCTTCGAGGCCGGCTACGCGTCGGGAAAGACGCGACTTGGGCAAGCCCAGCGCGCGTCCCGCGGCAGCAAATCCACCCTGATTCACCACCTCGGCGAAATACATCATGTCATTCAGATCTTGCATGGTTTATCCATTAGCTCTATTTTCAGGACAATCTATCGCATTTTTACAGTCTTATCAGCAAACAGATGCCAATGCACAATGTACCCATGCACTGTTGCTGTAAACCAATCTGGAGCAAACATGAAACTTCTACACGTCGACTCAAGTATCAATGGCGCCAACTCAGTCTCGCGCAAACTCACCAAAGACATTGTGTCTCAATGGATGGCTGACCACCCGGGCACAGAGGTGGAATACCTGGATCTGGCCGCCGACACGCCCAGCCACTTCTCGCAGGACGCCATGGGATTTCGCCTGCCCCCGTCGAGCGCGGCATTGACCGATGCCCAGCAACAGGAAAATGCCTTGGCGGAAAGACTGGTATCGCAATTCCTGGCCGCCGACGTCATTGTAGTGGGCTCGCCTCTGTATAATTTTTCCATTCCCAGCCAGCTCAAATCATGGATAGACCGCCTGGCCCAGGCGGGACGCACCTTCACCTACACGGCAAACGGCCCGCAAGGTCTGGCAAAGGACAAGATCGTCATCGCCGCGCTCAGCCGTGGCGGCATTTATTCCACCAGCGAAGCCGGCCGCGCCATGGAGCACCAGGAAACCTACCTGAAGACCATATTCGGCTTCTTCGGCATTACGGATGTACGCGTGGTGCGAGCCGAAGGCACCGATATGGGCGCAGAAAGCCGTGCACAGGCCCTGCAGGCCGCGGATGCATGCATCAAGGTCCTGGCCACGAAATCATTTTCTCCCGAAACGGCGGAAATCGCCTGACGGCTCATACCGGCCCGGCATGCCCCGTATATTGCGGGGCATCGACAGCCGGACCCAAAACAGGGGCTACAATCAGGCCAGACATCTCGACTCCGATCCAATCCTGGCTCGGGGCCCGACGAACTGAAATGCTAGCGTATTGTGACCCCCCTTTCTTTCTCCTCCCTGCCGCTGTCGCGCGCCATCCTCGACAATCTTGATAACCTGGGTTATCAAGCCATGACGCCTATCCAGGCGCAAGGCCTGCCACTCATCCTCGAAGGCCGCGATCTCATCGCCCAGGCCAAGACCGGTAGCGGCAAGACGGCTGCCTTCGGGCTCGGCATAGTCCATTCGCTGAATGCGGCCTTGTCGGCGACTCAGGCGCTAGTCCTGTGCCCGACGCGCGAGCTCGCGGAACAGGTTGCTAACGAACTGCGCCGTCTGGCGCGCGCGCTGGGCAATACCAAGATCATCACGCTATGCGGCGGCACGCCCATACGCCCACAAGTGGAGTCACTGAAGTTCGGCGCCCACATCATTGTCGCGACACCAGGCAGACTCATGGACCATATCGATCGCAACACGGTCGACCTGTCGCGAATCCGGACACTGGTGCTGGATGAAGCCGACCGCATGCTGGACATGGGCTTCTACGACGATGTCGCTCATATTGTCAGCGCTTGCCCTGCCCAGCGCCAGACCGTGCTGTTCTCGGCCACCTATGCCGACGACATTCGCAAGGCCAGCGCGCGCTTTCTGAAGAAGCCGGCGGAAGTCAAAGTGGAGTCCCTCCATGATGCCAGCCATATAGAACAAATTTTCTACGAAATCGAAGCCGATCGACGGCTCGCCGTCGTCGGGCAGCTTCTGGAACATTTCCGGCCGGTTTCGACCCTGGCCTTCTGCAATACCAAGGCGCAGTGCCGCGAACTGGTCAGCTACCTGGAGTCGCGCGGTTTCAGTGCTCTGGCACTGCACGGCGACCTGGAGCAACGCGAACGTGAAGACGTGCTGGTGCAATTCGCCAATCGCAGCTGCTCTGTGCTGGTGGCCACCGACGTCGCCGCGCGCGGCCTGGATATCCAGACACTGGACGCCGTCATCAACGTCGATGTAACACCGGATCCGGAAGTTCATATCCACCGTATCGGCCGCACGGGCCGGGGCCAAGCCAAAGGCCTGGCGCTCAGTCTCTGCTCGCCCGACGAAATGCGATGGGCCAATCAGATTGAAAAATACCAGGGCCAGCCCTTGGCATGGGTGAATCCCAAGACCCTCAAGCCGGCACCGGGCGGCCGTTTGAATCCGCCCATGATCACGCTTTGCGTTCAGGGCGGAAAGAAAGACAAGCTGCGCCCGGGCGACTTGCTGGGCGCGCTGACCAAGGATGCCGGTTTTGCCGCCGATCAGATCGGCAAGATCAATATCCTGGAATTCGTGAGCTTTGTCGCACTGGACAGGCGCATAGCCAAAGAAGCCTACGCCAAGCTGAGCAACGGCAATATAAAAGGCCGTCGCTTCAGGATGCGCTTCATGTCGGAGCTGTGAAGTTTACGCGCCAGCTATGAATCAAAGGTGTTCTTTGAGCCAATGGCCCAACTTGGCGGCCTTGGTGCTGAGGTAGTTTTCGTTGAAAGGATTGCGGTTTACCTGGATCGGTATGCGCTCCACCACAGGTACGCCCAGGCTTTCCAGCGTATTCACCTTGCGTGGATTGTTGGTCATCAACCGCAGGGAAGCGATTCCGAAGTGGTCCAACATGGGCCTGCACAAGTCGTATCGCCGCATGTCTGCTGGAAAACCCAGTTGCTCGTTGGCCTCGACGGTATCGGCGCCCGCATCTTGCAACTGATAAGCCCGTATCTTGTTTACCAGTCCGATGCCGCGTCCCTCCTGGCGCATATACAACAGGGCGCCCCGTCCTTCATCGGCAATTGCCTTGAGCGCGGTCTCGAGCTGAGCTCCGCAATCGCAACGCTGACTGAACAAGGCGTCCCCCGTCAGGCATTCGGAATGCACGCGGGCAAGCACGGGCTTGCCATTATTGACATCGCCCAGGGTAAGCATGAGATGCTCTTTGCCGGTGGCGGCCTCTACGAAAACATGAATACCGAACGTAGCCCACGGCGTGGGGAGTTCGCTTGATGTAACGTAGTTCAAGTCGGGCCCCGCGGACCCGGGCGGTTCAGCAGTGCCTGTTTTTCCAATTTCCAATACGCCAGCATCAGCGCCGTACAAGGGCTGCATAAATAACCTCGAAACAGAAGTACACGGGAGATTAACATTCTTCAATGGGCTCAGGTCGCAGGGCAGCATGCCCGGCAACCTGCCCGGATAATCTCCGCCGGCGGCCTCATGGCCACCGGCATGGGTACTATATTACTTCCGCCGGGGAATCAGCAGTAGTCGGCTCAGGTGGTTTTCATCGTCCTGCACGAAGGACAATCAAACCTTGACGCCCAGATACTTCTGAATGACGCTATTGTCGTCGTGCAGCTCCGCGGGTGTTCCCTCGTACACCATGTGGCCATTGTTGATGATGTAGCAGCGATTCGCCAGAGACAGCGCCGCCCGCACATTCTGTTCAACGATGACTATGGTATGCCCGTTGGCAGCAAGGTCGCGGCATACCTCGACCAGGTCCCGCACGATCAGCGGAGCCAATCCCTCGAAGGGTTCATCGAGCAAGATGATATTGGCATTGCGTATCATTGCACGGGCAATGGCAAGCATTTGCTGCTCGCCCCCGGAAAGCTGTTTGCCCCGATTGCGCTTGCGTTCCGCAAGGCGCGGGAAGGTTTCATAAATTGACTCAAGGGAACGAGGCTGCTCGGCCGTCATTGCGGCCAGTTGCAAATTCTCCTGCACCGTTATCTGGCCGAAAATACGCCGCTCTTCGGGCACCAGCTGGATGCCCCGCTTTGCCAATTGGTAGGGAGGCAAGTGCTGTACTTCCGTACCGTTATGGCGGATGATGCCGCTTTTTGGCTGCACCAGGCCCATCAGCGACTTGAGCGTCGTACTCTTGCCCGCCCCGTTGCGCCCCAGCAAGGCCACCACTTCGTTCTTCTCCACACGCATCGATACGTCGAATAGGATGTGGGAGTCCCCGTAATAGCTGTTGATTTTGTCGACTTCAAGCAGACTCATGCTCGTCCATGCCTCCCAGATAGGCTGCCTGCACAGCGGGATCCATCCGAATTTCGTCGGGTGTTCCCTCTGCCAGTTTGCGGCCTTCATATAAAACAGTGATTCGTTCAGCCAGTTCGAACATGGCGTCCATGTCGTGTTCGACGATGACCATGCTGCGACCTTTCCGTATCGATTTGAGCAGCGCCACAACGTGCACGCGTTCCTCTGGGCCAAGACCGGCCAGGGGTTCGTCGAACAGCAACACATTGGCGCCCGTGGCCAGGGCGAGGCCGATTTCCAGACGGCGTTTTTCGCCATAAGGAAGCTCCGAAACCAGGGTATCGGCCTGATGCGTGAGGCCCACCAGCTCGATAGCGGCGTTGACCTGGCCGTCCAGCCCCTCGGCATGATGCAGACCGCGCAGCATATCGGGCCGGAACTTGCCGCGGCTGCGCGCCAGCACCGGAATCATGGCGTTTTGCCTGACCGTGAGGGAATCGAAGAGCTGGTTGATTTGATAGCTCTTGCTCATACCCAGTTGGCAGACTGCCGTGACGCCGATTCCGGTAATTTCCTGACCCCGGAAAAACACTTGCCCCTTGGTCGTCGCCAGCTCGCCCGCCAGCATGGCGAAGAAGGTGGATTTGCCCGCCCCATTTGGCCCGATAACGCCGCGCAGCTCGCCTTCAGCCAAGGAAAAGGTCACGTCGCTGACCGCCGCCAGACCGCCGTACTGCTTGCTGATGCCGCGCGCTTCCAATACGGGAGCTCCCGGCCTGCCCGTTTCGATTGGCGCAACAATATCGAGCTGGCCACTGACTTGCGTGTCAGCATCCGGATCGATGATTTTGCGTGAATGACGACGGCGCTTGACGAAGTCGAGCACACCGCCGGCCACGCCGTGGCGAAACAAGGTTACAAGCAGCACGAAGACGATACCGAGTATCAGCTTCCAGTACGCGCCTATATCGGATACTTGTTGCAATCCCTCGTACAGGTACAGCCAGATGGTTGCGCCAAAGAGCGGCCCCAGCAATGTTCCAGCGCCACCCATCACAGTCTGTATGACCAACTGGGAGGACGTATCCAGCGCAAAGGCATCGGGAGGCATGTAGGCCTGGAACACCCCCAGCAAGCCGCCCGCCAAACCGCCATATGCCGCGGCAATGACGAAAACGGTGAGCTTATAGCCTTGTATCGAGTGTCCCAGTGCCATGGCGCGCTTGGGATTGCCGCGTATGGCCTTGAGTACCGCGCCGAACGGCGACCGGACTATACGGCGAGCGATGAGATAACCGATGAAAAAGAAGATTGCCACGAACCAGTACATCGGCCAACCGCTGGAGATATGGATGGTGGTGAATCCTAGCGCAATTTCCGGCGGTGGGACGCCCGCGATACCATTTTCGCCTCCGGTGTATTCCTTGAAAGAGGAATTCTGCAAGAAATAAAACATCTCGCCGAAGGCCAGCGTGCTCATTGCAAAATAGATCCCGGTTCGCCGCAAGGTAAGGTAGCCGATGATCAAGCCGGCCAATGCAGCCACCACTGTTCCGATCAACAATGCCAGGAGCATATGCGGCACGATCCCGGAAGTCAGCAGATAGGCCGCCACGAAGCCGCCTGTTCCATAAAACGCCGCTTGCCCGAAAGACAACAAGCCCGTATAGCCAAACAGCAGGTCAAAACCCAGGCCGAACAGGCCCCAGATAAGAATCCGTGTCAACAGGTCGGGACTCATGCCCAGGGACGGCAGCACGAACGGCGCGAGCAGCAAGCTTATTCCCACGATCAACTCGGGAAGTTGGCGGCGCGCGATGGCGCCACCCGATCGAGTATGCGCGCTCATTCGCGACCCTCCTGTCCCATCAATCCTTGCGGACGGAAGATAAGCACAAGAGCCATCACGACGAACAGCATGACATGAGAGTATGCAGGATCAAACATAGAAGTAAGACTTAGAATTACACCGGCGATGATGCCGCCGATAATCGCACCCGGAAAAGATCCGACCCCGCCGATGACAACCACCACGAAGGAGTCGACAAGTATCCGGTGCCCCATGTCGGGAGCCAGCGTAACGATAGGCGAGTCGATGACGCCCGCGTAACCGGCCGCCATCGCACCGATGCCGAACACAAGAAGGAAAGTACGCTTGACGTTGATCCCGAGGACATTGACCATTTGAGAGTCTTCGATCCCGGCCCGTACGATCAAGCCCAGGCTGGTGCGGTACAGGACGTAATACAGCACCGCCAGCGTACCCGCCGCAATCGCCAGGGCCTGAAGGCGGTACAAGGGGTAGATGAGCGACCCAATATGGACGATGCCCTGCCCCCATGCAGGCGTAGGCACAGAGAGACTGACTCCGCCATATATTGCGCGCACCGCCTCGATGAGGATGATGCCTATGCCGAAAGTAACCAGGATCTGATCTTCCGGCGGTCGGCTGTAATACAAGCGCATCAGGCCGCGCTCAATCACCAGACCGACAACCAGAGTAAACAAGGCCCCGGTCACAAGGGCAGCGAGAAACGATTCCGTAATCCCGTAGGCGGTGTACCCGGCATAGGCCCCGACAACAAACAGGGCTCCATGCGCGAAATTCACAACACCGAGCGTGCCGTAGATAATGGTCAAACCGGTACTGATAAGTGCCAGCAACAGACCTGTTGCCAGTCCGTTGAATAGCTGTGACAAGAATAACGACATGCTCGGCATTCAAGCTCCTCCTTTCAAATAAGTGCGCTAGACGCAGCCGCAGGCCTTAGATGTACGCGCCAAGCTTGCAGCCCAGAACACCCAGTTTCGGCAGTACATCGGCGCCATTGACGACCTCGACGATATCGAACAAGTCGTCCTTGCTCTTCATGTCGGCCGGCTTCTTGCCGCGCACAATGGGGAAGTTGATGACGCCCTGGTGGTCTTCACCGCGGAAGTAGACTTCTCCGACAGGACCCTGGCGCTTCTCGCCTTTCTCGTAGGACTTGATGACATCGGGCGGATAGAAGGTGCCGGCACGCTCGCAAGCGTCGGCCCACAATGCAGTCTGCAGATAAGCGATGTAAGCCGAATCGTGGGGCTTGCCGCCATACTTCTTCTCGAAGGCTGTAACGAAATCTTTGGCGATGGGATATTTGTCTTGCAACGTCCACCAGAATCCTGTCGCTCCATATACGCCCTGCATGATCTCCGGACCGACTTCCTCGCCAAGGAATGGAGCCATGTAAGGCACGACCAGCGCCATCTTGTCCAGAATGCCAAATTGTTTTGCCTGCTTGATGGAATTGGCGGCATCGGCGCCGTATGCCACGACCACCAGCGTATCGGCGCCACTGTTTGCGATATTGATGAGATAGGAACTGTAGTCCTTGGCTCCCAACGGGTGGACCTGCTCGCCCACCGTCTTCCATCCTTGCTTTTCCGTGAACTCGACCATCGAGTCATACGTAGTGTGACCATAGGTGTAGTCGGGAACCAGATACACCGCCTTTCGGTCCTTGCCCAGATTCTTGGCCAGGACGGGGGCAATGGCTTGGGAAGCCGAATAGGCAAAATAACAAAGTCGGAAACCGTAACGCTGGCAGTCGACGCCCGTGGTTTCGTTGGAGCCACTGATAGCTGGCAGATAGATTGTTCTTTCCCGATCGCATACTTTTTGCAAGGCGATTGCCACGGCGCTGCTGACGCTGCCCGAGATCATCATGGCTTTGTCGTTATGGATGAACCGGCTGGCCGCCTGGACGGCCGTATTAGGCTTGGTTTCCGCATCGGCCACGCCAAACTTCACCGTTTTGCCAAGCACGCCCTTCTTGGTCAACGGAGAAATTTTCTTCATTTCTTCCGCGCCGGCGTTGATCTGCTCGATGGCAAGCTCATAACCTTTGCGTTCGTCCGCACCCTCGGCCGAGTATGGCCCGGTAAGATCGAGCGTAAGACCCACAAATACGGAATCACCCTCTACGCCGGCGGGATAGTTGCCCACTGGCTTCTTTTCTTCGGCGGCCAAGGCAGTGCCGTGAATTCCCGGCACAAGTGCCGCGGCCGCGGTACCCGCACCCATCTTCAGCATGGACCGGCGGCCGATACCTGTGTTGTTGCCTGTTTTTCTGTCTTCCATTGTGTCTCTCCTTTGTGATGTACCTGAATGGTTTCTTAGTGCCGCCGATCTTTTGCCGGCTTGAAACTACTGGACGAGGTTCCCCACTCTTTTATTCAGCCCGAAGGTTCGGGCTGATCCCCTTGAAGCCTGAATAGATCGCTTTACGATAAAAAAACAAACATCAAGACGATCTGAATAACTATTGCGGGAGTGCTTGTCTCGATCTTTTGGCTGTCTTGCATGCAGTGCAGCAGCGTTAATTATTTGACTTGCCGCAGGCCGCTGGTGAGCGCCCGGGTTCAGCCAGGATCAAAAATACAATTGGAAACTTACATGAGGCTGACGTAACAATCAGTTTCTTTTGTTCTTTTGGCCGCATTCGACCGCGCTTGTCCGAAACGCGCAGATGAAAAGCCAGATAAAATCGAGTTGTCCGGCCAGTCGGTGAACGCCATCGGGCGCGCTGACGGCTCTAACTTTGAAGACATGTAAATTTGAATACCACACCAATCGAATCCTGGGGTTTTTTACATCCCGAATGTCACGGCGCGAAGGCCTTGATGTTTTTCAGTTGGGACCTGGCCAAGACCATCGAGCAGCAATTCACTTTGCATGCTCAGTCGTCGCTGGCCGTCCAGCTGTACGAAGCGCAAAAGGCGGTCGATCGCCTGCTTAACCAATACATCCAGATCCAGGCCAATCCAGATGCGTTTGAAGGCCAAAGCATCCAATTACAACTCGAGAATAACGAGGCCGACCCTGATACGGCGCCCGTCCTCGCCCTGCATACTTCTCCTCATCTTGAACAGCTCATCATCGAGACGCAAGCGCAGCAACAGGCGTCGCGCGCCATTAACTAGAGACAGTGCATAACGAGTTGTATGCGCTATCCATTACGGAGTCGACATGACTACAAAGCAATGGGGCTATGAACGCGCCGACTGTCGCGGAAGCTTCGCGTTGAGCCTGTTTCTGGACGACATGGACCGGCTCATCGAGCACTACACCGGCCAGGCTGCGGAACAGCCCGATGCGGTGCTGTTCCAGGCGCAGGCCGCAGCCAATAAACTGGTGCAGGCTTATGAAAAAAACGCCCGCAACACCACCGCATTCACCAATCAATTCATCGAGATCAAGTCTGTGGTCGATGGTAAGGGCGCGCCGCTGCTTGTTCCAATTTTTTCATCAGGACTCAAGCAAAAGCTTGTCGAGCTGCTTAACCGCAGCAACGAGACCAGCGTCCATTAAGCCTATCACCGTCAGAGTCAGAAAATGGATACAAACCTTGCGAGACGGCGGGTATGGGACTTACCCACGCGCTTGTTTCATTGGATGCTGGTTGTCTGCGTGACCGGGGCATTCGTTACCGTCAAGCTGGGTGGCCTGTGGATGGACTGGCACATCCGCCTTGGCCTATGCACACTGGGACTGATCTTGTTCAGGCTGATATGGGGCCTCATCGGTCCCCACTATGCCCGATTTACGCAATTCATAAGCGGCCCGCGCGGCGTCTGGCGTTACATCACCTCCAAGTCCAGTCACATCGCCGGCCATAGTCCGCTGGGCGCTGTTTCCGTCATTGCGCTGCTGGCCTGTTTTGGCTTCCAGGCGTTCAGCGGTCTGTTCGCCAACGACGATGTGTTGTCATCCGGCCCTTTGGCCTTCCTGAGCGAAGACTGGTCGGCTTCCCTGACGCGACTGCACAAGCTGAATCAATGGGTGCTGATCGTACTGGCCGCGATACATGTCGCGGCCATACTCTGGTATCGCTATGCCAGGCACAATGATTTGATCGGGCCGATGATACACGGCGACATCCGGGTGCCCGACGCAGCGTCAGGCAGTATCGAGATCGTGCGAGATTCGTGGCCGCTACGGCTTAAGGCCTTGGGATTGGCCACCATCATCGCCGTGGGTATATGGTGGCTGACGACGCTGGCGCCCGCTGGCGGATCATTCTACTAGCGCGCAGGCGCACGCCGCCCCCGGAATGAGCCTATGAAAATTACAATCGTGCTGCTCAGCATCCTCGCTGCCTCGGCAACGTGGTGGTGGAATATGCGTTCCCACCATATACGCACACCCGGATTTGCCCAGAAGCTGAAAAACATTCTGAAATGTCTTATCACGGGTGCCGTTGTTTACTTCGTCCTGATGGCTTGCACGCTGGCGTATCTGATGATTACCACACCCTGATACATATACAAATCGTCGTGTCCATGCAAGAAGCGAATAATACTTGCCAGAACGGACAAAATGAAATGTAATAGGGCTTACAAAACGTGGTATTCGCTCGCTAAAATGTAACCACTCACCGGCTCGCATTCATAATGCAGCGCGAGTGCCACACTGATCATAGTTCCAGCACCAAAAATGGTGTTTACGTATCCATATGAGTCCCGCCATGCCCGCTCTTATCCATAGAATTCTGGCCGGCGTACTGACCGTGTTAGCCGGCCACGCTGCCGTAGCCGCACAAACGGAATGGCCCATCAGCCCTTCACGAACGCAGTTGCCAACGCCTTACGGAAACCTGCACGTCGCCAACAACGAGTATGTATACGAATCCCGCCTGCAGATCGACGATGCCGATGTCGATCCGCTGGTGCGCGGCATTCTTAACATCACCTACGCATTCAGCACACCGAATTCCCATGCCGCGCTGGTATCGATCAACACGGGCAATAACGGCTGCCCGTACACGTATCGATGGGTCGTCCTGGAAAAGTCCGGATACAAGGTGTCGCCGGAATTCGGTTCATGCAGCGATCAAATCAAGGTTACGGCCAAGGGCCGCAGACTGACCATGCTTACCCCCAGCGCCCACACGCCAGATAAAGTCGACGTGTACATTTACGACGGCAAAACGCTGAAGCACCGCAGCACGCAAAGCACTGAGGATAAAAAGCGCTAGCAATGACGGCGCCCGCAACCCGGGCGCCATTGCGTCAACCGCAGCTGCCTATTGCGCCGCAAGCCGTGCAGAAATCGCAACCGTCTTTCTTTATTACCGTGTGGTTGCCGCACTCGTTGCAGGGAGCGCCCGTCATTGCAGTATTCGGCATGGAACGCTGCGCCGGTTCGTCCGCCACCACGCCCATGGCATTGATAGGCATGCCCTCTTCGGTCAGAATGCCAAGCATGGCATAGCGATGAATCACCAATTGCGCCACATAGGCCACTGTGGACGGGTAATTCGCCTGCCTTTCACTGCCGGGCACGCGCGCCAGGAAGTCGCCACGCGGTTCAGCGTAATTAAGCAGCTTGCGCAGCTTCATGCCTATCCAGGCGGGATCCACCACACGCATATCGAGGCTTAGCAGCTTGCACAAGCCATCGAGGGCGCGAGGATGCGCACCGGTCAGCCACATACTGTACGGACGCCTGCTGCCGTCAGGCATTTGAAGCTCTTTCAACATCAGAACAAAATCATCTTGCGTAGAAGGATTGCGCACGTCGGCCACCCAGGCGAGTGTGCCGTCGGTACCCGTTTTGGGCTCGTGCGGAGCGAAAAGCGCATTCAATACTGGGGTGGGATCGTTTTCCTGGACAGCGAGCGCGCCCAGGCTGTTATAGCGCCATTCGACCAGCCTGGCCAGCGCGGCCGTGGCGCTGGGCACCTGCACCAGTTCGCCGCTGGGCGGCATGGGCATCTGGAAGCCGTCGCCATAAGCGTTGGATAGTACGGACAATTTTTTACGCAGCCAGCCCCGGTCGTTGGCGCGCATGTCGGTGGAGAGCGTCTTGGCTATGGCATCCAGACCGCGCGGCGGCTGTCCGCCCAATACCCATACCTCGAACGGCACATTTGCCTGGTCGGCCACGACGACAGCGAATTCGCCCTGTGGCGTGTGTATGGTTTCGCTGACCCACCCGGAGGCGCCGGCCGGCAAGCCGGGACGGGACGGCCAACGCAAGGACGCCAGCGGCGGCGACATGGCCAGTTCGGTCAATACCAGGCGCTTGTCCTGTTCCGACAAAGTAATGGGCTGGGGATTGCTGGATTCGGCCGAGCCCACCGACAGCACGGCGCCCAGGATATTGTTGGGCCGATACGTCGTGATGCCTTTCAAGCCGCGATGCCATGCCTCGAGATAGAGATTCTTGAATTCATCGTAAGGATAATCGGCCGGCACATTGACGGTTTTAGAGATGGCGGCATCGACATAAGGAGCCACAGCAGCCACCATGAGCATATGGTCGATGGCCGAGATATCGAGCGCAGAAACGAAAGCTTCGGGCAACTGGTCGACATCGCCGCCCAGGGCGCGATAAACGCGGTAGGCGTGATCTTCGACGGTATAGTCTTTTTTGCTGCCGTCGGCCATGCGCTTCATGCGATTGTAGAACCACGAGAAGGCGGGTTCGATGCCGTTGGACGCATTGTCGGCGAAAGCCAGGGAGATAGTGCCCGTGGGTGCAATGGAAGTCAGGTGGGAATTACGTATGCCGTGTTGGCGTATGCCGTCCTGGATCTCGGCGGGCAGGCGCGAGGCAAAGCCGCCTTGCAGGTACTTTTCTGCATTCAGCAAAGGAAAAGCGCCCCGCTCCTTGGCCAGGTCGATGGACGATTCATAAGCGGCATCGCGCATCTCGCGCGCCATGTCGGCTGCCAGCTCGCGCCCCTGGTCGGTGTTGTAGTTCACGCCCAGCATGATGAGCGTGTCGCCCAGACCCGTGAAGCCCAGGCCCAGGCGGCGTTTTGCATCGGCCTCGCGTTTTTGCTCATCGAGCGGCCATTTGGTGGCAATCAGCACATTGTCAAGCATGCGCACGGCAAGCTTGGTCGCCTTGCGCATCTGCTGGAAATCGAACGCCGCATTGGCGGTGAACGGTGCCGTTACGTAAGCCGTAAGGTTCAGGCTGCCCAGGCAGCAGCAACCGTAATCGGGCAAAGGCTGCTCGCCGCAGGGATTGGTGGCTTCAATGGTTTCGCAGTACGAAAGGTTGTTTTCAGCATTGATGCGGTCCAGATACAGTACGCCCGGTTCAGCCGCGGCGTAAGTACTTTGCATGATCAGGTCCCATACTTCGCGGGCCCGGATCTGGCGGTAGACCCATAGTCCGTCGTCACGCAGGTAGGCGCCCGCACCCTTCAGGTCGGCATTGGGCTCATTGGCATGGGTGAGTTCGAACGATGCATCGGCTTCGACCGCCTGCATGAAGGCATCGGTTACGCCGACCGAAACGTTGAAGTTGTTCAGTTGACCGCGCTCTTGCTTGGCCGTGATGAATTCCATGACATCGGGGTGGGTCACATTGATGACGGCCATCTGTGCGCCGCGACGAGCGCCCGCGGATTCCACCGTTTCGCATGAACGGTCGAAAACCCTCATGTAGGAGATCGGGCCGGAAGCGCTGCTTCCTGTGCCCTTTACCAGCGCACCGCGCGGCCGGATGGCGGAAAAGTTATAACCCACGCCGCCGCCGCGCCGCATGGTTTCGGCCGCCTGTGCCAATGCGGTATAGATGCCGGGCTTGCCGTCGGACCGCTCGGTGATGGAGTCGCCTACGGGCTGGACAAAGCAATTGATGAGGGTGCTTTGCAGGTCGGTGCCGGCGGCGCTATTGACGCGGCCTGCCGGAATGAAGCCATGCTGCATGGCCCACAGGAATTCTTGCGCGTACTTTTTGCGCTGCTTCGGTTCTTCGACCTGGGCAAGTGCATCGGCAACCCGGCTGCGCACTTCGGTAATGCTGGTTTCGCCGCCTTTTGCGTATTTTTCAAGAAGGACCTCGGTAGAGATATCTTGCGGCTGAGCCAGCGCGATAGCGGTATTTTCCATTTGTTGCATGCTTTGATCCTTGGTGTCCGCGCCTGGCTCGTGGACAAGATGGCCGGCGGCGGTCGTGAAAGTGCTATCCAATGAACGGTATCATAGCGCCTGTCGCTGTCCTATGATTCCGATCAAGAGTTCCCCGCCGTCATCCCGGCGAGATCCATTAATATGCGCAACAGGTAGGCAACGACAGCCAGGACAGCGATGCTTGCGCCCCAGATACCCACAAGCCATGCGATGCGTCTTAGCCAGGACGGCTGCGGCGTTTTTCTGTCGTCTTCCGGCATCAGTGATAGCCGTCCTGCGCAGTCACCTTGCCCCTGAACACGTAATAGGACCAGGCGGTGTACATCAGTATAAGAGGCACGATCAACAACGCGCCCACCAGCGTGAAACCCTGGCTCTGTGGCGGGCCGGAGGCATCCCAGATGCTGATGTCCGGCGGAATAATATTGGGCCATACGCTGATGCCCAGACCGCTATACCCCAGAAACACCAGAGCCAAGGTCAGGAGAAAAGGCGCCGCGTGCGGACGGTTGTTCAAAGAACGCAGCAGGAAGTAGACCGCCAGCAAGACCAGCACAGGAACCGGTGCGAACCAGAACAGGTTGGGCAGGCTGAACCATCGCTGGGCAATGTCGGTATCCGTCAAGGGCGTCCAAACGCTTAGCACGACGATGACCGCCAGCAACACCAGGGTCAAGGGTTTGGCCAATTGACGCATACGGTCTTGCAAGGGCCCTTGCGTCTTCAGGATAAGCCAGGTGCATCCCAGCAATCCGTACGCCACGATCAGGCCCAGGCCCGTGAAAATGGAAAAAGGATGCAGCCAGTCCAAGGCCCCGCCGGCGTAAGACCGGTTCACAACGTTGATTCCATGGATATAAGCACCCAGCGTGACACCCTGAAAGAAGGTGGCGGCGATAGAGCCGCAAATGAACGCTTTGTCCCAAAGATGGCGTCGGTGCTCGGGCGCCTTGAAACGAAACTCGAAGGCGACACCGCGGAATATGAGCCCCAGCAACATGAATATGAGGGGCAACATGAAAGCACTGAGTATGACGGAGTAGGCCAGTGGAAATGCCGCCAGCAAGCCCGCGCCGCCCAGCACCAGCCAGGTTTCGTTGCCGTCCCACACCGGCGCAACAGTATTCATCATGACATCGCGGTCTTCTTTGCCCTTGATGAACAGGTACAGAATTCCGATACCGAGATCGAACCCGTCCATCACGACATACATCAAGATACCGAACAGAATGATAATCGCCCATATCAAGGCCAGATCAATACCCATAACTCATCCCCGGTTCAAGTTCGGCTGCCTGTGGGCCGCATCGTGGTCAGGTGCCGCCGAGAGTGGCCGGCTGGGCGTATTCTGTTCGCCAGGGCCGCCTTCGGGTGGCTCGTCCATGTCGTGCAGGACCGGTCCCTTGCGGATCAGGGCCAGCATGTACAGGATGCCCGCGCCGAACAAAATGAAGTAGACGATCACGAAAAGAGCCAGGGTGACCCCCACTTCAAGGGCGCCATGCGGCGTCACGGCGTCTGCCGTGCGCATCACGTTGTAGACTATCCAGGGCTGGCGCCCTATTTCGGTCGTGTACCAGCCGGCCAGTATCGCAACAAGACCACTGGGTCCCATGAGCAGCGCGAAACGCCACAGCGCCCTGGACTGGTACAGACGGCCCCGCCAGCGCGCCACGGCCGCCCATATTGCCAGCGTGATCATCAATATGCCCAGACCGACCATGATCCGGAATGTCCAGAACACCACCAGTGAATTAGGCCGGTCTTCTTTGGAAAATTCTTTCAGGCCGGCGAACTGGCCATCCCAGCTGTGGGTCAGTATCAAGCTGCCCAAGTGCGGAATTTCCACGGCAAAGTGATTTTTTTCTTCTTCCATGTCAGGAAAGCCGAACAAGGTGAGCGGAACGCCATCCTCGCGGGGTCCGTTCTCCCAGTGCCCTTCTATCGCCGCTATCTTGGCCGGTTGATGCTTGAGTGTATTCAAGCCGTGAAAATCGCCGATCACGGCTTGCAACGGCGCCACCGCAAGAATCATCCACATGGCCATTGACAGCATCTTGCGGATGGCCTTGTTATCGTTTTTGCGCAACAGATGCCAGCAGGCCGAAGCACCTACCATCAGGGCCGTCGCCAGGAAGGCCGCCACGCCCATGTGCGCAAGCCGGTAAGGAAAGGATGGATTGAAGATGACCGCCAGCCAGTCGACCGGAACCACACGTCCGTTAATGATCTCGTATCCGGCCGGCGTATGCATCCAGCTGTTGGAAGCAAGAATCCACGTTGCGGACAGCAGTGTGCCCAGAGCCACCATGATGGTGGACAGGAAATGCAGGCCGGGGCCGACACGCGTCCAGCCGAAAAGCATGACACCCAGAAAACCGGCTTCCAGAAAGAATGCCGTCAAGACTTCGTACGCCAGCAATGGCCCGGTGACGCCCCCGGCAAAATCCGAAAAATAACTCCAGTTCGTGCCGAACTGATATGCCATGACCAGGCCCGAGACCACGCCCATGCCGAAGTTCACGGCGAATATCTTGATCCAGAAATGGTACAGGTCGCGATATATGGTGTTCTGCGTCTTGAGCCAACACCCCTCAAGTACCGCCAGGTAGCTGGCAAGGCCTATCGTTATGGCCGGAAACAAGATGTGGAACGAAATCGTAAAGCCAAACTGGATCCGGGCCAGCAATAGCGCGTTGACATCCATACAAAGCTCCTCGTGGGCGCGCGCGTTGAGCAGAACGATAATGACCACTCGTTCTGGAGTCTGAAATAGTACACCGATCTTGAAAAACGGTTTCGGAGCGAGCCTGACAGTCAGGCTCGCTTGGTCGCGTCAATGGTTATTTCTTGACTCGCCACGTTGCTGGAGAATGTCCAGATACGCCGTTGCAGGCTCCAGGCAGGCGCCGCTGCCGTGCTGCCCCACCATGCCGCGGTACATTTCTTCCCATGGCGTCTGGTTGGCCAATTGAGGCGGCACCCAAGCTGCCCGTCTTTGCGCAAACTCCTCGTCGGACACCAGCAAATCCACCCGGCACGCGTTAAGATCAATGCGTATCATGTCGCCCGTATTGATAAGCGCAATGCCGCCCCCTATTGCCGCCTCGGGTGTCACGTTGAGTATGGACGGACTGGCGGACGTACCGCTTTGCCGGCCGTCTCCCATCGTGGGCAAGGTTTCAATACCTCTGGAAATCAATGATGCCGGCGGCTGCATATTTACCACTTCAGCGCCGCCCGGGTAGCCGATCGGCCCACAATTTCGGATGACCAGCAACGTCATTTCATCCACGCCAAGATCGGGATCTTCGATCCGCTCGTGATAGTCCTCGGGCCCTTCGAAGACGACCGCCTTCAGATCGACTACGTTTGGATGCACCGGGTCGGACAAGAAACGCGCTCTGAATTCGGCATCGATGACGCTGGTCTTCATCACGGCGCTATCGAACAGATTGCCGCTCAGCACAATATAGCCGGCATCATCCATCAGGGGATTCTGGTACTGGCGGATGACATCGCGGTCGGGCTCCGCCACGTCTTGCAGGTTTTCCTGAATGGACTTGCCGGAGACAGTGAGCGCGCCGCCGTTGAGTTTGCCCGCGAGGAGCAGCTCTCTCATGACGGCAGGAACACCGCCGGCACGGTGGAAGGCTTCGCCCAGGTAACGCCCGGCCGGCTGACAGTCGACCAGCAAAGGAATTTGTGGCCCCAGACGCTGCCAATCGTCCAGCGTGTGGTCCACGCCCATGTGACGCGCGATGGCGATCATGTGGATGGGGCAGTTGGAGGAGGCGCCAAGCGCCGCCGCCGCAACGACAGCGTTCTCGAATGCTTCTTTGGTCATGATGTCCGAAGGCCGCAGATTCTCGTTGACCATGCCGACGATGCGACGGCCGGTCTCGTAGGACATCCAGCCTCGTTCCCGATATGGACCCGGTATCGCGGCGCAGCCCGGCAGGGACATGCCCAGGACCTCGGCCAGCGAATTCATGGACAAGGCAGTACCCATCGTATTGCAATGTCCCACAGATGGCGCGGAGGACGCAACGTTGTTCATGAACTCGTCGTAATCGATCTCGCCGGCCGAAAAACGCTTGCGGGCATCCCACACCACCGTGCCGGATCCGGCCAGTTTGCCTTTCCACCAGCCATCCAGCATGGGTCCGCCAGAAAGAACAATGGCCGGAATATTGACGGTAGCCGCTGCCATCAGGCAGGCGGGCGTCGTCTTGTCACAGCCCGTGGTCAACACCACGCCGTCCAGCGGGTAGCCATGCAGGACTTCGACCAGCCCCAGGTAAGCCAGGTTTCTGTCAAGCGCCGCGGTAGGACGCTTGCCGGTTTCCTGGATGGGATGAACGGGAAACTCAAGGGGGATGCCGCCCATATCCCGTATGCCGTCCCGGACCCGGGACGCCAGTTCGATATGGTGCCGGTTGCATGGGGACAGATCGGAGCCGGTTTGTGCAATCCCGATTATCGGCTTGCCCGACTGCAACTCTTCCCGGGTAATTCCGTAATTCATATAGCGTTCGAGATACAGGGCCGTCATCCCGGGATCCGACGGGTTATCGAACCAGCGGCGACTGCGCAACCGAGTACTGTCAGGTATTGCCATGACAACATTCCCCTTGAAGGTTTATAGAGTGGTCAGATGAAAGACTACAGCGCCTGTGCCTTTTTTGCTTCGGCCATGATGGCGTCTACCGTCGGCGCGCCGATCTTGACCTTCAGGTCGGCGAGTATCGGTGCAAGGTCCGTACGAATTTTTTCTTTCTCGGCCGAAGAAAACTCGGACACTTCCACGCCTTGCTTTTTCAGGTAGGCAAGTGCCGCGACGGTGCCTTCACGGCTCGTCTTGCGCTGGAATTTCTGGGCGTCCTTTGCCGCCTCACGCAGCACGTCCTGCTCGTCACCCGACAAACCGTCCCACCATTTCTTGGAAGCCAGCAACACAAACGGTGTATAGACGTGATTCGAAATGGTCAGATAAGGCTGGACTTCGTAGAACTTGCTGGTCTGGATCGTGCTCAATGGGTTTTCCTGTCCATCGACCGTCTTGGTTTCAAGCGCGGTAAAAAGCTCGGTAAACGGCATTGGAATGGCGTTGGCGCCAAGCCCCTTGAACACGCTTAGCGCCACCTGATTCTGCATGACCCGCAACTTGATGCCATCGAGATCTTCCGCCTTGCTTATAGCGTGACGCGAGTTCGTTATATTGCGGAAGCCATTTTCCCAGTACAGCAGCCCGATGAGGCCTTTATCGGTCAGTTTGTCGAGCAGCTTCGTGCCTTCTGCGCCGTCCAGGACATAGTCGGCCACTTTTTCGTTATCGAACAGGAAGGGCAAGTCGAAGACGCCAAATTCCTTGACCATGCCGGCCAGAGGCGCCGTTGACACGAAAGTCATTTCTTGCGAACCACCTATCAGGGCATTTTGCATTTGTTCGTCCGAACCCAATGCGCCGTTTCCGTAGGTTTTCACTTTCATCTTGCCGTCGCTCAGACGGCCGACCTGTTCAGCGAAGTAACGCGTCGCCTGGCCCGTAGGGCTGTCCTCGGCCAGGCCGTAGCCGAACCGGATAATGCGGTTTTCGATGTCTTTGGCCATGGCCGATTGCGTCGTCAGACCCAGTGCAGCGACAGTACTGAAACCTACGACCATATTCTTGAGACTGAACGATTTTTTCAAAGACAACATTGTTTCCACCCTTTAATTGATTTATTACTAGTAAAACCAGCGCAACGGAGCCAGCACTATCTCCGGAAAAACGACCAGCAGTGCAATCAGTCCCGTGTACGCCAAAACATATGGCCACACACCTTTTATGATGTCTTCCATTCTGATTTTTGCGACGCCGCACACTACGTTCAAAACAGTACCGACCGGCGGCGTCAACAAACCGGTACATCCGACCATAATGAAGATCACGCCAAAATAGGTCGGATCGATTCCCGCCGCCTTTATCACCGGCATCAGTACGGGAGCCAGGATAAGAATGGTCGGCGTCAAGTCCATCGCTGTTCCGATCAGCGTCAGCAGGATGACGATACTGAACATCAGCAGCATGGGAGAATCAATCAACGGTCCCAGCATCTCGATCAGCGCTTGCGGAAGATCAGCCAGCGTGATCATGTACGAGGTCACCAGCGCCGCAGCCACAAGAAACATGACGATGGCCGTGGTCATCGCCGCGTTGACCAGCAAGGGGTACAGGCTCTTGATCGTGATCTCTTTGTAGATCACCATTCCTACAAACAATGCGTACACCGCCGCGACGGCGGCGGCTTCGGTGGGCGTAAAGATGCCGAAACGCAAGCCGCCGATAATAATGACCGGCAGGAACAGGGCCCAACCCGCATCCTTGAATGTTTTTGCGCGCTCCGGCCAAGGCTGTTTCGGCGAAGATTGTATGGTTCGCGAGCGGGACGAAATAAAGGCCCACACCAGCACCAGGGTAAGCCCCATGAGCAGGCCCGGAACAATGCCGGCAATAAAAAGCTTGGTCACCGATACATTGGCTGCGACGCCGAAAATAATGAAAGAAATCGACGGCGGAATGATAGGAGCGATAATTCCGCCCGCCGCGATCAGGCCGGTGGCCTGATTCATGTCGTAGCCGCGGCTGCGCAACATGGGCACCAGCATGGCGGCCAAGGCCGCCGCATCCGCGACCGCCGAGCCTGACAGCGCCGCAAGCAGGATGCTGGCCATAATGGCCACGTAGCCCAGGCCTCCCTTGATATGCCCGACAAATGCACTGGCCAGCGCGACCATGCGGCGCGACATGCCCCCGGCATTCATTGCTTCGCCCGCGAGCATGAAGAGAGGAACCGCCATCAAGGCAAAACTGTCGGCGCCGGTGAGCATATTCTGCGCAAGAATCTGCGCATCGAAGAAAGACAAGTGGAACATCAGCGCGATGGCACTGAGCAACAGCGAAAACGCAATGGGCACGCCGAACGCCATAAAGCCGAGCAAGGTGCCCACAAAGATAAGTACGGTCATAACACTCTATTGTTTTTGATTGATTGGAGCGAGGGCGGGTATTGCGTCAGACGTCCTGTACGTAGTCGTATGAAGTCTGGAACCGCGATGCATTCTCGGGTATGGCGGGCGCCCGAATGGCGACGTACAGGTCGGCAAGAGTCATCAATGCCATCGCGGTAGCGCAAAACCACACTGCTCCGCTGAAAACGGCGATCGGCACGCCCGCCACCGGCGTGACCGTACTGAGGCCTATTATGGTTTGCGCCCAACCGCCGTCTATCAACAGCCAAAGAACGGCCAGTATCAGCAACTGGCGCAATACGTGGATGACTTTCTGCTGCTTGACGGGCAAGCGCACAACCAGCATATTGACCGCCAGATGCTGTTTGGCCCTGAAAGCCAGGACCGAACCGATGAAGATCAGCCACACGAAAGCCATGCGCGCCACCTCTTCGGAAATCATGATTCCGGAATTGAAGACATAGCGCATGACGACATTGCCAAAAACCAGAACCAGCATCAATAACAGGCTGAACGCCATGACGGCCGCAAGAACGCCGTAAAGAACATCACCGGCTTTCTTCGCCATTACTGCCTCCCTGCTTTGCTTATTCACCAACATCAAGATTCCCGGATAGTATTGACAGGCCGCTATGGGCCTGCAAAGACAGCGTATGCGTTCTGCGGCAATTGCCGGCTTGGCGGCCGCATCACGGCATGTATTGACCGCCGTTTACTTCAATGATCTGGCCGGTCACATAAGCCGACAGCTCATTCGAAGCCAAATAAAGAAAAGCTCCGACGCATTCCTGAGCGGTGCCGAACCGCCCCATCGGTATGGAAGAGCGCATGCCTTCCAATTGCTCGGCAGTCGTGAACTTTTCGTGGAAGGGAGTGGTGATCACTCCAGGCGCCACGGCATTGACGCGGATCTGGCGCGGTATCAATTCTTTGGCCAGGCCCTTGGTGATCGTGCTGACAAAGCCTTTGGAGCCGGCATACAGACTGGATCCGGGGCCACCGCCGTTGCGTGCGGCGACACTGGTCAGATTGATGATGGAGGAGCCTTCCGGCATGTGCGGCACGGCATAGCGGGTGCACATGAGCACCGATCGAACATTTAGGTTCACGACATCGTCGAACACGTCGTCATTCATTTCTGTAATAGGCACCCGCTTGACCAACGCGCCGGCATTGTTGATGAGTACATCGATGCGGCCAAACTTCGCGACGGTTTCGGCAACCAGTCTTTCGCAGTCGGCAGTGTGATGCAGGTCGCCTTGTACTGTAATGGCGCGGGCGCCCGTGGCATCGATTTCGCCGGCTACCTTGTTCGCAGCGTCCGGTGATGAAAAATAATGGACGACCACGCTGGCGCCCAGGCCTCCGAATGCCTGGGCAACGGCTGCCCCGATTCCCGTGGAGGCGCCCGTAATCAAGACCACCTTATTGTTCAGATCATTCATACTGCACTTTCCTTACGCCAGAATACGATTTATAAAATTTAATGAACACAGGCGCCACCCAGATCAGGATGGCGAAGATCCCCAGCCCGCATGCGATCGGACGGCTAAAGAACATCATGAAATCGCCGTCTGCCTTGATCATGGAAAACACAAAATTCTCTTCCAGCATGCCGCCCAGGACTACGCCCAGCACGGCGGGGGCGATGGGAAAATCGTTCTCTTCCATGAAATAGGCAAGCAAGCCTACGCACAGCATGACGATCACGTCGAAAATGCTGTTATTGATGGCGAAGACCCCGACGATGCAAAAGATGAGGATCAGGGGCATCAGAATATTCCGGGGAACATTCAACACCTTTTTTGCTGCCTTTACGGCCAGATAGCCCAGAGGAAGCATGATGATGTTCGCCATAATGAACACAATGAACACCGAATACATTTCGACCGGGCTGTTGGTGAATATCATTGGGCCGGGCGCCATGTTCTTCATGTACAACACGCCAATGACAATGGCAGTGATCGAGTCCCCCGGTATCCCGAACACCAATGCCGGGATCCACGCGCCGGCCAACGCTGAGTTATTCGCGGCTCCTGCCTCGACGATGCCTTCAACGTGGCCGGTACCGAATTTTTCCGGTTCTTTGGAAAACCGCTTGCTCACTCCATAGGACATCCATGCCGCGATATCGGCGCCCGCACCCGGCAACGCGCCCACGGCCGTGCCCAAGGTGCAGCCGCGCACTATCGACATGGGGTATTTTTTGGTCAGTGTCCACATGCCGCTGAAGATATTGCCCACGCTGGCCTTGATTTCCACCCGCTTCTGTTCCGAATTGGTTGCATAGCGCAAGACTTCCGATATGGCGAACATGCCTACCATCATGGGCAGCAAGGTAACGCCGTTCAGAAGATCTTCGTTACCGAAGGTGAACCGTGGAAACGCGGCTGGATTGTTCATTCCCACGCAGGCCAGCAGCAGTCCGATGAATAGCGATACGAAGCCCTTCAAGGTGCTGGCCGGAGAAATGAAAATGGCGCATGACAAACCAAGCACCACCAGCCAGAAAAATTCGTAGGAAGAAAAATTCAGGGCAAAATCGGCCAGCGCAGGCGCCGCGGCAATGAGCACAATCGTGCCAAACAAGCCTCCGACAAATGAAAATACGATGCTCGCGCCCAGCGCGCTATCGGCCTGGCCTTTTCGCGTCATTGAAAACGCTTCGTCGGTGTAGGCTGCCGATGAAGGCGTACCGGGAATGCGCAAGAGGCATCCCGGAATATCGCCGGACGTGATGGCCATGGCCGTTGCAGTGACCATCATCGCGATGGCCGGCACCGGGTCCATAAAAAACGTAATAGGCACCAATAACGCCACCGCCATCGTGGCGCTCAAGCCCGGCACTGCTCCCACAAACAGGCCGAACACGGCTGCAATGAAGATCACACCCAGGACGAACGGGTCGGTTACCTGGTCGAATGCCGCGAGAAGATTTGTGAATTCCATGATGTCACCACGCAATCGTTTCGAGCAATCCCCATGGCAGCGGCACCATGAGAACGCTGTAGAACATAAAGTGGATCAGGAAAGATCCGATGATTGCCACGGCAATGGCGATGGGCCATCGCACCTTGAATGCAAGAAACAGCACCAACAGCACCAGCCCGGACGTGATGAGAAAACCAAGAAACTCTGCCACGGCGAAATAGAAGAAGAGCGACGCCGGTATCAACAGAAAACGCAGAACCGAGGCTTTATCCCGCAACCAGGCGGGCGTCTTCATGGGCGAGTCGGTCTTCCTGTTTTTTATGCCCTGGACAATCAACAGAACAGAACAAACCAGCATGCCGATTCCGATGGCTCGCGGAAACAGGCCTGCGCCAAAGTTCTGACCGGGAATGACCGGAAAGGACAGAGACATGAGAAATACGGCGATGGCGAAAATGCCGAGCAGCACGCCCACAAGGGCATCATTGATTTTCATTGGCGCTCACAGGAAAAGGAAGGAAACCGGAGCAGGAAAGTATTGCGGCCGGTTCCTTCTTTGGAGATTGCTACCGAATCAGTTAGCGGGCTCGCGAGCCATGCCAATTGCCGTAATGACTTCAGCGAAGTCGGCCTCGGACTTCTGCATGAAGGTGCCAAAGTCGGCCCCTCCGGCATAGCCAACGCCAAAGCCGCGCGACTTCATGAAATCTTTGAACTCTTTGCTCTCGTTGATTTTCTTCAAGGCCGCAACCAATTTTTGGGTTACGTCATCCGGTAGACCCTTGGGTCCGGCGATGCCGCGCCATACGCCTATTGTCCAGTCGCTGCCTATGGATTCCTTCAGTGTCGGCACGTCGGGATACAGCGGCTCGCGCTTGTCCGCCATGACCGCAAGAGGCCTTGCCTTGCCCGCATCTATCATGGCCCGCGCTTCAGGCAGGGACGTAGGCACAATGTCGATACCGCCGGCGGCAAGTTCGAGCATGGCGGGCGCTGCGCCATTCGAAGGGACGAACGGTACAGCCGCTGGATCGATATTGATGTTCTTGAGCAGGCCCGCGATGGCAATGTGCCAGATGCCACCCTGCCCTGTTCCCGAAGCCTTCAACTTGCCTGGATTGGCCTTGATGGCATCAACCAGTTCACCCATCGTCTTGTAGGGAGATTCAGCGCTGACCGAGACGGCGGCGGGGTCCACGTTCATCAGGGCCAGAGGAGTGTAATCGGCCGGCGAAAGCTTGGTCAGACCCTGCTTTTTCATCATCGCTATTTCTACAGTGAGCATGCCCAGCGTGTAGCCGTCAGGTTTGCCCTTGGCAATGGCCGAGTGGCCCACGACACCATTACCGCCCGTGCGGTTGACGACGTTCACCGGCTGTCCCAGTTCTTTTTCCAGCTGGGCAGCGATAATGCGAGCGGTGGCATCCGTGCCGCCGCCGGCTCCCCACGGAACGATCATGGTGATGGGTCTTTCGGGCCAGGCCGCGTTGGCAGTGCCGACTACCAGTCCGGCGACAAGAGCCATGGCCGATTTAAGCAAGAACCTTTTTTTCATTTGTCTCTCTCCAGTCTTTTATAAAAAATAATGACATATTTCTGAAAGCACACGCATATTGCCTACCGCTACTCGTCCATCGTCTCCTTTGTCTGGCTGGTAAAAATCACTGTCACCACAGGGGTTCGTACTGCATCGTAATGCCCCTCACCCACCCGGTGACAAGATATTTGACTTGGTAATTTCCCGGATAGGCTCCTAGTCCAGCAATGCGGCATCCCATGCGTGGACGGATTGCTCCTGCTCACCGAGGCCTTCTATACCCAGGCGCATGACATCGCCCGCTTTCAAGTACAAGGGCGGCTTCTGGCCCAGCCCTACCCCGGGCGGTGTGCCCGTCGAAATCAGGTCGCCGGGATACAGCGTGGTGAACTGACTGATGTAGTGAACGAGATAAGCCACATCGAAAATCATGGTCTTGGTGCTGCCATCCTGGAAGCGCTTGCCATTTACGTCCAGCCACATGGCGAGGTTTTGCGGATCGGCGACTTCATCGGCGGTAACCAGCCACGGCCCCACGGGCCCAAAAGTGTCGCAACCCTTGCCCTTGTCCCAGGTGCCGCCACGCTCGATCTGGTATTCGCGCTCTGATACGTCGTTGACGACGCAATATCCCGCGACGTGCTTGAGGGCATCATCCAGGCTGACATAACGCGCCTTCGAACCGATGACGACACCCAACTCGACTTCCCAGTCGGTCTTGACCGACCCCTGTGGAATGACGACGGCATCGTTGGCGCCGGAAGGCCGGGACCATTTATTGAACAGGATGGGTTCCTTGGGGACTTCTGCGCCGGTTTCCGCAGCGTGGTCGCTATAGTTCAAGCCTACGCAAATGAATTTGCCCAGGTCCGAATAAGGAACGCCGATGCGCCCCGGATTCTCGACCAAGGGTAGACTCGCAACGTCGATAGCCTGCAAGATTTTCAGTTGCTCGGGGCTGAGGCTCTCGGCAGTAATGTCCTGCATCTGGCCCGACAGATCACGGACCTTGCCCTGGGCATCCAGGCACCCGGGCTTTTCGTTACCGACTGGCCCATATCGTAGTAGCTTCATGATTTCTTCCTTTTAATAATTGGCGGGCTAGTTGGACCAGCCACCATCAATAATATGTGTAGTACCGGTGGTGAAGGATGACTCATCCGATGCCAGATATACCGCCAGGGCGGCTATTTCCTGCGCCTTGCCCACGCGACCTATGGGCTGGCGGGCCACGAATGCCGCGTGTATTTCCTCTTCGGTCTTGCCGTACTTATTGGCCTGGGATGCGATGCGCCCCCTGAGCGACGGCGATTCCACCGTGCCAGGGCAGATGGCATTGCAACGTATGCCTTGTGAAACAAAGTCTGCGGCGACCGCCTTGGTCAGGCCTATGACGGCGGCCTTGGTGGTGCCGTAGACGAAGCGATTAGGCACGCCTTTGATACTGGAAGCCGCCGACGACATATTGATGATGGAGCCTTGAGGGCGCTGCAGCATCCCAGGCAAGAATGCCCGGATCATGTGATACATGGCCGTCACGTTCAAATCCATGGAGAAATTCCAGGCGTCCAGATCGCAATCGAGGATGGATCCATCGTCGACATAGCCGGCACAATTGAACAAGACGTCGACGCTACCCAGCCCATCGGCCAGGGCCCTTATTTCGTCGGGCTTGGTCACGTCGAGGCGCCGTACTTGGCAACCCGCCAGATCGGCGAGCAGGCCCTCGTTGATGTCGGTGGCGATGACTTGCGCGCCCTCCGCCAAGAACTGTTCCGCGGTCGCCCGGCCTATTCCTTGCCCTGCCGCTGTCACCAGCGCGATCTTCCCCGCTAAACGACCTGCCATTCTTTGCTCCAAGTGCACTAGTTTGATTTTTATTTATGAAAACTAATTTCCGACGCAAGTGGCTATCCTAAGGCAGTCATCGGACGCGATCAATCAAATATGACCTCGTTCGGACTAGGGATTTCCCTCTGAATAGGGGAATACCCGAAAATACGCCTCAAATACAGCCCGGGAGCTATTTCGACGGAAAATCGTATATAAAATATCGTTTCTTATATGAAATAAATAACGTGTTCGAGAGCATTTATGAGCAACATGCCGCCACAAGATACGTCGGGCGCTTCGTCAGATAAGGTCACACGCTACGCCGCCCCCGCGCTGGAGAAAGGACTAGACATCCTTGAGGCGCTCAGCGAAAGCGCTGACGGCTATACGCTCAATGAGTTATGCCAGGCTTTGGGACGCAATGTGAATGAATTATTTCGCATGGTAGTCACGTTACAGCGTCGCGGATTCATCCAGACCGATCAGAACGACCGCTACACGCTTACGCTGAAGATGTTTCAGCTGGCGCATCGACAGCAGCCGATAAAATCGCTGGTCAGCGCGTCTCTTCCACTGCTGCATGAATTGGCCGAGCGCGCACGACAGTCTTGTCATTTGTCCATTTTCCAGAACGGGCGTGTCGTCGTTATTGCCCAGGTAGATAGTCCGGAGCGGTGGTCCTTCGGCCTGAAGATCGGGGTGGTAATGGGGCTTACCGATACATCATCGGGCCATGTCCTGCTGGCCTACCAGGACGAGATCGAGCGAACCCGGATGTTGAGCAGCCATATCAGGGTCGAGGGCGAAATGCATATGGATCCCGGCCAGCTGTTTGCCCTGCTCAAAGAAGTGCGCGCCAAGGGCTATGCATCCATGCCCAGCATCCAGATCGACGGCATCACCAATATTGCATTTCCCGTGCGCAGCATAGGAGGACGTGTGGTGGCTGCAATCAACGTACCCCATATCGCCAGGATCGACGGCACACCTCGTCCCGACATCGAGCAAATCAAGGAAATCATGGGAAACGTATGCACACGTCTGTCCACGCGCATCGGGTTCGATCCATTGTGGACCGAGCCGGAGGACTGAGGCCGGGAACGTCAGCCATCACCATCGCTGCCAGAACAATGGCACGCGTGTTCCGATCGGGCGTGCTCAACCCTCGTAAGGATCTTCGTTGACGGCCTGTTGCTTGCGCTTCACGTTATAGGGCGTCAGCACAGCATGGCACACCAGATCGAGGGTGGGACGCACATCGCCGGCCTTGTCCTGATACACCTTGGGCGTAAGGCTGCCCGACATGGCTACCGAGTCGCCATCATCCAGCGCCAGGAGCGCACTCTGCACCTTCTCGTCAAAAGCAATCACGTTGCATAACAGCGTATCGCCATTGCCCGCCATTACCTTGACTTTCGCCGTCGTATAGCTGTCGCCGGTCTTTCCCGTACCTTGTTTTGGCGCACCGTAAAGTCGGCCCGCTGTAAGTGCGTCGATCATCTGTTTGTTTCCGTCTATCAATAGCTAGCCAAATTCGGCTGTATCCGCCGCCAACAGCTATTAGAATGCATTTGCGACTGGCATGCACTTGGCGCGCACTGGAAGCGATTTTTCGACTGACTCAGCAACGCTACGACAGGAAGACGTTACGCCATGGCCCAGCCACAATCCCATCCTTTGCCACAAGAAAATATGCCGCCCAGCTACTGCCCAACGCTCCCGGTGACTTCGGCGACGCAAGAATGAAGCCCGGCCTGACCATATGGGCCCTGTCTGGCGGAGCGGCCGTGTCCGTCGGTTTTGCACGTTTTGGCTATGCTCTTATTTTGCCTGCGATGCAGACCGACCTGGAGTTGAACTATGCACAGGCGGGCTGGCTGAATACGGCAAACTCGCTGGGATATTTACTTGGCGCCTTGTTGACCATCCTGTTTGTCGCCAGGCTGGGGAACCGGATGCTGTTCACAGGCGGCCTGGTCCTGACCACTGTGTCGCTGCTTGGCAACGGCATGACGCACGATTTCCAATGGCTGACGCTGTTTCGTTTCCTCGCAGGGTTCGGCGCGGCCGGCGCCTTCATCTGCGGCGGCGTGTTGTCAGGCGTGCTGGGGACGCGCGCCATCGTCATTTTCTTCAGCGGCGGCGGCCTGGGAATGCTGCTCACCGGCGCCGTACTGCCCTGGCTATTCGATGAAACAGGCGCCAGTGCCTGGCCGTGGGCGTGGCTTGCCATCGGCGCTATCTGCGTTCCCTTATCGCTTGCTGCAGTCACTGCCGCCACTACGATCCAGGAACCCTCCTCATCCAAGGGGTCGGCAAGCTGGCCATGGCGGAACTGCATTGCCGAATTCATCGCCTATTTCTTTTTTGGCTTGGGCTACATCGCCTACATGACCTTCATCGTTGCCTGGGTCAAGCACCATACGGCAGACACGTCGCGCCTGGCCGGCATCACATCAGTCATGTGGTTACTCCTGGGTGCGATGACGCTCGCCGCCCCAGTGCTGTGGCGTAGCGTATTCAACGGGCGTCGCGACGGCAAGCCTATGGGTCTGGCCTTGCTGGTGCTGGCTTCGGGCGCCGCGCTGCCTTTGCTTGTGCCCAACGTGATCGGCATCTGGATTTCCGCAATGCTGGTGGGCGCCAGTGTGTTCATGGTGCCGTCGGCCGTGACCGGTTTCGTCAAAGCAAACCTGACGCCACCCGCCTGGGGCAACGCACTGGCAGTCGCCACCAGTCTTTTTGCCATAGGCCAGACTATCGGGCCGGTCGCCTGCGGCTGGATCAGCGACCTGACCGGCTCACTATCGAGCGGACTGGCCGCTTCGGCCGGAATGCTGTTTCTGGCGGCGCTGCTCGCCTTGTGCCAGAAACCGCTGCCGCAATCGGCCATCGCCACGCCACGCTATATCCGCTCAACCAGATGAAATTCAAGGTCATTTCCAGAGCTGCACCGTCCGGTCGGCGCCCACCGATGCCATTCTGTTGCGACCACGCGCTGCTCGAAGACAAGCACATACCCCAGGCAACTGATTTCACCTGATTCACCCGCGGCGGCAACCTCTGTAATAAAGGCGAGCTTGCCGCCCCTGGTCCGGTATATGCCGGTTCCGTTGACAATGTGCCGGGAGTTCAAGTGAACACCTTCCTTTTATGTGGGGGGAGTGAGAACAATAGGGATTTGCATCTGGCTGGGAACATGGTCTAGATGCTGAATAAAACGCCAAGTATCGTCAATCAGCCGTTTAGCGTGCCCTGCGGTTTCGATCCTCTTGAAATTCTCGAATTCGTGCATATATCGCAGTCAAGCGGGTAGCCAATACTCGTAATTTCTTATTCTGTCAGCGGCCAAGCGCCCATCAGCACCGAGGCGGTTGGCCCGTTACCAGGAGGCTACGTCCATGAAGAACATTTATTTGCAAACCGATCTCTTCAATGAGTTCGATCATCTGCAGCAACAACTCGCATCGCTTTTCGGCGGCTTTCCTTCGAGCATACGTTCGGATCGCTACGGATCGTTCCCCAAGCTCAATGTGGGTACGACCGATGACGCCATCGAAATCGTTGCTTTCGTTCCCGGCGTTAAGTCCGACCAACTAGACGTCTCGATCGACAAAGGTCTATTGACGATCAGCGGCGAGCGCGAAGCCCTGTTTTCCAAGGAAGGCGGCGATGACTCCCGGCGCTATGCGCAGGAGCGCTATACAGGCTCTTTTCGGCGCACTATCGAGCTGCCCACGAACGCCAACCCGGAGCAGGTCACTGCCCGCTGCACGAATGGCTGCCTGACGGTGACCATCGCCAAACAGGAAGCGTCCAAGCCACGCGCTATCACGGTTCAATGAGCATGGAGGAAAAATCATGAACGACACCACCAACAACGCCCTGCAACGCAGCCAAGGCCACGCCGCCTCATCTCGCCAGAACGAACAGTCCGCCCAACCTTTGACGCGCACACCGGCCGTGGATGTCGAGGAGAATAGCCATGGAATCACGCTGTGGCTTGATATGCCCGCTGTCCCCAAAGAAAAGCTGGAGATCGAAGTCCACGATGACAACCTTCGCATTCAAGGCGAAGCTGTCGTTCCCTCACCGGAAAATCTTCAGTTGAAGTACGCTGAAGTCAGGGAGTCGCGTTTCACGCGCACTTTTACCCTGGCGCCCGATCTCGATATCACGCGGATCGACGCCAACCTGCAGGATGGCGTACTGAGAGTGACTATTCCGAGGCGCGAAGAGGCCAGACCGCGGCGTATCGAAGTACAAACCGGTTGAACGCAGCGAAGTAGACGGGCTCTTGATGCTGTAGTCTGAGCATCAACGCGATACGAGAACGGTATATCGATCGCATTGGCCCTCCCTTATGGAGGGCCTCATTTTTATGCGCCGCCCCGCGCGCCCCCGGGCATGGCATATGCAGGCTCAAGTCATATGTCAGCAAGGAGAACGACATGACGCAATCCGACAGCAAGCGAAAAGAAGCTCAAGGCGAAAAAGCAACCCGGCTTGACGGCGACCCGAATCCCAAGGGGGCATCATCGTCCCCGCCAAGGACGACACGCCCTTCGTTCTGAAAAAAACCAGCGGACCTCGTGACGATCAAAAAAAGTAAGACGAAATTCCTGGGCATGCCGACGAACGAATGCAAGCGCAGCCAACGAACTGCGCAGACCGCTAAACTTATCCACACAAACTGTGGACAAACCCATGGATAACCTGCGGGTATGTCATAAAACCTCAATGTTTACTTGAAGAATGCGGCTCGTGAGCAAGGACTGACATCAATCCCATTTGTTGGAAAACCGGCCGCCGCTTCTTTCAAGGCAAAGAATCGATATATTCCTTCGCGTATCTCACGCCCTCTGCAATCGCTTCGTCGGCGGACTTGGACGGATCATAGCCGCTACGGTTTATGGTAGCGCCGTCGATCTTCAAGCCGAAGCCATGCCCGCCGGTGACCAAATCTGTGGATATAACTTCAACCACACGACCCTGGTGTTCGAAAGTAGTCTTACTCATCATTTGCTCCTGTCGCTATCAGCAGTCTTTACCCGTACGATAGCTTGCCGGCGCCTGATGCCGGCATGGATTCAGTTCTTTTCGGGGTATGTCAGAACACTGATGTCGCCTGTTTCTTCAATGTAGGCGCGACGCACTTTGCTGACGTCATCGACGCCTTTCAGGCGGAGTTCGGCCATTAGCTCATCCTCGGTTATATATTCTTTGCGCATGCCGCGGCGCTGCATGGCACCGTCCTTGACTAGGCACAGGCGGTTAGGCTCAAGCACACCACGCGCGGCAGGAACGAAATAGCACAGCCGGTCGATAAAGACGCTCCAGAACACCAGTGTGGCAATCAGCACCATGCCTTCGCCCACCGATTTGTATTCAGCCGCCATGCCGTTCTGAGCAGCGTCTGCAATAAGGACCAGCAAGAGTATGTTCGCCATTCCAATGGATCCGAAGTCCCGCCGCCCTGCCATGCGCATCAACAGAAATATGAACCAGTAGATAAGAGTCCCACGTACGATAAGCTCAAGCGGAGCCACATTGAACTCAAAAAGCGAACCCCAATCCACGTCCATTCCGTTCTCCTTGGCTATTTGCCGCTGCTTGTCCCGAGATACGTCGCTACCAGTAAGCAAGCGCCATGCCGCCATCGGAAATAAGAATACGGACACATGTGCCACTATGGAACGGTACTTATTGTTCATCGGCTACAGCATCGGATAGGCGGAGCTAATCGAGCAACTCAGCGCAGTCTGAGTGTCGCACTACATGCCGATCGATCGTTTTATCTGAACATTCTGGGCAGCGATAACCCCGGCAGATCGCCACCAGGCGATCAACCTTTTGCTGCGCCCGGTCCTGTTCCGCCCGCAGTTCCAACCATGTCCCATAGCATTCGGAATCAATAATGTCGTTGTAGCCAATGTCGTCGGCCTGGGCGGCAAAAGCTTCCCGCCACTTACGCATGGCTTCCTGCAAGTCATTGATGTCTGTCATGGTCGGCTCCCGAATAGGCATGTTGCGAAGCATTCGGCGTGCCCGTTCGGCGACATCAGGCATATAGTTTGCTCAATGAGATTGCAATACCTGCAGGCCGTCTCACCCGTTGCCGACCAGGCGTCGCAAAAGGAGTTTTCCATGCAACAACCTATCAGCCATAGACCAGACCATCAGCGAGATCCGGACATAGGCGTACCCCCAAAGCCCGGGCAGCCTATACCGAATCCTGAGAATCCCGACCTGCCAGGTACAACTTCCCCCGATCCGGACGATCCCGGCCAGGGCCAGCCGATCCCGCCCGAGATGAATGCAACTGAGCGAAAGCTTTGATACTGATCCAGTCGGTTTCAGTAAGCTTCTGAAACGAAGCGTGGCGCAAGCGATTTCGTTTGCGCTCTAGAATAAAGTCGGCTTTATGTCAAAACACTCAAGGAGGATGGCATGGACACGGCAGCGCCCGGCTTAGCGAAAGAAGACATCCGCAAATACTTGCACAGAATCTGCGAAGAGGCTAAGGATTTGATGCAAGCCTACGATCCGCAGCTGGTGTTAGATTGGACAGAGACCAACTTAGCCGAAGGGGCCGCGTTCCAGGCAGATATCCGAATTCAGAAAGACGGTGCCCATACGGGTAGCGTGGCAATGACACTCGAGAAGGATGACATACTGCAACTGGGGGGACTCTTTGGCACACTGGCGAGCAAGAATAGTATTGGAGACTATTCGCTCGATGTAAAAATCAAGGATGTCATCTCGCATGGCACCGATGCCGCAACCGTGAAAGCAACATGGCATGAGCACATCGTGTTCCAAATGCCCTCTGGGGCAGGCCAGAATGAGAAAAGCCGCGTTACTGTCGACATGGAAGCCGACTGCTGTCATCTTCTCTTGCGCGAGGACAACCGCCTTAGCATAGGCTTGACGCTTTGCTCTGGTGAAGCCCGCGTGTTGAGTTCGGATTAACATCGGCACCCGATTGCGCTGACGCCTGATGACGCCCTTTCATGGCTGGATCCCGCAACGCAGGTAAAGGATCCGCCAGAGTTCCTTTCGACAGCCCGGTCTGAGTCGGCATTCGGTTGGTATCAGGTGACGCGCGCTATGAGGAATTCCAAGTATCAATTGACGGACGCGAGTGAGCCAATTTCAGATTGCGCAACGTTACGGCATAACGGACAATGCCGCCATGACCAAAAAAATCAAGCTGCGCCGCATTACTGCTCACGAATCCATGGACTGTGTGCAAGCGTTAGCCGACGTACTAGTCGACTGCGTAGAGGGCGGAGCATCAGTTAGTTTTATGCTGCCGTTTCCGCGCGAAAAGGCGGTGAGATTCTGGCAAAGCGTAATCGAGGACGTCGCGCGCAACGAACGTGTCTTGCTCGTCGCCGAAGATGAAAACGGCCGGATCGTCGGTACAGTGCAACTTGTGATGGCTCAATCTGAAAACCAGCCACACCGAGCCGATATCGCCAAGATGCTGGTCCGCCGTGACGCCCGTCGACAAGGAATCGCCCAATGCCTAATGTCCGAGATCGAGAAAATCGCGCAACGTGAGGGCAAGACTGTGCTGATTCTCGACACCACCACAGGAAGCGATGCCGAGCGCCTGTATGTGCGAATGGGCTGGGAGCGTGTTGGCAACGTGCGCGATTATGCACTGATGCCTGACGGCAAGTTGTCTGGGACGACGTTCTACAGTAAGCGGTTATGCGATGCCGGCAATGGGGAGTTCGCGGTATCAAATGGCGACTGCGAGTGAGCCGATTTGGGAGCAAGAGCGAAACAGCCGAATTGCGTCTTGAGTAAACAAAGTCCAATCTTGCCTGTGGGACTTTTCCATTTTTTTGATGAACTAGCGTTTCTGCCTACCCCTATAGCTATGGAAATCCGGCCGTATCAAACACAAGATGAATTGGCAGTCGTTGCCCTATGGGACGTTTGCGGCTTGACTAGGCCCTGGAACGACCCTCATCGGGATATAGCTCGCAAGCTTACCGAACAGCCGGAACTCTTCCTTGTTGGTACAGAGACTGGCAGGATCATTGCAACGGCTATGGTCGGTTTCGATGGGCACCGAGGATGGGTTTATTATTTGGCGGTTGCTCCTGACTTTCAACGGCTCTCCTATGGCAAGGCGCTGATGCTTGAGGCTGAGCGTTTACTTATAGCGCGCGGCTGCCCGAAAGTGAATCTTCTGGTGCGTAGTTCCAATAAGCAGGTCATTGAGTTCTATCTCAGCTTGGGATATTCCCAAGACGATACTGTCAGTCTTGGTCGCCGATTAATTTCGGACTTACCGCCGCAAGAAGGTTAAAGTAATACTCAACGAGGCGGCTTTAGGACTGCCGAATGATTTTATGGGCCCTGCCGATTGGTGGGGCCTTTTCGTTTTCACGCGCATGTCGATTCGATGAGTCCGCATCCGAGCGGGAGCAGTCGCAGCAAACGTCTCAGTCGAGCCCAATCATCGTCGCATGGAGCATAGACATACCAAGCGCCGAGAGGGAATGTCTCCGGTCCTCCGTGTAGCTCCTAAGCTTTAGCACATGTCGCTCGCCCTGGGCAATGTAATGCGGCTCATCATACGGAGGAAACGTAACTTTCATAACCGGCTCGAAACACATAACATCGTATTTATCGCGTCTTTCCCCATCAACCGTGATGACGCCCACCAGGCCGTCTGCGTCCACCGCCCATTTAAAACGCGGCAACGTCCATCAGCAGGCCGATCACTATAAGCATTCGCCGCTCCACATCGATTCATTAAGAAAGTACCCGTGCCCGTACTCAAGATGAAAGAGGTACCAGGGCATTTATTCTCGAGCTACCTGCCACGCTGACCTTACAACCTTATCGCCTTCCATTTCCGGCTCGGCATCAATGTGGCGTATCGTCCCGCCATGCCTCACTGTGTCCAGGATGGTCCTGCCCTTATGGTTTACCGACAGGACGAATAGCATGTGAATTCCAATAGACCGGCGCCGTCAACGTAAGGCAGCGTGACGGGATAGGTAAATGGGCAGTAGTCACGCTAAACGGTGATTGACCGGTCGAAAGGATAGTAGTAGCTTGAAGTATCCAGACGGGGCACCTCATCGAAGGAGGCCGTATGTATAAAACCAGAGCAGCGATGTTTAACCACCAAGGTCGACAGCTTATCGTCGTGCCGCTAGATTGCAGCTTCGAATCTAGACCGATATGGGAGCGCGACGAGGCCCTAAGAAGGATTCAGCACTCCGCGACAAAGGCAGGCTTATTAAATCTTCCGGTCGCACTGGTTTGGCAGGTGGGCGGCAAACTTCATTGCCTCGCCCCGGATGAATGGCATGAATTTTTGAGAACTTTGACCTGGAGCGCCATCCTTGCGCATCTGAACTTGGCTCTGGAATGTCATGGAGAGCCGAAACCGGTTCATATTGGCAAAGACGGATCCCAGCAAGACGATTAGCCCGTATATCTTGCGTCAAATACGCCGCACCGTTTAACGCTGGTCGCACTCGCCATGCGTTTAATCTCTAAATGTATCTGTTAATATCTCGATACAACATAATAGGGAGACATGGATGGATTCGGAAAATTTACGGTTGGCCTACAAAATAGAGACGGATACGGTCACCGGCATCACAGTTAATGCGACCCATCCCGCGTTCGTTCCACTCCCAATCCTTGGCGATCACATCTTCCTCGCTCCAGAGGCTCACTTAGCCGATACGTATAAAGTGATGTCAAGAAACTTTATTTATTCCAATCGTGGAGTGTTGATTGGAGTTGAACTAACAGTTGGCGCCCGCGCATAAATGCAAAAAACCCCGCAATTCGCAGGGTCCGTTTTCCCAAGACGCAACTGTCCTGCCAATATTGGTTTCTGTCCCACTTTGCCAGCAATTCATGTCTCACTTTCCATGAGTATGTGGCAAAACCTCCAGTCCAACGCCTGGCGGCAGCCAGCCTTTCCGCCGCGGTCATATCCTTGAATAGACTGTTCTTCTGCGGGTATTCAGCAATAATCACCATCCGCTCATGCCATGGCAGTACTTCATGCATTGCCTGAACCGCGCGCGTGATCGACCATAGACGTGTGCCATCGGTGCAATAACAGAAAGTGCATCTGCATGGGTGACTGCCGACGGAGCCGAATCAGATTATGCCAGGTCGGTTCCGCTGAATGACGACGCCATGGGTGTGCTCGAGCGCCGCCTTCGGACCGCCAAGCAACTCGTATTCACGCGGGCCCGAGTACGCAAAGACAACCCACTGGAGACTCAAATCCAGCAGATAGACCGGCGCATTCTTGCCCGAGCCTGCAAAGCGGTGGGCGTGGGCATCGTGGATTTTCGCTTTCACGACTTTCGTAACACCTGGGCTTCATGGCACGTGCAACAAGGAACGCCCTTGCTGGGGCTCAAAGAGCTTGGCGGATGAGAAACAATCGAGATGGTGCAGAAGTATGCCCACCTCGCCCGGCTCTTCATCATTAACGGGGGATACCGACATTCATTAGACTTGTTTTTGCGAAGAAACACGTTTAATGGAAGCAATGCCGATGTCCCCAGTAAATTCTATCTTAGGAATCAGAGATCTAGT
>JAKFFG010000054.1:0-2660 GCA_036675275.1 Pseudomonas sp. | reverse complement strand
CACCGCTCCGCCAAATATTCGCTACGGCGTGCATATGCAGGTACTACCGGGCCCAATGAAGCGACTTCGAGAGCTTCACGCCAACTGGCCAGTAGTGCGCTGGAATCTCCGTGAGCTTGCGCCAGAGCCCGTAACGCAACGCGCAAAACGTAAACTTGCGCTTGCAGGTCGCAAATAACCTCTTCGTTTTCTCGATCCATGACAGCTCCTCGTGGGTGTCATTGCTCCCCGAGTAGTGCCCGAGCAGCGACGTCACATTTCGAAGTGAGGGCAGCCCATATGCCGCCTCGATTTCGCAGTTAGGTCCGGCCCCATATTTTTCAAGGGGCGACGAAAGTGCCTACGCCAGTCCTGGCCTAACATTCAGGCAAATTTCATCGCGCTTCTTCGCGTGCTGCCGGGGCATGTGTAGTTTCCCCGGGCGGGCATGGGTGGCGATATCCGGACGCCTGGGTGTCCCAAAGAAACTTCCTACAAAGCTCCGCTCGTTAAGCACACAGGCTTCACGGGGTTAGTAGGACATTCTGCACATGGCCAAAGAGGTTGCACTCAGGAGGCTATATGCGAGCAGGAATGGATCCCCTACCACCCCGGAGCGAATGGCAGAGGTGGATCGTCTGGCTTTGCACGGGAGATATGCCCAGAACGCCCCAGAAGCCGGCATCGTTCAACGAGGTGCCTGCCAAGTCGGCGCAGGCCCTTGGACCTACTGCTGACTCGGTCACCGGCGGCTCTCCGCTCGATCGCGAGGGCGCTTCCCACGCCATACCTGTATCTCATGCCAGATAGCGCCCAAGATCAGGCCGAGGCCGAGAATGCCGAATGCGATCACGCCACTATCCCCATCCATGGAAAGGTCGCCCCCGGCCCAGCTTCACCGCTTGCTCAAGGCGGCGTCCGATTCCTTGCTAGAGCGGCATCCGTTTCCGGAGCGCAGGCGTGCTGCCGGGGGCAGGGGTGGATTGCCCCGGTGGGCGTGACGTCGGTATCAGGGAATGGTGCAGCGTGGGTAAAAGTCTGACGCTACGCGCCGCTAAGCGGGGTCGAGTTCCCTAACGTTCGGAACACCATTTGTTCACTCCATCGTCGCGGCATAAGGGGGACACTCACGAGAGGGGTTGGCCGCACGGCGTCGGAGTAATTGCCAGATGAACCCCCATAAATTGCCCGAAGGCTTCAGGTGGCGGATGACACCACAGCCCAGCAAGGAATACGCCCAACTCCTCTACCGAGACACCGAGACTGCAGTTATTTGGCAATTGGCGCACGTGTGGATCGCGGTTATAAACGAAGGTTTTAGATGCGCTAATTACGCAACGTGCGCTGTACCGGATCAATTGAGCGGGCAGATGTGGCTGGCCAGTTGGGCGCGCAATGAAGCCAGCTTTATTAAAGCAGTCTGCCTGAGCGGAAAATTGGAAGCGCGTCGGCAAGAATGGCTTGCGCTTGGCCGCACTCATCTGCGGAGCGCAATTTAGGCGGGGGCGGCAGCGGTGGGACGATGATCAACAACTTCCATTTCGATCCGGCAGGGAGCCAGCGGACGCAGAAACAAATTGCAGCCCGGATAGGCTTTCAACGAGAGCAGGTGCGGAGGCGAAACGGCTGAATGATTCAGGGACGTTAACGCCCTTCACTCTGTCATCGCAGAGGTCGCGGCAACTTCTGTTTAGGGCGGGATTACGCAGCCACCGGCCAGGTTAGGGGGATGAACGTGTCGTACTCGACCACTAGCGCTACTTACGTGGCCACCACGCCTGACGAACCTTTCGTCCGTGCCAAACCTCACAGGGATTCTTTGTCGCTCAACCGTTACTGCGAAATTGTTTACTGGACAACGGTGCTAGGTGTAACAGAGGAAACGCTCCGCGCAGCGGTTGACTCGGTCGGAAACTCTCGTGACGCCGTCAATGTCTGGCTGAAGTACAACCGGTAATAGGTAGATTGCCTGGATGAATCGGGGGACCGCGCGTCGTGGGATAGGAAAAGCCCTACGCAAGATGCTTTAGGCAGAGGGCGCGACGCCTACCGCGTTCCGAGCCTACCGCGTTCCGAATCTCCTCCATGCGCATCAGTACATGGTCCGTGTCGTCAGGAGTCCATTGCCCCAGGAGCTCAGCGGTCAGCTTGGCAAACTCAGCACGGCCCTGGTCGGGCGTGGCGCCTACCAGTAGCCCAGGCAGCGTCAACCTGAGTGCATCAAGCTTTTGGTCCATCAAATCCTTGGGAACGTGCATCTTTGGATCCGTCCTGGATGGGTCCCGAGTTTATGCCTCTTTTTGCGGACATCAAGGGTGCGTCTCAACGCGTAAAGGACACTGTTAGGTTGAGTCCGCATGCGTGCGCACGCCGGTGGGTCTCGGGACATGGGTGCGTAAGACAGTGAGTAGAACGGGCGATGTCGCCGCCCATGTTCAACCCTATCAGCCACTTATCCCCCTACTACGATGCCCCGACAGGGAGCTTTGTGATTCGAAGCGACGGATCCATCCGTGAGCGGTTAGCATCGTCAGCAATCCGACTGCCTTGCCGCTCCAATGTCCGACTGGGCCTCACTGATCCGCGACGTACCCGACTTCCCGAAGCCCGGCATCCTGTTCAAGGACATCACGCCGATGCTGGCCGATGCCGATGCGTTCGCCGCGGCCATCGAAGCGATG
>JAKFFG010000073.1:0-2677 GCA_036675275.1 Pseudomonas sp. | reverse complement strand
CCAGCCTTCGGCTTCAAAGCGTCCTTCGCGCGTAGCGGTCTCCAGAGCGATGCGTGGAATGCCGGCTTTCCGCTCCTCTTCGGTGTAGAACCGTGAGAAATGCTTTCCCATGATTTCTTCGGCACGATACCCCTTGAAGCGTTCCGCACCAGCGTTCCAGCTACTCACCCGGCCCTCAGCGTCGAGCATATAGATGGCATAATCAGTCACGCTCTGGACGAGCATGCGGAAACGCTGCTCGCTGGCGCGCAGTTCTTCCTCCGCCGCTTTTCGTTCGGTGAGATCGCGGGTGACCTTGGCAAACCCGACAAGCAATCCGGCTGGATCACGGATCGGGTCGATGACAACGTGCGCCCAGAAACGAGTTCCATCCTTGCGCACACGCCAGCCCTCGGCCTCAAAACTTCCCTCTCGCTCTGCCGTTTCAAGCGCGATGCGGGGGATTTGCTGCTGGCGCTCCTCCGGAGTGTAAAAGCGGGAGAAATGCTCTCCGATTATCTCGTCAGCTTCATAGCCTTTGAAGCGGCGGGCACCTGCGTTCCAGCTCGTAACGCGTCCCTGAGGATCGAGCATAAAGATTGCGTAATCCGTGACGCTTTGAACCAGCAGCTCAAACCTGCTGCCCGCGCTGGACGGCTGTTCGGATTTTACCATTTGTCTCCCACTGCGCTCAGTGGGCGCTCGAATTGAACGAGCCTTTATGCCTGCCGTTCCATTTATCTCAATCTCGCAAACCACAGGCTAATTCGATAGGATTCATCATTGGGCTTCCGTGCCCAATGAACAGGGCTGGCATGGGCTCCATTTGATCCGCCCTTATTGACCGACGCCGATCTGAGTCATGAAGGCAGCGTTATCCCAGTAGAGCCACTCTTCCTTCATCAGGCCATTTTCCCATCGGCCAACGGTCAACATCGCGAGCTTGAACTTCTTGCCGGTCGGCGGAATCACTGTGCCGTTGCCAAGGTCCATCGGTTTCGAAAATGTGCCTTCCATGAAGCCTTGCACCGCCGTGTAGTTGCCATCGGCCAGCTTGATGGGATGTTCGCGAATGGCCGTATCCGGCGCGAACGCAAACTGCGGCTTCAGCTTTTCGAGATGGTCCGGGATACCTGTTGTGGTGCTGCCATCAGGATAATGCACGAGGATGTCAGGCGCATGGCTTGCCTTGAAGTCTTCCCACTTCTGTCCGCTGTAAACGCGGAAATCGAGGTCATCGAAGGTCGCGAGATTGCGCTTCTGCTCCTCGGTATGCCCAGTCGAGGCCGTTATTTGAGCGCTGCCATTTTCGTTGGAAGGCGGAGAGCCAGAACATGCAGTCAGAGCCAGTAGCGCCGCGAGCATGAACGAACGTCCCGTTTGATAGCTGACGCGCATAAGCCGACTCCCTGAATTAAGCAGCCTCTCTGCTCGTTAGCTTGTAATTGAACCGGCGTCGATTGCATCGGCAATTAGGTGTCACAATGACCGCTTTCCACCCATTGCAGCCGCAACTGACCCATTGCGGGCATTCGTGTCACGTGGGAGAGTGTCGGCATAGGAGGCCGCATGGCCCAGCTGCCACGAGAGGTCATAATACCATTCGCTGGCTTGGTCGTGGGCGCCGTCATCTGCAGCCTGCCATACCTGCTCTATTCGGCTCAATTTCCGCCACTGGACATCACGGCGCTTGCACTGATGCTGGCGAGCACGGGGCTGGCCGTCATGCGGCCATCCGAAAAATGGTGGTGTGGCATCGCGGTTGGGGCGGGCATCCTTGTGCCGATCGTGACCATAATTGGGATTGACCTCCAACGCGACCCGACGTCCCATAATCTCTTCCCATTCGAAATTATCTTCGGACTGGCATTCGCCATGCCCGGAGCCTTGCTGGGGGCCTGGCTCGGAGGTTTCATTGGGCGCGTGGCGACGGCGCCTGCCATAGCCGGCGCCGTCATCACCGCCGCTGGCGTATTAGCAGCCGCACTCCATGTGCCCTTTGTCTTTGCCGAAAGAGCCGCTGGCGAACTCGATGCTCGAGAAAAGTTCGGCGCGTTAGTGACTGCACAGAACCGCTTCTATGCGTCTAATCGCGGTGCTTATACCTGCAATCTGGCTAAGCTGGGCCAGGCATTCGACACGCCAGTTGGGCGGCATGAGCCGTTCAGACGCGCCGAACGCATTTACAAGACAGGAACGTGGGCAAAAGCCGGGGATTACGAGTTCGTGCTACTCTGCGACCAAAGGCCCCCAGGGAATCGATTCTTGCTCACAACAGCGCCCGCACGTGGAGCCTTGGGGCGCTGGGCCTATTGCGCGGAAGCTGACGGCGTAATCCACCAAGTCAAGCGAAGCCAATACAACGAGACGGGTTGCGGCATTGGCCCATAGTCGTTGAGCCACCGTCCGTTTTCCACCCACTTCGGCAACAACCGACCCATTGCGGACACTAGCCTGCTTCGCTGAGGCATAAGAAAGCGCGGGCCAGTTTCCCGGCCCGCGCCTCGATCAATCAGCCGCTTTAACGAGTGAAGGTCTGCAGCTTCTCGAACACGCCCTTGGCTTGGGGATCGAACTGGACCTGCTCGATAAACTGGTCCTGCTGACGCTGATCCAGCGAGCCCACCCGACTGAACAGTTGCGACGCAATCGCGGAGAGATCCTCGGGCTTCGCCTGACTGATTAAGGAGTTGAGGGT
>JAKFFG010000010.1:0-177620 GCA_036675275.1 Pseudomonas sp. | reverse complement strand
ACGGCGACTGACTCGACGGGCGCAAAAGTGACCCAGACCTTCGAGTGGGATGTGACCAATCCGGCGCCGGTGGCGGTCGATGATGCGGGTGCGGTCAAGGAAGATGCCACCTTGACGGTGGATGCGGCCGGTGGCGTGTTGAAGAACGACACGGACAAGGACGGCGATGCGTTGACAGTCAGCGAGGTCAATGGTCAGGCAGCCAGCGTGGGCACGGTCGTGGAAGGTTCTAACGGCGGCACGTTCACGCTGCGGGCAGATGGTTCCTACGTATTCAATCCCGGCTCGGACTTCAACTACTTGGGCAAGGATCAGAAGGCGACGACTTCGATCACTTACACGATAAGCGACGGTAACAGTGGCACCAGTACGGCCACGTTGACGGTAACAGTCGACGGCATTTCGAATGCCGCCTCCATCGGTTCCGCAGAGCTTGTGCTATCTGAAGAAGCGCTGACTGGCGGTATTCCCGGTTCCAATGGCACCGATGACGCGGCGGATCGTAGTGGCACGCTGTCGATCACCAATGGTGACGGCCAGCCCCTGACGATCGGCCTGAGCCTTGATGGCTTGCCTGCGCTCACCTCGGGTGGAGAGCCCATCACCTGGAGCTATGGCAGCAATCAAGCCACGGTGCTTGGCAAGACGGCTTCCGGCGATGCGATCATCGAGATCTCGGTGAACGACGGCAATACTGCGGTTTTGGGTTCGGCGACATCTGTCGACTACAACGTCAAGCTGCTTGGTCCCGTCGATCATCCGAATACGGGCACCGAGGATGTGTTGAACTTCGACGCGACAGTGCAGGTTTCCGATGGCGTGAATCCCCCTGTTACAGGCACGATCGGCGTTAAGATCGAAGATGATGCGCCTGTGGCCAATCCCTATGCCGATCAGACGGCTATCGAGACGGTCAATACAAACATCCTGCTCATGATCGATGTGTCGGGCAGTATGGGGGCAGAGCAAGTTTGGTCGAATGGTGCATGGAAATTGAGATATCCTAGCGGTGTCTTCGAGAATGGTGCTGAGCTCACGCGTCTCGAAGTTGCCAAGCGCGCTATTGCCGCTATGCTCGACAAGTACGACGATCTGGGCGACGCCAAGGTGCGTGTCGTCACGTTCAGCAGCGATGGTTCGCAGAAGGGCGATAAGTGGCTGTCCGTTGACGAGGCAATGGCTTACATCAATAAGTTGTCCGCGAGCGGAGGTACGAATTATGACGAGGCGCTGGATTCGGCGACTTCGGCCTGGAACAGCAGCGGCAAGATTGCTGGTGCCAACAACGTGTCGTATTTCTTCTCGGATGGGGATCCTTCCTCCGACGACGATGGCATCAGCAATTCGGAACGAGCGGACTGGGAGTCTTTCCTGAAGGCTAACGATATCAATTCGTATGCCGTCGGCATGGGCACCAACGTTGACCAAAGCAACCTCAAGCCGATTGCCTATGATGGTGTCAAAGAGGTCAATAGCGATTCTGCCAACCTCATTATCGTCAATAATTTCAATGATCTTGCCGACAGGATTTCCGGTACGGTTGGATCGCCGACAGTGCGAGGCGACTTGGTATCCGACTCGCTGGCGGCAGGAGCAAATGGCGGAGCAGATGGCGGATATGTGAAGTCGATAACCATCGATGGTGTGACCTACTCCTACAATCAGGGTGCGGGAACCGTGTCGGTCAGTGGCGGCACATCCGCGGGGATTTATAACCCTGTTACGCACACGTTGACGGTCACGACTGATCTGGGTGCGAAGTTCGTAATCAACCTCGACACCGGTGCGTTCACGCACACGGGAGCTACCCAGACCGGTACTGACCAGTTCAGTTACACCGTCGCGGATGGTGATGGCGATTCGGCGAGTTCCACACTGACGATAAAGATAAATGGACCGGTGGCGCCGGATGCGGTCAATGACCATGTCATTACCAACATTCTCAGCTCGCAGATCGTAATCGATTCGTCAGTCCTATTGGCAAATGATCAGCAAGGAACAAGTCCTCAACCATTGGGTGACGTGACGGTCAATACCGGCTGGCTTGGTGGGGACTTCACCCGAAGCAGTGTACAGACGATTGATTTTGACAGTGAAAATAACAGGGACTCCAGCAAGAATCTGCTGGTGGCGCGCAGTGACTTTTCCAAGGCGGGTCAGGCTACCGATAAGGCTACAGTCGTGGTGGATGGGTATCTCGACCAGTCTACTAAGACCAATGGCACCAACATCGACATCATCACCGTGGCGCTCCTAGCCGGGGAAAAACTGACCTTGGATCACAATCTTGAAAGCGGCTGGGTCAAGATGGAATACAAGGGACCAACCGGCGACTGGACTCTAATCAATGACGGCTCGTTCTTTGAGGCGGGGCAGACAGGCGATTACCAGATTCGCGTAACGAATATCCAAGATCCCGATTATTTGGACTGGAGCTGGGGGTCGGGCTGGGAGTGGCAGCCTGGCAGCAAAGGCGACGAAGACTACCTATTGACCATGACGGTCGATTACAGCGGCGCGCAAGTGGTCAATCTGCCGGATGCACAAGACTCTTACACCATCGTCGGTTCTGCAGGCAGCGATACCGCCGACATCACAGTGTCCTATCAGGCTGGCAATACGCTGCAGGGCACGAACGGGCATGAAACCCTTTTGGCGGGGTCTGGCAATGACACGCTGAATGGTGGTAAGGGCAACGACACCCTTATCGGTGGTGACGGTGACGATGTTTTCCGCTGGGAGTTGAATGATCAGGGCAGCATAAGTCAACCTGCGAAGGATGTAATTACTGATTTTGGTAATGGAAACGACAAGCTGGATTTGGCTGATTTGCTCCAGGGAGAGCACGCTGCTGTCGACGGAAATGGAAAAGTTCAAGGTGACTTGTCGGGATACTTGGGCTTAGCAAAGGGGACAGATCCGGATGACACTGTCATTAATATCAATACACACGGAAACCTGAGCGCTAATGGCCACGACCAGCAAATCACTTTGAAAGGTGTCTCTTTAGCGGAACTTGCTGAAGTAACCGGTACAGCCAATCACAACGACATGATCAAGTCCTTGATCGAGTCCGGCAAACTGAACGTAGATCAGTAACCTGCGACAACTAGCCGGGTATGCAGCATCACCGCATACCCGGCTTTTATCCCGGCCCGCTCTTTAAATCTCCTCAGTTGTCGAGCGCGGCCCGGGCTCTTTTATTATTCGCTTCCCGTTGAGGCTATTTGCCTTTACCGTTTAGTTTGGTTACAACACGGGCCATGCGCGCCGCAATCTTCGTTCTCCAACCTCGCCTGTGCTTTGTGCCATTGGTCGCCGGCATGGTGTTGGCGATTGCGATATATGCGCCGGCAACCGCATTACAGTTCGACGAATCCCGTATCCAGCAGTCCGTTCAAGCAAAATACGGCCAGCGCGGCGCGCAAGCCGTGACACGCTGGCTCACCATGATGTCGCAGCAACGCTCGCTTCCCGAGTCGCAGCAACTCCGCGCGGTCAACAATTTCTGGAACTCCACCGTTCACGGCGGCGAGGACCGCTATGTGTGGAAGCAGGCCGATTACTGGGCGACGCCGCTGGAAACACTCGGAAGACGGGCCGGCGACTGCGAAGACTATGTCATCGGGAAATACTTTTCTCTTATCCACATGGGTGTCCCGGCGGAGAAATTGCGGCTTATTTACGTCAAGGCTCGCATCGGCGGCCGGGGCAGCTCACAAAGCATTGCCCACATGGTGCTGGGTTACTACGCGACGCCGGATGCCGACCCGCTGGTGCTCGACAGCCTGGTCGGATCCATATCGCCAGCCAGCCAGCGTCAAGACCTGACGCCGGTATTCAGTTTCAATGCGCAAGGCATTTATGTGGCCGGCGCGGCGGCCACATCGCCGGACCGTATCGGGCACTGGCGTAGTTTGTTGTCGAAAATGCAGAAAGAAGGCTTTCAGCCCTAACTTATATATAGATGGTCTTGTCATAGGCGTAGAACAATATGTCCTTACTCAAACAGCTTTTGCTTAGCGTTACGGTGGCAATTGCTTTTATTCTGGTCGGCACGCTGGTGTTCAGCATAGGCGGCGCGCGCCAGTACCTGAACATGCAACTGCAGGCGCAAAGCGAGAATGCGGCCACTTCGCTTGCTCTTTCCTTGTCACAGCCCGCGAACCAGGACACGGTGACGCGAGAACTGTTGATTGCTGCCTTGTACGACAGCGGCCAGTTCCGGGATGTTCGCTTGACTGGAACAGACGGGCAGGTGCTGGTCTCGCGCAGCGCGCTGGCGAAAGATGCTGCGGGCGTTGCGCCAGGCTGGTTCGGCGAGATGTTGCCCTTGGTCACGCCAACGGCGACACGCCAGGTGTCGAACGGATGGCGGCAGGTGGGCGAGCTCTCCGTTACATCGGATGATCTTTCCGCGCGTGATTCGCTATGGCGCAGCAGTACACGGGTATTTGCCTTGGTCATCGGCGCCGGTGTTCTTTGGGCGCTGTTCGCGGTGCTGCTGATACGTTGGTTCAAGCGGGCTTTGAAAGCCCAGATCACCGAGCAGGTGCTGGCCATCGCCGACGGGAATCATCCCCCGCCGACATCCAAAGGCCGTCGCGTTCCCGAGCTGGCGCAGGCATCGCGCATGATACGGGAGGTGCGCGAGCGGGTGCAGGCCACTGCCCAGGAACAAACCGCACACATTGAGTCTCTGCAGCTGGAGCTCAATCAGGATCCGGTAAGCGGCCTGGCCAATCGCAAGTATTTCCTGAACGAGTTGCTTCGCACGCTGCAAGGGGGTGATGGTAATCCGGCGGCTGGCGGGCATTTGATGCTCTTTCGCCAGCGTGACCTCGCCGGCTTGAACATTACGATGGCTCACAATCAGGCGGACCAATGGCTGCGCTCGGTTGGACAGGCCGTGCTGCGGGTCATTGAAGCGCACCCACATATGCATGCCCAGGCGGGACGCCTGAACGGATCCGACTTTGTCTTGCTGATGCCGGCATCCAGCGGCGTCGACGCAAGCCGGATGGTTCAGCAAGTACGACAGGTGCTGGATGCCATGCGGGTACGCCTGAGCGATGGACGGCTGTGCCGCTGGAGCCTGGCGCTGACGGACTACACACCCGAATGCGATGTCAGCGCCGTGCTGTCCAGGCTGGATCATGGCTTGATGCGGGCAGAGAGTGCCGGTCATGACGACGTGGAATATGTCTCATACGCCGACGGCGGTTTTGGAAAATCCACAAGAGGGCAGGGCGAGGCGGAATGGCGCAATCTGCTGACCGACGCGTTGTCGCAAGGCAATCTCGAGCTTTCACTGCGGCGTGTCGCTTACGAGAACCATGCTGCGCTCGACCGTCACGAAGCCTCACTAGAATTGCGCGACGGTGGGGACTTGTTGTCCGGATACCTGTTCATGCCGCCGGCCGTGCGTCTGGGTTTGTCGGCGGATTGCGACTTGCGGGCGATCGAGCTGGGACTGGAATGGCTGGCAACGCACAGCGGCGAACTCGTGCTCAAGATATCGCTGCCTTCTCTCCTGCTGCCGCATTTTCTTCCCGAAATGAAACAGCGGTTAAATGGCTTGCACGCGCAACCGGAACATATCGGCCGTTTATTGCTGGAAATAGATGCTCACGGACTGGTGGCCTATGGCGCCGAGGTTCGGCAGTTCTGCCACGAGGTTTCAGCCGCGGGCGGGCGAACCGCCTTGCGCCGCCTGTCGCAGCGGCCGGATGCTCTGATGCATCTGCACGAGGCGTCATTTGCCTATGTGAAGCTGGGCGGCGACATGGTGATGGGGCTGCTGGCCAGCCCGGGAGCCCGTCATCTGGCCAGGGCGATCGCCGAGACCGCTGCGGGACTGGACGTAAAAGTATATGCCGACGATGCGCCCGATGCCGAGACTCGGACGATGTTGCAAAAATACGGCATATATTGTCTTTTGATAGCCCCGCCCGTAAGCGAAGTGAGCTGATTATCCCGTGGCAGCAAGCTTAACGGTTCTAATGCTTGCAATGTCACGCCAAAAAAGTTATTATTCGAAACTTGCCTACAGTAGACGCCAAAGCCGCTTTGCGTAGGCAATACGAGTTTTTTTAGCAGATTTCAACCCAGGGCTGTTGCAGCTATCAGCCTGACGGGACCAAAACTGGTTGTGTGGCGCCACTAATCGTTAGTTGCGCGGTGCGGCTAAGTTGGAACAGGAAAAATCATGATCCAAATGCAGACCACGCTGGACGTGGCCGATAACACTGGCGCACGCAGAATCATGTGCATCAAGGTGTTAGGCGGCTCGAAGCGCCGTTATGCCGCTATCGGTGACATTATCAAAGTTAGTGTCAAAGATGCGGCCCCACGCGGGCGCGTCAAAAAGGGCGAGATTTACAACGCTGTAGTGGTTCGCACCGCTAAGGGCGTTCGTCGTAAAGACGGCTCGCTGATCAAGTTCGGTGGCAACGCTGCCGTGTTGCTCAACGCCAAACTGGAACCCATCGGTACCCGTATCTTCGGACCTGTCACGCGCGAATTGCGTACAGAAAAGTTCATGAAGATCGTGTCGCTGGCTCCAGAAGTGCTGTAAGGAGCGAACCATGGAAAAAATCCGTAAAGGCGACGAAGTCATTGTGTTGACTGGTCGCGACAAAAAACGCCGCGGCACTGTGCTGCAACGTGTAGACGCCAACCACGTGCTGGTTGAAGGCATCAACGTCGTCAAGAAACACGTGAAGGCCAATCCTATGGCCGGCTCGCAAGGCGGCATTATCGACAAGACCATGCCCATCCACATCTCGAATGTGGCGCTCTTCAATCCCGAGTCCGGCAAGGCCGATCGCGTCGGGATCAAAGAAGTCGATGGCAGCAAGGTCCGTGTATTCCGTTCCAGCGGCGCCGTCGTTGGCGCCAAGGCTTAAGGGGCGAAGAATATGGCACGTTTACAAGAGTTATACCGCAGCAAGGTCGCCGCAGACCTGCAGGCCCAATTCGGCTACGAAAGCGCAATGCAAGTGCCGCGCATCACCAAGATCACCTTGAACATGGGTGTATCGGAAGCGGTGTCCGACAAGAAGGTCATTGAGCACGCTGTCTCTGACCTGACGAAAATTGCAGGGCAAAAGCCTGTTGTCACAAAAACGAAAAAGGCTATCGCGGGTTTCAAGATCCGTGAAGACTATCCCATCGGCTGCATGGTCACATTGCGTGGCCGCCGCATGTACGAATTCCTGGACCGTCTGGTCGCCGTGGCTCTGCCGCGCGTTCGCGACTTCCGCGGTATTTCGGGTCGTGCGTTCGATGGACGTGGCAACTACAACATCGGGGTGAAAGAGCAGCTCATTTTCCCTGAAATCGAATACGACAAAATCGACGCCGTACGTGGGATGAACATCAGCATCACTACTACAGCCAAGACCGACGAAGAAGCCAAGGCACTGCTTACCGCCTTCAGCTTCCCGTTTCGCAATTAAGGGGCGATGACGTGGCAAAACTTTCACTCATCAATCGCGATATCAAACGCGCCAAGCTGGCAGAAAAATTTGCACCCAAACGTGCAGCACTGAAAGCAATCATCGACGATCAATCCAAGACCGACGAAGAACGCTACCAGGCCCGTTTGCAACTGCAACAACTGCCGCGCAATTCCAACCCAACTCGCCAGCGCAATCGTTGCGTTGTCACGGGTCGTTCGCGTGGCGTTTACAGCAAGTTCGGTTTAACTCGTCACAAGCTGCGTGAAATGACGCTGCGTGGCGAAGTGCCGGGCATGACCAAAGCCAGCTGGTAGGAGAAATACAAATGAGCATGAGCGATCCCATCGCCGACATGTTGACCCGCGTGCGTAACGCGCAACAAGTCAATAAAACGTCGGTTAGCATGCCCTCCTCGAAGCTGAAGGTAGCCATTGCTGCCGTGCTGAAAGACGAAGGCTATATCGACAGTTTCCAGATCGGCGGCGAAAAGGCCAAGCCTGTTCTGGAAATCACACTTAAATACTACGCTGGCCGTCCGGTCATCGAGCGTATCGACCGCGTTTCGCGTCCTGGGCTGCGTATATACAAAAACAGCAAATCCATTCCTCAAGTGATGAATGGCCTGGGCGTCGCTATTGTGTCGACTCCGCGCGGTGTCATGACCGATCGCAAAGCTCGCGCCAATGGCGTGGGCGGCGAAGTACTTTGCTACGTGGCATAAGGAGAATCATATGTCACGCATAGCAAAATACCCGGTCCTCGTACCCCAAGGCGTAGAAGCCACCATCAGTGAAGATCAAATTGTTGTCAAGGGCCCGCTGGGTACCTTGAAGCAAGTCCTGAAGGGCGACGTTACCGTCGTTCGCGATGGCGATCAACTGACGTTTGCTGTTGCCAACGATTCCCGCGAGGCCAAGGCCATGTCGGGTACGTTGCGCGCGCTGGTTGCCAATATGGTAACCGGTGTCAGCAAGGGCTTCGAGCGTAAACTCACTCTGGTTGGCGTGGGCTTTCGTGCCCAGGTTCAGGGCGACGCGCTGAAGTTGCAACTTGGTTTTTCCCACGACATCCTGCATCCCATGCCCGAAGGCATCAAAGTCGAGTGTCCCACTCAGACCGAGGTCGTCATCAAGGGTTCGGACAAACAGGTTGTTGGTCAGGTGGCCGCTGAAATCCGCGCTTACCGCGAACCCGAACCCTACAAGGGCAAGGGCGTGCGTTACGCAGATGAACGCGTCATCATCAAAGAAACCAAGAAGAAATAAGCGCGCAGGCAAGGACGAATTATGGACAAGAGAATCTCCCGTTTGCGTCGTGCAGTGGCGACTCGTCGGAAAATCAGCGAGCTGCGAGTTCATCGCCTCTCTATTTTCCGCTCAAACCTGCACATATACGCGAACATCATTTCGCCGGAAGGCGATCGTGTGCTCGTCAGCGCTTCCACGCTCGAGCCCGAAGTACGCAAAGAGCTGGCCGGCAATAGCGCCAACGGTGGTAACGTTGCCGCCGCTGGTCTGGTCGGCAAGCGCGTAGCCGAAAAAGCAAAAGCCGCTGGTATAGAGCTGGTTGCCTTTGATCGTTCGGGCTTTCGTTATCATGGCCGCGTGAAAGCGTTGGCCGACGCCGCGCGTGAAGCCGGCTTGAAATTCTAAGCAAGGAATTATCAAATGGCTAAAGCACAAGGTAAGCACGCCGCAGAGAAAGAAAGCGACGACGGCTTGCGTGAAAAAATGATCGCGGTCAATCGCGTCAGCAAAGTGGTCAAGGGTGGTCGCACCATGAGCTTTGCCGCATTGACCGTGGTAGGTGATGGCGATGGCCGCATCGGAATGGGCAAAGGTAAAGCCCGTGAAGTGCCCGTCGCCGTTCAAAAAGCAATGGAACAGGCCCGCCGCGGACTGCTCAAGGTCAACCTGAAAAACGGCACCTTGCACCACACGGTTTTCGGCAAGCATGGCGCTGCTACAGTCATGATTTCACCAGCACCCGAAGGTACTGGCGTTATCGCAGGCGGCCCAATGCGCGCTGTCTTCGACGTAATGGGCGTGCGTAACGTGGTTGCAAAGAGCCTGGGCTCCAGCAACCCTTACAACATGGTCCGCGCAACGCTTAATGGCTTGCGTGCCTGCTCGACTCCTGCTGACATCGCTGCCAAACGCGGCAAGTCGGTAGAAGATATTCTGGGGTAAGTCATGGCACAGAAGCAAATTAAAGTAACTCTCGTACGCTCTGTTATCGGCACACACACATCCCACCGCGCGACAGTTCGCGGTCTGGGTCTGGGTCGCATCAATAGCAGCCGCGTACTGGTCGATACGCCCGAGGTGCGTGGGATGATCCGTAAAGTGGATTACCTCGTTACCGTCTCGGAAGCCTGAAAGGAATCGAGATGTCAGAAACTCAACTAAACACGCTGAAACCAGCCGAAGGCAGCCGTCCAGCTCGCCGCCGTGTTGGTCGCGGAATCGGCTCCGGCTTCGGTAAAACCGCTGGTCGTGGCCACAAGGGTCAAAAATCGCGTACTGGCGGTTTCCACAAGGTCGGTTTCGAAGGCGGTCAAATGCCTTTGCAACGCCGCCTTCCGAAACGTGGCTTTACTGCGATGAACCAACATCTATCCGCCGAAGTCCGTCTGTCCGACCTCGAGCGCCTGCCCGTCGAAGAAGTCGACGTGCAAGTTCTCAAGCAGGCAGGCGTCATTGGCCAGGCCGTGCGTTACGTGAAAGTCATCAAGTCCGGCGAACTGTCGCGCAAGGTTGTCCTTAGCGGAATCAGTGCAACGGCCGGTGCTCGCAGCGCAATCGAAGCTGCTGGCGGCTCGCTGGCTTAAGGGGTAACGGTGGCTAAAGCTCAGGCACAGAGTAAATCGGGTTCCCGGTACAGCGATCTAAAGCGCCGTATCGTCTTCCTGGTACTCGCCCTGGTGGTCTATCGGTTGGGAACGCACATACCCGTGCCGGGCATCAACCCCGACGCGCTGTCCGAATTGTTCCAACAAAACCAGGACGGTATCCTGGGCTTGTTCAACATGTTCTCGGGCGGCGCACTGTCGCGGTTTTCCGTGTTCGCGCTGGGAATCATGCCCTACATCTCCGCGTCCATCATCATGCAACTGATGGCGGTCGTGGTGCCTACTCTTGAAGCGATCAAGAAAGAAGGCGAATCGGGCCGACGCAAGATCACCCAGTACACCCGCTACGGCACGGTGTTTCTGGCGCTGATCCAGGCTGTCGGTATCTCGGTCGCTCTCGAATCGCAGCCAGGACTGGTTATCGACGTTGGCATGATGTTCCGCTTTACAACGGTAGTCACACTGGTTACCGGCACGATGTTCGTTATGTGGTTGGGCGAGCAAATTACCGAGCGCGGTATGGGCAATGGTATTTCGATACTGATTTTTGCCGGTATTGTTGCAGGTTTGCCGAGCGCCTTGGCAGGAATGCTGGATCTGGTACGTACTGACGCCATGTCGGTGCTGTCGGCTCTGTTCATTCTTGTGCTGGTTGTCGCTGTTACGTACTTCGTGGTGTTCGTCGAACGCGGCCAGCGCCGCATCACGGTGAACTACGCGAAGCGCCAGGTCGGCAACAAGATCTACGGCGGTCAAAGTTCGCATTTGCCCCTGAAGCTGAATATGTCGGGTGTCATTCCCCCAATCTTCGCATCATCGATCATCCTGCTTCCTGCAACCGTTACCAGCTGGTTTTCCAGTAACCCGAATATGCGTTGGTTGGGCGATCTCGCGGCGGTACTGTCGCCGGGTCAGCCGCTCTACATTACGCTGTATTCTGCTGCAATTATTTTCTTCTGCTTCTTTTATACGGCCTTGGTGTTCAACAGTCGTGAAACTGCAGACAACCTGAAGAAAAGCGGTGCGTTCGTTCCAGGCATCCGTCCAGGGGAACAGACGTCGCGTTATATCGACAAGATATTGATGCGATTGACCCTGATGGGCGCTCTCTACATAACTCTGGTGTGTTTGTTGCCGGAACTTATGCAGGCTCGCTGGAACGTGCCGTTTTATTTCGGTGGCACTTCTTTGTTGATTATCGTGGTGGTGACCATGGATTTCATGGCACAAGCTCAGGCTTACATGATGTCCCATCAATACGACTCGCTGCTCAAGAAGGCCAACTTCAAGGGTGCGGGACTGCCAATGCGGTAAAAAAGAAATGGCAAAAGACGACGTCATTCAAATGCAAGGAGAGGTTCTTGAAAATCTCCCCAACGCAACTTTTCGCGTCAAGCTGGAAAATGGCCACATAGTATTGGGCCACATATCGGGCAAGATGCGTATGCATTACATCCGGATTCTGCCGGGTGACAAGGTTACAGTGGAGCTCACGCCCTATGACCTGTCGCGTGCCAGAATTGTATTCCGCTCTAAATAAGCGGCCGGTTACAGGAAACTAGGAGTCAACCATGAAAGTAATGGCATCGGTAAAACGGATCTGCCGCAACTGCAAGATCATTAAACGTCACGGCGTGGTGCGTGTAATTTGCACCGAACCACGTCATAAGCAGCGTCAAGGCTAATGGCCGACACGCAACGGATTTAACAAGGAACAGTCATGGCCCGTATTGCTGGCATCAACATTCCGCCGCATCAACACGCCGAAATCGGACTTACCGCTATTTTTGGTATTGGTCGTACTCGTGCTCGCAAAATCTGCGAAGCATCCGGTATTGAACTCTCCAAGAAAGTGAAAGATCTGACAGACGCCGAACTCGAACGTATCCGCGAACACGTCGGTGTGTTCACGGTTGAAGGTGATTTGCGTCGCGAAGTACAATTGTCGATCAAACGTCTGATCGATCTGGGAACTTACCGGGGCATGCGCCACAAGCGTGGTCTGCCTGTACGTGGTCAACGCACCCGTACCAACGCACGCACCCGTAAAGGTCCGCGTCGCGCTGCTGCTTCCCTGAAGAAATAATCGAGGAATAGAAGATGGCGAAAGCTTCCAACAGCGGCGCATCGCGCGTACGCAAGAAAATCAAGAAGAGCGTATCGGACGGCATTGCGCACGTCCATGCGTCCTTCAACAACACGATCATCACCATTACCGACCGTCAGGGCAATGCCTTGTCCTGGGCGACATCCGGTGGTGCGGGCTTCAAAGGCTCGCGCAAGTCCACGCCATTCGCAGCGCAGGTTGCCGCAGAATCGGCCGGGCGCGTCGCGTTGGAATATGGTATCAAAACACTTGAAGTTCGCATCAAGGGCCCCGGTCCTGGCCGTGAATCATCGGTGCGTGCTCTGAATGCCCTGGGTATCAAAATCTCCAGCATTTCAGACATCACTCCGGTGCCTCATAACGGCTGCCGTCCGCCCAAGCGTCGTCGCATCTAAGGGGAAGCATCTTGGCACGTTATATTGGACCTAAATGCAAACTCTCGCGTCGCGAGGGTACAGATCTATTTTTGAAGAGCTCGCGCCGTTCGCTCGACTCGAAGTGCAAACTCGAGTCCAAGCCTGGTCAGCATGGCCGTACATCAGGCGCTCGTACGTCCGACTACGGTTTGCAGCTGCGCGAAAAGCAAAAACTCAAGCGCATGTACGGTGTGCTGGAAAAGCAATTCCGCAAGTATTTCTTTGAAGCTGAGCGTCGTCGTGGCAACACTGGCGAGACCCTGATTCAATTGCTGGAATCGCGTCTGGACAACGTCGTATACCGCATGGGCTTTGGCTCGACGCGTGCTGAAGCGCGTCAGTTGGTGAATCACCGCTCCGTTGAACTCAATGGCCACACTGCCGACATCGCTTCGATGCTGGTCAAGGCCGGCGACGTTATCTCGATCCGCGAAAAGGCGAAAGCCCAGCTGCGTATTCGTGAATCGCTCGACCTTGCAACAGGCCAGGGCCTGCCGCAGTGGGTCGAAGTCGACACCGGCAAGCTGACAGGTACCTTCAAACAGGTTCCTGATCGCGCTGATGTTGCACGCGACGTCAACGAATCGATGGTCGTCGAGTTGTACTCGCGCTAATTGATACAAGCAGCAAACGCAGCACAATCGCAGTATCGCATCAGCCCACTTTTCCAGTTCACTGGTAAGTGGGCTTTGCGATGTCGCAAGAATCATCCAGTCAGTTCATCAGCCTTATCGGTGTAACGAGCCGAGGGTATTGAAAAGGAACACACATGTCGTCACTAGGTTTTCTCAAACCCCGTTCTATTGAAGTCGTGCCTGTCGGCAAGAATCACGCCAAAATCGTGATGGAGCCCTTCGAGCGCGGCTACGGACACACGCTGGGCAACGCCTTGCGTCGCATCCTGTTGTCGTCCATGGCAGGCTATGCGCCCACCGAAGTCCAGATGACCGGTGTCGTGCACGAGTATTCGACCATCGCCGGCGTACGCGAAGATGTCGTCGACATCTTGCTGAACCTGAAGGGCGTAGTGTTCAAGTTGCATAACCGCGAAGAAGTAACGCTGGTGTTGCGCAAGCAAGGCCAAGGCATTGTCCTGGCCAGCGATATCGAACTGCCGCACGACGTCGAGATCATCAACCCTGATCACGTCATCGCCACGCTTACCGAAGCCGGCAAGCTCGAAATGCAGATCAAGGTAGAGCAGGGCCGTGGCTACGTCCCCGGCAATGTGCGCGCGCTGGTCGATGACCGCACGCACACCATAGGCCGTATCGTGCTCGACGCATCGTACAGCCCTGTGCGCCGTGTCAGCTATTCGGTCGAAAGCGCTCGTGTTGAGCAGCGCACCGACCTGGACAAGCTGGTCCTCGACATCCAGACCAACGGTGTTGTCTCGCCGGAAGAAGCTGTGCGTCAGTCGGCCCGCATCCTGATGGATCAGATCTCGGTATTTGCCGCCCTGGAAGGCGCCGGCGATTACGCCGACAGCCCTCAGGCTCGTGGCAATGCTCCACAAATCGATCCAGTGCTCTTGCGCCCGGTCGACGATCTGGAACTTACCGTCCGCTCTGCCAACTGCCTGAAAGCCGAAAACATCTACTACATCGGCGATCTGATCCAGCGCACAGAAAACGAATTGCTCAAGACGCCTAACCTGGGTCGCAAGTCCTTGAATGAAATCAAGGAAGTCCTTGCCGCACGTGGTTTGACACTGGGCATGAAGCTGGAAAACTGGCCGCCAGTCGGCCTGGAACGCCCTTAAGTTATTGGAATAGATATCGGGTTGCGGCCTCATTAGCGGCAATCCGGTATCGGTATCAATGTAGTGCAAGGGTTTTGGCACAGTCGTGTTAGAATCCTGCCCGCACCCGGCCCGCAGCATTGCTGATAGAAGAGCCGGTTAACCAACGGAATCATCCGTTAAACAGATTCAAAGGAAAACATCATGCGTCACCGTAGTGGTTTGCGTAAACTAAATCGCACCAGCAGTCACCGTTTGGCTATGTTCCGCAACATGGCTGTTTCGTTGCTTACACACGAAGCCATCAAGACCACCTTGCCGAAAGCCAAGGAATTGCGTCGCGTCGTCGAGCCCCTCATCACGCTGGGCAAAGAGCCTACGCTGGCTAACAAGCGCCTGGCGTTTGCCCGTCTGCGCGACCGCGATGCCGTGGTCAAGCTGTTTGCTGAAATCGGTCCTCGCTACAAAGAACGTAACGGCGGCTACACCCGTGTCCTGAAAATGGGTTTCCGTCAGGGCGATAACGCTCCGATGGCATTCATGGAACTGGTGGACCGTCCTGAAGTCGAAGAAGCCGACGCTGAATAAGCGGCGCATATCTGCAGTAATTAAAACGGGCTTTCGGGCCCGTTTTTTATAGGTAGAATGAATCGTTTCCAACGACTCCGGGATACCCTTCGTGAGTACCTTCATTCCACCTGATCATTCCCACGGTGACGCCGCGGCGCCGGGTGCAGGCAGTAGCCGCGCCACTCTTGCGGCCGCGGACGATGTGGTGGTCTTGCTCAGCAACGCACCCGATCTGCTGCTGGCCAAGCGTATTGCTCATGTCCTGGTGGAAGAACATCTTGCCGCCTGCGTGAACCTTGGCGCAGCCGTGTTGTCCATGTATATGTGGGAAGGCGTACTGGAAGGCACCGAAGAGATTCCGCTTACGATAAAAACCACGGTTTCGCGGGTTCCACAGCTCGCGGCGCGGTTGGCGCAGCTGCACCCTTACGAAGTCCCCGAAATCCTCGTCCTGGCCGTTTCAGGCGGCTCGACGAGCTATCTAGATTGGTGTCGCAACCAGACCATGCCGGATCAGCCCCGGGCTTGAACACAAAGGACGCGACGCGTCCAAGAGGAAGTACAGATGTCGCATTTGGCGCTGGCCAACGCAGCAAAGCAGATTTCGCCTGACACCGGATCGCCGGCCCCATCTCTACCGCACTGGCGCGCCATGCGCTCAGCACACCGAATCGCCTGGGCAGTCCTGACCGCCCTGATGCTTGTACTGGCCTTCCTGCCTTCAGGATCGGTGCGCGCGGAAGACGAGTTTCTGGATCCCGAAAAGGCGTTTGTGTTTTCCGCGGCGATGACCACGCCGACGCAACTGGATGTGCATTTCGCGATAGCGCCGCAGTACTACATGTATCGGGAACGGTTCGAGTTCGCGATCACTCCTGATTCCTCTCCCAGCGTGTTGGGCCAGGCCGTCTACCCCGCGGGAAAGGTTACGTACGATCCAACCTTCGAGAAAGACCTGGAGGTCTACTACGACCAGGTCACCGTCGCTGTGCCTCTTACTGCCGGCGCTGGCCAGCCTTTGCTTCTGGCCATCACAAGCCAAGGCTGCGCCGATGCCGGACTGTGCTATCCGCCCATGACGCGGGAAATCAAGCTAACGCCGACAGAGGCGGGCTATCAGGCAGGGGGACCCGGTGTGGTCGCCAGCGTTCCGGCCGCAAAGCCACAGCTGGCGACAACCAAAGACGGCTCGTCGTCGACGCAAACTGCGGGCACGGCCGAAACAAGCCTGGGAGGCGCGCTGCAGCTTGGCGACACCGGATTCGCCGCCTACTTGGCACAAGCGGGCTGGCTGCAGATCATCGCCTTGTGCCTGCTGCTGGGCTTGCTGCTGTCCTTCACGCCTTGCGTACTGCCCATGGTGCCGATACTCCTGGCCATCGTCGCAGGTGACGCAGGAAAAGGCATGAAAGTCTCGCGTTGGCGCGGTTTGTCGCTGGCTGCCGTTTTTGTCCTTGGCATGTCCCTGGTCTATACGGCGCTAGGCGTCGCAGCCGGATTGATCGGCGCTAGCCTGGCGGTGTGGCTGCAGACGCCCTGGGTCCTGACCTTGTTCGCCATCATCCTGGCCGTGCTCGCGCTGGCCATGTTCGATGTTTTCACCTTGCAGGCCCCCACGGGAATGCAGTCCGCACTGAACGCGCGCCTGTCCCGGATCCCGGGTGGGCGCTATGGCGGCGTGTTCGCTATGGGCATGCTGTCCGCGCTCATTGTGGGGCCCTGCGTCGCGGCGCCGCTGGCGGGCGTATTGCTGTTCATTTCGCAGACAGGGGATCTCGTCTTGGGCGGCACGGCGTTATTCGCCTTGGCCTGGGGCGAAGGCTTGTTGCTGCTGGCCGTGGGCGCATCGTCGGGCGCGTTGCTGCCGAAAACAGGCCCATGGATGAATGGCATCAAGCGCCTGTTCGGCGTGCTGCTGCTTGCGACCGCGTGGTGGATGGTGAACCCGATACTGCCTGCGTGGCTGATGATGCTGGGCTGGGCCTTCCTGGCCTTGTGGAGCGCCGTCATGCTGGGTGCCTTCGATGCGGTGCCTGCAGGAACGGGAGCGGGGCGCCTGGCCAACCGCGCATTGGGCCTGATGCTGGCACTTTGGGCGGTCATCCTGGTGGTGGGCGTAATGGCCGGTGCACGCGATGTTTTAAGACCACTGGCGCCGCTCACGGCGTCCTCCCAAGGTTCGGGCGCCATAGCGGCCGCACACCCAGAGTTCACGCAGGTGACGTCGGTGGCGGAGCTGGATAATTTGCTGGCCAATACCAGCCGGCCGGTCATGCTGGATTTTTACGCGGACTGGTGTGTGTCGTGCATAGAAATGGAGCGGTTCACTTTCAGCGATCGGTCTGTGGCGGCGCAGATGTCGCAGTTGCTGCTGGTGCAGGCTGACGTCACCAAGAACACCGACGAAGACCGTGAGCTGCTGAAACGGTTCAAGCTGTTCGGGCCGCCGGGGATTATTTTCTTCGACGACCAGGGTAAGGAGCTGAATGAGGTGCGGGTGGTTGGATTCAAGAATGCCCGGGATTTCGGGGCGGTATTGGAGCGCGTGCTCGCGGGCGTGTAAAACTTCGCTGCCGGGTCGGTTCTTTTTCATCCTGGCCGTGCGCTTTAACGTTGAAGTAGTCTCCCGTCTGCTTTGTCGTAGGCTCTCTTGCGCTAGGTAGTTATCCTTGCGTCAGGCGGTTGTTCTTGCCCCGCGTGTCAGGTCCTATGAGGTCCTGTTGCGCTCCTCGTTGCCGGTTCGCCGCCCTGCGGCGCCGAACACCGCATCGCCTTGCTCATCCGCCCATACGGGCTCCTTTCGCCTACGGCTTGCTCGGCACCGAAAGTCGCTGCAACAGGACCTCATAGGACCTGCCCCGCTGTGAAATGGAAATTTGAGATGCCGTTGGCCAGACCTGTCTCAGAGCGAGATGACGCTCGGAATGTCGCGCGCTAATCAGTTCCGCGCGAATCTGAAGCCTAAGCGTCGGTTAGCGCTGTCGCTGAGTGCTGTTAACAAGTGGCTCAATGCCCAATGCTATAAGGGCCAGACCTGCCCAAAGTTAAGATGCGCTGTGGAATTCCCTTGGGCAACACCTGTTCACATGTTCAAGCGGCCCGGCAGGCGGGCCGCGCAGGACGAGCGCGTTAGATTTTCTGAACTCATAAAACTGCTGGCAAGAATGCCAAGCACACGATCCGTCCCGGCAACCTTACGGACAAAAACGATGCAGCCGTGGCGGCGGTGATGGGGGTGTTGGCGACTTTCGGGGCCCTCCAGCAGGACGTCGGCGAAGGTAGTCCCGAAGGGGACGGACGAGCCAGGCCATGCTGGTTCGGCGCCCAGGGCGCCGAATAGGGTCACGAGGAGCCAATATCCCCATCACCACCGCCACGGCGTGTAATTTGCCGCATTACTACCGCGCGTAACTTGCAGCATCGCTACGGCATGCAAATCGCTGCGGCGTGTAAATTAAACCGGCTGTGAACAGCGCAAGCAAATTCCCTCATGGAGCACACGCATAGCCAAGCTGCGGTACTGCGCGTAGCGAAACGCATGCTACCAAACCGCATGCAAATAAACTGCTACGCCTGCTCCTTCAGCAACTTCGCCGCCGCAATAGCGAAATACGTCAACACACCGTCACCACCCGCCCGCTTGAACGCCAGCAGCGACTCCATCATCACCTTGTCGTGATCCAGCCAGCCATTTGCCGCCGCCGCCTTGATCATCGCGTACTCGCCGCTCACCTGATACGCATACGTCGGCATCCCAAACGCGTTCTTTACATCCCGCAGGATGTCCAGATAAGGCATGCCCGGCTTCACCATCACCATATCCGCGCCTTCGCGGATATCGGCGGCCACCTCGCGCAGCGCCTCGTTGCGATTGGCCGGGTCCATTTGATACGTGAACTTGTTGGACTTGCCCAGATTAGTGGCCGAACCGACGGCATCCCGGAAAGGCCCGTAGAACGCGCTGGCGTACTTGGCCGAGTAAGCCATGATGCGCGTATATATATGTTGCTCGGCTTCAAGTGCCTGGCGTATCGAACCTATGCGTCCGTCCATCATGTCGCTGGGCGCAACGATATCGACACCGGCGTGCGCTTGCGTGAGGGCCTGGCGCATCAGTATCTGCACGGTAGGCTCGTTCAATACATAGCCATTTTCGTCGAGGACGCCATCCTGGCCATGGCTGGTGTAAGGATCCAGCGCCACATCGGTCAGCACCCCCAATTCAGGAAAGTTCTTTTTCAACTGAGCGACCACGCGCGGTATCAGACCGTCGGGATTGGCCGCTTCGATGCCGTCGGGGGTTTTCAGGTTGGCGTCGATAACCGGAAACAGCGCAATAACCGGTATGCCCAGCGTCACGCATTCCTCGGCCACCTTCAGCAAGGTGTCGGGGGAGTAGCGCAGCACCCCCGGCATGGAGGGCACTGCTTCCTGTATGCCCTGTCCCTCCATGACGAAAACCGGGTAGATCAGGTCGTGCGCGGTCAGGACGTTTTCGCGCACAAGGCGGCGTGAAAAATCGTCGCGGCGATTGCGGCGCGGACGGGCGGCGGGGAAGTCGGCGGAAAGAATAAACGATGTCATGGAACAACCTTTGGAGAAATCCAGTTCTCGATTTGCGCGGCGGCGGTGTCCAGGCCTATGCGCTTGGTAGCGGAAAACGGCATGGCATTCAGCGCGCCGATGTCGGCCAGTTCTTTCTTGACGGTGGCGACGGCATTGATACGCTGGCCATAGGGAAACTTATCGGCCTTTGTGAGCAAGGCCAGAACCGGAATACGCGTGGGGGCAATCCAGTTGGCCAGGCGGCGGTCCAGTTCAGTTACCCCGCGCCGGATGTCGATAAGCAGCACGATGCCGGCCAGCGAGGAGCGTTCGCGCAGATAGCCGCCCAGGACGTCGGCCCATTCCTCGCGCGCTTCGCGGGCGACGGATGCGTAGCCATAACCCGGCAAGTCGACCAAGAAGCCCAGATGAGCCCCGGGCTCTACCGGATCGGGGATGCCAAACAAGTTGATGAGGCGGGTGCGTCCGGGCGTTTTGCTGGAAAAAGCCAGGCGGCGCTGGTTGGTGAGGACATTGATGGCAGATGATTTTCCGCAATTGGAGCGGCCCACGAAGCAGACTTCAGCCGTGGTGGGAGGCGGGAGCTGGTCGAGACGGGCCGCCGAAACGGTAAAAGAAGCGCGATGCAGAATGGACACAGGAAGTACCTAGTACGGTTTAATTTAAACGCTATTGTATAATCGCACGTTTGAAACAGTTGCGTCATCTTCGTTAGGGTAGCCCTTTAACGGAATTGGCATTGTCATCGTGGTGTTTACGACACCCGGATCGAATAGCGATCGTCGAGGTCTTCATGAAGCGTGTGCTTTCCCGAATGGTAGTTGCCAGCAGCCTCTTGCTGGGATCTTCCGCAGTTTCCATTGCTTATGCAGCCGATATAGCGGTTGCCAAGCCCGATGCCGCCAAAGGCGAACAGCTCTTTGCCAATGGCGATGCAGCCCGCGGCATATTGGCCTGTGCCAGTTGTCATGGCGCCGCCGGCAACAGCACGATTCCGGTCAATCCGAATCTTGCCGCCCAGCCGCACGAATACCTTGCCAAGCAACTGCGCGACTTCAAGTCCAAAGACGGAAAGGCGCCCGCCGCCCGGCGCGGCCCCAACGGCGCTCCTTCAATCATGACGCCTTTTGCCACGCCGCTGACGCCTGAAGATATCCAGAACATCTCCTACTACCTTGCCCAGCAGGCTATTGATCCCAAGACAGCGGCAACGGCAAGCAACGAAGCCACCATGGAACGCGGCCAGCATATCTGGCGCGGCGGCTTGCCCGATCGCAAGGTGCCTGCCTGTGCTGGTTGCCACTCGCCCAATGGCGCCGGCGTACCCGGTGCCTACCCCCGACTGGCTGGCCAGCATCCGGCTTACATCGCCGAACAGCTCAAGTTGTTCCGTAGTGGCGACCGTGCCAATAGCGCGCCCATGCACGATATCAGCGACCGCATGTCCGACGCCGACATCGCGGCGGTGGCCGATTACGCGGCAGGATTGCGTTAATTCGACACGATCTTGCGGAACGTATTCCGCAACGATAGGTCTAGACTAGGGGAGGCTCCTATGCCGTCCCCTTTTTTATGAAATTTGCCTTGTGAAATCTTCCATTTCCACGCGTCGCACTGGCGCAGACGTCTTCGAATTGCTGGGCTCGATGCGTTTTGCCGTCAGCTTGCTGATGTTCATCTGCGTGGCAAGCCTGATCGGCACCGTACTGCAGCAAAACCAGGCGGCCAATACTTACATCGATAAGTTCGGGCCTTTCTGGTTTTCTGTCTTCGATAAGTTTTCCATCTGGCATATTTACAATAGCTGGTGGTTCCTGCTGATCATGGCCTTCCTGGTGGTTTCCACCTCGATCTGCGTGGTGCGCAACTCGCCCAAAATGGTGCGCGACGCCCGGTCGTTTCGCGAATACATTCGCGGCAGCAGCCTGCGCTCATTCCACCATAGGGTTGAAACCACCACCACCGCGAGCCCGGCTGAAAGCTTGTCGCGGATCCAGCAATGGCTGAGTTCGCAAGGCTATAAGTCCAAGGTCCGCCAGGATGGCGACAGCCTGTTGTTGGCGGCCAAGAAAGGAAGTGCAAATCGCCTGGGTTATATCTTTGCTCATACCGCCATTGTGGTGATATGCGTAGGCGGCTTGCTCGACAGCGAGCTTCCGGTACGCTTGCAGGTATGGCTGGGCGGCAAGGTGCCGATTACCGAAAACATGCTTATCTCGCAGGTTCCCGATTCGGGACGCTTGTCGGCGGGCAACCCCAGTTTCCGCGCCAACATGCTGGTCTCAGAGGGCTCGCAAAGCAGCAGCGGTGTCGTCAGCGTGGACGAGGGCGTGCTGGTGCAGCCGTTGCCTTTTACGCTGAAACTCAATAAGTTTATTGTCGACTACTACTCAACCGGCATGCCCAGCAGCTTCAAAAGCGAGGTGGAGGTTACCGATCCGGAGACCGGCAAGTCGTTCAGCCAAACCATCGAAGTCAACGAACCCCTGCGCTATAAGGGCGTGACGGTGTATCAGTCGAGTTTCGATGACGGCGGCAGTAAATTGCAGTTGGTGGGCTACCCGCTGACCGGTGCGCGTAACCATCCCTTCGAAATCAATGGCGTCGTGGGCAAGCCAACGGAGATTACCGTGGGTAGCGGCGCTCAGCAGACTCCCCTTACCATCGATTTTTCCGGCCTGCGTGTCATCAACGTCGAGAATCTCTCCGGCGATGTGCCGCCCCAGCCTAAAGAAATGATGGAGCACGTGGCTTCGGTGACGGGCAGCGCAGCCGGCGCAAAGAACGAAAATATGAAGAACGTCGGCCCCAGTGTCCAGTACCGGATAGTGGGAAGCGATGGGCAGGCTCACGAGTACACCAATTACATGCTGCCTTTGATGCTCGACGGCAGCATGGTATTCCTGGCCGGCGTACGGGAAACGGCGTCGCAACCCTATCGTTATATCCGTATCCCGGCCGATGCCGACAACTCCATGGACGAGTTCATGGCACTACGCGCGGCGCTGGCCGATCCGGCTCTGGTGCACCAGGCGGCCCAGCGTTTTGCGCAAAAGAATGCAAATCAGGAAATGCAGCAGCCCTTGCTGCAGAAAGCGGCCGTGGGAGCCCTGGAAACCTTCTCCAGAGCAGGATTCAATGGCATTATTGAAAAGGTGCCGGAGCAGGATCGCGAAAAGGTGCTGGGTTTTGCGGTTCCCATGATCCAGCTCGCCCTGCTTGAGTTGCGCGACATCGTGCGCATGCAGTCGGGCAAGCCGCCGGTCGATCGCGAGGGCGCAGCAGCCGAGGAAGCCGACAAATGGCTGCAAATGTCTTTATTGGCCCTGGCGAATCTGCCCGATTATCCCGCACCGGTATTCATGGCATTAAAGGGTTTCGAGCAGCTTGAAGCCAGCGTTTTCCAGGTCGCGCGCAGCCCAGGCAAGAACACGGTTTATCTGGGATGCCTATTCCTTATCATCGGCGTGTTCTCGATGTTCTACATCCGCGATCGCCGAATATGGGTGTGGATACGGCCGGCCGGGCAGGGCAGCGACTTGCTGGCGGCAATGACATCACAGCGGCGCACTCTGGACTTCAATCACGAGTTCGACCGCTTTAAAGAGGCCTTCAAACGCCTCTCTACGTAACGAGGTTTTCTCTATGTCCGAGTCCATCATCAAATCCAATATGCCTGTATGGCAAGAGTCCATGACAGCCAGTGGAGATTCCCGGGGCAGCCGGGGCAAGCCAGATTGGACTGATATTGCATTTTTCCTGCTGTTGGCCGCGGGGGCGGTGTTTGCCCTCAGCGCATACGGCGACAGCATGGACTATTACGAGAAGCTGATTCTTGGCGGCTCGGTGCTCTGGTTCAGCTGGATGGCGTGGCTATGGCGCCCCTTGCGCACCATCATGCTGGCCAGCGGGTTGAGCGCCTTGTTTGCCATCTGGCTATACAGCGATGGCAGCGGGCTGGCCAACGGCGACATCACGCGCGCCGAAAGCGTCTTCTTCCTGCAGTATCTGTTCTCGTCGCAGTCTGCCATTTTATGGATGTGTGCGCTGTTCGTGCTGGCCACCATTTGCTACTGGATCGGTATTTTCAGTTCGACCGCGGCCTGGGTGGGCACTGCCCTTACGTGGGGCGCCGTCTACGCCGGGGTAACGGGCCTGCTGGTGCGCTGGCGCGAAGGCCACCTGCTGGGACCTGACATAGGCCATATTCCCGTCAGCAACCTGTATGAAGTCTTCGTACTGTTCGCCCTGATCACCGCATTGTTCTACCTGTATTACGAGCGCCGATACGCGACCAGGGCGTTGGGCGGCTTTGTGCTGCTGGTCATTACCTCGGCGGTGGTATTTCTTCTCTGGTACACGTTCACCCGAGATGCCTTTCAAATTCAGCCTCTGGTGCCGGCACTCAAGAGCTGGTGGATGAAATTGCATGTGCCGGCCAATTTCATCGGCTACGGCACTTTTTCACTGGCCGCCATGGTGGGCTTCGCTTATCTGATCAAAGAGCATGGCCAGACGCGGTCCTGGGGCAAGCTGGTGCCTGTCTTCGTGCTTGGCGCCATTCTCTGCGCAGAACCCATGATGTTTAGTTCCCGCGAACTTTCAGCCACGTGGATGCTGTACTTCGGTATCGGTGCGCTTATCGTGGGTACGATATTGGCGTTTCGCCGTCCTATCGCCGAAAAACTGCCCGCGCTCGAAATTCTCGACGACATCATGTATCGGGCCATCTCCGTCGGTTTTGCCTTCTTTACGGTGGCAACTATCCTGGGAGCACTGTGGGCGGCCGATGCCTGGGGCACTTACTGGCAATGGGATCCCAAGGAAACGTGGGCCCTTATCGTATGGCTGAACTACGCCGCATGGCTGCATATGCGCCTGATGAAAGGCCTTCGGGGCACGATGGCGGCCTATTGGGCCTTGGCGGGTCTGCTCATCACCAGCTTCGCTTTTCTGGGCGTAAATATGTTCCTGTCCGGCTTGCATTCTTACGGCGAGTTGTAGTCAGGCATGGGCGGCGACGCCCATGTCCCGGTATAGATGCCGCGATGCCGCCGGTTCTTGATCGGCCGCATCGCGGTTTTCATTTGTAAGAAAATAATGCTGGCATATTAATACAATTGCTTTAAAATCAAGGTCAAGACACAGGTAGTTGCGCGATCCACTTCATGCTTGTTATCAAGACGAACATCTTCTAAAAATAATTATGTCTACCGTTAAAGAAGGTCCGGGTATTGAAGTTCGGGCGAATCTTTTAGCCAACAAGGCGCTTGCTGCGCAGCTAAGGGTGCTGCATGCTTTCGTGCCACTCGACGGATGGCTCGTCGGGCGCTGTAGCGGGCAATCGCCGGTAGGGGCTGCCAACGGTCGATTCGAAATCCTGTCGTCTGCCGATCTTGCATCCTTATTCCAGGGAGACTGGATTCCCGACCCGCTGAACGATGGCTTCTTCTATCGTCACGTCACCGAACACGAAAAAGTGCGTCTGGCACTGGATGCCGCCTCCGGGCCGGCAGCGGCCTACCTGATACGCGCCGACTTGCAGTCTCCCGATGCTGAAAGCCGGGGTTGCGCAATAGGCCTGGCGTACGACTGGCCATTCAGCATAGCCAGGCGTACCGACGAAGTACGCTCCTGCCTGACTGCACTGGCTCTTACGCTTGCGCTGCACGCCGAACTCGGCCTGGCCGAGCGGCTTATGCTCGAACTGCAGCGGGATGCCTTTCTGGATCCTCTTACCGGCACGCTGAACCGCGCCGGATGGATCAACCGGCTGGCGCATATCGACGCAATGTCGGGCGACGACGGCAACGATGCGGCCATATTCATGCTTGACCTCGATTACCTCAAGACGGTCAACGACACCCAGGGCCATTCCGCCGGCGATGACCTCATCCGTCTTACCGCGCAAACCATTTCAGCCGTGCTGCGCAACAACGATGCGGTGGGGCGCTTGGGCGGCGATGAATTCGGCGTGGTGGCGCAGTATGCAACACCGGTCGGTGCCGCGGCCCTTATGAACCGGCTCAAGGAATCCTTCGCGAGGGCCGGCATCAATATTTCCATGGGCATGGCACTCAGGTCGGAAGCCGGTTCATTGAAAAAAACCATGCATCTGGCCGACGAGCGCATGTACGAGGAAAAGCGCACCAAAGCCGCGCCGCGCCGCGTGTCGCTCATGAGCCAGCCTACGCGCATGACGGGCTACGCAGCCAGCTGAGCTCATCGACTCTATCGTGCCACGCCGTTGCGGTAACGGCGTTAAAACCAGTTCGCGGGCGCCTGTCTGCTTGGCTTGTGCCTGTCATCGTCATCCCGGTTCTCGGTTGCGATCTCACGAATGAACTTCAACACTTCTTCATCGGCGATCAGGTCGGCCAGGGTGTTGGCGCTTAGCATGTCGGCGGGCGATTTGGCTTTCGAGACGATAAAGCCCTGAACGAAGTCCACCCCCATATCCTGCAGCGCGCGCAGCGTTGCGCAATCTTCGGCCCATTCAGCAATACTCTTCATGCCCAGATTGCGCGCGAGTTCGACAATTGTGCGGACAATGGCGGTATTGGTTTCATTGGCCATCATGTCCTTGATCAACGCACCGTCGATCTTGATGGCATCGGCCGCCAATTCTTTGAGATACGAGAACGAGGTGTAGCCGGCACCGAAGTCATCCAGCGCTATGAACGCGCCCATCTTCTGCAGGCGTTTCATGAACACGCGGGTGCGGTCGAGATCCTGCAGCGCCACACCTTCGGTAATTTCGACGCACAGTCGATTGGCAAGGTGCTCATAGCGCGCCAGTATGGCAAAGAAGGCGTCAATGAATTTGTCATCGTTCAGCGACACGCCGCTCAAATTGACGTTGACCATCTCGGTTCGGGTCAGCCTGTGTTCGTGTTTGGCCAGCCATTCGAGCGTGGCCGAGAAAACCCACTTGTCGATGATGGTGATCGTACCGTTTTCTTCCGCCGCCGCAATTATTTTTCCGGTCGGAACCAGCGTGCCCACGGAGTTGCGTACCCGCAGCAGGACTTCGAAGTTAAGCGTCTGCAGCGGATTCTTCATCGACATGATGGGCTGCATTTCCAGATAGAGGCCGCGCGGTGTATCGCTTCCTTCCAGCTCATCGAAAAGCCGCAGCTCTTCGGTGTGTTCTTGCAGCTCGTGCGAGTCCTGCTCGTAGGCCACGATGTCCTGATGCTGCTTGCGGGCGTCCCGGCAGGCGCGTCCCGCTGCCGATATCATGTCCTTGGGGTCCATGTCCTTGGTGACCTCAATGATCCCCATTGCGCTGTTGATCTGGTAAGCCCGTCCACCCACATACAAAGCGGTGGCATTCAGGCTCTGGATAACGGTGGCCGCGGCAATACGCGCCTGAGCTATGGTGGAGTCGGGAAAGAGGATGATGAACTCGTCCCCGCCGATACGGCCTACGTGTTGCTGGGCGGTTAATGCTGCCTTGATGCGCTCGCAGACTTGCTGGAGCACTTCGTCGCCCGACATATGGCCAAACAGGCTGTTGATGCGCTTGTAGGGATCCAGATTGATGTAAGCCAGCGCGCAGGGCTCGCCCGTACCCAGGCGCTCAAGAGATGTATTGAGCGCCTTCTCGATCCCCCGCCGGTTCAGTACGTTGGTAAGCGGGTCGTTATCGGCAAGCAGCTGCAATTGACTGATGGTTTCGGTGCGCGACGTGATGTCTTGCAACGAGCCTTCAATCTGGTTATCGGCCAGCGCGACGCGGATGACGAAATGTTGAGGCATTCCCGGCCGAACGACACCGGCCAGCGGCGCTACCTCGGCTTCTTCGCCGGATCGGGTTTTCTCGGCCAGCGCAGGCCAGTCTTGGGGCGGGAAGTAGTCCGTCCAGCGGTACGCCTTGTTCCTGTCCAGAGAAAAGCCCAACATCCGCTCGAGCACCGGATTGGCTCGCACGAAGGCTCCGTCGGGTCCCAGCGTGAACATGCCTATAGGCGTCACGGCATAGTTGCTGACAAGTTCCGTTTGCGCACGCAGACGTTCCTTTCGTTCCTCGCGCATGCGTTCGGCGACGGACAGGGCGACCATGATATTGGACAGCAACAAGGCGATGACGCTATTGAAGGTGTCGACGAAGGTGGTGCGGCCGAAAATGACCAGTAAAATACCCGACAGCAGCACGCATAGCGACATGCTCAGTATGACGAGATGCCACATCCAGACTCGCGTCCGCGCCACATATACGCGACGGGACAGCATGAAAATCGCCACCAGAATGCCGAAGCCGCAAGTGAGCCACATGAGTGACAGGAAAGACGAATAGGGCAGGACCAGGGCACCGGCAAGCAGTGCCAGGCCGGCCCATTTCGCTGCGCGCCATAATCGCGAAAACCGCGGTTGGAAACTGTTCTGGAAAAGCTGCGTCAACAGTGAATACGTGAGCAGATAATAAGCCGCAACGGTCAGCTGCCTGATCAGCGGCATCCATTCCAGCGGTATGGCGTGTCCCAGCCACAGGCTATCCCAGCCCAGGGCAAATGCGCCCAGGCGCAGGTTGCCGACCAGCCATGTGGCCAGCAACAGGTAAACCCATTCGCGATTGGTGATCGCAATTACGACGAGGAACAGGGCGATGGTAAGCAGGCCCCCTTCCAGAAGTCCTGTCCCACGATCAAAGCGGCTGGTCGAGGCGCGAAGGTCGGACTGGTTCCAGAGCTCGGCCGACAGCACGCCGGTATCGACAAAGCTTGCGTAGCACAAGAGCGATGTGGACGTCGGGATATAACCCAGCGACACGGCGAAACCCATCTTGCTGGTGCGTACCGATCCGGTCGCTTCGGTCCGGCTTGCGCTGCCCAAGGTGCGAAGCAGGTTTGCGTCGGCCTTCCAGCACTCCAGTGTCTGGGTCAGCGGCGAGGGGATACTCAGGATTGCGTCATCAATATGAGGAGACGCCGGCAAGTCGACCAGAAACCAGCTGGGCGATGATGCCCGCGTTTCCGGTACAGCGGGAAGGGTACGCAGCGCGGCGACGGCCTTCGAGGGCGTGTACTCGGCGGCATTCTGAGACAGGAGCCGGATGGACACGCGGTCGCCATGGGTAAGCGGATACTGGCTGTTCAAGCCGTACAAGGCCAGGCCGGACAATATGACGATAGCGGCCGGAACGGCATACAGCGAGAAATAGTAAACCAGTCGGTCGGCTACTGTGGAGAGCTTCTTGAAGAAGGTGTTGCGAAGCGCGTTTGAAGCCGTCATGTTTTGTTTTTCTACGGGCCTTTTCCCAGGAAGCAACGATCAAGAATACCGATTGAGCATGATACTGAACTTTCGCGGCGGACTTGATTGCTCTATGGCAAAAAAGCACTCTTTCATTGATGTCTCCGGTATCTACACTGACTTATAGGTAGATTTACGGGTATCGATGAACCACCAGACGTTAACGGCTGATTCGCATGTTTCTTTAGAATGGCGAGCCACAGCGGAAATCAGTCCAGCGGCGTTTCTGTGGCGAACAGACTTTCCAGCGTTTCGCGCGGACGAACAACATGGGCATCCGCTCCGTCGACCATGATCTCCGCAGCCCGCGGCCGGGTGTTGTATTGGCTTGCCATGGTGAACGCGTAGGCGCCGGCAGACATGATGGCCAGTACATCTCCCTGCTGCAGATGAAGACTTCGGTCGCGTGCGAGCCAATCTCCGCTCTCGCACACGGGGCCCACGATATCGTAGAGGGGAGCCGTGTCTGCATTATTGCGCGGTACAACAGCTTCGACACTATGCCAGGCGTCGTAAAGCGTTGGGCGTAACAGATCGTTCATGGCCGCGTCCACAATGGCGAAGTTCTTGGCCTCGCTGTGTTTCAGGTATTCGACCGTGGTCAGCAAGACCCCCGAGTTGCCCACGAGCGAACGGCCGGGCTCGAGGATAAGTTGCAGATGTGAAAGCCCGTGGTCCTGCAGCGACTGGAATACCTTGTCGAGCAGCACGGTGGGTGAAAGAGGCGTTTCGTCGGTGTAGCGGATGCCTATGCCGCCGCCCAAATCCAGGTGCTTGAGCTGGATGCCCTCGGCGGCCAGGGCCTTGATGAGAGCGATGAGCTTGTCGAGTGCGTCGAGGTAAGGGCTGATCTCGGTGATCTGCGAGCCGATATGGCAATCGACGCCGACGATCTCGATATTGGGCAAGGTGGTGGCGCGTTGGTACACCGTCACCGCGGTTTCGATCGCAATGCCGAATTTATTTTCTTTGAGGCCGGTGGAAATATAGGGATGCGTCTGGGCGTCGACGTCGGGGTTCACGCGCAGCGATACCCGGGCAATGCTGCCTGCCTGCTGGGCCACTTCCGATAAGCGCACGAGTTCCGCTTCCGATTCGACATTGAAGCATTTGACGCCTGCTTTGAGTGCGGCCTGCATCTCCCAGATTTGCTTGCCGACGCCTGAAAAGACCACCTTGGAGGGATCTCCGCCGATTGCCAGCACGCGCGCCAGTTCGCCACCCGATACGATGTCGAATCCAGCCCCCAGCTTGCGGAACTCGTTAAGAACCGCAAGATTGGAATTGGCCTTCATGCCGAAACATACCAGCACATCGCGGTCCCGGGCGGCAGCGCGATAAGCTTCCCATGCATCATGCAAGGCCTGTCGCGAATAAACATATAGCGGCGTGCCGAACTGACTGGCCAAGTCGGCCAAAGGCAAGTCTTCGGCGTGCATGGCGCCATTGCGGAACTCGAAGTGGGGGGCGAAGGTCATGTTGGCGGAGATGAAAAGGTTGTGGGCGACAAAAGGCTGAACTACTGTGCTTGCACGGGACTGGCTGCGGGGGCATTGCCTGACTGGCCGGTGGAGTCGGGCGCGGGCAGACTGGCAGGCGCGGGCGGTGTTGTCAGCGATTCTTCGGGCATGGGCGGTGGGGGCATGTAGAGCGGTCCTTTATAGCCACAGGCGAGCAGCGTGGACAATACGGCGAAGCCGGCTGCAATCCGACAAAAAGTACGGACAGGTGTCGTGGCGTTGGGCGCTTGCATGATAGAACTCCAAAGGCGGGCAGGTAACGTTTATGTTTATCGTTTTGATCGACTATAGAATGATACGCGAGGCAGCCCCCAATAATGGGGGCGCCGCAGCAATCTTTTCTTAAGTCGTTGGCCGGCCGCCAGGGCCCATGGCCTAGAAGGGAACGTCGGGGGGCTGTTCCCGGCGAGGTGCGCCACCGCCGGTAAGCTCATCGAGCAGGCTGCCGATGCCATCCAGGCCGCCGCCGTCCAGCGGTGTTTCAGACGGGGTAGGCAAACCGACGCGGGCTACTGCCTGTCCCGGAGGAAACTCTGAAAAGTAGAAGTCGCCGTCGATTTTGCTGAGGCCGGATGGCATCGGGCCCGGCGGTGTTTCAGGCTGGCCCTTCAGCGCGTAGCGCATGTAATCGAGCCAGATGGGCAGCGCGGCGCCGCCACCCGTTTCGCTGGAACCCAGCGACTTGGGCTGGTCGTAGCCCATCCACACCACGCTGACCAGTTTGGGCGTGAAGCCTGCAAACCAGGCATCGTGGGATTCATTGGTGGTGCCCGTCTTGCCGCCGATATCGTTGCGCTTGAGTTCGCGATGCACCCGCGCGCCCGTGCCGTAGGTAGCGACGCCGCGCATCATGTCGTTCATGACGTAGGCCGTGCGAGGGTCGATGGCCCGGGCCGCCGTGTCGCCTGCAATGGTGGGCTTGGCCTGCATGATGACCTTGCCGCTGCTGTCGGTGACGTGGTCGATGAGATAGGGTGGGACACGGTAGCCGCCATTGGCAAAGACCGAATAGGCGCCCGCCAGTTGCAGCGGAGTAACGCTGCCGGCGCCCAGCGCAAGCGGCAGCACGGCCGGCTGGCGCTCACGATCGAAGCCGAAACGGGTCAGGTAGTCTTGAACATATTTTGGACCGACGGCCTGCATGATGCGTATGGAGATCATGTTCTTGGACTTGTACAAGCCCTGGCGCATGGTCAGCATGGGTTCGTAGGTGCGGCCGTAGTTTTTGGGCGCCCATGCCTTGGAGCCCGTTTGCGCCGCCGTCAGGACGAAGGGTTCGTCGGAAATCTGGGTGGCAGGGGTAAGGCCGCGTTCCAGCGCCGATGCGTAGATGAAAGGTTTGAATGCCGATCCGGGCTGGCGCCACGCCTGGGTAACCCGATTGAATTTACCTTCCGAGAAATCGAAACCACCCACCAGTGCCTTGATGGCGCCGTCTTGCGGACGTACGGCCACGAAAGCCGCCTGCACGCTGGGCATGTTGATGACTTCCCAGTACTCGCCGTTCTTGTGCAGATAGACCACCGAACCGCGCTGGATGCGGAATTTCTCTTTGGCGTTCTTTCCCAGGCCACGGGCTACAACGCGCAAGGCGCGCTTGTCGGTGACCTCGATGATTTCCTTGGCGCTGCGAGCTACGGTGATTTTTGTGGGACTGGCATTCAGGACGATGCCCGTGAGAAGATCGCCGCTGTCGGAGTATTTTTCTTGCAGCTCGTCCAGAATGGCGTCCAGCTTTGCCGGATCCTGTTCTATGTCGTCGGGCAGGTCCAGTGTTGTTTCGGGGCCGGGATAGACGGAACGGCGCGTGTAGTCGAGAATGCCTTCGCGTACGGCGTCGTAGGCTTGTTCCTGGTCTTTCGAATTGACGGTGGTGTAAACATTGAAACCGCGCGAGTAGATATTGTCTTGGTAGACGCCATATAAAAGCTGGCGGGCCAGTTCGGCAACATATTCGCCATGCACGGAATAGCCGCCCGCGGGTGTGCCGGGTGCAGACTTAATGATGATTTCCTGGTTCGTCGCCTTCTGGAATTCTTCTTCAGTAAGGTATCCCAGTTCGCGCATGCGCCCCAGTACGTAGCCTTGACGCGACTTGGCGCGTTCGAAATTGGCTATCGGGTTGAATCGCGAGGGAGCCTTGGGTATACCGGCCAGCATGGCTGCTTCGGCGGGCGTGATTTCACCCAGAGGCTTGCCGAAATAGGCGCGCGAGGCGGCGGCAAAGCCATAGGAACGATGCCCCAGGTAGATCTGGTTCATGTAAAGATCGAGAATCTGATCTTTAGTGAGCGTGGCTTCGATCTTGAAGGTAAGCAGCAGCTCGTAGAATTTGCGGGTGTAGGTTTTTTCGGATGAAAGGTAAAAGTTGCGCGCCACCTGCATGGTGATGGTGCTGGCGCCCTGGCTTTTGGACATATTTGTCAGGTTGGCCACTACGGCTCGCGCCACGCCCGACCAGTCTATGCCGCCATGCTGATAAAAGCGGTCGTCCTCGGCTGATAGAATCGCCGACTTCATGACGTCGGGGATTTCGTTGAACCGCAACACGTTGCGTCGCTCTTCGCCGAATTCGCCAATGAGCACCTTGTCTGCCGAATAAATGCGCAGCGGAACCCTGGGACGGTAGTCGATCATCGCCCCCAGATCAGGTAAATTGGGCCAAGCCAGGGCCAGCGCGAGGGAACCGAGCAAGGCGCCGCATAGCCCGAGGCCAGCCGCGAATATGGCTGCTTTCAAGAAAAAGCGGCCTATCCAGGAGCGGGACACGTCGGGATTATTTTTTGGGGAATTGGTAGAAGAACTCATTACGGGCGATTTTAAGTCTAACCATGGTCAGACTATGATTTACGCATCAGGTTTATGTAACCGAAGAATGCAGTGTAGCGGCGTATGGTGGGATTGCAAGTGGGATAATACACAAATGAATGATTCCTTACCTATGGGCGCAGGCCCGGACAATAACGTGGCAGGGGGGCCGGAAGACCCTGCGGTAGCGTCGTTGCCTTATGATCAGCCATTGTTTCTGGTGGGCATGATGGGCGCCGGAAAAACGACCATCGGCCGAAGCCTGGCTCGTGTGCTCGACCGGGAGTTCGTTGATTTGGATCACGAACTCGAAGCACGTTGCGGCGTCAGGGTGTCGTTAATTTTCGACATCGAGGGCGAAGAAGGCTTCCGCAAACGTGAGACCATGGCACTCAATGAATGTTCCCGTCGACGCGGTATTGTACTGGCCACAGGCGGCGGTGCCGTCCTTGCGCCCGAGAATCGCGAATATTTGAAACAACGCGGCGTTGTCGTCTATCTGCGTGCCAGCGCGGAAGAGCTCTTTCGCCGTGTGTCGCGCGACCGCAATCGCCCGCTGCTGCAAACAGCCGATCCCAAGGGTCGCCTGCGCTCCCTGCTTCAGGAACGCGAGCCGCTATACGAGGAAGTTGCCAGTCTAACTTTCGACACCGGCACCATGGCCGTGACCCAGGTAGTACGGTGTCTGGTTCCCTTGCTCCAACAACACGAGGTCAATACATGAGTACGGTGCAGGTCCAGACCCCAGGTGGTTCCTATCCCATTCACATTGCTGCCGGCCGGTTGGACCTGCTTGCGCAAAGTATTCCCGACGACGCCACGGCAATTGCGCTGGTCAGCAACCCGACCGTGTACGCCCAATACGGTCAGCGGGCCGCCCAGGCACTTGCCAAGAGCGGCAAGCGGCTGGTGTACATCGAATTGCCCGACGGCGAAGCCCATAAAAACTGGGAAACTTTGAACCTTATTTTTGACGGTTTGTTACAAAATCGTCTGGATCGCAAGGCAGTACTGGTCGCGTTGGGCGGCGGCGTCATTGGCGATATGGGCGGATTTGCGGCATCCAGTTATATGCGCGGCATCCGGTTTGTGCAGGTTCCCACCACGCTGTTGGCGCAAGTCGACTCGTCGGTAGGCGGAAAGACGGGCATCAACCATCCGCTGGGCAAGAACATGATAGGCGCGTTTTACCAGCCGGTGGCCGTGGAAATCGATACCGAGGTGCTGACTACGTTGCCGGCGCGCGAAATTGCCGCCGGCCTGGCCGAGGTGATCAAATACGGCTTGATCATCGACGCCGAATTCTTCTCCTGGTGCGAGCAGCACGTCGACGCCTTACGGGCGCTGGATCCCGCGGCTGTCACCTACGCGATCCAGCGCTCTTGCGAACTCAAGGCCTATGTCGTTTCGCAAGACGAGCGCGAGGCTGGCCTGCGGGCCATTCTGAATTTCGGGCATACATTCGGGCATGCGATTGAATCGGGCCTGGGCTATGGCGCGTGGCTGCACGGGGAGGCGGTGGGCTGCGGCATGGTGCAGGCCGCCGAACTGTCGGCTCTGACGTCGGGCTTGTCCGCCGAAAGCGTGGAGCGCGTCAGGGCATTGTCCGCGGCCATAGGCTGTCCGGTACAGCCTCCCGACCTGGGCACCGATCGCTGGATTGAACTCATGCAGGTCGACAAGAAGACGGAAGGCGGCCGGCTTCGATTCGTGCTGCTGCCCGAAATAGGGCGAGCCACATTTGATTCTGTTCCGCCCGAGGCATTGCGCCGCGTGCTGGACAAAGCCGCACTGGCGCAGGCCTAGGTGCCCACATGAGCATCATCGCGCCTTACGCCTGCAATCCGGAACAAACCCGCGGACGCCGCCATGCCGAAGCGCCGCCCACTGGACGCAGCCAGTTCCAGCGCGACCGTGACCGCATCATTCATTGCAATGCCTTTCGCCTGCTTGAATATAAAACGCAGGTTTTCATCAACCATGAGGGCGACCTGTTTCGCACCCGGCTTACGCACAGCATAGAAGTGGCGCAGATTGCCCGCACGCTGGCGCGCAATCTGGGTCTGCACGAAGATCTGACGGAAGCCATTTCGCTTGCGCACGATCTTGGCCATACGCCTTTCGGGCATGCGGGCCAGGACGAACTCAACGCCTGCATGCGCGAACTTGCGCCGGGCGCCGGCGGATTCGAACATAACTTGCAAAGCCTGCGGGTCGTCGACGAGTTGGAAGAGCGGTATGCCGCCTTCAACGGCCTGAATCTGTGTTTTGAAACACGCGAAGGCATACTCAAGCATTGCTCGGTCAAGCATGCCCGCTTGCTGGGCGACGTGGGCGAACGGTTTCTCGAGCGCGCGCAGCCTTCACTTGAGGCGCAGATCGCCAATCTGGCAGATGAAATTGCCTATAACAATCACGATATCGACGACGGCATCCGGTCCGGCCTGATCTCCATCGAGCAATTGCTGGGACTGGAAATTTTCGCCAAGCACCACGCGCAAGTGAAGAGCCGGCATCCCGACATCGAAAAGCGTCGGCTCGTGGCCGAGATCATCCGCGCCATGATCAACACGCTGGTCATCGATCTCACCGAAACCACCCTGGCCAATATTCGAACACACCAGCCCGATAGCGTGGATGCGGTGAGGCAGGCGCCCGCCTTGGCGGCGTTCTCCGACTCGATGCGCAGCCAGGCCGATGCCCTGAAGCGTTTTCTCATGGAAAACCTGTATCGGCACAGCAGGGTGATGCGGATGTCGGTAAAAGCCCGCAACATTGTGCGCGAGCTGTTCGTTGCTTTCCAGAACGAGCCGCGCCTGCTGACCAGCGAATACCGGCGGGCGGAGCCGCTGGCCCAGGCCCGCGCCATCGCTGACTATATTGCCGGAATGACGGACCGTTATGCGATCCGCGAGCACCGGCAACTATTCTCTATGGATGCCGGTTAGGCGGACGCACCTCTGTTTATGATTTCCTGGGTTTCAGCAAAGGCCCCAGGTAGCCGCCTGTGTGGCTGGCCGGACACGCGGCGACGTCTTCAGGAGTCCCTTCAACCACGATCCTGCCACCGCCATTGCCTCCTTCCGGTCCCATGTCGATGACCCAGTCGGCGGTCTTGATGACGTCCAGATTGTGTTCGATGATGACAACGGTATTGCCGCCCTCGACCAGCTTGCGCAACACTTCGAGCAGCAGTGCAATGTCCTCGAAATGCAGGCCGGTAGTGGGTTCGTCGAGTATGTACAGGGTGCGGCCGGTGCTGCGTTTTGAAAGCTCCAGGGAAAGCTTCACACGTTGGGCCTCACCGCCCGACAACGTGGTGGCGCTTTGGCCCAGGCGCAGGTACGACAGGCCGACGTCCATCAGTGTGTGCAACTTGCGCGATACCGTGGGCACCGCCTCGAAGTAGGTCAAAGCCTGCTCCACGGTGAGGTCCAGCACTTCGCTGATACTGCGGCCGCGGTATCGGATTTCCAGCGTTTCGCGGTTGTAACGCTTGCCCAGGCAGACGTCGCAGGGCACGTACATGTCGGGCAGGAAGTGCATTTCCACCTTGACGACGCCGTCGCCCTGGCAGGCCTCGCAGCGGCCTCCCTTCACGTTGAACGAAAAACGGCCCGGATCATAGCCGCGTGTGCGGGATTCAGGTACGCCGGCAAACAGTTCGCGTATGGGCGTGAACATGCCGGTATAGGTGGCCGGATTGCTGCGCGGCGTGCGGCCGATGGGGCTTTGATCCACATTGATGATCTTGTCGAACTGCGACAAGCCTTCAAGCGTATCGTAAGGTGCCGGCTCGGTCTGCGCGCGGTGCAGTTGCTGGGCAACCGCCGTGGCCAGCGTGTCGTTGATCAGCGTCGACTTGCCCGAGCCGGACACGCCGCTGATGCATACCAGGCGGCCAGCCGGAATGGCCAGGTCTACGGACTTCAAGTTGTTGCCGCGGCAGCCCTTGAGTTCCAGCCGTGGAAGATCGGGCGTGACCGGACGGCGCTGCGGAATGGCTATGCTGCGCTTGCCGCTCAGATACTGGCCGGTCAGCGAGTGCTCATTACCCGCCAGGTCATCCGGCGTGCCCTGGGCGACGATCTGTCCACCGTGTTCGCCGGCCCCCGGCCCCATGTCCAGCACAAAGTCGGCTGAACGGATCATGTCTTCGTCATGCTCGACCACGATGACGCTATTGCCCAGGTCGCGCAGATGCTTGAGCGTGAGTATTAATCGGTCATTGTCGCGCTGGTGCAAGCCTATGGATGGTTCGTCGAGCACATACATGACGCCGGTAAGCCCGGAGCCTATCTGACTGGCCAGGCGTATGCGCTGGGCTTCGCCGCCTGAAATGGTGTCGGCGCTGCGGTCCAGTGAAAGATAGCTTAGTCCGACGTTGTTCAGGAATTGCAAGCGTGCCTCGATTTCGCGAACGATGCGATCGGCGATTTCCTTTTTTGCGCCGCTCAGTTCGAGCTCCTGGAACCAGAGCAGGCTGGCGGAAAGCGACAAGGCTTCGACTTCGAAAATAGCGCGTCCGCGGCGTTCGGCGGCGCCTTTCTCGGTGCCGATCAGCACATGGCGCGCTTCAGGGCGCAGGCGCGAGCCTTCGCAAGCGGGACACACTTTGCTGTGCCGGTATTTGCCCAATTCTTCGCGCACCGCGCTGGAGTCCGTTTCGCGCCAGCGCCGCTCAAGATTGGGAATAATGCCTTCGAAGGGGTGCTTCTTGACGGTCGTCCGGCCCTTTTCATTCAGGTAAAGGAAAGAGATCTCTTCATCGCCCGAGCCGAACAGCACGCGTTGCCGCACTTCATCGGATAAAGCGTCGAAGGGGGTTTCAATATCGAAATCGTAGTGGGCAGCCAAACTGGTCAGCAGCGTATGGGTAAAGGCGTTGCGCCGGTCCCAGCCATTGATCGCACCGCTGGCCAGGCTGAGGTCGGGAAAGGCCACGACGCGTTTCGGATCGAAGACGTCGACATTGCCCAGGCCGTCGCAAGTGGGGCACGCGCCCACGGGATTGTTGAAGCTGAATAAGCGCGGTTCCAGTTCGGTCAAGCTATGGTGGCACACAGGACAGGCATAGCGGCTGGAAAAGGCATGCTCTTCGCCCGTGTCCATGTTCAATGCAATGGCGCGTCCTTCAGCCAGACCCAGCGCGGTTTCAAAGCTTTCGGCCAGTCGTTGCTGGCTTTCCGGCTTGACGCGCAAGCGGTCCAGCACCACGTCGAAGTCGTGCTTCTCGGTTTTTTTCAGCGGTGCGAGTTCGTCGATGCTGACCATGTCGCCGTTCACCCGCAGCCGTACGAAGCCCTGCGCCTGCAAACTTGCGCACTCCTCTTCGAAACTGCCTTTGCGGGATCGCGCCAGGGGCGCCAGGATGGCCAGACGCGTTTCGGGCGCCCAGCTCAACACCTTGTCGACCATCTGGCTGACGCTTTGTGCCTGCAATGGCAGACCATGTTCGGGGCAATAAGGCGTGCCGACCCGCGCGTACAATAGCCGCAGATAATCGTGGATCTCGGTGATCGTGCCCACCGTGGAACGCGGATTGTGTCCGGCCGATTTCTGCTCGATCGAGATGGCGGGCGACAGCCCTTCAATAAGGTCGACGTCAGGCTTGTCCATCAGTTGCAGGAACTGCCGGGCGTAGGCCGAAAGACTTTCTACATAGCGGCGCTGGCCCTCGGCGTACAGGGTGTCAAATGCCAGCGACGATTTACCGGATCCAGACAGACCCGTTACCACCACCAGCTTGTGACGTGGCAGGTCTACAGAAATGTTTTTCAGGTTGTGCGTACGGGCGCCCCGGATGCGGATCGCTTCCATCAAGTTCACGAAGGTCTTTCAAAGGCTAACTTGCTACTATAACGCGCAGCGCTGTTACGTGCGCAGTGCAGCGTTCTGATATGTTTTGATACAGCGGCCGGCCATGGCTATTAATTTACCGAGTTTTTCATGAGCACCCCTAGCACCCATCATGCTGCATCCCCTCGGACCAAGCTCAAGCTCACCCCTGTCGAGCGACGCGCCAGCGTCATGCTTGCCTTGCTGTTTGCTTCGCGCATGCTGGGGCTGTTCCTGCTTACGCCCATTTTCGCGGTGGCGGCTCAGGCCATACCCGGCGGCAACGACGCGGCCCGGGTGGGGCTGGCATTGGGCGCCTATGGCCTGACGCAGGCGATCATGCAGATTCCCTTGGGCATGGCGTCGGATCGCTTCGGACGCCGGCCGGTTATCGTCTTCGGCATGGTGCTCTTTATAATCGGGGGCGTTATCTGCGCCCTGGCATCGAATGTGGACTGGATTATCGTCGGGCGCGTAGTGCAGGGCCTGGGTGCGATTTCGGCGGCCATCACGGCATGGGTCGCCGATGCCACGCGTCCCGAAGTGCGCACACGCGCCATGGCTATGGTGGGCGGTTCCATAGGCATTTCGTTTGCCGTGTCGCTGGTAATGTCTCCCATGCTGGTGGGCGAGTTCGGCTTGTCGGGCCTGTTCTGGGCCATCAGCATCCTGGGCTTCGTGTGCTTGCTGATTGCAGCCTTCGCTGTGCCATCCGTACCCGCGGCGAAAGCGCCCATCGTGCAGGCGAGTCCGCGCGACGTGCTGGGGCACGCCGATTTATTGCGGCTGAACTTTGGCGTATTCTGCTTGCATTTCATCCTGATGGCCCTCTTCATTGTGGCGCCCGGACTGCTTTCCACCCTGGGCGGCTACGATTCGGCGCATTTGTGGGAGGTGTACCTGCCGGTCATTTTGCTGTCCTTTGTATTGATGGTGCCGGCAGTCTTCTATACCGAGACGCGGCACGCCCATAAATTGGCCATGGAAGTCGCGGTGGCGGGCCTGGTGGTGGTCCTGGCTTTGATGCCCCTGGCCAGCAATAGTTTCTTCGGGACGGTCGCCACGCTGGTGGGGTTTTTTATTGCGTTCAATATACTGGAAGCGCTGCAGCCGTCACTGGTTTCGCGCGTAGCGCCTCCCGAGTACAAGGGCCTGGCCCTGGGCTTCTACAATACGGCCCAGTCACTGGGCATATTCGCTGGCGGCGTGGTGGGCGGCCTGCTGGCGGCGAACGACCGCTCGTCTGCCGTGTTCCTGGTTTCGGCAGGCCTGGCATTCGCCTGGTTCCTGACCGCCCGCGGCTTCAGGTCGCCGTCCTGAACGGCTGTTTCGGTCCAGCGCAATAGTACGCAAGCATATGGAAAGTAGCCCTGTTATCGTCGATAATAGCGATAACGTAAAAATTTCAAGTTAAAGGTATTGTCATGGCCTCAGTCAACAAAGTCATTCTCGTCGGCAACCTCGGACGAGACCCCGAAGTCCGCTACAGCCCTGACGGCGCAGCCATCTGCAACGTTTCCATTGCCACTACCTCGCAATGGAAAGACAAGGCCAGCGGCGAAAAGCGCGAAGAAACCGAATGGCATCGCGTGGTGTTCTACAACCGTCTCGCGGAAATCGCCGGCGAATACCTCAAAAAGGGTCGTTCGGTGTATGTGGAAGGGCGTCTTAAAACGCGCAAGTGGCAAGACAAAGACACCGGCGCCGACCGCTTCAGCACCGACATCGTCGCCGACCAGATGCAAATGCTGGGCGGCCGCGAAGGCGACGCCAGCATGGGCGGTGGCGGCAACGAATACAACCAGGCCCCAGCCCAGCCCCGTGCGCAGCGCCCGGCCCAACAGCCTCGTCCCGCCGCTCCGCAGGCATCTCCCGCCGCCAACCTGGCCGATATGGATGACGACGTTCCTTTTTAGACCCGACCTTCGTTGAGTTTGTAAACAACATCCCAGTAAGCTTTGTGCTTGCTGGGATTTTTTATTGTTTACTGTTTTTTAGATTGGCCCATACTGTGTGTGGTCAGGGGTCTGGACTAACAATGGCGAGTCATTGAATCGCACGCCACTAGTCCTAAAACTCATCAGCACGTGACTTATCGTCGCTTGTCCCTGCTATGCCGAATGTCGATAATCGGATTCAGCCGATAGACGTTCATTCTTCAACTACATAGCCTGGACAACAAAGCATGACACAAACAGATAAAGCCAAGACAAAGCCCCTCGACGGAATTAAGGTCGTCGACTTTACGCGTGTGTTCTCGGGACCGTATTGTGCGATGCTTTTAGCAGACCTGGGTGCTGAAGTCGTCAAGGTTGAAATGCCAGGCCTAGGCGATCCGTTGCGTACCCAAGGGCCTCCCTTCCACCATGAAATAGGTCTTACCTTCCTCGCCACGAACCGCAACAAACGTTCTCTTACACTGGACTTGAAGACCGAAAAAGGCCGAGATCTGGCGTTCAAACTTTGTGAGGGGGCGGATGTAGTGTTGGAGAACTTCCGGCCTGACGTCATGGGTCGGCTTGGCCTGGGATATGAGAAACTGGCCGCTGCCAATCCGAAGCTTATTTTCGGCTCTATTTCGGGGCTGGGCGCAGACGGACCGGATATGAAAGAAGGCGCGTTCGATCTAACGATACAGGCGATTGGGGGCTACATGAGCATCACGGGCGAGCGTGACGGAAAGCCTATTAAACTTGGCACCTCGGCCTTTGATATCGTGGCGGGAATGAATTGCTACTCCGGCGTGCTGGCTGCGCTGTTACAGCGCCACATCACCGGGAAAGGACAAAAGGTGGAGACCAGCCTGCTGGAGAGCGAAGTCGCCTTTCTGACGAACGCTGCAATTGAATATCTTATTACCGGGAACAACCCGGGGAAATGGGGTTCGGAGCACTCTCAACAAGCTCCCTACAAAGCCTTTGAGACCGCAGACGGCTGGACTGTCATCGGTGCTGGCTACCAGAATCTCTGGGAAGCTTTCGTAAAGGTGCTGGGAAGAGAAGACCTATTGGACGATGCCAGGTTCAAGGATCTGGTAGGTCGTGTCGAGAATCGGGATGCACTATACGAAATTCTCGACCCGGAAGTCCGGAAGTTCCGTACTCGCGAGCTCAATGCCAGCCTGACCGCCGCCAAGGTCCCTTGCGCTCCTGTGAACAATATGGAACAAGTATTCAACCATCGGCAGGTTTTGCACCGCAACATGCTTTGTTCTGTGGAGCATCCTGTTTATGGTGTGTTGCCTCAGGTGGGGGCAGCAACCAAGTTTTCGGACTTCGACATCGGGTCAGACTGGAGCGCGCCGCCATTGCTGGGCGAACACAATGAGTCAGTATTGAGTGAGTGGCTTGGTATTGACGACGAAGAAATCCAGACGCTGAAAAGCGAAAGCATTATCTAGCGTTGGGTTATGCGCAGGTCAAATATCGCCTTTCGCTTGCTTAAGTATCCATTTTCGGAACTTGTCGACTTTCGGGTCGTTGCGCTTGTGCTCCGGATAGACAAGGTGGTAGGCATCGTTGCTTTCAAATGCATCATCAAACAACATGACGAGTCTGCCGGACTTCGCCTCTTCTTCGACAAACATGCGGGGAAGCAAGCCGATGCCTAGTCCGGCCATCGCTGCTTGGGTAATGAGGTAGAAGTGTTCAAAGCGAGCGCCGGTCCAGGCTGTCGCGCTATTGGCACCGTGCGCTTCGAACCATTCTTGCCACCGATTGGGCCTGCGCGTGTGCTGTAAAAGGGCCGCCTTTTCCAGGTCTTTTGGAGATTTTACGGGACCGATGGTTTTCAAGTATGCGGGCGAACAAACCGGTACCAGCACTCGGCCGACCAGCGGATCAGCCACCACATTCGGCCAGTCATTACTTCCGTAGTGGATGGCCACGTCTAACTGCTCGGACTCCAGGTCGAATGGTTTGCTGCGAGTAAGAACATCCAGAAGTATGTCGGGGTGCTCGCTGTAGAAGGTATGTAGGCGCGGGATCAGCCATTTCACGCCGAAGGCAGAGGGCGTTGCGACGTGCAGAATGCCGCCTTGCTCCTGATACGAAAGCAGCTTTAGTGTCGCTTCCTGCAGGGAATGCAGTGAACGGCGTACATCTTCGGCGTACGTGCGGCCCGCCTCGGTAACGGAAAGCCTTTGATTGATGCGTCGAAACAATTCGACGCCCAGATAGTCCTCCATGAGTCGTACCTGACGGCTGACAGCGCTTTGTGTCAAATTGAGTTCGACGGCGGCCTTCGTAAAGCTCATGTGACGTTCGGCAGCTTCGAATGTACGCAGCGCCGAGAGGGAGGGAAGATGCCAATGCATGTGTAAAGTATATTCCAAATACTCATGAGCGAACAATTTCATATCGCTTGCGGTCCTCATGCTCCATCACGGATCATCTACCTTGTATCGCGGTAGGGTCACGAGCCGTGGAATCAATAAATGGCGCGGCGTCGGCAGGAATGCCGGCTGCTTTGGAGTTGGATCGAATGATAAAAATGGAATATGTCGAGACCGACGTATTGGTCCTAGGCGGAGGCCTTGCTGGCTATCGTGCTGCGCTAGCGGCGCGACAGCATGGTGCAGAAGTCATGATCGCGTATAGGGCAAGAGGTGCATCCCCGTTCGTTATTGGTTTCAATGCGCCACTGGGCCATGCGGACGCCAGGGATACGCCCGAGGTTTTCCTTGCTGACATGATCCATGGTGGATACCAGTTGAATGACAAACGTCTCGCCCGAGTCCTTGCATATGAGTCGGTAAGTGCATTTCGGAGTCTCGATGAACTGGGCGTGCCTTTTGCACGTGAGCAAGGCGCAGGCCCAACATCGAGCGGCAGAGTGCGCCAACGCCATTTGTCGGGCAACTCTTATCCGCGCTCCGTGTTCGTACCGGAAGGAACTGGCCGCGCAATACTCGAAGCCTTGATCCACAAGGCGCAGCAAGAGAACGTGCGTGCTATAGCGGGTTATAAGATTCTGCATATTGTCAACCATGATGACTGCGTGAGAGGCGCTTTGCTCTGGAAGCCGCAAACACAATCCGTGCTTGTGGTCGATGCGCGCGCCGTGGTCGTCGCTATGGGGGGCATTGGCCAACTCTATGCAGGCAGCACCTATCCTGCTGATGTGGCTGCTGACGCATACGGTCTTATGATCGATGCAGGCGCTCAAATGATCGACATGGAGTTTGTACAGTTTGAACCCGTCGTGACGGTATGGCCGCATGCCTGCGCAGGCATGGAAATGCCTACAGCGATGCTGGGGGACGGCGCCCAACTGCGAAACGCAAAAGGCGAGCGATTCATGATGCGCTACAACCCGCCTCTGGGCGAGCGTGGCATTGAAAAGGCCAAGATGTCATTGTTCATACAGCAAGAGCTGGATGAAGGGCGGGGTTTTCCGGAGGGCGGCGTTATCTTTGATACGACTGTAATTCCTCCGGATGTGCTCAATAGCTATGTTTCCCATTGCAAACGTTTGCGCGCGGCTGGTCTCGAACCGTCCGAGCGCAGCCCTATCGTTGCACCGGCTGCCCATAGCACGATGGGTGGAGCCCTCATCGACCAGGACGGATGGACTGGTGTTCCCGGCTTGTTTGTCGGAGGAGAATCAAGTGGCGGCATACATGGTGCGAGCCGCATAGCGGGAAATGGTTGCACCGACACGCTGGTGTTCGGAGCCGTCGCTGGACGAAATGCCGCAAGACATATGGTTTCACGAAATGCGAAGGTGGTAAGGGATGCTGCAAAGCATGCATTGAGTCCGCTGTCCAGCCAGTCCGCGAGGGACAGTACTGCGGTCCAGGACGCCAAGGAATCGATTCGGCTTCTCCTTGCCGAGTCAGCTGGAATTTGGCGAACTGGCAACGTCCTGAAAGATGGTTTGACCAAGCTCCATCTCATCGAAAGCGAACTCGAACAAGCGGGCAGTGCCAGCTTGATGGAGTTGGCAGGTTTGTTCGAGGCCAAACATATGGCTATTACGGCTCGCATGATCATTACTGCGGCGCTCCTGCGCACAGAGAGTCGCGGTGCTCACCAGCGTACTGACTACCCACAACGTGATGATAGTAGTTGGCTCCAGCATATTGGATTCCGGAAGTCGGACGCTGGCGAACTCATCCATGAAACCGTGCCGGTACGCTAAATCGACACGTCCATCGCCATTCATAATAGGAAACATCGAAGGTAAATTTATGAACTTTGAACTGACAGAAGACCAACAAATGGCATTGGACGGCTGGACGCGTCTAGTACAACGTGATGTCGCCCCACTCGCCAAGGAGTTCAAGGATAAGCCGTTTTCTCGGGATGCGGCGTTGGAAGTGATGAGAGTGATGGCGCCATATGGCGTGGGTTCAGGGTGGGTGCCCGAAGCAGGCGGAGGCCTCGGGCTCGACTTTCTGACCAGCGGCCTATTATTCGAAGAATTGGCCAAGGTCGCGCCAGACGTGGCGGGCATTGCATGGGTATCGGAGGGTGCGGCGTTGAAAATCTTCAGCAATGGTTCGGACGCCCTCAAGGAACGCTATCTGCCAAAGCTGACGACAGGTGAAATGATAGGTTGTTCAGCCATAAGCGAGCCAGGTATGGGATCCAGCGTGCGAGAGATGCGCACCCGCGCGGTGAAAGACGGCAAATATTTTCGAATATCCGGTGAGAAGATGTGGACGTCGAACGCTACGGTTGCTGATGTAGTGACTGTCGTAGCCCGCACCGACGAGAATGAGTTTTCCATGTTTCTTGTTGACCGAGAAGAGCATGGGTTCAAACCTAGGGAAATCGACAAGCTAGGCTTGAACGGCTGGCCCTTGTGCCAGGTGTCGTTTGACGACGTCGTGGTATCGGAAGAGAACTTGCTCGGGGAACTAGGTGCCGGTATGCGCGAAGCGATGAAGGGTTTCGCGCGTTCTCGGTGTTTCGTGTCATGCTTGGCGCTAGGTATTGCACGCGCGGCGCTGGAGGCTGGCATTGCATATGCCAAGGAAAGAGTCCAGTTTGGCAAACCCATTGCGGGGCATCAGTTGATCCAGGCTATGCTGGCAGACATGGCCACCGACATTTCTGCCTCTCAGCTTCTGGTGTATCGCGCCCTTTCCATGCTCAGCAGCGGTAAGCGCTGTGATGTGGAGGCATCGATCGCCAAATCGTTTACGACTGAAGCGGCTCAACGGGTCACTTCTAAAGCCATACAGATTATGGGTGCGTTCGGCTTGGCCAAGGAGTTCCCGGTCGAGCGGCATTTCCGTAATGCGCGGATGTTGACCATTCCCGATGGCACGACCCAGATCAATCAGCTTATCATCGGTCGTCACCTTACAGGGATCGACGCGTTTTCGTAATCGCGGCGTGCGGCGCACCCATAAGGCGGATACTCAGTGCTAGTGCGCCATGCGAATGCGGCGCCATTTTTCGAGAAATGGCGCCGCATTTTTTTATTGTCCTTTGCTTAAAAAGCAATGTCCAAGCCCTTGATGGTCTCCCAGTTGAGATGCACTATGTGCCGGCCCATACGGGTTTGCGCTTTTCGAAGTGAGCACGTATGCCTTCTTCATAATCGCGGGTACCTTCCAATGGACGGCGCAGTCCTTTATCCAAAGCAACGGCCTCGTCCCACGGTAGGTCGGCACCTCGATTAACAGATTCCTTGACTGCAGCAAGGCCCAGGGGACTGGTGCATTCTATATCTCGAGCGCATTCCAGTGCGGAGGACAATAACTCGTCTTTTTTGACAACTCGTTGAAGGAGGCCATATGCCAGAGCCTTGTCACTGGTGATCCGATTTCGTGCAGTAAAGAAAAGCTCTTTTGCCCTTGCGGACCCAATCAGGCGGGGCAGCATGACAGCCGCGCCAGCGCCCGGGTAGGCGCCCAGTGTCATTTCGGGCCAGCCAAATTGCACGTCTTCAACCGCATAGCGCAGGTCGCACGCGATGGCGAGCTCGAATCCGCCACCGAGCGCCCAGCCGTTGACCGCCGCTATCACTGCCTTGGGTGATTCGTGTATTGCCTCGAAAAGATGCCAGAGCGTGCGACTTTGCTCCCATTTTTCATTTGGAGATAAATCTCGACGTTCCTTGAGATCTATACCTGCGCAGAAGGCCTTGCCACTTCCAGTGATGATTATTGTGCGCACGTCGCGTCGGCCTGCCAGCGCACGAATGGTTTCGGTCATTTTCTCGGCTAGCTGGCGGGACAAGGCATTCAGCACCTCGGAACGATTCATCGTCAAGATGACGGCGCTTTGGTCTTGTTCAATCAATAGCGATGTCATGCGGTTTTCCTCAGTGAGTTGTTACGTACGTTTTTAACGCGCTTGAATACCTAGCTGTTCGATCATATCGAGCCACTTCTTGGATTCGGCGTGAAGGTCTTTGTCGAACTCTTCTGGTGTCGAAGACTGACTCGCGGCTCCTGACTGACGGATCTGTTCGATAACTTCCGGAGTGGCCATTGTTTTGACGATCGCAGCATTCAACGTGGCGACCACATCCGTTGGCGTGCCAGCGGGTACGAGATAGCCGAAATCTCCCGTTACGACAAAGTCCTTCGTTCCAAACTCCGACACGGTCGGCACGTCGGGCAGCAAGGGAGAACGCTCCTTGCTCGTCACAGCCAAGGCTCGCAGCTTGCCGGAGCTGATATGCGGGAGCATGGCGGCCAGGTTCTCGAAGGCCACTTGTACTTCTTCACCACCGAGCAAGGCAATTAGGCCTGGGCCGCCTCCTTTGTAGGGAATGTGCGTGATATCCACATCAAAGGTGTTTTTGAACAGTTCTCCCGTCAGGTGTGTTGAACTGCCTACGCCTGCAGACTCGAAGTTGAGGATCCCGGGCTTCGATTTCGCTAGGTCGATAAGCTCGCCCAGATTCTTCGCAGGCAAATTGGCGTTTACCACGATGACATAGGGTAGCGTTACTGCCCGGCTGACCGCAGTGAAATCCTCGACGGGATCGTAGTTGAGCTTGGCGTACATCCCCTTTACCGCAACGTGCGGTATCAAGCTCATGAACAACATTGTGTACCCGTCTTTGGAAGAGCGCGCGGCGGCCGATGAGCCTATGGAGCCGCCTGCGCCGCCGCGGTTCTCGATAATCACAGATTGGCCCAGATTCTTTGCGAGAGTGGGTTCGATGAGACGGGCCAGCACGTCCGTTCCGCCTCCGGGAGGGTAGGTCACGATTACCTTTACTGGCGCCTTGGGAAATTCCTCGGCTGCCGTACTGATTGACGCGCCGGCCGCCGTCAACGCAAGGATGGCTCCGGAGAAGGCCACCCGAAGCATGAATTTCCTGTGAGGGGTGGCTGGTTTGACTTGGTTTCTGAATATCATATTTTGAATGTCCCTTATCGTTATTGTTGACCTTAGGCGGCAAGGTGCACCATGCTTTGGACGTAACATTCGTCCTAGCGAACTGGTATCCCTGCGTCGGAACTCATCGTCTAGGTGGAGTGTCCGGCCAGGCTGTTGGTTCCTACACATCGTGTCGGTGAATGACATGGCATGTGCACTGAGGTTGTGCTGCGAAGTTCATTCTGCGATAGGATTTCGGCCGTCTCAAGCGATGATTTGTTGTCACATCATGAGCAAACCGTACGACACCCAGGGTTATCACCGTCGAGTTTCGCGAGCGGAGCGCAGAAACCGAATGGCATCGCGTAATGTTCTATAACCGCCTCGCGGAAATCGCCGGCGAATACCTCAAAAAAGGCCGTTCGGTATATGTGGAAGGCCGCCTTAAAACCCGCAAATGGCGAGATAAAGACACCGGTGCCGACCGTTACAGCACCGATATCGTTACCGGCCGGATGCAAATACTGGGCGGCCGCCGCAACGAATACAACCAGGCTCCAGCCCAGCCCCGCGCGCAGCGTCCGGTCCAACAACCTCGTCCTGCGGCGCCGCAAGCTTCTCCGGCCGCCAACTCGGCCGATATAAACGTCGACGTGCCTTTTAACGTCTAGGTTTTAAGAAAGGTAAATAGCTAACCCGTTGCTCTATCACGAGCGGGTTTTTTTCTTTGGCGTTCTGGCTGCTTCCTGATCAGAATGGCGCGGCAAGCCATCATGGCTGCGCTGCGTTCACGGCCGCTTGCTGCCCGGTGGGATGCACCTGGTCTATCATGGACCTGCCGTCGCAGTGACATCAAATAATCGGTTTTGTGCCGTCTCAAATCTTTCAGGAACCAGAAACCTTATGGAAATGCACAGTATCCCGTTCGGAGTTACCAAATGGGAAGAGGTCGAAGCAACAGTACATCCCGGTGAAGTCGGTCAAGCAATCTGGCGCACCCGACATTTTGGAGACATCCGTGTACGGATCGTCGAATATAGCGCTGGCTATCTCGCCGATCATTGGTGCAGCAAGGGACACGTCTTGTATTGTCTGGACGGCGAATTACACACCGAGCTTGAGGATGGCCGGAAATTTTTGCTCAAACCGGGTATGAGCTATCAGGTGGCGGATCAGGCCGAGCCGCATCGTTCGTCAACGATGACGGGCGCGAAACTGTTCATCATCGATTAATTGCCAGCAATAAAACCGCCCCGATTTCGGATTACCTGAGAGCCGGGGTATTTGTCCTTAAGCCTCATTCACTGAATTCACGCGTGGATCCATCTCCCTTATCTCGGCCCCGGTGCGAACGCTGCTTGCGGCCGGTGTCGCATTGCCTGTGCGCCCACGTGCGTACAGTTGCCAACCGTACGCGCGTGTTGATACTTCAACATCCCACGGAATCCCGCCACGCACTGAATACGGGCCGGTTGGCGGCGCTGGGCTTGCAGCGATCCGAAGTGATGGTGGGTGAGCATTTCCCCCAACTGGATGCCATCGTGGCCGAGTCCACTCCCGTGTTCCTGTTGTTTCCCGGGGATGAGGCCGTGGCGCCGCAAGCGATGGCGGACCGTTCGGACTCTAATACGGCGTTGTTGATCGTGCCCGATGGCACATGGCGCAAAGCCCGCAAGATCCTGCATGCCAATCCCATACTGGCGACCTTGCCGCGCCTGAGCCTGGAAAACGGAGCGCCGTCGAGCTACAGGCTGCGCCAAACTCGTGAGCCGGCTGCCGTGTCCACGATCGAGGCGGTGGTGCGTACGCTGACGCGTCTGGAACCGGACCAGGATTTCAGTTCGGTTTTGGCGCCATTCAACGTCCTTATCGAACAACAGATCCAGGCAATGGGCAGGGATGTGTATCGGCGAAATTATGGTGGTTTGCAGGCTGCTGAAGAGCCTGACCCGCGCCTTGATTAATTAATATGTCGCAAGGTCACACTGCCTAACCCGTGTTCAAGGCAGCGGCTCGTGTACCTTCAGAGGTGTGTCGTCGCGTACGGGGACTGTTTGACGTTCGATCATGCGGTGAACCCGCGGTGGCTCTGTACCGCGGTGCAATGCAAGCAGCTGATCCGAGACTGCGGCATCGGCGAAAGTACGGCGCTGATGGTGCCGCACATATTCCACCCAGGTCGCTACGTGGTAGCTTTCCGTCCAGACCCGTGGGTTTTCCAGGTCGCGCAGCAAGGACCATTGGCGCGCACCGTCGCGGATGCGGATCCGGCGGCGTAATGCCATTGCGGACAGGAAAGCAGGTATGTCGGCTTGCGCGATTTCGTAATCCACCATCACCATGATGGGGCCGCTGCGCGAGCTCAGGTCCAGCTTCAGCACGGGTTCGTTGAAACGGTCCAGCGGGTCGAGATTGAGTTTGCCGAATTCGGGCAAGCCGAAGCGCAGCCCTATCAGCGCTCCCGCCACCAGCACGATTCCGGATACGATCAGCGCCTGGTCGGCTCCGTGGGCTTCCGCCGTAAGCCCCCAGAGCCAGCTGCCCGCCGCCATTCCGCCGAAGGTGGCGGTTTGATACAGCGCCAGGGCGCGCCCTACGACCCAGCGGGGCGTCGACAGCTGTACGGTCACGTTAAAGAGAGACAGCGTCAGCACCCAGCAGGCCCCGGCGGGCAGCAGGACCAGGCAGCTTATCCATAAATCGCGGCTCAATGCCAGCAAGACGGCGCTGATGGCGAAGCCAATGAAGGCGGCCCGGACGATGGTTTCATTGCGCCAGTTTTCGCGGACCCGCGCATTGAGCATCGCGCCGCCAATGGCGCCGGCGCCGAAGCAGCCCAGCATGATGCCGTAGGTGAAGGCTCCGCCTTGGACAAGATCGCGCGCCACCAGCGGCAACAAAGCGAGTACGGCCACGGCGGCCAGTCCGAACAGGAAGCCGCGAAAAAGCACCTTCAACAAATTGGGGGACATGGCGATATAGCGCAGGCCGGCGGCGATGGCGCTGCCAAACGCTTCACGCGGCAAGGTGCGGGGCGGCCTTTGCGGCTTCCAGCGCCACAGGGCATGAATCAAGGCAATGTAGCTGACGGCATTCAGGGCGAATGCAAAGGCTGCGCCGGCCAACGCCACAATAATGCCGCCTACGGCAGGCCCGACGCTGCGCATGAGGTTGTAGCTCATGCTGTTCAAGGTTACGGCGCCAGGCAGGTCTTCGCGCGGAACCAGATCGCCCATGGAGGCCTGCCACGACGGATTGTGCAGCGCGGTTCCGCAGCCGATGAAAAACGTGAAGGTAAGCAGGAGCCAGGGCGACAACAATCCGGAAATTGCAAATACCGCCAGGATGGCGGACACCAGCATCATGATGATTTGCGCCGTCAGCATGATGTTGCGGCGGTCGAAGTTGTCGGCAAGCGCTCCGGCGGCCAACGAGAAGATCATGATGGGCAGCGTCGTTGCCGCCTGCACCAGGGCAACCATGTCGTCGGAATCGGAGATTGTTGTCATGAGCCAGCCAGCGCCCACTGCCTGTATGAGGCCGCCAAGGTTGGAGGCTAGCGTCGCCGTCCACAATGCGCGGAATGTGGCATGCTGGAACGGGGCCAGTGCTGAGGCTCTGTGAGGAATTGGTAAGCTCCTTGTGCATGCCTCGATTCGCATGGACGTGGCCTGCTTTTACGCTGAAATAATTGTATCAGCAGATAGGTTCAATATAGCTGGTTCAGCAGACCAGCGCACCCAGTGCAGCGATTTGGTCGGCAATGGAAAGGCTCGCGTCAAGGACGGGGATACGCCCGTCTTGTACTGCGGCCGGCCGCTTCAATGCCTCGGTGTACGCCTCCCAGTGTTCGAGCTTCCACTGGTCGCGCGGATCGTTCCGGTCGGCAATGCGTTGCCGCCGCACGGTCAAAGGCAGCTCCAGCCATACGTGACGCAGCCTGGTCTGTGGGGGAAAGCCGAGATCGCGGACAGAGAAAAGCGCCGACGAGGCGGTTTCCCGGCTCCAGGGCCCCGGAAAAATTACATCGAGGCCCATGTCCAGCTGATCTTTTGCGATGCGCAGCGTGCTCTGGTATTCCAGGTCGCGCACTTTGGCCTTGAACAGGGGGCTGTCACGATCGTTGGGATCTTGCCCCAGGGCGGCCAGCATTGGGCCCGACCATATTTCGCTGACCACATCTTTGTCCAGCACACACCAGGCGCGGCCTTCCTGTCGTTGCCGCAGGACGAAATGCGCTGTCAGGAAGGATTTGCCTGTACCGGCATGGCCGAGCACGAAAAGCGCGGTTGGGTTGATCATGTTTGTACCCTGGCAATTGATTCGGCATGGTGGCGCATGTCCGCGACGAAATGCATGGCAGCCGGTGAAAGGCTTTGATTAGACGAGGAGATGCCCTGATTTATGCGATCCCGATCACTAGCACCAAGGCCCGTTCCACGGCCCGCATTCTCTCCTCATCCAATTGGCCCAAAGTTTTGCCGATCTTTGAACGCGAAATGGTCGCGATCTTGTCAACCATTACTTGCGACAAGGTTTGTAGCCCATTGACCGGATTTGGCTCGATCGTGATGCGAAAGAGGGCGTCGCGCAGATCGCTGGTGATTGGACATACGATAACGCTTTGGAGCTCGGCAAGCAGATTGGATTGAACAATCAGCGCCGGTCGCGGCTTACCGTAGTCTCCCTGAAGGGCGACGATTACAAGGTCGCCGCGAACGGTCATCGCCAGCCCTCTGTCTGCGCCGCTGCTTCTTCGACAAATTCAATGATTTCGCGCTCGGCCGGGTCGTGCTTCAGCTTATGACATTGCCGCGCAAGTTGCTCAGAAATAGCAGGCGTACGGGTGTCATGGACCCATATCTGCAAGGGGCGCAGACCAGCAGCCCGCAGCTTGGCGCGATGCCGCTCTCCTTTGCTTGTCGTGGTCATTTGAATTCCCTGCAAGTCTCATGTGAGGTTTCATGCTACCGACCATGTGCTGCGCATGTCAAGGCCGCAAATGGCGCGGCGTTTTGGCGTGCCGCTCGCACATCGGCCAGCGACAGCGCGTTCGACTCAGGTCGGGTAGTCAGACTGCGCCATGCGATTCGACGAACAAGGCGTAGAGCGAGTGGCTGCTGGCCATGTATAAGCGGTTGTTCTTCGGGCCACCGAATGTAAGGTTGGCGCAGCGTTCCGGAAGCTTGATAAAACCGATGGCTTTCCCCGTTGCATTGAATACCATGACCCCGTCGAGATCTTCCGGGTCGCCTTTCAATGTATAGACTTGCCTGCCGTCGACATCCGTGGGTTCGGCATTGAGCGCGCCGCTGCTGCCCCAGCCGCACCAAAGGTTCCCGTCCTGGTCGACCTTGAAGCCGTCCAGGGCTCCGTGGTCTGATGCATCGATAAGCTTCACCTTGTTTGACACGGTGCCATCCAGGGCAACGTCATAGCTCCAGATGCTGCGGTTTGGCGTGCCTTTCCATTCGACGACGTAGAGTTTTTTTTCATCCGGGGAAAAGGCCAGTCCGTTGGGATTGACGATGTCTGTGATGACGGCCTTCAGCGTTCCATCGGTGCCCAGGCGGTATACATTCGTGGTGGCCTGTTCCGGTGTGGCTTTCGAGCCTTCCCACTCGCCGTTGATGCCAAACAGCGGATCGGTAAACCAGACGGCGTGATCGGACGTGACCACCACGTCGTTCGGCGCATTCAGCCGTTTCCCTTCGTAGTTGTCTGCCAGCACGGTCATCTGGCCGTCGTGTTCGGTGCGCACGACCCGCCGCGTGACGGAATGTTCGCAAGTTATCAAGCGGCCCTGGCGATCCCGCGTGTTGCCGTTCGCATAGTTGGCATTGGCGCGGAACACGCTGAACGTATCATTGGATTCGTCGTACTTCATGATCCTATTGTTGGGAATGTCGCTTACGAGCACATAACCTTCGTTGGGGAAGTAGACCGGCCCTTCCGCCCAGCGCATGCCTGTTGCGACCTGCTCGACCGTGCTGCTGTAGATGCGATATTTCGTAAAGCTGGGGTCCAGAATCAGGATGGATGGATCGGGATAGCGCTGATTGGGTGTGAAAAGGAATGATTGTGCGCCGGCTGCGGCGCTGGCCAACGCCAAGGTGCTACCGGCCGCGGTCTTGAGAAAATTTCTGCGTGGCTGAACGTTTTCTTGCATGACATGTCTCCGTTTAGTTCGTTGTCGTTGGACCCATCAATATTCGAGGATTCATCATAATTCTGGGTTATGCACCGGGAAAAGGGAAGCCGTTAAAGGGGGGCGTCTTTCTTTTTAAGATCAGCGGCTTGGCCTCTGCCTAGCGGGACTCCCAGGCATTTTTTCATTCTTCCAGTTCGAGTTGCGGGCGGGGCGACATGCGGGCATGCTGGCATCTGCAGGCAGCCGTATGGCACACCTCATTGCGCCTGCGTATGAATGGACATTGAAATGGAAGCTCTTCTCGAGAAGCCCGCCGTTACGGTCGGAGGAAAAACGCTGGGCGTTCTTGGCGGCATGGGGCCCTTGGCCGGGGCTTCATTTGCCTACCGCCTTGCACAGCTGACGCCCGCGCGCACCGATCAGGAACATATCCCGGTCCTGTTGCGCAATGATCCGCGCATACCGGATCGATCCGCATCCCGGCTCAGTGGCGGCACGGATCCTTTGCCCGCCATGCTGGAGGGCATGCGATTCTTGGCGCGGTCCGGCGTGGATTGCATCGCCATTCCCTGCAATACCGCGCATCTGTGGTTTGATGCGCTTCAGTCGCAGGTCGCCGTGCCGGTGCTGCATATCGTGGAATCGGTCGTTGAAGATTTGCGGCGCCAAGGCATTCATGGCGGCAAGATAGGCATCATGGGCACGGCTGCAACGCTGGAGCTGGGCCTTTATCAACGCTACTTGGTGCAAGCCGGCTACGAGCCGCTTGCGCCCTCGCAAGCTGAAGTCGTGGACTGCTGCGTGCCGGCCATCGCCGCCGTAAAGGCCAATCGGATCGATGCCGCGTTTTCCCCAGCCGCCCAGGGCATTGCCGCGCTGGAGAAGCGCGGGGCGCGAGCCGTGGTGCTGGGGTGCACGGAACTGCCGCTGGCTGTTCCGCACCATAGGCGTGGTGAATTCGGGCTGTTGTTGACGGACTCCATCGATGCATTGGCGCTCTCTGTGCTGGAGCGCTTCAATGCATCGGCTGGCGTTGCCCTGGCGGCCTAGGAGCGTGGGCTCCTAGGGCCGATTGAAAGACTGACGGCTCAGGACGCGTCCCGGGCGGTTGGCGCAAACATCGGCGCCGTCCCAGACGGGTTCGCCGTTCACCCATACGCCGTGTATGCCTTGGCTGGTCTGTATGGGCGCATCGAATGTGGCGCGGTCGGTGACCAGGGTCTCGTCCATCAGCACCAGGTCGGCAAAATAGCCGGGTCGAAGCAGGCCGCGTTTCTCCAGGCCATAGTTGTCGGCGGCCAATCCCGTCATTTTGTGTATGGCCTGTTCCAGCGTAATCAGATTTTGCTCCCGCACCATCGCGCGCAGCACGCGGGTGAACGTGCCCCACTGCCTGGGATGCGGGTGCGAGTCGAACGGCAAGCCGTCGGAGCCAACCATGGTCAATGGGTGCGCCATGATCCTGGCCACGTCGTCTTCGTGCATGAGAAAGTAGATTGCCCCGGCAGGCATCAATCGATCCAGCGTGCCTTGTTCGTCCAGGCCGAGCTCTTGCATGACATCGGCAAAGTCGCGGCCCGCCGCTTCGGGATAACCTTTGGACCACGTCACCATTGTGCGCTTGGAGATCATGACGCGATCCAGCCGCAACATCGTCGATGTGGCTGGGTAAGGATGGCAATCGATACATACAGCCTGGTGTTTGCCTGCGTCTTCGATCAGCTTCAATGTTTCAGTGGACCGCCCGTGATTCTTGCTGCCTGCAAGTTTATGGTGGGAGAAGACAACCAGGCTTTCCAGGGCCCTGCCGATTTCCAAAGCTTCTTCCATGGCTGGGACAATGTGGTCGGCCTCGTCGCGCAAGTGCGTTGCATAGAGGCCTCCGCGCTGCTTCATGGCGGCGCCGACCTGGATGATTTCGCTGGTGGGCGCCTGGGAGGCCGGCGGATAAAAAGTGCCCGTGGACATCCCGAACGCGCCGGCGTCCAGCGCTTCCGCCAGCAGTTGCCGCATGGCTTCAATTTCGGGTTGTGTCGCCGCACGTCCCGTATCCGCCATGCTGGCGACCCGCAGAGTCGTATGGCCGACCAAAGGAATGACGTTGACGGCGGCCGGCGTTTCCTGAAGCTGAGCTATCCAGGCAGCGAAGGTCTTGAACCGGAATAGCTCTGGCGGGCCAAGGAGATCCAGCGGCTGCGGAACCGCGCCGCCCGAAGGCAGGGGCGCAAGACTGATGCCGCAGTTGCCGGTGACTACCGTGGTTATCCCTTGCGAAACTTTGGGCTTCATGTCGGGATGGGCCAGCAAGTAGCCGTCATCGTGAGTATGGGAGTCGATGAAACCGGGCGCCAGAACCAAACCTTCGGCCGCCTTTACCCGTACGCCTTCACCCTTATCAAATTGGCCGATTTCGGCAATGAGTCCGCCCGATACGGACACATCGGCCCGAAACCGCGCGGCTCCCGATCCATCGACCAATGTGGCGCCTGAAATGATGAAATCTGTCGACATAACCGCCTTATCAATCTAGTTTCTGGATGCCGGCATCGTCAATGATGGACGCCCACTTCTTCGCTTCGCCGTCTATCAGGCCCTGGAAGTCCGCAGGAGTGCTGTATGAGGCGTCAGCGCCGAATGTCGCCAGCGACTTCTTGACCTCTTCGTCGTTCAAGGCAACCTGCAAAGATTTGTTCAGCCTGGCAATCACTTCGGGAGGCGTACCGGCGGGCGCGACGAGTCCGCCCCATGCAACGGTCTCGTATCCTGCGACACCTGCTTCGGAAACCGTCGGAACTTCAGGCAGCAGGGTAAGGCGCTTTACGCTGCTCACGCCCAGCGGCCGCACCTTGCCGGAATTGATCAGGGGAATGGCTTCTGAGGAATTGGAAAACATGTAGTCGAGGCGGCCGCCGATCAGGTCTTGCAGGGCGGCGGGACCGCCGTTGTAAGGCACGAAGAGAGCGTCGATCTTGGCCAGGCTCTTGAAGAGTTCGCCTCCCATATGCCCTGTTGTTCCCACTCCCGATGCGCCGTAGGAAAGCTTGCCGGGATTTTCCTTGGCGCTTTTTACGAGATCGCCTATCGATTGCGCTGGCGACTGAGCAGGCACAATAAGGACGTTATAAAGGCTGAACATCTGGCCGATGGGCGCGAGGTCTTTATTGACATCGTAAGGCAGCTTCTTGAACAAGGCCTGGTTCACGGACAGCGTATTGATGTTGCCGTAACCGATGGTATAGCCGTCGTTGGGTGCGTTCTTGATTTGCATGATCCCGATATTGCCGGCGGCGCCCGGTTTGTTTTCCACCACTAAGGACTGTCCCAGGTCTTTGGACATTGCATTGGCAATAACCCGCGACAGCACGTCGGGAGACCCACCGGCCGCCGACGGTACGATAAACTTGATCGGATTTTTCGGATACTGGGCTTCCGCGTGCGAGGCGGAGACGACGCCGAAGCCGATGGCGGCGGCAGTGATACTGTTGAAAATTGAACGAGTGCGCATGTTTCTTCCCCAATGAGCAGTGAAAGCTACAAACTATCACTGTATTCGTCCAACGCATTCATAGAAATATGTAGCTAACCCATAACGTTGATATATTGATGCCCAACTCGCCGCCGACCGACCATACCGCAGCAAGCGCGCCGGAACACGACAGAAAAATTGCACGCGTACCCCTGAGCCTGCGGCAGATCGAAGTCTTCAGGGCGATCATGGTTACTGGCTCCATCAGCGCCGCGGGGCGCATGCTGCACGTGTCGCAACCGGCCATCAGCCGGGTCCTTGCACTTACCGAAAGCCGCCTGGGCTATCAGCTCTTCGACCGGGTGAAGGCGCGGCTAATCGCAACGCCGGAAGCGACGCGGCTGTTCATGGAAGTCGAGCAGATCTACGAGAGTATCCAGTCCGTCAACGACCTGGCGGTGAGCCTGGGCGAAACCGGCTTCGGCACGCTCAAGCTGGTCAGCAGCGCGACATTCGGACAGCGCATGATTCCATGCGCCCTGCAGCATCTTTATGCCAAAAGCCCACGGGCAAAAGTGGATTTTCGTACCGCCACGTTCGATCAAATGGTGGGCCACTTCCTGGCCGGACGTGCGCACCTAGGCATTTCGCTGCAACCGTCCGACAGCCCGTCGTTGACATCTGTTGCATTGGGCACCGAGTCCGTCGTCTGTATTGCGCAGAAAGGCCACCCTATCCGAAATCTGGACATCGTCTACCCCGACGAGGTGTCGCATTATCCGTGGATCAGCTATCCGGCGGATGCCCCCGCGGGGCGGATGGTAAGCAGTTTCTTCGGTGAAGTCAGGCAGCCCAGAACCACTATTGAAGTTCATTCGCCGTCCAGCGCGGTCTCCTGTGTGACACATGGACTGGGGATCGCCCTGGTCGATCTGTGGAGTCTTCCCGCCGAAACCTTGCCGCTACTGGAAGTAAAGCCTGTTTCAGTAGCCGGCCTGACCATATGGGCCACCTATTCCAATGTCGATCCGCTTCCTTTGCTGGGCCGACGGCTGCTGGATGCGGTAAAGAAAGTCATAGCGGAAGAAGCCATCAAACTTTGATCTTCCGGCATAACCGGCGGCTATTGCATTTCAGCCTTGCCCAGCATGGAAAAGATGCCAAGCATAAGTAAATAAAGGGTTTATTTTGTTTTGACTGCTACAGGCCCTGGCGGCTGACTTCGGCGCCGGAAGGTTTACGGTTGTTGCGGTTGTAGGCATGCTTGCTGTTTTGTCTACATAAGGGAAATGTCATGAGTGCACCTCACCGAAAACTCGGCCTGGCCGTTGCCCAGATGGGGCCGGTCAATTTGGCCGACGACCGCCGCAGCGTTGTCAAACGACTGATTGAGATGTTGCGGGAAGCACATGGCCGGGGCGCCAATTTCGTCGTTTTTCCCGAATTGGCCTTGACCACTTTTTTTCCACGCTACTGGATGTCGATGCAAGAGGCCGAGGAGCGCTATTTTGAAGCTGCCATGCCCAATAGCGACGTTCAGCCCCTGTTCGATGAAGCCAGGAAGCTGGGGCTGGGGTTTTACCTGGGCTACGCGGAACTGACTCCCGATGGCCGGCGCTTCAATGCGTCGATACTGGTCGATAAATCAGCCAAGATTATCGGCAAGTACCGCAAGATCCATTTGCCCGGCCATGATGATCACAAACCGGATGCTCCCTTCCAGCACCTGGAGAAAAAATACTTCGACGTCGGAAACGAGACATTCGGGGTATGGGATGTGGACAATACGAAAATGGGCATGTGCCTGTGTAATGATCGTCGTTGGCCCGAGACCTGGCGCGTCATGAGCCTGCAAAGCGCTGAAGTGGTCGTGCTGGGGTACAACACTCCATCGCAAAACATTCACTGGCCGGAGCCTGTCCATCTTAGAATGCACCATCACCTCATTACCTTGCAGGCCAGCGCCTATCAAAATTGCGTATGGGCGGCGGCAGCGGCAAAGTGCGGCTATGAAGACGGGCATCATATGATCGGCGGGTCGGTCATCGTGGCGCCAACGGGCGAGATCGTTGCCCAGGCCAGCACCGAGGACGATGAGGTGATTACGTTTAATGCCGATCTGGCGCTGGCGGAAACATTCAGGAAAAATGTGTTTGATTTCGCCCGTCATCGCCGTCCCGAGCATTACCAGCTTATTGTCGATCGAGTCGGGCCAGGCGAACCGCTGGAGCGCTGACATCCCACACCAAAAAGGGGAATCATGGCAACACAGGACGAAAAAGGGTGCGCGTTTCGTGCACTGCACCAGCAGGCATCGGCTTTTATTATCCCCAATCCCTTCGACGCCGGCACGGCAAGGCTGCTGACGCACCTGGGTTTCCAGGCGCTGGCTACGACCAGCGCCGGGTATGCCTTTACGATGGGTCTGTCCGATTTCCACGTCGGTCGTGAACGCATGTTGGCCCATGTGGCCGACATTGCTTCGGCCACCGATCTGCCCGTCAGCGCAGACCTGGAAAACGGTTTCGGCGATAATCCCGATACCGTGGCGGAAACCATACGACTGGCCGCACAGAGCGGTGTGGTCGGCGGCTCCATTGAAGATGCAAACGGTCGGCTTGACTCTCCAATCTACGACTTGGGCCTGGCTGTAGATCGTATACGCGCCGCAGTCCAGGCGGCGCGCGCGCTGCCGTTTCCCTTTACCCTCACAGCACGCGCAGAAAATTATCTCAATGGCCGCCCCGATCTTCCCGATACGATAAAGCGGCTGCAGGCTTATCAAGAGGCGGGGGCGGATGTCCTGTATGCGCCCGGCTTGACCAGCAAGGCCGACATCGCGGCTGTGCTGGGCGCCGTCGATCGTCCGCTCAATGTAGTAATGGGTTTGCAAGGCGTAAGCCTGGGATTGGCCGAGTTGCAGGACATGGGGGTGAGGCGGGTGAGCGTGGGCAGCGCGCTCAGCCGCGCGGCGCTGGGCGCATTCATGCGTGCCGCCGAAGAGATGCGCGAGCACGGCACATTCAGCTTCGCCGACGAGGCAATCCCCTATAAGGCGATAAGCGAAATATTCGATCGCTGACATGGGGGTTTTGCGGATAATATTGCGCTTGCCCGGCCTGATCCCCGCCTCTGAGAGAAGAGTTTTCCCATGAATGTGCCCAGCCTTTCCCCCGCGATACGCGTTTGCGGGATCCATCTCTCTGCATGCCGAGAAAGCGACAGCGGGCCGCAACGCCTGCTGGACTATCTGGGCCGCCTTGGCCTGCAACGGTTGGTATGCCTTCGCCATGAAGACGACGGTGTAGTCATTGCCGTTACCGAAGAGTTCGCGCAGCGCTTTACACCAGGGTTCGACACGACGCTGTTGTGCCGGCAGCTGGATCTGGCCACGGGGGACAATTCCGACGATCTCGAACGGGAGATCGTGCTGGCCTTGCTGGCCAGCCCTGTCCCGTTCAAATTTCCCAGTTTTGAAGAGTTCGCGTCGGCAGTCAACATCCGTCGGAACATAGTGCAGAACGCGCGCAAAACCGCACTTGCCTTCGACACGGAACATGCCGAACGGCCGGAGGACTACTGGAACTACGACTTGTCCACCGGTTTCATTCTCAAGCCCGGCAAGCCCTTGATCGAAGCTTTGCAGAAAACCACCCAGCCCGAACGCTCAGGCAAGCTCTATTCATTCTCCTGCTATCGGGCGACCGAATACGTTATGTTGCTGAGCATTGCGCAGGAACTTGCCGAGTGCAATCCCGCGGCACTGATCCAGCTGCAGCGGCAATGGGAAACGCGGGCCATTATGTCGGGCCAGTTCCACGATGTGTTCCTGACCGAATACGGGTCCATGGCGCAGCCTTTGCCGCCCCGGTACTATGTGCCGGGCGACCGTCTGTGGTTTCGCAATCCCGACGAGCAATCGTCCAATGTCGAGGGCTACGAGGGCTCATGGGTGTTCTATCTGGGCGACGGACTCTTTACCAACTTCTGGAAGCGCGACCAGCCTTTTACCCTCGTGTCCAAGTGCGTGGAGCTGTTTCATTGGCGCAATGCGACGTATTGCAATGGCGATGGCAAATTGCAAGTGGATGACGGTGTTGTGGATGCTCGGGTAGCGCAGTCATTGCAAGACCCGGAGGAGGTCGATCGCATTGTGGGCCGGATGCTGCGATTGCGCGACCCCGGCGGGGTTTATCGCGATGGCGGCTGTGTCGACACGACGCGCGAATGCGCACGCCGCGTACGCCCCGGCACCTGCGAACTGGCTTTCGACCGTTAGACTTACAGAAAGTGGTCCAGCATACGCCGGCTGGCCCGGTCCAGGGCAGGCACATCGCGTATCAGGTATTGAACGCCGTGCGCATCGGCGATAAGCAAGGTGGTGGAAGAAAGCCGGCGAATGTCTTCTTCGGCCTTTAGCAGCAGCACGGCGGCGCCGCGGTCTGTTTCCACTTGCCAGCGACTTGGCGTGGCAAAACTGGATACATGCCGTATCTGGCTTATCTCCGGCATGAATTCGCGGCTCGACAATTCTTCTTCCAGCAGCGCGCGCATGTCGTCGGGCAAATCGGCCATGCGGTCTATCCATGCCAGTTCGGCGCCGTCGGGACCGACCAGCGCAATGCCTTCGTTTGCCGCCGAAACAGGAAAGCTGCGTACCGGTACGACGGTATCGTGGATGTGTCCATCGGATTCCAGGACGAGTCGCCCGTGCGGATCGCGTCTAAGCTGAAAGTTGGGAGTAGTCATGGGAGGGTCGCCTGCATCATGTTGTGCCTTGCTCTGTGCCGTCGTCCCAGCCGTCGTTGCTTGAGCCGATTTCGGCCTGCGCTGCCTGTGCCTCGTGCAGCCTGAAGTAATGACCGTTGCGGGCCATGAGGTCGTCATGCTTGCCCACTTCCACGATCTCGCCACGGTCCAGGACCACCAGCCGGTCGGCCTGGCGCAGCGTGCTCAGGCGGTGGGCGATGGATATCGTCGTGCGCCCGCGTACCAGATTGTCCAGCGCTTTCTGGATCTCTTTCTCCGTGGCGGTGTCCACCGAGGAGGTGGCCTCGTCGAGTATCAGTATGGGCGGGTCGATGAGCAAGGCGCGGGCAATCGAGATGCGCTGACGCTCGCCGCCCGAAAGCGCCTGACCGCGTTCGCCGACCAGGGAGTCATAGCCGTGAGGCAGGCGCAGGATGAACTCGTGGGCGTTGGCGGCCCGGGCCGCGGCAATGATCTGCTGGCGAGTGGCGTCTGGTTTGCCATAGGCAATGTTTTCCGCGATCGTACCGAAGAACAGAAAGGGCTCCTGCAGCACCAGGCCGATGTTGCGGCGGTACTCCGAAATAGGCAGTGCGCGGATATCGACGCCGTCCAGGCGAATCGCCCCATGAGATACGTCGTAGAACCGGCAAATGAGATTTACGAGCGTGCTTTTTCCCGATCCGCTGTGGCCGACCAGCCCTATCATTTCCCCGGGGGCGATATTCAGGTCGATGCCGCGCATTACGCTGCGATTTCCGTAGCGGAACCCGACGTTGCGCAACTCAATGCGGCCTTCCACATGTTCGATGTGTACCGGCTTGGCTGCCTCAGGCACGCTCGACACGTGATCCAGAATATCGAAGATGCGTTTTGCGCCGGCGGCGGCTTTCTGGGTGAAGGAGACAATGCGGCTCATGGAATCAAGCCTGATATAAAAGCGGCTGATATACGTGAGAAAGGCGGTGAGCACCCCGACGGTAATGTCGTCGTGTGACACCAGCCAGATGCCGAATGCCCATACGACCAGCAGCCCTATTTCGGTCAGCAAGGTGACCGTAGGTGAAAACAGCGACCAGATCCGGTTGACGCGGTCGTTGACCGCCAGATTGCGGTTGTTTGCCTCCCTGAAGCGCGAGACTTCACGACGTTCCTGCGCAAAGGCCTTGACCACGCGTATGCCTGGAATCGTGTCGGCCAGTACATTGGTGATTTCCGACCAGATGCGATCGACTTTTTCGAAGCCGCGGCGCAGGCGGTCGCGCACCAGGTGGATCAACCACGCTATGAAGGGCAGGGGTATCAAGGTGACCACCGCAAGCCAGGGGTTGATGGAGATCAGAATCGCGGCTGTCATCACAATCATCAGCACGTCGGTGGCGAAATCGAGCAGGTGCAGCGAAAGAAATACGCAGATACGGTCGGACTCGGAGCCGATCCGTGCAATCAGGTCGCCTGTGCGCTTGCCGCCGTAGTATTGCAAGGAGAGCTTCTGCAGATGCTCGTAGGTGGTAGTGCGCAAGTCGGCGCCTATGCGCTCGCTGACCCAGGCAAGAATGTAGGTACGCCCCCAGCCCAACAGCCAGGCCAGCAGCGACGAGGCCAGCAAGGCGCCCAGGTAAAGCTTGACCAGGTCCCAGTCTATGGGCACGCCATTCTGGTAAGGGATAAGAATCTTGTCCATCAGCGGCATGGTCAGGTAGGGAGCCACCAGCGCGGCGGCGGTGGACGCCAAAGTCAGCAGGAAACCGGTAAGCAGCAACAGGCGATAAGGTTTGGCAAAGCGCCACAAGCGCAACAGCGCCCACGTCGAGGGCGGCGATTTCGCTTGCGCGGCGCTGGCCGGGCGGACTTCGGGCTCGCGCTGCATGGGCGGCGCGATGCCCAGTGTCAGATTGCGCTGGCGCTCGAAGCTGGCGATCCATTGCAGCGCGGCGGCGTTGTGTTCCAGGGTATAGCGCCATACCGCAAGGCGGGCGGCGCTGTCGTGCAGTTCCAATGTGCCGACGCCCGCGTGATCATGATGGCGTAAGGTCAGGTCCGGGCTGAACGGCCAGGTTTGCGACTCGGTATCTTCGGGGCCCAGGACCAGTAATTGCATGTCGGTCACGACCAACACCGTGGGCGCAAAACGCAGATGGGAATCAAGATCCACTTTCAGCCAGCAAACCACGGCCTCGCTATCGGCAAGCCGATTGCTCAAGGATGCGCGCCACGGGGCAGGCAGTTCGTCGAGGACGTGGCCGGTATCGTTTGTCTCTGTCTTCATTGCTTTATGCGATTCGCCGCCCGGTAAGGACACTGAGTAAGGGATGGGGCGCTATTGTCGATGTAGAGGCTTGCTGTGGGAAGAGATGGCTTTTCGCTGTGGTTTTTTCGCGTCTCGCCCAGTGATTTTCGTCTTTCTGGATACGATTTGCAAACACTTGAAGCATTAATTGCCGTTAAATACGTTTCACTACCGGTAAATGTTTCCGCGCTACATCTTTTATCCATTTTCGATGCAAAAGAAATACATAGAATTCATCAGTATGATGTCTTTGCGCGGGCCGAACATCTGGGCCTATCGTCCCGTTATCGAAGCATTGGTCGATATAGGCGCACTGGAAGATTATCCTTCCAACACCATTCCCGGTTTTTACGAGCGCCTCAGCGCCTGGCTGCCGTCACTGGTGGAACATCGATGCAGTGTCGGCGAACACGGCGGCTTTCTTCAACGCCTGAAGCAGGGAACGTGGCCGGCCCATATCCTTGAACACGTCACGCTGGAGTTGCAGAGCTTGGCGGGGATGCCCGGCGGATTGGGCCGTGCACGCGAGACCCCTGTGCGCGGCGTGTACAAAGTAATTGTGCGCGCCTGGCATGAATCTGTCACCACAGCGGCGCTTTATGCTGCACGCGATCTGGTCATGGCCGCCATCGAGGATCGCGCCTTCGACGTCCAGGCAGCTATCGACGAATTGCGCGAATTGTCCGAGGCCTTGCGCCTGGGGCCCAGCACGGCGTGCATTGTGGACGCCGCCGATGACCGCGATATTCCAACCATACGCCTGAGCGAAGCCAATCTGGTGCAACTTGGCTACGGAGCGCATCAGCGCCGCATCTGGACGGCAGAGACGGATCGCACCAGCGCGATCGCCGAAGGTATTTCGCGGGACAAAGACCTCACCAAAAGTCTGCTCGGCGCATGCGGCGTGCCGGTGCCCGAAGGCTGCCTGGTGGAAACGCTGGAAGAAGCCTGGGATGCCGCCGAATCGATAGGCCTGCCGGTCGTGCTCAAGCCGCGTGATGGCAATCACGGGCGCGGGGTATTTACGAATCTGATGACCCGCGCGGAGATTGAAACAGCCTATGCCATTGCCGTCCATGAAGGCAGCGGCGTGGTGGTCGAGCGATTTATTCCCGGTGATGAGCATCGTTTGCTGGTGGTGGGCAACCGCATGGTGGCCGCGGCACGGGGAGACGCCGCCGTAGTCGTGGGCGACGGCGCCAGCACGGTGCGCGACCTGATGGAAAGTCAATTGAATTCCGACCCTCGCCGAGGGCGGGGTGAAGATCAGCCGCTCAATTTCATACGCCTGGACTCGGCGGCCATGCTGGAGTTGGCGCGGCAGAACCTGACGCCCGATTCCGTTCCCCAGGTCGGCGTGCGCGTGCTGATCCAGCGTAACGGCAATGTCGCGATCGATGTTACCGATGCCGTTCACCCCAGCGTGGCGGCCGCCGTCGCCCTGGCGGCTCGCGTGGTAGGGCTGGACGTCGCCGGCGTGGATCTGGTGGCCGAGGATATTTCCCAGCCTCTTGAAGCGCAAGGCGGCGCGATCGTGGAAGTGAACGCGGGACCGGGTCTGCTGATGCACTTGAAACCGGCCTCCGGCGAGCCGCGACCAGTCGGCAGGGCGATTGTCGACCATTTGTTTCCCGATGGCGACACGGGGTACATACCTATCGTCGGCGTCTCCGGCAGCCGGGGCAAGACGACCGTCGCGCGGCTGGTGGCGCACCTGTTGCAACTCAACGGCCAATATACCGGGCTGGCGTGCAGCGAGGGTCTTTTCTTTGCCCGCCGCCATGTGCAGAAAACCGATGGCGCCAATTGGGCCGCTGGTCGTCGCGTACTGCTGAATCGCGCGGTCCAGGCCGCGGTCATCGAAAACGGCTGTCGCAGTATCTTGAGCGAAGGCCTGGCTTATGACCGTTGCCAGGTTGGCGTAGTGACCAATCTTGACCCTGACGAGACCTTCCCGGAACTTTATGTGCCGGATGCCGAATATGTAGCCAAGGTATTGCGCACCCAGATCGATGTGGTCTTGCCCGGCGGCGTGGCGGTGCTCAATGCCGATGACCAGCGGGTCGCCGATATGGCCTCTTTATGCGATGGGGAAGTCGTGTTTTACGGCATGGACCCGGAGTCGGCCGTTATGGTGCATCACCGTGAACAGGGTGGACGCGCTGTATTTGTCCGGTCATCGCACATAGTCATGGCCGACGCCGCAAACGAGTTGTCGTTGACCGATACGGCCAGCGTACCCTTGGCCCAGAGCGGGCAGGCCGATTTTCATGCAAGCAATGTGCTGGCGGCTGTCGCCGCCGCCTGGGCACTGGGCATGGGAACCGACCTGATACGCGCCGGCATCGAAGCCTTCGGGCAGGAAGGTGCCGAACCGGTTTCAGAGATAAGGAAGTCAGGCTGATGGAAGTTTCACGTGTACGGGCCCTGCGCGGCCCCAATCTCTGGTGCCGGCAGACGGTGATCGAGGCCATTGTGGCCTGCACTGAATCGGAGTGCGTCATCGGCGATATGGACGATTTCGAAACACGGATGCGCGTGCGCTTTCCAGAACTCGATATCCTGAGGCCGCCGGGTCAGGAACAGCCGGGTTCGATTGCCCATGCACTGGCATCGGCCGCTTTGTGCCTGCAGACAAAAGCGGGTTGCGTGCTTGCCTACAGCCGCACTTCTGCGACCATCGATCCCGGCGTGTATCAGGTCGTCGTCGAGTACAGCGAGGAGGCAGTCGGCCTGCTGGCTTTTGAACTGGCGCAGCAGCTGTGCCTGGCTGCCATGCACGACGATCCGTTCGATGTTGACGGTGCTCTGGCCCGATTGCGCGCGCTGAATGAAGACGAGCGCCTGGGCCCGAGCACCGGCGCGATCGTGCAGGCCGCTGTCAAGCGCGGCATACCTTACCGACGCTTGACGCGGGGAAGTCTGGTGCAGTTTGGGTGGGGCAGCCGTCAACGGCGCATCCAGGCCGCCGAGACAGATCGCAGCGGCGCGATCGCTGAGGCTATTGCGCAGGACAAGGAACTCACCAAGACGCTGCTTGCGGCAGCCGGCGTGCCGGTGCCGCACGGACGCCTGGCACGCAGCGCCGAGGATGCCTGGGCAGCGGCCTGCGAACTGGGCGGGCCCGTGGTGCTCAAGCCGCGCGACGGCAATCAAGGCAAGGGTGTGGCCGTCAATGTCCAGGGACGCGAGCAGGTGCTGGCCGCCTATGAAGGCGCCCGAGCCAATTGCCGGGACGTTATCGTTGAACGGTATTTTCCGGGTCATGATTTCCGCTTGCTCGTCGTGGGCGACAAACTGGTCGCGGCAGCGCGGCGCGACCCACCGCAAGTGACGGGTGACGGCGAACATACCATTTCGCAGCTCGTGGAAGCGATCAACGCCGATCCGCTGCGCGGTGAAGGCCATGGCTCTTCACTGACCAAGATAAGGCTGGACGATATTGCCTTGGCGACGATGGCGGCCCAGGGGCATGCTGCCGACTCCGTACCTGCGCAGGGCGTGCTGGTCACCCTGCGCAATAACGCCAACCTGAGTACCGGTGGGACCGCTACCGACGTAACCGATCACGTGCACCCGGAGCTCGCGGCGGGGGCCGTTGCGGCGGCCCAGATGGTCGGCCTGGATATCTGCGGTCTGGACTTCGTCAGCGACAACGTTTACGAGCCGCTGGACAGGCAGCACGGCTGTGTTGTCGAAGTCAACGCCGCGCCCGGCCTGCGCATGCATCTCAGTCCATCGTTCGGCAAGGGCCGCGATGTCGGCGAAGCCATCATCGACGAGATGTTCGCCGCCGGCGAAAATGGCCGTATTCCCTTGGTCGCCGTGGCCGGCACCAACGGCAAGACCACGACAGTGCGTCTCATTGCCCATCTCATAGCAAACAGCGGTCAGCGTGTGGGCATGACCAATTCGGACGGCGTCTATATAGGCGCCCAACGTATCGACACCGGCGACTGCAGCGGCCCTAGAAGCGCGCGCAACGTGCTGCTGCATCCGGATGTGGACGCCACCGTGTTCGAGACGGCCCGGGGCGGCATATTGCGGGAAGGCTTGGGATTCGATCGATGCGATGTGGCCGTCGTGACCAATGTCGGGATGGGCGATCATCTGGGCTTGAGCTATATCAGCACCGTCGAAGACCTGGCCATCGTCAAGCGGGTCATCGTCGAGAACGTTGCACCCGACGGGGTCGCGGTACTGAACGCCGCCGATCCCATGGTGGTCGCAATGGCCGAGAACTGCCCCGGCGCCGTCACGTTTTTTTGCAGCGACCGCAATCATCCGGTGCTTGCCATGCATCGCGCGCAAGGCCGACCGGTGGTCTGCGTGGAAGAGGGCGCGATTGTGCTGGCCGAAGGCAGTTTCGAGCGTCGTTTCGACCTGTCCGCAATACCTCTCACCCACAACGGGGCCATAGGCTTTCAGGTGGAAAACGTAATGGCGGCATTGGGCGCCGCATGGGCGCTGGGACTGGACTGGGACAGTGTGCAACGCGGACTCGCTACGTTTTTCAGCGACGCCGAGACCGCGCCGGGTCGCTTCAACCTGTTTTCTTATCGCGGCGCGACCGTCATTGCCGACTACGGCCATAATCCAGATGCCATCCAGGCCCTGGTGCAGGCAATCGGGACTATGCCGGCAAGAAGCCGTTCTGTGGTCATCAGCGGCGCAGGCGACAGGCGGGACGTCGATATCCGGCGCCAGACCGAAATTCTCGGCGATGCCTTTGATGACGTGATTCTTTATCAGGACATGTGCCAGCGCGGCCGTACCGACGGCGAGGTCGTCGCCTTATTGCGCGAGGGGCTGGCCAATGCCTCGCGCTGCACGCGGATACAGGAGATTCGCGGCGAGTTCCTGGCCATCGACACGGCGCTCGCGCGGCTGGCGGAAGACGATCTGTGCCTGATTCTTGTCGATCAGGTCGAGGAGGCGTTGGCGCACATTGCGCAGCGCGTGGCCGAGCCTGCGCCTGCCACGGCAATCGGCCCAGGATAAGGTATTCAATCTTTCTTACTTTTTCGCAGCCCACGACATGGCCGTGCTGCGTTACAGTGCAGCAAGGGTAAGCCCGAAAAAAAATCCGAATCGTGAACAGGCCGGCAGCCAGTGCGGCGTGCCGGCTTTTTTTAAAGGGGATCACCATGAGCCGTCCGCCCGATACCGATTTCGACAGCCTGTTGCCGCCGCTGGCGTTGACCCGACGAGGGTTCATCGTTACGTCGCTGGCGGGCGGATTTGCGATGGCGGCGGGGCCTGTGGTGGCGCAGACGGCCATCAAGACGGACACGAAGGGCTTGGTGGCCGGCGAAGTGAAGATACCCGTGAAAGATGGCAGTATTCCCGCTTATCGCGCAGCGCCGGAGGGCAAGACCGTATTGCCCGTCATCCTGGTCGTGCAGGAAATCTTCGGCGTGCATGACTACATAAAGGACGTCTGTAGAAGGCTTGCCAAGAGAGGCTATATGGCCATTGCGCCTGAGCTCTTTTCGCGGCAAGGCGATCCTTCCCGGTACACGGAGATTTCCCGCTTGCTTAGCGAAGTCGTCGGCAAAGTGCCTGACGAGCAGGTGCTGAGCGATCTGGACGCCACGGTGGCATGGGCCTCCAAGAATGGCGGCAACGCTGAACGCCTCGGCATCATGGGCTTCTGCTGGGGCGGACGTATAACCTGGCTGTATGCCGCACATAATCCCAAGGTCAAGGCGGGCGTGGCCTGGTATGGAAAGCTGGTGGGCGATACAGATCCCTTGCACCCCACGCAGCCTGTGCAAGTGGCGGCCGAACTGCACGGGCCCGTCCTGGGACTGTACGGCGGAAAAGACGCCGGCATTACGCAGGATTCCATTGATGCCATGAAGCAAGTCCTGGCCAAAGGAAACGAGCAGGCCAAGGCTTCCACCTTTGTGGTATACCCGGATGCCGGGCACGCCTTCCATGCCGACTACCGCCCCAGTTATAGCGTAGCGGCGGCGAAGGATGGCTGGAACCGGGCATTGCAGTGGCTCGACAAGGCATTGAAAGAATAGGGGAAACCGCCCCTGCTGGCGAAAAGCGCACACTGGACCAATGTAGTAGTAGGCAAACAGGCTGGCGACCGTTACGATTGCATGATTTGCCCCAGCCTGGAGTTGACCTATGCATCTAGCCGCCTTTCCCCGGATTCGCCTCGGACATTTCCCCACGCCGCTCGAATTCATGCCCAACCTTACCCGGCATCTGGGCGGCCCGAATCTTTATATCAAAAGAGACGACTGTACAGGGCTGGCTACGGGTGGAAACAAGACACGCAAGCTTGAATTCCTGGCCGCGCAGGCGCTGGAGCAGGGCGCCGATACCCTGATCACACAAGGTGCCGTTCAGTCGAATCATGCTCGTCAGACTGTCGCGGCGGCGGCACGCCTTGGCCTGAAGTGCAAGATCCTGCTCGAACAACGCGTCTCCGGCGCGGCGGAAGAATACGAAGAATCCGGCAACGTCCTGCTTGATCGGCTGCTGGGCGGCGAGATCGTGGCAAGATTGCCGGCAGGCAGCAATATGCAGCAGGCCATGGAAGACCTGGCTTCCGAATTGCGCGGCGCCGGCCACAAGCCGTATGTCATTCCCGGCGGCGGCTCCAATCCGGTAGGCGCGCTCGGCTACGTGGGCTGCGCGCAAGAGCTGCTGAACCAGTCGTTCGAGATGGGCGTGGGCATCGATCATGTTGTTCACGCTACAGGCAGCACGGGCACGCAGGCAGGATTGGTGGTGGGCTTGCGCTCCAGCAATAGCGGGATTCCGGTGTACGGCGTCAGCGTGCGGGCCGCCAGGCAGCAGCAGGAAGAAAACGTCTGGAAGCTGGTTCAGGCCACGGTGGATTACATGGGCCTGCCGTCGGCATCGGTAGAGCGCGCCGACGTCGTCGCCAATTCCGACTATGTAGGGTCCGGCTACGGCGTGCCGACCGACTCCATGATCGAAGCCCTACGCCTTACGGCCGAGCAGGAGGCCATATTGCTGGATCCTGTCTACTCGGGCAAAGGGATGGCAGGGCTTATTGATCTGATCCGCAAGGGCCAGTTCAAGAAGGGCGAAAACGTGGTGTTCATCCATACCGGCGGGTCCGTGGGCCTGTTCGGCTATCGGCAGATATTCGCCGACAAGGCAACGGCCGTATAAGGGAAAACGTGAAAAATGCATCGGTTTCTTTCTGGGAGAAACTCTTTATGATGACATTTTCCACCCGCAACTCCTCAAGGAATTCGACATGAAGAAATCCATAGCATTTTTGCTGGCAGGGTTGGCACTGGCCGTAACGGCGCCCGTTCACGCAGATGGCAGGCTCGAGAAAATCAAATCCACGGGTGAAATCGCCCTGGGTCACCGCGACGCTTCTATTCCTTTTTCCTACCTCGACGACAAGCAGCAGCCCATTGGTTACTCAATGGATATCTGCAGCAAGGTGGTCGAGGCAGTCAAGGCCAAGCTTGGCATGGAAAAAATCAACATCAAGCTGGTACCTGTCACTTCTTCAACCCGAATTCCCCTGCTGGCCAATGGCACCGTCGACCTGAACTGCGGTTCGTCCACCAACACCAAGGAACGCCAGGCACAGGTTACGTTCGCGCCCACGACTTTCGTGACGGCGACCCGTTTCGTCTCTAAGAAATCATCCGGCTTCAATGACCTCGCCGACCTCAAGGGCAAGACCGTGGTGTCCACCGCCGGCACCAGCAATATTCGCTGGCTTACAGGGGCCACCGAAAAACAGGGCCTCGACCTGAAGATCATTCCGACCAAAGATCACGGCGAAGCCTTCCTGACCGTCAATAATGGGCGCGCCGCGGCTTTTTTCATGGACGATATCCTGTTGGCGGGCCTGGTGGCAACTTCACGCAACCCTGCCGATTGGGTGATCAGCAAGGAAGCCTACACGGTAGAGCCCTATGCCATCATGGAGCCCAAGAACGATCCCGAGTTCAAAGAGGTGGTCGATGAAGCCATTATCGGCATGATGAAAGACGGCACGCTGGCCGAGCTTTACAAGAAATGGTTCGAGTCGCCCATTCCGCCAAAGAATGTGAACCTTGGCTGGCCCATGAGCGATCAGCTCAAGCGCGTGGTGCAGAATCCTACCGACTCGCCTGATCCGGATGACTACAAGTAGTCCGTCCAGCGCATGAATTACAACTGGAACTGGCTGGTTTTTTTCGACGAGGCCCCGGGGGGCAGTACCTATCTGGATACCTTGCTCTCCGGCCTCGGCTGGACAATAGGCACGGCCGTTCTGGCATGGATGCTGGCGCTGACCTTCGGCACCGTCATTGGCGTGGCGCGCACTACCCGTTTGAAATGGGCGCGGCGTATCGGTACGGCCTATGTAGAACTGTTTCGCAATGTGCCTCTGCTGGTGCAGATGTTCCTGTGGTACTTCGTCATTCCGGAACTGGTCCCCGACGCCGTCGGCGACCTCATCAAAAGCATTGCGCCGCCTTGGGGCAATTTCATTCCGGCCGTGCTGTGCCTTGGGTTCTACACTTCTTCACGTGTCGCCGAGCAGGTAAGGGCGGGCATCGAGTCCCTGCCGCCGGGCCAAGAAATGGCGGCTAGGGCATTGGGTCTGGAGCCGGCGCAGGTATATCGCTATGTGTTGTTGCCCACTTCCTTTCGCATCATCCTGCCGCCATTGACCTCCGAGCTGCTCAATCTGATCAAGAACACGTCGGTTGCCTTCACCATTGGTTTGTTTGAATTAGTAGGCGCCGCCCGGTCCATGCAGGAATTCAGCTTTCAGGTATTCGAGACCTTCGCTGTGGCGACATTGTTCTACTTGCTGCTCAATCTGGTCGTCGTCTACGGCATGACATGGCTGGAGCGTCGTGTTTCGGTACCCGGCTTCATCGCCGCGGCTTCAACATCGCCCGAGGCCACGCCATGAACGGCTTCGATTTCGACATCATCCAGCGGTCGTGGGTCTACCTGTTTCGCGATGGAATGGCTTTCACGCTGAAGCTCACCGCGCTGTCGGCGGCAGGCGGGCTGGTATTGGGCACCCTGCTGGCCATGTGCCGGCTCTCGGGCATCCGGCCGCTGGCGGCGGTGGCGGGCGCATACGTCAATTTGCTGCGGGCCTTGCCGCTCATCCTGGTCATATTCTGGTTTTACTTTCTCGTGCCCTATATTGGCGCATGGCTGACGGGGGCGGATCGCCCCATCTCGGTGGGCGGATTTACCTCGGCGCTGATTACCTTTACATTGTTCGAGGCCGCCTATTTCTGCGAAATCATGCGGGCAGGCATACAGTCGGTGCCTCGCGGCCAGGTGGCAGCCGGTTCGGCGCTGGGCCTGACTTACTGGCAGGTAATGGCCAGCATCGTGCTGCCGCAGGCCTTTCGCAATATGACGCCCATCCTGCTTACTCAAACCATAGTGCTTTTCCAGGACACCTCGCTGGTGTATGTGCTTTCGCTCACCGATTTCCTGGGCGCCGCCACCAAGGTTGCACAGCGTGATGGCCGCTTGATAGAAATGTATTTGTTCGTCGCCGTGGTGTATTTCATCATCAGCTATGGCGCGTCGCTTTTTGTGCGCTATTTGCAGCAACGCACGCGCGTTGCACGTTAGTGCTTGGGCAGTATCTGGAGTTCAAATGATAGAAATAAAGCATGTCAGCAAATGGTACGGGCCTACGCAAGTACTGGATGACTGCAGCACTGAAATCGCTCAGGGTGAAGTGGTCGTGGTGTGCGGCCCTTCGGGGTCCGGCAAATCCACCCTGATCAAGACGGTCAACGGCCTTGAGCCTTTCCAGAAGGGTGAAATCGTTGTGGACGGTGTTTCGGTGGGGGCGCGCGACACCAATTTGCCCAAGCTGCGCGCCCGTATCGGCATGGTTTTCCAGAGCTTCGAATTGTTCCCGCATTTGTCCGTCACGCAGAATCTGGTGTTGGCGCAGGTAAAGGTGCTGGGACGCAGCCGGGAAGAAGCAGCGGCGCGGGCGGCAAGCCTGCTCGACCGTGTCGGCCTGCAGGCCCACCAAGACAAATTCCCCGGCCAGCTCTCCGGAGGTCAGCAGCAACGTGTCGCCATTGCCCGGGCGCTTGCCATGGATCCGGTCGCCATGCTGTTCGACGAACCGACTTCCGCGCTGGATCCCGAGATGGTCAATGAGGTGCTGGACGTCATGGTGGATCTTGCCAGCGAAGGTATGACCATGATGGTCGTTACCCACGAAATGGGCTTTGCGCGCAAGGTGGCGGATCGTGTCATTTTCATGGACATGGGCAAGATCGTCGAAGACTGCACGAAGGACGAGTTCTTTGGCGATCTCGAGGCTCGCTCCGAGCGCGCGCGCATGTTCCTCTCAAAAATCCTCCAGCACTGAGCCCTTGCATGGACTACGATTTCCAGGGCCGTTTTCTGGGTGTTCTGGGCGGCATGGGCCCCATGGCGGGCGCCGCGTTCATGGCCCGGCTCATTGCCCTGACACCCGCGCCGTCCGAGCAACAACATATTCCCGCCATTCTGTGGAACGACCCCAGGGTTCCCGACCGGCCCGCAGGCCACACCAGGCATGGCCCCGACCCTTACCCCTGGATGCTCAACGGAGTCAGGCAGCTCGAACGCTCGGGCGCCATGGCCATCGCCATTCCCTGCAATACGGCGCATCTCTGGTATGAACAGCTTGCCGCGGCGACCAGGCTGCCGGTACTGCACATTGTGCAGGCAGTCATCGACGATTTGCGCCGCCAGGGCATACACAGCGGGCGCATTGGCCTGATGGGAACGGCGGTTACGCTGAAACTGGGCCTGTACCAGAATGCCTTGCAGGCACAAGGTTACGAATGCATTACGCCGGCCGACGACGAGATGGCGCTGTCGTGCATCCCGTCCATCATGCACGTCAAGGCCAATCGTATCGACGAGGCATACGCGCCTGCATCGGATTGCGTCAGCTTGCTGCGCAAGCAAGGGGCCGATGCCGTGGTTTTCGGCTGCACCGAATTGCCACTGGCCGTTCCGCACGCGTTGCGCGGGCAGCTGGATGTGCCCATTACCGATTCCATCGACGCGCTCGCCCTGGCGGCGATTCGTTGGTATCAGGCCGGGGCGTGATCGTTTCTGAACCAGCCGGTAAGGCTCCATCGGGGCTGCGAGCAGGGAAGGACTTCATGCGGGATCAGGTCGCTGCGGAACAGTACCAACCGCCCCGGCTGGGGCAGGATGCGCTTGATCTCGACAGTGTCGTCGTCGGGCGAGTACAGGCAAAGCTGGCCGCCATCCGAATCGCTCCACCGGCTATTTAAGTACAGCACCAGCGATATGCGCCGCTGCGTATTCTGCAGGTGCTGGTCCAGATGCTTTTTGTAGCCGCGACCTTCCGAGTAACGCGCGAAATGAAACTCAGCGCTGTTCAGGCCGGCATAGAACTGGCGGTTCAGGTCCAGGCGCAGCGTATCGGCCCAGGCCAGGAAGTCATCCGCAACCGCAGCGGCATTGTCGGGCGTTATCCAGCATATGGAATCGCCGCGGATTTCTATCCGCAGGGACTCGCTGTGCTGGCGCCCGATGCGGGCTTCGCGAAAGTGGCCGGCTTCCCATTTTTGTCGGCAAGCCCGGTGCAGGCTTTCATAAAGCTGGGCGGGTATCAGGGTATCGGAGACAGCCCAATGTTGCTTGGCAAGTGCGTCGAATAATGCTTCACGGTCGTCCATGTCGCACCACCGTGGTGTCTGCCTGCGTCTTGTTCATGATGTGTCCGCCTTTTGCGGAGTAAGGGTCGCGGCGCCTGTCCGCGGGATGCTGGGGCGGAAGGAGCGCCCAAAAAGAGGCAGCCGGCTTACGCGACGCGATTGTACCCGGCCGGAAACAACCGTGTCACCTGCCGTGGCAGCACCAGCAGCGTGGGGCCGGGGATGCACGTATGATGCGCTTTTGCAGGTATTGGCTCTGGCAGGTATTAAAATGCCGGGCAAATCCAGGTACTTTATTCCGGCAAGCCGGCATTGCCCGATCAGCCGCCTGCTTTCCACCTAAAATTCAGGAGCACACGAATGCGCTTATTTACATCCCTGAAGCTGTGCTTTGCCGCAGCTTGTCTTACTTCCCTGGCATTGCCCGCATATGCCGCCGATCAACTGGCCCGCGTGAAAGAGGCTGGCGAACTGGTCGTCGGCACGGAAATGCAGTTTGCCCCCTTCGACTTCCTCAAGAACGGCGAACACCAGGGCTTCAACAAGGATTTCTTCGACGAGGTCGGCAAACGGCTCGACGTCAAGGTGCGCTACATTGATCTGCCATGGGCCAGCGTGCTGCCCGGGCTGGATGCAAAGAAGTTCGATATCATCGCCGGGCCTCTTAACGTAACCAAGGCGCGCATGGAGCGCTATACGTTCACCTTGCCCATTGCGGACGGCACGGTCGCCCTGTTGAAAAGCCCCAAGAACAAAGAATTGAACAAGCCCGAGGACATCGCCGGTAAAGTGGTGGGCAGCCAGCGCGGGTCCGCGCAATTGGCGCAGTTGAAAGAATTTGCCGACACGCTGTCGCCCAAGCCGGAAATCAAGGAATACATCGACTTCAACCAGGCCTATGCCGACCTTGCCGCGGGCCGGATCGTAGCGGTAGGCCACTCCATCACCAACCTTGCCGTTGCTGCCAAGGAACGGCCGAAGCTGTTCGAGGTTATCAATCCGCCGTTCGGCAAGAAGGTCTATTTTTCCTACATGGGCCACAAGGGTGAAGACAGCAAATCGCTGCTCGATGCGATCGACCAGGTGATACTGTCCATGCATAAAGACGGCAGCCTGGCCACGATGCAAAAGAAATGGTTCGGCATGGAAATGGAAGTGCCCACGGCCCCATTCGTACCAAACGTTTGATGTCTCGACGATCCGGCCGGGGCGATTGCGTCCGGTCGGTATCGCGCTTGGACAACCACAGAATTGCTCATGCTTGATTTCCAGACCCTCTTCGAGTCTTTCCCGATGCTGATACAGGCCGCGCAGATGACGGTGTTTGTATCGGCGGCCGGCTTGTTGATTGGATTTCTCATTGCCGTCGTCATTGCAAGCGCTTGCCTGTCGCCGGTCGCCATAGTCCGGCGCGTCGGCAGCTTCTACGTTTTCTTTTTTCGTGGCGTGCCGCTAATAGTCCAGCTTATGCTGGCTTACTATTTCCTGCCCACCGTCGGCATAAACGTGCCGCCCCTGGTGGCGGCGATTGTGGCCATCTCTTTGTGCGAGGGGGCGTATCTGGGCGAAATACTGCGCGGCGGCTTTCTGGGCATACCCAGGGGGCAGCTGGAAGCCACGCAATTGCTGGGCTTTTCCCGCTACGACACACTGCTGCGCATCCAGATTCCGCAGGCCTTGAAGCTGACCACGCCGTCGCTGATCAGCGAGATGATTTTGCTGGTGAAGGCATCGTCGCTGATTTCGGTGGTGGGAGTGGCCGAAATCACGCGCACCGCGCAGAACATTGTGGCTACTACCTTCACCCCGCTTGAAATATATCTGGCCGCGGGTTTCATGTATTTTGTGATCAACGGTTTATTATCTTTGGCTGGCCATTTTGCCGAACGGCGTTTCGCAAGGTCTTGAGGCAATGGACTTCAGTTTAGCCAACATAGCCGCTTACTGGCCCGAGATTCTGCAGGGATTCCTGACCACGATAGGCACCTGGCTGGCAGCGGTGGCGCTGGGGCTGGTACTGGGTTTCATCATCGCCGTAGTGCAGCGATACAGTGGGCGCTGGGTACGCGCGGTTTTGCGTGTCTATATCGAAGTGCTGCGCACAACGCCTTTCCTTGTGCAGCTGTTCATTCTCTATTATGGCGGACCCAGCGTGGGCATCGAGCTCTCCGCCATGACGGCGGGTGTCGTCGCCCTGGCGGTATATGGCAGCGCATATTTTGCGGAAGCGTTCCGGTCGGGCTTCAATGCCGTGTCGCGCGGCCATATCGAGGCGGCCCAATGCCTGGGGTTCTCGCGATTCGACATCGTATGGCGCATACAGTTGCCTCAGATGCTGGTCATCATTACGCCCACGCTCATCAATCTGATCATCATCCTCAGCAAAGAGACGTCTATATTGTCGATTGTCACGGTGCCGGAGTTGACAGCGGTGCTGACCCAGATCGGTTCCGAGCAGTTCATGTATGTCGAAACCACCCTGATTCTGTGCGCGTGCTACCTGCTGCTCGTCGCAGTGACGGGACGCGCAGGGCGCTGGGCCGAGATCCGCGCCAGCCGTTATCTGGCCCGGTAGGCCCGGCCATTCGCGGCAAACTACAATGTCTACATTATTCTCGAACAAGCTTCCCATGGAACAGGACTATCTGGTCGAAGCGCGCGGCGTCAGCAAGCATTATGGCCAGAACCGCGTGCTCAACAATATTTCGCTCGGCGTGCGCAAGTCAGAAGTGACCTGCATTATCGGGCCGTCCGGATCGGGTAAAAGCACCTTGCTGCGCTCCCTGGCTTTCTTGGAAGAGTACGACACGGGCGAGGTCCTGATCGAGGGAGAGCTCCTGGGCTATGTCGATAAGGAAGGGCGCCGTGTCAAGGCCAGCCTTGCCGAACTGAACCGTGTGCGCCGCCACGTGGGCATGGTGTTCCAGCAGTTCAATTTATGGCCGCACATGACGGCCTTGGGAAATGTCGCCGAGGCGCTGATCCGCGTCAAGCGCACGCCGCGCAATCAGGCGCGCGCAACGGCGTTGCGCATGCTGCAGAAAGTAGGGCTGGCTGATAAGGCGGATTCGTATCCCGCGCGTTTGTCGGGCGGTCAGCAGCAGCGCGTGGCCATTGCCCGGGCACTGGCCATGGAACCGCACATCATGCTGTTCGATGAACCGACGTCGGCGCTGGACCCAGAACTGGTAGGCGAAGTATTGCAGGTCATGAAAGACCTGGCGCGCGAAGGCATGACCATGGTCGTCGTCACGCACGAAATGGGCTTTGCCGCACAAGTTGCCGACAAGGTTCTGTTTCTGGACAAGGGCGAAATCGCCGCCAGCGGTTCGCCTGAAGAAATCTTCCGCGATCCGCAACATGTACGCCTGCAGCAGTTTCTACAGAACTACCTGGACCGCAACGCCTTCTGGAGCGCCGGCAATATGCCCGAAGGCCGCTCCGCCGGCACATAGCGCAACACTACGATAGTATTTGACAGGACAGCCGAAACCCTATGTTTCATCATCTGGCCCCCTTTGCGGGCGATCCTATTTTCAGCCTCGGCGAAGCCTTCCATCGGGATGCCCGGACACAGAAGGTCAATCTTACGGTCGGCCTGTATTACGACAACGATGGCAGCATTCCCTTGCTGGATTCGGTGCAGATCGCTGAGGCGCGCCGGGCCGCGAGTCCGCAACCCCGCCCTTATTTGCCCATAGAAGGCCTGGCTTCGTATCGCAGCGCGGTTCAGAACCTGGTGTTTGGCGAAGGTCACGAGTTGCTGCGTTCGGGCAAGATTGCAACCATACAGACGGTGGGTGGAACAGGCGCCCTGAAGGTAGGCGCGGATTTTCTGCATGACGCCTACCCGGACAGCGAGATCTGGATCAGCGATCCGGGCTGGGACAATCACCATGCGATTTTCCAGGGCGCGGGCATCAAGACCCACCGCTACACGTATTACGATACGGCCACAAAAACGCTGCGCTTCGATCAGATGGTATCTGAATTAAGTCGCTTGCCGGCCTACAGCATCGTGCTGCTGCATCCCTGCTGCCACAACCCGACAGGCGTGGACCTGTCTGACGAACAGTGGCTGCAACTGATACCCGTTCTGTCCCGGGGCAAACTGATTCCGTTCCTGGATCTCGCCTACCAGGGCTTTGGCAAGGGCCTGAATGAAGACGCCTTTGCCGTGCGCGCCCTGGCCGATGCCGGTCTATCCTTCCTGGTCACCAGTTCTTTTTCGAAGAATTTTTCTTTCTACGCCGAACGCTGCGGCGGACTTTCGGTTGTTTGCTCATCAAGCAGCGAAACCGAACTGGTGATGGGGCAACTAAGGGCCATTGTGCGGCGGGTTTATTCAAATCCTCCCCTGCACGGCGGCTATGTCACGGCCAGCGTCCTGAACGATGCAGCACTGTTCATGCAATGGGAACAAGAGGTTGCCCAAATGCGCCAGCGTATTGCCTCCATGCGCCAACAAGCCCACAAGCTGCTAACCACGAAGTTGCCACGCTACGACTCCAGCTATTTCGTCACGCAGCAAGGGATGTTCAGCTATACCGGCCTGTCGTTATCGCAACTCCTTGCCTTGCGCGAGAGGCACGGCGTCTACATCATCGATTCGGGGCGCATCAGCGTGCCCGGACTCAATACGTTCAACATCGACTATTTCACCGACGCCATGGCCAGCGTGCTGGCTGAAACGGCCTGATACCGGCGGCAAAGGCAAGGATTATGCAAGACAAGCAGACAAAACCCAGCCTGAACGCGCTGGCCGGCTCCCTTTCCTGTTTGACTGCAGGCGACGATTTGCAGCGCTACAGGCAGGACGCCAGCGGACTTCAATGTGCGGGGGAACCCGCCATGGTGTTTCGCCCCGCCACGCCCGGCGAGGTGGCCGACATCGTCGGCGCCTGCCATCGGGAGAACCGCCGCATCACGGTGCAGGGCGGCCGCACAGGCCTGGCCGGCGGCGCCGTGCCTGACGATGGGGACGTGGTTATTTCGCTGGAGCGGCTGGACCAGGTCGAAGAGTTCGACCTGGTGGGCGGTACGATCACCGTACAGGCCGGCATGGTGCTCGAAAATCTGTGCGCGCTCGTCGAAGAGCAAGGTTGGTATTTTCCATTGGACCTGGGCGCGCGCGGCTCCTGCCAGATCGGTGGAAACGTGGCGACCAATGCCGGTGGAAACCGGGTATTGCGTTACGGGACCACCCGTGAACTCGTACTTGGCCTTGAAGCCGTCATGGCCGACGGCACGGTCCTGTCCATGATGAACAAGGGGCTCAAGAACAATACAGGTCTTGATCTCAAACACTTGTTCATAGGTACCGAAGGCACGCTGGGTGTCATCACGCGTGTGGTCCTGCGTCTGTTCCCCAAGCCGCAGCGCCGCTACAGCGCCTTGGTGGCACTGGAAACATTCGACCAACTGGTCCACGTGCTCAAGAATGCGCGGGCCGATCTGCCTACGCTTTCTTCCTTTGAAGTCATGTGGCGGAACTACCTGCAGGCGGCTGGACGCGCCTTGAATAAAACGCCGCCATTCCAGGCCGGTTATCCGATCTACATCCTGCTGGAGACCGAAGGCCAGGATACGCCCGCGGCCGCCAGCGCCCTGGAAGATTTCCTTGCCGACGCGCTGCAGAAGGAATGGGTCAGCGACGTGGTCATTCCGCAGACGCAGGAACAGGCCGCGCAGTTGTGGAAGTTCAGGGATGCAATCGGCGAAATTCTGCCCGAAATCCGGCCCTATGTTGCATTTGACGTCGGCATCCCTTTGGCGCATCTGCCGGCGTTCATCGAGACAGTATGCGAGCGCCTCGAACAGGCCTGGCCTGGGGCGCAAAACCTGCTTTTCGGCCATCTGGGCGATGGCAACCTGCACTTGTCCACCGGTCCGCATGCCGAGGACGATCTATTGGCGGTTGAGGCCCTGGTCTACACCGAAGTCGAGCGCGTGGGCGGCAGCATTTCGGCCGAGCATGGTATCGGACGGATCAAGAAACCGTTCCTGGGCCACAGCCGAAGCGCCAGCGAGCTTAACGTAATGCAGCAAATCAAGCGCAGCATGGACGACGCCGGCCATTTGAACGCCAACAGGGTGGTCTGACGCCAGCACACGGACGGTGTGGCGGCGGGCCTATAACGGTCGTGTTTTGGAGCCTATCCAGTCCAGAGACTGCTGGATGGCGTTGCGGATGACCGGGCCAACAGCGGCGGCCCGTTCTTCATCGTATGCGTAAGGACGACTCTCGTCCATGTAGGCGATCTGTGCCAGCTCTAGCTGAACCGCATGTATGCCCTGCGCCGGATTGCCGTATGCGCGCGTGATGTAGCCGCCTTTGAAGCGTCCATTGGCCACTGCGCTGTATCGGCCTTGCTGGTTGATGGTGTCGCTGAGTGCTTCGGCCAGGCCTGCCGCGGCGCTCTGGCCGTCGGCCGTGCCGAAATTGAAATCGGGCAGCCTTCCTTCGAACAGACGCGGAACCTGCGAGCGTATGGAATGAGCCTCCCATAACAAGGCCTGGCCATGCGCGGACCGGATTCGTTCGAGCTCCGCCTGCAATGCGGAGTGATAAGGATTCCAGTATCTATCGCGGCGGCGCGCTTGTTCGGCCTCGTCGGGCTGCTTGCCGTCCAGGTACAGGGACTCTTCATCGAAGGTGTCGATAGGGCAGAGCAGTGTGGTCTTGCGCCCTGGGTAAAGGTTTGCGCCATCGGGGGGACGGTTCAAGTCGATCACGTAGCGCGAATTCGTCGGCATAAGCACCGAGGCGCCCAGTGCATCGGCAAAGCCGTATAGGCGATCCAGGTGCCAGTCGGTGTCGTCCAGGTGCTGGGCCGCCGGTGACATGAATTGGGCAATGTCTTCTGGAATCTGTGCGCCCAGATGAGGTATGGATATCAGCAGAGGGCTTGTGCCTTGCTTCAGCGTGAATACGGATGGTTCAGTAGTAGTGGTCATGGTTCAACCTTGCTTTAGTAATCGGGAGAGCGCCTGGCGGTAGCGCGCGAACACGCGTTCTTCATCAGGATGGCGCCGCTCATGTATGCATTGTGTGCCCGCGACGTATACGTCGCGAACGGGATTGACTCCGCGTTCGCTGAATACAATGCCTGACAGCCATGCATCGGCATGCTGTTCCGCCAGATGGGGATGGCTGGGGTCGAGCACCAGAAAATCAGCCTGGCGGCCTGTTTCCAAAATGCCCAGTGCCCGCCCGCTGGCCATGGCGCCGCCCTTCGCTGCAGCATCAAAAAGCCGTTCAGCCACGATAGGCTGGGCGGTCGAGGCAAGCACATTGCGTTCGCGGCGCTGCAGGCGTTGGCCGTATTCCAGGAGACGTAGTTCCGCACGCCAGTCTACGCTGATATGGCTGTCGGACCCGACGCCGAAATGTCCATTGTGGGCAAGGTAATCGACCGCGGGAAACAGGCCGTCGCCCAGGTTTGCTTCGGTGGTCAGGCAAAGGCCTGCCACAGCGCCGCTTGCGGCCATCCGGCGGACTTCGTCATCGTTGACGTGGGTCGCGTGCACCAGGCACCAACGCTGATCTACATCGAAGTGGTCCAGCAGCCATTGGACCGGCCTGGCACCGTTCGCGGCAAGGCAGGCTTGCACTTCGGCGGTTTGCTCGGCGATATGAATGTGGATCGGTGCACCGGGAAAGCGCCGGTCAACGCCGTCCAGCAGGGATCTCAATGATTCGGCCGAGACGGCCCTGAGCGAGTGCGGCGCTACACCGTAACGGCGATTCCCGGTTTCGGGATAGGCCCGGTGCAGCGCGGCCAGCAAGTCGAGCAACTGGTCGGCGGTATTGATGAAGCGGCGCTGATCGTGGCGTGGCGGTTTTGATTCGAAGTTGCTGTACTGATACAGGACGGGCAGCATGGTCATGCCTATGCCGGCCTCGGCGGCTGCGCCAACGACTTGGGCGGCCAGCTCCGCCGTTTGCGGATAGTGACTGCCATCGGGTTGATGATGCACATAGTGGAACTCGCATACGGCGGTGTAGCCTGCTTTCAGCATATCGATGTACAACTGCCGGGCAATGGCGGCGATATCTTCGGGCGATATGCGCTCGGCATAGCGGTACATCAGATCCCGCCAGCTCCAGAAGCTGTCGGCGGCGTTGGCGCGATATTCGGTGAGCCCGGCCATGGCACTTTGGAAGGCATGCGAGTGAAGATTGGGCATCCCGGCAATCACTGGGCCGTGCACGTATTGCAGGCCCGGTATCGCGGCGATCTGTTCGTCGCTCGCCGCCGGGGTTATCCGCGTCAAGACTCCCGCCGCGTCCCATTGGAGCAGGACGTTGTCGCGCCAGCCCTCGGGCAGGCGTGCATGAGGAGCCAAGACTGCGCCGCCCTGGAGATTAGTGGTGGGAATTGTCACGCGCGTCGCTCCGCATTATTGATAGTGTCCAGGCCGTGCTCCGATTTTATTTTGAATGGGCCTATATTGTACGGATGCGGCTGTCGAGCAAAACCGCGCCGGGGGTGTGCGGTTCTATATCGATGTTGATGTGGCGGGTGTCGGACGTGTGCCGGTTAAGCACAAGGGTATCGCCATGGTGCAGAAGGTAAGTGCCGGCCGCAGCCGTTGTACTGATGCGGTACGAACCGCCAGCGCAATGCAATACCATGCTGCCGGCATCCAGCACAAGGCGTTGGGTGGTGCGCCGCAGTTCTGTGTGCCCTTGCGCGAGCCCGCGCCGATACATGAGGTTGAAATCCCTTATTGCGCCGTTGGGAAGCTGGGCGCATATCGGTGTTTCGCCCGGGAATTGAAACGGCTCGAACGGATGCACCGCGTGCCGGATTTCTTCTGCCGCATCCACGAGTATCATCGTCCCGCCCTCGATCACGGTCAGGACGCGGTCGATGCCGGGGAAGATCGAGAATGCTCCTTCAGCAGCCACATCGGCCATGCTGATGCGCCACAGAAACGATTCGAACGTCGATCCCGGTGGGTGTGCCGCGATCTCGCGCGTTACGCCTCCTCCGTTTTTCCAGGCGACCGGCTGCAAATCGTCGGCGCGGACGAGGATTATGTCAAGATCGGGAGCGGGGTGTTCGGGCATCAGCGTAGTCTCTCCTGCATGCTGTCGGATATTGTCATCATCTTATTGGTATACAGGAACATGTCAATGGCGCACAGAAGGCGATTCTCTATAATGAGGAACGCAGACAGAGCGGCCCGCTGTCATATTTGTTTCGCTTATCCTTCCGAGACCCGCAATCATGTTCGAACACCTGGAAAAATACGCCGGCGATCCCATTTTCCGGCTTAATGAGGCATTCCACCGGGATGCCCATCCCCAGAAGGTCAACCTGACAGTGGGCCTGTATTATGACAACGAAGGCCGCATCCCGGTATTGTCGTCGGTGAAGACGGCCGAGCAGCGCCGTGCCAGTGAACCCTCGCCGCGCCCCTACCTTCCCATGGAAGGCCTGGCGTCTTACCGCGAGGCCGTGCAAAAGCTGGTTTTTGGCGCGCAACATCGGGCTGTGCAAGAAAAGCGCATAGCCACGATACAAAGCGTAGGAGGCACGGGCGCGCTGAAGGTCGGTGCGGATTTCCTGCATCTGGCTTATCCCGACAGCGAAATCTGGATCAGCGACCCCGCATGGGACAACCATCATTCCATCTTCCAGGGTGCGGGCGTGCGGACCCACACTTATTCCTATTACGACCCCGAAACCAAGTCCTTGCGCTTCGACCAGATGCTGTCGGAATTGCAGGCCTTGCCGCGCAAGAGCTTTGTGTTGCTGCATCCATGCTGTCACAACCCCACGGGCGTCGATCCCTCGCCGGAACAATGGCTGCAATTGATTCCCATCCTGGTGGAACGCGAACTCATTGCTTTCGTGGATATGGCCTATCAGGGCTTCGGTACCGGGCTGGACGAAGATGCCTTTGCGGTGCGCGCCATGGCTGATGCCGGCTTGACCTTCGTGGTGGCCAATTCCTTCTCCAAGAATTTGTCGTTCTATGGCGAGCGCTGCGGCGGCCTGTCGGTCGTGTGCGAAAGCCAGGAAGAAGCCGACGGAGTGCTGGGCCAGTTGAAGGCCGCTGTGCGGCGCAACTATTCCAGTCCGCCGGTCCACGGTGGTCAGATCACTTCCGATGTGCTCAATGATCCGGAACTGTATGCCGCATGGGTGCAAGAGGTTGCGGAAATGCGCCGGCGCATCGCCTTCGTGCGCAAGGAAGCGCATGAGCAGTTGAGCGCCAAGTTGCCGGGCTACGATTCCAGCTATTTCGTCAAGCAGCATGGCATGTTCACGTATACCGGCCTGTCGAACGAGCAATTGCTGGCCTTGCGTGAAAAGCATGGTGTGTACATCATCGACTCGGGCCGTATCAGTGTGCCCGGCCTGAACACCCGTAACATCGCGTACTTTACCGATGCCATGGCCGACGTCCTGAGCGCCGGCCAGGACCGGTCCGCTAACAATCAATAAGGCATGCATACATGACAGCAGGCGAGTGGATAGTATTGGCAATTTTCGGGATAGGCCTGCTTTGCTCGCTGTCCCTGTTCTGGTGGCTGTTGCGCATTGTTCGCCGCGACAGGCGGAACGCGAACACCGCACGCACAGACCTTGATGGCTGACGTCGGCATGGCTGATGCGGGCATGGCGCGTGCGCCACTGCTTTTCACGCCGGCCCTTGCCATGTGGTTTGCTGACGTCGCAAAAGACCACGGAATGCGCATCAGCCGGCGAATTCGCTGAATCTTTAACGAAGTTGCGGTAATCTAGGCGGTTACCATTTGTTCTTTATCGGGAATTTTTCGGAATCATGGACTCGTACACTCTCCCCTATACTTTTTCGCAGCGCGCGCAACAATTGACCAGTTCGACAATCCGAGAGATTCTGAAAGTCACTGAGCGCCCCGAGATTATCTCTTTTGCCGGCGGTTTGCCCGCCCCCAAGGGGTTCCCGATCGAGGTCATGCAGGCGGCGTTCAATCGTGTCCTTGAAGACAAGGGCGAGACGGCGTTGCAGTACGGTCCGACCGAAGGCTATGCGCCTTTGCGCGCCTGGGTAGCCGAAGACCTTAAGCGCGTCGGCGCCGATGTGTCGCCCGACGAGGTGCTCATCGTGTCGGGTTCCCAGCAAGCGCTCGACATGCTGGGCAAGCTGTTTATTGATCCGGGCAGCAAGGTGCTGGTCGAAGCGCCCAGCTATCTTGGCGCCTTGCAGTCATTTTCTTTGTTCGAGCCCGAGTATGTCGCGGTTCCCACCGACGATGGCGGCCTGATGCCCGAGGGACTGACCGACGAGCGCACGGCCGGCGCGCGCTTCATCTATGTCTTGCCGAACTTCCAGAATCCTACCGGCCTCACGCTGGACCTGGCGCGCCGCAAGGCATTGGTCGAACGATGCGCCGCCGCCCAGTTGCCCATCATCGAAGACGATCCGTACGGCGACTTGCGCTATGCGGGCACAGCCTTGCCCGGCCTGCTGGGCCTGGGACGCGCCGCCGGCGCCACGGTCATCCGTCTCGGCACCTTCTCCAAAGTACTGGCGCCCGGTTTGCGCCTGGGCTATATCGTGGCGCCCAAGCCTATCATTTCGAAACTCGTGCAGATCAAGCAGGCCACCGATCTGCACACGGCCAGCCTTACCCAGATGGCTGTTTATGAAACCGTTAAAGACGGTTTCCTGACCACGCATATGCCCATGGTGCGCGAGCTCTACAAAGAGCAGTGTGGATACATGCTTGAAGCAATGGATGAGCATTTCCCCGCAACGGTAAGCTGGACGCGGCCCGAAGGCGGCATGTTCATCTGGGTGACCTTGCCCGCGCATATCGACGGCACCAAATTGCTGGCCCGCGCCATCGAGCACAATGTGGCCTTTGTTCCGGGCGCGCCATTCTTTGCCGGTGCAAGCCCGCAGACCAATACCATCCGTTTGAGTTTTGTGACGGTATCCGAGGCCAGGATCCGGGAAGGCATCGCCATTCTGGGCAAGCTGCTTGCAGAAAGCTGATCCACTCAGTCTTTTGTCCGATCAGTTGAACTGATCGTTCTTACGCCGGATCAACCCCCAAGGTTGATCCGGCGTAATGTTTACCAGCGATGGCTTTATTCGATCTTTATGCCGGCGCGGTCGATGACGCCCGTCCACTTGTCCACTTCGCTGGCTACGAGTGTTTTGAAACGTTCGGGCGAACTCGCTACAACCTCCACGCCTTGTGAACCGAACTTCTCGACAATGGATGGCTGGCGCAGCATTTCAACCAAATCTTTATTTACTTTGGTGATCACCTCTTTTGGCGTGCCGGCAGGCGCTTGCATGCCGAACCAGACGGTGACTTCATATCCCGGCACGCCGGCCTCCGCTACAGTCGGAATTTCGGGCAGCAATGGAGCGCGATTGGTTCCCGTTGAAGCCAGGGCAGTGAGTTTACCCGCTTTGATATTCGGATAGACATTGGGCACGTTGTCGAAGAGAACATCGATATCGCCGGCCAACAAGGCCGTAACGGCCGGAGCACTGCCTTTATATGGGATGTGCGTCATTTTTGTATCCGTCATGTCCAGGAAAAGCTCCATGGACAGATGGTTAGACGAACCGGAACCTGTAGAACCATAGTTGATTTCGCCGGGGTGCTTCTTGGCATGCTCGATAAGGCTTTGCACATCCTTGAATGGCGAATCGGCGCGTACGGTAAGAATATTCTGCGTGCTGCCGGCCCATATTACCGGCTCGAAATTTTTGACCGCATCGTAAGGCATCTTATCCCGGTATAAACCGGGTAAGGCGGAAAAAGGCAAGGGGGTAATGAGCAAGGTATAGCCGTCCGGATCGGCCTTTGCCACGGTAGAGTTTCCGATTAGTGTATTCCCGCCAGGCCGATTTTCGACGACGACAGCTTCGTCCCACTTTTTCGTGAGGAATTCACTGGCAGTTCTGGCCAGTGTGTCGTTGAAGCCGCCCGGCGGGTAGGGCACGACCAGACGAACCTGTTTTTCAGGATAGGCATCGGCCGTATTCGCCAGTACCGCAGCGTTGGCGGATAGCGCTAGACAAGCGCCGGTCAGGAACATTGATAGTTTTTTCATGTTGTGTCTCCTCGGCCCTTCGGCCTTTGTTTTAGAATTTCACTACATAGCCCGGTCCGTCAATTAAAGGGAAATCTTTGAATATGGCCTCGTCGACCTCTACGCCCAGGCCTGGACCTGACGGAGGCTCTACGCAGCCGTCAGCGCCGATCTGAAAGGTGGTGCCGAACATGTCCCGGAAGGGGTTGAATTGCGATACGCATGCCTCGAAATAACCTGCATTCTCGGTGGCTGCCAAAAAGTGCAGCGTCGCTGCATGATTCAATCCGGTGGCGGAGCTATGAGCGTGTACGGGAATCCTGAACGCGGATGCCAGGGCCGCTATACGGATGCCTTCGGTAATGCCCCCGGTTTTGGAAAGATCAGGCTGCCATACCTGCACGGCGCCTGCCTCCAGCATTTGTGCGAATTCGAAACGTGTGAAATGATTTTCGCCCGCGGCAATGGGCACGAGCGACGTGATGCGTGCCGCTTCACGATACGAGGCAAAGTCATTGCAAGCGAAGGGCTCTTCCAGCCAGCCCGCCTTGATATCAGCCAGTGCAGGCAGTACGCGCCGTACCTGTGCGATGGTGTATGCCGTGTTGGCGTCGCCTAGAATATCTATGTCATCGCCGAGCATTTTGCGCACATGCGTCGCTCGTTCTATATCGTCCTTTACGGTATCGCCCAGGCGAAGCTTGACTGCTTTGTAGCCGGCATTCACATAACCCTGTGCTTCTTCAGCCAACGCTGCCGCAGGTTGATAGCCCAGGGAAATGCCGCCAGCATAGGCGGGAATGCGATGACGCGAACCACCCAATAATTCATATAAAGGCATATTGGCGGCCTTGCCGCGTATGTCCCACAGGGCCATGTCGATGCCGGAGTGGGCAAGGGCGGCTCCCGCACCGAGTCCATGGCTGGAGAACTGCATGCGATGTACGCGTTGCCACGCACCTACCACGTCGGTGGCGTCCATACCCTGCAGCATTGGCGCCAGCGTATTATGGATCAGACTGATAATGGCGCCGGGACTGCGGCCCGGGTGCGATTCGCCGTAGCCGGTGATTCCTTCTGAGGTTTCGACGCGGATAATAATGGCATCTCGCTTGAGCGTGCTGCCTACCCCCATGGTAACTGTCTTGCCTTCCGGAAGGCGGTAAGACAATGGTATGGCCGTGATGCGGGTTATTTTCATTATGTCTCCTGTTGGATGTAGATGTCGGCATTGACAACGTTGGCGGGGCGTTCGCCGCGGATCAGCGCGAGCTGTGTCTGTACGGCCAGCATGCCCATGGCGCGTTCCGCGTCCAGCGTCATGCCCGCCAGATGAGGCGTAAGCATCACGCGTCGGTGGGCTCGCAAGCGGCTTGCATCCGGCAAGGGCTGTACCTCGAATACATCAAGGGCGGCTGAGGCGATCTGACCTGATTCGAGCGCAGCAATCAAATCCGCTTCATTGACCACGGGTCCACGGGCTACGTTGATCAACATGGCGCCGGGCCTGGCATTAGCCAGCAATTCCGCATTGATCATGCCTCTGGTTGCCTCGGTCAATGGACAAGCAAGGACAATGAAGTCACTGGCGGAAAATAAGGACTTCAAGTCGGCGCCGTTTACATGAGCGGGCAGCCTGGATGGAGTCCGGGTGTGGGCGACGACCTGCATGCCAAAACCATGAAAGGCGATTTCTGCTATCCGCTTGCCAATTGCGCCATAGCCGACAATCCCGACACAACGGTCTTTCAGTTCGAAGGTAAGTGCGCCGGCATTGCGACGGGAATTCCAGTTACCGTCCCGCACGTTCTTGTCGAATTCGGCATAGCGGCGGGTCGCGGCCAGCATGGCGCCTATGGCATATTCGGCTACGGAGTTTGCATTGACTTCCGGCGTGTTCGCCACCGGGAGCTTTTTCGCCGTGGCGGCAGCAACTGGAATGAAATCCAGGCCAACGCCATGGCGCACTATGCCGCGCAAGTCGTGTTGCCCGTCAAGAATATCGCCGGGTAGCTGGCGTCGGACGATAAGTCCCTGGGCATCGACAAGCGCGGCGCGCAAGGCGGCGTTAGCCTCGTCTGGAGATAACGCCGGGTCGAGGATCGTTACCTCGGCGTGTTCGCACAAATAGCGGTAGGCATCCGGGTGAATCCGGTCAGTCAGAACGATTAAAGGCCTTGCGATGACGGAATTCATGTGGACCCGCCGTTGCAGGGGCAATGCTGTGCGCTCATTCTTGTCTCCTCGGGGAACCAGAATACCGCCGACGGCTTGGCAGTCACGGGAACGATTCTGATAAATTGTATGATGAATATATCACACAAAAAACGAGGATGGCAGCTTAATTTGTCGATGGCTGAGACTGCATATATCCAGCCTCCAGGGAAACTGTCAGGATTTTGAGCTGCGCTTGATATTCTTCTGTTCGCGCACCACTGCACCGAGACTGGCGCGTGCCAGCCTGTGGGCGGCTGCTCCGCTGGCCCCGCTCCAGTAGCTTTCGTCTACGGTCTCTATTCGGCGTGCCGTGTTCTCCATGTGGCGAAAAGCCGCCGACCTGGCTTCATTGACGTCCCGCGCTTCAATGGCCGCCCGTATGGATTCATGTTCGCTGCGCACGTCGTCGGCGAGGTCGGTTCGCTGAGCTTCGTTGCCCCGCGTCACGCGGATGGCATCGTGCAACGCCCTGGTCAGCAGGCCCAGCAGTTCGGTGTAATGCGGATTGCCGGTCGCTCGGGAAATTGCAATGTGGAATGCCAGGTCTTCGGCAACGCCATCTCCGCCGTGCTCCACGGCCTGATCAATATTCGCCAGCGCCTTGTTGATCTCAGCCATCTGCGTGTCGCTGCGCCGCTCGGCGGCGAGTGCCGCCATTTCGGCTTCGATTCCGCGGCGTAATTCGATAATGCGCAGCACGCCTCTGGCGGGGTTGGCGTCCGGAAGTCCCAGGCGGAACGCTTCACTGATTTTCGGATTCAGTACCACCGTACCGCTGCCTTGGCGCGTCTCGACAAGGCCTTCGGACTTGAGCCGGGAGATTGCCTCGCGTATTACCGTACGGCTGACGCCATACTCCTGCGTCATGAATTGCTCGGTGGGCAACCTGGCATTGACCGGATAGGCACCGCTGCGTATCTGGTTTTCCAACACTTCGGTAACCCGGTCAGCCAGCGTCTTCTCCGCGGGTGCTTTATCTTCTTGATAGTTGCTTTGAGACTTGACCATGTTCGCGTTTCCTATACCGTATAGGAACATAATACCATTTTCACGAATTTGATTGACAAACTCATCATATAAATTAGTATTATAAATAGGTCAATATTCGAGATGGCAAGAAGATGAATCGTCCTGGATTTCCACGCGCTTACCTATGTCGACGTTTCACGCCTGCGGTAGAAGCCGCTATTCGGAAGCGCTATGATCTACGCGTAAATGAAGACGACTCCATACTGGCGGCCGACCAGATCATCGCAAACGGCAGGGGAGCGCAGGTTCTGTTTGTGAGTGCCACCGAGAATATTTCGGCAGAGGTATTGCAGACGTTGTCGCCGACCTTGAAGTATGTTGCGACACTGTCGGTGGGTTATGACCACATTGACATGAGTGCCGCTCAGGCGTTGGGGATTCGTATTCTTCATACGCCCGATGTGTTGAGCCACGCTTGCGCGGAAATCGCCATGATGCTCATGCTGAACGCTTGCCGGCGCGGCTACGAGGCGGATCGCTTGGTGCGTAGCAGGCAGTGGCCTGGCTGGAGCCCCACACAGCTTCTTGGAATGGGGCTTACAGGGAAGCGATTGGCGATCTTCGGAATGGGAAGAATTGGCCGGGAAATTGCAGCGCGAGCCCGTCCGTTCGGTCTGGAAATTCATTATCACAATCGTACCCGGCTGTCGCCTGAGCAGGAGTCCGGTGCAATCTTTCATGCCACGCTGGACGAGGCGGTAAAGGTAGCCGACATTCTGATGATTGCGGCGCCGGGTTCTCCTGAGATCAAGGGTGCAATAAATGCCAGCCGTATTGCCGCGTTGCCCGCCAATGCTGTCGTGGTTAACATTTCGCGAGGAGATCTGATTGTGGACGATGCGCTAATCGCAGCACTGGTTTCCGGCCGCGTCTTCGCGGCCGGATTGGACGTATTCGCCAATGAGCCCCTGGTCGATGCGCGCTATTGCACATTGGACAACGTATTTCTTTCGCCCCATATAGGAAGCGCAACCCATGAAACTCGGAATGCAATGGGGTGGCTCCTGATCGACGGCCTTGACGACCTGCGGCACGGTCGTACACCCCGCAACCTTCTCGCATGATCACTTCAAAGGATGAACCATGAAACTTGATCGCCCAACGCTTTTTCGACAGCAATGTCACGTGGCAGGACTATGGATAGACGCCAGCGACGGAAATTCCATTCCTGTCAGCAATCCCGCCGATGGTAGTGCCCTGGGCAGCGTGCCCAAGCTGACCGCCGCCGATGTACGAAAAGCCATTGAAGCGGCCAACGCCGCCTTGCCTGCCTGGCGGGAAAAAAGCGGAAAGGAACGCTCCAGCCTGATCAGGCGTTGGTACGACCTGTGCATGGCGCATCAGGAAGACTTGGCGACCATACTCACTCTGGAGCAAGGCAAGCCCTTGAAAGAGTCGCGCGGCGAAATCGCCTACGGTTCCTCTTTTCTCGAGTGGTTTGCCGAAGAGGCCAAGCGCACTTATGGCGACGTGATCCCGGCAGCGACCAGCGACAAGCGCATTATTGTGATCAAGCAGCCGGTAGGAGTCGTTGCGGCCATTACTCCGTGGAATTTCCCCAATGCCATGATCACGCGCAAAGCGGGAGCGGCACTGGCTGCCGGTTGCACGATTGTGGTGAAGCCAGCCACCGCCACTCCTTATTCGGCCCTGGCGCTGGCCGAGCTGGCCGCGGAGGCCGGCATACCGGCTGGCGTATTCAACGTCGTGACGGGTAATTCGTCGGTGGTCGGGGGCGAACTTACCAGCAATCCCTTGGTGCGCAAGCTGTCCTTCACGGGCTCCACCAGCGTGGGCAAGGAACTCATGGCCCAGTGCGCTCCCACCATGAAGAAAGTATCAATGGAGTTGGGGGGCAATGCGCCATTCATCGTGTTCGACGATGCGGACCTTGAGCAGGCGGTTGCAGGTGTCATGGCGTCGAAGTTTCGAAATGCAGGACAGACTTGCGTGTGTGCCAACCGGATCTTTGTACAGGAAGGCATCTACGACGCGTTCGCGGCCCGCTTGAAAGAAGTGGTGGAAAGCCAGAAAGTCGGCAATGGCATGACGGACAACGTAGACCTTGGCCCTTTGATCGATGACGCGGCCGTCGACAAAGTCCAGGAACACATCAGCGATGCGCTTTCGCAGGGCGCTACGGTATTGACCGGGGGGCAAGCCCATGCTCTGGGCGGCCTGTTCTTCCAGCCTACCATACTCCTTGACGTGTCGACGAATTCCAAGCTGATGCAAGAGGAAACCTTCGGGCCGGTCGCACCTCTGATCCGTTTCTCCACCGAGCAGGAAGCGGTCTCGATGGCCAACGACACGCCATTTGGCCTGGCAGCCTATTTCTTTACGACCGATTACGAGCGCTCATGGCGGGTGGCCGAAGCGCTGGAGTGCGGCATTGTGGGTGTGAACGAAGGCATTATCTCGACGGAGCTGGCTCCGTTTGGCGGCACCAAGGAATCGGGAGTGGGCCGGGAAGGTTCCAAGTACGGGCTCGACGACTATATGGAAATCAAGTATATCTGCGCGGGCGGACTGCGCCGCAAAGCTACTGCCTGAAGATAAAAGCCTGTGCGGCGCGAACGGGCTCCAAGGCCCGCGCGCCGCACAATCAACAACGTCATATAACGAGAAATTGAAATGAATGAAACACGGATAGGCTTGATAGGCGTCGGATTGATGGGCCACGGCATAGCCGCCAGTCTCTTGCGTAATGGCTATGGCCTGACCTTGCTCGAGCACCCGGGCAATCAACCGGTTGACGACCTGCTTGCCGCCGGCGCGATAACCATTGGTTCGGCCGCCGCATTGGCGCGGGCTGTGGATGTGGTAATCCTTTGCGTTACAGGCACGCCGCAAGTGGAAGACGTACTGTTCAGCAAGGAAGGGCTTCTTGAAGGCCTGCAGGCGGGCGTTATTGTCATCGATTGTTCGACTGCCATTCCTTCCTCCACGACAAAGATCGCCGATGCCGTGCACCAGGCTGGCGGCTGGTTCCTGGACGCGCCCATGACGCGGACTCCCAAAGAAGCCGCAGAGGGCAAGCTGAATCTTATCGTCGGCGGCGAACGCGACCTGTTCGACCGCTGCCTTCCCATATTGCAGGCCTATGCCGAAAATATCGTCTATGCCGGCAAGGTAGGGTCGGGCCATCAGCTCAAGTTGCTGCACAACTTCGTATCGCTGGGATTTTCCACCGTGCTGGCCGAGGCAGCCGCGTGCGCCAGGCTCGCCGGCGTGGACCCGCAAGTGTTTACGGATGTCTTGTGCAATGGCGGAGGAGGGGGCGTGGTGTTCAACCGATTGCGTCCCTATATTGAAACGGGTGACGCCTCAGGATTTCGCTTTTCCATTTCCAATGCGCTTAAAGATATGGGCTATTACACCGCCATGGCAGATGATGTGGGCGCGCCCCGTGCGGCGGCGTCCGCCATCCAGCAAGTCTATGCCGACGCCAGTGATGCCGGATTGGCGCAAGCGGCCGTGCCGGAACTCATAGGCCATCTTGCACAAGCGCGGAACGGCTAAGACAGGGTAAGCGAGGGGTTTCATACGCGGTAGAATCAGCAGGTGGGATCTTCGCGATCCCATTGCCCGCACTGTGCGGGTGATTCCGGCCAGCCACCCCGTTCAATATTGTGCAATGACACCTTCTTCTCCAGATTCCACCCAGACGTCCCATCCGGATGCGAGTACCTCGCCCGATTTATCCGATATGCGCCCTGATGACTGGGTGGAACGCTGGCTGCCGCATTCCTGGGGGCCATACGCGCGCCTGTGCCGGCTGGACAGGCCGGTGGGAACATGGCTTACGCTGCTGCCCTGCATTGCGGCGCTGGTGCAGGCGGCCGACGGCTGGCCCACCCTGTTTCGCCTCGTTATTTTTTCGCTCGGCGCGCTGTTGATGCGTGGCATAGGTTGCTGCTTCAACGATATTTTCGACCGCGATATCGACAAGAAGGTGGAGCGTACCCGTTTCAGGCCGCTGACCAGCGGGCAGATCACGCTGAAGAACGCTTTATGGTTTGTTTTCGCGCAGCTCGTGGTTTGCGCCCTGCTATTGCTGGCTTTGAACGAATACAGCCGGTGGCTGGCCGTCGCGCTCATGCCTATTGTGATCATCTACCCGCTTTGCAAGCGATTTACTTATTGGCCGCAGGTGGTGCTTGGAATAGGCTTCAACTGGGGCATGCTCATGGCATGGTCCGATACACAGAACGTCGTCCCGCTTTCGGCCGTGGCGATGTGGCTGGGCGCGGTATTGTGGCAGGTGGGCTATGACTCTATCTATGCCTATGTCGATGTCCGGGACGACAAACAACTGGGCCTGCATTCCACGGCGCTGCGCTTCAAGGACAAGGGCAAAATCTGGATTAGCGGCTTTTACGTTGCGACGGTTGCGCTATGGGTATGGGCGGGTTCGGCCATGCAGATGGCATGGCCTTATTACCTTGTGATGGCCGGGATCGCGGCGCATTTTGCCTGGCAGATGAGGGTGTTCGACCTGGCACGACCGGAACGCAACTTCATGCTGTTCAAGTCCAACATGAGCATAGGCGTCCTATTGCTTGTAGCGGCGTTGGCGGGGACAATCACTTTCTAGAATATACGCACACAAAAACAGGCGGCTCAGCCGCCGGAGACAAAAACATGGCTGATGAGGCTGCAGCAGAGCTCGCGCAGGAATTCGACTACATCATCGTGGGAGCTGGGTCGGCGGGTTGCCTGCTGGCCAATCGCCTGTCCGCAAACCCCGCGCACAGGGTCCTGCTGCTCGAGGCCGGCGGGCGCGACAATTGGCGCTGGATCAACATACCGGTGGGTTATCTCTACTGTATCGGCAATCCCCGCAGCGACTGGTGCTACACAACCCAGCCCGACCCCGGCATCAACAACCGCGTACTGGGCTACCCGCGGGGCAGGGTACTGGGGGGCTGTTCGGCCATTAATGGCATGATCTACATGCGCGGCCAGGCAGCCGACTATGACGGCTGGGCGGCACAGGGCAATCCGGGCTGGGGCTGGGACGACGTGCTGCCGGTGTTCAAGCGTGTTGAAGACCATCATGCCGGCGAAAGCGCATTCCACGGTGGCTCAGGCACATGGCGCGTCGAACGCCAGCGCCTTTCCTGGAAAGTCCTCGATGCGTTCAGGCAGGCCGCGCAGCAGGCCGGCATCCCTTCTATTGAAGATTTCAACCAGGGCGATAACGAAGGTTGTGCGTATTTCGAGGTGAATCAACGACGGGGCGTGCGCTGGACCTCGGCAAAAGCCTTTTTGCATCCTGTCATCCGCCGTCCCAACCTCACGGTGCTGACCGGCGCCCAGGCCCGGCGCATCGTCTTCGAAGGCCGCAAGGCAGACGGCGTTCGCTACACGCACGACGGCAGCGAAAAGTTCGCGCGCGCCAAGGCCGAAGTCATACTCTCATCGGGTTCCATCGGTTCCGCGCAGCTGCTGCAAGTATCCGGTGTGGGGCCCGGCGGGCTGTTGCAGTCCCTGGGCATCCCGGTCGTGCACGACTTGCCGGGCGTCGGACAGAACCTGCAGGATCACCTGCAATTGCGGCTGATCTATAAAGTGCAGGGCGCCAAAACGCTGAACACCATGACGGCTACGCTATGGGGACGCTCGCTCATGGGCCTGCAATACGCCTTGCAAAAGCGCGGGCCCCTTACCATGGCGCCATCTCAACTGGGTGCATTTGCGCGGTCCGGTCCTGAACAGACAAGGGCCAACCTGGAATACCATGTGCAGCCGCTATCGCTCGAGAAGTTCGGCGATCCCCTGCACAGCTTTCCCGCCATGACGGCATCGGTCTGCAATCTGCGGCCCACCAGCCGGGGATATGTCAATATCACTTCGCCTGACGCCGCCGTTGCGCCGGCCATCTTGTGCAACTACCTGCAAACACCGGAAGATCTCAAGGTCGCCGCCGACAGCATACGGCTGACGCGCAGCATCATGGCGCAAGCCGCGCTGGCGCCATATCAGCCGCAGGAATACCGGCCTGGGGCACTGATCGAATCGCAGGCCGATCTTGAAAAAGCGGCAGGCGATATCGGAACCACGATTTTCCATCCGGTAGGCACCTGCAAGATGGGCATAGACGACATGGCTGTGGTCGATCCGCAGTTGCGCGTGCACGGCATACGCGGATTGCGCGTGATCGATGCTTCCATCATGCCGACCATCACTTCCGGTAATACCAATTCGCCTTCCATCATGATCGCCGAGAAGGGCGCCGGCTTCATCCTCGGCACGACCTGAATTGGTGTCTGCATATGGGCCTCCCCGGTCTTGAATCGGCCGCGACGGCGTACCTGTAAGTCCGTGCGACAATTTGCTCCTGCTTGTTTAGTTTCGAAAGGTTGATGCATGCCTAGTTATCTGGAATACCTGGCTACCGCTTTATTCGCAATAGCCATCGTTCACACTTTTTCGGTGCCCGTCTTTGCGCGCCTGGCCAACCGCGGCGGCCGGCACGCGGGCCTGTGGCATTTGCTGTCGGAAGTGGAAGCGGTATTCGGCGTCTGGGCTTGCGTGCTTCTGGCGATCATGGCCCTGCTTTGGGGTGTGGGCGAAACCGTCACGTATATCGACACTCGCAATTTCACGGAACCGGCCTTCGTCTTTGCAATCATGGTGGTGGCGGCCAGCCGTCCCATCCTGGAATTGGTCGGCATGATAGTGAAGGCGCTGGCACGCATGCTGCCTATCCGCAATGAACTTTCCATGTTTTTCGTGACCATGGCGTTCGTGCCGCTGGCGGGTTCTTTCATTACCGAACCGGCGGCCATGACGCTTGCGGCGCTATTGTTGCGCGACGCCTACTTTCGTCGTCCGGGCCAGGCGGGCTTCAAGTACATGACGATAGGCGTGCTGTTCGTCAACATCTCCATAGGCGGCGTGCTCACGGCCTATGCGGCTCCGCCGGTGCTCATGGTTGCCCAGACGTTCGGATGGGATACCGCCTACATGGCGACGCATTTCGGATGGCGTGCGGCCGCGGCCGTCATAATCAATGCAGCGGTGCTTACCTTCATTTGCCGGGTGCACTTGCTGGATGGCAGCATAGGACGCGATCCGGCCGGCGATGCGCCGCTGCGCCCTCCCGTCCCGTTCACCCTCATAGCGGTTCATACGGTGTTCCTGGTGGGGGTGGTGCTTTCGGCTCATCATCCCGTCATTTTCCTGGGATTCCTCATGCTTTTCATCGGATACGCCCACGCCTATAAACGGCACCAGAATCCCTTGCTGATACGCGAAGGCTTGATGGTCGGCTTCTTCCTTGCCGGCCTGGTGGTGTTGGGCGGCTTGCAAAAGTGGTGGCTGCAGAGCTTGCTGGCCGGCTTGTCTCCTATGGTGCTGTATTGGGGCGCAACCGCTTTAACCGCGGTAACCGACAATGCGGCGCTGACCTATCTGGGTTCGCTGGTGGAAGGCACCAATGAACTGTGGCGTTATATGCTGGTGGCCGGCGCGGTTACGGGCGGCGGGCTTACTGTCATCGCCAATGCGCCCAATCCGGCCGGCTTCTCGATACTGAAGGGTACATTCCCGGACGGCGCCATTTCGCCGGTGAAACTCCTGGCGGCGGCCGCATTGCCGACGCTGGTTGCGGCCGGGATGTTCCTGTTGCCCAATTCGTTTTAGCGCCAAGGCACGGCATGCGGCGGTTCCCGTAATGGTTTTCGGCAAAACCGGCTAAAATTAAGGGATTTCTATGCTTCGCCGCGTCTACCCGTTCTTGCACGGCGGGGCGGCCGCAAGCGGGTTTTTCCTTTGGTAAACTTTCTTGGGATTGTTTCGTGCCTATCTATGCTTATAAATGCAGCGCCTGCGGACATGCGCAGGACGTCTTGCGCAAAATGTCGGACCCGCTCCTGACAGACTGCCCGGAATGCGGGCAAAGTACCTATACAAAGCAGGTCACCGCAGCCGGATTTCAACTCAAGGGTTCCGGCTGGTACGTTACCGATTTTCGCAATAATGGCGGCGGTGCCGCGACAGGCGTGCCGGCCCCGGCCACAGGCGGCGGCTCGGAATCCGGCAGCAGTTCGGGCGACAGTGCCGCAGCCGGCAGCGCACCGGCCACCGGAGTGCCGGCCACCGGAACGCCGGCCGCCGGAACGCCGGCCGCCGGAACGCCGGCCGCCGGAGCGCCGGCCGCCACCGTTCCCGCTGCATCGGCCGCACCTGCTGCTCCTGCCGCTTCCTGACCCGGTAGTCCAAGCACCGCATGCGTTTTTTCAAGCGATACTTCATCACCGGCCTGCTGATCTGGATTCCCCTGGTCATTACGCTGTGGGTTATTGCGCTGCTGTTCAGCACGCTGGAAGGCGTAGTGCCGGCATTCCTGTCGTCGCAGTCGCTGTTCGGGCATCGCATTCCCGGCTTTCAGCTGATACTGGTGCTGGCGGTGGTGTTGCTTACCGGCGTGCTCGGCGCCAATTTCCTGGGCCGTGCGTTGGTAGATCGCTGGGAACAGTTGCTTGGACGCATTCCGCTGGTGCGCTCCATCTATAATTCCGTCAAGCAGGTCAGCGACACCATACTCGCGCCGAACGGCCAGGCCTTCCGCGAGGCCGTCCTGGTGCAGTATCCGCGGCACGGGGCATGGACAATCGCGTTTCTCACCGGGGCTCCCTCCGGCGAAGTGGCCGAGAAGCTGGGAGACGACTATGTCAGCATCTACGTGCCGACGACTCCGAATCCGACTTCCGGTTTTTTTTTGATGATGCCGCGCCGCGATGTGCGCGTGCTCGATATGAGCGTTGATGCGGCTCTCAAGTACATAGTTTCCATGGGCGTAGTCGCGCCCGTTTCCATCAAAGGTCTCGAGGCCGGCAACGAGGCGGTATCGATAATCGATGCCGCTCACGATATTGATCGCGTCGATCAAGCGCGCCAGCCCGGCAAAGATCAGCCCTGAGTCCCAATTTAAGAATTTCTATACGGAGTAATCCTTGATGCGTACCTGCTATACCGGCGAGGTCAATAAAGACCACTTGAACCAGACAGTGACCTTGTTCGGCTGGGTCCATCGTCGCCGCGACCACGGCGGAGTCATCTTCATCGATTTGCGCGATCGGGCCGGATTGGCGCAGATTGTGGTGGATCCCGACAACGTGGAAGCGTTCAAGACGGCGGAAGCCATACGCAACGAGTTCTGCGTGCGCATCACCGGCCTCGTACGTCAACGTCCCGAAGGCACCAGCAACGCAGACCTGGCTTCCGGTGAAATCGAAATCCTCTGCCGCGAGATCGAGATCCTGAACGCTTCGGTCACTCCGCCGTTCCAGCTCGACGACGATAACCTGTCGGAAACGACTCGCCTTACGCATCGTGTGCTGGATCTGCGTCGGCCACAAATGCAGCGCAATCTGATGCTGCGTTACCGCGTTTCGATAGAAGTGCGCAAATTCCTGGATGACCTGGGCTTCATCGATATTGAAACGCCCATGCTGACCAAAAGCACACCTGAAGGCGCGCGCGACTACCTGGTTCCTTCCCGCGTGAACGCCGGCGAGTTCTTCGCCTTGCCGCAATCGCCCCAGTTGTTCAAGCAGATGTTGATGGTGTCCGGCTTCGACCGCTACTACCAGATCACCAAGTGCTTTCGCGACGAAGACCTGCGTGCCGATCGCCAGCCCGAATTCACCCAGATCGATTGCGAAACGTCGTTCCTGAACGAGACGCAAATCCGCGAGATTTTCGAGGGCATGATCCGCCACGTATTCGCCAGTGTTCAGCAAGTTGAATTGCCCAGCTCCTTTCCCACCATGACGTGGGAAGAGGCAATGCGCCGTTACGGCTCCGACAAGCCCGACCTGCGCGTCAAGCTCGAATTCGTCGACGTCGGCGACCTGATGCGCGAAGTGGGCTTCAAAGTGTTTTCCGCGCCTGCCAATGACCCGGCCAGCCGGGTCGTGGCCTTGCGCGTGCCCGGCGGCGCTTCCATGCCTCGCAGCGAAATCGACGCCTACACCAAGTTCGTGGGCATTTATGGCGCCAAGGGGCTGGCTTATATCAAGGTCAACGATGCCGCAGCCATTCCGGAAGGACTGCAGTCGCCTATCGTCAAGAACATCCATGTAGACGTCCTGACGCAGCTCATCGAGCGTACCGGCGCCCAAAGTGGTGACCTGATCTTCTTCGGCGCCGACAAGGCCAAGGTCGTCAACGACGCCATTGGCGCTTTACGGGTGAAAATCGGCCATAGCGATTTCGGCAAAGAAAGCGGGCTCTTCGAAGCCGGCTGGAAGCCCTTGTGGGTCGTCGATTTCCCCATGTTCGAATATGACGAGGACGAGGGCCGTTACTTCGCGGCGCATCATCCGTTTACCAGCCCCAAAGACGGCCATGAAGACTTCCTTGAAACAGACCCCAGCAAGGCGCTGGCCAAGGCGTATGATATGGTCTTGAACGGTTGGGAAGTGGGCGGCGGCTCGGTGCGTATCCATCGCGCCGAGGTGCAAAGCAAAGTGTTCGGCGCCTTGAACATCGGCCCCGAAGAAGCGCGTGAGAAATTCGGCTTCCTGCTCGACGCATTGCAGTATGGCGCGCCTCCGCATGGCGGCGTGGCGTTTGGCCTGGACCGTCTGGTCACGATGATGGCGGGCGCGGAATCCATACGCGACGTTATCGCGTTCCCCAAGACGCAGCGCGCTCAATGCTTGCTTACGCAGGCGCCTTCTCCGGTCGACGAAAAGCAGTTGCGCGAGCTCCATATCCGCTTGCGTAATCCAGAAGCCAAGACAGCGCAGTAACAGGAGCGAGGACCGCAGTGTCGGTAATCCGGGTCGTAAGCTACAACATTCACAAAGGCCGCTCGGCAATGGGCAGCCGTGAGTCTTTGTCAGAGCTGCGGCTCGGGCTTTACAACCTGGGTCCCGACCTCGCCTTCCTGCAAGAAGTCCAGGGCCGCAACCAGTCCCGTTCCAGCCTCCATGCCCAGCACGAGTCCCTGGGGGCGGTGCTGCGCATGGAAGCCGCCTATGGCTGCAATGCCGTGCGCGATCATACCGACCATGGCAATGCACTCCTGTCGCGTTTCCCTATCCTCAAACACGAAAACCAGGACATCTCCGACCACAAGCTGGAGCAGCGCGGAATACTGCATGCAGTGGTGGAAATAAACGACACGCCGGTGCATTGCCTGGTGGTCCACCTGGGCCTGTTCGCCGGCGGCCGATCGCGGCAGGTGGCGGCATTGGTCGAGCGCATCAAGCGCCTGGTCCCCGACGATGAACCGGTGCTGGTCGCCGGCGACTTCAATGACTGGAACAATCGACTGGCGCCATTGTTCGTCCAGCAACTGGGCCTGTATGAGGTGTTTGCCATTGCGCCGCAAAACGGCGAACCCGGCAACCTGCGGGGCTCGGTTGCGCGTTGGCGCAACAGCCTGCGCCCATTCCCCAAACCCTTGCCACTGGCCCAGCAAGTCCATCAGCTGGGCATCAATGGGGCCGCGCGCCTGATTCCTCCGCCGCGCACCTTCCCAGCTGCATTCCCCTGGCTGCGCCTGGACCGGATCTACCAGCGCGGCTTCGCGGTACGCAGCGCGCGCGTATTGCACGGCTCGCCCTGGAAACAGCTATCCGACCATGCACCGCTAGTCGCCGAACTTGAATTGCCGTGAACGCCGGCACCGATGCCAGGCAGTTTCACTACAGTACTGAATAAGGCCATTTTCCCTCGACCGGCATGCAGTCCGGCGCGGTTCAGAAAAGGACGCATCAATGGCGCGTAAAGCATTGCGCTTGAAGTGGCACGAAGGCAATCAGATCGATCTCCTGCGCAATGGCGAGGAGTTCTTTCCGGCGCTTTGCGCCGCCATCTCGGCAGCCAGGCGCAAAGTCCATCTGGAAACCTATATCTTCAATCTGGACAAGACGGGTCTGCTGGTGCTGGACCATCTGCGGGATGCCTGCGCGCGTGGCGTCAAAGTGCGCGTGGTGGTCGATGGCTTTGGCAGCAACGAGCATGCCAGGGAAATTGGGGTCCGGCTGGCCGATATGGGTGCGCAATACCGCGTCTATCGTCCGGAGCCCACTGGCCTGCGCTACATGAGATTCGATCTGCGCCGCCTGCGCCGTCTGCACAGGAAGGTGACGGTGGTCGACGATAGCGTCGCGTTCGTGGGCGGCATCAATATTCTGGATGATTATGTAGATGTACCGGACGATGGAAAAGGCGCGCGTCCGCGGTTTGATTTCGCCGTGCGCCTGCGGGGCCCTATCGTGGAGGGCCTGACGCGCGCGCAGCGAGCCCTGTGGCTGCGCATGGCATGGCGGCGTCGAGACGACTGGGCGGCCTTCTACCGGCGCCTGAAGGAGTGGAGCAAGAGGCCTGTCCTGCGCACAAAAGCTCCCGCCGCCACGGTGGACGGACCCGGGCATCGGGCGGCATTGCTGCTGCGCGACAACCTGCGCTTTCGCCAGACCATTGAAGATGCCTATCTGGCCACGCTGGGGCAGGCACGCCACGACATCCTCATTGCCAATGCCTATTTCTTCCCAGGGCGGCGCCTGCGCAAGGCGCTGGAAGATGCGGCGCGGCGCGGCGTGCGGGTAAGGCTGCTGCTCCAGGGGCGATCGGAATACCCCATGCAATACCGCGCCGGCCGATACATGTACTGCAAGCTGCTGGACGACGGGATTGAGATCCACGAATACATGGCCAGTTACTTGCATGCCAAAGTTGCGGTCATCGACGATTGCGCAATGGTCGGTTCATCCAATCTCGATCCCTTCAGTCTGTTGCTGGCGCGCGAAGCGAATATCTACGTCCAGGACATGCAGTTCGCCGATGAACTGAAATCGGCGATTGAAACAGAGCTGCGGAATAATGCGCAGATCGTTACCGAGGAAGCGCTGCAGGGGCGCGGCGTGATCGGCCGCTGGATCGATGCAGTGTCATACTTCATGCTGAGGGCAGGCGTGGCGTTGACCGGAAAGTCGTCAGAGTATTGATGTCAGGGCATCGGAAGCCGGGCCATCGGCGTCTTGACAACGCGGATGACCCGGGAAAGCCAGGCTTTTACTTCAGTAAACGCCACTGACCGTCTTTGACCGTAATCATTTCACGGCCGCGTTCGTCGAAGCCGCTGTGGTCTTCGGGACTCATGTTGTAGACGCCCTGAGTGGCCACTAGTTCACGCGTGCTTTCCAGCGCGTCGCGCAAGGCGCTGCGGAATTCGAGGGTGCCGGGCTTGCCGGCCTTGGCCGCCTGCGGAACTGTATGCTCGAGCAACAAGCCGGCGTCGAATACATTGGCGCCAAATGTGGCCGGTTTGCTGCCGTGCAGCTCGGTGTAGCGCGCGACATAATCCTGCGCAATTTTCTTGGAAGGGTTGCTATCGGCGATTTCCGGCAGCACCAGCATCAGGCCGGCCGCCAGGATAGTGCCTTCCACATCTTTGCCGCCCAGCTTGAGAAATGCGGGTAAAGCCGCGCCGTGGGTTTGGTAGAACTGGCCTTTGTAGCCTTGCTTGGCCAGGGTCGCCTGGGGCAGTACAGCTGCTGTGCCGGTGCCGGCAATCAATACCGCATCGGGTTTGGCCGCCAGTACTTTCAGGGCTTGGCCGGTGACCGAACTATCGGACCGTACATATCGCTCAACCGCAACCAGCTTGATATTGTTTTGCTTGGCCAGGTCGCTGAATACTTTTAGCCAGTTTTCGCCATAGGCATCGTTGAAACCGATAAAACCTGCCGTTTTAACGCCTGCGCCAACCATATGCTGTACCAGCGCCTTGGCGATCAGGTCGTCGTTCTGGGTCGTTTTGAACACCCATTTTTTCTCAGGCGTCATGGGCAGGATTACCGATGCTGTGCCTACGGGCGACAACATGGGAGTGCCTGACTCTGCCACAAACTGGATGACGGCCATGGCGTTGGGCGAGCCTGTGGGCCCGATAATGGCGTCGACTTTTTCTTCGGTAATCAGTTTTTTGATTATGGTGACTGTCTGCGTGGGGTCGCTGGCGTCATCCAGCGCAACGTATTCGACCGTGAAGTCGCCGATTTTCGTGGGCAGCAGTGGGACGGTGTTTCTTTGCGGAATACCGACCATCGCGGTCGGGCCCGTTGCCGAAGTGACCACGCCGATCTTGACCTGGGCCAATACGGGGGTGGCGCCGAGCGCGGCAAGCAACGTCGCGGTAAGGGCAAGCGTTTTGAAGGACATGGGCGGGTTCTCCGTTAATGAATTAGTGTGTCGCGCGACAGGAAGCGCCATTCTGCGGCGTGTGCTTTCCTTTCGGAGGCCTATTCTAAACGGCATCACGGTTCCTTACATCTGCACCCTTAATAAGCCACGCCATCGAATTAATGGCTTCGATGGCGTGGCTATGATTGCGCGAACTTGATACTGCGTTGGTCGGATCTATTTGATCAAGCGCCACTCCCCGTCTTTAACGGTGATCAGTTCCCGGCCGCGGTCATCGAAGCCGCTGTGGTCTTCGGGGGTGATGTTGTACACGCCTTGGGTGGCGACCAGTTCACGCGTTTGTTCCAGGGCGTCCCGCAAGGCGCTGCGGAATTCCTTGGTGCCAGGCTTGGCGGCCTTGGCTGCCAGCGGGATGGCCTGCTCAAGCAGCAATCCCGCGTCGTACACATTGGCGCCAAACGTGGCAGGAGGATTGCCATACATCTTTGTGTAGCGTGCGATGTAGTCTTCGGCAATTTTCTTGGATGGGTTGCTGTCGTCGATTTCCGGCAGGACGAGCATCAGGCTTGCCGCCAATATTGTCCCTTCAACATGCTTGCCGCCCAGTTTCAGGAAAGCGGGAAGGGCGGCGCCGTGTGTCTGGTAGTACTTGCCTTTGTAGCCTTGCTTGGCCAGGGTAGTTTCAGGCAGGACTGCGGCCGCACCTGTGCCCGCAATCAGCACCGCGTCTGGATTCGCCGCCAGTACCTTCAAGGCTTGGCCGGTGACCGAGCTGTCCGAGCGCTGATAGCGCTCGGTCGCGATAAGCTTGATATTATTTTTGGCGGCAAGATCAGTGAATACTTTCAGCCAGTTTTCGCCATAGGCGTCATTAAGTCCAATGAAGGCGGCTGTCTTGATGCCCGACTTGGCCATATGGCCGACTAGCGCTTTTGCGATGATGTCATCGTTCTGGGTGGTCTTGAAAACCCATTTTTTTTCGGGAGTCATGGGCAGGACGACCGATGCCGTGCCGACGGGAGCCAGCATGGGGGTGCCCGATTCGGCTGCAAACTGGATTACGCCCATGGCATTGGGTGATCCTGAAGGTCCAATCAGCGCGTCGACTTTCTCCTCGGTTATCAGCTTCTTGAAGCTGGTAACCGACTGGGTCGGGTCGCTGGCATCGTCCAGTGAAATGTACTCGACCGTCAGCCCGCCTATTTTCTTTGGCAATAGCTCAACGGTGTTCTTCTGAGGGATGCCTATCAGTGCGGTAGGGCCGGTTGCCGAGGTGACGACGCCTATTTTCACCTGTGCCAAGGCTGGTGTAATGCCAAGCGCGGCAAGGATGACAGCAGAGATGGAAAGTTTTTTTAGTAGCATGGATTTGTCTCCGGTGGGAAAAAGGGATGCTGCTTTCTGCTTTTTAGATGGTGACCGAACTTACACTTGCGCCGCCGCAAACGTAGAGCGTCTGGCCGGTGATAAAACTGTTTTCGGGGTCGGAAAAAAACATGACGGCCCGCGCTACGTCATCGGCGCGGCCCAGACGCTGCACTGGTATGCCTTTGGCGATATTTTTTTCGCGCTCGCTGTTTGCTGGAATGACGTCGTAAAACATGTCGGTCTGTATCGGGCCCGGGGCTACAACGTTGACCGTAATGCCTTTTGGAGCGAGCTCCAGCGCCCAGGTTCGCGCCATGCCTATCATGCCGGCCTTGGTTGCGGAGTAAGCGGTTCGGGTCGGCAGGCCCAGTGCTCCTCGTGATGACATCAGCACTATTCGGCCAAACCCCCTGCCCTCCATGCCAGGCAAAACAGCCTGAACCAGCGATATGGCCGCCCCCAGATGAATTTGCGTCAGACCTTGAAGATCATCAAGCGAGACGTCGCCCAGCATCTTGGGCCAGATGACACCGGCATTGTGAATGACATGACTGACAGGGTATTGCTGTGCGATTTCCGCGCAGGCCTGTGTGGTGGCCCGAGCGTCCAGCAAATCAACCTGTACGGAATGCAGCCGCGCATGGGTGAAGCCGGGCGCGCGCCGCGCCATGGAAATCACCTCATAGTCCGCTTCCAGCATCTGACGGCAAATCTCGGCGCCTATGCCGGCGCTGCCGCCGGTTACCACAGCTATACGACGATCGGTCACTTTGCTTCTCCGCTTAATTCGGGGATGTGGGCGCCAGCGCCAGCACGCGCAGCGGGCTGCCCGAGCCGCTGCGTATCTTCAGCGGCGCCGAGAAAATGACGGCCCCTTTCGGCGGAAGCTGATCGAGATTGGTCATGCATTGCAGGCCGTAGCGATTATTGCCGTGCATAAAATAATGGCAGGGGTAGGGAGGATCAAGGTGTTGCGCCTGCCCCGCGTCGGTGCCGACCGACTCGGTACCGAAACCATGTACGTCGCGCTCCTTGATCAGCCATGGGACAACGTCGGCGTCGGGGCCTGGGGAATGGGCGCCGTCTTCTTTCTGATTAAGATATTCAGTGCGCTTGTCGCGCTTTGACCAGTCGGTCCGCATGAAAATCCAGGATCTGGCCGGAATTTGGCCGTGCTGCGCTTCCCATTGTTTGATGAAGTCTATGGTCAGCAGGAAGTCGGGGTTGCTTTTCGATTCCAGCGAGCAGTCGATGACGCATGCTTCGGCAATAAAGGCATCAAGTGGAATGGTGTCAACGCAATTATTGGGCTGGTCTTTACCGCTGATCCAGTGCACCGGCGCGTCGAAATGGGTGCCGGTATGTTCGGACATGGAAAAATTGTTCCAGTACCAGGCGGGTCCGCGCTCGTCATAGCGGGAGATCTCTTCGATGCGAAATGGCCAGGCCTGTCCGAATTCGGGCGGCAAGGTGATAGTGGGAAAGTCTGGCGTCAGGGTTTCGGTCAGGTCGACGATCTTTATTTTGCCGGACAAAAGTTCGGCCATGAACTGGGTCAGTACGGTGCTTGTCATGAGGTCTCCTTTCATGTGCCCAGCTCGCGTTCCAAGCCTTTCGGGTTGTCGTGCAAACGCGCCAGGAATTCTTGTGCGATATCGCCCACATAGACATCTTCAACGCCGTCTTGCAGCGCGCGCGCGATGGCGGTGGCGATGGCTTTGGGGTTGACGCGAGGCGGGGGCGTCAGCTGTTCCCACTCATGGTCGATAGGGCCGGAAAACACATTGATCACCCGGACCCCGGACTGCAGAAACTCGTTGCGCAGGCATTGCGACACCGAAAGCGCCGCTGCCTGGGATGCCGACCAGATGCCGCGCGACGGCAGGCTGATATGGGCGTATATGGACATGACGTTGACCCAGGCGACTGCGTTGTTCACGCCGTCGCTGGCGCGGCCGGCCATCGCCGGACCGAAATGCTGCGCCAGTCGCATGAGCCCCATGCAGTTGACGTCCAAGGCTGCCTGCGCCTTGCTCATGTCCCGGTTGTGCAGTATGCCGCCTTCGCGCTCGTAACCCGTGGTGTTGACCAGAATATCGACCTTGCCGCCTATGGAGCGGGAAAGGCGTTCAACGGAGTCGGAGTCGGTAATGTCCAGGTCCTGCCGCTGTACGCGTTCATCGGCGCACAGGGTGTCGAATTTATCGGAGGACCTCCATGGTTGCGACTCGCCGGCAAACACGGCGGTGGCGCCTGCCGCCAGCAAGGCTTCGATGGTGGCAAGCCCCACCGCGGATTTACCGTCGGTGACCAGTACGCGCCGAAACTTGGGATCGCACGACGTTTCGCGCAGTATTTTGTCGTCTGCCATGTTGGGAGTCGCCTGTTGTGGGAGTGCAAGAATGACGGCCTGCCCGCTGCGGTCCAGCTTTAGCGCCAGGCGGACGTTGTCGCCATCGCGGCAATCGCCGTGAACATGCGCAACGACGGAGGGACCGGCTGCCATTTTTACCGTGCCTATGCGCCATGGAAGCCGTTCGCGGAAATACAGGTCGTTGCTGTGGTGCAAGGTGGTCGTGACCAATAGTTGACCCGTCGGGTCGACGGCTTGCCAGTTCAACTGATCCGACAGGCATGCATGGCAAACTTCACGGGGAGGGTACTGGACGGCACTGCATTCCAGGCATACCTGAAGATCGAACCGCCCGGCGGCCGCCGCGGCGGTAAGTCCCAATGCGCGGCGGCTGCGCGCACCGGGCGGCCGCGTGGACTGCCGGGTGCGCGCCAGCGGATTCTTGCGAGGGGGCGGGCTAAGGGCCTGGCTCATGTGTCGCTCCTGGCCAGCAGGGCCGCTGCGGTGCAGATGCCGCGGTCATAGTTGATCATGCCAAATCCGCTGACCAGGCCTATTCGGGCGTTCGCCACCTGAGTGGCCCCGGCCAGGCCGGTAAGCTGGCGCAAGGTCTCGACCATGCCCAGATAGCCGCCGGCCGCGCCCGCCTGGCCTACGGACAATTGTCCGCCATTGGTATTGAAGGGAAAACTGCCGTCTATGGTGAAGGTATTGTTGCGCACGAATTCGGGCGCATCGCCCTTTTCGCAGAACCCAAGGTCCTCGATCTGCATCATGTTGATCACCGGATAATCATCGTAGGCCTGCATGACGTCGACGTCGGCGGGCCCTACTCCAGCGTGCTCATAAAACTCTTCCCGATCAACTGTCCAGCCGCCGCGTGTCTGGATGGCATCCTGTGTCCATGCGTTATGCCGCTCGATCGTGGACAGGATCCGCACAAAAGGCAATTGCAGTGCCAGGGCCTGTTCTTCACGCATGACCAAAAACGCATCGGCACCCGCGCATGGCATCACGCAATCGAATAGATGTATCGGTTCGGTGATCTCGCGTGCATCGAGGTATTGCTGGAGCGTCAGCGGCTTTTTCATCAATGCATGGGGATAGCGCAAGGCATTGTCGCGCTGTGCGACGCACAGCTTGCCGAAGTCTTCCCGCGTCGCTCCGGTTTGTTGCATATAGTGTTTGGTCAGCAACGCGAAGCTGGCGTTGGGGCCGCCTGCGCCATAAGGATAGACGGCGTCCTGTGCGAAGCGTGAAAACTGGCTTACGGTGTTTCGAAACGAATCGACCTGGTTGGCATCGCCCGCCAGGCAGGCGACGATGCTGGCATCGCCTGCCTGGACCGCGCGGGCGGCGCGGCGCAGGCCTATGACACCGCTGGCGCCGCCCATGGGTATATGGTCCAGCCATCGAGGACTCATGCCCAGGTGCTGTGTGAGTCCGACTGCGGTGTCCGGAGCAAGCGTGAAGCTGGATACGCACATCCCGTCGATCTCGTGCTTGGCAATGCCGGCCTCACGCACCAGGGCGCCCAGCGCCTTGCCTAGCCACCAATGTGCGCTGTTGATCGAGTATCGCTGATAGGGCACGGTGACCGCTGCGGCGGCCACTATGCCTTCATAACCGGCGCGGGCCTGCTTCATGTGACCGGTTCCTGTCGTTTCTTCAGCGCGCGGGTATCGATGCACATCGGGGTGCCGGGCAGGGTGGAGGCCAGCGCCTTCAACTCGCCACGCTGTACTTTATTCGTTATGGTCAAAGGCAGTTCGGAAACAAAGGCGATATAGCCGGGTGCTTTGTAGTACGCCAGCTGAGTCAGGCTCCATCTTGCGATTTCGTGGGCAAGCTCGGTGGCCCGGCTGGCGTCCAGGGTCGTGTGGCTGACAATGCAGGCCAATACTTCATCGCCCCGCAGTGGGTCCGGTACTGCCGCGACGGCGACGGCCTTTATTTCCGCGTGCCGGACCAGCACGCTTTCCACTTCGACGGCCGCAATGTTCTCACCGCTGCGCCGGATCACGTTCTTCTTGCGGTCGACAAAATGCAGGTAGCCTTGCTGATTGCGCCGGACGATGTCGCCAGTGTGGAACCAGCCGCCCTGCCATGCCTGTTGGGTGGCCGTGTCGTCCTTCAGATAGGCCGTGAAGAAACCGAACCTGGGATCGGCTCCGGCATGTCGAACCAGCAGCTCACCCTCTTCGTCGGTTGCGGCAAGGTCGCCGGCATCGTTGACGATACGTACCTGAATATCGTCGCTCTCTTTGCCGAAACAGCTGGAACCAACGAAGCGCGGTTCCTGGTTGGCAATGATCACGGCGCCGGCGCCGGTCTCGGTCATGGCCCAGGCTTCCAGTAATGGAAATCCGAAGCGTTGCTCGAACGCGGCGTGCAATGACCGGTCGATACCTGCCCCAAAGCCCATGCGTACTTGATGCGCGCGATCCTGGTCCCTTGCTTGTGCCTGCATCAATATGGCGGGCATGACGCCCAGATAATGAATGACGGTGGCCCGCGATTCGCTGACGGTTTCCCACCACGTTCGTGGATGGAACCGGTCTATGGAGATCAGGCAGCCGCCCGTGATGACCATTGCCATGACCGAGTACGCCATGGCATTCATGTGCACCAGCGGCAGCGGAGTCAGCATGCGGTCTTCGCCTGGATGCAATGCGGCGAGTCCGCCAGCCCGCGCATACCAATGGCCTGCGGCAAGGAAATATTCGTTGGGGAGTATGCAGCCTTTGGGGCGCCCAGTGGTGCCGGAGGTATAAAGCAAAGCGCATTCCGTCGATATGGCGACAGGCGAGGCGGCCAATGGGGCGATGCAGGGCGCAGGGGGCGGCGGGTCGTCTGCGCTCATGATCAACAGCGGACGTCCCGCCGCCAGGGCGGCGGCGCCAAGCAGGGCGTGGCGTTGAGGCAATGCGACCGCGAGCACGATATCCGAGTGGTCGATCAGATATTCCAGTTCGGCCGCTCGCATGTCGATGTTGATGGGCACAACCGAGGCGCCCAAAGCGTTAAGGGCAAACCAGTGCAGAATGAAGGCAGGCCGATTCTCAAGCAACAGCCCGACGCGATGGCCATGGCCGTAGCCGCCGGCCTGGTAGGCAAGCTTGAGCGCTTCGATTTCCGTTTGCGCATCTCGATAGCTGATTTCGCCGGCCGCTATGCCATAGGCTGTCGCTGTTTCGGGTGTCACGCACAAAAAGGAGTGTTGCGGCCATTGTTGCGCGGCTTCTGCAAAGGCCTGATAAACCGTAGTAAACAATGCCGGCCTCTTCACATGAACAATTGGATGCTGCGCAATGCGGACTCGCAATTGACGAGATCCACGCGTTTTTGTTTTATGCGCAGCTCGCCATCGACAGCGATCAGCTCGAAGGTGGACCAGCCTGCATATGTGGTTTGTTGATCCTGCCGGCTCTCCACATAGTGAAACGCCGTACGCAGCACGTATTGCCCCTGTTCGGGCTTATGCCAGGGGTGATCGGCCTCGACCGTGGGCTGCTGCAACAGATGGTGGCTGCGGCTTTTCGGTTGTTGCGAGTAGGTGCGCTGGCCTGCCAGCCGCTCGATGCGGACGCGCAGCAATAATTTGTCTTCATACATCAGCGAACCCTGCAGCAGCGGATCGGTCTGCCCGTGGGTGAGCGGCATCCAGTAGTGGCCGTCGTCGGTAAAGAGGGCCAGCCATGCCTCGAATTGCTGCTCGTCGAGAAGCCGCGCCTCGCCATAGACGAAGGCGAAGAGCTGCTGTTCGCTGATTGGGCTCATGCGGACTCCTTCATGGTGGCAGTCATATAGCGGGCCCAGGCCTGATACTGATTGCGCATTTGCCATTCACTGGTGCCGTTGACGACTTCATTCTTGCGGTCGCTCTCGCCCGGGTCGTACAGCCGGGCGACATTCACCCAGTCGCGGCCTCTGCTGTGCAGGCCGTGCTGCGAGCGTTCGTAGACTTCGTGATCGTCGTGTCCCACCACGGAGGTGGGCGCGTTGATGAGGCGGTTGTACATCAGGGTGCGTTCCAATAGTTTGTCGGGCGCCCCTACCAGCCGGAAGGTCCACGACTCCACAAGCGTCTTGCCGGCACTCAAGGGCTTGAAGATGCGCAAAGTCTGTATGGGCCCCTTGACCATGATGTTGGGGAAATAGGTGGTGTTGTGCCGCGTGTTGGCCAGGATATCGGCGGCGCGTTCATTGCCATACGCCTGATTCATGGCCTCGAGATAACCCGGTACTTCCGAATACGCGGCATGAATGGAGTTATGGACACCGGTGTGGCCATGACCGTTCTCCCAGACTCGGATGCCCATACCCTCGAAGAATTCATAGGATGAGATGAAGGGAGCGAACTGCTCGACGGCCATGGGCTTGGGCGTGCCTTCGGGCGCTTCTTCCCATACACGTACAGCCGTTCCCGCCGATGATTCATGGGCCACCATGGGGTGGCATGTGTCGGTCTGGTTGTCGACCAGCATTTTCCAGTTGCAATCGTGCATGTAGCGCAGCACACCGCCGGCGACCTCGAGCCTGCCTTCGGGTGACCGCTCTATCATGTTGTCCAGTGTCGAGAGAGACTCGCCGAAGAATTCATCAAACGACTGGCCCTCGGGGCTGAGGCGGCAAAAAACGAATTCCCGGTAGTCGCGTACGTTTTCAACGGCGGCCATGCCCTTGCTGGCTTCGCAGTCATTGAAGACCTCGGGGTCGTAGCCTTTTTTCAAAGGAATCGAAAGCAGCTTGCCGTCGGTTTTGAATGTCCACGCATGATAAGGACAGCGGAAGAACTTGCCGGTGTTGCCGCAGGTCTCGCCCGCAACCATTACGCCCTTGTGTGGGCAGCGGTTATGCAAGACCTTGATGGTCCTGTCGGTATGCCGCACCATGACTACGGGTTCGTTGCCCACCGTAGTGGCGTAGAAATCGCCGACATTGGGTATTTGGCTGGCATGCCCCACGTACACCCAGGTATTGGCAAACAGATGCTCCATCTCCAGCTCGAAGATTTCTTCACTGATGAAGATATCCTTGTGGACTTCGGTGGGACGCACGAGGGTGGCAACGGCGGCGGGATTATTGCGGTAGTTCATATCGGGCACCTATGAATCAAAGATCTAACACCAGGCGATCGGAATGGCTGCGTGAAACGCAGATTTGCATGACCTGGTCCGCCTTGCGCTCCGAGTCGGAGAGGTAATAGTCGCGATGGTCGGGCACACCTTCCAGTACCGTCGCCTGGCACACCCCGCATTCCCCCCGCCTGCAGTCGTACATAGGGTCGCAGTCGGCCTCTTCGAGCACCTCGAGTATGGTTTTGTCCGCGGGTATGTGCAGCGTGCGGCCCGATTGGCGCAGTTCAAGCTCAAAGGCTTTGTCGCCGGGCAGGGCGGCGGCGTTGGTGAACAGCTCGACATGAACATGTGCCGACGGCCATTGCCGCTCGCGTGATTGCTCGATAACGGCGTCGATCAGGCCTTTCGGTCCGCAAACATATAAATGCTGACTGGGTTCGATCTGCAACAGCAGGTCCGAAAGCGCCAGCCGCGACGTGGCGTCATCATCGGCGTGAACCCGCAAGGCGTTACCATGCCGGGCGTTGAGTTCGTCCAGAAACGCCATCTGATCGCGACTGCGACCGTAATAATGGAGTTGGAATGGATGTTGCGCCTGTCTCAGCGCCGTTGTCATTGACAGAAGGGGCGTGATGCCGATGCCGCCCGCGATCAGCACGGTGCAAGACTCGTCTGATGCCATGTCATGCAGGGAAAAATCGTTCTGCGGACCTTCCACCTTCAGCGTGTCGCCTATCTTGAGGCTATGCATATGCCGCGACCCGCCCGTACCCGGCTCTTCCAGCCGCACGGCTATGCGGTAATGCCGGGGGGAGTCGAACGCGGCTTGGTCGGTGTCCAGGCAGATGAGAGAATAGCAACGAGGCTCTTTCTGGCCCGGAATGCTCACTTTGAGGTGCGCGCCGGCGGTAAATGAGGGCAAGGCCTGCTTGTTGGCGGCTTCCAGGACTAATGAGCGGATAATCGGCGTTTCGACGTGTATGTCGGTGACCGTCAAATTCAAGTGGGCCATGGTATGTCTCTTTTCTTGGGGCTCAAGGCTTTACTCAATAGTTCGTCCAGTTTTGTCCCTTTGTCATCGGCAAGCGCGGCCGCCAGCAAGGCCCGCAGCGTGCCGGCCGCATCCGGCTGTCCGGCCAGCCGACCAGCCGCCTGGCTAAGCCGCTGGTACTTGCTGTTGCCCCGTTCGTGCGTGTCGCTATAGCCTTTGACCAGGCGCCGGGAATTGACGACTTCGACCGCCAGGTCGTAGTCATGCTGCACTGTGGTGGAAACCAGGGCGAGCCATTGCTGCAGACTGTTGGTTTCAACCTGATGACGCAAGGTAGCGCGCCGGAAGCGCCGCATTCCAGCCAATGAATACAGCAACAGGAAACCGCCCAGCGTGCCGCTGTGCAGGAACCGTCCCTTGCGCAGGAAACGGCCAAGAAAGCGGCTGGCGGCAGGCGATTTTTCAATCGCCCGGCCTATCGCGACCGGAAGAGTTCCACACACCTCATCAAGACGTGGATGCATGTATTCGGTGGTGTAGACCAACTGGCCTGCTTGTGCGCCGACCTCGGTTCGCACGCGTTCGAACCGGGCGCTGCGGGTTTTGAGGTCGGCCACCCGGATGACATCGTCGTAGGCCATGGACACCGCCACGTAGCGCGCCGCCGCACAGGTAAGCGCCCATGATTTGCCCGGTCCGCCAAACTGCGTGTCCAGTGCGCAAACACGGCGCATGTGCTCCAGGTATTCGCGTGCGTAGCTCAAGTCCTGAAATTCCAGCGTGCGGCGCAGGCCGGCGATCATCATGGGCTGAGCCTGCAGCGGAAAGTTCTGCTTCAGGTCGTCCAGCAGGAATTGCACCCGCGGACTTTCGGCCCGCTCGGGAATTTCCGGCATCGGGCGGTTGATGTCGATGGGGGCGGGGGCTGCAAGCGCCTGGGCGGCTGCGTCGAAACCCAGGGCGAAAGCTTTCAAGCTGGCGTCGCCGCCCACGCCCGCACGTTGAATGGTTTGCTCGTAGTCAGCGCGGCTGAATGGCAGGGCGCCGCTGCCGGCGATGGCGCCGAACAGGCTGGCACTGATAACGCTGCCCGCCTGGTCAGCCAGTGCCTGAAGGTCGAAGCAGTAAAACTTTTTTGCGGCTTCGTTGCCGGCGCCGATCACCTTGTTGGGGTCCGCAATGCCGTTGCCGTGTGCCGCCTTTTCTGCAACGGCATAGCTGCGGTGCGACGAGGAGATCAGCGTCGTGCGGTCAGGGGTGACCAGGCCGCGTTGTATTGCCCTGCCTCCTTCCATGAGTTCGGCGGCAACCACCAGGTCGACATCGCCGGGTGTGGGCATCATGGCCAGCGCCGGGTCCCGTCCGGCTGCCCTGACCGTTGATTCAGGCAACATCTCCAGGTAATAAATTGTGGCGCCGGTGCGTTGCGCCACGCCGGGGACTGAAGTTGTCTGGGCCCACCACTTGGCGTGTTCCGCCATATCGACGATCCAGTCTGCCAATACGCCGCCACCTTGCCCGCCCATGGCAAGAATGGCGATTTTGATCGGGATGCCGGAACGGAACAGGGTTCGATCGCTCATGGATTCAGATTTATAAGGAGTATTCATTCAGCCGGACGTTGCGGCGGGACTGCAGATAATGAATGAACCGACCGCGCATGCGCGCCATGAATTTGTCCCAGCGGCTGGGGTTATGTACGATGTCGGCACGGTAAAAAGACGGGCAAAGCACAGCGGCGTGTGCGACTTCGCCGCAGTTGCCGCAGCCTACGCAGCTGTTGTCGATATGAGCGACCGGGTCTTCTTTTAGCGGGTCGCCGCTATCCTTGACCGTCAGTGATGGGCAACCCGACAGCCGGATGCAGGCATGGTCGCCGGTACAGACGTCGGGATCGACGCCGAAGCGTTCTTTGATGGCACGCTGCCCGCTCTTTACTGCCTTGTTGAACAGGGGTTTTTCGCGGCGTTGCCTGTTCAACATGCACTCGGACTGCGCAATGATGACTTTCGGGCCTTTTTCCACTGTGGTCAGCGCTTCTTCGATGGTGGCCTGGACCTTGGCAACGTCATAGGTTCGGTCCAGCGTGCGCAGCCATTTGACCCCCACTCCGCGTACGGCCTTCTCAATGGGGTTGTTAGTGGAACGTTTTGGGTTCGCCGCGCGGGATGAGAGGATGTCCTGTCCACCCGTGGCGGCGGAGTAATAGTTGTCAATAATGATAATGACGCCGTCGTAGTTGTTGAATACGGCGTTGCCCACACCCGAAGCCAGGCCGTTATGCCAAAAGCCGCCATCGCCCATGATGGAGATGGGCCGCTTGGATGATGGGACATTGAATGCCGCCACGCTCGATGCCCCCAGTCCATAGCCCATGGTGGTGGCGCCCAGGTTGAACGGCGGAAGAATGGAAAAAAGGTGGCATCCGATATCGCAGGCAATGTGATGGTCGCCCAACTTTTCCTGCGCCAGGGTAAGGGCAGAGAAAACCGGCCGCTCGGGACAGCCGGTACAGAACCCGGCGGGTCGCGCGGGCACTGCCTGTGCAAGATCGTCGGCGGCCGACAAGCCGGGCTTGCGCTGAAAGGTGATGACTTTTTCCTTTACTGTCGGGCGAGCCGCCTGGGACACATGCATAGGCGCGCCGGCCGGCTCGTTGGCCGGCGTAATGACAGGAAGAAGTTCGGGCTTGTGTGTCGTCAGAAAACCCTGAAGGCCGTCGCGTATGGCCACCGTCGTGTATTCACCTGCCATGGGCAGGACGTCTTTGCCCGACAATGCCGTGGCAATGCCGGCCTGGCGCAAGATGGTGTGCAGGTTTTGCTCGATGTAGTTGGGCTGGCCTTCTTCAATAAGCAGGACTGCCTTTTTTCCCTGGCAGAAGGCCTGGACCTCATCTTCGATGACCGGGTAGGTCACGTTCATTACATATAGAGGAATGCGGCTGTTGCCGAAGTTGTCGGCAAGGCCCAGCAGTTGCAAAGAGCGGATGACACCGTTATACAGGCCCCCCTGCAGGATGAGCCCGATATCCTTGTCGTCACCCTCGAACAATTCGTTCAGTTGTTTTTCTTTGATGAAATTGATGGCGGCCGGCCAACGCGATTTGATTTTTTCGTGCTCATGCAGGAAGGAGGCGGGAGGCAATACGATGCGGCTGACGTCGCGCACAGGGTTCTCCAGCGCTTGGCGCAACGAGAACGCGGGGCGTTGGTTGTCTTTGGCGATGAAACGCCCGTGCACATGGCACCCGCGTATGCGCAACTGCAAAATGACTGGCGTGTTGCTGGCCTCGGATAGCTGGAAGCCATCTTCCACGGCCTTGACCATGCTCTCCAGATTGGGGCGCGGGTCCAGGAGCCAGATCTGCGATTTCATGGCAAACGCATGCGTGCGTTCCTGCATGATGGATGAACCTTCGCCGTAGTCTTCGCCCACAATAACCAGCGCACCCCCGGTGACCCCACCGGACGCCAGGTTGGCCAGGGCGTCGGAGGCGACGTTGGTGCCGACAGTGGATTTCCAGGTAACTGCTCCACGTATTGGATACATGACGGAAGCAGCCAGAGTTGCGGCGGCTGTGGCTTCCGATGCGCTGGCTTCGAAGTGCACACCCAGCTCGTCCAGGATCTCCTGGGCATCCGCCAGTACATCCATGAGGTGGGAAATAGGGGAGCCCTGATAGCCCGCCACATAGCCGACCCCGGACTGCAGCAAGCCCTTGGTCACGGCCAGAATACCTTCACCCCGGAACTCTTCCCCCGCTCCGATGCGAAGTTGCTGCACCTCTTTCTTGAACGAGCGCTCAGCCATTTTGTCTCCTGGCACTATGTTTTTTCGGCGGGGCCGATGTCCGACCTGTCTCGGTCAGTTGCTGGGCCGGTGATGCGTCACAATACTTTAGGCTTCAATCTAAATGTCGTCAATAAAAATATGAATATTCATATATAAGTGAAATTTAGTATAGATAACAGTTATTTGGGTATAAGTGCTTACCATGATTCGAACGGCGCAACTGGCCATGCCGAGAACTTTTCAGGCTAACATCACGGACTATGTACGCAGGATAGGCCGGGCATTGCCTGGAATAAAGGATTTCTCATCAATGCAAACTGCCGATTCGACCCGTTTCGTGCATCGGTACCTGGCTTCGGTCCTGGCACAGGCCAGTCACCGTATTTCCGCCGAATTCCATGTCGAGGTCAGGAAAGCCGGCCTCACCGTGACGGAATGGCGGGTGCTGGGCAGTCTCATCGGGGGCGGCGACGTAACGGTGGGCGAACTGGCCGAGTTGGCGGTAACCAAGCAGCCCACGCTAAGCAAGGTATTGCCGCGCCTTGAAGAGCAGGGCTTCATCAGTACGCAGGCATCCCGGCTTGACCGCCGCCAGACGCTGGTAAGCATTACTCCCAAGGGTACGAAGCTTATTGGAGGCTTGTGCGAACTGGCCATGGAACACCAGCGCCGCGTGCTCGAAAAGCTGGATCCCGACCATGCCGAGCGGCTGGTCGATATGCTGCGGGCCATTATTTCGCGTTGAACTTTCGGGATGTGTTTGCCTCTAATTCATGTCGCCGTTCCAGTTCGCGGCCGAGTATTAGCACTCCGCCACCCAGAGTGCTAATATTAGATAAACACGATTCCAAAGGACCGTTCAGCCTATGATCCATAGTACCCAATCCTTGGCTATGACCAATCAACAATTGGCCATGGCTATTTCCAATCCCGGTGCGTTAGGCACGATCGAAGCCTACATCAGCGCTGTCAATCGTTTACCCATGCTCACGCACGAGCAGGAATTGGCATTGGGTAAGCGTCTGCGCGACGAATCCGACCTCGATGCGGCCCGCCAGCTCATCACTTCGCACTTGCGCCTGGTGGTTTCAATCGCGCGACAGTATCTGGGCTACGGCCTGGCCCATGCCGACCTCATCCAGGAAGGCAACGTGGGTCTCATGAAGGCTGTCAAACGTTTCGATCCCGAGCGCGGCGTGCGGCTGGTGTCATTTGCCGTGCACTGGATCAAAGCCGAAATTCACGAGTACATCGTGCGCAACTGGCGCATGGTCAAGGTGGCCACCACCAAGGCGCAACGCAAACTGTTCTTCAATCTGCGGCGCATGCGTCCCGACGGTCAAACGCTCGATCCCGAACAGGTCGACACCATCGCGCGTGAACTGAATGTCCGGCCTGAAGACGTCAGCGAGATGGAAGTGCGCATGTCCGGCCGCGAAATGGCGCTTGAAGCCCCTGGCGACGATGACGACGCCTACGCCCCTATTTCGTATCTGTCCGACGAAGGGCACCAGGAACCATCAAGCATCCTGGAGCGCAGGGCGCTCGATTCCCTGCAGGGCGCAGGCCTTACCGATGCCATCGAAGACCTCGATCCGCGTTCACGGCGTATTGTGCAGGCGCGCTGGTTGCAAGACGAAGGCGGCGCCACGCTGCACGACCTTGCTGCCGAATTTGGTGTTTCAGCCGAACGGATCCGCCAGATCGAAGCCGCCGCGTTCAAGAAACTTCGCACGGCATTGGCCTAAGTCGTTGTACCGTCAATATTTTTTACATATAAATCCGGGGATTGCCGAACTAATTCGCATCTGCATGTACTAACAGGTATAGGCAATGTGTTTGCTGTGCGATGCGCGAGCCATTCGTCTATCGTCCGCTTCGGCTTCTCCTCTTCCCCTCCCTTTTGAAGCGGATGTTTACGGGACACCAACAGGTGTCCCTTTTTTTTTGCGATATCCTAGCAGTGCGTTAATGTGCTGCAAGGAAGCAATATGCAAATTGGACATTTGGTGTTTGGCTTGGCCGGGCTGCTGGCCCTGGTGTCTTTCATGCCGCCAATCGCCGGACGGTTGCGTTTGCCCTATTCGGTGCTGCTGGCCATTGTGGGTTTCGTGCTGGGCCTGGTCATCCATGTGCACAGCTGGGCGCCGCTCGTGATGTCCGATTTTCTCGACTCCCTGCAGAATTTCGAGGTGTCTTCAGAGACCTTTCTTTTCGTGTTTCTGCCCATCCTATTGTTCGAGACAGCGCTCGCTCTGAATGTACGGCGGTTGATGGACGATATTGGCCCCATCCTGATGATGGCCATCGTGGCCGTGGTCGTCTGCACCGTGGCGGTCGGATTCTCTCTGGATGCCATTTCGGGCTACGGCCTTGCTGTTTGTCTGATGTTGGGGGCCATTGTTGCCACGACGGATCCTGTTGCCGTGGTGGGTGTCTTTCGCGAGGTCGGTGCGCCCAAGCGCCTTACTACGCTGGTGGAAGGCGAGTCCTTGTTCAACGACGCAGCGTCCATCGCCCTGTATTCGGTTCTGGTGACAGTGCTTTCGGGCGGCGGCGAGCTTTCGACGGGCCACGTGTTGTACCGCTTTGTCTTCAGCTTTATTGGTGGCGGGGTGGTCGGTTTTCTGATGGGACGTTTGGCCAGTGGCCTATTCATTTGGCTGCGTGGCTGGCCCACCGCTGAAATCACGTTGACGATCGCCCTGGCGTACCTCACCTTTTATATTTCGGAACACTATTTGGGCGTCTCGGGTGTAGTCGCCACAGTGATTGCCGGTCTGGTGGTGGGTTCCACCGGACGCACACGGATGTCGCCGACGACTTTCGAACAATTGTCGGCCTCCTGGGCGCAGTTCGGCTTTTGGGCCAATTCATTGATTTTTGTTTTTGCCGCCATGTTGATTCCGCGCATGATCGCCGAAATCACCTGGAAGCAGGTATTGCTGATTCTGATTGTGTTTGCCGTCACGCTGATTGCGCGGGCTGTAATGGTTTTCGGCGTTCTGCCCTTGCTGGGGCTCACACGCTTCGGTACCAAGGTCAGCTCCGCGTATCGGGTTGTCATGTGGTGGGGCGGCTTGCGGGGAGCCGTTTCGCTTGCATTGGCGCTTGCCGTGACCGAACAGGAAAGCATTCCGCACGAAGCGCGCCAGTTCATTGCCGTGGCGACAACGGGATTCGTGTTGATGACCTTGTTCATCAACGGTATCAGCCTGCGGCCGTTGATCCGCCGGCTGCGCCTGAACGAGCTGTCTCCTTTCGACCGGACCTTGCGCAACCAGGCCTTGGTCGTCGCGCTGGAAGACCTGCGTACCAAGACTGACGAAATCGCCGCCAACGAGCATATTGGCAGCGATGTACAGGGGCGTGTCCATGCCATTTTCGACGCCGCGCAAGCCAGTGTGGACAGTGGTGAAGTAAGGCAACTGTCGCACGAGCAGAAAGTCTCGATGGGCTTGGCCATGCTGGCGTCCCGCGAAGAGGAAATGTTTTTTGATACGCTGAAAGCGCAGGTCGTGGATTGGCGTACGGCGGAATCGCTGCTGGCGCGTGCGGAACGCATGAACGAGGCGGTGCGGTCGGGCGGCTTGAATGGCTTCGATGCGGCGATCGCGGCAGACCTGCGCTATTCGACGGCCTTTCGCCTGTCCCTGCGCGTGCATTACCTTTTCGGCTTTCAGGGATGGCTTGCGCGCGAGCTGGCCAAGCGTTTCGCCAATTTGATCAACAAACGGTCCGTCGCACAGCATCTTATCCGGTTCGCCGAAAAGGAAATACAACCTTTGCTGGGTGCGGAGGCAACCGATGCCATCGTCAGCGCTCACCGCCGCCGCCTGTTGCTGCTGGAGTCCGCATTGCAAGCCTTGAATCTGCAGTACCCGCTATTTGCGCACTGGCTTCAGGAGTCCTATCTGGGACGCATGGCGCGCGCGCTGGAGCGTCTACGGTACCGCGACATGTTGTCGCATTCACTTATAACCGGCGAGATGTACGCCGACCTGGTCAAACAAATTGACCAGCGCTGGAGCCATATCGACGAGCGTCCCGCGCTGGATATCGCCATCGGTGCGACGGAGCTAATCAAACGCGTGCCCATGTTCGAAGGCATGTCTACCGAGACCTTGAAGACCGCGTGCAGGCTATTGAAACCCCGGCTGGCCGTGCCCGACCAGGAAATCGCGATGCAGATCGGCCGCACACGCGTCATGTATTTCGTGGCCTCGGGGGCGGTGACCATACACTTGCCGGATCGAACGACCGTCGAGCTGGGAACCGGAGAAATCTTCGGAGAAATGGCGCTTGCCGCGACCACGGAATTCGAGGCCAGGGTGACATCGCTGGGCTATAGCCGCTTGCTCATGCTTACTGAAGGCGATTTCGCCACGTTGCTGGCGCGTGATCCGGCTTTGCGGGAAAAAATCGATGCAGTGGTCAAGCAACGCTTGCGGGCACTGGAAGTGTGGCAGCAGTTCCAGTCCGGCGAACGCCAGCATGAACCGCTGCCGGATCTGAACCCCAAACCCTTATAACAGTTGCCTGATGTCGCTGGCGATGTCCTTGGCCGAGGTGTTGCCGCTGACCAGCACGCGGGCTTCGCCGTACTGGTCGAGGATGTAGAAGGAAGAAGCGTGGTCCATGGAGTACTGCTCGGCGGTGCCGCCCGAGGACTTGGCGTAATAGGCCTTGAATGATTTGGCTGTTTTGCCGAGCTGCTCTTCTGTGCCCGTGAGCCCGACGAAAGAGGGATGGAACGCCTTGACATAGGCGGACAGCACTTCGGGCGTATCGCGCGCGGGATCCACGCTGACCATGATGACTTGCACCTTGTCGGCGTCGCTGCCCAGCAACTCCATGGTCTGCGACAGTTCCGACATGGCCGTTGGGCATACATCGGGGCATTGAGTGAACCCGAAGAACACCACGGCAACCTTGCCCTTGTAATCGTCCAGGGTACGCGGCTTGCCGCTGCCGTCGATCATGTCGAGGTCGCGGCCCAGCTGTGTGCCGGTAATGTCCGAACCCTGGAAGGCAAGCTCTTTCTTGCCGCAAGCGGCCAGCGCGGCGGATAGCGCCAGCGCGGCCGTAGTGGTCAGAAGAACGCGGCGCTTGCTTGAAAAACGGGACATGGATACCTCGTAGTATGAATCAGATGAGCACGACCCAGTGGTCGACCAGCAGCGCGCCAAACAGCAGCGCCAGATACAGAATGGAGAAGCGGAAGAGCTTGCGCGATAGCTCGTCGGAATAATTTTTGTACAGCCGCCATGCGTACGAAACAAATATGCCGCTGAGGACGACCGCCGCCGCCAGATACACCAGGCCGCTCATGCGGACCACATAGGGCAGCAGCGTGGCAGCAAACAGCACAAAGCTGTAGAGCAGGATATGCAAGCGGGTGAATTGCTTGCCGTGGGTGACCGGCAGCATGGGCAGGCCGGATTTGGCGTAATCGTTGTTGCGGTACAAGGCCAGGGCCCAAAAGTGCGGCGGGGTCCAGATGAAAATGATCAGGACCAGTACCCACGCTTCGGCCGGCACGGCGTTGGCGACGGTTGCCCAACCGAGAGCGGGCGGCATGGCGCCGGATAATCCGCCGATGACAATATTCTGTGGCGTGAGCGGCTTGAGAATGAGCGTATAGATGACGGCATAGCCCACAAATGTGGCAAAGGTGAGCCACATCGTCAACGGATTGACCAGGGTGTAGAGCACCAGCATGCCGAGCCCGCCCAGCAGGCCCGAAAGCGTGATCACCTGCAGGTTGCTGATGGTTCCGCGCGCGGTGCCGCGCCGCGCAGTGCGCAACATGCGGGCGTCGATTTCCTGTTCGATCAGGCAGTTTACGGCGAATGCGGCCGCCGCCAGCAGCCAGATGCCGATGGTGCCGGCCACGACCTTGCCAATGTCGGGAAGGCCCGGGCTGGCCAGGAACATGCCTATGACTGCGCAAAATACGGCGAGTTGGGTGACGCGCGGCTTGGTCAGGACAAGGTATTGCCGGAAAATAGCGGGCGTTGGAGCGGGAACGGAAGTCATGCCGGTATTTTAGACCTATAGTCGCGCGACAGGCGCACCAGAAGAGTGACGCTGGCCAGAACCAGCCCCGCGGCGCCGCCGTTATGCAACACCGCGATCAATAAGGGCCACTGGAAGAAAATGGTGGTCAGTCCGGTGAGCAATTGGGCCAACAACAGGGCCAGTACCAGTTTGGCCGGCCCTCGCAGGCCGGGCTCGGCCAGCATTTTCCACGCCAGCACACCAAGGTAGGCAAACACAATGAACGCGAAGTTCCGGTGTACCCAATGTATGGCGGTAAGTGCGGATTGGGAGATGAAATCGCCCGACGGAAGCATGCCCAAACCGCGGATCAGCGAGTAACCGCCTTCGAAGTCCATGGGCGGAACCCATAATCCGTGGCATTTTGGAAAGTCCATGCACGCCAGTGCCGCATAATTGGTGCTTACCCAGCCGCCCAGCGATATCTGGACAAACAGCAGAGCAACGCCGGCGGCCATCCACGGGCGCCAGCGCCGTGCCTCGGTGGCGATGGGCGGGTGGAGCTTTTCGCGGGCCGCCAGCCAGGTCATGAGCGCCAGAAGAATCATGCCGCCCAGCAGATGGCTGGTAACGACGACAGGCATCAACTGGTGCGTGACGGTCCAGGCGCCGAATGCGCCTTGTATGCAGACCGCAATCAGCGTCACGACGGCCAGGCGGGGTGTGTTGCCCAACTGGCTGCGATACCGCCATGCCATGTACACAATGCCGATAATCATCATGCCGAGCAGCGAGCCGACATAGCGATGGATCATTTCGATCCATGCCTTGGAAAAGCTGACTGCCCCATGGGGCATGGCTTGCAGGGCCAGTTCAATATGATCACTCGCGCCCAAAGGCGTGATCTGGCCATAACAGCCCGGCCAGTCGGGACATCCCAGCCCAGAGTCGGTAAGCCGCACAAAGGCGCCGAACATGATCAGGTCCAGGGTCAGGAACCAGGTCAAAAATACCAGTTTCCGGTAGCGCTTAATAATTCGTTCCTGCATGCCCGATCAACCTATGCGTGAATTGCGTATCAACTTCCTGATGTCATCGCGCACAGAAACAGGGTCGGCATTGGCGGGGAACTCCATCATCAGATTGCCCAGAGGGTCAATGATCCACATCGGTGCCTTGAGCGCGGCCTCGCGTTCCGCGGCACTGGCCTCGGGCGCCAGGAAAGCGGCAAGCTTTTCGGGGTCGGCACGCAGCATGTTGGTACCAACGTAAGCTTCCTTGATCTGATCGGTAACGGTTGCGTCGTCCATCAGGAACCAGATGCGCGCCAGGCGTTCAACATTCTTGCCCTGGCTGGCGTGCGAGTTGCGCAAGATAAACAGCTTCTCCACGCAAGATTCGGGGCATGCGCCATCATCGGCGCTGACCAGCAGCCACTTTCCGCGCAGGCTGTTCAGGTCGAAGGGCTGGCCGTCCAGCGTCGTCAAGGGCAACGCGGCGGCCTCGGGCATCGGCCTCTGGGGTTGTATCAGTTCGCCATAATTGCTGGACTCTTCCGGGCGCAATCCCAGGGCCGGCACATAATAGGCCAGCAAGGCCAGCACCAGTGGCGCCAGGCACATGGCCAGTATGACGAATAACGGCGCCTTCGATCGCAGTCGGGAGGGCTCTTTGGGTGGAACGGAAGTAGGGCTGACCACAATGTTTCCTTACAAGGTCGGGAACTTAATCTTTCGGCGCAGGGCGCGCCACGCAATAACAAGCCAGGCGCAGGCGGCAATGGCCGCGAAGCCAAACCACTGCAGCGCATAGCCACGGTTCTTGTCGGAATCCAGTGAAGGTTCCGGCCATTCCTGCATCAATGGCGTGCCGGGCTGCGCGCGGGCGGCAGACTGGGCCGACTGGGCCAGGACGGACGGCAGCAGCCGCAGGCCGCTCGCCTTGCCATAGGCGTCCAGGTCCAGGTTCTGCACTTTCGGCAACGGCGTCGCCGCATCCGGCAGGGAGGACGGCAACTGGCTGCTGCCGTCCTGCGAGAACGACATTAACTCAAAAAGGCGCGGCACGCGTTCGAGCAACTGGCCGCCGATAGTCTGTTGGCCTGCCGGAACGGGAATGGCGGGCATTGCTTCGCCGGGGCGCATGGGCCGTGGAAGCCAGCCGCGCAGCACCAGGACGGCAGAGTTGCTTGCTTCGTCGATAAGCAGCGGGGTAGCCACCCAATAGCCGGGCCGCCCCTGGTAGTTGCGGTTTTCAAGGAGTACAGTGAGTGGATGCAGCCACACGCCCTGTGCGGTAGCCGGCCGCCAGGGCACGAGCTGAGTGGCGGGTGTGCCGGCGTGAAGGTGCAAGGCGGGCGTGCTGCGCCCGGTTTCTATGGCAGCCTTGATGGCTTCGCGTTCGGCGGCCCGGTCCAGCTGCCAGTTGCCCAGCGAAGTGAACACAATCGCCATGATGCCAAGCAAGATTAATGCGGCAACAATGCGAAAACCTGTGTAAGAGCGAGCCATGTCTGCAATAATTCCACTTTCAGCGGAGGGCAAAATGCGTTTTGTAGTAATCCTGGCGTTCCTGGGTATTGTAGGAAGTCTGGCGTCAGCGCTTTTCTATCTGATGCGCGACAAAGGCGGAACCAATCGTACCGTAAACGCGCTGACAGTACGCATCGGGCTGTCGATAGCATTGTTCCTGTTCGTGTTGTTCGCCCACCATATGGGCTGGATCCAGAGTACCGGCATAGCCGCCGGCTAGCCGCTGGCTGACACGAACTGCAACCTCAGAAAAAAGGCCGGCAATGCCAGCCTTTTTTTTTGAACATCGTTACTGCCTAGAACCAGTATACGAACAAGTACAAGCCCAGCCATACGACGTCGACAAAGTGCCAGTACCAAGCCGCGCCTTCGAACCCGAAGTGGTGCGATGCGGTGAAGTGGCCCTTGGTCAGGCGGAACAGAATCACAGTCAGGAAGGTGGCGCCCAGAATCACGTGGAAGCCATGGAAGCCGGTAAGCATGTAGAACAGCGAGCCGTATGCACCGGAATCAAAGCGCAGATTCAAGTCGCGATAGGCGTGCATGTACTCGTAGCTCTGGACACCGACGAACGTAAAGCCCAGGATGACGGTGAGTGCGACCCAGAAAATGGCTTTGCCGCGATGGCTGGCGCGCAAGGCATGGTGGGCAATAGTCAGCGTCAGGCCGGATGTCAGCAGCAGGGCAGTGTTGATCGTGGGCAACCAGAAAGGCCCGACGGTCTTGAATGCCGGTACAACGCCTGCGGGGCCCAGGTTAGGCCACGTACCGGAGAAGTTCGGCCATAGCAATGTTTGGTGGTCGATATTGCTGAGCCACGGTGTGGTGATTTCGCGGGTGTACCAGAGGGCTCCGAAGAACGCGCCAAAGAACATGACCTCGGAAAAGATGAACCAGGCCATGCTCCAGCGGTAAGAGTGATCCACGCGGAGGTTGTTCATTCCGCTTTCGGATTCGCGAATGGCGTCGCCGAACCAGCCGAACAGCACGACAAACAGGCCTAGGATACCCACGATGAACAGCCAGAAGCCCACTTCGTAGCTGTTGATCCAGAAGGCGGCACCCAGCAAAGCCAGCAGCAAGCAGAAACTTGCGCGTACGGGATGTACTGAATCGGCAGGCACGTAGTAATAAGGTGCCTCGTTGCCCTGAGCCAAGTGACTTGCACTCATGGTGTTCTCCTGATGCGAATTATTAAATTGAAAATGCTAGGTCAAATAGGAAATAAACCAGCGGGCAGCCATGATCAATACCACGACGAACACAATGGCAGCCAGCACGCCCGCAAGGATGAGATGCACGGGGTTAAGCTTGGAAATGTCTTCGGTATAGCCCTTGCCCTTGCGCACGCCAAAAAAACCCCAGGCCACGGCCTTCAGTGTCTGGAAGAAATTCAGCTTGCGCCGGGAAAGTTCGTGGATGTCTTTCGTCATGCCTGGCTAGCCCCCACCCAGAGAGCCGCTGCGCCAGAAGGTCCACGCCACGATCGCCAGCACAATGATGATGAGTACGATAGCGGTGTGGCGGTTCTTCCGGCGTTGTTCGGGTGTCATTAAATTGCCTTACTTGACAACAGGTGGGACGACAAACGTATGGAAAGGAGCGGGCGAAGGCACAGTCCATTCCAACCCTGTTGCGCCTTCCCAGGGTTTGGCCGGGGCAGGCTGGCCATGTCCGGCATACGACCGGAGGATGACAAACAGGAATATCAGTTGCGACAGGCCGAACCAGAAGGCGCCGATTGTTGCGATCTGGTTGAAATCGGTGAACTGCGCCGAGTAGTCGGCATAACGGCGCGGCATTCCGGCCAGGCCCAGGAAGTGCATGGGGAAGAACGTAATATTGAACGAAATCATGCTGGACCAGAAGTGCAATTTGGCCAATTTTTCGTTGTACATGCGGCCCGTCCACTTCGGCATCCAGTAGTAGGCGCCGGCGAACATGCCGAACAGCGATCCGGCCACCATCACATAGTGGAAGTGGGCGATGACGTAGTAGGTGTCATGTACGGCGATATCGATGGGCGCTACGGCCAGGATCAGGCCGGTGAAGCCGCCGATCGTGAACACGAAGATAAAGCCGATGGCGAACAGCATGGGCGTTTCGAACGTCATGGAGCCGCGCCACATGGTGGCAACCCAGTTGAACACCTTCACGCCGGTAGGTATGGAGATCAGCATGGTCGCGTACATGAAGTACAGCTGTCCGGTAACCGGCATGCCGGTGGCGAACATGTGGTGCGCCCATACCAGGAAGGAGAGAATGGCAATGGCCGCGGTGGCATACACCATCGAGGCATAACCGAACAACTGCTTGCGGGCGAACGCTGGGACTACAGCCGACACGATACCGAAGGCCGGCAGGATCATGATGTAGACCTCGGGGTGGCCGAAGAACCAGAATACGTGCTGATACAGAACCGGGTCACCGCCGGCGGCGGCATTGAAGAAGCTGGTGCCGAAGTGGCGGTCGGTAAGCAGCATGGTTACCGCGGCAGCCAGTACGGGCATGACGGCGATAAGCAGGTAAGCGGTGATGAGCCAGGTCCAGCAGAACAGGGGCATCTTCATCAGCGTCATGCCGGGAGCGCGCATGTTCAGGATGGTGACCACGATGTTGATGGCTCCCATGATGGACGAAGCGCCCAGGATGTGCACGGCAAAAATGGTGAAGTCCATGCCGGGGCCCATTTGCAGCGACAGGGGCGCGTACATGGTCCAGCCGGCGGCATTGGCGCCGCCGGGCACGAAGAAAGAAGCAGTCATCAGGATGGCGCCGATGGGCAGCAGCCAGAAGCTGAAGTTGTTCATGCGGGCGAAGGCCATGTCGGACGCGCCGATCTGCAGCGGGATCATCCAGTTGGCAAAGCCCACGAACGCCGGCATGATGGCGCCGAAAATCATGATCAGGCCATGCATGGTGGTGAACTGGTTGAAGAGTTCCGGCTGGAAGAACTGCAGACCGGGCGAGAACAACTCTGTACGCACCAATAGAGCCAGCACGCCGCCTTCAAGCAGCATGATGAACGAAAAGAGCAGGTACATCGTACCAATGTCTTTATGGTTGGTGGCAAACAGCCACCGCCGCCATCCGTGCGGCTTGTGGTCGTGGTCGTCGTGCCCGTGGCTGGCTGGGACGTGATCGGCAGTAACACTGCTCATGGTGGAACTCCTTCCTACTCAACCGGGTGCCATATGAAGGCTACCCGGTAAAAAACATTCGAATGTGTCTGTAACGTGCTGCCGGCTTAGCGCAAGGCCTTGACGTCGGCAGGTTGAACGACAGGATCTGTACCTTTACCGGCATTGCCCCAGGCATTGCGGGTGTAGGTGGCGACAGCGGCGATTTCAACATCGTTCAACTGGTCGCGGAAGGCCGCCATGGCGGTGCCGGGATGCCCATTGAGCACGGTGAGGATTTGGTCTTTCATGGGACCGAGCACATATTTGCTGCCGTCGAGCGCAGCGAATGTACCAGGGATACCTTTGCCGGTTGCCTGGTGACAGGCCACGCAATTTGCAGTGTAGACCTGTTCGCCGCGAGCGATGAGTTCTTCTTTGGTCCATTCTTTATTCGGGTCGTCGGCTGCCGAAGCCATGGCTTTTTTCTGCTCGGCGGCCCACTTGTCGTAGTCGGCCTGCGACACGACGTCGACGACAATAGGCATGAATGCGTGATCTTTACCACAGAGCTCGGCGCATTGGCCGCGGTAGGTGCCGATTTTTTCAGCACGGAACCAGGTGTCGCGCAGGAAGCCGGGCATTGCGTCTTGTTTCACGCCGAAGTCCGGAATCATCCACGAGTGAATGACGTCGTTGGCCGTGAGAACGATGCGTACCTTTTTGTCGACCGGGACGACAACGTGATTGTCGACTTCCATCAGGTAAAGATCGGTGCGTGGAGCCGTGCCTTCGATCTGGGCGCGGGGCGTGGCCAGATTTGAGAGGAACTTGACGCCCTGGGCGGGGCCGTCGAGGTATTCATAGCCCCATTTCCATTGATAGCCCGTTACCTTGATGGTGAGGTCTGAGCTGCTGGTGTCTTTCATGGCCACGACCGTGCGCGTGGCGGGCAGCGCCATGGCGATCACGATGATGAAGGGAATGACGGTCCAGGCGATTTCAATGCCTACATGTTCGTGGAACTTGGCCGGCACGGCGCCGCGCGATTTGCGGTGCATGAAGATGGAGTAGAACATTACTCCGAACACGCCAACGAAAATCACGGCACAGATGATCAACATCATCCAGTGTATCCACATGATTTCGTGCGCGATCTGCGTTACCCCCTCGTGGAGGTTGAGCTGATTGACCCTGGGGCCTCCCGGCATGTCCTTGACCTGCGCACCGGCAGCGCACGCCGTTAGCAATGCGCCAGTGCCCAGTAACCCTCTCAACTTCTTCATGCTGACCTCGAAATACGACGTGTTCTGAACGAATGTTGACTTTGATCAAACGACATGATCAGGAAAACACGGAACGAACACACAATTATTGAACGGCAGGTTTAAAATAATGTACGTTGGGTAATACCTGCTCGAATCACCTATAGACCGCAGAATTATAGCGAACTAGCGCTAACGGTGGGCTGATTCGATGTTAACGGCCAGAACTCGGCGCCGTGTAAACATGCGTAAGTAACCCAGCATCCACTACAATTATTGCATGAAAGATGCACGCGCCCCCGCACTGACGCCCGCCATAAACGCGCGTTATCAAACACTTATCCGACGAATTCAACACCTGCCTCCAAGCGGTGCGCGGCCGCTGACGGTCGCCGGAAAGGTCGCGGGCTGGATAACCGCCAAAGCTACGAGCCATATTGACGGCATGCCAGGCATACATATTGAAGACGAAGCCGTGCACATCAGGCCAGCCGTCGGACAACGCAAATCCTTGAACGCCGTCATGGCCGATCTGGCCGTGACGCTGAAGGATGCGGGTTGCCTGCGCACTTGGCGCAACGAACTGCTGGACGTCATAGGAGAGGGCCGCCGCCTGTGCGTCATTGAACGTGCCGCCATGCGGCCACTGGGCTTGCTGACCAAGGCGGTGCACCTGAACGCATGGGCGCCGGACGGCAAGCTATGGATTGCACGGCGCGCATTAAGCAAATCCACCGATCCGGGCATGTGGGATACATTGGTCGGCGGGCTGGCATGCGCGGGGGAAAGCCTTGATTTATCCTTGTTGCGCGAAAGCAACGAAGAGGCCGGCCTTACTGCCGGCGACATCGAGAACCGGTCTCCCTTGCGCGTGATCCTGCGCATGCATCGGCGACTGCCGGAAGGCTATCAGGTTGAAGACGTCCTGGTCAGCGACTGCATTCTGCATGAATCCGTTACGCCCCAAAATTTGGACGGCGAGGTCAGCGATATTCGGCTGGTGGGCATGGAAGAGCTCTGGACCATGGTCGAGGCGGGCGAGTTCACCCGTGAAGCCGAACTCGTTATTCTGGAAGGCTTGCAAAAGCGCCTGCGCGACGGCTTGCTTCCCTAGTGTCGGCCCCCTGGTTCCCAGGGCATTAGACGCCGGCCCAGGTTCAGTTTAAGCTAGCGTGAGCCCTGGCCCGGCGCACAAGCGACGCGCAGCCCGGGTCCCCCATACGATTGTGCTCAAGGAGGCGACATGGTCACTCAAAACAACAATCCGTTTGTATTGCCCGGTTTCGGTCAGTCCGGCGATATGGCCCAGAATCCACTTATAGCCAGCATGGAAATGATGCGACAGGCGTGGCAAGGGCTGGCCAGTACCGGCGGCGCGAATGCGGCGGCCATGTCGGCCCCTGTCTCGGTTGAAGACCTGGAAAAGCGCATCGCCGACATGCGCGCCGTTGAAAACTGGTTGCGCATGAATCTGTCCATGCTTTCCAGCACCATACAGGGGATGGAAGTCCAGCGCTCCACGATTGCAACGCTGAAGTCGTTCATGACATCGGCCGCCGGCGCCGCGCCCAACTCCAATGGCCCTTCGCCGCTCGAAGTTGCCCTGGGAATGATGTCGCCCGCGCCCGCAGGCAGCGGTCCGTCGTCCAAAACGGCGGCCGGCAGCGCGAAATCCAAAGACAGTGCCGACGCCGACAAGGCGGGTGCGTCCGTGGCGGCCCAAGCCTGGTGGGACATGGTGCAAAAGCAGTTCGACACCCTAGCGGCCGCCACAACGGCAACCCTGCAGGGCGCCGAATCAGTCAAAGCCGCTGCTCAACAGGCGTCCAGCGGCGCCTCGGCTGATTCCACACTGGGCAAGGCGAAGGCGAAAACGCAAACTGCCACTTCAACACCATCTGCTGCGCCGCGTAAAACCGCCGCCCGGAAAGCCACTGCACGCAAGCGCGCGCCGGCGGCGCGCAAGCCATAATCCTTTACTCATTTTTTAAGTTATTTCATGCTCAATATTGTTATTCTTGCCGCCGGTCTGGGCAAACGCATGCAGTCCGATTTACCCAAAGTGTTGCATCCGCTTGCAGGCAAACCCATGCTCGCGCACGTGCTGGACAACGCCCGCCGGCTTGGTCCCGACCGTATCATTATTGTTGTCGGACATGGCGCCGATCGCGTGAAGGCCGCCTTTGCCGATCAAACAGACCTGCAGTTCGTCATGCAGGTTCCGCAGCAAGGTACAGCGCATGCCGTCCAACAAGCGGCTGACCATATGCTCGAGGGGCAGACGGCGTCGCAGGACGCCACGTTGGTGCTGTACGGCGATGTGCCGCTGGTCCAAACCGATACTTTCCAACGTCTTCTGGATGCACGCGGGCAGGGCATGGCCGTGCTTACCGAGACACTGTCCGACCCCACCGGCTATGGCCGTATCGTACGCAACGATAGCGGCGAAGTGCAGCGCATTGTCGAACATAAAGATGCAACACCGGCCGAGCATGCCATTACCGAGGTCAATACCGGCATTCTGGTTGCGCCCACTGGCCGCTTGAAGAACTGGCTTACGCGCATCAACAACAATAATGCCCAGGGCGAGTATTACCTTACCGACGTGGTAGGGCTTTCCGTCGATGACGGCTTGCCGGTACATGCCGCGCAGCCTGCGGCCGCGTGGGAAACACTGGGCGTGAACAGCCGCATACAACAGGCCCAGCTGGAACGCGATTGGCAGGGCGAGCAGGCCAGGCGGCTGCTTGAACAAGGCGTTACGCTGGCCGACCCGGCCCGTTTCGATTTGCGCGGTTCGCTGGATTGCGGGCGCGATGTCTATATTGACGTCGGCTGCGTTTTCGAGGGTGTGGTCACGCTTGCCGACGGTGTTCGCATCGGTCCGCATTGTGTCATCAAAGACGCGGTCATCGGCGCTGGGACTCACGTCGAGGCCTTCAGCCATATCCAGGAAGCCAGGGTTGCCGACGAGGCTCGCATCGGCCCATACGCCCGTCTGCGGCCCGGCGCCGATATCGGCACCCAGGCCCATGTGGGCAATTTTGTGGAAATCAAGAAAAGCCAGCTGGGACAGGGTTCCAAGGCCAACCATCTGGCCTATATCGGCGATGCGGTCATTGGGCAACGCGTGAATATTGGCGCCGGCACCATTACCTGCAACTACGACGGCGTGAACAAATCCCAGACCATCATCGAGGACGACGCCTTCATCGGATCGGACACCCAGCTGGTGGCGCCGGTGCGAGTCGGCCGAGGCGCGACGCTGGGCGCCGGGACGACCTTGACCAAAGACGCGCCTGCCGACCGTTTGACGATTTCGCGGCCAGTTCAGAAGACCATCGAGGGTTGGGTACGTCCAGTCAAGAAGTCCTAGCCGTGCCCAACGCCACTGCCTCAAGGTCCAGGGCCGCAAATCTGCCCGACGGCCTGCCCACGCCCGAACGCTATTGGGCTGCGCTGGGTCTGTTGCTGGCCATCACCATCACGGTGCTGGATTCCAGCATGGCCAACGTCGCCTTGCCGGCCATTGCCCGGCAATTGGAGATCGATCCGGCCGCTGTGGTGTGGGTGGTCATCGCCTATAACCTGACCGTGGTGGTCTCCCTGCTGCCGCTTTCGGCCGTGGCCGAGCGTATCGGGTTCCGGCGCATGTTCACCATCGGCATGACTATCTTCCTGCTCTCGTCGATCACATCGGCCTTGTCGAACTCCCTGCTTACGTTGACCCTCTCGCGTATCGTGCAAGGATTGGGTTCGGCCATGCTGATGTGCTTGTTTGGCGGCCTCGTGCGCAATACGTATCCGCTGCACAAGCTTGGCATGGGTATAAGCATAAATGCCATGACGGTGGGTCTCATGGCGGTCCTGGGTCCCACGATAGGCGCTTTCATTTTGCAGCTGGCATCGTGGAAATGGATATTCCTGGTGAACATTCCCATAGGCGTGGGCGCTTACTTCTGCATTCGATTCCTGCCGGAAGTGCCACGCAGCCCGGGTCGTTTCGACTGGATTGCGTGCGCCCTGAGCGTGCCGGTATTCGGCTTGTCTATCGTGGGGCTGGACGCCATCGTGAAAGATCCCACGCGGTCGGCGCTTTGCCTGATCGTGGCGGGCCTGGCCGGATGGATACTGGTGCGCCGATCACGCGGCCAAGTCGCGCCCATTGTGCCTATCGACTTGCTGCGCATTACGCCCATTGCATATGCAGTGGGCGCGTCGGCATTCTCATTCGCCGCGCAAATGGCGGCATTCGTCTCGCTGCCTTTCTATTTCCACCAGGTGCTCGATTTCTCCTTCGCTGAAGTCGGGATACTGCTGGGCGCCTGGTCGATAGGCGTGGCCGTCATGGCGCCGGTTGCGGGATCTTTATCGAACCGCTATCCCATTGCCGTGTTGTGCGGAATCGGCGCGGCCGGAATGGCAACAGGCCTGTTTTGGCTGCTTATGTTGCCGGTCGGCGCGGCCTTCGGATGGCTCATGGCCGCGATGTTGCTGGGAGGCGTGGGCTTTGGCTTTTTCCAGACACCCAACAATCGGGCCCTGTTGGCCGGCGCGCCGCGGCATCGCAGCGGCGCGGCCGGCGGCATGCAGGCCACGACGCGCGTCTTCGGCCAAAGCTTTGGCACGGCCCTGGTCGCTATCGCCTTCAATGTCAGCCAGACACAAGGCGCCGTGCTGGGGGTGTCGGCATCTATTGTTTGCGCATTGATTGCAGTGGCGATCAATATTTCGCGGCATTTGAATCCCTCAGTTGACCTGGAGCTCTAGAATTTCATGCGCATACTGCAGATGAACTTTGAGCGCGGGTGGCGCGGCGGCGAAAGACAGACCTTGCTCAGCATGCAGCAGTTTCGGGATGCCGGGCACGATGCTTCGCTGCTGGCGCGCCGCGGCGGCGAGTTGGCGCGACGCGCCATTGCCGAGGGCTTTGTCGTGCATGAACCCGCCAATGTGGCGGCCTTATGCGGATTCCTGGCGCGGCATGGCCGCCACTACGATATCCTGCATGCGCAAACGGCCAATATGATGACCTGGCTGGCACTGTTCAAGCCTTTGCTGGGGCGCCGCATCGTCTTCACCCGGCGTACCGCCTTTCCGGTGAGGCGGCGCGAACGGCAGACCGCCTGGAAATGGAAAAGCGCCGACGTGCTTGTGGCCATCAGCCAGGCCGCGGCCGCCGAGCCGCGCCGGCTGGGCCTGAAGGTGAGCATCATCCCCAGCGCCATCCAGGCACAGCCAGTGAACCCTGAGCATATCAACGCTTTTGCCCGGCAATTCGATTTGGCGGGTAAACGGGTGCTGGCGACGGCTGCCGCGCTGACGGCCGAGAAAGACCCCTGCACCTTGATACGGGCCGTTCATCGCCTGCGTCAATCGCGTAGCGATTTCGTGTTCCTTCATCTGGGCGCCGGTGGGGCGGCGGAAACGGAGGCCCGCGAGCTGGTGCGCGAGCTGGGCATGGAAAACTATTATTGGTTTGCGGGATTTCAGTCGTGCATCGACGATTTGTATCGGCTCATGGATGTCTTTGTGTTGAGCTCCCGGCACGAGGCGCTGGGTACAAGTGTGCTGGATGCTTTCATGTACTCGGTTCCGGTCGTGGCAACGAATGCAGGCGGCCTGCCCGAAATTCTGGCCGAGGGCCGCGGCGTGTTGTGCGCAACGGGCGACTACGAGGCGTTGGCCGCCGGCATGGACCGCGTGCTGGATGATCGCGGCCTGCGGGCAAGCATGGTGGAAAGCGCCGGTCAATACGTCTTGCGCGAGCACGATCCCCAAGTCATGGCCAAGCGCTATCTGGCTGAATATCGGCGCCTGGCCGGACGGCACGCCTAGGCTACGCCTGATCGGGCTTACTTTTTAGGCAAGGTGATTCGCGTCTCGAACTTGCTGCGGTGTATGGAAAAGAAGGTTCGCACGTTGCGGACATTGGCCCGCGAGGTGAACGCCCGGTGAGCCATCGCGTGGTAAGCGGGCATGTCGGCCACCTGGGCGATAACGATAAAGTCAGGGCCGGGCGACACACGGTAGCACTGGAGGATGGCCGGATCGTCGGCCAGAGAGGATTCAAACGCGTCCAGATGCTCCGCGGTTTGCACGTCCATCGTGATTTCAATAATAGCGGTAAGCCCCTGGCCGGCTTTTTCCGGATCAAGAATGGCGACCTGTTTTTGGATAATGCCTTCCTGCACCAGCCGGCGAACACGCCGCAGGCAGGTGGGAGCCGAGGCATGCACCAGCTGTGCGAGATCCTGGTTGGTCATGGAGCTGTCGACCTGTAGATGCTCCAGTATGCGGAGATCGAGGTCGTCGAGACTCTGGGGCAGCATAGCGTTAATCATTTATGTCTTAATTTGCTCTTAGATGAAATAATATTGCTCATCGCTTCGTGTGAGAAATAAATTATCATATTGGCGGAAAATAAGAAACCTTATTTCTTCCCATGTTGCGCACAATAGTCTCTCTTTTACATCGGCTGGAGCTTATCTATGTGCGGAATTGTTGGCGCCGTGGCGCAACGCGACATCACCCCTATTCTTCTTGAAGGCCTCAAGCGTCTGGAGTACCGTGGATACGACTCCTGCGGCGTCGCCGTTTATGCCGACGGCGAACTGCGGCGCGCCCGCAGCACGGAACGGGTTGCCGAGCTTCAGGCTCAAGTCGAGAAAGACAAAGTAGCTGGTTTCACGGGCATTGCACATACCCGTTGGGCTACCCATGGCGCGCCTGCCACCCACAACGCCCATCCTCATTTCTCCGGCCATGCCAAGGCCTCGCCTCGCATAGCGCTGGTGCATAACGGCATCATCGAAAACCACGACGAACTCCGCGAAGAGCTGCAGGCTGCCGGCTACCTCTTCGAAAGCCAGACCGATACCGAAGTCATCGCCCATCTGGTCGATCACCTGTATACCGGTGATCTGTTCGAAGCGGTACAGCAGGCAACGCGTCGCCTTACCGGCGCTTACGCCATCGCCGTATTCTGCCGCGACGAGCCCCACCGGGTAATCGGCGCAAGACATGGGTCGCCGCTGGTCGTGGGTCGCGGCGTCAATGAAAACTTCCTGGCATCCGACGCATTGGCACTGGCCGGCACTACCGATCAAATCACCTATCTTGAAGATGGCGACGTCGTCGACCTGCAACTGGCCCGTGTATGGATTACCGACAGCGACGGTCGCCCCGTGGATCGCGAAGTTCATACCGTGCAAGTGCACACCGGCGCTGCCGAGCTGGGTCCTTACCGCCACTACATGCAGAAGGAAATCTTCGAGCAGCCACGCGCCGTGGCCGACACCCTGCAAGACATTGAAAGCATCACGCCCGAGTTGTTTGGCGATCAGGCCTACAAAGTGTTCAACGACATCGACAATGTCTTGATCCTGGCCTGCGGCACCAGTTATTACGCAGGGTTGACCGCCCGTTACTGGATAGAGTCCATTGCCAAGATTCCGGTAAACGTCGAGATCGCCAGCGAATACCGCTATCGCGACAGCGTTCCCAATCCGCGCAGCCTGGTCGTGACCATTTCGCAGTCCGGTGAAACCGCCGACACCCTGGCCGCTTTGAAACATGCGCGCGGCCTGGGCATGGAGCACACCCTGACCATCTGCAACGTGGCCACCAGCGCCATGGTGCGCGAATGCAAGCTGGCCTACATCACCCGTGCCGGTGTGGAGATAGGCGTGGCCTCCACCAAAGCGTTCACGACACAGCTGACCGCCTTGTTCCTGCTGGCCTTGGCCTTGGGCCAGACCAAGAACCATTTGAGCGAAGAAAAAGAGGCTGAGTCCTTGAAAGCCTTGCGCCATTTGCCGGTTGCCATCGGCGCCGTATTGGCGCTGGAGCCGCAAATCATGGCGTGGGCGGATCGCTTCGCCAGCAAGGAAAACGCCTTGTTCCTGGGCCGCGGCATGCACTATCCGATCGCCCTGGAAGGCGCGCTAAAGCTTAAGGAAATCAGCTATATTCATGCCGAGGCTTACCCGGCGGGGGAGCTGAAACATGGACCGTTGGCGCTGGTGACGGAAGCCATGCCCGTGGTGACTATTGCGCCTCGGGATGAGTTGCTGGAGAAGCTTAAGTCCAATATGCAGGAAGTCCATGCGCGCGGGGGCGAGCTGTATGTGTTTGCCGATGCCGATACGAAGATTGGAAGCAGCGAGGGTATACACGTGATACGGATGCCGGAGAATTACGGGAAGCTGTCGCCGATTCTGCATACGATACCGCTGCAGTTGCTGGCGTATCACACGGCGTGCGCGCGGGGGACGGATGTGGATAAGCCGAGGAATTTGGCTAAGAGTGTGACGGTGGAGTAGGGAGGGCGGACAGAACCCGTACCTGAAGATTGAAAATAAAGTCGGTCCGAAGGTAATAAAGCCGGTCCGGATTCATATACGCTCTAAGTCCTGTGAGAGCGTAAGCTTGTCTATTTTCGGATAGCATGCTTACGCTCGTGGATTGAAGCTCGCGTGAAGCATTTTGCCGATAGCGAGAAGAGTCAGCGCGCGTGGCTCGGAATATTACAGCCGCATATATTGGTCAATGAGCTGGAAATAAAATGGATAACCGACAATCGGGATCCCGAGGGCTCGCGCCTTTTGTGCTTTTCCACTTAGACTATCTGAATCGGCGGCTACTACGAGGCGTGTTTTCTTACTCACCGAGCTCGTGGTCTTGAGCCCAAGACCTTTCGCCTGATACTCCAGGCTGCTTCTGTTTACGTCGGGTGCATCGCCGGTAAAAACAATGCCGTCGCCTGGCGACAGTGAAAAGTGTGGTGTCTGCCGACCGCGTGTCGGAATGGCAGGCGCTTCGAATGCGGCATCGATATCTGCCGAGTCCAATCCCAAAAGTCTCGCAACGCTGTTTAAATCACTACGCTCTTCCGCGGTAACGACGCCATCCTCGAGAGCAGCTTTCGCTAACGATGCAAGATAGAATCGATGGCAGCGCATTGCATTCTCGCGCGACAGGCCGAGCGATACGGCGGCTGAAATCAACTCAGCTTCCTCATGAAGACTGATTTCACGATCCAGTAAGACTCGATCGAGTAGTTCCAGGTAGTTGTTTGCATGTGGCGGGTAGCCCGTACCCTCCGCGCGGGAAGCAAGTTTCCCGAGAAAATGCTCTCGATGGCCGGCGTCTCGATGTTGGCGAACGATCGGGGCGAAACCATAAGTTGGAATAGCTGGCCATTCCAGCGAAGCCATACCGGGGAATGACTCACCCCAGTCTTCCTTGAATGCGGAAGCTCGACATAAATAATATTCCAACAGCGATGCCGCCGCTTTTGCATCGTCCAAGGCCGAATGGGCGCGTAAAATTGAATGACCAATGTGGGAACAACACGCCTCCAGTGCTCTACTCGGCGTGCTCAGATAGCGGGATGCCATTCGCATCGTGCATAAGCCTGCCGTTGCACTAAGGGGTGTCTGGACCCCAAGGCGCTCGAATTCGGCTGCCAGAAAAGCCGCGTCAAAAGGTAGATTATGAGCTACTAGAATTCGGCCACGTAATCGATTAGCGATGTCGCCTGCGATATCCTCGAAGGTCGGCGCACCAAATAGGTCAGCCGCTGTGATTCCATGAGTCTTGCTTGCACCAACATCCCGTTGCGGGTTAATCAGCGTACTCCATGCGGTATTTTGTTGACCATCCAGGCCGACATGGACGATCGCTACCTCAATGATCCGATGATGGTGCCCGGGCGACAGCCCCGTAGTTTCAAGATCGACGACTGCGAACTCATATGACATAACTCAGACCTCAGTGTATAACCGGTAGCACCTTGGAGATTATCCCTGCTTTGCGCCAGTATGCCGTACGCTCATGCGAATAGTGCTTTGTGGTCCTTTAGTTGTTCAGCGAAGCAGCTGATGAAATGATTTCGCATCGACCGGCTTCAGGTAACCAAATGTCATAATATGTCATCTAAAGAGATAACGGGTCAGAATTAGCTTGATTGCGGATGTTCTGCTCGTCCGATGTAGAAATTAGTGCGATTTTCAAGAGTTCGATGCAGATAGCGTGACCGCCAGATGGCAGGAATCGGCCAAGAGCGGAAGTTTGCTTGGTTGACGCCAATGGCGGCTTTGCGCACCCCAAAAAATAGGATGCTTCATTTCCATGTCTGCGAGCGTACTTCACCCGCTTCCGCCTTGGGGAGTCGCCACGATGTGGCTGCCGATCAGTCAGGATTGCTTCATGGTGCCGAATTTCTTTGGGAGAGCTCTACCCGGTTCTTCATTAGGCGCCCACGGAGATTACCGGCGAGTCAATCAGCGCAGCTCTACTTGGCTCCCAACGACTGAGTAACCTTTTCAGCTTCTCGCTTGAGCATCTCGGCGACTTCCTTGCGCCGCTCGATATTCATACGGCCATGGGAGGCTGCGATACTTAGGGCGGCGGCAGGCTGTTTGGCCAAATATATCGTTACGCCAATTCCACACATCCCTTTCAGCAAATGCCCAGGGTTGAACGCGTATCCGCGCTCGCGTGCGTCGGCAACCGCGATGCGCAGTGCATCGACACTGACGCTGGGGTAAGGCGCGAGACGGTGGCTGTTGCGCCTCAACACATTTTCAACTTCATCGTCGGGTGCCGCTGCAAGCAATGCAAGGCTGCCAGAGCCGACACCTAGTGGGCGCCTTGTCCCTACATTTTGTGTCAGGACCTTCACAGGGAAAGAGCCCTCACGTCTATCGATACATACGGCATCAAGGCCGCTGCGTATCGTCAGCATGACGGCATCGCCCGTAGCGAGCGCAAGACGCTCCAGGCTTGGCTGCGTCACCGCTCTGATATCCAGCCGATTGGCCGCCCGCTCGCCCATGGAAAGAAACTCCAGGCCAAGGTAATAGACACGGCTACCGGCAGCCTGTTCGACAAATCCGCCAATTAAAAGCGACTTGAGCAGGCGATGCAACGTGCCTTTGCTTAAACCGCTCTGTGCTTGAAGGTCAGAAAAACGCATACCGGAGGACGATGCATTGAACGACAGGATATGCAGGATTTCGAGCGCGCGTTTGACACTCTGTACCGTATCTGACGGTGCGGAGGTGCCGTCAGCTGTTTTTTCTCTCATATAGATAACCCTGTTCTATATTGCGGGACCTTTGTTCCATCTGGCGGAACTTCTAAAGACTCTAACAGGATTTAGAGTCATAGCCTAGTAGATTCTCCAACACAGGCCGAAGTACTAGGCCGATTCAAGGGAGACAATTGTGAGCGCGTTACACCCGCAGCCTTATGAATGGAGCCGGAAACTATGGCGCGATATCGTCGGCGCCGATTTCCTGGACGGACTATGCGCCGCGGTAGCGGCCGACATACTGCCGTTTGCGGATCAGGTAGATCGGGAAGATCTCTATCCGACAGAGTCCATAAAGCGGTTGGCACAAAAAGGCTATACGTCATTGACGCTCGAGGAAAAATGGGGCGGGCGCGGCGCCAGCTTCACTGAGTGCGCAGCCGTCTTTGAAGAGTCGTCGTACGCGAGTGCGGCGGTCGGCATCAGCTTGATTACCATCCTTCAGGCGCAAACCTTGATCAAGCTGTTTGGCAGCGCATCACTGCAGCAACAGGTACTTCCCCAATTCAGATTAGGCTTGATCACCTCCTATGCCTTGACCGAAGCCAATCATGGCAGCGACATCCGTAGCCTGGATACCAAAGCGACAAAAACGCCAGATGGCTGGAAAATCAACGGGCGCAAATCGTTCATTACCTCAGGGTCGGCGGCGGAAGCCTATATCATCCTGGCCGAAACTGACGTGGGCGTATCGACTTTCTTCGTTCGCAACGACACGCCGGGCGTATCCACTGAACAAGGTCCCAACGCCAGTACCTTCGGTTTGCGCAATGGCCCGCATGTCGATCTGATTCTTGACGATGTGCTGCTGCCGCCAGACCATCTAGTCGGTGAAGAAGGCAAAGGTGTGCGTCAGGCAGTGACAACCCTCGATTTTTCGCGCACGGTTGCAGGCGCGATCAGCATTGGCATTGCTCGGGCAGCATTTGATCGAGCGCTTGCTTTTGCCGCAGGCAGGACAGCCTTCGACCAGCGGGTCATCGGATTTCAGGGCATCCAGTGGTATTTCGCCGACATGATGGCTGAAATCGACGCAGCTCGGCTACTGGTTTACGAAGCATGCCGCGCCCTGGATCGTCATGAGGATATTGCACGGTACTCGAGCGAAGCGAAGCTCTTGGCAAGCCGTGTCGCAACACGAACAGCGGAACAGGCGGTACAGATATGCGGGGCCTATGGCGTGACCGAAAATGCGCCTTTTGGACGATATCTGCGCGACGCCAAGGCCTACGAAATCGCCGGCGGGTCCTCAGAGATTCTGAAGAACACCATTGGCAAACACCTCTTCAAATTCGTCCAGAGTATTGAACAGGATAAAGACCAAACAACACAAGAGAGGAAAACGGCTTGATCACCGACCAGTTATATGTGCATGCCGATAGTCAGCCTGAGAAGGTCTTCCTGGTTTATGGAACGGAGGAAATAAGCTACGGCGAAATGGCAGGGATGGTTGCTGCTTTTGCGAAGCGGCTTCACGATATAGGCGTACATGCCGGAAGTCGTGTCGCATTGCTGTGCGGCAACCGCCCCGCGTTCCTGGTGAGCTGGTTTGCCATTAGTGAACTGGGGGCCATCGCCGTGCCGCTGAACGTCAGCCTCGTAGGAGAAGGTCTTCGGTACACCCTCAGCCAGAGCGAAGCCCAAGTGGTGCTGATCGAGCCAGAGCTTTACGAGGCGAAACGCGACGTCATCGATGGCTTAGCGGATTGCTTGCGCAAAGAGATGATCGACGCCGCACTGGATGTCCCCTGCTTAGACGCGCCGGCGCGCTGGCGGCGCGACCGCGAACCCGAGCCGACGTCCGCCAACAGCATTCTTTACACCTCCGGCACCACCGGTCTGCCAAAGGGCGCGGTGCTGCCGCATCAGGCGTATGTATCGGCGGGCAACGATATGGTGCGTTCGCTGGAAGTCTCGGCAGACGACCGCATCATGGTTTTCTTGCCGCTGTTTCATGCCAATCCGCAAATGTATGCAGTGACATCAACACTGATGGCGGGTGCCACCATGGTGTTGTTGCCTAAATTTTCAGCCAGCCGGTTTTTCGAAGATGCCATTACATACGGGGCTACCGGGTTTACCTACGTAGGTACGGTATTGTCCATTCTCGAAAAACAGCACCCTGGGGAGCGGCGCGGCCACCAGCTCAGATGGTGTGTCGGTGGGGGTGCCCCGGACCGTGTGTGGCGAGAGATAGAAAACCGTTTCAGCATCAGAGTGAATGAGCTATATGGCATGACGGAGACGGGCGGCTGGGTCACGATGAATACCTCGGATGAAACACGTCTGGGCTCCGTTGGCCGGCCACGTCAGGGTGTCGAGATATCCATTCGCGACCCCGAAGGCCAGCCACTGGGTGTCAGGGAGAAGGGCGAGATCACAGCCTCATCGTCCGTAGAGGGCATGTTCTTCACCGAATATTGGAATAATCCCGAGAGCACCGCGGCCACGCTCAAGCAGGGCTGGCTATATACCGGGGATCGCGGCTATCTGGACGAGGATGGCTACTTATACTTCGACGGCCGGGTGAAAGAGCTGATACGCCGCGGCGGCGAAATGATCGCACCCACCGAGATAGAACAACAGTTGCTCAAGCATGCCGCCGTCAAAGATTGCGCGGTGCTGGGCGTGCCAGACGAGATTATGGGTGAAGAGATCAAGGCGGTGATTGTAACGTCCCATCCCGTAACGCCTGAGGCGCTGCAAAACTTTCTGACAGGGCGCATCCCCGACTACATGATTCCACGTCTCTTCGGGTTCGTCGATGAGATCCCAAAGACAGAAACTCAAAAAATCAAGCGGCACGAACTAGTGCGTCTTACAGGCCAGACCGTTGACACGCGCGCCGCAACACAACATCAGAGAACGCTTGCAAGCTAAAGGAGAATGACGTGACAAGACGCTGGAAAAACAGGCCCGAAGGCTCGAACTGGGGCGAATTCGGAGACGACGATCAACTGGGTCGACTCAACTTGCTGACATCCGAAAAGATACTGGAGGCGGTTGCAGAAGTGAAGGCTGGGCGGGTTTTTAGCCTGAGCCTGCCCCTGGACCTGCCTGGCGGCAATGTGCTGAATCCGGCCAGACATCCGCCCAAGCTTACCGCCACCAAGCGCGTCGACGGCAAGTCGGTCTTTCTTCATTCTTTCGAGCACGACCACAATACTACCGACGTCGCCTGCGACGATATGGTGACGATGAGCCTGCAGTACTCCACCCAGTGGGATGCTTTGTCGCATATCGGCTCACACTTCGATGCCAACGGCGATGGCGAGGCAGAGACGGTTTTTTATAACGGTTTCCGGCCTGAAGATGATTTCTCCCATCCGGACCATACAGTCGACGGCTCTTCCAAGGCCCATCGGCTGGGCATCGAGCATATGGCGGCTCACGGAATACAAGGGCGTGCCGTCATGCTGGATTTGCGCCGCCATTTTGGGGATGGACGAAGGCTGGTGGGTTACGAAGATTTGATGTTCGTCATAGAGAAGGACCAGATCGACGTACGATGCGGCGATATGGTCTGCCTGCACACGGGCTTTGCCGACTTGATTCTGTCCATGGGCGGCAAACCGGATGCCGATAAGCTGGCAAATTCGTGTGCGGTGCTGGATGGAGCCGATAGCAGGCTGCGGGAATGGGTGGATCAAAGCGGGCTGGCTGCTTTGATTGCCGATAACTACGCGGTGGAGCACCGGCCTTACGACTTCCATGGAGATGGCTGTCATGCACTCTTGCCTTTGCATGAACACTGCCTATTCAAGCTGGGCATCCATCTGGGCGAACTCTGGCATTTGACCAAGCTCGCCACTTGGCTACATAAGAACGGTCGCCATGCGTTCATGCTGACCGCCCCTCCGTTGTATCTGCCCGGAGCAGTCGGTTCTCCGCTGAATCCGATTGCAACAGTGTAAAGAAGTCCTCATAAAAACTTCCTAAAAATTCTGGAGTGAGACATGAATAAAACCACACGTACATTTTTATCTTTCGGCGCTGCGTCCGTGTTGATGCTGACTGGCATGAACAGTGCCCTTGCGACGACTAAATGGCCCGAAAAACCCGTACGGCTTCTTGTCGGATTCGCACCCGGCGGACCAACGGATAATGTGGCCCGTATCCTTTCCGAACAGATGAGCAAGGAATTGGGGCAGACCATCGTGGTGGAAAACAAGGCCGGCGCGGCAGGCAATATCGCGGCGGCGTCGCTGGTGCACGCGCCCGCCGACGGCTATACCTTGCTTTACAACACCTCGTCCATCATCATCGCCCCGTGGGTGTACAAGGAGGTGGGCTTCGATCCTTTGAAGGATTTCGCCGCTGTCGGCCTTACTGCTGCGGTGCCCTTGGTACTGGCAATCAATGCCAAAGTCGAGGCCAAAACGCCCAAGGACCTTATCGCCTTGTTGAAAGCCTCGCCAGGCACATACAACTATGCTTCGTCCGGCACAGGGGCCATCGAACACCTGACTGCCGCGCATATCCTCAGCGCCGTCGGAGGCGAAGCAGTGCACGTGCCCTACAAAGGCACAGCCCCGGCACAGGTCGACTTAATCGCCGGCGCAACGCAGTTCACAACGACTACGCTAAATACAGCGATTTCGCCGGTGAAGGCCGGCACATTGAAAGCCCTGGCAGTCACCAGTAAAACACGCTCGAAAGTCATGCCGGATGTTCCCACGGTATCCGAAAGCTTGATTCCAAACTTCGAGAGTCTTGCTTGGCAGGGAATCGTGGCGCCCGCAGGTACGCCACCCGAGGTGATAGAAGTGTTGAACAAAGCGATCAATAAGGCGCTGAAATCCGAAGCAGTCAGCAAAAAACTAGAGCAACAAGGCACAATCGTCTTGGGCGGTAGCGCCGAGGACTATAAGGCCTATATAGAGAGCGAGTATGCCCGCTGGGGTGAAGTCGTCAAGGCCGCCAACGCGGGTAACAAATAAGGCTCCGGCTTGCCACGGAAATCGTGCACGTGCATAGGGATGGCCCGGGATTAAGCGGCCATCTCTTATCTACACTCGCCGGGAACTGTGTATCCGTTGGGTGCAATGGAGCTTCATAAGGACAAAAATGATGAGCGATGTACAAATGCTTGGCCAGGGCGTTTACTGGCAGGATATTACTGAAGGCCAGCGATTCAACACGTTTCGCCGCACGATCACTGAAACCGATTTAATCAACTTCATCAGCACCACCGGCATGCTGGAAACGATATTCATCGACACCACATTCGAGCATGGCGCGATGAACGGCAGGCCTGTGCCTGGCGCGTTGACCTACGGACTGATAGAAGGCTTCATCATGCAAGGCATGATCCAGGGCACGGGCCTGGCTCTTTTGGAAGTCCACAAGAAGATGCTCGCACCGGTCATGGTGGGCGACACAATTCGGGCCGAAATTGAAATTACGTCCATCCGTCCGACATCGCAGCATAATCGTGCCGTTGTGGTGTCGAAGATCGATGTAAAAAATCAGCAAGAAAAAGACGTCATGACCTATACCGCTACGCGGTTGCTTGCGGGGCGGTAACAACCGCTATCTTGACTCCAGGCCCCGAGTAAGCGCCGCCACATTCGACGGACGATTTGGATTTATTTGTTCCGCCATGCGGAGGAGGCCCCTTTTGCCGTCCGTCCTTTGGAATCAAAGGTGGATATACTACAACAGCTCTTGGCCTACTTTAGTAAGGCTGGTTGTCGTCGCTACGCGCGCGGGCAAGCCCGACGCTCCAAGAATAAGCATCCCACGCGTGACGGACGTTTTTCTTTCGATTAGGAGACTGCATTGAAAATGAAAATGAACGTTAAATTTCTGAAGGTCGGCCTCGTTGCTGCGCTGACTGCATCCGCTTTCTCGATGCCTGCGGTGGCGCAGGTAAAAATCGGCGTCATTAACAGCCTGTCCGGCAACTTCGCCGCATTCGGTTCTCGCTACAACACCGGTATGCAGGTCGCCTTGGAGGAAATTAACGCGAACGGCGGCATCAAAGGCCAGAAGCTGGAACTTATCACTCAGGATGATCGTTCCGAGGCGCAGAGTGCACTGGCGGCGCTGGAATCGCTGAACAAACAAGGTGTGCCGCTGATTATCGGCTCTTACGCCTCGGGCATCACCGGGCCGCTGTCCAAAGTCGCCACCCGCCAGAAGATTCCCCTGATCGTGCTGGGCAGCGCCGACGACTCTATTACCAAGCCCGGCTCGGACTGGGTCTTCCGCGCAAAACACAATTCCACCATTGTCGCCAACGTCTATTTCGACTATTTCGACAATCTGCGCAAAAAGCACCCAGAGCTGAAAAAGATTGCTTTGATGTACGGCAATGGCGCATGGCCGACCTCAGTCAGTGAAGAGGGCGCCCGACAGGCAGAGAAGCGGGGTTACGAAGTTGTTGGGAAGCAGGCGTACGACCAGGGCACTACGGATTTCCGTCCCATACTTAACAAGTTTCGTGCGTCCAGCCCAGATATTCTGCTGACAAGTTCCTATGCTGACGACGGCATTGCCATTGCCCGCCAGATCAAGGAAGTCGGGTTGAATGCCAAGGTGGTGGCGATTGACACGGCCTCGTCAATGATCAGCTTCATTCAGCAAGTGGGCGACCAGTCCGAGAACATCGTGTCCGCCGTGAGCTGGAGCCCCGACGTCAAGTACGAAGGCACGCCGCAGCTCTATGAGCGCCTGAAGGCCAAGGCCAAGGAAGAGCCCTCGTTCTACGAGGCCGAGGGTTACCTGGCCCTGACGGTCGCGGCCGATGCCTTGCGCCGCGCAGAATCCCTGGACCGCGAGAAGGTGCGTGATGCGCTCGCAAAGACGGATCTCAAGACGCCTGTGACCGATGTCACTTTTGAAAGCTTCGATGGCTTCAAGGGCCAGAACCCGATCAAGAGCGTCATTATCCAGATCCAGGATGGAAAGCACGTGACCGTGTTTCCCGAAAATCTTGCATCGCAGGCAGCGAAGCTTTCCAACTGACGGCATTTGAAACCTGAGACGCATGTCGGCCCATGCCGACATGCGCACCTGGTTTTCTGAAGAACGCCGCTAGAAACACTGCCGGCCCGCTCTCGTTGGCCAAAGGTCTTCCATGTTTGACTATGTTTCATTCTTTCAGAACCTCTCCAATGGGGTGCTGATAGGAGCCGTCTACGCTTTGATCGGCGTTGGGCTCACCCTGGTTTTTGGTGTCATGCGAACCATCAATTTCGCTCACGGCGACTTTGTGGTTCTCGGTATGTACTTCGCCGTGGTTCTCAATGGCGCATTCGGGTGGGACCCCTATCTGACCCTGGTGCTCGCCATTCCGCTGGGCTTCATTGTCGGCGCGTTGATACAGAAGCTCGTCCTTACACGGGTCATCGATGCCAAGCCCGAAACCATGATGTTGGCGACACTCGGTGTCTCCCTGGTCATTGGGAATCTGCTGCTGCTGGTGTTCGGCGGCGAACCCCAGTCGGTGAATATGCCGTATGCAGCCAGCACGCTTAAGCTGGGCGAAATCCGAATCTCTGTCGTCCTCCTCTATGCAGGCCTAGCCACGCTCGGCGTGATCCTCGCGTTGTACCTGCTGCTGAATAAAACAGAAGTGGGTCGAGCCATCAAGGCGACGGCCGAGAACCGTCTGGGCGCTGAATTGGTAGGAATCAATACGAAGAGGATCCAGGCCATCGTTTTCGGGCTGGGTATGGCGCTCGCGGTTACTGCGGGTGTGTCCCTGATTCCCCTGCTGTTCGCCTCACCGGTTACCACGGGGGCGCTATTTACGCTCAAGGCTTTTGTGGTGACCGTATTGGGCGGACTTGGAAATATCGGCGCCGCCATTATTGGCGGCTTGCTGCTTGGTGTGGTCGAAGTGATGGGCGCTTCGTACCTGGATTCCGCATATCGCGATGCCTACGGCTTGCTGGTCTTCGTTGTCGTGTTGCTGGTCAAGCCCGAAGGGCTCTTTGGTAAATCGGTGAAAAGAGTATGAGCAAGCATATGCTGTTTCTGGCGGCGATGGTCGTCCTTGCCGCCCTCTATCCGCTGACGCTGTCCGCCTACATAACAGTCGGAATTTCGGTGCTGCTTTTCACCGGATGGGCGACCTCGTGGAATCTGCTGGGCGGGTGGGCCGGCCAACTGAGCCTAGGGCATGCCAGCTTCGTCGGCCTGGGCGCTTACATCGTCGCCATAGGCGCTTCGCAGTTTGGCCTGGCTCCGTGGTGGTCGATCTTGATCGCAATGGCTGTCGCGGGAGTTCTGGCCCTCATCTGGGGAAAGCTCACGTTTGGTCTGCGTGGTCCGTATTTCAGCCTGTCGACCATTGCCATCGCCGAAATCATGCGCTTGGTGGCAATCAATGAAGGGTGGCTCACGGGCGGCGCTTCCGGCGTGTTCATCGACACTCTGCCGGAGCCCTTCGGAATCGACTTGTTCGACAAGACGACCCAATATTATATGGCGCTGTTTTATGCCGCGATTACCATTGCCATCACGATCCTCATCTCAACAAGGCGGTTCGGCTATCAGCTCAAGGCCGTAAGAGACAACGAAGAAGCGGCGATGGCGGCGGGTATCGACCCCACCGTAATCAAGCTGAAGGCGTTCGTCCTGTCGGGAGTCCTCACCGCCCTGGGCGGCGGCATCTACGGCATTTTCCTGTCGTTTATCGAACCGCACATCATCTTCAATCTGCTGTTGTCCATTCAAATCGCATTAACCGTGATCATTGGCGGGCGCGGCACGATTTGGGGGCCGGCCGCTGGCGCCGCTCTGCTCGTGATCTCCGGTGAAGCATTCCGAACCGCCTTCGCCCAAGCGAATATGCTGGTCTATGGCGTGTTGATTTTGGTTGTCATTCTTGTGCTGCCACGCGGAATCGTCGGAGAGTATGTGCATAAGCTGGTCAGGAGGAAGTATGCAAACCGTGCTTAAGGCAGACAGCATCAAGGTCCAATATGGCGGGCTAATTGCCGTGAACAACGTTACCCTGTCTCTCGAAGAAGGCCAGGTGCTCGGCTTGATCGGCCCGAACGGGGCCGGGAAGTCGACATTGTTCAATGCAATTACCGGGTTCGCTCCCGTGATATCGGGCAATGTGACCTTCCTCGATCAGGACGTCACGAATGTTCCCCCGTATGTCCGCACACGCAAGGGAATGGGGCGTACCTTCCAGACGGAGCGGCCGTACGAGGATCTGACGGTACTCGAGAACGTATTGGTCGCAGCGTTCTTGAAAAACCCGAAACGCAAGGACGCTGAACAAGTAGCAATGTCCGCGCTCGAGAAAGTCGGGCTGCATGACCGGGCGAATCAGCTTTCTTCCGACCTGAATCTTGCAAGACTACGGCGGCTGGAACTCGCCAAGGCGCTCGCCCTGGAACCCCGGGTTTTATTCCTGGATGAAATCATGGCTGGGCTGAACCCGCCGGCCTTGAAGGAGATGATCGAATTTCTTCGCACGCTGACCGCCGCGGGCATGTCCATCGTCATGGTAGAGCACATCATGGAAGCCATCATTCAGCTTGCAGACCACGTAATTGTTCTGGCCAGCGGAAACAAAATTGCGGAAGGTTCGGCTTCTGACGTCATTAACGATGAGCGGGTCATCGAGGCCTATCTGGGGACGGACTAAATAAGATGAACAGTGTTGATGAAGTCGTATTGAAGGTCGCAGGCGTCGACCTCGGATACAGCGCTCTCCAAGTCGTTTTCGACGTTTCCCTGGAGGTCAGAAAGAAGGAGTTGGTGGGACTGGTCGGCGGTAACGGCAGCGGCAAATCCACCATATTGCGTGCGGTCTCAGGCATGATCAAGCCTTGGAAGGGCAGCATCCTTTTCAAGGGTGAGGAAATATCGGGACTCGAGCCGCACCAGATGGCGGAGCGGGGATTGGCGCATGTGCCGATGGGCCGCCAACTCTTTCCCAACCTCACGGTAAAGGACAACATCCTGCTTGGCAGCTATCTGCCGCGTCTGCGCGCCACCCGCGAGCGGAATCTCGAGAAGGTCTTTTCGCTGTTTCCCGACGTCGAGAAGTTTGCTCAAACGGAAGCGGGTGCACTCTCGGGCGGACAGCAGCAGATGGTTGCCATCGGCCGTGCTCTGATGCTCGAGCCCGACCTGCTCATCATGGACGAGCCCAGCCTTGGCTTGTCACCGCTGTATGTAAAACAGGTCATGCAGGCAATTCGGCAAGTAGCGGATCTCGGCTTTCCGGTTCTACTTGTGGAGCAAAACATCAAGCAGGTGCTTCAGTTCAGCCACCGCAGCTACGTGTTGGAAAACGGTCGATTGGTCCTGCAAGGGCCGTCGTCCGAGCTGGAAGGCCACCCCATGATCAAGAAGGCATATTTGGGTCTGTAAGCAACCCTGAGTTCGTCTGTAAACACACTCTGTGAGCAATTCAATACGTAGTTCGGAGAAAAGTGATGAAGGATATACCGTTGGACCCATTCAGTGAAAATGGCCTCGAAGGCTTTGCCAAAGACTTCCGCGAAGGAAAAGTGACTTCGGAAGAGGTCACAAGAATCTATCTCGAACGCATCGAAAAGCTCGACCCCAAGCTGGGGGCCTACGAGTTTGTCGCGGCAGAAAGTGCGCTTGCGACTGCGCGCGCAATGGACCTATTGATCAAATCGGGAACCGATTTGGGGCCCTTGATGGGGGTGCCGGTTGCGATCAAGGATGTGTTCGTGATTTCGCAGATGCCGGCGCCTCGTGTGGGTTCGAACATGGAGCTGCCCGATATTCTCGGCGCCGAGGAAGCCACATTCATCAAGGCCCTCCGAAAGGCGGGATGCGTGTTTCTCGGGCAAACCAAATCAGTGGAGCTGTGCCTGGGCATCACCGGCCATTCAGCGCCTCGCGGAACACCGTGGAATCCCACCGACATGGAAAACCATCGGGCGCCGGGCGGCTCGAGCTCCGGCTCGGGCGTGGCCATGGCGGCAGGGCTGTGCGCTTTCGCCATCGGTTCCGATTCGGGGGGATCTGTTCGCGTGCCAGCCGCTTTCAACGGTGTCTTCGGGTTGAAGACGACTACCGGGCTATGGCCCACCGCCGGCGCATTTCCGCTGGACCCGCGCGTCGACTCAATCGGGCTACTCACCCGATCGGCGAAGGACGCCCTGCTGGCTTTCAAAACTATATCGTCGGTTCTGTTTGGCTGCGCTTACCAGCCTCGCCGCTCCGGCGTCCGTCTTGACCGGCTATGTCTCGGCGTCCCGCAAAATCACTTTGGCGATAACCTGAACCCAAAGATCAGCGAAGCCTTCCAGGCCGCCAACGAGCAGTTGAAGGCGCAGGGATGCCTGCTGGAAAACATCGTCGTGCCCGAGGCTTCCGAACGTGCGGGGTACTTCCCGGTGTCTATGCCGTCATCCCTGCTGTCCGTATTGGGCAAGGAAAACTTCCTGGCACAAAAACATCTAATGGATCCGGTGATAGCAAAGCGCGTCGAGTCCGGACTCGATGTCAAGGCGTACATGTTTCTTGCACTGGAAGACAAACGTACCAAGAGTCGCGCCGCCGTTGAGGAAAAATTCATCGGCTACGATGCCTGGGTCAGCCCCACGACCGCCGACTTCGCGCCGCTGATTTCCGACCTCGAAGACCCCGAGAAAGGCATGCAACTCGCATTGGGCATGACCCAGAACACGCAGCCATCGAACCACCTGGGTCTATGTTCGATCTCGCTGCCGCTGCCTGTCGACGGCCTGCCTATCGGCTACCAATTGATGGGCGCGCCTGATACGGACCTGAAGCTATTGGAAATTGCCGTGGAGATTGAGAAGGTTTTTGCGAGTCAGAGTTAAAGCACAATAATGCGATTAAAGTTGCGTGTGGTACCTGCGGATATAAGATTGCCGAGGCAAGCTGGCCGCGGTTTAATGGTTGGTAAATGAAATGAATATGGAAACATTGTCGATACAGTCCGGCACGCCTGTGCCTGCAGACCATCCTCGCCCAGTGCTCTTGCTGCTGAATATTGGTCATGCCCTTGATCACCTGTTTTTGTTGATCTTTGCGACGGCAGTAGGAACCATTGCTGATGAGTTCGGCTTTGCCCGTTGGGAAGACCTGATGCCCTACAGCGTCGGCGCTTTCTTTTTATTTGGCATAGGCTCCGTTCCTTCCGGGCGGCTCGGCGACCTCTGGGGGCGGCGGCAGATGATGTTGGTGTTCTTTTTTGGGCTGGGCGTGGCTGCACTGCTTACCGCCATGGCGCAAAGCCCCTGGCAACTTGCTGCGGGATTGGCGTTAATCGGTGCTTTTGCTTCCATTTATCACCCGGTTGGCATACCAATGCTGGTGCAGCGAACCAGTCGGCCGGGGGTTGCGATTGGCGTAAACGGGCTCGCTGGCAATCTGGGCGTGGCCGGCGCGGCGCTGCTGACCGGGTTTCTGGTGCAACAGTGGGGTTGGCGTGCTGCTTTTGTTGTGCCAGGCGTGATTTCCCTGGCATGCGGATTGGTTTTTGCTTTCGTGTGCGAGTCACAGGGCACGGCGCCTGGACGCAGCAAAAAACCGCCTAAGGTTGTCTTGCCTCACAAGCAGCTGGCGCGGGCTCTGGTAGTCATGACCGTGGCCGCCATTACTGGCAGCCTGCTGTTCAACTTCACAACCAGCGGCAATACCCAATTCCTTACCGAACGGTTCGATGGCCTGATCCATGATCCGGCCATGATTGGTTTGTTGCTGGCTCTGATCTATGCGTTGGCGTCATTGACCCAGCTTGTCGTCGGCCATCTTATTGACAAGGTTTCACTCAAGCGTTTGTATTTGTGCATGGTGCTGGCGCAGATCCCGTGGCTGCTACTGGCAGCCTCAGCCAGCGGCTGGTGGGTGTTCATTGCCTTACTGGGCGTCATGGTGTGCATTTTTGGCGCTATACCGTTTACCGATGCAATGATCGTCAGATATGTAGATGACAGCATACGCTCCCGCGTGGCCGGCATGCGCCTGGCTGTTTCCTTTGGCGTGAGCTCGTTGGCAGTCTGGTTGCTAGGTCCTATTGTGAAGGCGTCCAGTTTTTCCAACTTGTTCTTCATTATGGCGGGAATCGCTATTTGCACGTCAGCGATTGTCTTGCTGCTGCCGTCTGAACAAGCATCGCCTTAACCCAATGAGTCTGTATTAGGGCGGCGAAACTCCAGCTACTGAACGCCAAATTAGATTGCTTTGTCTTTAGCTTGTAGAAGTTTTAAGCGGGATTGGGGCAAAAAGCTTTTTGTAGCCATGTCGCGGTGCCTTTGCTTCTACAGATCGCGGGAGACCACTCAGCCAAAACCCGCCGCGCCGTTGACTAATTAACTTTCAGTCCAAGCTGTTGGATTAAAGGCGTCCACCTATCCATCTCGCTTCGTATGAAAGCCCCCAGTTCCTCGGGCGTGGAGCTGACGAGTTCGATGGCGGAAAGACGATCGCCCAAACCGGGAAGCGCTACGATGCGTCGAATTTCCGCATTGAGTTTCGCCACGATTTCCGGCGGTGTACCCGCCGGTGCGAGCATTCCAAACCATTCCGTCGTAACGAGGTCTATTCCCTGTTCCTTGAAGGTTGGTATTTCAGGCACTGACGGATAGCGTCTCTCAGACGAAATGCCCAAGGGCTTGACCTTCTTGTTTTTATATTGCTCCAACGCCTGGCCAACAGTGGCGAACGTCATGGGAATATGGCCCGCCATCGTATCCATAAGGGCCGGTGTCCCGCCTTTGTAGACGACATGCTGAATGTTTATGCCTGTCTTCTGTTTCATGAGTTCGGCGGTTAAATGCGTCATGGAGCCCGCCCCGGCCGAACCGAAATTGATTGTGCCCGGCTCGCGTTTGGCCAAAGCAATCAGCTCGGTCAGATTGTCGGCCTCGAAACCTGGGTTGGCGTAGGCCACGATGGGTGTGCGAGCCATCAGACTGATGGGCTGAAAATCTTTCAGCGTGTCGTAGGGCATCTCGGAGCGCATGGCCGGATTAGTCGTGTGATTGCTGACCGAAATGATGAGCGTGTATCCGTCGGCCGGTGATTGGGCCAGAGCAGTGGTACCAATCAAGGTCGATGCCCCAGGGCGCGATTCTATGAGTACCGGTTGTCCCCAATGTTCTTGCATTTTCTGGCCGACCACTCGCGCAAGCGTGTCTACCGAGCCTCCCGGCGCAAAGGGCACGATGATCTTGATAGGCTTTTCCGGGTAGCGGTCGGCAGCCGATTGAGCGTTTGAGGCGCCGGCAATGCACAGGCCCGCCATCGTGGCGGCCGACACAAGAAGTGTTCGTCTTTTCAAATTTGTCTTCATCTCCGTATCCTCTGGAAGGTTGTTATTTTTTGCTGACTTGCGCTTGCTCATGGACGGCCATCGCGTCAGTCGTGTTTATTAAATTCATTATATCGACGCGTTCTTGCAGCTAAGCGGCTCAGCGTTTCGATATTCGAAACTCTGTTTTTCCGTATCGCCTCCAGGCTCATCCATGCCCGATGTATATACTCGAAGGCATCTAATTCGAATCATCGCTATGTCTTCACTGCTTTTTTCGCCCTTTCGTTCTCGAGACGTGACTTTCAAAAATCGGGTTGGAGTTGCGCCCATGTGCCAGTATTCAGCGATGGACGGTGTTCCGAGGCCTTGGCACGTGGTCCATTTGGGTAGCCGGGCCGTTGGTGGAGCAGGACTTGTCTTTGTAGAGGCCGCGGCCGTCTCCGCCGAAGCGCGTATCAGCGACGGGGACCTCGGCATCTGGAGCGACGCGCAGGTCGCAGCCTTTCGCCCGATCACAGCCTTTGCCAAGAGCCAAGGAGCCATACCCGGAATTCAGCTGGCCCACGCCGGCCGCAAAGGCTCCACGCAAAGGCCATGGCTGGGAAGAAAAATGGTCGATATCCACGAAGGCGGATGGACGACCATTGCGCCCAGCGTTCTGCGATTCAACGACGAGTATCCTGTTCCGCTTGAGATGACCGAGCACGACATCGCAAAGGTCGTCGATGATTTCGTTCAGTCCGCAAAACGAAGTTTTCATGCAGGTTTCGAAGTATTGGAACTGCACATGGGGCACGGATACCTGGCACACGAATTTCTATCGCCTCTCTCCAACAAGCGTACCGATGCCTACGGCGGCACCTTCGAAGGACGCGTCGCCTTTCCGCTGCGCCTGGCCCAAGCAGTGCGTGAGGAATGGCCGGCCCATCTTCCACTCTTCGTACGAATTTCCGCAACGGACTGGATAGACGAGGGATGGGACCTCGATCAGTCGATTCGGTTCGCCAATCTGCTGCGTGAAGCCGGGGTGGATCTGGTGGATTGTTCCAGCGGATCTATCGTGCCAGGGTCCCGCGGCGAGCCGGTTCCGAATTTCCAAGTGCCCTTCGCAGCCGCCATTCGGAAAGAAGCCCAAATTGCCACTGCCGCCGTCGGTCTCATCACCGAAGCGCAGCAGGCAGAAGATATTCTCGCCAAAGGGCAGGCAGACCTTATCCTCGTGGGCAGGGCTTTATTGGCGGATCCTTACTGGCCGTTGCGAGCGCAAGGCCAGCTTGAAGGACTCGCCCAGTGGCCGATTCAGTATGATCGCGCCGTCAATCCCAACGCACGTACTTGATGGAGCAGAGTGTGCCGCGCTTCTTCGATCATGAGCGCAGTCCTGACGGAAGGATTCATGATCCGGCTGAGTCGTTCGTCCAGTTTGTATCCTGAAAGTAGGTGCGCAAATGGTCGACGAACAAGCGCACCTTGTAGGGCAGGTAACGCTTGCTTTGAACGACGGCGTATATCTCCAGCCCTTGACATTTATAGGCCGGCAACACGATCTGAAGCCGACCCTGAGAGATCAGCTCCGCCACCATATAGCGTGGATGCATTGAGATGCCATGATGGCGTCGCGCCAGGTGCAGTAAGGATTCGCCTAAGTTTGAGTTGAATGAACCGCTGGTCTGAACGGTATGAGACTCACCGTCATCGCCGGTAAACTGCCAGGACCCTGTCGGGGCCTTCAACGAGTGCAGCAAGCAGTTGTGCTTCTTCAGATCGACGGGGTGAACCGGCCGACCTGATCGTTCCAGGTATTCCTTGGTAGCGACCAGCACTTGCGGCACCACTGCAATCTTGTAGGCGATCTGACTCGTGTCTCGTAAACGAGGCGCAATCCTCACTGATAGGTCCATGTTTTCCGCGATCAGATCGCTTCGGCCGTCATCAAGCTGCAGGGTGATCTGCACCTCGGGGTAAGTCTCAAGAAATGCCTGAATGGCGGGTGCCAGGTGAACCGCGCCGAACGAAGGTGGCGAGCCAACGCGTATCCTGCCCGTCGGACGTTGAACCGAACTGCGCACCAAGTCTTTCAACTCACTGACCGCTCGCGACACGCTGTCAGCGTTGCGCAGCAATATTTCGCCGCTTTCCGTCAGGCTTACCCGCTTGGTATTTCGCTGTAACAGCTGGGTTTCAAACGACTGCTCGAGCCACGCGATTTTCTTGGTGACTACAGAGCGGCTCGTGCCGAGGCGTTCCGCCGCTTTCGTAAAACTCAAGCCTTTCGCGACCTCAACAAATACCTCTATACATTCGACAGTATTCATACCGGCTTATGCCTATTGTTCTTAAAAAGGAAACAGTAAATTTGCCGTCTTTGGCTATGCACCTGCAATCGCCGTCCATAGAATGGCCTAATTCTTGATCTACATCAAATGTAATGACGATTCCTCACATCGACTACCACCTATTCGGAACGCATGTACGGTTCGGCCCAGGCAGCGCTGAAGCCTTGCGTGTTGAACTGGAAGCGTTGGGAAGCGACCGTCCGGTTATCTTGATGCAGCAGCGCATGGCAGCCTCGGAAATCTGGGCCAAGCTGCATCTAACCTTAAGTGGTATGGAAGCCCGGGTGTTCACCTCCGTACCGACGCACAGCAGTGTGCAGTGGGTGGAATCGGTGGCGAGGGAAATTGCCGACTCTGGATGCGACAGCATCGTCGCGATTGGCGGTGGCAGCGTGTCCGATTCGGCGAAAGCGTTATCGATGCTGCTTGCCGAAGGAGGCTGCCTGGCAGATCACGCGACGCATTTCACCCCACCTTCAACAGTCGAGATTCCCTTACGAACTCGGGCCAAGGTTCCGATAATTTCGCTCCCGACGACGGCATCTGGTGCAGAGCTTACGCCTTCATTTGGGGTACGGGAAGGCGGACACAAGCAGCTCTTCTGGAATCGGCAACTGGCCAGTACGACGATACTGATCGACCCATTATTGAGCCACGATATTCCCTTGGAACTAATGCGTTACACCGCCATGAACGGAATGGCGCACTGCTTTGAAGGCATGTATTCGCGCAACAGATCGCCGATCTCTGACGGCATTGCGCTCCAGTCCATCGAACTGTTTGCGCAGGCGCTTGCCGACGAGTCCATGAACCCGGATGAGCAACGGTGGCGTCTTCTGTTGGCCGGACACTTGTCGGGGATTGTGCTCTCGATGGCAAGAACGTGTTTGCACCATGCAATTTGTCACGTCATTGGTGCCAGGCACAACGTAGGGCATGGGCAAGTGAACACCATCGTCCTGCCACATGCGCTCCGGTTCAATGAGGAGATCGCCGGTGCAAACCTGGGGCCTGCGTTGGCGATGCTGAACAGCGCGTCGGGGACCGAGCACTCAAGCGTTGCCGACTGGGTTTCAGCTGTGATCCGGCAATTGCGCTTGCCGTCGTCTCTGTCGGAAATCGGCATCACCCAAGGCGATTTGCCGGCGATCGCAGAACAGACCATGAAAGAACGCGGACTCGCCGTCAATCCCCGCTACGTTACCCATTCTGATGAGGTCTTGTCCATTCTGAGGCAAGCCGCGTAATACACCATAGAGGGATATTTAATGAGAATAGAGCCAAAGCATGGTGCACTAGGCGCCACTATTTACGATATTGATCTTTCAAAGCCACTGAGCGTTGAAAACTACAAGGCAATCGAACAGGCGTTGGGGGAATACGGCGTAATCAGCTTTCCAGAGCAACAACTGACGCCCAAGCAGCTGCGCGATTACTCCGAGAATTTCGGAAAGCTGGAGATCAATGTTGCCAACATGTTCCATGATGCGCAGTACCCCGAAGTCATGATTCTTTCGAATATGAAAGAGAACGGGCAGCCGATCGGGCTGAGCGATGCCGGCCAGGATTGGCACACGGACATGTCCTACAGCAAGACTATTGCCTTCAGCAATGTGCTGTATGGCATCAAGATCCCCTTCCGCAATGGGGAATCGCTGGGAAACACGGCTTTCTGCAATATGCACGCTGCCTACGAGGGGCTTCCTGAGGAATTGAAGCTCGAACTGGATGGCATGACCGTTACGCATGACTTCAACAAATTCTGGGAGATGATGCGCCGTGAGAAGGGTAGTTCCCGCCCGCCATTGACGGAAGAGCAACTTAAGCGCAAGCCCCCCGTTTCGCACCCGATATTCCTCACGCACCCTATCACGGGCCGCAAGGTGCTATATGCAAATCCCGGATACTCCATGCGTATCAACGAACTGCCTGAAGCACGCAGTGATGAGGTGCTGCAATTCCTGTTCGAACACCAGGTACAGGAGAAGTATCGCTATCGCCACCGCTGGGCGCAAGGCGATGTGCTGATGTGGGACAACATGGGCACGATCCACAACGCCGTTGCCGACTACGGCCCCGACGAGCATCGGCTGATCAAGCGTTGTCAGGTCATGGCCGACAAATACTTCCCTGAGCTGTACTGATTCACCGTTTGCTCGCGTTAATGTCAAAGCGCAAAACCATAATTTAAACCTGGAGATAAAAATGAAATTGATTAAAACCCTGGCGATTGCCGCTTCGGCGATGGCATGCCTGATAGCTGGAACCGCTGCGGCCGCAGAGTTTCCGGATCGACCTGTACGCATGGTTCTTGGATACTCTGCCGGCGGCCCCACCGACGTGATAGCACGTGTGGTTGCCAAGCATATGAGCGAAAACCTGGGCCAGTCCGTGATCGTGGAAAACAAGCCCGGTGCCAGTGCCCATATTGCTGCCAACGATGTAATGAATTCTCCGCCCGACGGATACAAGGTGCTGGTTACATCGCTGACGCTCAATGTCAATCCTCTCTTGTACCCGGACCGTTACGACTACGAAGCAACAAAGGCATTCGAGCCCATCAGCAATTTTGCCAGCCTGCCTATGGTCGTGGTGACGAACTATGACTCGCCGTACAAGGATTTGCAGAGCCTGATTGCCGACGCCAAGGCCAACCCGGACAAGCTGACGTTCGGCTCATCCGGATTTGGCGGCTCGGCCCACCTTGCTGCCGAAATGCTCGCGACGCAGGCAGGCCTTGAAATGATACATGTTCCCTTCAAGGGCAATGGTCCGGCACTGCAGGAGATGATCGCGGGACGCATCTCTTTTATGTTCTATCCCAGCATTGGCATTGCCAATTACGTTGCGGACAAGCGGCTTCGTGTCCTCGCCGTGGGAACTCAAGCGCCGCATCCGGATTTCCCCGGCGTGCCTACGCTGGAAAGCATGGGTCTCACCGGTTTTGAAGAAGGTGCTCCCTTTGTCGGCATGCTGGCTCCGGCAGGCACGCCAAAGGAAATCGTTGCGAAGCTGAATAAGGCTGCTGTGGCCGCGATTTCCTCGCCGGAAGTGAAGGAGCAGCTCAAGCAGCTTGGGGCACAAGTCATTGGGGATTCCCCTGAAGAGTTCCGTAAGTTCCTGGTGGCCGACAAGGAACGGTGGGCATCAGTGATCAAGCAAGGTAACGTTAAGCCCGAATGAATCCACTGGCGAATTATGCGATCAAACATGAATGACTGTTATTGCATCGAACGCCTGCGCGAGGTAGCCCGTTCCAGGCTACCTCGTGGCGTGTTTGATTTTTATGACGGGGGCGCTGAAGACGAGGTGACACTGGCCGATAACTGCCATGCGTTCAGCCGGGTACGCCTGTCGCCCCGTGTCCTTCGCAACGTGTCCCGCGTAGATATGTCGACGCAGTTATTCGGTCTGCCCATGGCATTGCCCATTGCCATTGCGCCAACGGGCGCAGTCGGTTTCGGCTGGCGGGGCGGCGACGTCGCGCTCGCTCAGGCAGCGGCCAAGCACCGCATACCCTATACACTTTCTACGTCGGCTACCACGTCCATCGAGGAGATTGCGGACAAGGCGCCCGGACGGCTATGGTTTCAAGCGTATATCCTGCAGGACAAGGAGCGTTTGAACGCGCTCATAGACCGCGCCGAGGCGGCCGGTTACGAGGGACTGGTCATAACTGTAGACCTTCCGGTCGGCGGTAAGCGCGAAAGAGACCTGCTCAACGGTTTGAGTTTCCCGATGAAGCTGGGACACAAGAATATCGGACAGTTTGTCAGAAAGCCCTTTTGGTCGCTGGACATGTTGTTGCGCAAGCCTCCGGTCATGCCCAGTCTCCAGGGCTTGGCGTCACTGCAGACGGATAAGGCCAAAATGCAGGGCGTTGCCGGCATGAATTACGACCCGGCGTTTGACCTGACGGCGCTGCGTGCGCTGCGTGACCGTTGGCGAGGAAAACTGATCGTCAAGGGGGTCGTGAATCCACTGGATGTCGACGCCATTCTCGATGTGGGCGTCGACGCACTGGTGGTGTCCAACCACGGCGGGCGGCAGCTGGACACGGGCATGGCCACGCTGGATGCCTTGCCCGGCATCGTGCGTGCCGTGAACAACCGTGTTCCTGTGCTGGTCGATGGGGGTATTCGGCGCGGCAGCGATGTATTCAAGGCTCTCGCCCTTGGTGCGACCGGCGTTTTGTCGGGCCGCGCAACGTTGTTCGGTGTGCTGGCGGGTGGCTACAACGGGGTGGACCGTGCATTGGCTATATTGGGTGATGAATTGAAAAGAACAATGCAACTGTGTGGAACACCAACGTTGTCTGACATCGATTCCTCGGTTTTGGCGCAACCCTCTTCCAACCATGGCAACAAAGAAGCGGCAATATGAATAGCGATATGAAGCAGTGCGAGAATCAGGTGATGCTGTTTTTTCGTCACCTTGATGAGCGGCATTACGATGCCTTGGCGGCATTGCTTGCGCCGGATGCGGTATGGCACCGTCAGGGAAAAGTGCTTAAGGGCCCGGCAGAAGTGCATGCCGCGTTAAAGCAGCGGTCTGCAACGATGAAAATTGCGCACATCATTACTAACCTGGCATTCGACGAATACGAACCGGAATGCTGCAAAATGCGCGCTTATATGTTGGTGGTTCGGCATGAGGCGTCCGGGGAGCTTGGCGGTCCCTCTCCATTGAAGGGGATCGAATCAATCCGCAACATGCACGTGAAAATGAAGCGTGATGCGGACCGATGGTTGATCACCGAACTGAACGGTGAAGACATTATTTTTGCTGTGGGCGCTTGAGGAGACGATAGGATGAAATGGCTACGCTACAGTCTGAACGGGAAGATTGGCTATGGGATACTCGATGATGGAGACAAGATCACGGCAGTGAATGGGGATCCGTTTGGCGGGTATGAAACGACGGCAACACGGCTGCACCTGCCAGACGTGGAAATCGAAGTACCTGTCGTTCCCTCTACCTTCTATTGCGTGGGCTTGAATTACGTCAAGCATATCGGCACCGAGGGCATGACGATTCCAAAGAAGCCCGACGTGGGCTATCGGGCGAACAATGCCCTGATCGCCCATGGCGACGACGTGATAATGCCTGCCGACGCAACGCGTGTTCACTACGAAGGGGAACTCGTCGTGATCATAGGAAAGAAAGCCAGGAATATTTCGGTCGATGAAGTGAAGAACTGCATCCTGGGCTATACCATTGGCAATGACGTCAGCGAGCGTAACTGGCAGACATCGGATCGCACGTTCTGGCGTGCGAAGAACGCGGATACCTTCAAGCCTATGGGCCCCTGGATTACCACCGAGGCAAATGTATCGACCATGCAGACGACCGTATCGGTAAACGGGACACAGACCACCCGCTTCGAAACGGCCGACATGCTTTTCGGTATTGAAGAGTTCATCAGTACCATGAGCCAATACCTGACATTGCATCCAGGTGACATTATCTGGATGGGAACGGATGGCAGTTCCCCTAATCTGCAACCGGGCGATCGCGTAGACGTAACGCTGTCGGGCCTGGGCACGTTGAGCAATCGCTTTGTAAAACAGGAGCTCGCATGATGCAGGCGGCGTGGTACGAGCGTAACGGACCGGCCAGTGATGTGCTGCAGGTCGGTGTGCAGCCCACGCCGGAGCCGGGGCCCGGGGAGGTCCGTGTACGGATTGCATGCTCCGGCGTCAATCCGTCTGACGTCAAATCCCGGGCCGGCGGCCGGCCCGTCCGCTGGAGTTTCATCATCCCCCATAGTGATGGGGCAGGGGTAATCGATCAAGTGGGCGAGGGCGTGGGTTCCGACCGGATTGGCGAACGAGTGTGGGTATGGAACGCTCAATACAATCGACCGCATGGAACTGCGGCCGAATACGTCGCCTTGCCCGCAGCGCAGGCTGTGTTCTTGCCTGACGACGTATCCTTCGAGTCTGGGGCGTGCCTCGGCATTCCGGCACTGACCGCGTACCGGGCCGTGGAGCTTGCCGAGCTCGATGCCGGACACACGGTACTGATCATTGGCGGAGCTTCAAGTGTCGGCTTCTACGCGGCACAAATGGCACGTTCGCGGGGCGCTCGCGTAATCACCACGGTGGGATCGAAAGACAAGGCGGCATTTCTGCATGATGCCGGCTTTGGCGAAACGATCCTCTATAAAGACGAATCGGTCGCCGACCGCGTGTTGTCGCTGACGGACGGTGTTGGCGTAAATGCCATTATCGATATGGACTTTTCCACTACCGCCCAGTTGGTGGACCAAGGCGTCCTGGCTCCGCACGGCAAGTTCGTCTGCTACGGGTCCAATCAACGCGGGTCGGTGCCAATTAACTATGCTGCCTGGCTGCCTCGTTCTTTGTCACTGCATTTCTTTCTCGTTTATGAGCTCGCACCCGTACAGCGGGCGCGAGCATTGGCGGGCGTGCAAGCGATGCTGCGTGATGGATCGCTACAACATCACATCGGGCCGCGGTTTGAACTGGCAGATATCACTTTAGCTCATCAAGCAGTGGAGGGCGGAACGGCGTTTGGTAACGTAATTGTGAACTGCGGGGCCTGAACATAACCCATCGTTGCGCTCGACGTAGACATTTTGCTTTAGAGTGCCACGCCGGGTATAAGTGAGCGCAATGCGGCGCCTCGGCGCACAAGATGATACGCCCACTCCTACCGCGTCATGAAATTTAGCGGTACCAAAACCAGTTGTGGAAACAGCACCAGCAGCAGCAATACTCCCAATTGCGCAAGCAAGTAGGGTGTTACGGCACGAATGACGGGCTCCATTCGTACTTTGGCAACACCGCAAACTACATTAAGCACCGTTCCGACAGGCGGCGTAATAAGACCAATGGCATTGTTCATGATGAACAGCACCCCGAAATAGACCGGGTCAATACCCGCCATGCGTATGGTGGGCATCAAGACCGGAATCAAGATAAGTATGGTGGGCGCGAAATCCAGCACGGTACCGACGATGAAGACCAGCAGCAGTATGACCAGCATCAATAATACCGGGCTGTCGATCAGCGGCTGAAGGATATCGGCGACCGCCATGGGAATATTGGCGGCGGCAATCAACCATGCCGAAACCTGCGCGGCGGCCACCAAAAACATCACAATGGCGCTTGTCTTGCCGGCAGCCAACAACAGCCCATACAGCTGCGAGACTTTAAGCTCACGGTATACGCAAAAGCCAACGAACAGGGCGTAGAAGACCGCTACAACCGCTGCTTCGGTCGGAGTGAAGTATCCGCCTCTCAGTCCGCCAACGATGATCACGGGCATCAGCAGAGCCCAAAAGCCCGCCATGGTCGCCGCCCACCGCTGACGAGAAGACGTCTTCGGCCCGCGAGGCATTTCACCGCGTCGGGCCTGAAAAGACCAGGTAGCAACCAGAGCCGCCGCCATCATCAGCCCTGGAACAATGCCCGCAATAAACAGCTTGGTGATCGAAATGTTGCCGACCACTCCCACCATCACGAATCCTATGGAGGGTGGAATGATAGGGGCTATGATGCCGCCCGATGCGATTAGGCCTGATGCCCGCGGAACGTCATAGCCCGCACGGCGCATCATGGGGATAAGCAATGCCGCTACTGCCGCGGTGTCGGCAATGGCGGAACCCGACAGCGAAGCCATGATGACGCATGCAAAAATGGCGACATAACCAAGCCCGCCTCTGAAGTGTCCGACCCAGGCGCCGGCCACTTCCACGATTCGTCGCGAAATCCCGCCCGCATTCATGAGCTCGCCCGCGAGCACGAAAAATGGAATGGCAATCAAAGGAAAACTATCCGCGCCCGAAAGCATGTTCTGCGCAATAATCTGGGCATCGAAAAAATCCATGTACCACATCATGGCCATACTGCAGACCATGAGGGAGAATGCGATCGGCACCCCAAGCGCCATGGCGGCCAGCAGCGACGCCACAAAAATTGCAATCAACATGTTCGTATTCCGCTAGTCGATATAGTTGGAGGGAATCAGCTCGGAAGCGGACATCCTGCCCGTCACTAGCCTTGCAATGTTAAACAGTGTCAGTAGTCCGATCGACGCAGCACAAAGGTATGCGGCTGCATATACGACGCTCATGGAAATACCGGTTACCAACCCGGTATTGGCAACGTTCAGATCATGCTGTTTCAGCAGTCCCCACAACAATACGCCGCAGCACATAAGCACCAATATTTGCGCCACCAATACCGCAACAAAGCGTCGTATGCCTGATAGGTGCCTGACCAGCATGTCCACCCCCAGGTGTCCACCTTCACGCATGGCAACAATGGCGCCCAGAAAGGTCAGCCAGATAAACATGAAGCGCGACAGTTCTTCTGCAATATTGACGCCGGAGTTGAAGAAGTGGCGCAGGACCACATTGCCGAACACCATCAGGCACATTGCCGCCAGGCATAGCACCATCGCCAGCTCCAGCACCTTGTAGTACCAATTTGTCAGTTTTTTCATTATTGGATATTCCGATAATGGTTACATGGGTGGCAGCCAGCCTGACAGGCTGTCATCGGGAGAAAATTTTCCCTGGGTTCATGATGTTCCGGGGGTCGAGCGACTGCTTTACCAGGCGCATGACATTGACCGACGCAGCGCCAAGTTCGTCGACGAGGAAACCTTGCTTATGCAGGCCTATGCCATGCTCGCCCGTGCAGGTGCCGTCCATGGACAGCGCCCGGGAAACCAAACGGGCATTAAGCGCTTCGGCCCTATCGATTTCATCCTGGGATGCTCCGTCAACCAACATCTGGACATGAAAGTTTCCGTCGCCCACATGGCCCACGACCGGTGCAAGTATTCCCGATTGCCGCAGGTCTTGTATGGTCTCATTGACGCAATCTGCCAACCGGGAAATGGGTACGCATACGTCAGTAACCACGGAACGTGCGCCCGGGCGCAACTGAGATGCGGCAAAGTAAACGTTGTGCCGGGCTGCCCAGAGCCGGCTTCGTTCTTCGGGGCTGGCCGACCATACAAAGCTTGCGGCGCCGTATTCCTGAGTGATGTCCTGAACCAGCGCAATTTGTTCCTTCAACCCCAGCTCGCTGCCGTGGAACTCGAAGAACAAATGGGGCTGCTCCGGCAGGCCGGTTTTGCTGTACAGGTTGAGCGCCTTGATGGCGACGGAATCAACGAATTCGCAACGCGCCACGGGCACGCCCAACTGGATAATCTGGACCACCGCCTGAACGGCCGCATCGATATCCGGGAACGCGCAAACGGCTGCCATTGTGCTTTCCGGCAAAGGGTGCAGCCTGACGGTTGCTTCGACGATGATGCCCAGCGTGCCCTCGGCCCCCACAAAAAGACGCGTCAGATCGTAGCCCGCGGCCGACTTCTTGGCGCGGCGTCCCGTTTTGACAATATCGCCGCTGGCCACAATTGCAGTCAAGCTCACGACGTTTTCGCGCATTGTCCCGTAACGCACAGCATTTGTACCGGAAGCCCGGGTGGAGCACATTCCCCCGATACTGGCATCCGCCCCCGGGTCCACGGGAAAGAACAGACCCGTATCACGCAGGGCGGCGTTCAAAACCTCGCGCGTGACACCGGGCTGAACCGTGGCGGTCTGGTCTTCGGCATTGATGGCGAGTATGCCATCCATTTGCATGAGGTTCAGCGTGAGGCCACCATGAACCGCAAGGGTGTGGCCTTCCAGTGAAGACCCCGCCGCATACGGTATGACGGGGATATCAAATCTGCCACACAGCTGTACGATCTCCACCACCTCTTCCGTACTGCGGGCATAAGCCACGGCATCGGGCAACGCGGCGGGAAAGATGGATTCATCGCGGCCATGCTGCTCCCGAAGAGCCATGCTGGTAGAGAATCGCTCTCCCAGCATCTGGCTCAGCCGTGCAGCGAACGCTTCCGGTAATTTGCTGGATGGCTTCATGGTTTCGTGTTGGTGCGCGCCGCGGCAATTTCGGTACGGAGCAAGGTCATGAATTCGGGGCCTATCTTCTCCAGATGCGGCGCAATGGCTGGTGGAACGAGATCACGTATTTTCTGCAGATCGTCATCGGAAAAGCGTGTTACCTGCATGCCATTTTTTTCCATGTTCTTCAAGGCAAAATCCACCTCTGACGCAGTCAGTTCGCGCTGGTAAGCCGTTGCATTCTTTGCCGCGGTCGTCATGATTGCTTGCTCTTCGGGAGTCAAGCCATCCCAGAACTTCTTCGACACGGCGAACACCAGGGGTGAATAGACATGCCCCGAAAGCGTCATGTACTTTTGTACCTCGTAGAAGCGCTGGGTATTCATGAGGACGATGGGGTTTTCTTGACCGTCGAATGCCTTTGTTTCCAGAGCGACGAATAATTCCGACCATGCCAGCGGCGACGCATTGGCGCCCAGCGCCTTGAAAGCGTCCAGAGTCAGTGGATTGGGCTGGGTACGCAGTTTCAGGCCTTCGAGATCTGCCAGCGTATTGACGGGACGGCGAGAATTTGTGATGTGGCGAAAGCCGTTCTCCCACCAGCCCAGCACGTGTATCCCTACGGCGCTTAGCTTGTTATTCAGATAGTCGCCCACCGGGCCATCAAATACGGCGTGCGCCTCGGCCTCTGATTCAAAAAGGAAAGGGACATCCTGGAAGCCCAGCTCTTTGACCTGGCCCAGCATGGCCAGGACGCTGCCTGTATAGAACTCCTGCACGCCCCCTTGTAAAGCGCCCAGCATTTGCGGGTCGGGTCCCAGAGCCTGATTGGCGATAACCGATATTTTGGTTTTCCCGCCCGTGGCCTTGAGTACTTCTGCGGAAAACGTTTTGGCAGCCAGGCCCGCTGGGTGATTGTCGGCCATACCATGACCAAAACGGATATTACGCGTCTTGAATTCCTGGGCGTAAGCGTTGCCGGCTGCCATCAGGCCTGTGACAGCCGACAGTACGGCCGTAGCCATGATTCGCTTGATTCTCATTTTTGTCTCCTTGATGTTCTGATTATTGGGTACTACGTGTTTCAGGCCGAACCAGCGTGCTCGACCCGGTTTTTCAGCAGGCCTATACCTTCTATTTCCACTTCGCACACGTCTCCGGGCTTCATGTACAACTTGGGTTCGCGTGCATGCCCGATGCCAGCAGGCGTGCCCGCTACGATCACGTCGCCGGCCTCCAGCCGCATGACTTCGCTTATCGTGACGATGAGCGATTCGACATCGAAAACCATATCTCGCGTATTGGCCAACTGTACCGTCTGGCCATTCAGGCGGGTTTCAAGCGTGAGGCCGCGCGCTCCTGCAGGCAGTTCATCCGCCGTGACCAGATAAGGGCCAAACGCGCCTGTGCCGTCGAAGTTTTTCCCCATTATCCATTGAGGAGTCTTGAACTGATATTCGCGCACGCTGCCATCGTTGAATACTGAATAGCCCAGTACGTGGTCCAAGGCATCGGCCTGACTTATGCACTTGCCGGACTTGCCGATAATGACGGCCAACTCGCCCTCGTAGTCGAGAGTGCTGGATACCGCCGGGTAAGTCATCGGTTCATCATGGGCGATGAGACTGGTATTGAAGCGGGAAAACAGTGTTGGGTAGTCGGGTTGCTCGAAACCGCTTTCAGCGGAGTGATCTTTGTAGTTGAGGCCTACGCAAATAATCTTGGATGGCTGTCCCAGTGGCGGCAGCCATTGCAGCCCAGACTCATCCAAAGCGGGCTGCTGCAACATGATATTGCCGGCCGATAACAGTGCGTCAGACTCCTTGCTGACGAGCGTATCGACCGAGCCCGGGTATTGGGGGTTTTCTTGAGTACACCCGTGCCATAGTCCTGTTGCCGAATTTTTGACAGCCCATCCTTCGCAGCCGTCGGACAAAAAACGGGAAACCTTCATCTAAGAACTCCTGTTATGCGAATGGATGCACTATATCATCAAGTATCTACTTATCGATAAATAATATATTATTATCTTATTAGAATAAACCCGTATAAAATATAGATTCTATGAACAGTCCACCTAAATTGACCCAAGCCGAAACGGCGCGGCATCTAATACGCACAGAGATTCTGGACGGCCGCCTGTCGCCGGGCGCAAAACTCAACATCAAGTCGCTGGAAAGCCGACTTGAGGTCAGCCTGGGCGCCATACGGGAAGCCCTGTCGCGGCTCAGCGCGGAAGGTATGGTCGACGCCGAGGCGCACCGGGGATACCGCGTCAGCACGATTAGTCCGGAAGAGTTGATTGACTTGACCAACACCCGGATCGAGGTCGAATCCCTGTGCCTCAGCAAAGCCATATCGCAGGGCGATGTGGAATGGGAAGCCAGAATAGTGGGCGCTGCGCATCGTATGGAGCGTCTTCAGCACAGCCCGTCCGATCCCGAAGCCCGGGTTACCGAGAATTGGAACCAGGCCCATGGGGAGTTCCACGAAGCGCTGGTAAGCGCGTGCCCCAGCGCATGGCTGCACCGCTTGCGCAAGTTGCTCTATGAACAAAGCGAACGCTACCGCAGGCTGTCCGTCCCCCTGGATACCGACAATCGCGACGTTCAAGAAGAGCACAGGCGCATTATGGATGCGGTGTTGCGCCGTGATACGCCTGCAGCCCTGCAAGAGTTGGAGCGGCACCTGCTGGCGACCTCGCAAATCATTCTGCGGTCGCCATTGCTACAGGCGCAGCAGAAAAAAGACTAGATAAGGCCGAAGCTAGGGGCTGTACGGGCAACTGCTCAGGCACCAGCCAATATCCAACGCGCAGCCTTTTCGGCAATCATGAGCGTCGGGCTGTTGGTATTGCCGCTGGTAATGGTCGGCATGATGCTTGCGTCGACAACCCGCAACCCTTCTACACCGAGCACTTTCAAATGGGCGTCGACCACGGCCTGCGGGTCATCCGCCATGCCCATCTTCGCCGTGCCCACGGGATGAAAAATTGTCGTGGCAATATCACCCGCCAGGCGGGACAGTTCTTCGTCGGACTGAAACTGAACTCCGGGCTTATATTCTTCGGGCAGATACGCCGCCATGGCCGGCTGGGCAACGATACGGCGCGTAACCCGCAGGGAATCCGCGGCGACCTTGCGATCTTCTTCGGTGCTTAAGTAATTAGGCGCGATGGCCGGGGCATCTTCCGGGCGCGGACTTTTGATTTGCACTGTGCCCCGGCTGCCGGGGTTAAGGTTGCAGACGCTGGCAGTAAAGGCGTTGAAGCTGTGTAGTGGTTCGCCGAAGGCTTCCAGGCTCAAGGGTTGGACGTGGTACTGGATATTTGCGTAGGCCTTCGAAGAATCACTGCGGGTAAACGCGCCCAGCTGAGAAGGCGCCATGCTCATGGGGCCGCTACGCTTGGCGGCGTATTCCAGCCCTATCATGGCTTTTCCCCACAGGCTGTTCGCCATAATGTTCAGCGTCTTGACCCCCTGCACTTTGAACACGCTGCGAATCTGCAGATGGTCTTGCAGGTTGGCCCCGACTCCCGGCCTGTCGGCCAGCACCTCAATCCCGTGCCGCTGCAGCAGGTGGCCCGGCCCAATGCCTGATAGTTGCAACAGCTGGGGGCTACCAATGCTTCCTGCGCTCAGTACAACTTCTTTCCTGGCCTCGACGACCAGCGTCTGCCCGCCATGGCGCACAACGACCCCGACACATTTGAGTCGCCCATCAGGCAAGCGCTCCAGCTGCAGGCGATCGGTCTGGGACTGCGTCCACAGAGTAAAGTTCGGCCGCGACATGCACACGGGCCGCAGGAAAGCCTTGGCTGCATTCCAGCGCCAACCGTTTTTCTGGTTCACTTCAAAATAACCGACACCCTCGTTGATCCCCTGATTGAAGTCGTCGGTGGCGGGTATACCCGCTTGCTGTGCTGCTTTCGAAAATGCATCCAGGATGTCCCAGCGCAAGCGCTGCTTTTCTACGCGCCATTCGCCGGCCGCGGAGTGAAACTTGGCAAACTGCTCGTTACCCGCCACGCTCGCTCCTGCGCCATCCAGCCGGCAGTGGCTTTCATGCGCCTGAAAGTCTGTCAGGCAGCTTTCCCAGGACCAGGCATCATCGCCGGCCAGGGCTGCCCAGTGATCGTAATCGCGGGCCTGGCCGCGCATGTAAATCATGCCATTGATACTGGAGCAGCCGCCCAAAGCCTTGCCGCGAGGGTAGCGCAACACACGGCCGTTCAGGCCCTGATCTGGCTCCGTGCTATATAGCCAGTCGGTTCGCGCGTTGCCTATGCAATACAGGTAGCCGACAGGAATATGGATCCAGTGGTAGTTATCTTTGCCGCCGGCCTCGATCAGCAACACGCGGTTGGACGAGTTTGCGCTTAATCTGTTGGCAAGCAGGCAACCCGCCGTTCCGGCCCCTACGATCACATAGTCAAATTCTACGTCGGACATGTTCTCCTCCTTCTGTTTTTGACTACTGTAGCAATCGCCACAGGAGAAGGCCACCGAGTATTTCTTGCATCAATTATTAGAATTAATAATAATGCTCCATGAACATCCAAACCTTGACGGTTTTCGTTACCGTGGCACGCGAAGGCAGCCTGACCCGCGCCTCACAAAAACTGCATATCACTCAACCGGCAGTTGGCCTCCATATAAAGAAGCTGCAGGAGCAGACTGGCTTGCGCCTGCTGCTGCGCACTTCTCAGGGCATGGAGCTTACCGCTGACGGCTCTGCCTTATTGCCCTTGGCGGAGAAAGTGCTGCAGTCCCAATCCAGCTTCAAAATTGCCGCCCATCAACTCAGCAAGGAGATTCGCGGGCGCCTGCGTATAGGAACCATTCTGGATCCCGAGTTCATCCGCCTGGGAGTCTTATTAAAAGAACTACTAAGCCGCAATCAGCATCTGGAGATCGTTCTTGCCCACGGCATGAGCGGCGAAGTGCTGCATCGGGTAATGCACGGGGAGCTGGACGCCGGTTTCTACTTGAGTATTCCAGACAGAGCCTCGGCTTCGTCCGACACCGTACTGTGCAAGATTCTGAATCAGGTTACCTATAAGGTCCTGGCGCCGGCAGGCTGGGAATCGCAGGTCCGCGATAAAGAATGGCGCCAATTGGCCGGACTGCCCTGGCTCGCCACGCCCCCGGCCTCAGCCCATTATCGTCTGCTCTCGCTTGTGTTTGGTCCGCAATCGTCGACCGGGCTCGATGCGAACTATGTGGCTCTTGTCGACCAGGAAGCTTCAATGATTGACTTGGTCAAGTCGGGAGTTGGCCTGAGCCTGGTACGCGACCATATCGCCTTGCGCGAAGCTCAGGCGTATGGGCTTGCCATTGCCAACATGGTCAGTCTGGATTGCGCTCTGAGCTTCGTATGCTTGCGTGAACGCATGAAAGATCCACCCGTAGCAGCCGCGTTGATGGCGCTGGAAGAGGTGTGGCCGAACACTTAGTAATGGTGCCGCCGAGGCAAGTCATACCGACCGCAGCCCCGGCGAGCGCAAAGTTGCCGGCGGCATCGAGCGCTACGACGGTGTGAGCTATGTGACTACGTTGACGTACGTCAAGCCCGATGGCGTGGCAGCGATACCGGCTGGACCGGCCGCAACACCCAACAAGTAGGTATTTTTGGACCGGCAGCGAACCTTCGTCCAAGGCGGCATCTGGTACGCATCGAAACGCGTGCAAGACGTGGTTTCGGTACACCGATGGATGATCATTGCCCAGCATGCCGACATGGTCGGCCGTTAGCCGCCAGTGCCGGCGTCCCGCCAATTCATAATCGACACCTCCGGGATTCGCCTTAGCGCCGTTGACGAGATCCTTAAGGCTTTGGTAGGCAGCGGCTCTGAACCTGATGCGACTGCCCGCGTAAACTTTATTCAGCTTTTCGGCCGTTGTCGCTCCGAGCTGCTCACGGGTACCGCGCAGAGCTTGAGCCACCGACCTTTTAAACAAACACACAAACACGGGGCGGGCGGATCAACTCGGACTCATCATCTGGAGTTTGCAATTGTTGTCTAGCCGGCTCCGGTACATTTTCCTACACTGCACTCATTCAAATGAATAAAGTCTGCGTAGGATTATGCAAGATCAGAATAACGAAAGCATTCCCGAACTTGAGTTCCTCAGCGGGCAGGCAAGGCTTGCATGTGCGGAGGGTGTTTGGAGTGGTGTGGACTCAGGTACTCGGACTCTTGCGCTCGGGCTGATGAAACAGTATGGCTGGACTAAATACAGAGCCTTGCGGGAAGCGTGGGGCTTTTCGCAAGTTCAGATGGCACAGGCCTTGAATGTCTGGCTGCCGACCTACCAGGCTCTTGAGCTAACCGAGTC
>JAKFFG010000003.1:0-2736 GCA_036675275.1 Pseudomonas sp. | reverse complement strand
TGAGCACTGGCGTATCTATGGACTCCACCCGTTTTGCAAGGAAAAGATTGAATTCTGCTTAAAAAGTCTGCACGTATCTATGCGGCCTTGAAGTTGAGCTGTCTCTCGCTCTGGCCCTAATGCAATCCGCGCGTCAACGATCCATATAGGGTGACGGCCTCGAAGGCCCCTACGCCTGGCGGATTCGGGTCGACGCTGGTCCGACCTGTTGGCATCATTCGTTCTTAACTTCGCAAACTTGGTGAGCTTTTCTCCTGCTTGGTACTACTTCTATGTTTTAACGATCGTTGCTTGCTGCTTTTTTCACGCCGGTCTGGTCATGTTCTTCGACCAGACCGGAACATAACTGCGGTCATTGGCGAGTATCGCCCAAATAACCCTTGCCATTTTGTTGGCCAGACCGACTGCTGCCACGTTGTAGCCGCGACGCTCCGCGAGTTTCTTGGCCCAGCACAGCATCTTGTCGGGCTTGTTGCCGGCACACCGCAAAGCGCTGCGTGCGCCGTGAATAAGCAAGGTTCGCAAGTAAGCGTCGCCCCGCTTGTTTATGCCAAACAGCCTCTGCTTTCCGCCGCTACTATGCTCACGCGGAACCACACCCAGGTTCGCCGCGAAATCGCGGCCACTGTCATAGTGGCGCGCGTCGGCAACTGAAGCGAGGATGGCGGTGGCCGTGATCTTGCCCACACCGGGTATTTCCATTAACTTCAATGCGCGTTCATCCTTGGCGGCCAGTGTCAGCCGCTGGTCATAGACTTCGATCCGGCTGTCCTTGTCTGCCAGCTGCGCTTTCAACTCATAAAACGTTTCTTGCGCCGAACCAGACAAGCCATTCTCTGGATCTAACAGCCAAGTTCGAAATCCGGTCAGGAACTTGGCTACCCCGACAGGAAATACTTTCCCATACTCAGCTGCAAATGCCCGTATGCGATTGATCATGCCGGTACGCTCCACCATCAATGCCTGCCGCGTCCGGTGCAGCATCTGCAAATCCTGCTGCGCTTCGGTATTGATCGGCACATAGGTCGTCTTCGACCTGGAACGCGCCTCTGCAATCGCCAAGGCATCGTTCATATCATTCTTGTTGCCAGCGACGTAAGGACGCGTATGCTGTGCCGCAATCAAACGAACTTCATGCCCCTGCCTAGTCAATTCCCGGGCCCAGTAGTGCGATCCTGCACAAGCTTCAATCGCTATCGACGTCACGGGCATATTCCCGAACGTACGCAAAACCTCGCTCCTGGCCAGCGTCCGTTTCAATACTACTTTGCCGTGCTCGTCGACACCTCCAGCAGCAAACACATTCTTGGCAATATCCAAACCAATGATTTTTGCGGTACGATTCATCCCGACTCCCCCTCTCGATCTTTGCATGCCAGCCCATCTGGCATGCTTGGCACAATGATGCCGTTGTTGGGAGGGTGGAGTCCATCACATTAGGGTGGATGACAATCCACCACGTGCCGCCAACTCAGCACCAAAAAAAATGCCGCTCGAGGGAGCGGCATCCGGTTTATTGCGCGGTCAGCCCGCGGCGTTCCAGCAGCGGATCGACCTTGGCATCGCGGCCGCGGAATTTGCGGTACATCTCCATCGCATCGAGCGTGCCGCCGCGCGACAGCAGCATCTTGCGGAAGTAGTCGCCGTTCTTGCGCGACAGGCCGCCATTTTCCTTGAACCAGTCAACGGTGTCGGCGTCGAGCTTTTCGCTCCACAGGTAGCCGTAGTAGCCCGACGCATACCCGCCCGAGAACACGTGCGAGAAGTAGGTGCTGCGATAGCGCGCCGGCACCGGCGCAAAATCCACGCCAGCATCTTTCATGGCGACTGCCTCGAATGCCAGCACGTCGGCCGGGATCTGCGTCGCGCCAAGCTGGTGCCAGCGCTGGTCCAGGATCGACGCCGCCAGGTACTCGGTGGTGCGGTAGCCTTCGTTGAATTTCTTCGAGGCGATTACCTTGTCGAGCAGTTCCTGCGGCATAGGCGCGCCGGTCTTGTAGTGCTTGGCATAGTTGCTTAGCACGGCAGGCCAGACTGCCCACATCTCGTTGACCTGCGACGGGAACTCGACGAAGTCGCGCGGCACGCGGGTGCCGGCAAAACGGGGGTACTTCACGTCCGAGAACATGCCGTGCAGCGCGTGGCCGAATTCGTGGAACAGCGTGCGCAGTTCGTCGTACGTCAGCAGCGTCGCTTCGCCGGCCGGCGGCTTCGGAATGTTCAGGTGGTTGGCAACGACCGACTTGGTGCCCATCAGCCCCGATTGCGACACGTATTCGTTCATCCATGCGCCGCCCTGCTTGTTACCGCGCGCGTACATATCGGCCAGGAAGATCGACAGGTGCTTGCCGTCGGCGTCATACACGTCGAACACCCGCACGTCGGGGTCATACACCGGCAGATCGCGGCGCTCCTTGAAGGTCAGGCCGTACAGTTTTTCGGCGGCGAAGAACACGCCCCTCACCAGCACGCTGTCGAGCTCGAAGTAGGGCTTGAGCTGGCTCTCGTCGAAGCTGTAACGCGCCGCGCGCACCTTGTCGGTGTAGAAGTACCAGTCATGCGCGCCTACCTGGAAGCCGCCTTTTTCAGCGTCGATGATCTTCTGGATTTCGGCCGCTTCCTTGCGCGCGTTGACCACTGCCGGCTTGGCCAGCTCGGACAGCAGCTTGTTGACGGCCGCGGTGTTCTTTGCGGTCTGGTCTTCCAGCGAATACGAAGCGAAGTCCGCGTAGCCAA
>JAKFFG010000015.1:0-2739 GCA_036675275.1 Pseudomonas sp. | reverse complement strand
ACTTTGGCCCTATCCCTCGCGCTCGGCGCGGCTTCTCCACTGGCCATGGCCCAGTCCACGGTCACCATCTACGGCATTCTCGATGCCGGCATCGTACATGAGCGGGGCGGGGCGGGCGGCAATGTCACCAATGTCAGCAGCGGTGTGGCGTCGGCTTCGCGCATCGGCTTCAGAGGCAGCGAACAGCTGGGCAACGGCTGGGCCGCCAATTTCACGCTCGAAGCGGGTCCGCGCATCGATACCGGGCAGGCCGACGTGGCTGGCGCCCTGTTCAACCGCCAGGCTTTCGTCGGCTTGTCGCATACCGCGTTCGGCGCCTTGTCGCTGGGCCGGCAATACACGCCGTACTACCTTGCCTTGAGCCAGGTTGGCGACCCGTTCGCCATCGGCACCGCGGGCGCCGCCAAGAACCTGTTTCCGACCGCCGGTCCCAACACCAGGACCAGCAATGCGATCGTGTATATGTCGCCCGAGCTGATGGGCGGTTTTGTCGCCCACGTGTCGTATGCACTGGGCGAGCAGCAGGGCAGCAGCTCGGCCGGGCGCCAGTTTGGCGTCTCGCTAGGCTACAGCCAGGCCAAGCTCAATGCGCGCCTTGCCTACAACCACCGCAACAATGACCTGACCGCGACGGCTGCCGCACTGCAAACGCCGCCGGGGATCGCGCTCGACCGCGACATCGGGCGTAACGTTTTGCTGGCGGCGAGCTACGACTTTGGCGTGGCCAAGGCTTTTCTCGCCTTCGGCGTCAACGAAGGCACCAACAGCTCGCCGCTCGCCAATCCCGGCATTCCTTTCGGCGGTGTGCGCCCCACGGCGTCCACCGACAGCCGCGACCTGCTGATCGGCGCCCAGTTTCCGTTCGGCCCCAATACCCTGACGGCCTCGCTGATCGCCAAGGACGACCGGACCTTCCTCGACCAGGATGCAGGCCAGTTTGCTATCGGCGTGTTCCACGCTTTATCCAAACGGACCACCCTGTATACGGCGTACGCCAAAATCAGGAACCGGCGCGGGGCGGGCTACACGGTAGGCAACAATACCGATATTGGATCGGGCGACAGCGCCTTGAACCTGGGCGTGCGGCACGCGTTCTGACGGTAATGCCGCTAAGTTAAGCACTCTTCCACGTCGTTCCCGGCCGATGGCGGCCCCCTTGGCGGGAACCCCATTTGCAAGCAAAGTGGCGCGGCATGCGTGTCCACTGAGCACATGAATGGGGTTCCCGCCTTCGCGCACTAGCGTCCGGAATAAATTTCTTGACATGTTGGCTAGAAGAGGCAGGGTTGAATTTGGGCTGCAATGCTGTTTTCTTCTCGTCGTCGTCGGTACCATGAGTCTTCGTTTTTTTTGCGCTGGAAGAGCGTGACCCTGATCACGCACAGGCATTCCCAAAGCGTTTGCTTTTCTAGACCATGGCGCTGTTTGTACAGCGCGGCCAGCAGGTAGCTGATCAGCGCAGTTAGGATCTGGATTCGTACGGCGTTCTCAGTGCGTCCCAAAAATGCCTTGATGCGCAGGTGCTGTTTGATCCATTTGAAGAACAGCTCGATGCCCCAACGCTCTTTGTAGCGCTGGGCGATCTCCAATGCGCTGCTAACGAAGTCGTTGGTCACCAAGACCAGTGGCTTTGGCTTGTCGTGTCGGTGCACCGTCACGCAGCGCAACGCTTCCTTTTTGTATTGATTGGATCGGCCGCCGCTTTGCTTGCTGGTGAGGAGAACGATGCGATCACTGAGCACTATGCTTTTGGCCGCCACGGGAATCTCCAGTTCCTCTTGCACCTTGTATGCGGCATTGGACTTGAATCGGGTAACGAAGCGCGCCCCAGCCTTATGGATCTTGTGCCACAAGTTGTAGTCGCAGTAGCCCTTGTCGAAGATGTACAGCGCGTCCTTCTGAATCGGTATTTCGCGTGCCACGACGACATCATTCACATTGGCTGGACTGAACAGCGACCAGGCCGGGACTTCATGCAATGCGTCGATAAGCATGTGCAGCTTGATGCCTTGAGTGTTGCGCGTGCGATTGGTGTTCGTCCAGCGGTCAAACTCGCGCCCTTTCAATGTGATCGAGGTCGAGTCAAGCAAGAACATCAGCTCTTCGCTCTCCTTACGCAACGAGCGTGACACTTGCCCCATCAGCCAGTTTGCGGTTTCGGCGAACACGGTATCGGCACGCTTCTCGTTGGCGTCGGCCAACGTCGCGCGTTTGATGGGCTCAACATCCAAATGGTAATGATGCGCCGCGTGGCTATTGAATCCATTCACTAGCGGCCGCAGTCCAGTGGTGCCAGTGAGCTGAGCGTAGAGCATAGCAATTAGATGCTGCCAGTGCCCAAAACGCTTGCAATATTTGTCGGCGTTGTGCCGTTTGACCACTTGATCGAAGCTCCCGCGCGGCAGGCCCTTTAATAATTCGTTGAAAGTCGTTAATCTAAACATGTTGCAGGTTTGGGTAAGTTGAGTCGGCAAACTCGGGTATACGCCCCTTATCCAACACCTGCAACCCCTTCTAGCTTAGTCAAGCGAATTATTCCGGACACTAGTGCGCGAAGGCGGGAACCCCATTTAGTTCGCTGTGACGCGGCGGAATTAGGTTCCCGCCTTCGCGGGAACGACGGCTTTTCAATTTCGACTGGCGTTTAGGGTTTTGCGACAGCCTCCTTCGCGGGAACGACGTATGTGGCGACCTATGTGGCCTTAACTTAGCGGCATTACAGTCTGCCCCCGGTTTTCA
>JAKFFG010000051.1:0-2754 GCA_036675275.1 Pseudomonas sp. | reverse complement strand
ACATAGAGCTGTTCTACAACCCGATTCGTCGGCATGGTCATGCCGCGAACCTTTCGCCGGTAAACTACGAACGGCAATACTTTTCTGAGGTAACGAACTGTCTATAAAAGTCTGGCCGATTCAGTTCGACTATTTCGGCGGTGTGCCTCGTCAGGTGCTTTACGACAACATGAAGACCGTTGTGCTCACGCGGGACGCCTATGGCCAGAACCAGCACCGCTTTCATCCTGGGCTGTGGGACTTTGCCAAGCATCATGGGTTCGTACCGAAGTTGTGCGCGCCTTATCGTGCGCAAACCAAGGGCAAGGTAGAGCGCTTCATTCACTACCTGCGCCACAGCTTCTACGTGCCCTACGCCTCGATGCTAAAGCCGACAGGCCTGGACGTTGATGCGCCCGGCGCTAACGACGCCGTGCGCCGCTGGCTCCTGGATACGGCCAATTGTCGTGAACATCGAGGCTTGCAGACAAGGTCCATTGACCTGTGGCAAGCTGAACAAGAGAAGTTACAACGGCTCCAGTCACCGTGGGGTCAGCCCAGGCCCAGTGTGCCGATGTCTCGCAGTTCGCTGCCCCACATACGACTGGATCGCGTGCCCTTGCATCACGATCTGTCCATCTATGACGCCTGCCTGTCGGAGAGACTATGACTTTTGCTCCGGAGCGCATTCATAGTCTATGCGAACAACTGAAGTTGGCGGCCATTGCAACGGACTGGCCCGGCTTGGCGCAATCTGCCGCAGAGACAGAACAACCCTATGCCGACTTTCTGGAAGCAGTTCTGCGTGCCGAATGCCAAGCGCGTCGCGCTCGCAGCCAGCAAACCATGACACGGATGGCTGGCTTCCCTGCCATTAAGACCTTGGACTCGTTTGACTTTGCCGTTGCCACAGGAGCGCCCAAGGATGTCATTATGCAACTGGCCTCATTGGCGTTCATTGAACGGCGCGAGAACATCATGCTGCTCGGTCCCAGCGGTGTAGGTAAAACGCATCTGGCCATAGCCTTGGGATACTTGGCAACGCAAGCAGGATTGAAGGTGAGGTTCATCAGTGCGGCCGATCTGCTGCTGCAACTGGAAACAGCGCAACGCCAAGGACGTTATAAGCCTTTCCTGCGGCGCTCGATCCAGGGACCCAGCTTGCTCATTGTCGACGAGATCGGCTACTTGCCCATGACAGGCGATCAGGCCAACCTGTTCTTCCAGGTGATCGCTAAACGCTATGAAGCCGGCTCGGTCATCATCACCTCAAACTTGCCCTTCGGCCAATGGGGCGACGTGTTTGGCGGCAATGACGCGTTGGTGTCTGCGATGCTGGACCGGCTTTTACATCACGCACACATCGTGCAAATCAGAGGCGAAAGTTACCGCTTGCGGGAGAAGCGTCGTTCGGGGCTGCTGCGGGCCCATAATCCCGAGCAAAAGTAGGGGTCATTATTCGATTGCCGATTTCGGCAATAAAGGGGTCAAGATTCAATTGCCGTTGACAATCACGGACTGCTGGGCATTGATTTATGTGCGCATGCGGCGTCATACCGCTAATCTTGCGCCTTCGGTGCGCTGAGGCTCCTGCTGTAATAGCCAGATTGGTCAAAGCAGCAGACCCGCTTCTTGCCCGACGCAAGCATCTCGCAGGCATTATCAACGCGGTTTCTCCGAGTCTTCGCCTGCTTCGCAGACTCAATCCAGTGGATCCAGTCCAGGCGCGCGATAGTTGTCGTGTCTTCCCAGGTGGCTTTAGCGGCTGGAGACGTGGCAAGCACTTCCCGCAGATCATCGGGCAACGGTGGCTCCGGCTCTGTGTCGGCCGGAGAAATTTGAACGGCAACCGTGTCTCCAGGAGACACAGCAGCAGCCTCTTGGAGCTCCTTGCTCACCTTGAGCCAATGACTTAGCTGACCATCCGGGTCAAGCGTGGCTTGAAAAGGATGGCCATTAATGGTTCCTTCTACCGACGCCCTGCCGCGCCTCGGCAACGTGTCACTGACGGCCTTTGGCAAGACAAGAAATGCCCAGGAATCGTCCTTGCCGGGATTCGCCGGACAAAGCAGTTGTGCCTTGAATGTGGACGCTTCTGTTTCTGCCATTTTCAGGTATACCTATGAGGACCGACTGGATCTGACTGGCCGCCAGCGGACGGTTGATGTTAGCCTGCTTGAACCGCAACTTTCAAGGGACTTGCTATGTTCTCGCACGTATTCGTTGGCGTCACCGATTTCGACCGCGCGCTGCGTTTCTATGATCGCTTATTTATGGCGTTGGGGATAGAGCAGCGATTCTGCGATCCCGATGTGCCGTGGGCCGGCTGGCATTCTGCGGGCGCCGCGCGCCCGTTTTTCGTGATAAGCAAGCCCTTTGATGGCAAACCGCAGGATCCGGGGAACGGATCGATGTCTGCTTTTATGGCTACCTCCCGCGATCAAGTGCGCCGGGCGCACTCCATTGCACTGACTGAAGGTGGTACTTGTGAGGGTGAGCCAGGTTTGCGGCCGCAGTATCACCCCAATTATTTTGGCGCGTACTTCCGCGATACTGAGGGGAATAAGCTGTGCGTGGTGTGTCACGGGGCGGAATAAGCGCGTGCCGCCACCACTGGCCCGAAGTTGCTTGGCGTATATGACAGCTACCGACTGCGGATTCAACCGGTGGATGCAACATACTAGACGCCACATAAGCAGAAGGAGTGTTGCAGATGAAGCAGCGGCCTCGAATCTACTATACGGAAGACCAGAAAGCTCTGATGTGGGAACGCTG
>JAKFFG010000076.1:0-2767 GCA_036675275.1 Pseudomonas sp. | reverse complement strand
AGACTGCTGTTGCGCTTTTCCGGACATAACACCCTATCCACTGAAGGTCTTGGCGGGCAAAAAACAAGCCGAGGATTATACCTGAGCTATGACCTCACGCGCCAGTTGAGGTCGGGCTTGATGCGGAAACATTGCGACTTAAAAGGTCGCGCAGTTGATTTTTCTCTTCGGTGCTCAATTCACTTTGACGCGCTTTTCGAAGAAGTTGTTCCAGGTTTCGCTCGCGTTGGCGGGCTGACAAGCTAGTAATGGTGTCGAAAAACTGTTGTTCAAGGTTATCTCCATCAATCAACCATTCCTTTTCTGCCAGCGCTTTGAGCAGTCGGCCTTGTTCGGTGCCGTGCCAGCGCGCAATCAGTTGAAATGAGTTTAGCTTGGGATTCTTCTGTACGGCTTCGAGCAAAGCGACCAACAGTTGCGTGTTGGTATGGTCCTCGGCAGCGAAGTGCCCGGCATCCTCGACTTTTTCAGCCAGTTGCGGGTGATGCAGCAGCGTGCGCAAGGCGGCCAGGGTAGGCGGCTCTACAGCGGCCGGCACCCGTGGCGCGCGCGGTTGATCGCGATCGCCGCCACGTTTGCCGTTCTTGTCCCACGGCTTCTTGTCCCACTTCTTGCCCCCGGCGCCGGGTTTTTTGGGTGTCCATTCTTGCTGCGGCACGTACATCTCTTGCGCCTGCGGCTGATGGTAGTCGCTGTAATCGGGCATGGCGTCGTAATCGATGCCCGGGTCGTACGCCGGTGGCGCTTCCTGGGGTGCGCTTTGCACCAGTTGACTCACGGCTTCGCCCGTTAGGCCGGTGATTTCCGTCAGGCGCTGGCGCATCAGGATGCGCAGGTTAGCGCCCGGAACCTTGTCGATCAGCGGCGCGGCGAGGGTGGCCATGTGGGCCTTGCCTTCGAGCGAGCGCGGGTCCGATTCCTCGGTCAACTGTTGAAAAAAGTAATCCGCCAATGGCTGGGCGTGCTGATTGATCCGTGCGCGGAAGGCGTCAGTGCCCTCGGATCGGACCAAGGTGTCCGGGTCCTCGCCCTCGGGTAGAAACAGAAAGCGCGCCCGGCGCCCGTCCTGCAGGCTAGGCAGGGTGGCTTCCAGTGCTCGCCAGGCAGCATTTCGGCCGGCCTGGTCGCCGTCGAAGCAGAACAGTACGTTGGGCACGACGCGAAACAGGCGCTTGAGGTGCTCTTCGCTGGTGGCAGTGCCCAGAGTGGCGACGGCATTACGCAGGCCTTGCTGGGCGAGGGCGATGACGTCCATGTAGCCTTCGACGACGATGATTTCGTCGAGGTTGCGATTATTCTTGCGTGCTTCATAAAGGCCGTAGAGTTCCTGGCCTTTATGGAAAACCGGGGTTTCCGGTGAGTTCAGGTATTTCGGCTTGTCATCGCCCAGTACCCGGCCGCCGAAGGCGATGATGCGCCCGCGACTGTCGCGGATCGGGAACATCACGCGATCGCGGAAGCGGTCATAGCGTTTGCCGGTTTCGGCGTTCTCGATCAGCAGGCCGGCATCGATCATGGCTTTTTGCTGCAGGGTGTCGCTACTCAGGTGCTTGAACAGATTGTCCCAGCCGGGCGGAGCAAAGCCGAGACCGAAGTCTCGGGCGATTTCGCCGGTCAGGCCGCGACCTTTCAAGTAGTCCACAGCGGCTTTGCGCGCCGGATGGCTTTTCAGGGCCTGACGGTAAAAGTCGGCGGCGGCGGTGAGCAGCGGATACAGTGGCGAATCAGTGGGCTGCCGCGGTTTGTGCGGTCGGCCGCTTTCTTCGCGGGGGATTTCCATGCCGGCGGCTTTGGCCAGTTCCTCGACTGCCTGGGGGAAATCCAGGTTGTCGTGGTCCATGATGAAGCCGAGGGCATTGCCGCCAGCGCCACAGCCGAAACAGTAGTAAAACTGTTTGTCGGGGCTGACGCTGAAGGACGGGGTCTTTTCCTTGTGGAACGGGCAGCAGGCCGTGTAATTCTTGCCGGCTTTTTTCATTTGCAGGCGAGAGCTGACCACATCGACGATGTCGGTGCGGTTCAGGAGGTCGTCAATAAAGCTCTGGGGAATCAGCCCGGCCATGGCGTTCTCATCATCACTGCGCGAAATATGGACCCGAAATCAGCAGGCGTAACCGACTCTTGGTCTTGAGGCACGGTAAAACGGTGGCTCGACCGGGTCGTCTGCATCATCGCTGTCGGGAAGTGTATCTGCCGATAGTCCACTGACGTTAATCACTAATCAGTATTCGACTGTTTGAATATGTTGCGCTGAGTCCGGTAACGGCCGTTCAGGCCACGGATCATCAGGCGGGCACGCAAGCAGGTGCCTTGGGCTGATCGTCGTTAGAGGAATCAGGGTGTGCTCGTCAGTAGCCTTGGAAGGCTCGTCAGAAGAGACGTGCACCGCTGGCAAAAGAGCCAGGTCTGACGTGGTAAAGCAGGTTGTCTCGGTCGCATGTGCGACTTTGACAGTGAAGCATCAAGCGTTTTCCGCAAATGCCATAAGCCCGGCTTGAGGGCCGGGCTTGGCAGAAGCTTGCTACGGACGTCTGTGTATTAGTACAGACGTACGGCGCGGCGCTGTTCGCGCTGAACTTTCTTGGCGTGACGCTTAACAGCGGCTGCTGCTTTGCGCTTACGCTCGGAAGTCGGCTTCTCGTAGAATTCGCGGCTACGAACTTCAGCCAGAACACCGGCTTTTTCGCAGGAGCGCTTGAAACGACGCAGAGCTACGTCGAAGGGTTCGTTCTCTTTTACTTTGACGGCTGGCATCCAGAGCTACCTT
>JAKFFG010000011.1:0-2862 GCA_036675275.1 Pseudomonas sp. | reverse complement strand
CGGGTTTCTTGCCGAACAGCCCGCGGCTGAAATTCACCGTGGCCCAGACGGTTTCGAACACGTCGCTGACCAGTTCCTGCGGCACCAGGCCGATCTGCGCGCGGGCCGCGCGGTAGTCCTTGAGGATGTCGTGGCCGCCGACCAGCACCCGCCCGGCGCCCGGGTTGACGATGCCGCAGATGATGCTGATCAGGGTGGTCTTGCCGGCGCCGTTGGGACCGAGCAGGGCGAAGATCTCGCCCTGGCGGATCTCCAGGTCGATGGCTTGCAGCGCCGGATGCCCGGAGGCGTAGGTCTTGCTCAGTTGCTGGATGGAGATCACCGGTTGCACGGGAGGGCCTTGCCTGGAAAAGAGAAAGGCAGAGTGTATGAAAACCCGGGCGACGTGCAACGGGCACCAGGCGTCGATCCTCGCACCACCACTACCGGGTTATGCCGCTGCAGCCTCGGCTGTTGCCGCGGCGCAGCGCGCAGGCGATGGTCGGTCAGAACAATAGCCGGTCGTGACAGGCAACAACCGGCCAGAAGCGGTAATCCTGAAACGCCCGTTTTTCGGCACCCCAGCAACGGCTACTATGTCTTTGTCAATGTCGCGGAGCGGTACTCGCACGGCCCCAGCCGTTATGGCAAGAGGTGTAGGCTTCGCACCTGCTACTGACAGCCTCGCTGCAAGCGATTAGCAGTTGGTCCCCCGAGCGCCCACTTCGTGGCGCTCAATCTCTCCTTCCGGCATATTTATGCAGATGCGCAACACGCCTGGCCGAAATGATCCCTGCCCGTGCGGTAGCGGCCGCAAGTTCAAAAAATGCCATGGGTCCATCGGCAGGCTCGACATTCTGCGAAAGCTCAATGGACCACGCATGCGTCCGGAGCTGCAGACGATACTCGCCCGTCATGAAGCCCAAGAGTTTCAGAGACGTGAGCAGCAGGGCCTTGGTAAGCCGATCATCTCCACTGAGTTCCATGATCACAGAGTCGTAGCCGTCGGCCGGACGATCCATGTCTCACAGAAGTGGAAGACATTTCACGACTTCCTGAACGACTACCCGAAGATCGTCTTGGGCAGGAACTGGTGGATGTCCGAGGTGAGCAAGCCCCCGGAAGAACGACATCGCATTCTCACCTGGGCCGTCCGCAGCTATGAGCACGCGAAAGTTCACATGGAACAGATGGGGCCAGGTGTTGCTCAGCCGATGACGGGGGCCATAGGTGCCTATATGCGCTTCGCTTACGACCTTTACGGCCTGAAGCACGCCATCGATGTCCAGAAGCTGCTGATCGACCGAATCAAATGCCCCGAGAACTTTCCCGGCGCGTTGTATGAGGTGCGTGTCGCCGCGGCCCTGCTTCGGGCGGGCTTCAGCTTGCAGCCCCAGGATGAAACTGACAGACGTACTACCCACGTTGAGTTCATCGCTACGCACGCGGCGTCAGGTGCGATCTACACCGTTGAGGCCAAGCGGCGGGAAGGCAAGCGGATGAAAATCAACAGGCAAATGCATCGCGCCCTGAGCAAGCGGTCAGACCATCCGCGTATTGTTTTCATAGACACAAACGACGGACGTCTGGAACTGGGCAGGGGCCAGCCCAATCCGGTAGCACTTGTGGAGGCTGAGAACCTGCTCAAGCGTTTTGAACGAGACCCGATTGGGAAGACGCTTCCGCAGGCGTACGTCATAGCCACGTACGACCCGGAGGAGCATCACCTTGATGCCATTGATCTGCCTTCCAGTGTGCTGCTATGGGGCTTCCACCTCGAAGACCTGAAGCCTGGGCTGAAGACCCTCCTCCAACAGGTCGAAATGAGGCGACGGCATGCGCCAGTCTTTGCGTTGCTGGAATCCATGCAGAAGCACCGGTGCATTCCCGCTACGTTCGACGGAGAGGCTGAGGCGTTTTCGGGCGGAACTCCCAAGGCACGGCTACAGGTAGGTCAGCGGCTGGAGGTCCCAGGACCTAACGGAACGCAGATCGAAGCGACTCTAGAGAGTGGCGTCGTCATACCCGAGTGGAGAGCGGCAACGTGCGTCGTTTGCAGCGACGATCAGCAGCGCTTCATCGTCAATATTCCGTTGACGGATGAAGAATTACAGGCCCACGCACAGCACCCTACGACCTTCTTCGGCGTCATTGATAAGAATGCTGGCCGCTCGAATCCGAAGACTAGCTTGGACTGGTTCGACTTCTTCTGGGAAACCTACTCAAGCAGCACAAAAGAGAAACTGATCGAGCTCATGGGGCATGCTCCCGACGTTGAAAGATTGAACTCGATGCCCCAAGAGGACTTGGCCACCGAATATTGCGCTCGAATGGCGAATGCAATGATGAAGCCCCAAATGGAAGACGTGACGCGTTCTCCGACTCTAGATCCTCAAAGCTCTAGTGCCTGAGGACGACGGGCGTCATCGCCCTTCAATACGCCGGGAATGTTCCCGTTAGCCGGTTCATGCCATTTCTCCCAACGGTTGAACGCCCGCTTTCCGCAGTCGAGATTGGGCGTCCAAATGTCCGCACTGGGCCGATTCTGTTGAAAAAGTCGGTCTTGGCCGGAGCCGCCTTTCCAGAGCTCAAAAAATGCACGATTTGGGCGTTGCTGCGTGAAAACCAAGGCGGTTCAGTCTCCCGTACGGCTCAGATTTCAACGTAGGCAACGCTCTTTTGTGGGGAGAAATCGCAAAGGGACTTTTTCAACAGAATCGGTCGACTGCTGCCGGTCACGGATGACCGCAGCTGGCCGCCCTCTGCCAGCCGTTGGTCGGCATCTTCCTCTCTCTGCCGCTGGGGCTGTCGATCCGCGGCCTGGCGGATCGACTTAGTTGCAGATCGGCCTGGCCGCACTGCCACGTCGATCCCGCGCAGCTG
>JAKFFG010000074.1:0-2902 GCA_036675275.1 Pseudomonas sp. | reverse complement strand
GCGGCGCAGTTTGCGCACCACGTCCGGCCCCATGCCGGGCCGGCGAAAGCTCAGGGCTTCGTCGGTATCGAGCAGGCTTTCCACGTCAAACTCGTCCGAAATGGCTTCGCGCATCACGGCCAGTTCGTCGCGCTGCTGCTGCACCGGAATGGGTGCGGGCTGCACCGGCGGCAGGCTGGCCCGGTGGCCCGGATTGCCGGGCAGGTGCCTGGCCGGCAAGGCTTTGACCGGACCGACGACACGCGAGAACAGCTCTTTCTCGGCTTTGGCTTTGGCGGCAGCCGCCAGGCGGGCGGCCTCCTCCTCTTTTTTCAGCTGCGCGCGGGTTTCGATCTCCTGTTTGACGGCCTTGAGGTCTTGCAGGCTTTTCAGGGCGGGCGATTTCATGTCTCCCACTTTATATCAACGCGTCTAGCGCGCTGTGGCTTCAGCCTGCTAGGGTTGCGCGCGACCGAAAGGGGTGTGTGTGCAGGATGACTGGTAGCGGTTCACTGGTGTAGATAAACCACGCTTGGCGTCATTCAACGCCGGGCCCGACGATGGTTACGGTACGATCCCCCACTGAGTTGCCTGAGCCGCCTACACGTCATGCAAACTCATTCCGCCAGGTCTGGCTTATGGATTGAGGGAGTGAAAATGAAACGGTCCGCCGTCGTGCTCTGCGGAGCCCTTTTGTCCTGCCTGGGTGTAAGTCAATTCCAGGCGTTCCGCGCGGAGGCCGCCGAGAATGAGGCGAGCGTGCAACGAGAGGCCGCCGCGGCCGCAGCGCGGACCCTTGCGATCGCGCAGGTGAACAAAATCGCCATGGAGCGGCCTTTCGAAGATCATGCTATGAATCGGTTCCTGCCGGCAAGCTATTCACCGCAGGCTTCCGATTGGCAGGGCAATGAGAAAGCCTTCTACGACAAGGTGCTATCGGGCGGAAGGTTTGACGTGCTCATTGTGCCGTTCCAGGTTGGGGGCTGGGCCGTTGACAGGGCAACGCGGTCCATCATGACCGCGGAACTCGCGGCGAGCGTCGCCCAATCGCAGAGAGTGAAAGTCCCCGATCCCTACCTTGTGGCCAAAGCACTTGGCGAAGGACAGCGCCAGCTCAACCAGGAAGACATCTACAAGCTCGCCGACGCCGTGGGTGCAAAACGCATTATCCGGGGCTATGTCGGGCACGACCGGAAAGGGAGAATGGCGATTGCCATCTTGACCCAGGACCATGCGGGCACCGCGCGCAATGGCGCCGCCTGGACCGGCCCGGTGGCCACCCAAAAATTTGAGAATATTTCATTTGGCGATGAGGTCCCGGCCATCGAGGCCTATGAGTCTGTGTTGCCGGAGATTCTCAAGTCGGTGGGCACCAACGCCACGTCGCCTGTCTTCGAAAAAATAGACAGCAAGCTGGAATTGAGTGCGCTGCCGCCGTCTCCGCGCGGCCTGGTGGCATCGGTCGGCAACCCGGCGCAGGATGCGTATGCCTTCCTGTTGTACAGCGCATTGACGCCCACAAACATCGAAAGAACGAAAGAGATATTTGCCGAAAAGGCGCATCTGGCGCTGTTGGGCTTGTCGCCGGAATCGCCCGACTACCGCGCGCTTCGTGCGCGGACCTACAAGACATTGGGTTTGCGCATGGCCGCCATCAAGGCGCTGGGCGAGCCGCGGACCCCCGAGGAAAAAGGGCTGCTGGCCGCCCTCAACGGAAATATCCTGGAAGTGCGCGCCATGGCGGCCCTCGAAAAGAACCCCCTCAAACGCCTGCTTCAGAAGATCGATGAAAACAGGATCGATACGGCGTACGGCACGGTGAAAACCACAAAGGCAAGCGCCGAGGTGGCCGGGTTGAAGTTGCCGGGAACCATATGGCCGTTTATCGTTACGCGGGCCTTTGTGGAAGGGGACCCGTGGGTGCAGAACGAAAATTCCTCGCTGAAGATGCTTCTCGACTATGAATTGCCGGTCAAGGGCTATTCGATGGAAGACATGGCGCGCGCAACTTTGCCGCTGGCCGATCCCGACAAGGTTCAGGCCATCGTGGATCTGTCGGTGTTCCATCACGGCCGGAAATTCGTCGATGCCAACGCGGCCCGATTGTGCTGTGAGCCCTCGTTCAACAAGCCGGGGCCATTTGACTATCTGGAGCTGCTCCAGGGGATCGGCCACGACAACCTGATGAGCCGCATTGATTTCCTGTCTCAGATCCAGGGCGTCCCGAACAAGGCCCTCAGCTTTGCGAACAGCATCGAGGGAATTTACAAGGGCTACCCCTATTACGCGTATGAGCGATCGAGAGTGGAGGCGAGGCTCGCTAAAAATTCCGCTGGAGCCGAAAGAGAGCAATTGCTCAAGGCCTGGCACCAAAACGCGTTCAATGCCATTTACTGGGAACAGGGCCAAACGCTGATTGCCGCCTGGGCTTTCGACCATTTCACCGCTGACGGCGGCCAGTACTATGGACCTCACGACAATCTCTACTACACCGACGTTCCGTACCGTCCTTATTACTGGACCTGGGCGGACGGCGGCAACCTGCAGACGCAGGTTGACAACAATCTGGCTGCTTTAAGGGGCGCCACCTGGGAGATCGGGGCCGTCTCGCAACTGGCCGGGCAATACCGCCAGTTTTTCCCCAACGAGGAGCGGGAGCGCGATCTTTTGAAGTCCATCACAGGGCGCTTCGTGGGTTCCCCGCAACTCAATGCCATGCTCGGCGCCCAAGCCATAAGGCAGGGGGACGGCAAGACAGCGCAAGCTTACTATCGCGACAACGTCAGGCTTGCACCCACGCTCTGGAATTCCTATGAGGATCTGGCAAGGTTGTTGTTCATGACGGGTGGCGTCGACGCCGCCGCCAAAGTGTTTCATTCTTATGCCGGCTTCAAGAAGGGCTCCGAAGACGGCCGGGTGGCCA
>JAKFFG010000069.1:0-2922 GCA_036675275.1 Pseudomonas sp. | reverse complement strand
TACAAGGCCTTGCGAACCTTGCTCGCGTTTTGGCTACAAATTGCTCTGAAGTTCTTGCTGATTCGCGCGTCGCCGCTTGCTGCTGCCCAGAAGTGCTCCGCCGCATGGGCGGCCGTCAGCCAGGCGTCTTTCTCGGCGGGCAGGGGCAGAGGGGGCACAAACTCCTTTACCGGCAACTCCACGCCGCGCACCGGGGCGTACCCCATGGGCAGCATGTCATATACCGGGGCCAGTTGAAGCCCGGGCCTGAACGACAGGTTGCCGTCGTGCATGTCTGTGTTGGCAATGAGCTGCCCGAACAACCAAAGTCGTTGCAGTGCGGCCAGGCATTCGATGCCGATGAGCCCTTGCCTGAGCAGGGCGGCGCCGCCCTCCGGCCAAGGCTTGCCGGCAAACCCAAACAGAGCTGCGTTCAAGGCTGCCCAAGAGCAGACGGGCGAGCGCCCGAGCCTGCCATGGCGGTCAAACCGCTCCACCTCCAGGAAAGTTCGCCCGCCCGCTTGATGGATGCGGCTGACCGCGGCCTCAAGACCCAGGTGCTCGGCCACAGCGCACAGGGCCAAGTGTTCGCAGACCAGCAGGTCAGACCAGCGCACAGTTCCGGGCGCCTCATCGGAGCCCGAAAACTTGACGATGACGTGGGTAGGCTTGCCCGCCACCTCGCGAAACGCGGTGAACTTCGGGAACTCTCCTCCTGCAGAGGAGCCCGCAGTCCCGTCAGTCATAGCCTCTTCGGCCTTGAGCAGGTAGGCAGGCACAACTTGGCTCGATTCCAGGGGAAGTGCGTTCTGTTGAGAATGGGCCAGCCACTGGCGCAATGCCGGCTCTCCCAGGACGTAGTTGCCTGGCGTGTCACTGCCTAACAACGTCAGCGCATGCAGCGTGTCGTCCTCCGACCAAACCTTGGGGTCCGCGCTGACTTGGAGCAAGTCGGCGTGACGTCGAGCAAAGTGCCGCCCCAAAAATCCTTGTGGGCGCATATCGTCCAGAAAGTAGGGCAGGCCTTCAAACCAGCCGTCCCGCATGTCTTCATCCAACGGCCAGTCAAGCGACTCAAGAAAGTCAAGCGCACACCCTGCCGGATAGACCGGATACAGCATCGCAACTTCGTGGGCCTGGCCGTCCTGGTCAATGCGGTAGAGCGGCAGCGCCTGCAAACTGCCGCGCAGCGCACGGCGGGCAGCGTATGCTGTCCTGCGCGCCCGCCCGCGAGCAACTACCTGCGAGCCAAGCTCTCGAACTGCGCGCATGAGCGTCGCGCGACTGATGCCAAGCCGCTCAAGCAGTTGCTTGGCGGGCAGCTTGTGCCAAGTTCGTAGTGTTCGGAGCAGGTCCTCGGAAGTCGTCATGAAACGATTTTTAAGTAGATTAAACGAAAATTTTTGTGAATGATAATTTCGCCAATAGTCATTGTAATGTGAAACGATTATTGAAACGATAAATTAAAAACCCTCAACACTTTCCATTCGAGGGGCACGTCGGCATGGTGGGAGTGCGCCCATGCTGGGCGCACAAGAAAAAACCCCGCCAGCTTTCGCTAGGCGAGGTTTCCTTTTTTGAAACGTGGATTCAAGCGATGCGATGGTCGTCCTGATGCTTTTCCTCGGGTTTGGTGTCCCGAGTAACCATCCAGATGCCTCCGATCACAACCAGTCCGGCCACGATGCTCAACACCAAGATGTCCATCTCATTCTCCTTTGCTCGCAAGAGCTCCTATCTAAATAGTAGCAGTAGGCTTTATCCATGAGGTCTGAGACTCAACAGGTTGCCATCTTTCATGCGAGTGATCCATCGTTTGTCGCTGCCGACGGGCAGCGTGTACTGCTTTTGCAGGGCTTGCACATCGACAACGCCAGTTTCGCGTGCCCAGGTCTGGAACAGGCGGACGGTTTTGACGCTGGTACAGGACTGCAACAGTTCGCCCAGAACATCCTTGCGCAGGTTGCGCAGGCCATCGAACAGGTTACGCGCCTCCTCCAGTCCCTGATGCGTGCCTACCTCGTAAAGCAGTTCGAGGACGGCGCGCTCCGGGACCGATACGCGCAAGCCATCAGTTACGCCGGGCGGCGTGGTCAGACTGTTGTCGGCAAGTGTGCTGTCCGGCCAGTCGAACAACCTGGCCGACAGATAACGCGATGGAAATCGGGCGGTAAACCATGCGGGCAGCGCGAAGCGCACGTCACCCCACAACACTAAAGCCTCGCGCGTCGCGAGGTTGTGGCGCACGCCCTGAAGCGCCAGTGCACTCCTGCCTGCCACATGCAGGCCAACGACACGGGTTTGCAGGAGCTTGATCGCGCCATGCGCGCTCAGGGTGTCACCGGCAAACGCATAAACGCCTTGGCCCAACCGGTCCAGCCAGCCGCTTTCAGCGTAGTGGGCCGCGAGTTGGGCAGACACACCGATACGCTCCAGAGTGGCCAGATCGAACGGCATCCCGCGCGGCAGACTGGTCTGGAGCTTCTTGATTAGAGCGTGTCGTGGAGTTCTATCCATATGCTAAAAATAGCACAACTTCTAATCAATCTCAAGAACTATGATTGAATTAATCATAATTTTTAGTGTCTTGTACTACTTTTAAGACATTATCCAATCAAAAATCATCACATTGACTCTCAACAAAGACGGGCTAACCAGTGTCCGTAATGTCCACTGCTCTTATGCGAAGTTCGATCAAAAGATTGAACAACCAGACCCCGATGGCCAAGACCCCGTCAGCCGCCCTCCTCAAAGCGTGAACGCGGTAGCTTAGTTTTCAGCGCCGCCCGCATATTTCACGCTCCCCCTGTACGGTCTGATTTGCCTGCGCGCAGCTGGCGCAGCAGCCCAGAGTCCTGGGCGTTCTGGTCTTCGTGCATCACTTCGCTGGCCCACTGAGCAAGCATGTCCTGTGACATGGACTTGCGGCCGATAACATTGCGT
>JAKFFG010000048.1:0-2931 GCA_036675275.1 Pseudomonas sp. | reverse complement strand
TGGCCACCCGGCCGTCTTCGGAGCCCTTCTTGAAGCCGGCATAAGAATGAAACACTTTGGCGGCGGCGTCGACGCCACCCGTCATGAACAACAACCTTGCCAGATCCTCATAGGAATTCCAGAACGTGGGTGCAAGCCTGATGTTGTCGCGATAGTAAGCTTGCGCTGTCTTGCCGTCCCCCTGCCTTATGGCTTGGGCGCCGAGCATGGCATTGAGTTGCGGGGAACCCACGAAGCGCCCTGTGATGGACTTCAAAAGATCGCTGTCCCGCCCCTCGTCGGGGAAAAACTGGCGGTATTGCCCGACCAGCTGCGAGACGGTCCCGATTTCCCAGGTGGCGCTCTTTAAAGCGGCAAGATTATTGCCAACCTGCGTCTGCAGATTACCGCCGTCCGCCCAGGTCCAATAATAAGGACGGTATGGAACATCAGTGTAGTAGAGATTGTCATGAGGTCCATAGTACTGACCGCCGTCAGCACTGAAATGATTCTGGGCCCCTGCTGCAACAAGCGACTGGCCTTGCTCCCAGTAGACTGCATTGAACGCGTTTTGGTGCGAGGCCTTGGCCAATTGCTCTTTTTCGGCTCCGGCGGAATTTTTAGCGAGCCTTGCCTCCACCCTTGATCGCTCATACGCGTAATAGGGGTAGCCCTTGTAGGTTCCTTCGATGCTGTTCGCAAAGCTGAGGGCCTTGTTCGGGACGCCCTGGATCTGAGACAGGAAATCGATGCGGCTCATCAGGTTGTCGTGGCCGATCCCCTGGAGCAGTTCCAGATAGTCAAACGGGCCTGGTTTGTTGAACGAGAGCTCACAGCACAACCTGGCCGCGTTGGTATCGACGAATTTCCGGCCGTGATGGAACACCGACAGATTCACGATGGCCTGAACCTTGTCGGGATCGGCCAGCGGCAAAGCTGCGCGCGCCATATCCCCCATCGAATAGCCCTTGACCGGCAATTCATAGTCAAGAAGCATTTTCAGCGAGGCATTATCGTTCTGTACCCATGGGTCCCCTTCCACAAAAGCCCGCGTGGCGATAAACGGCCATATCTCCCCCGGCAGCTTCAATGCAGCCACTTCGGCGATGGACTTTTTAGTTGTCGCCATGCCATAACCCGTGCCGATCCTGTTCTCATCGATCTTCTGGAGCAGGCGTTTCAAGGGGTTCTTTTCGAGTGCCGCAATTGCGCGCACCTCCAGAATATTTCCATTCAGGGCAGCGAGCAGCTCTTTTTCCTCGGGAGTCTGCGGCTCGCCCAGCACCTTGATGGCGGCCATGCGCAAACCCAATGCCTTGTAGGTCCGCGCGCGAAGCGCGCGGTAGTCGGGCGATTCCGGCGACAGGCCCAAAAGCGCCAGATGCGCCTTTTCAGCAAATATCTCTTTCGTCCTTTCGATATTTGTGGGCGTCAATGCGCTGTACAACAGGAAGGCATACGCATCCTGCGCCGGGTTGCCGGCCGACGCCGCCAGGCCGAGCGGAGACGATGGCAGCGCACCCAATTCCAGCTTGCTGTCTATTTTTTCGAAGAGAGGCGACGTGGCGTTGGTGCCCACCGACTTGAGTATCTCCGGCAATACGGACTCATAGGCCTCGATGGCCGGGACCTCATCGCCAAATGGAATATTCTCAAATTTTTGGGTGGCCACCGGGCCGGTCCAGGCGGCGCCATTGCGCGCGGTGCCCGCATGGTCCTGGGTCAGGATGGCGATCGCCATTTTTCCTTTTCGGTCGTGCCCGGCGTAGCCCCAAATGATGCGTTTTGCACCCACGGCGTCCGCGAGCTTGTAGATATCGTCCTGTTTGAGCTGGCGCTGCCCTTCGCCAAGTGCTTTTGCGACAAGGTAGGGGTCGGGAATTTTCACTTTCTGCGATTGGGCGATGCTCGCGGCGAATTCGGCGGTCATGATGGACCGCGTTGCTCTGTCAACGGCCCACCCCCAGACCTGGAATGGCACGACCAGCACGTCAAACTTTCCGCCCGACAATAGCTTGTCGTAGAAGGCTTTCTCATTGCCCTGCCAATCGGAAGCCTGCGGTGAATAGCGGGCTGGCAGGAACCGGGACATTGCATAATCTTCAAAAGGCCGCTGCATGGCGATCTTGGCTGCCTGGGTGACCGCAAGGGCTCGCGCTGCGGCCGCGGCGGCCTCTCGTTGTACCTTCGCCTCATTCTCGGCGGCCTCAGCGCGGAGTCCCTGAAATTTACTGACACCCAGTACACAAGCGCAGATCAAAAGGACTCCGCAGAGCACGGCAGTGGACCGTTTCATTTTCTCTCCCTGAATTCATAAGCCAGACCTAGCGGAACGAGTTTGCATGACGTGCGGGCGGCTCAAGCAGCTCCGGGTGGGATCGTACCGTAGCCATCGCCAGACCCGGCGTTGAATGACACAAAGCGTGGTTTATCCACACCTGTGAGCACCGACTAACCATCCTGCCGGGATGAGTCTGCAGGGCGCAGACGCGCTGATATAAAGTAAGAGCCATGAAATCGCCCGCCTTGAAAAGCCTGAAAGACCTCAAGGCCATCAAGCAAGAGATTGAGGTCAGCGCCCGACTGGCAAAAGAGCAAGAAACGGCACGCCTTGCGGCGGCCGCCAAAGCCAAAGCCGAGAAAGAACTCTTCTCGCGCGCCGTCGGCCCCGTCAAGGCCTTGCCGGCCAGGCACCTGCCCGGCAATCCGGGCCACCGGGCCAGCCTGCCGCCGGCGCAGCCCGCACCCATTCCGGTGCAGCAGCAGCGCGACGAACTGGCCGTGATGCGCGAAGCCATTTCGGACGAGTTTGACGTGGAAAGCCTGCTGGATACCGACGAAGCCCTGAGCTTTCGCCGGCCCGGCATGGGGCCGGACGTGGTGCGCAAACTGCGCCGCGGCGGCTGGAGCATCCAGGGCCAGCTCGACCTGCATGGCCTGCGGCGCGAGGAC
>JAKFFG010000055.1:0-53904 GCA_036675275.1 Pseudomonas sp. | reverse complement strand
GAAACAGTATGGCTGGACTAAATACAGAGCCTTGCGGGAAGCGTGGGGCTTTTCGCAAGTTCAGATGGCACAGGCCTTGAATGTCTGGCTGCCGACCTACCAGGCTCTTGAGCTAACCGAGTCCGAGCCTTGTGAATGGACTTCTGTCTACGGCTTGACTGGGTGTATGCCGGTGAACGGTTGATTTGAGGACGATGGCAGCGCACCAGAACGCCGCCACTATAATATGTCTGAACAAATACGCGATATACCCGTAAATTTCAGACAATAGAGTATTCACTCTCGTCAGCAGCGCCACAGAGGCCGTGTCCCGATCAATGAAACAGACTAAAGCAGAACCTCGCTATCTACAGTTACGTAACCAGCTTGAAGAGGATATCCGCTCCGGCAAATATGCCGTCGGCCAGTTAATGCCGAGAGAAGAGGAGTTTGCCGAACGGTATGACGTTAGTCGTCACACCGTTCGCGAAGCGCTGCGCGGGCTGGTGGATGCAGGTATGGTCGAGAGATTCCCGCGCCGCGGGACTTTTGTGAAGTCGGCCAAGCGGGAATTGGAAAATTCGAAGTTTGTGGCGGGCGTTGCCAATGTGCATGACGTGCTCCAGTACACGGCGCAAACCCGTCTCAACATCCTGGTGCGCTCGCGAGAGGAGGTCCCGCAATCGCTTGCCAAGCAACTGGACGCCAAGGTGGAGGGTGAGTGGATACGCTTTGTGTGTTGCCGTTGGCGAGCTGATAGCGATACACCGATAGGATTTTCCAATCTATATGTTTTGCCCGAGCATGAAAGTATTGGTGAAGCCGTCGAACGTGAAGGAGGCAGCGTCTTTCAGTTGTTGGAAACTGAATTTGGTTTGCCGGTGCGGCGTGTATGGCAAAAAATTGAGGCCGCGCTGATGCCTGAAGAAGCGCCTTTCGCGCTGCGTAATGACCAAGGTGCGCCGGCACTGCGCTTACTGCGCGCATATTATGACGAATCGGGCAGGATGCTAACGTTCTCGGATAACTACTTCCTGAGTGACCGTTTCCAGTTGATCGCACAATGGGAGCACGTCAGCCAATAGACGGAGCGAAAGAATGGTCGCCTTGCGTTTAGCATGCAGGTGAGCCATTCTTGCGCCCTAGTGCAAGCGCTGCGAGGCATGGCCCATCAGTCTATGAGCATATCAGCTCACTAAGTTCTTTAATGTCCGAAAGCGACGACTTGCTGTCGTTGCTCTCCAAGGCCTGATATGCCGAGCGTCATGACGTCTCCTGGCTGTACGAAGCGGGGTGGCGTCATGCCCAATCCGACGCCGGGTGGAGTGCCCGTCGTGATGACGTCACCGGGCTCTAGCGTCATGAATTCGCTGACGTAACTGACGATTTTTTTCACATCAAAGATCATTGTGCGTGTATTACCGGATTGCATGGTCTCGTCATTGACACGCAACCAGACATCGAGCGATTGGGGGTCTGCGACCTCATCTGGCGTGGCCAGCCACGGCCCGACCGGCCCAAATGTGTCACATCCCTTTCCCTTATCCCACGTACCGCCGCGCTCCATTTGATAATTGCGCTCGCTGACGTCGTTGACAATGCAGTAACCGGCGACATAATCGAGCGCTTCGTGCAGGTTGACGTAGCTGCCACGCTTGCCGATGACGATACCCAGCTCCGCTTCCCAATCGACTTTGGTCGCCCCCCGTGGAATGATTACCGGATCATTCGGCCCTTGTATACAACTAACCGCCTTCATGAAGATGACCGGTTCTTCGGGGATGGGCGCGCCGACTTCTTCAGCATGGTCGTGATAATTTAGACCGATGGCGATGAACTTTCTGATGCCACCAACCGGTTCGGCGATCCGAACAGTCGGTTCCACAATTGGCATAGCTGCCAAGTCGATTTCTTTCAGGCGTTTCAACAATGCCGAGTCCAGTGTCGAGGCCTGAATATCCTCTATAAATGAAGAGATATCCCGTATTGAACCATCCGCATGAATGGCTCCGGCTTTCTCCCGACCCTTCTCTCCAAACCGCAACAACTTCATTTCTGCTCCTGTTTATCTAAAGGAAAGAGGCCCAGCGTTTTGCGGAGCCCCGCTTATCTATTGATTATTCTGGTTGGATATTGCCTTTATCGATGGTCTCTTTCCACAGGGCTAGTTCGTGCTCCAGGAATTTGCGAGTTTCTTCTACCGTGGCGATACGCGCGGTGGCAGTGACCGACGTGAACTTCTCTTGCATGGAGGGCAGTTCAAGCACTTGATTAGTGACTTTATTAAGCGTTTGAATGACTTCAGGGGGTGTTCCTTTTGGAACCATCACCGCCATCCATGTCGCCGCATCAAAGCCGTTAACGCCGGCTTCATGAACACTCTTCACCTCCGGAAAGCGTGGAGAGCCCTTTTTACTGCCCACGGCAAAAATCTTGAGCCGCCCCGCTTCTACATGCGGCATGATGGCAGGCCCGGATTCGAACATCATCTGCGTATCTCCGCCGATCAGGCCCGTAAGGGCAGCCGTCGCACCTCGGTAGGGAATATGCCGGATTTCCATGCCGGTTTGGTTTTTTAGCATCTCCATGGTCAGGTGGTTGGTTAGCCCCACGCCACCCGATGCGTAGTTGTATTTTTCCGGGTTCTGCTTTACCAACGCAATGAGTTCGTTGAGATTCTTAGCCGGGAAGTCGCTGCGGGTTACCAGAAACTGAGGGACTTCAAGAATCATCGCAACTGGCTCGAAGTCTTCCATTGTCTGGTATGGAATGTCTTTATACAAATTGGGATTGATTGCCAACGGACCACTGGACGCTATCAAAACCGTATAACCATCGTTCGGCGAGCGCTTGGCCGCTTCGATTCCAATAATGCCTCCCGCTCCGCCCTTATTTTCTATGTAGATAGGTTGGCCGATAATTTTCGTCATTTCGTCAGCCATTGCGCGCGCCAGGATATCGGTTGTTTGCCCGGCAGGGAACGGGACGATTACCTTGATGGGTTGGTCTGGGTAGGCAGCTGCGGCATGACCGCCCCACAAGGTCATGATGGCAAGGGCGGCGGTTCGCATGAATTTCATTAGTTGTCTCCTGTGTGTTTTAAATGGCAAGCTATAATGTACGTATAAATAAACTTAGTGTAAAGTATATACGTACAAATCAAAACGAGGAACGCATGAATCAATGCGAACAACCCCCCCAGTCGGCCTCTAACGGTTCAGACTTGCCCTATCGGCATCTCACGGTACTGGAGCTGGGACATAGCGTGGCAGCACCGTTCGCGGGACAGATTCTTGCGGATTTGGGTGCGAGGGTAGTGAAGGTAGAGAAGCCCGCCGGCGACGATGCTCGCGGCTGGGGACCACCGTTTATAGACGACACCTCTGCGGTATTCCAGGCGCTTAATCGAAACAAACAATCAATTGTGTGTTCCCTGCGCGATACCGAACAGGTCGACGCGCTTATCCGATTTATTGAGGCGGAGGTCGATGTCGTTATTCAGAATCTTCGACCAGGCCAGGTCGACGAGCTCGGCCTGAACGCTGAATCGTTGCGTGCCCGCAAGGCGTCCCTGGTGTACTGCAACATGGGCGCGTTCGGCAGCAAGGGGCCGCTGAAGGATCGTCCCGGCTACGATCCCCTCATGCAGGCGTTCGGCGGCATCATGAGCACCACCGGCGAAGAGGGACGTCCTTCCGTGCGGGTCGCCTCGTCGATCATTGATATGGGCACCGGCATGTGGGCCGTAATTGCCATCCTTGGTGCCTTGCACGCGCGCATTGCAACCGGGGAAGGTTCGGTCGTCGATGTCTCGCTATTCGAAACATCTGCCACATGGATGTCGATTATCGCTGCTCAAGCTTCGGTTACCGGCGTCTCGCCCGGTCGGTACGGCTCGGGGGCGGCCAGCATTGTTCCTTACAAGGCCTATACGACCACCGATGGCGAAGTTGTTGTTGCCGCGGGCAGTGACGGCCTGTTTCGCAAACTGGCTGGCGTCCTCGGTCACTCAGAATGGGCGGATGATGAGCGATTCCGCGACAACCGGGCGCGCGTGTTGCATCAAGCTGAGCTTTATGGATTGCTGGATCCTATTTTCGAGACTAGAACGACAGCAGAATGGGTGGCGCGCATGGAAGCGGCGGGTATCCCGGCAGCGCCGGTCAATACTGTATTGCAGATGCTCCAACATCCGCAGACGGCCGCTTTAGGGCTGCTTCAGGTTCTTCCAGGATCTTCCCTGTCTGTCCTTGGATTGCCTATCAGCTACAACGACCGTCGCCCCGTTCCCCATAGCGCATCGCCCGCGTTGGGTGCTGACACTGCAGCCATTCTTGAACCTTATCTATCGGCACAAATAAAGGTACGTAACCATGTCGTTTCTTGATCAACATTATGAAACCATCGAGCTGGCAACGCCCCGACCCTATGTCTTGCAAGTCACTCTCAATCGACCCACGTCTGGCAATGCAATCAATACCCAAATGGGCCGTGATCTACTGGACTTGTGGAATCGCCTAACTGCCGATAATGAAGACTACCGTTGCGTGGTACTCACAGGTAGCGGTGATCGCATCTTTTGCGCAGGTGGCGACTTAAAAGAACGTAATGGCATGAGCAAAGATACATGGCAACGGCAACACGAGCTGTTCGAGCGCATGTACTGGACCCTCATCGATATGCCGTTGCCGGTCATTGCAGCCGTCAATGGGCATGCCTATGCGGGCGGATTGGAACTTGCGCTGTCGTGCGACTTCATCTATGCCAAGCCGGACATCAGATTCGCATTGACAGAAGTCACGCTGGGCATAATGCCGGGCGCGGGCGGTACCCAATTACTACCGCGCGCAGTGGGGCAGCGTCGTGCAAAGGAAATCTTGATGACGGGCGCCCCGTTCACCGCACAGCAAGCCTTAGACTGGGGATTGGTCAGCCAGATTTGTGACGGGTGTACCGCTCTCGAGCAGGCGCTCGACACGGCGGGCCGCATTGCCGGAAATGCGCCTCTCTCGGTTCGGCAGATAAAGAAGTCTGTCCGCTATGGCGGAGAGATGGAGCTGCGTACTGCGCTGCGGTTTGAGGTGGAGGCCTATAACCATTTGGTGGATACGGAGGACCGTCTGGAAGGCGTACTCGCCTTTAACGAAAAGCGGAAGCCCAACTTTCAGGGCAAATAGATACATATTCCGAAAACAGGAGAAGAGGCGTGGAACGAGATGTAGTAATGCGTGAGGTCGGCTTAAGAGATGGCATTCAGGGAATCAGCGATTTCGTGAAAACTGAGGATAAGCTGCGGTGGATACGTGCGGAGGCCGACGCCGGCATGCCGGAAATCGAGGTGACATCGTATGTGCCGCCTAAATTGCTGCCCCAATTCGCCGATGCGGAAGCAGTTACCCGGGAGTCACTGAACGTTCAGGGGCTGAAAGTCGCCGCCTTGATTCCGAACTTCAAAGGAGCACAGCGCGGTTTCGAGCTCGGTGTGCACAAGCTGAACTTTGTGATGTCCGTCAGCGAGACACACAACCAAAAAAATGTTCGCCGCAGCCGTGAAACGTCTCTGGAAGAGTTCCGCAGCATCGTTGCATCCGCGCGGGAAATACCGGCCCATAAGCGGCCGGTGATTTGCGGCGGTCTCGCAACCGCATTGGGTTGTTCATATGAGGGCAAGATCGAGATCTCGGAAGTCATCCGGTGGACTGCCGCTATGCTCGAAGCGGGTGCGGACGAACTCATTATCCCGGATACGGTCGGCTATGCCGCTCCTGCACTCGTCAAACAAGTATTTCGTGCAGTATTGGCTGAGGCCGGCAACATACCGGTGGCGGCACACTTTCATGATACACGGGGCACCGGACTCGCCAACTTGGTGGCGGCGCTCGATACAGGCGTCAGACATTTTGATGCATCGCTGGGCGGGATGGGCGGATGTCCGTTCGCGCCAGGAGCCAGCGGCAATATCGTGATGGAAGATGCGGTGTATATGCTTGAATCCATGGGAGTGCGCACCGGCATCGACATTGGTCGGCTGATCGGGGTACGCGAGGTGCTAATCGAGAGCTTGCCGGGTCTGCGCCTGGACGGCGCCATATCTCGGGCGGGCCTGCCTCGCGGCTTTGTTCCCGCAGCAGCCACCGCTTAATTTTTCAACCTTCGCTTGAACACAGAACGCTACCAAATTCAGCGGCTCGCCGCCGTGTGCCGATAGAGGAACATATAGAATGACTACAGACTTGACCATGATGGAAGTGGGCGATGATTACACGGAAATCCGCGAAAGCGTGAGAAGGATCTGCGCCGATTTTCCCGGTACTTACTGGAACGAATTAGACGAACGGCGTGAATACCCGGAAGCATTTGTACGGGCCCTGACCGAGTCGGGATTCTTGGCTGCGCTAATACCGGAGGAGTACGGTGGCAGCAGCATGCCGCTAAGGGCTGCCGCTGTCATTCTGGAAGAAATCCATGCCTCCGGTTGCAATGCAGGGGCGTGCCATGCGCAGATGTACACGATGGGAACACTCCTGCGCCATGGTTCCGACGAGCAAAAGCAAACATATCTGCCCAAAATCGCCAGTGGTGAACTTCGCCTTCAGGCTTTCGGGGTCACCGAGCCCACTAGCGGTACAGATACGACAAAGCTCAAAACCCGTGCAGAGCGCCAAGGCGACCACTACATCATAAATGGACAGAAGGTATGGACGTCTCGCGCATTGCAATCCGACCTTATGCTCCTGCTTGCACGGACCACTCCTTACGATGAGGTTGAGAAGAAGAGTGATGGGCTGTCAGTGTTCCTGGTGGATATGCGCGAGGTGATAGGCAAAGGACTTGAAATACGGCCCTTGAAGGCGATGGTCAATCACAATGCCACAGAAGTGTTCTTCGATAATCTCAAGATCCCTGCCGATAGCTTGATCGGCGAAGAAGGAAAAGGCTTCCGTTATATCCTGGATGGCATGAACGCCGAGCGGATCCTGGTCGCATCAGAGGCAATAGGCGACGCGCGCTGGTTCATTGACACTGCCGTGAAATACGCTAACGAACGCCAAGTGTTCGATCGGCCCATCAGCATGAATCAAGGCATTCAGTTTCCTATCGCAAGAGCCTACACGGAAATGCGTGCAGCCGATCTCGTTCTGCGCAAGGCGTCAACACTGTTCGAACAGGGAAAACCATGCGGCGAGGACGCCAATATCGGCAAGCTGCTGGCATCGGAAGCCTCGTGGCGTGCCGCTGAGGCTTGCCTGCAAACGCATGGCGGATTCGGATTCGCAAGCGAATACCATGTCGAGCGCAAGTGGCGAGAAGCACGATTGCTACAGATCGCGCCCATTTCGACAAACCTTATCCTCTCCTATGTTGGGCAGCATGTACTGGGTATGCACCGTTCGTTCTAGGCATCAATAAATAATAAGGAAATAGAATGGGACTGACCCTCGAACTTGCCGGATTCGTTGCTGATACTCGGCCCAACGATGTCGATGATAATGCGCTCGCAACTGCACAACTTGGTTTCATGGATGCCATTGCTACTGCGTTTGCCGGCGCGCACGAAGACGCGTCACAAAAAGCCCTGGTATTCGCTCGGCGGCGTTCAATACTTGACAGTGGGATGTGCACCTTGCCCTGGCTGCCGTATAACTTGCCAGCACCCATGGCCGCTCTCGTTTTCGGCACTGCGGCCCATGCGCTCGATTTCGATGATGTCGCCTTATCCGGCCATCCGAGCGCGGTCCTGGTCTCGGCGATTCTCAGCGAAGGACTTGCCGAAAGACGGTCCGGCCGAACATGCCTGGAGGCGTATGTCGTTGGATATCAGGTCTGGGCAGAACTTTTCCGTCGTGAGCCCGACCCCTTGCATACCAAGGGTTGGCATCCCACAGCCGCCTACGGTGTGCTCGCCGCGGCAGCCGCCCTTGCATATATGCGTCAGGCAAGCGCACCGGATACCGCTACTACGCTCGCCGTTGCGGCCAGCCTCGCCAGCGGGCTGGTCTCCAACTTTGGCACCATGACCAAACCCCTGCATGCAGGCCGTGCGGCATGCCTGGCATTTGAGGCTAACGAATATACAAGTTTGGGTCTCACGGCTTCGCACGATGCCCTGGAACACCGATCCGGCTTTCTGAACGCCATCTCGCCTGAAGGCCGGGCCGATCGTCTATCGGCAATATCGAACGGCGATGCCTGGCAGATTTCTCGTTATGGTCTCTGCATCAAGCAGTATCCCGTGTGCTATGGCTCTCATCGCGCTATTGACGCCGGCATTGATCTTGCTACTGCTCACGATATCCAATTGGATGACGTCGTACGCGTGAGCGTGGGATTAGGGCGCTCACAGTTGGCCATGCTGCGTAACAGCCAACCCAAGACGGGTCTCGAAGCAAAGTTCTCAATTCAATTCGCGATGGCGTCTGCGTTGGATCGACGCTCTGTCTCTTTGTCTCAATTGACCGATGACTACGTCAACCGGCCATACATCCAGGCTTTCTATGAAAGAGTGGAGACCCGGTGTATTGAAGAGCCGGATCCAGGCGATCCCACCTTCTCCCGATACGATGAAGTCGAAATCAATCTGAAAGATGGCCGGACATTGCACTCGGGCGAAGTCTTGTATCCGCGTGGGCATGCTGCAAACCCCGTCAGCGCTGAATCTTTGCAAAACAAATTCACTGATTGCCTTCAGCGTTTTGCCACTGAGCATGCAAAGGCTACTGGCCACGAAGCCACACTCAGCGCGGATGAGCTGTTCTCTAAGCTTACCTTGATAACTTCTTGCGAAGATGTGACATCACTCTTCATCCAATGAGATTGACATGATGGCGACAGCACCACTGATACCCTGGTCTTCGGACCTCCTGACGCTGGGGCGACGCTATTCCGACCGGATCGCTGTGCAAGACGATGCCGGCGTTTTGACGTATGCAGGGCTCTGCGCAGAGGTGCACGCGTTAGCCGCTGTGCTTCGCACCGCCGACCATGACCCAGGGCGGCGCATCGGCGTATTGCTACGCAACGGCATACCGGCTGTGGTGGCTGATTACGCGGTGTCCATCATTGGCGGGTGCGTCGTACACTTGAATCCCGCCTATTCAGAATCGGATATTCAGTGGTGTGTAAAGATCGCGCCGTTTGACTTACTCATCACCGAATCCGATCTGTTTGAACGCGTGGCCGGGCTTGGCGTCGAGACGTTAGTTTTCGACAAAATGACTCTTCAGAAGGTCACAGAACCGGATACCCCATTGCCGGCGGTAACGGGCGATACAGAAGCTCGAATCATTTTTACGTCCGGCTCCACCGGTAAGCCCAAAGCCGTGGTGTACACCCAGCGAAAACGATGGATGGCCGCTACCGTACTGCGCAGTGTATTGACCTACCGGCCTGATGCGAGCGGGGGCATCGCCCTAATGACGCCCTATGTGCACGGCGCGTCGAACCTGGCGAGGGCTTACCTTGATTGTGGTGGTCGCGTCGTTCTTATGGCTAGCGTTGACATCGAATGCTTGCGCACCGGTCTGCAGACATGCGAGATCGACGCACTATTTGCACCGCCCTCTGTTCTGGTCAAAGTCGCAGAGGCATTGCAGGGAGAAACTTTTCCGCATGTGCGGTGCATTTATACCGGCACGCAGCCCTTGCCTGTGGGCACCTACCGGAAAGCCGTTGCAATTTTTGGGCAACGCATTCGAGTCACCTACGGAAAGAGCGAGAATCTAAACCCCATCACGATACTTGATCCGGCGGAAGCAGACGTGGTGTTCGCTTCAACCGAACTTTATGTGGGGACTTGTGTCGGCTATCTTGGCCCCGGCGTCGAAGCGCGGTTATCAGATTCCGGTGAGGTTCTTCTGCGTTCGCAACACGGTTACGACGGATATCTGACGGAGTCGGGATTCGTTCCTCATACGGCAGACGATTGGCACGCAACTGGAGATTGCGGGTATTTCGATGAAACCAAACGCCTGTGGCTCAGCGGACGCACTTCGGATGTGATCAATACCGGTGGCTATATGGTGGGTCCCGATGAAATCGAAGCGGCACTTTCCGTCGTAAATATGGTTAACGAAGTTTGCGTCTTGGGTTTGCCTTCCAGCTATTGGACTCAGATCATTGTTTGCGTCTTTGTGGCGGACGATAAGTCGTTCGATCCCAATACGGGCTTTACTAATGCACTAAAAGGCATCACTAAGTACAAGCGACCACGCCTCTACGTCGCCATAGATGGCATGATCAGAACGCCTGCCGGTAAAGTCGACCGGCGCGCGGTCAGAGATTGGATACTGGCCAACTATACTTTGATCGATGGACCGTATCCTGTGCTGAAACCTACAGAGCTTATGGCGGAATAGCAGGTTAATTGGTACAACGCGTGCCTATTTATTCGTGCTGGGTCTCCAATTGTTTAATCTGTCGTTTGAGGTTTCGGATATGTCCGCAAAGACGATGCATTGGTATGAGCGGACGCTGCTTTGCCGCGTTGCATCGCTGGGAGATCTGACGATCAATGCAGAAACCGACCGGCACCAGGTAGAGGTGGCGGGCGGCATCGACCTGGACCTGGGACGCAACCTGTCGCTGTCCCTGCAGGCACAAACGGCGCTGTCCAAGGACGCCACCAACTATGGGGGACACGCCCGGGTGAAGTGGCGGTTCTAGTGAACATCATACCGACGTCGATGTCGACGTCGGTATCGGTCTCAATCCGAGCGGTAAGCCCCGGTTACCGACGCCACCCGGCAATGTGATACATGGAACACCGAACAAGGACCAGTTGGGGTTGTATAGCGAATTACCGGAGGTCTCCAGGCCCAATGGATCTTCACCACTTGCGCTCGGTGCGATCAGACCGTTTAGTCCGACGATCCGCGTATAAGCCTTTGCGGTATTTGCGAGAAGCCGGACCGTATCTTGGTTGTCACTGTTGCTGGTGGAGTTGACAAAGGCATCGGCCCGGCGCTTTGAGTGAATCCAGGCCCGTTGAAATCGAGTTTGCTGCCGTACGCTGGATCTGCGCGCTAGACTGCAGTGTTCCCCCGGCGCATCGTTTCCACATTGCCGCATATCCCGAGTGACTGCCCGCTGATGTGGCGGCCACGCGGCGATGATATGAACAGGACTAGATCAGCGATTTCTGCTTCGCTCACCTTCTCGCCCATCGAAATAGTGTCCAGATAGCGTGCGTTCATGACTTCTTCAGTAATCCCGAGACGCTCCGCCTGGGCGCCTAACTGTTCGCGATGCCGCTGTGTGTCTACGATGCCAGGCAAAATGGCGTTGACCCGGATTCCATACTCTCCGAGCTCCATCGCAAGCGTTTGAGTGAGTCCGATAACGCCCCACTTGGCTGAGGCGTAGCTGCTGCGCAAGGGATAGCCCAGGCGCCCCGCGACGGAGGACATATTGATGATGCTGCCGCCCCCCGCGGCCTTGATAAGCGGTACGCCAAAGTGGGCGCAGTTGAATTGCCCCACCAGATTCACGGAAATAGCGCGGGCCCAAAGTGCTGGGTCATTGTCTTCAATGGGTCCGAAGGGGCCGGTGATGGCGGCATTGTTGACCAATACATCCAAACCGCCGAACGTTTTCTGTACATTCTTCATAAGCGCGCAAACCGACTCGGGATCCGCCACATCGGCCTGTTCCCAGTGTAGACCGGCATCGCTTTTCGCCAGTGCGTTCAGCGCTTTCGCATCGTTGTCACAGACAAAAACACGTGCGCCCTCATAAAGAAAAGCCCGTGCGATCGCGAGGCCGATGCCGCGCGCCGCACCGGTGAGCAGGACCCGCTGCGTGTCCGGCGCGCGCGTATCCTCGTTCATCACTTTTTCAAGCCCAGGCTCTCGACCATTTTACCCATCTCGGAGTATTCCTTTTTAATGTGCGCGCTGAATTCATCGCGCTTGAGAATGGTTTTTTCTACACCTGCTGTCTCGAAAAACTTGGCCATCTCGGGTGAGTTAGCGGCCTTTTCAAAAGCATCCTCGATGCGCGTGATTGCTTCATCGGGGGTGCCGGCTGGCACAACAATGCCGTGCCAGAGCAATGTTTCTTTCTCAGGGATGCCGAGCTCGCTCAGGCTGGTGGCCTTAGGCAGGGCGGCGACAGGCTTGGCAGAGGTTGCCAGCAGGCACTTAACGTCGCCGACCTTCTCCATCGCGACCGCGGGCGGGACTGAGCCGACATATACATCCACTACTCCTCCGAGCAGTGCAGGCATTGTTTCACCGGCTCCGCGATATGGGATGTCGCGCGCCTTGATGCCATACTCTTGAAACACTCGCTCGGCGGCAAGCTGACCCGGACCGGCCACACCGTCCGTGCCGTAGGTGTATTTGTCGGGATTACGCTTTAGCTCCTCAAGAAAACTTTTCCCATCGGTCGCAGGAAAGTCTGGCTGCACGCACAGCACGTAGGGCGCGGCATCCAGCTGAATCACAGGGATGTAGTCATCCAAACCGTAGGTCGTATCAATTGTGTGCGGCGCAACCGTAATGGGTCCCATCCATACTCCGGCCATGGTCAGTCCGTCGGGCTTGGCGCGTGCTACCTGGCCCACGCCGATTGCGCCTCCTGCACCACCTGCGTTTTGAACAACAAGTGTTGCGCCCATATGAGGTTCTGCGTAGCGGGCAATAGCGCGGAACAAGGTGTCAGTCCCACCCCCTGGCGCGGTAGGAATAATGAGTTTCACAACATCATCGGCCGCAGAAACCTGCGCAAATGCCATCAAGAGTACGGCGCCGAGCAGCGTACGTTTTTTCATGGTTTTGTCCCCTATCGTTTGAAGCAATTATGATTCAGCCGGAGAGCGTGTACATGCTGCGCGAGCCGAATCCAAAAATTTCATGCGGGTTGGTGACCAAAATACGTTCTTGATCTGCTTGATCAGGCACCCACTCAAACAAGCACTCGATACATTGTCGATACGTAACGGCGTTTTCAAATCCTACCCAAGGCCAGTCAGTCGCCCAAAGGGCACGTTCGCCACCACATTGGGCCACTATTTTTTTTGCCAGTGCAGCAGGATCGGCACCGCGAAGGCGAAACGGTGCCGAGAGCTTGACCCAAGTGTTGCCGGCCTCCAGCGCACCGAGCAGCGCGCGAAAACCTTTGCTATCAATACCATCCTCGCCTTTAGGATGGCCAAAATGGTCGATCACCGCACGGGCTCCGCTGGCGTTAATGGCACGCAAAACGGCGGGCAAATGTTCGCCCTCCAGATACACTTCGATATGCAGTCCTAAGTTCTTTGCCTTGGTGAACAGCGCCTTGTAGTCTGGCGAATTGACGTCGGGCAACATGTCGCGCTTGACCCAGTTGAGCCGGAGGCCGCATACTCCATTTCGCTGCAGATCCGACAGGGCTTCTTCGCTGATATTCGGCTCCACAATCGCGGTTCCGCGAAGCCGGCCTGCCGCCTCATCAAGGGCGCCAAGCAGTACCTCGTTGTTGGACCCATAAAAACTCGGAGCGGTCAGCAGGCCGTAGGCGATGCCGTGCGTATCCAGGATGCGCAAGTAGTCGCCTACGCACGCATCGTGCGCTGGCTCTGAGTGACGTTCGCGCGTAAGCTGAATATCCTTCTTAATGACGTGTGCGTGGCAATCAACTGCCCCCACGGGCACTTTCCCTACCATGTCAAGCCTCCTTGGCCCAGGCTGTGGCCGCATCCACCGGACCCGCCTGCGCACCGCCGTACTTGGCCGTTTTTTGCGCCGGCGTGAGGAAACGCTCTTCCAGATCGCGGATATGATCCATGCCCATGATGTCGTTCAGCTCCTCAAAGCTGATGGCCACATCGGGGCGATCAGCAGCTTGCCCGCTGTTCAGCGATTCATCCAGAATCTCCAGGCCCTTCTTCATCCCAGCCAGCGCACAAGCCGTAAGCAGGCGAGGATAGATGACCACGCCCACTCCCAGTTCTTGCAGTTGCCGGGCCGAGAGCAGTGGGGTTGTCGAGCGCTGGCGTATCCCGAATCCCATGTTCACACATAACGGCTTTGGTACGTTAGCGGCCACGGTGCGGATTTGTTCGGCGTCCAGCAGCGCGTCGGCAAACAGCAAGTCGGCGCCAGCCTCGGCGTACGCGTTCAATCGTCGGATGACTTCCTCAAGACCGTGCGTGGCCAATGTGTCGGTGCGCGATTTAATGACAAAGTTTTTGTCCTCGCGCGCTTCGCACGCGGCGAGCAGTTTTTGCACCATTTCTTCTTGTGGAATAACTTCTTTGCCGCGCATATGGCCGCAGCGTTTGGGCCAGACCTGATCTTCAAGCATGATTCCGGCCGCGCCCGCGCGCTCAAAGGAGCGGGTCGTGTGGTATGCATTGACTGCATTGCCATACCCCGTATCGCCGTCGGCGAGCAATGCAAGGTCGCAGCAAGCCGTGATGCTGCGAACCGCCGCCACGTTCTCCTCCATTCCCATTAGCCCGACATCGACCTGGCCGATGCGTGACTCGCTCACGCCGCTGCCTGTGATAAATGCGCATTCATAGCCCATATGCTCGACCAGGCGGGCGCTGAAGCCGTCATAAACGCCGGGTTGCACCAAGATTTCGGATGCATAGATCGCGTCGCGCAGATGTTTGGTCTTGCTCATTTTGGCTCCATCAAGATAGTTATAAGTCGTGATATGGCTATCCTAGCAAGTCAACTCCTATTAAACTAATTAAAGTTATAGCGGTATTTGCATAGGAAATATTTATGCGTCATTATTCGCTGGCACAGATCGAGGCGCTTGCCGCCATCGCCAAACTGGGCTCCTTTCAAGCGGCTGCTCGTCACATTAATGTGACGCAACCGACAATATCCCTTCGTGTTCGGGAATTGGAAGAGGCGCTGGGGATCAAGCTGTTTGAGCGAGATGGCCGAGCGGCCAGGATCAATCCCGACGGAGTGGTGGCCCTACGCTATACCGAACAGGTCTTAGCTTTGCTGGACGAAATGGAAGCACGTCTTCGCACAGGCGACCCATTGCAGGGAACCTTACGGGTGGGATCTTCGGAGACGGTTGCCATCGCTGCGCTGCCCGAGATTATTTCCATCTTTGGCGATCGGTATCCGGGGCTTAAGGTGGAACTCACCGTCAGCAACAGCTATGTGCTTTTGGCGGAGCTGGAGGCCAGCCGACTCGATATGGCTATCTTGGCTGACCCGGGCCATCCACCCCAGATGCATGTAGAGCCCTTGGCGCGCACGCCGGTTGCCTGGATGGGAAGCAAAAGCAAACCATTGCCATCTGCTTTTGTTGATCCGCGCATACTCGCCGGCTCGACTATTCTTTGCATGCCGACACCATCGCCACTGCATGAAAAGATGGTGAACTGGTGGAGCAGGGAAGGAGGTGAGCCAATCAAGGTCAGTACCTGCAACAGTTTGGCAATGCTTGCACGGCTAGTGGCCAGCGGAGTGGGGGTGGGGGTGCTGCCTACCTGCTTTCTTCCGGTCGGGGGTCAGAAGGGCGAGATAGTGAGTTACCGTCAGGAAAACCCATTCGATCCGATGCAGATATGTGCTGCGTACCCAAAGGCAACCAGGTCGCCCGGCCTTGAGGCGCTGGTCAGCATTGCGAAACAGGTGATGCTTGAGTCGACGTATTTTTCTTCGCCCTGACATGACGGCCGCGCCAGAAGCCGGGTACCGACTTTCCCGGGCTGAGTTCCTTGCTCGATGAAGCGGCGGGTTTTGTCGACCAAAGCCAATATCTATACGTCCTTAACCGCCAGCACAGTTGCCCAAGTCCGCGATCACACCCGAAGCAGGCCGCGGAAACCTCTTGCCGCGTAGTACGACTGTGCGCCGTTGTGATACACGAACACCTTGCCATAACGGCGGTCGCAGAATAGGGCCCCATCGAGTGAGCGAACATCACGCGGTGTCTGGACCCAGCTGGAAGTCTTTGTATCGAACTCATCGAGCTGCTGCAAGTCGCGGTACTGCTCTTCTGTCAACAGGTCGATGCCCATTGCAGCTGCCATTTCGACGGCGCTGCTCTTGGGCTTGTGCTCTTTGCGCGAGTCCAGGGCCGCACGATCGTAACAGAGGCTGCGGCGACCTTTGGGGCTTTCTGCCGAGCAGTCGCAGAAAATGATCTGGCCGCTCTCCTTGTCCTTGCCGATCACGTCCGGCTCGCCGCCGCTTGCCTCCATCGCCTGCAATGACTTCAGTGCAAGGGGATTGCTTTCTAGCCTGGCCTGCACATCAGTCCATGCAATGCCTTGGTGGCGATGCATATTCTTTTCATAGCGAGCCTTCAATGCTTGAAGTAGTTCGTCGCGTTCTTGTGCTTTCATGATTAGCGTCCGATTTAGGTCAGGCCCATAACACGCACTCGCGACATGTCCGCTGAGTAGCGCCGGGCATGTGGAGCGTCAGCCTCGCCTTGCCGCTTCGATCGCGGCGATGTCGATTTTTCTCATCTCCATCATGGCTTCGAACGCGCGCTTGGCTGCTGCCTGGTCGGGATCGGTGATTGCGGCCGTCAGGGTACGTGGCGTGATCTGCCACGACAGGCCCCACTTATCCTTGCACCAGCCGCATGCGCTTTCCTGGCCGCCGTTACCGACGATCGCATCCCACAAGCGGTCCGTTTCGGCCTGGTCGTCGGTCGCGACCTGGAACGAAAATGCCTCGTTGTGCTTGAATGCCGGGCCGCCGTTCAGGCCGAGGCAAGGGATGCCCATCACCGTGAACTCGACCGTCAAGACATCGCCCTGCTCGCCGGCGGGGTAGTCGCCAGGCGCATGATGTACCGCTGTCACCTCGCTGTCCGGAAATGTCTCGGCGTAGAACTTCGCGGCGTCCAGCGCGGTGCCGTCGTACCAGAGGCAAATCGTATTCTTGCTGATCATCATGGTCCTCCTGTATTGGGACAGATACGTACATCCAGGCCACGCAGGCCGCTGTATTAGTTCGGCAACCTGCGCGCGTTGGGTCGTGCGCCAAGGCGCGTGCTTTACTGTACCAACGACGCAGACCGATTTAAAGCGGCAATTCGCTACAGCTGTTCTTCCCGCCGATATGGGTTCAACACGAGCGTTTGTGAATGATTGATAGTCGAGATTCAATTTGTCGCAATTACCCGCTGATTTTGGGAGTATTTTTCATTTTAGAAATTCTGATGACCTTTAGACGGGATTAACGTTGCGGCCTTATGAAGGTCTTTCATCAAAACTCAGCGGCTACTGTCACACACTCTTGAGTTAAAGGATTATCAAATGAAGATGAATCGTTATTCTCTGCTGCTTGTAGCATCTGTGTTGGTCGCGCCACTGGGCGTTTCCGCCCAAGCTCCCGCTCAAGGCGTCATCGTTGGTTCGACCGGGCCTGGCAAGGCCTCAATGGGCGAAGCTGTTCAGCTGCAAGGTAAAGTAAAGTCCATCGACAAGAATGAACGCGTGGTCACTGTCGTCGGGCCGCAGGGCAAAGAAGTGGTTTTCAACTTGTCAGACGAAGTCAGAAACTTCGATCAAATACAGGTCGGCGACCTGGTAACGCTGACGTATGCCCAAGCGATTGCAATGGAACTTAATAAGGTCAAGAACACTGGGATTCGCAAGCGTGAAGAATCGATGCGGACGCTGCGTGCCGATACTGGACAGAGGCCCGGAGGCGCCATCGAGAAAACGGTTCGCATGGTCGCTGATGTGGTGGGCGTCAATCCCTCTGCCAATACCGTTACTTTGCGAGGAGCCCAGAACACGGTCGAGTTATTGGTCAAAGATCCCGCCCAACTCAAGGAAATCAAGGTTGGCGATCAGGTCGAAGCCGTGTACGTTGAAGCAGTCGCCCTGCAAGTGACAGCAGCCGGTAAGTAAACCCTTCACGTCACGGTATGTACCGGCAACTGCCGGACACGCTTGCCCGTCGCGGCGAAGATGGCGTTGCACAGCGCGGGGGCGACAGGCGGCACTGGCGGCTCACCCACGCCGCCCGGGGGCAGGGCATGGTTGTCGTTTACCAGGTGCGTGCGTATCGTGCGTGGCGAGGCGGCGTAGCGCAGCACTTCGTAGTCGTGAAAATTGCTCTGCTTCACGCGGCCGTTCTCGAAGCTGATTTCGCTGGACAGCGCCAGGCTTAGTCCCATGATGGCGCCGCCCTCCATCTGGGCGCGGATGCGCTCGGGGTTGACTTGCGGACCACAATCAATCGCCATGTCCACGGCCACCACCTGCACTTCACCCTTGTCATTGACCGCTACTTCGACCACGGTGGCGGTGTAGCTCATGAAGCTATAGCAGAACGCCAGTCCAAGACCATGGCCTTTGGGCAGTGTGCGGCCCCAGCCTGCGCCGCGCGTTACGGCCTCGATCACGTCGCGCAGGCGGCCGGTATCGTAGGGGTAGACTGTGGGTGATTCGTCGTAGTTCCAGGTGTCGGAGATGGTGCCCGGATTGATTTTGCGTGACGGACCGATCAGATCCAGCGCGAACTGCTTGTGATCCTGTCCCGCGCGGTGAGCCAGTTCGGCGATGAAGCATTGCGCAGCGAACGCGTGTGGGATGTTGTACACCGAGCGGAACCACCCAATGCGGACATGCGCCTCGACTTCGGCGGTTTCGACGCGCACATGGGAAATCAGGTAAGGCATGTTGATGGCCGACATGGCGGCCTCGAACACTTGAAGGCCTTTGGCGCCTTCGGAGAATAGCGAGCCGATGGTGGGGGCGGCGCTGCGGTGCAGCCACGTCTCAGGTTGCCCATTCTTGCCAACTACGGCCTCCAGACGCTCGACAGCGACGGTGTGCAGGTAATCGTGATGAATGTCGTCTTCGCGCGTCCAGACCAGTTTGACCGGCGTGCCCGGCATTGTCTGTGCAACGATGGCGGCCTCGTCCACATAGTCGGGCTTGGACTTGCGCCCAAAGCCGCCGCCCAGCAGCAGTACGTTGACCTTGACGTTTTCAGGTTTGAGCTTGAGCCGGGCGGCAACCACATCCAGCGCGGCCTGCGGGTTCTGGACCGAAGTCCAGACCTCGCAACGGTCGCCGTTTACCACTACGGTCGCGACCGGCGGTTCCATCGAGGCATGGGCCAAATGCGGTAGATAATATTCAGCGGCGAAGCGCTCGGCTTCAGGTGCTTTAGCCCAGACTTCAGGCGCGTTGCCGTCATTGCGCAAGGCTTTGCCGGGCGTGCGGGCGGCGGCTTCCAGGGTCTTGCGATAGGCGATGGAGTCGTAGCTGGCGTTGGGCCCATCATCCCATTCGATCTCCAGCGCGGCGCGGCCCTGCATGGCCGACCAGGTATTGGAGGCAACCACCGCCACGCCACCCAGCGCCTGGAAGGCAGGCGCGCCGCTGTAGGACGGGATCTCCATCACTTTCAGCACACCGGGCACCTGTAGCGCCTTTTCGCTGCGCACGCTGAGCAGTTTGCCGCCTACCACCGGCGGGCGGGCGACCACGGCGTAGACCATATCGGGCAGACGCATGTCCATGCCATAGGTGGCCCGGCCCTTGCCAATGGCTTCCAGGTCCACCAGCCGCACTTTCTCTTTGCCGATGTAGCGAAAGTCGGCGGGCGACTTGAGCTTGAGTGCATCGCCTTGGGGCACCGGTTGCTTGGCGGCTTCAGCGGCGAGTTCGCCATACCCCAGGCGCCGCCCACTGGGCAGGTGCACCACTTCGTGTTGTACGGCACTTACTTCAGAGGCGGGCACCGACCAGCGCGCGGCGGCCGCAGCCTCGAGCATGTGCCGGGCCGCTGCGCCCACGCGTCGCATCGGTAGCATGAAGTGCCGCATGCTGCGCGAGCCGTCGACGTTCTGATTGCCGTAACGCGCCTCGTTGGCCTCGGCCTGAATCACTTGCACGCGGTCCCAGTTTGCTTCCATCTCGTCGGCGACGACCATGGGCAGGCTGGTGCGTACGCCGGTCCCCATCTCGGCGCGGTGCGCAATGATGGTGACGGCGCCATCAGCCGCGATGGAGACAAACACCAATGGGTCGTCTACGGTGCCACCGGGCATGGCGGCGGCGCCGTATTTCTTGGCGTCCGCCGCCCAGACGGCTCCGTTGGCGCTCACTGCCAGAAACAGCGCGCCCAGACTGCCTTGCAAAAAAGTCCGGCGGGAAGGGTTTGATGTTTTCGTCAACATTATTTTTCCCCTTGGGCCAGATTGCTGGCGGCTTGCTGAATGGCTGCGCGGATGCGTGGATAGGTGCCGCAACGGCAGATGTTGCCGCTCATGGCATCATCGATCTGCTGCTCAGTCGGCGCCGGCGTGGCCTTGAGCAGGCTAACCGCGGACATGATCTGTCCTGCCTGGCAATAACCGCATTGCGCAACGTTGTTCTCTATCCAGGCCTGTTGTACGGCCTGACCGACGGTGTCGCTTTCGATGCTCTCAATGGTCGAGATGGCGCGCCCGGCCACTGCCGAGATGGGCGTGACACAGGCACGGATGGGCTGGCCGTCCATGTGCACCGTACAGGCGCCGCACACTGCCATGCCACAGCCGAATTTGGTGCCTGTCATACCCAGCTCATCGCGCAGGACCCACAGAAGAGGCATATTTTCGGGGACGTTGACTTCCTGGGATTGGTCGTTGACCTGGATGCGTGTCATGGTGAAAAAGTCCTGTTCTTGAGGTGGGACGGTCTGTTGGCTCGGCAGCGCCATGAATGTTCAATGGTAGCCTCAATGCTGCCCTTGTGTCTTTTTTTGCCGGGATCGCCCATGCCCAACCCCACCCCGTAATCCATCAATGCGTAAGTATCTTGGACAGGAAATCCTGCGCGCGGGATGAAAGCGTGTGGGTATGACCGAAGAAATGTTCAGTCGTGCAGTCTTCGATGATGCTTCCGCCATCCATGAAAATGACCCTGTCGCTGACTTCCTTGGCGAAACCCATTTCGTGGCTGACACAGACCATCGTCATTCCTTCCTGCGCCAGCCCTCTCATGACATCGAGCACCTCGCCGACCATTTCGGGATCGAGTGCCGACGTTGGTTCGTCAAACAACATGACGATGGGATCCATTGCCAGGGCTCGTGCAATGGCGACCCGCTGTTGTTGCCCTCCTGACAGCTGTCCCGGATGTTTGTCCGCGTGCAGACTCAGGCCAACCCGGTCCAACAGCTTTACGCCGCGGGCAGCCGCTTCATCTTTCGTGCGGTGAAGTACTTTTACTTGGGTCAAGGTCAGATTTTCCATGACCGTCAGGTGCGGGAAAAGCTCGAAGTGCTGGAATACCATTCCCACTCGGGCCCGTAACGCGGGCAGGTCTGTGGTTTTAGCGTGCACTGCCACATCGTCGACGTATATTTCCCCTTCCTGGTGAGGTTCCAGCGCATTGATAGTCTTGATAAGTGTCGACTTGCCCGAGCCCGACGGGCCACACACCACCACGACTTCGCCTTTTGCGACGCTAGTGCTGCATTGGTTTAGAACCTTGAATTCGCCATACCACTTCGAGACCTTATCCAGCTTGATCATGTTTTCAACCTCGTTAAGTCCGCAGCTAGTATGCGGCCTGGTTTTTTCTTAGTTTAGTGACCAGCCATACACCTAGAGAACAAACTGCCAGGTACACCGCCGCCACGAATAAATACATCTCGACCAAAGTCCCATCGCGATGAGCGACCTTAGTCGCCGCTCCCAGAAAATCGTTGAGGCTGATTACGTAGACAAGAGATGTATCCTTGAGCAAGGCGATAGTCTGGTTGATCAGCGAAGGCGTCATATTCCGGACCGCCTGGGGCAGGATCACATACCGCAAGGCCTGCCAACGGCTTAGCCCTAAAGCTGTTGCAGCATGCATCTGGCCGTTTCGTACGCTGATAATTCCGGCGCGGATAATCTCGCAGTAATAGGCGGCCTCCGCCAGGACGAAGGCGGCCAGCGCGGCATAGATGGGGCCAACACCGGCATACGGATTTCCTGTTATAGCGCGCAAGACAAAGGGAACAAGAAAGAAAAACCAGAATATGGTCAGAATCAGCGGAATGGAGCGGAATAAATTGACGTAAAAGGCCGCCGCGATGGCCAGCCACCGCGGTCCGTACAATCGGGCCAGCGCCAACAGCACGCCGACGGCAATTCCCAGCGTCATTCCGACTCCAACGAGCAAAGCAGTCATCGCCATGCCGTCGAGTATCAGAGGCCATCCACGTACAAGCGAGCCCCAGTCAAAACTGTATTCCATTGATCAAGCTCCCAAATAGCCGGGAATACGCGTCGCTTTCTCGATACGCTGCATAAACCAGATGACAGTTAAAGTCACGAATGTATAGATGACAGTGGCCGCGATATATGCCTCAAATGGTTGAGCGCTGAAGTCGCCAATTTGCCTGGTCTGCCCCGTAAGTTCCATGAATCCTATGGTCAGGGCCACCGACGAATTCTTGAACACGTTCAAAAAGTCGGAGGTGAGCGGGGGCATAATGATTCGAAAGGCCTGCGGCAGAATGACATGACGGTACGAGCCTATACCGTTCAATCCCAATGCCGACGCAGCCTGTTTTTGACCGCTGCTCACGGCCTGGATGCCTGAACGTATTACTTCGGCGGCTTTCGCAGCGGTATATAAAGTCAGTGCCAGAAGTACTGTCAAAAACTGATTGAGGGTAGGATCCATCTGCTTGATGGCCATGCCCCAGTTTTTCGGAAGCAGCTCCGGCACTACATAGAACCAAAGGAAAACCTGTACGAGCAGCGGTGTATTGCGGAAGCAATGTACGAATACGCCCGCAGGCCAGTTCAGCCAACGCGCTGGCAGTGTGCGCGCAATACCCAGCAGCATCCCAAGACCCAGGGCGAGGGACCATGAAAGCAGGGATAGCAAAACCGTGCGTCCGAGACCCTGGAAAATCAATTCCCAGTAATGTCCTTCCCCGGTAAGGGAGGGCTTGAAAAAGATAAGAAAGTCCCAGGAATACTGCATGGCCTTACAACACGCGATCGTTCGGGTTTGCGATGAGATCGCGAATAACGGGCGACATCGCTGCGTTGATGTTGAAACCGCCGCGAACCTTGATGGGGCTTAGAAAATACTTGTTGTAGAGTTTCGTGATCTCGCCGCTTTTCATCATGCCGGTAATGACGCCATCGACCAGGGCCTTGAACTCGGTATCGCCCTTGCGCAGCATGCAGGCGTAAGCTTCCGGTTGCAATACATCGCCGACAACATTCCACGCTTTGGGATCGCGGGAACGCGCAACAAGGCTGTAGAGCACCATGTCGTCCATTAGCGCGGCTGCCGCACGCCCGGTTTGTACGGTCATAAATGTATTGTCAATATCTTTGCCCAGCACGATATTGACGTTCCATTTTTCCTCTTCATTGAGCCGGCGCAATAAGCGTTCGGCCGTCGTGCCGGCACTTACGACAATGTTCTTACCGGCAATATCGTCCCAATTCTTGATGCTCGAACTGGCGGGCACCAGCATGCGCGTGCCAACCACGAAAAAAGACGTCGAAAAATTCACTTGATTCTCGCGTTCCAGACTGTGGGTGGTCGAGCTGCATTCCAGGTCGACGGTCTGGTTCGAAACCAATGGGATCCGAGTCTGCGGTGTCACTTCCATCGTGCGAATCTGCACGTCCTTACGCGCTACGGTGGCTTTCACTTTATCGGCAACGCGTTGTGCGATTTCCCAGGCAAAGCCTGTCTGTTTATTGTCATCATCCAGGTAGTTGAACGGAATCGAAGCGGCGCGGGTGGCTATCGTGAATGTGCCGGTTTCTTCAACTTTTTTCAATGTGGTGGCGGCATCTTGTGCATAGGTCGGTGCGGCCATGCTGAGCAATGCCGCAAAGAAAGGTGCTAGCGTCCATACGTATTTCATTTTTTGTCTCCTGGAGGTTGAATATGGTCGCGCCAGCATCGCCGCGGCCGGATAGGTTTATTTAATTTTTTGCGCTGATGACGCTTTTAGAACTTCTTCGAACTTTTCCAACGCTCGGCCGAGCTCAGCAATCAACGTTGCGTCATCTTCAAGACCGATGGCCAGGCGGATGACCGGGGCCTGTACCGTCGAGAAACGTCTACTGGCCTGGTTTTGCGCCGGGTAGAACGCGGCGAGACTATGCAGTCCGCCATAACTCGCACCAATGGCGATGTGCTGGAGTGCATTGAAGAAAGCCCGGAAGGCGTCGAGAGGGGCATCTTGCAACACCATAGAGAACAGGCTGCCGCTCCCGGTGAACTGGCTGCGCCACAAGGAGTGAGTGCGAAACGACTTCAGGGCGGGATGCAGTACCTCGCGCAGCATTGGATGACCTTGCAGGAATTCGGCAATGCGTAACGCCTTTGCCGATTGGGCTTCAAGCCTTAGCGCCATGGTATCCAGCCCGCGCTGGACTAAGAAACAATCGTCCGCACTGACGGCCAAACCCATGCTCGACTGCAAGACGCGTAGCGCCGAATGCAGTGCCACGTCATTGGTGCTGATCGAGCCCATCAGTAGATCGGAATGGCCGCCCATATGCTTGGAGCAGGCGTGTATGCAAAGGTCGACGTCCAGAGAAAGTGGCGAATAGTACAAGGGACTGGCCCAGCTATTGTCAATCGCGGTCAGTACACCACGCGCTTTTGCTTGTGCGACGATAGCGGGAACATCCTGCACCTCCATCGTTATGGTGCCCGGCGATTCAAGCCATATCAGCCGAGTGTTGGGCCGGATCACCGCGGCGATTTCAGCACCCATGCAGGGATCATAGCGTTCGACTTCCACCCCCAGGTGCGTGAGGCGGGACGCGAAATCGTGTGCGGGGCCATACGAGGCATCCGATATCAGGAAGTGATCGCCGGCTTTCAGCAGAGCCAGCATTGTCAGGCTGATAGCGGCCTGTCCCGATGGTAAAACCAGGCAATGGTTGGCCTTGTCGAGCTTCGCGATGCGGGCTTCCAACTGTCGGTGTGTCGGTGTGCCGGTGACACCATACGTATAGCCGTCGGGTGTGCGCGCTTTGCGCGTAACAAAGTCGTCCAGCGATGCAAAGGTGATTGTCGATGCGCGGAATATTGCTGGCGACAGGCTGGAGAACCCGTCAGGCTGTGCGTCCTGGCAACTGCCTGGTTCGATAATTTCTGATTTATTCATGCTTGAAAGTATAGTGTCGAAGCGATAAGAAGTAATCGCTACTTTTTTATCAATCTAGAAGTCATGGTTATATGTTGCTGAAAGAAATCGAAGTCTTCCGTACGGTCATGACGTGTGGCACCACCAGCAAGGCGGCCAAACTGCTGGGTGTATCGCAGCCGGCAATAAGCCAGTCGTTGCGACGCTTGGAAGCACAAGCGGGAATTGCGCTGTTTCTGCGCTTGCGGGGCAGGCTGCATGCCACGCCAGAAGCGCAAGCCTTGCTTGTCGAGGTTGATCGCTGCTTTGTCGGACTCGATGCAATCGAACACCGCTTGCGCAGCCTGCGTCAGTTCAGCGGTGGCCGTTTGAGTGTTGCCAGCCTGCCCGCCTTGGGCATCGGTTTTCTGCCCAGAGTTTTGGGTTCGATGGACCTTCTCGCAAAGCAACGCACAATATCGTTGCAAATAATGAGCTCACGCGAAGTCCGGGAACGCCTGTTGTCGGGCCAGTGCGATATGGGTTTGATGGCTGACGAGGTGTCGACAATTGGCCTTGAGCATTCGTTCTTTAGCCGGCTAAACGGAATCATTGCCATTCCTGCAGCCCATCCCCTGGCACGCAAATCGATCATCAAGCCGACCGACCTGCATGGCCAGCCGTTTATCGCTCTTAATCCCGAGGACACTTCGCGACGGCAGCTTCAGATCATCCTGGACAAGCACTCCGTTACGCCTTCTGTCCTGGTTGAAACTCCTTATTCGGTCAGCGTCTGCGAAATGGTTCAGCAGGGGCTGGGTATAGGACTGGTGAGCCCAGTGATGGCTCTGGATTATGCTCAGCGAGGTATTGTCTTGCGACGTTTTACCGAAACGATTACGTTCACTTGTATCTTGGGATTCCCAGTGGGGAAGCAACTGACCAGCTTCACCCAGGCGTTCCTATCCGCAATGCGCACGCAGCTTGAGAAAGACATGAAGACGCTTGACGCGCTTATGGCTTGAATTCAACCGCAAGGAACGGGTTTTCCAAAGCGGCGTGTTTTTCTACACTGGTATTGTCTTCACAATGCGTACGGGTGCGGAAATGGAAACCCAACTGTCCAAGCGACAAAACTGGGAAAGCGTCGAGCAATCGCTCGACGCCCTTGGCAACGCGATACTTCCAGGTCTATTGACGATGGAGCAGTGCAGTCAGCTGGCGGCGCTGTATCCGCAAGACGAGCATTTCCGCGCACGTGTCGTGATGGCGCGACATGGTTTCGGGCGCGGCGAGTACAAGTATTTTTCTTACCCGCTGCCCGTCATAATTGAATCATTAAGGACCGCGCTGTACCCTGATCTGGTGCCCATCGCCAATCGATGGAATGGCCAGCTTGGCATCGATGTGCGCTATCCGGATACGCTGGCAGCATTTCTCAAGCGCTGTCATGCTGCGGGCCAGACGCGTCCCACACCGCTAATGCTTCAATATGGCAAGGACGACTACAACTGTCTGCATCAAGATCTGTACGGCGAGCACGTATTTCCGCTGCAGGTGGCCATCTTGCTGTCGCGCCCTGGCGAGGATTTCACCGGTGGTGAATTCGTGATGACCGAAAGTAGGCCGGGTCACCAACGCGCCAACGTCGTGCCGCTGCAGCAGGGCGATGCCGTAGTTTTCGCCGTGAACCAGCGCCCCGTACAGGGCAAGCGGGCAGGTGCGCGCAAGGTAGCAATGCGCCATGGCGTCAGTCGGCTGCACAGTGGGCATCGCCATACGGTGGGCCTGATTTTCCATGATGCACGCTGATCAGTAAATAGACCGGAACGCCATGAACCTTGAATTATTTGCACCCAGCGCAGGCGAACGCGAATCGCTGGGCCCACGCGCGTTTGTTTTGCGCGGCTTTGCGCTGCCTTTTGTGGAAGAGTTGCTGCCCGCCATCCAGGCCGTTGAACAGGAATCACCTTTCCGGCACATGGTCACACCAGGTGGATTCTCCATGTCGGTGGCGCTAAGCAATTGCGGCAGCCTGGGCTGGACGACGGACCGGCATGGCTACCGCTACACAAGGATTGATCCGGATAGTGGCCAGCCTTGGCCAGCCATGCCGACGGTGTTTGCGAGAATGGCTCGCGAGGCGGCTGCAGCAGCCGGTTTCCACAATTTTGAACCCGACGCGTGCCTGATCAATCGCTATCTGCCGGGTGCGCGCATGTCCTTGCATCAGGATAAGAACGAACGTGATTACGACTCTCCCATCGTCTCCGTGTCGCTCGGCATGAGCGCGGTGTTCCTGTTTGGCGGTCACAAGCGCAGCGATAAGGCGATGAAGGTTGCCCTGCATCACGGCGACGTGGTGGTATGGGGCGGTGAAGACAGGTTGCGATATCACGGCGTGATGCCGATCAAGGACCAACCGCACCCATTGTTGGGGAGCCAGCGTATCAACTTCACCTTCCGCAAGGCGGGATGAGCGATGAAGGCAGGAATTCAAGTTGGACCATAAAGCTCAATACCCCACGTTTTCGCCGCAGGCGTGCCAGCAGGCTGCCGACTTTCTTGCAGGCCTTGACGAGGATTGGGCGCGCCATATCGCGGCGATCGGCCCTTGCCGGCATGAGGCCAAGCCCGCGCGCGAACCTTTTGAAGCACTGGTGCGTGCCATCGCCTACCAACAGCTTCATGCCAAGGCGGGCGATGCCATCCTTGGCCGACTGCGGGCGCTCTATCCGGACGAGGCCTTTCCGTCGCCAGAACAATTGCTGGCCACCGATCCGGAGCGGCAGCGTGGCTGCGGGTTTTCAGCTGCCAAGCTCGCCACTATCCGCGGCATCGCACTAGCCACTGTTGATCGCGTCGTGCCGACTCGCGAAGAGGCCTTGCTTTTGCCCGACGACGTGTTGATTGATCGCCTGGTGACGCTACGCGGGGTCGGCCGATGGACTGTCGAAATGTTCTTGATCTATACCCTGGAGCGTTTGGATATCCTGCCTGTGGATGATTACGGCGTGCGCGAGGGCTACCGTCGCCTGAAGCACCTCGACAAGACACCTACTCCACGCCAGATGCGCGATATCGGCAAGGCCTGGAGCCCATACCGGACCGTGGCCGCCTGGTATCTCTGGCGGATTCCAACGCGGCAGCCTGATTGATGAAACGAGAAGCCCGCCATGATCGACTTCAATAACGATTCTGTTAACAAGCTGAACTGGGCGGAGATTGCCGCTCAGCTGGATCAGGAAGCTTATGCAGCCCTTCCAGGCTTGCTCGACGAAAGGCTGGTGAGCCTTATGGCGGCCTGGGCCGACACGCCTGGCACTGCCTGCCCGGTGCCGCTGGCGACGGGCGAGCCCGGTTGTGGGGGTGTATTTCGCCTGCAACATCCATTATCCGAACCGTTGGCCGCATGGTGTGCCGCCTTGTATGGGCCACTGTCGGCCATTGCCAACCGCTGGAACGAAGCCCTGGGTGTCGAGGAGTCGTTTCCGGCCACGTTCAATGCGTTTCAGGAGCAGAACAAACGGGCGGGCCAGACACAGTGTCAGTCGAACCTGAGCCGACTGCGCGAGCAGGATTACCAGGCCTTGTATCAGTGTGCGGAAGGAGTGCAGGTCTTTCCCTTGCAACTGGTGGCGCTGCTGTCCGAGCCGGGAAAGGACTTTACGGGCGGCGAATTTGTGATGACGGAACAGCGCCCCCGAATGCAGTTGCGACCCATGGTCCTGCCACTGCATCGAGGCGATGCGGCCATCATTCCGGTGTCGCAACGGCCATGCGAGGGCAGCCGGGGATACTACCGGGTCAATATCAAGCATGCGATCAGTCCCGTGCGCAGCGGTCAGCGCATTGGGCTGGAGCTGTTGTTTCACGACGCACCATAGCAGGCGCTCTTGCGCAGCGGCCATGTTGCGCCATGCTGCATCCGCTAGGCGAACGACAGTTGGACTTTGACTGACCGTGTCCGGTCTCCGGCAGCCTGGAACGCTTCCAGTGCTTGTTCCAACGGATAAGTAGCCGTGATGATGGGCTTGACGTCAATGCGGCCGCTGTCGATCAAACGAACGGCTTGCGAGTACTCGACGTCGAAGCGGTGCGAGCCGCGCAGGTTGATTTCTTTTCCGACCAGCAAATTAAGCGGAACCGGCACGTCGCCCGCGACGCCAACCTGCACCAGCGTCCCGCCTGGCCGCAGCGCCTTCGCGGCCGTAGCCAGGGCGGGTGCCGCGGCTGAGCATTCAAATGCCACGTCGAAGATGCCTTTGTCGGCATAGTAAGGATCGAGCGCCTGATAATTGTCGATCACATTGATGGTGATATCGGCGCCCATTTTGCGAGCCACGGCTAGGGTGGTTTCCTGCAGGTCGGTCACGACGATCCGGGCCGCGCCTGCTTCGCGGGCCGCCGCGACGCAAAGGCAGCCTATTGGTCCCGCGCCTGTTACCAGTACCCGCTTGCCGGCCAGTGGGGGTGCCTGGTTGCGTGCATGCAGGGCGACTGCCAACGGCTCGGCACAAGCGGCTTCCGCCAGCGAGGTAGTGGCGCTGACCGGCTCGCATTGGGCGGCGTCGACCACCATGTACTCGCGAAAGCCTCCTTGCTCATGAGGCATACGCATGGCTGAACCGGCAAAGCGCATGTCAAGGCAATGCCGGAACACGCCCTCCTGGCAGTACCGGCATTCGCCGCAAGGCCGGCTCGGGTTGAAAGCCACTTTGGTGCCGGGCAGCAGGTGATCGGCGCCACTGCCCGATTGCTCCACGGTTCCGGAAACTTCGTGACCCAAAATGATGGGCTCGCGAACCTGTATCGGTCCGAAGCCTCCGTCCTGGTAATAGTGCAGGTCGGAACCGCAAATGCCCCCTGCAGCCATACGCAGCAGCACCTGTCCCGGGCCGGGGGGCGTGACTTCGTCGATTTCAATGCGGATATCGTTCTGGCCATAAAGGCGGCATACACGGGTTTTCATGATGAGTTCCTGTAAAAGGTTGTCAGTCCATCAGCACGGACGGCAACCACGTCGCCAATGGCGGGAAGTACGAGACCATCAGCAGCACGATGATGTTGGTCGCAATGAAAGGCAGGATGGCGCGAACGATAGGCGCGAGCGGCAGTCTGGCGATATTGGCGCAGACGAACAGACATACGCCCACCGGCGGCGTGGTCAAGCCTATCATCAGGTTCAGTACGGCAAAGGTGGCGAAGTGCAGCGGATCTATGCCCACGCTTTGCGCCAGCGTCAACAGGGGTACGAACAGGATGATGAGCGCTGCGATGGTCTCCATGAACATACCGACGATCAGCAGCAGGATGTTGATCAGCAGAATGACCAGATATTTATTGTCAGTGATGGACAGCACTGCGGCTGCGATGGTTTGGGGGATGCGCTCGGACACCAGGATCCAGCCGAATACATTGGCAAAGCCTACCAGCGCCAGAATGGCGGCCGACGCAATGGCGCTGTCCACCACAATACCCGGCACTTTGGATAGCGGCAGTTCGCCGTAGACGAAGCGGCCTACAATCAGCGCATACACGCAGGCGACGATGGCGGTCTCGGTGGGCGTGGCAATGCCTGTCATCAACCCGCCCACGATCAGAACCGTCATGAAGATGGCCCAGAATGCACCCAAAAAAGACTTGAACAGCTCGGGCAGACCTTGCCATGGCTGGCGCGGGAAATTGCGCCTGACCGAGATGATGTAGGTAGTCACCATCATGGCCAAGCCCATCAGTATGCCGGGCACTGCCCCGGCCAGGAACATCTTTCCCACCGAGATGCCCGATAGCGCGCCCACGATGATCATCGGTACGCTGGGCGGTATCATCGGGCCGACTGTCGATGATGCCGCAGTGACGGCTGCTGAAAAATCACCGGGGTAGCCGGCTTTTTTCATGCCTGGTATCAGCACCCCACCCAGCGAAGCCGCATCCGCAACCGCCGTGCCCGAAATACCGCCAAACAGCATGGAGCCGGCCACGTTGGTCAGCCCCAGACCACCGCGCATCCAGCCTACGCCGGCATTGGCAAAGCGAATAATGCGCTCGGTAATGCCGCCGCTATTCATCAGGTTACCGGCCAGAATGAAGCCCGGTATGCAGAGCAGCACGAAAGAGTCGATGCCGGCGTACATCTTTTGCGGCATGACCACGATGGGTATGCCTTGGAAGAGCAAATAGGATATCGATGCGAGGCCCAGGGTGACCGCCACCGGCACGCCGATGATCAAGCCCATGGCAAAGACGCCGAACAAGATGGTCAAGCTCATGGTTCTTCACCTGGTAGATGGTCGGGCAAGCCGTCGGCCGTGCCGGTCAGCATGCCGATGATGCGAGCAAGGGAATAGATCAGCAAGGACAGCAATGCGATCAGCATGGTGATGTGGATGAAATTCATGGGCCAGCCCAGAGCCGGCGACGACTGGAATGATCCGATCGCCGTGAACTGCCATGCGGGTCCCAGCAAGGCGATGCACATGGCGGCGGTGACGACCGAAGCCAACAGACGCAGCATCCATGGCTTGCGGCCGGACAGTCCTTCGCAGAACAGATCGACGTTGACCAGGTCGCCCGTACGCAGGGACGGGCCCAGGCCGAATGCCATCAGGTACAGCAAGCCAAAGCGAGTCAGTTCTTCCGTCCATACCGGTGAGTCGAAGAGGGCATTGCGGCCCAGCAGTTGCACCAGTACGGCGATGATCATGACGAAGAAGGCCGCACCGACGAAAAACCGGCTGGTCCTCTCGAAGGCGGCGAGGAGTCGATTCAATAGCATTAGAGTCCCATCCTGACGAATGAAATAGGCGGCCGCGCCGATGGGCGACCGCCGCAGGCGCCAGGCGCGATCAGTTCTGCATGATTTGTTCGACGCGCTGCTTGACCTCGCCCTGGACGTTGGCGAGTACGGCGTCCCGTGCCTTGGCCGCGAAGGCTTTCTGATCGACATCCACAAATGTCATGCCGCTGGCCTGGAGATCCTGGGCCAGTTTCTTTTCGTCTTCCAGGAAGAGTTCACGCTCGTATTTCTGAGCACGGCTTGCTGCTTCCATAACGGCGTTCTTATCCTCTTCAGACAGTTTTGCCCAGGTGATGTCGGATATGGTCAGATAGATCCAGCTGCGCACGTGTTCCGTTTTGTTCACGAACTTCTGCACCTCGTTCAGGTTTCCTGATTTGATGAGCGCCAGCGGATTTTCCTGGGCATCAATAGTGCCGTTCTGCAAGGACGTGAACACTTCCGAGAAAGCCATGGGAGTGGGCTGTGCGCCCAGTGTCTTCCACACTGCCATGAACAGCGGCACGTTGGGCACGCGCAATTTCAGGCCTTTCAGATCATCGGGAGAGCGGATTTCGCGATTGGATGTCAGGTCGCGCGGTCCGCGCGCAAAGTAGGCGATGGGACGTATGCGCGCTTTTTCCGTGATCTGCGCCTTGATATCTTCGCCGATTTCACCACCGGCAACCTTGTCCATATGCTCGAGCGAATCGTAAGCATACGGGATGGCGAGCAGGGCTGCCAGCGGCGCCCAGTTCTGCAAGCTTTCGCCCGTAATCGTCATGTCGACGGTGCCCAGCTGCATGCCGTTGATCAGGTCGATTTCCTTGCCCAGCGATTCGTTGGGAAAGACCTGGACTTCAACGCGGCCATTCGTCAGGGCTTTGACTTCTTCGCCGAACTTCAGCGAGGCTTTGTGCCAGGTGGTCTGTTCATTGGCCAAGTGCCCCAATTTGAGCGTTACGTCGGCTGCAAAGGCCGAACCCGCCGCGGCTACGCCGATGACGCCTGCGATGAGCGTTTGGATCAGGCGTTGTCTCGTTTTCATATGCTCCTCCGATGGTGTTTTGATGTATTTAAAGGTGGCTTAACGGTCCTTCGTTTCGAACAATTCAGGTCGTGCTGCGGAAATCAGCGGCAGATCGTGCAGAATCTCGCGCAAATGGACGCGCATAGCCTGCTCTGCCATGGCGGGGTCGTTATGTTCGATGGCGTCGACAATGTGAGTGTGTTGCGCCACCAGCTTGGGCACCGGCATGTGGATAAAGCTTAAATAACGTACACGGTCCATCTGCGCCTTGATCTCTTCGACGACCTTCCACGCATGAGGCACTCCGGCGGCCTGTGCCAGGGTGCGATGAAAGAGCTCGTCCAGCGCCAGGAAGCGCTCGGGCGTGGAGTCCTGGGCCGCTTCTTGTTGAAGGCGCAGCTGCGTGCGTAATTCAGTGACGACAGCGGTGCCGCCTTCTTCGATCAGCCGTTTGACGACATCTGCCTCGATAGCTTCACGCACGAAGCGCGCCTCGAGTACCGCAACTTCGGAAATTTTACGTACCAAGGTACCCCGCTGGGGGCGTATTTCGACCAGCCCCGCCTCGCTGAGCTTGATGAAAGCTTCTCGTACGGGTTGGCGGCTGACGTTGAAACGTTGCGCGGATTCGGTTTCGGAAAGACGGGTGCCGGGCAGCAGCTTGCCGCGGATGATTTGCCAGCGCAAGGCACGGTAAACCTGAGGCCCCACCGCCGTGCTTTGATCGAACAGTGCCTCGTTAGGGAGTGCTGCGTTCACGCTATGCCTTTTACGTTGAATCGGTTTATCATGCTGCCATACTAGTCTACTTTAACACCATGGGCGTCCGATCGCCAAGAGAAAAGGAGTACAGCAATGAGGCAAACCTGGCGCTGGTTCGGGCCGAAGGACTTGGTTTCCATTGACGATATGCTGCAGGCGGGAGTCGAGGGCGTGGTAACGGCGCTGCATCATATTTCTACTGGTGACGTATGGACCATGGAAGAAATTGAAAAACGCAAGGCTGAAGTGGCTCGTATGAATGATGGGTCACCGTCTGGCCTGGCCTGGGAGGTGGCTGAGAGTCTGCCCGTTTCCGAAGACATCAAGAAACAACAGGGCAATTGGCGCGACCATATCGATGCATATAAAACCAGTTTGCGTAATCTTGCTGCCTGCGGCATTGAGGTGGTTTGCTATAACTTCATGCCGGTACTCGATTGGACGCGGACTGACCTGGCTTGGCGCCTGCCGCATGGGGGCACTTGCATGCGCTTCGACTTTGCCGATTTTGCAGCTTTCGATATTCACATATTGCAGCGTCCAAATGCGGCTGACAGCTTCCCGGTCGAGATCGCTGACGAAGCCGCGCGCCGCTATGCCGGCATGAGCGAGGCGCATCAGCGCATGTTGACGGAGAATGTGGTTTTCGGGCTGCCCGGTGCGGCCGATCATCTCACGCTGGACGACGTGCGGCTGCATCTGGCCGAATACCAGAACATCGACGAGGACAGGCTACGCCGCCATCTGTTTGATTTCCTGGAGGAAGTCATACCGGTAGCGCAGGAAGTGGGCATACGCATGTGCTGTCATCCCGACGATCCGCCGTACTCTCTGCTGGGGCTGCCGCGCATCATGTCTACTGAAGACGACTACGTCCGCATGCTGCGGGCTGTCGATGTGCCGGCCAACGGCATTACGCTGTGTTCCGGTTCTTTAGGGGCGCGTGCCGACAACGACCTGCCGGGCATGATGTCCCGCCTGGGCGATCGTGTGCATTTTCTGCATCTGCGCAATGTCCGCCGCGAAACCGATGCGCTGTTTGGCTCGTTCTACGAAGCCGAGCACCTGAACGGCAACACCGACATGGTCGCCCTGATCGCCGCCGGACTGATCGAGGAAGCGCGTCGTAGCAAGGCTGGACGACCTGATGCGTCGATTCCATTTCGGCCGGACCATGGCCAAGACATTCTGGACGATCTGAAGCGGCGGGCGCAGCCTGGCTATCCTGCTATCGGGCGCCTGCGCGGTTTGGCCGAACTGCGCGGGGTCATGACGGGCCTGAGCCACGCTACCTACGGGATAGCGTGATGGCCGATTTGCCGCGGCTGGCAGGCGTGGAAGGCATCCCTGCGGGGGTGCGGCTGCCTGGGTATGTGGTTGATGAGCATGAGGTGGGCATCGTGCATATCGGTGTTGGGGCTTTTCATCGGGCTCATCAAGCTGTCTATACCGATGATGCGCTAGCGGCCTCCGGTGGCAATTGGCGCATACAGGGCATCAGTCTGCGTGGCAGCGCTACGGTGCGCGCACTACAGGAACAACATGGCGTTTACACGGTTCTGGCACGGGGGCCCGAAGGCACAAACGCCCGGATCATAGGCAGCCTGGCCGGCGTTATCGACGCCTCTCATGATGCCAGCGCCGCCATGGCGGCGCTTGTCCGTCCCGAAACGCGGGTTGTCAGCCTGACTGTCACGGAAAAGGCATACGGGCTCGACAGAACCAACGGCAAGGTGCTGCTTGCCCATCCGGCCATTGTGCAAGACCTCGCACATCCGGCGGCGCCAACTGGCGTGATCGGCGTACTGTTGCGGGCGCTGCAGCAAAGACACGCGGCGGGCATGGCGCCGTTTACCGTGCTGTGCTGCGATAATCTTCCCGACAATGGGTCACTGTTACGCGCGGGCGTTATTGATTTTGCCGGGCGTATCGACCCAGTCTTGGCCGAATGGATAGCGCGGCAGGTCGCATTCCCGTCGTCCATGGTTGACCGAATCACCCCGGCTCCAACAGCTGCCACATTGCACGACGCCAGACATGCAACAGGTCATGAGGACCTCGCTGCTGTCGAAACAGAAACCTTCTCCCAATGGGTATTGGAAGATCGCTTCACCTGTGGACGCCCTGACTGGGCTGCCGCTGGCGTCTTGCTGGTGCGTCAGGTCGCCCCTTATGAGCACATGAAACTGCGCATGCTCAATGGTGCACATTCACTGATCGCGTACTTGGGACACGTGGCTGGTGAGCGCTATGTGCGCGATGTCATGCGCCAACCGGCCATGGCGCATGCCGTAAGGGCGCACTTGCTTGCCGCCATGCGTACATTGTCTCCGTTGGACGGCATCGATCTGGCCGAGTACGCGGAAGATCTCATGCAGCGGTTCGCCAATCCGTCGATCGCGCACGAAACCTATCAGATCGCGATGGATGGCACCGAGAAACTGCCGCAGCGCCTGTTCGCACCAGCCGTCGATGCCTTGGATAGCGGCAGCGATGGGCAGGCCTATGCTTTAGCGGTGGCAGCCTGGATGCGTTATTGCATGGCAAAGACTGAAAATGGTGTGTCTTATGGCTTGCGTGACCCACGAGAACCAGAGCTGGCTGCTTGCGTAGCCAGGCATCGCGACAACCCCGCAGCCGTTCCGGACGCCTTGTTCGGCCTGCCGAATTTCTTTCCGGCACGGCTGCAGCAGGCTTCGGCATGGCGCCATCGGGTGGTGTATTGCTTTACCTCGATGCTTGAGCGGGGAGTAATGGAAACGCTGAACGTGTCGCAGGCCACGCATTGCGATCGGCATGAGCCTTCTCAGCCGTAAGCCGCTGTACTAGCCTAAGGATGGTTTTCTGTTGTCGCCAAGCCTACGGGAATGGTGCTGATTCAACAGTTCGATCAACTGCAGCGTGGCCGGCGTAAGGGATCCGTGCGGATACGTTATTCCCAACTGCCGCGTCATGGTCGTTTCCTTCAGCTCGACTTCCTGCAACAGACCACGGGTCTTGGGATGATCCAGCGTTAGCCGGGACAAGAAACACAACAAGTCCGTACCGCCTATCAGGTCATGGATAGACGGCAGTGAGTTTGTTTCAATGTGCGCAGTCGGCTTGGAGAGCTTGTGCGAAGCAAAGACATTATCCAGCCACTTGCGGCTTTCTACCGGCGGTGTGGGCAAGATCCAGTGGTATCGCAAAAGATGCTGCAGGTCTAAAGAGCTTATATCGAATACCGGATGTCCTTTGCGTGCAGCGACCACAACGATATCGTCGATGAACGGCTGGTTGACGAACTCGTTGTCGGTCGACACGACACCCACAATCAAATCCAGCCTTTCCTGCCGTATCTGTTCTTTCAGGAAATAATTGGTGCCGATGGTGATTTCCAGCGCGACGTTGGGGGCATGCTTCAAGGCCAGGTTGCAGATGACGGGCAACAGGTAGTCCGCGGTGATGGGGCCGCAACCCACCCGCACTTTTCCTGCGGACCCGTCAATAAACCCTTTCATATCGCTTAGATAGCGGTCATGGGTTTCCCGAATTTTTGTGGCGCGCAAATAAAACTCTTTGCCTACAGCCGTCAGCTCCAGGCCACGGCCTTTGCGTTCGAACAGAGCGGCGCCCAGTTCCGCTTCGAGCCTTTGCACGCATTTGGTCAAGGCTGGCTGGCTACGATGCAGCACTTCGGAAGCCTGGCCCAAATGCTTGAGCGCGGCAATCGTTTCGAAATAGCGCAGATCGCGTATGTCGATATTTAATTCATTGCTCACGGTTATTGATCGATCAATATTGTTGAATAGACAGTTATATCAGGGATTGCGTTTAATGGCACGTATCGCCTACCTGACTAATTGCTCCCAATGTCTTATACCGTTTTGGTTACCGCTCGTACTTTAAGTCCTGAAGGCATAGCTTTGCTGGCGAAGGAAGGTTGCAGGGTGATCTTCCTGCAAGGAGATGCTGACGCGGCGGAGGTTGAAGAGATACTCCGAAATGAGAGTGTCGATGCGGTCATTTCCAGGACGGTGACGCTGTCGGCCCACGCCGTAGCGTCGTGCCGCACATTGAAAGTTGTATCCAAGCACGGAGTGGGGGTTAGCAATATCGACGTCCAGGCTTGTACCGAGCGCGGCATCCCCGTGTTCGTGACGCCAGGAGCCAACGCGCAGTCGGTTGCCGAAATGACGCTGGGTTTGATGCTGGCCGCCGCCCGCCGCATCGCGTACATGGATAGTGAAGTAAAGGCGGGGCGCTGGCCACGCTTGCAAGACGGTTTGGAACTCAAAGGCAGGACTATTGGGCTGGTGGGTTATGGGCAAATAGGGCAGTTGGTCGCTTCATTTTGCAATATCCTCGGCATGCGCGTGTTGGCGTACGACCCGTATGCGAAGGCCGATACGATGCAAACAGACGTCGAACTGTTGAGCGACCTGGACGACATGCTGGTCAAGTCTGATGTGCTGAGCCTGCATATTCCGCTTACCACCGGCACGCGCGGGCTCATTGGCGCGAAACAACTGGCGCTATTGCCTGACGGGGCAATCCTGGTCAATACGGCGCGGGGCGAAGTGATTGACGAAACGGCACTTGTCCATGCCCTGGCCAGCAAGAAGCTGGCGGCGGCGGGGCTGGACACAACGGCCGATGAGCCCATGGCAGAGTCCAACCCATTGCTCACTATGCAGAACGTGGTCTTGACGCCTCATGTAGGAGGTTCGACGCCGGCCGCGCTAAGTGCAATGGCGGTGGGGGCAGTAGATAACGTTCTGGGTTACTTGAAAAACGGGACCCTGTCTGCCAACAAGGTGGTCAATATCAAAAGTCTGGATCACTGAATTACCAGGAGAAGAAATGTCCATCACCGAGGAATGGCCGCAAGGCTATCGCATCAACGAGATGCCTGGAAGAGTTCCAGACAGCTTGCTTCGCTTGTTTACTGACGTTCCCGTCGCGGTCGCGGGCGATTGCATGGGCCGCTCGCTGGGCGCCATGGGATTGAAGGCATACCACAACAATTTGCAGTTGGGCTTGTGCGGACCTGCTCTTACCGTGCAAGTGCGCCCTGGCGACAACTTGATGATACATAAGGCCTTCATGATGGCGCAGCCGGGCGACATTATTGTGATCGACGGTGGCGGAGACCTTACCCAGGCGCTGATCGGAGGCTTGATGCGTACGACCGCCATGACAAAAAAAATCGGCGGCTTTGTCATTGACGGGGCGATTCGCGATCTGGTCGAGTGGGCGGATGGCAAAGTTCCGGTCTTTGCGAAAGGTCATACACACAGGGGGCCGAGCAAGGAAGGGCCAGGCCAAATCAATGTGCCGATAGCATGTGCGGGCATGGTGGTGCGGCCCGGCGACCTGATGCTGGGCGATGCGGACGGAGTGATCTGCATTCCCGCTGAAGAGGTTGAGGCGTTGCTGCCACGCGTGCAGTCACATCTAAAGAAGGAGCAGTCGATTCGTCTGTCAAATGAGCAGGGTACCTCGGACCCCGAACGGTTTAACGCGGTATTGCGGGCGAAAGGTTTACCTGTTTAGTGCTTGCCCGAAAGGGGTGTTTCATTTTTCAAGAACAAACATAAATTCCAGGAGATATCATGATCAAGTTGCGAAACCTTGTCGCCGTTACGTCGGTAATGCTGGGTGTCATAGCCGTGACGCCAATAGCCCAGGCTGCCGACGCCTATCCAAGCCAGCCCATCAAGCTGCTGGTGCCATTCCCGCCCGGAGGCGGTACCGATACCATGGCTCGTTTTGTAGCCAATGCCCTGACCGAGAAATTCAAGTGGAACGTGATTGTCGAAAATCGCCCAGGCGCCGGCGGCACTGTGGGCATGGGAATACTCGCCCGGGCAACGCCCAATGGTTACAACGTCGCGTTGGGGCAGACGTCGAATCTGTCGATCAATCCTTATCTTTACGACAATATTTCATATGACGTCGCCAAGGACTTTGCCCCGGTGGTGTCGGTCGCGTCTCAACCCATGGTCCTGGTGGTCCGTTCAGACAAGCCATACAAGACGGTGGCCGAACTGGTGGAGTACGCCAAGGCCAATCCCGGCAAACTGACAGTGGGCAATGCCGGCACGGGTACGGTGGGCGATATCACCGGTCGATTCTTTGCCAGTGAAGCGGGCATCGAACTACTGAATGTTCCGTACCGAGGCGCAGCCCCCGCCATGAACGATCTGTTGGGCGGCCAGGTCGACGCCTTTTTTGCATCCACGCCCGCGGCAATGTCTCAGGTAGATAACCCCGCAATCAGCATGCTGGCAATTACAACTTTGGAATCCATTCCTCAACTGCCGAACGTACCACCGCTGGCCCGCACGCTGCCCGGCTTCGAAGCCGCTTCCAAGACCGGCATTCTGACACCTGCAGGCACACCACAGGAAGTCATTGAGGTATTGAACAGCCATATCAATGAAGTCCTGAAAACCAAGGGCCTGAGCAACCAGATCATGGAGGAAGGCAACGTTGTGCTGGGCGGGACGACCAAAGAATTCAACGATTTGATTGCCAACGACTCAGCCAAGTGGTCCAAGATCATCAAGGACGGCAATATAAGCATCAAGTAGAAATCCGTGATCTCTGCTTCCTAACGCAGGAATGTCGGCACCGTAAATTTTTGTGCTTGTGTCGGCACCTGCTCTTCGAGATATCGATTCATGGACAAGCCTTTAAAGAAAATACGGGTCCTGGACCTGACCAATGTATTGGCAGGACCGTTTTGCTGCCATCAACTGGCATTGATGGGCGCCGACGTCATCAAGGTGGAAACGCCGGGAACCGGCGACCTGGCACGCCAGCTGGGCGCGGATTCGGAGTTGAACAGCGGCTTGATGGGACTTTCATTCCTGGCCCAGAACGCAGGCAAGCGATCGATTACCGTCAATCTGAAAAGCCCGAGGGGCAAGGAGATCTTCCTTCGCCTCGTAGAAACCGCCGATGTGGTGGTAGAAAACTTCCGACCGGGCGTCATGGACCGGCTGGGGCTAGGCTTTGAGGTACTGCGCCAGCATCAACCTCGCCTGGTTTACTGCGCTATTTCAGGATTTGGCCAGGAAGGGCCGCTCAAAGGCTTGCCGGCCTACGATCAAATCATCCAGGGCATGTCGGGAGTCATGAGCATTACAGGCGAGCCCGAAACGGCCCCCTATCGGGTTGGATACCCAATTGCGGACACCATCGGAGGGCTTACGGCCGCGTTTGCACTGACTGCTGCGCTGGCCGATACATCGCGTACCGAGGCGCGTTTCATCGATGTGTCGATGCTGGAATCGGTGATCGCCACCATGGGTTGGGTGGTCTCGAACTACCTGAACGCCGGCCATACGCCACATCCGATGGGCAATGAAAACTTTACGGCGAGTCCGTCGGGCACATTCAAGACTGCCAGCGGTCTGTTAAACATTGCCGCAAATAAACAAGAGCAATTCGAGGCCTTGTGCAAGGTGTTGGAAATGCCTGAGCTGATCGCTGACAGTCGTTACTCAACACGTCAGTCGCGACTGCAAAATCGCGATTTGCTCAAGGAACAATTGGAGCTGGCGTTGGCGGCACGCTCTGCCGCCGAATGGTGGCCCTTGCTGACGGCAAAGCAAATACCCTCCGGTCCTGTCTATACCGTAAGCGAGGTGCTGGCACATCCGCAAATCCGCGATCGCGGGATGATAGCCAATTTCGAGGCGGTCGCTGGCGTAGGCAGGGACATCGAAGTCGTGCGCAGTGGTTTCAAAGTGAATTGCAAGGCGCCATCGGTCGATCTTCCGCCTCCCATGCTTGGCCAGGATACCGACGAACTGCTGGCACAGCTGGGCTATGACGACGATCAAATAAATCAATTCAGACAACAGGGGGCAGTATGAGCGATGGCAAGACAGAGGACGGTACGGCCAGTAAAAATTGGTGGCGCACTGAAATCATCGATATGAAGCCAGGCAGCATCCGGTATCGCGGCTACGCTATTGAAGATTTGATCGGCAATCTCGGATTTGCCGAGATGATCTGGTTGATGCTGCGGGGAGAGTTGCCCGCGCCGGGCCAGGGCGCCTTGCTGGAAGCCGCCCTGGTGTCGGGGGTCGATCATGGCCCCCAGGCGCCAAGCATCGCCATCGCGCGCATGGCGATTACCTGCGGCGTCGGATTGAACAACGCCATGGGCTCCGCCGTGAATGTATTGGGCGATGTACACGGCGGTGCGGGCGAACAGGCCGTCGGCCTGTACCAGAACGTTGCCGACTACATAGAGTCAGGCATGGGCGAAGTCGATGCGACACGACAGGCCCTGGATGAATTCATCCAGGAGCAGGGCAAGTACGTAGCGGGCTTCGGGCACCGTTTCCATCCTGTCGACCCGCGTGCCCCGCGTTTACTGGAACTGGTCGACCTGGCGGCTGACAAAGGAGTGGTATCGGGCAAGTTTGCCGCCATAGGCCGTGCGATAGAGAATCAACTGACTGCCAGGAAAGGGAAGTCCATCCCCATGAACATCGACGGAGCGACGGCGGTGATTTATGCCGAACTCGGGTTTCCGGCACCGCTCGCACGTGGATTGTTTTGTCTTTCACGATCGGTTGGCATCCTTTCCCACGCCTGGGAGCAGTCGCAACAGGGTGGGCGCAACAAAGGGCCGATACCGCGCCAATATCTGCCCGCGTACGAGGGCCATCCGCCGCGTGAATTTCCGTCGCGGTAGGCGTGGGAGATTTTCGTCGCCGCCGACGGCGCAGCGGCAACGATGCTATACGCGCCCCAATGCTTCCTGCGAAAACTGCAAGAACGCCTGCACGCGCGCTGAACGGCCCTTGCGCGTAGGCACCAGCAGCATTACGGGCGCATTATCAAATTGCCACTGCTCCAACACTCTTACCAAAGTCCCTCGCCCAAGCGAATCTGCCACGTCCCATTCGGAACGCAATACCAGGCCCAGATCCTGCTCGGCCCAATAACGCGCCGTGCTGCCATCGTTGGTTAAAAAAGCCGGCTCGATGCGCAATGATTCCCGAGCTGCAGCACGCTCGGTCGGATCTTCCGGTACACGCCGAAAGGACCACAGCGTCATATCTTCGTCGTTCTCGCGAATACAGATGCAGTCGTGGGCAAGTAGATCACGCGGGGTACGGGGCATGCCGCGTAGGCGCAAATAAGCGGGACTGGCGCACAGCCAACGCTCGTTGCGCGCCAGGGGATGAGCCACCCAGGAGGAATCCCGGACTGTCCCGATATGCACCACGGCATCGGCATCCTGTCGGTCAGTCCAGGGAGCTTCCCGCAGAACCAGCTGCAGGCGCAAGCCGGGATGCAGCTTGCCAAAGCGGGCCATCAGGGGCGCAATGTGATGCCGCCCGTAGCCGAACGGTGCCGCAATACGCAGCGTGCCGGTCAGGCGGCTATCTTCTCGCTTGAAAGATTCCGGCAGCGCCTCCAGTTGCCCCAGCAGGATGGCTCCCTCGCTGGCAAGACGCTCGCCTTCCGGCGTGAGGCTAAGGCGCCGCGAAGTACGTGTGGCCAGTGCCAGGCCAAGAGTAGCTTCCAGCTTACGCAGGCGCATCGACAGCGCGGAGGGCGTGACATTGAGCGTGCGCGCTGCGGCACTAAGCGATGGGGATTTTGCCAGGGCCACGGCCAGTTGCAGGTCTTCGATGCGAATCATTCAATTCAGCTTAATGATTGATGTATTTTTATTGAACCATAACTACAACTATAGAGCCTACAGTATGAGTCGGGTACTTTCATTGACCCGAGCATTCGAGGAGATCAATTTTGCTTGCCTTGGCCACTCTGGACACCCCCGCGGCACTGATCGACCTGCCCCGCATGCAGCACAATATCCAGCGCATGCAAAAGCGCATGGATGCGCTCGGCGTACGCTTCCGGCCGCACGTCAAGACAAGCAAGTGCATCCCTGTTGCGCGCGCGCAGCGTGTTGCAGGCGCGCAAGGAATAACTGTTTCCACGCTTAAGGAAGCTGTGCAATTCCACGACAACGGTTTTACCGACATCCTTTACGCTGTTGGAATTACACCCGGCAAGTTGCCGCAAGTGCTGGCCTTGCGGCGCCGCGGCTGCGATCTGAAAATAATCACGGATAGCGTGGCTTCCGCAATGGCCATCGCCGCCTTCGGGCAAGAGCATGATGAGGTCTTCGAAGTGTGGATCGAAATTGACAGCGACGGTCATCGATCCGGCATCAAACCCGACGAGCCTGCGCTGCTGCAGGTGGGGCGCGCGCTGCATGACGGCGGCATGCAATTGGGCGGGGTCATGACGCATGCCGGTTCCAGTTACGACTTTGACACGCCCGAAGCGCTCAGTGCTGTGGCCGAACAGGAACGCCTGGCCTGCGTGCATGCGTCGGAACGACTGCGCGCGGCTAACTTGCCATGCCCGGTGGTAAGTGTGGGTTCTACACCGACCGCGCTTTCGGCAGCGTGGCTTGATGGCGTGACCGAGGTACGTGCGGGCGTCTATGTGTTCTTCGATCTCGTGATGCACAACGTGGGGGTTTGCTGCACGAACGATATTGCATTAAGCGTACTGACAACCGTGATCGGTCACCAGGTCGAAAAAGGCTGGGCTATTGTCGATGCCGGCTGGATGGCAATGAGCCGAGACCGCGGTACACAAAATCAAAAACGGGATTTCGGCTACGGCCAGGCCTGCAGTGTCGACGGCACAATCTTGCCGGGTTATCTGCTTACGGGCGCCAACCAGGAGCATGGCATTCTATCCCGCCAAGGCGCGCCGGATCTGGATATCGCAACGCGTTTCCCCGTGGGGACGCAACTTCGCATTTTGCCCAATCACGCCTGCGCAACCGGCGCGCAATTTCACGAATATCACGCTGTTTCTGCAAACGGCGAACTCGTAACCTGGGAGCGTATCCATGGCTGGTGAAATGAAGGCCGATGTGAAAACGATTGCTCCGCCAGGCATGGCGCCGCCCGGCGGCCACTACAGCCACGCCACTATCGCCAATGGTTTCGTTTTTGTATCCGGCCTGCTGCCCATTGCGCCGGACGGCAGTCGGCTGGTTGATGCCGCGTTCGAGCTGCAGGCCAGCCAGGTTCTGGCGAATCTTCGGACGACGCTGGCCGCCGCCGGTAGCGGCATCGATCGGCTGGTTCAAGTACGCGTCTATATCGACTCGGTTGAAAATTGGCCGGCATTCAACACACTTTATGCAGAGTGGGCCGGCGATGCACGGCCGGCGAGAGCCGTGGTTCCCACAGGAGGCCCATTGCACTTCGGTTTCAAAGTCGAAGTAGAGGCAGTCGCGCTGAGCGGCAACGAGCGGCCCTGCTAGTAACGCGCAAGCCAATGGGCATACGGCGCCGGCAGCGTCCACGATGCCCGTTCCACCTCAAGCGACTTGGCTGCAAAATGAGACCAGTGGGGGTTGGCCAGATGGCTTCTTCCCACCATGACCACATCCAACTGCTCTTCTTTGACGACGCGCTCAGCGATTTCCGGTGTGCCAAACCCCCATGCAGAGGATACTGGCACATCTGCTTCGCGACGAACGCGCTCGGCGACCGGACCCATGAATGCCGGCCCCCAGGGAATGGATGTTTCCGGTATCGTAAAGCCGACGCTGACACTAATCATATCCATGCCGGCTGCCTTGAAATCGCGCACCAGGCCTATCGATTCGAGCAGTGTTTGCTCATCTCGCCCGTCATATTCGATGACGCCAAAGCGTACGGTCAAGGGGAGGCTTTCCGGCCAGACTTCGCGTACCGCCCGCAAGGTTTCCAGAAGAAAACGTGCGCGGTTCTCGACGCTTCCGCCATAGATGTCGTCACGATGATTCGAATGCGCGGAAAAGAAGCTCTGCGCCAGGTAGCCATGTGCGAAATGCAATTCCAACCATTCAAAGCCCACATCCAGCGACCGTTTGGCCGCATCGACAAAGTCTTGACGTACGCGCGCGATGTCCTGCAAGGTCATCGACTGAGGCTGTTTCGGCAACTCCTTGCCGTAGGCGATTGCCGACGGTGCAAGTGTCTGCCAGCCGCGCGCATCATTTTCGGCGATATGGTCGTCGCCTTCCCAAGGGCGATTGGCGCTGGCTTTCCTTCCTGCATGGGCGATTTGAATGCCTGGCACAGCCCCCGCAGACTTGATGGCTTGCACGACGGGCACAAACGCTTGAGCCAAGTCGTCGCTCCAGATTCCTGCGCAGCCCGGGGTAATACGCCCCTCGGGGGATACAGCCGTCGCTTCAACGATGACCAATCCCGCGCCGCCACGCGCCATGCTTGTGTAATGTGTCAAATGCCAATCGTTGATCAAGCCATCGACCGCCATGTATTGGCACATCGGCGGGACCGCAATACGATTGCGCAGAGTAACGTCTTTGAGTTTGAAGGGTTGGAACAGAGCAGACATGATGACCTTTGTAATGACACTGAAGTTATTCGCTAGTTCGAATAAATACGAACATTGGAATAAGTATACGCCAAAGTGTATGATGTTGGCCATGCGCCCATTCAAACATCCCGCCGCCAATGAGTTTTCTCTTGAACGTGTGCTCTACGCGTTAAGCGATTCCATACGCCTCGATATCGTTCGGCACCTTGCTCGCGTTGAAGCGGCGACGTGTGGCGAATTGGATGGCGGGCGTCCCAAGTCCACCGTATCCCATCATTTCAAGGTGCTGCGTGAAGCCGGGCTGGTGTTTACAAAGAACAATGGCACGATACACATGAACAGCCTGCGGCGTGCAGACATTGAAAGCCGATTCCCGGGATTATTGGCCGCGATCCTGGCACAGCATACCGATTCATAACGCTATCAATCTTTGCCGTAGGCCAATATATGCTGCATCATCTTCTGGACATAAGCCGGCAGTTCCTGCGCTGTACGCACACACAGAACCAGGTCTCTTGATGCCCATGCGTCGCCAAGGGCAATGCGTTTGATATGCGCCGACCTTGCGCAGCGGATAGCCGCCGCCTGCGGCACGACCGCGATGCCAACTCCGTGGCCCACCATCCTGCACACGGCGTCCAGGCTTCGCAGCCGTACGCGATACGTAAGTTCCTTGCCACCCTTGCGCGCATGATACGCAACGTGCTCTTGCAGTGCGCTGTCGCCGGCCAGACCGATGAATTCCAGGTGAGCCACTTCGGCAAGCGTGACCGAGGAGCGCTGGGCGATTTCATGGTTGCGTGCGCAAATCAGCGCCAACGGATCGGCGCGGAAGCGGAACGTTTCGAGCCCCTGCAGATCGGCGGAGCTGGCGACAATTCCGATATCTGCCATGCCGGTTCGTATCGCGTCGGCGATTTCATAGCTGAGCCGCTCTTCCATGTCGATCGATACTTGCGGATTAAGCTTTAGAAAGCTGCTGAGGATTTCGGGCAAATGCTCGCTGAGTGCAGATGTATTGCACAGCAGCCGAACGTGTCCCTTGATTCCCTTCCCGTAGTCATGAAGCTCGCCGTGCATGCGATCCATCTGCTGAAGCACTACCCGGGCATGATGGATCAGCGTTCTGCCCGCCGGTGTGACGTCGACTCCTCTCCTGTCGCGGTTGAGCAAAGCTACGCCCAAAATCGCTTCCATGCCTTTGATGCGCTCACTTGCCGATGCGAGCGTCATGTGGGACTTGCGTGCGCCGTCAGTGATGGTGCCCGTTTCATGTACATTCAGGAAGAGACGAAGATCAATCAGATCGAAGCGCATGAAAAATCATAGCATTGCAGCCTAAGGCATCGCCTGAGACCGGCTTCGTGAAAGCCAGATTGCCTGGATCTGCCGACGGCCCCAGAATCTGGCAATGGGATAAACGAACCCGGCGAGTGGAGACAGGCATTGGAACATCTGAAGGAACTCTTTGCGCCCAGTGGCGCCCACCTTGACGGCATGGTCTGGATGGGGACGGACACGCTTCTTATTGCTGCCGTCTTTATGGTTGCAGGCATGGTCAAAGGTATCGTCGGCCTGGGCTTGCCCACAATCTCGATGGCCTTGCTGGCATTGTTCATGCCGCCGGCCGAGGCTGCGGCGCTGCTTGTCATTCCTTCGTTGATAACCAACCTGTGGCAGGCAGGGCCGATGCGCAAACTGTTGCCTATTTTGCGGCGTATCGGCGGCATGCAGATGGGCATAGCGGCCGGTACGCTGGCGGGCGCAGCGGTGTTGGGCGCACCGGCTGGAGCCTGGGCGGCGGTAGCGCTGGGTGGGGCGCTCGTTGCGTATGCGGCTTGGGGATTTTTTGGCAAGCCGCTGCTTGTTCCGGCGAACGCTGAAAAGTCGATGGGCCCACTGGCGGGTGCCTTGACCGGCGCCGTAACAGCGGCGACCGGTGTGTTTGTCATACCTGCCGTCCCCTACCTGCAGGCGCTCGCATTGCAGCGCGACGACCTGGTTCAGGCGATGGGAGTTTCGTTCACAGTTTCTACGGTGGCTCTCGCTGCTGGTTTATGGTTCAACGACAGCTATTCCATCGGGGCGGTGAGTGCTTCCGTCCTCATGCTGGCGCCCGCCCTGATCGGCATGTGTGCGGGCCAGTATTTGCGCATGCGGCTATCAGCGCAATTGTTTCGCCATTGCCTCTTTGTGAGCCTCGCCATTCTGGGCGGCTATCAGATTATGGGCCACGTTGTTTGATGCTCACCTGCTATGGCTGCGTTGGCCGTTCATTGAGGACTGCGAGGCAGACTTAATCTCCAGGCTGAAGAACGGTGCGGAGATGGGGTGAGCCGGCGTCAATCACATTGCGCCATGCTGCACAATTTCCAGAACACCGTCGATGACTAGTTGCACGCCCATGCACACCAGCAGAAAACCCATGATGCGCGAAATCGCGTCAATGCCGTCGTGGCCAAGAAAACTGACAAGACGGTCGGCGAATCGCAGGCAAATATAGAACAGCCCTCCCAGCAACAAGGCGACGATGACAGGCGCCGCCACCAGCGCCCATTCGGGGTAATGCGGCCGGATGTCCGCCAACTTTGACGAGGCGCTGATGATCATGGCGATCGTCCCTGGGCCCGCGGTGCCGGGCAGCGCCAACGGGACGAACGCAATACTGGGCACCTCCTTGTGTTTGGAAGGTTCGGGTGCCGTGCCATCGCCGGGCGGGTCGTTGGGGGTCGTACTAGCGGGAAACAGCATGTTGAAGCCGATAAAGGCGACGATCATTCCGCCTGCGATGCGGATGCCGGGTATTGAAATGCCGAGTGCATGGATCGTCCATGTGCCCAAAAAATACGTGACCAGTATGATCAGGACGACATAGAGCGCGCCTTGCCGGACCTGGCGATGCAATTCGGTTCGCGGTATGTTTTGCCCAAGAGACAAAAGCATGGTCACTGAGGTAAGCGGGTTGGCTAATGGCAGAAGCATGGCCAGGCCCAGGCCGATCAAGTGCACTAACTGGATGATCTGTTCGGTCATTGTCTGTCCGCGAAGGGCATCAATCGTTAGAGTCGTGGCGCAGCACGTCGCTTAGTCGTCCCAGCTTTGCATCATAGGAGGTCTCCGCTGTCCTGACAAGCTCGGCCGCTGCCCGATAGCTGACTTAACGGCGGCTGTATGCAGCGGCAATCCGTGCCAGCTTATCGGGGTTGCGCTGTACATAGATGCGTGCGATACGTTCGTCCTCGAACTCGAACAACTGGGCAGATTCAAGTTGGCCTTCGATAAAACGCAACAAGGCCCATTGCTGGTTAAGTATGACCAACTTGATGTGGAGTTCGTTCTTGTAGCGGCGCGTTGCGGCAAAGAATAGCTGCGCGATACGCCTGCCTCCGACCATAGGCTTCGGAAAGCTGATCACCCGTCCTCCGCCGTCGCCCATCAGTACGGCGTCTTCGGCCAGCAATGCGTTGATCCCGGCAAAGTCGCCGCGCTCCAGTACCTGTGCAAAAGTCTGCAGCAGACGATGATGCGTTTCCGGCGACACGGCAAACCGCGGCCTGTCGTCGCGCAGCTGTGCTTTTGCGCGGCTTACCAGTTGGCGGCATGCCGCCTGCGTTTTGCCGACGGCTTCCGCAATCTGGGCATAGTCGGCGTCGAACACTTCGTGCAAAAGAAATGCTGCACGTGCCTCGGGTGTAAGCCGCTCGAGCAGTATCAGATAAGCCATCGACACATCGTCGGCGCGCTCGCTGATTTCTTCGGGTGTGGTCGGAACTTCACTAATCTGAGGTTCGGGCAGCCATATCCCTGTGTAGTGCTCCCGTTGTGTCTTGGCGGCGCGAAGCCGGTCGATGGACAGCCTGGTCGTGACCGAGACGAGCCACGCTTCCACATTGACTATGCTCTGTGGCGTTGCTGCATTCCATCGCAGCCAGACGTCCTGCACGACATCTTCGGCCTCGGCCACTGACCCCAGCATTCGATAGGCGATTTTCTGCAGTCGCGGGCGAAGCCGGTTGAAAGAATGGGTGTCGTCATCTATGGAAGCTTCTGTAACCACTGCCCCGGGTTCCCTTGTCTACGCTTTCGCCCCGTCGAAATGCTGGAGTTCCAGCGCATCCAGATCGATCGATGGCACGCAGCGCAGGTTTACCGCGCAGACGGCGGATCCGTCAGGATTCGTTCCGTTGGCAAAAGGTTCAGTGCCGCATTCCTGACAGAAGCGATGGTCGATTTTATGTGTGTTGAACTTGTATGAGCCGAGCGATCCCGCGCCCTGCATCAAGTCGAATTGTTCTGCCGGAAAGAAGGACAGCAAAAAGCCTTTGCGCCTGCAGTGAGAGCAATTGCAGCTGATGGCCTGTGTTGGAACCGGGGCATTGACCTTGAAACTGACTGCACCGCAATGGCAGCTCCCTTCGAATGACATAGTCGTTCCTTATATTTGCATGAAAATAATGCTGCTACGCGACAGAATCTTTACTTAAGCAATGCGTTGAATAATATCAGTCAACGCGCGATGAAGGTACGCGTAATGAAATGAGGTGGCGCCCATGGGTTGTATCGATGGCGGGCAGCCGTCCGACATCTACGACGGACGGCTGCTGAAGGGCTTGAAAGGGTCGTTATTCACACCGGCCGCCCTAAGGCAGCCGGGTGCATGCAGGCAAGGCCGGATCGACTTTGCCCAGCCGGTCAGGCGGCCGGCAGGATGAAATTACTGTTGTTCAACGCGCCGGAGTAGCCAACCAATTGGATCAGGCCGTCGCCTGTTTCCAGCTCGGCAGTGCCATTCTGAACGAATACGAAGGTGTCATCGGAGTGTTGGAAAGTTGTCCAGTCATTGACGTCGACATTGTCAGCGGCGGTCTGCAGCTTGGCCGCCAGGGTGGCGCCGGTTTCCATGGTGACATCGACCAATTCGCCTTTGAGCACGGTGCCCGTGAGTTCGCGCGGGTCCGCACCCTCGGCATGTTGACCGAACGCCAGTTTATCGCCCGTGCTGAAGTCCCGAACATTGAGCACGCTGGCGCGTATGCCTGTTTCGCTGCCGACATCCACCAGATTGGACACCTTTTCCGTGAACTGGATCCAGTTGTCGCCCTTTTCGGCTTCAACCGTCACGCCCAGTCCGCCGTCCAGGTAGAGCGTATTGTCGCCAGCGCCCAAGTCGATCTGACGATTGGTACTGACGCCGGATTCGATGACATCGTCATCGGACTCGACACGCAAACCTATGCTGTCATCCCCGCTACCCAGCGTGACCACCCAGCCGGGCAATGAGGAATCGCCGGCGTCGACTACGATCTCCGCGTCAACCTCGGTGGTCGACGTGGAAGCGTCGAACGTGGTAGTGCCCTCCGCGTCGATGGATATAGGGCCATAATCCACCGTGCCCCCGCCATCCACGATTACCTCCTCCACGAGTTGACCTATTGGGATGTCCGTACCCAGGTCTATTGCGCCCTCGGTCGTGACCAGGTCGACGACCAGGTTTTTCATGACCTGGGCGACGACCGTCAGGTCAATAGTGGCATTGGTGGTGAAGGCCTCGGTCAGGGACATGTCGGGAGGCAGTGACGCCGCGTCGGATATATCGAAGGCAAAGGTCAGCGTTTCGCCCTTCAGGCTGGCGCCGGTGGCATCTATGCCGCGCGCTTCAAGATAGTCTATCAGCGGTGCCGCTGCTTCCTTGATGTCTTCGAGCGTCAGCTTGCCGTTGTCGCTAAGGCGCTGCAGGTCGGAAGGCGTGATGGAGAATTCCTGTCCGCCGGGTGCAGTCAGCAACAGTTCTCCGGTCAGATTGACCGTAAGCTTGTCACCCTGACGGCGTGCCACTGCCTCGCCTTCTGCCTCCCATTTCGCAGGAATGCTGCCAAATTGGGTCACGAAGGTCGCCGTGCCGCTGGCATCTTTCAATTCCACCGTGAACTTGTTGAAATTGTCGTGGCCATGATCATGATCATGATCGTGATCTTTGTCATGGTCTTTGTCCTTGTCATGATCTTTGCCATGGTCCTTGTCTTTGTCGTGGTCCTTGTCATGGCCTTTTATGGGCTCTTTGTCCTTGTCATGATCTTTGCCATGGTCCTTGTCTTTGTCATGGTCCTTGTCATGACCTTTTACGGGTTCTTTGTCCTTGTCATGATCTTTGCCATGGTCCTTGTCTTTGTCATGGTCCTTGTCATGGCCTTTTATGGGCTCTTTGTCCTTGTCATGATCTTTGCCATGGTCCTTGTCTTTGTCATGGTCCTTGTCATGACCTTTTACGGGCTCCTTGTCGTGGTCCTTGTCATGACCTTTTACGGGCTCCTTGTCGTGGTCCTTGTCATGACCTTTTACGGGCTCTTTGTCGTGGTCCTTGTCATGACCTTTTACGGGCTCTTTGTCGTGGTCCTTGTCATGACCTTTTACGGGCTCTTTGTCCTTGTCCTTATCGTGACCCTTTACCGGCTCCTTGTCGTGGTCTTTGTCATGACCCTTTACGGGTTCCTTGTCATGCTCTTTATCCTGGCCCTTTACAGGAGCTTTGTCCGGCGGTTTTCCGGGACTATGATCAGGCGCCTTTCCGTGACCGTAACCGGCGGTGCCGTTGGCGGGCTGATTAACGCTTTCGAGTGCCGTACTCACTACTTTTTTCGTAACGCCGACGACGTCGCCTATATTGGGGACCTTGTCGCTGTTCAACAAGTTATTGAATACTGATGCCATGATCGCCTCCCGTAGGGTGTATACACATGAGTACCAGTACCACGCGGATATCACGCAGATTCAGTACTACGCGTGATGCTAGCAACCGCCTCATGACAATCCGTTTCTCTACGAGAATTTTTTGGTGCAAATGTAATTGGCCACAGCGGAGTTCAGCTAAACATAACGTGGCAAATCCCTGGATGTATGGTAGATAGCGCGGGCGGGATGCCGGCATATTTGAACAAACGCGCTAGAAACTAGTGGTTGCAACTAAGATGAGCGGATTACAGCATCTAGCCTAATCAGGCCACTTGACATCGCGTTCAAGCCAGCAAAATTTCCTTAGAAAGTCTGGGTGCCGCAGTACAGGTTCATTTCCCGTTCCTGGCCCACTTACCGCTGCCTCATCCGCGATGTGCTTGCCGCTCAATGAATAATCCCATACGCCCTACCCAGTACGGTCAAGGAGCTGGTTGCGGTTCCAAGATCTCGACCAAGGTGCTGGAGGTGAAGGACCGCCGAAATCAACGCCCAGGACATCACCATATTCTTGGTGTGCTCTACGAAGGGCTTACCTTGGGATTTAGGTTTACACCGGCTGCACTGAGGCGGCCGGTGCATGATCTTGACGAGAGTGGCCCTGGTCAGCCGATCAAACGGCGGCAGGCAGGATGAAATTACTGTTGTTCAACTCGCCGGAGTAGCCAACCAATTGGATCAGGCCATCGCCTGTTTCCAGCTCGTCGGTGCCGTTCTGAACGAATACGAACGTGTCATCGGAGTGTTGGAAAGTCGTCCAGTCGTCAACGTCGATATTGTCAGCGGCGGTCTGCAGCTTGTCCTCCAGGGTAGCGCCGGCCTCCATGGTGACATCGGCCAGTTCGCCTTCGAGCACGGGGCCCGTGAGTTCGCGCGGGTCCGCACCCTCGGCATGTTGACCAAACGCCAGCGTATCGCCCGTGCTGAAGTCACGAATATTGAACATGCTGGCGCGGATGCCTGCTTCGCTGCCAACATCCACCAGGTTTGACACCTTTTCCGTGAACTGGATCCAGTTGTCGCCTTTTCCGGCGTCAATCGTCACGCCCAATCCGCCGTCCAGGTAGTGCGTATTGTCGCCGGCGCCGTCATGCCCTTTGTCGTGGTCCTTGTCGTGGTCCTTGTCATGGTCCTTGTCATGACCTTTCATGGGCTCCTTGTCGTAGTCCTTGTCGTGATCTTTGCCATGGTCCTTATCCTTGTCATGGTCCTTGTCATGACCTTTCATGGGCTCCTTGTCG
>JAKFFG010000081.1:0-3019 GCA_036675275.1 Pseudomonas sp. | reverse complement strand
GCGATGGCGCCATCCAATGGGGCGTCATGGAAGACACCACACAACCTGGCACATATCTGGAGTACTTCCTGGTCGCCTCGTGGCTGGAGCACCTGCGCCAGCATGCGCGCGTGACCGGCGAGGAGCGCCGGCTGCAGGACACGCTGCGCCGCATGCACGCAGGCGACGCGCCGCCGCAGGTCCGGCATTTCATCGGCGGCCCGCCTGCAGTCAGTGCCCCCCTTTCTTCGACCCATACCGACATTTAGGTGAAGCACATGAACTGGAAACTGCTGATAGGCATCGTATTGAGCTTTGGTATCGGGTTCGGATGTCAGGCCTTTGGTATTCCCTCCCCTGCTCCACCTGTCCTCGTGGGAGCACTGCTGGTCCTCGCCATGACCACAGGTTACGTATTAGCTGACAAGTTGCTTGCCCGACAAGCCGCACTGCACAGGGAAAATTGCGGCGGCCCCACCGGTGAGTCGAAAAATGGGTTGCCCCTATGACTATGTCACTGCTCGGCATCGTACTAGCGCTTGGCATTGGCGTTGGTTGTCGACTGCTCGATATTCCGCTCCCCGCACCGCCGAAGGTGCAAGGTGCGCTGCTCGTGGTCGCAATGACGGCCGGCTTCTTGACGGGCAGCTATTTTCTTTCATGATTGGTAAGCAAACTCCATGACCAACAATGCACCGGGGGATCGATCGGTGGTCCTCTAGTCGCAACAGCTAACCGTAAGGACTGCGCGTCCGAGGGCATGATGAAACGTTGGCATATTGTCCCGTCTGCGGGCTGCCGCAACGATTCTGGCACGCGCTGCCATCTGCCAATGCTGGCTGTCGTAGTGGCGCTGGCTGGTTGCAGCACACTGCCTGCGGCTACCCGGACCGGAAACACCACTATCGAATCAGCGCAGACTGCCTGCGTGCTTGGACGCAATTGTCCGGAACCGGGTGCGCATTCCGAGAATTTCCTGGCCGATGCTCATTTGTGGGCAAGTCGTGCTCCACGCGCGAACAAGAATGCCGCGACCTCTCACTGGTTACGTTGTGCTACATCCGCCTACCAGGCATTGGGGAATCCCCTGCCCGCGACTAGTAAGGAAGCCGCAGCACTGGCCACGCGCTGTACGGATGAATTTCTCAAACTAGCGCTGCAGAACTCAAGGCAACGGTGGTTGTCCGGACCAGTCCAGATAAATGATGACGACATCACCGTGGAGTTCCGGACTCCTTCCCCCTATTCCGGAGGTCCGATAACCCTAACGCGTGCCCAGGATGTGCCTGTGCACCTGTTCGGCGGCAAGCGCTTCGTCAATCCTGGATTTGGCGTGCCGCTAGCCGTGGTGGCGCCACGTTGCAGCGATCGCCCGGAGTGCAAACTGATACCTCCCGAAGGCGTATTCCGCTGGGCGACTGCGTGGATCGAGATTGAACCCAGAGGCGATGCCTTCCTCCCGCGGCTGGTGGTTGCCGATCCGATCGCCACTGGCCCACTTGCGATTGGTGGGCGACGCTACGCTCTGGCCACCGACACCTCAGCCTTCTACGCCCAAGGCGTACGCACAACCAAGCTGCGTCGGTTGGGCATATGGGGCCTGCTGTGGGGCAAAGAGGTCGGGAAGCGCGCCGGGGTGTACCTGCTAGAAGACTACGACCCAAACAAGCGCCCACTGGTGATGATCCACGGCCTGGGCAGCAGCCCGTTGGCATGGGCGAAATTGTCGAATGCGATATGGGGCAACCCGGACCTGCGCGCGCGTTTCCAAGTTTGGCACGTGGTCTACCAGACCAATGCGCCGTTGCTAGTGTCGCGCCGTCGCGTGCAAGGCTACCTGGACGATGCCTGGCGACTACTCGACCAGGAGGGAGACGATCCGGCGCGATCCGGCGTGGTGCTCGTAGGACATAGTCTGGGCGGGGTTGTGTCTCGGATGCTGTGCGTGGACAGCGGCGACGCTTTGTGGAATGCCGCGTTCACTGGCCCACCCGGCCAGCTGACCGGCGACCCAACCGATCTTAAAGCCATCGAGAACGTCTTCGTCTTCAAACCTTATCCCGGCGTTTCGCGCGCGATCTTTCTCGCCGCGCCGCATCGCGGAAGTCCTGGCGCCGATGCCTGGTTCGGTCGCCTGATGCGTGCCTTGGTCGGCCGTCGCACTCCGGAAATACAGGCCCTGCGCCGCCTCGCACGTGATCATCCCGAAACGGTACGAGAAGAACTTCGCCATACCTACCAGCAAGCCGACTTGAACAGCATCTCCACGCTACAAGCCGCGCAACCGGTGCGGCGCGCAGGCGAATCGTTGATGCCGGTGGCGGGCATTTCCTATCATGTAATTTCAGGCATGCTTCCAGGTCGTCTTCCGGAGACCGATGGTGCGGTACCGCTCTCCAGCACGCGACTTTCCGGGGCCAGCTCGACTCTTGTCGTTGATTCGGGGCACAACGTATATGACAACGACCAAGCCATTGCAGAAGTACTGCGAATCCTACGATCCCCGGATTAGGATAATCCTTTAGCTAGTTCGTCAAAGACACGTATTTGTACTTGATCGCATTGGAATTCCCCTTCTTGGGGCAGACTTTCATCACTACGCACCAAACTGGTTATTGGAACGCAGATTGCCGTGGCATAGTTCCGATCCGAATAGTGGCGGCTCAGGTTTGTTGCATAGCAGCACGGTCGAATGCAAAATCCTTTTTGACCCGCCCGTCCAATTTGTTCGTCTGCTCCCTCCCCATATGACTTCTTGGCGGGCGGGTCGTCTAGCCCAGCGTAAAGGGCGAGATAAGGTAAGGTTTGCACCGGCTATGTTCGAGGTTCCGATCCGTAGCTGCTTCTTGTCACACGGGTGCGACCCAATCTGCGTGGCTTAATCCAGAGCGCGCCTGCCGGTCGTGAAGTGGACTTGATGGTGGGCCGTGAAGGATTCGAACCTTCGACCAAAAGATTAAAAGTCTTCTGCTCTACCGACTGAGCTAACGGCCCGGGACAACTATCCGGCCTTGCGCCGGGACGCGCATTCTAACGCAGC
>JAKFFG010000021.1:0-3107 GCA_036675275.1 Pseudomonas sp. | reverse complement strand
CGGCCTTGCGCCGGCGGACGGGTGAGTCTAGGGCGCATCTCCGGCCTAGGGGTATAGCTCAGTTGGTAGAGCATCGGTCTCCAAAACCGAGGGTCGTGGGTTCGAGTCCCCCTGCCCCTGCCATGCCGGCTCGCTGGAGTATTCCTGTCGCGTTGCTCGCTTCATCGCCGACCGATGCCAATGTTTGGCGGCGACGATGCCGGCCACGCCGACCAGCGCGCCTCCCGGGACATCGATGAAATAATGCGCGCCGATTACGGGAATCGCCGCGACGACCGCCAAGTTGAGCGCAATCAATGGCCAGCGCAGCCATTTGACGGTCCAACCGGCCCAGACGAACAATACGACCTCGGCCATGTGATAGCTGGGAAACGACACGAGTCCGGTCATGAGCGAACGAGTGATTTGCCGTCCTCCGCCGCGCAAATAATCCAGGCCATGATGAAACTCGAACGTGCCAATTGTGACGACATGTCCAACTGAAACACCATAGTGGTTGTACACGCCTCTGGCCGGAACCAGGGCGAAGGTCAGCGCCGTCAAGATTGAGGCGAACGTCGCGGCGGCAATCAATATCCACAATCGGCGCGATTGGCCGGACAGGCCCAGCGCAATCACGACAAGCAGCGGCTGCCAGGCGAAGGATTTATAAGCCAGCGTCAGCGGTTTGCGGTATGGAAGCGTAGCAGCGGCATAATCCGGCCAATGAAACCCGATCGCTTCGTCCCATGCCGCGAGCATTTGATCGGCGTAGGGACCACTAATGGCCGCCATGCCGAACAGGATCATGAGCAGGCACAGCCCCTGCCCATAAATGAGTGCGCACCCCTGCATGATCGTGGCAAGCCGAAACTTCCCAATTCGCCGGGCGAGCAGTCCTCCGATAGCCACGAACGGCCAGGCCCAGAACAGGGCCAGCGTTGCCGGAGCGATGCGAAATCCAAGCGCGTAGACGCTGGCCAGGCTGACCAGGAAGCAAATCAGAAGCAGCCGATAAACCGGCCGGCTGTCCGCATCCATCATCGGATATGTGGTGTATCCGGCCCCCGTCCCCATTTGCATGTGCTAACATAAAATTCGGACATTTCGATGCGGGATCGTCAGGTCGAGGATTCGGTGGCTCCTCGATCCTTCAACCCAACTTGCACCCAAAGCGCAGCCAACAGAGCGGCCGCAACCCACCATGCTCCAAACATGATCATGCTCGGGGAAATCAGGGCCAATGCGAGAATCAGCGACCTGACCGGACTTCGCTCCTCGATCAACGACAGCGCGATGCCGAGGCTCGCGGCCGGCGAGTCATAGATGAAGCTATAAGGCGAGATGATCAGCGCGGCTGTGGCGGCGGTGAATACGTCGAACCGCTTCGTCAGAAGAAAACCAGCGCACGAGGCAAAAACGAACCACGGCAAGAGGCCCCACTGAATCATCGGGCTTACAGCAATAAAATCCCATTTTTCCCAATTGCTGACCAACCCAACCATTCGCATGGAACGTTCAAACCATTCAGCCCATATCGAGGGGCCATAGGCCAGCACCGGCAACAGGCACAAAGCAACAAGAGTTATCACCGCCACCGCCCACGAGCGCCCGTCCCTCAACGTGAATATGGACAGGAAACCGAGGTGCGGCTTGATCGCCAGAAGCGCGACGGCGGGAGCCTTTCGGTCAAACGCCCAAAGCCATAATGCCCCGACGATTAGCCCGGTTTGCCCGTAGGATACGCACATAACCGCGCCGGGAGTCAGTGCCGCAAGCGGCCAGTAACGGGTGTAGGGACGGGCCGCTAAGGCGAACATGGCAACACTGACCGCGTTGAATATCCAGAATGAGGCATCGAGTGAAAGCGCCCTGAGAGGCCAAAAAAAGGGCAGCGCAATTGGTGGATAGGGGAACCAAATCGAATAGGGCTCGGCCAACCGCGCCGCTTCCCAGATCATTCGATGATCCGCCCCTGGCCCGCCATGCCCCCAAATGACATAGAGGGGCATGATCGCGCCCACGAAACAAAGGGCGGCCAGAAGCGTAAGGCTAACCCTGTTCAAGGCTCGTCCGATACGAGTGCGCCGGAATTCGCAAATTGCTGTTGTCCAGCCCTACCTGCACCCACAACGTCCACAACAATATCGGTGGAATCCACCAAACGCCAAGACCCGCCAGAACCGGGACCATGAATCCCAGCATGAGGGCCAGCCGCTTTGCCCAGCCCAGCGCATGCCAATGGCCCCAGATCGCCAACCCGATCCCAAGAGACGCGGCGGGCATGTCGTAGGAGAATCCATAGGGCGACACGAGCAGCGCGGCGGTCGCGGCGGTGAATGCATTTACGTTACGCATCAGCATCAGGCCCGCGGCGATCGCGAACGGCAGCCAGCCGACGAGGCCATAGGCGATTGCCGGGCCGACTCCCAGGAATTGCCAGCGCTGACGGGAAGTCAGCTCCGAGGTGTGCGTTATCGAGTGATCGACAAAATCCTTCCACAGGGCCGGACCGAACAGGACCAGGCTGAAAAGCACCAGTCCGACGGCGGCAGCGCTTGTCCAAATCAGCGCTCGCCGCGAACGGATCGACAGGATGCTGAGCACCCCCAGGTGGGGCTTGAACGTCAGCAGCGCGACCGACGCCCACGAGCCCCGGAACGCCAGCAACCATAGCCCGCCTACCAGGAGGCCGGTTTGGCCGAAGTGCAGGCATATGAGTGCGCCCGGTGTGAGCACGGCAAGAAGCGCCGGAAAGCTTTTCGGCAAATATGGTCTGGCTGCCCATACGAAAAACCCCGCCGTGACCACATTCCATAGGGCGTAAGACAAGGGGTACGGCAGCGGTGCCAGGGGTGCGAAAAAGAACAGCGCGTGCGGCGGATAGGGAAAATTGAAACCCGCTTCGACTGAATCATAGAGCTTGGCCGTATCGCCGAACAGCGCCAGCCGTCCCGCCGTCCAAAGCGTGAACCAATCGGTCTGCAAACCCTTCTCGAAAATATTCCAGAGAATTGTGAGGATGGGCGCGATGGCGCCAACGGTCCATAGCTGCAGCGCCGAAGATCGGTTCAACGAAGCACCGTCGCCCAAGCGCGCCTCCCCCTGCCCTTGGCGCATGACTACCC
>JAKFFG010000063.1:0-3192 GCA_036675275.1 Pseudomonas sp. | reverse complement strand
GGGCCGCCTGATGGCCAACCAGGTCTACGCCAACAACATGGAGATCTCCTGCAAGTCGGCCGACGGCAAGGCCGTCGCCTGCTTCCCGGACGTCTGCTTCACCCCGCCACAGACCCCCGCCACGCCGCCAGGCGTGCCCATTCCCTACCCCAATACCGGGATGGCCAAGGACACCACGAACGGCAGCAAGACGGTGAAGATCAGCGGCAAGGAAGTGATGCTCAAGGACAAGAGCTATTTCAAGACCAGTTATGGCGATGAGGCCGGCTGTGCCCCAAAGAAAGGAGTCATCACCAGCAAGATCAAGGGCAAAGTCTATTTCACCGCCTGGTCAATGGATGTGAAGTTCGAGGGGGAAAACGTTGTACGTAATCTGGATCTGACAACACACAACCATGGTTCAACATCTAACACGGGGCCGTGGCCTTACACGGATGCGATAGCAATGGATGTAGCCGGGCATCCCTGCGAGCCGATGGCCAAGGACATCAAGGCTAAGTGCTCGGGGGCGAGCGATTACAGCGCCCCGTGTTGTAGCGCGCGGAAATGTCTCCTCATGCCGAAAACGCCAGAGCGTTGCTGCAATGGGTCTGATGGCAAGCCCATGACAGGCCATCACCTGCTTCCATCCAAAGAATTTGTCGCTCATGCCAACCGCGGGTCACCGGATGCCGCTACAAACTATGTTTCAAATAAAGCCCCCTGCCTCTGCGTGGAAGGCCACAGTCACTCCAAACGGACTGAACACGGGCAGATCGGCTGTAATTACACTGTCGAACGGAACAACTGGCTCAACAATCCAGCTAATCAGGGTAAGACTTACACACTAGCTACGGGTTGCGAGGTTGGCGCGAAATCGGCGGTTGGGAAGGTAAATGTACCGCCTGGATCGACCGGTTGTGAAAAGGAGTGTCTGCAAAAGCAACTGGAAGACGGACACAACAAGATGGAACTAACAGTGAAACCCAATGATCCGCTGCCCAGGGCAAAACAACCGCCGCCAGCCCCCATTGAGTTGGATTAGCACACGGAGGAGTGAGTCGAACATGAACGGCATATCAGATACTGAATTCATTCACGACGCCTTCATCCAAGAGGGAGTAAGTCCTGCGCCAGGCATCATCATAGCGGCCTGTACGATTGGGGACGACTACGACACACCGAAGAATAGGGTCGGCGTCAGAAAACTGGGTTTCTGGCTCGAATTCGGGCTTTCCGCAGAGGCAATTTTATCCATTGACGCCGCTGCCGATGGATTCGCCTACGTGTTGGGCGAGAACGGGTCAGTCGTCCGCTTCGATTGGAAATCCCCTGCTACGCGAGATGAACTCAGAGCATCGCGCAAGGCCTTCGCAAACGCGAAGGTGGCCGGCATTGGTCCGCTCCGGAGAGTTCGCATTATCGGCAACGATGTAGTGTGTGGCGGCTCAGTGGGCCAGGCCTACTGCCTGCAGAATGAGCAATTCGAGACTTTGCCGAAACTGACTGTCGCCGGCCGCGACGTCACGATTGAAGATCTGGCCGGCAAGAGTCGCAGAAACTTTGTAGCGGTTACATCCGACGGTTACGCCGCCCATTTCAATGGTGCAGGCTGGCAAGTTCTGGACCTGCCAACGAACGCAAGCCTTACCAGTATTTGTATGTTAGCCAGTGGTAACTACGCCATCGCCGGCAAGAATGGAACCGTGATAGTGGGCGCAGAAGATCAATGGAGCACAATCCATCCGATCGATACTGGGAGAAGCTATTGGGGAATCGCAGAATACAATGGCCGCATCTATGTCGCGCATCTGGCCGGTATTGACATGGTTGCCGGGCAAACTCTAGTTCCCTTGGATATAGAAGAAGCCGACGATCTCCAGTTCACCGTGCTGCGCGGCAGCATCGACGGGGTCTGGTCTTTTGCCGATAGAACCATTGGCTTTATCCGTGATGGTCACTGGCAGACGATTATGAAGTGATGGCCGGGCATCATGTTTTTGTTTTGTCGAATGAGCGGTCGAAACCCCTGCTTGCGGAACTGACATCGCCGGCAGCCCTCGGCAGGCAAGCACCCCGCCATCGGCAGACTTCGCCTTGACTAGCCATCGTTCGCTACATTTTTCACCGACCTGTTAGTGATGGACCCTCGGAAGACAAGAGCTGATCGGAATGCCTATTCCATTCGTACTGGACCAACATGTTGACGAAGTCAGCTTCCTCGCGGAGCTGCGCGGCTATGCCATTCGGGCGCCGCACTACGACCTGAAGGACCTGCTCAAACTTGACAACCGCATCGAGGCCCAGCTCGACGGCTTGCGGATTGCCGGCCCTGACGGGCTGGACGCCCTGTTGCAGCGGCTCGGGCCGAACGCCGACGGCGATGTCTTCGCCGCCACGGTGCTGGCTTTCGAGGCCCGCAACATCGCAGCCATGGCTACCCTAGCCGAATTTGTACGGCTGCATGACGGAGTGGATCTGCTTATGGCAGCCGCCCTCGGCTGGCTCGATTGGCGCCTGATCGCGCCCTGGATCGAAAAACTACTGGCCTCGCCCGAACCGCTGTTCCGCCGTATCGGCCTGGCCGCCTGCGGCATGCACCGACGCGATCCCGGCCCGGCCCTGTTGGCCGGTCTGTCCCATGCCGACCCCAGTGTAGTGGCGCGGGCGGCACGCACCGTGGGGGAGTTGCGCCGGCGTGACCTGATGGGCGCCATACGCGCCCATCGTCTGCACCCGGATGCGGCCACGCGCTTCTGGGCCAACTGGGCCACGGCACAGATGGGCGACGAGGAAGCCCTGGAGCCATTGCTCCAGTTCGCGGAAACACCGAGCGAGCTACAGTACCGCGCATTGCTGGTGCTGCTGACCTGGCAGAAACGTGAAACCAGCATCACCTGGGTGCGCCAGTTGATGCAGCAGCCGCAGCAGCGGCGCATGGTGATTCAGGCCGTAGGCCTGCTGGGCGACCCGGTCAGCGTCCCGTGGCTGATCCAGCAGATGCGCGACCTGCCCCATGCCCGCGTCGCCGGCGAGGCGTTCAGCCAGATCAGCGGCGCCGATCTGGCCCTGCTCGACCTGGAGTTGACGGACTTGCCGGATTTCGAGGCCGGCCCGAGCGACGATCCGAAGGATCCGAATGTCGCCATGGACCCCGACGAGAACCTGCCCTGGCCCGATCCGCAGCTGGTCGAAGCCTGGTGGCAACGGGAG
>JAKFFG010000038.1:0-3247 GCA_036675275.1 Pseudomonas sp. | reverse complement strand
ATGGGCGGTGGCATGGGCGGCGGCATGGGCGGTGGCATGGGCGGCGGCATGGGCGGTGGCATGGGCGGTGGCATGGGCGGTGGCATGGGCGGCGGCATGGGCGGCGGCATGGGCGGCGGCATGGGCGGCGGCATTACTCAAACCTCTCCGCTGATAGCTGATGCGCTAACCAAAAGTCGTTCGGCTCTTGTGGGGCCATTTCAGGGCGCCACTCTCCCAGTCACCTTACCATTACCACTGGACAAATCCGACAGACTCTCATATTGGGAGCCTGGCCCGCGGCTGTTGGTCTGCGAACTGGAGTTGCTCGCAGGATTGCATTTTGACGTCAATCAGACGAAAGAATCAGTGACCGTCGGTTTTGTCAATCTGGACAAGAAACCGTTCAAGAGTCATTTGCTAGCGCGTTTGATACGCCCATCGATGAAGATCTTCACGCAGCAACTGCCGTTGGTTGCAAACTACGCCGATCTGCGCGAAGACCGGGGAACGGAAATATTGGCGCAAATGACAGGAGGAGCCTCTTTTATTTCGGCCATTGTGGGTTTGACGGGTCACCGTCACAAGTACACGCTTGAACTTCTGGATTTGGTCATGTCGCTGGCCTTGCACGTTGAAGCGCGCTTCAAGCACGCCTTTGCCTGCCCACGCCCAGTCGAGTTGTCGCCCCAAATCCAACCCATGATCCCAACACCGGGACATGCCAGCTGGCCCAGCGGACACGGTACCGAAGCATTCATAGTCGCAACAGTGCTGCAGGCTTTGCTTCCGCATGGCAGCAAATACAAGGAACAGCTGGAGCGACTTGCTGCGCGGATTGCCGTTAACCGCACGGTGGCAGGGCTGCATTATCCGGTCGACAGCGCTTGCGGACGCTTGCTAGGCACTGCGTTGGGCGATTTTTTCATAGCGCGCTGCGCAGGCGGCAAGCTCCATGAGCGTGGCTTTGATGGTCGAAAATTTCATGACGCACAAGGCCATGCAGTGGATTTTGATCTGCGCGTCTCCATGACCAATAACCAAAGCGGTTACTACCAGCAACTTGGTGCGCCCAGTAGCATCGCAGCCTCCCCTTTACTCGCGTTCATGTGGGAAAAGGCAGTCAAAGAGTGCCTACCTCTCAAATAAACAAAAACAGGCAGACAACTCATGACCTGGAGCAAATTACCCAAGGGTGGATTTACCGGTATTGACTGGGCCAAGCCGGGCGCCACCGATGGCTTCGACCCCTATCTGATATGGGCCGAGGCTGACAGCTTTGCGGGCTACGGCGATAAACAACCCAAATGGTTACCTATAGCCCTTGAACTGACTTCCGGGACGAGCATCGCTCAATTGATTGCCGCCGCCTCGAACAAATGGCTGCATGTACCACCGGTTTATGCCTCCAACGCCCTACCGTCAGGCTTTCGGTTTTGCACGGCGCGAGTCAAGCCAGCCTTCTTCAAACACATCCAACCTGGCGGCAACCTGCACGCTCTTATCGAGCGATTGGAACTGGGGTTACCTGCTGGAACTCACACCGAGGACATTTCAATACCGAAGACCCAAGCATCACCTGCCTCAGAACCTCTACTAGAAGGTAAGGTGATAGGCTTGATTGACGATGGCCTTGCCTTTGCAAGTGCCAATTTTTTGCGTGCAGGTAAAGCGCGTACGAAGTACTTTTGGCGGCAAGATGGCAAGGGCGTGGGCAACACACCCACAAACCTCGGTTATGGCCATGAGATCAAGGGCTCTGCCATCGATAAAGCCATGACTCGGCATACCTACAACGGACTGGTCGATGAAAGCTTGGTTTACCAAGAGTTTGGACTCTTCGGGCTTGAAAAATCGGTCAGCCATGGCACCCATGTACTGGACCTGGCTTGCGGGCCGCGCACCTTGCGGGCGCAGGTGGGAAACTTGCCGCCTTCTTATGAAGACCCGCCAAGCTGGGCGATGGCCAACGACGATGCCAGCCGATGCGATATTGTGGCGGTGCAAGTAGATCATGACTCCGTGACTGACACATCTGGTGGCTCGATGAACGTGCATGTGTTGGATGGACTGATGTACATCCTGTCACGTTGCGCAAGTGACACAAAAATAGTGGCAAACCTTAGCGTTGGCACATTGGCGGGCCCGCACGATGGCAGTTCTTTGCTGGAAGCGGCTATGGACCAATTAATTACGCTGTGCGGCAAGCGCCTGCATATTGTTCTGGCGGCAGGCAACAGTTATCAGTCGCGCATGCATGCAAATCTAACACTATCAAAAAATGAGCACGCTACGCTTTATTGGCAGGGGCAACCAGGTGATTCGACTCAGAATTTTCTGGAACTTTGGCTCCCCACCGGAGCAGAAGGCATACGAATCGAAATCACCCCGCCCAACCGCGCCGCACTGCCTGAGCTTGAATTTGGAGAGTCTCGCATGTGGCTGGATAGCGGCACTCAACCGCTGTGCGCTCTCATTTACCCCAAAGCAGTCGCGACCGGCCGCCACGGAACCTGCGCCCTGATTGCTCTTGCCCCTACCTTCAGCTTCAAAACCGACATCGCAACCGCCCCCAGCGGCCTTTGGACAATCAAGCTCACCAATACCAAGATGGGGGCGGTCACAGTTGATGCATACATCGAGCGTGATGATGTGATACCGGGCGCTAAAAACAGTGCTCGCCAGTCGTACTTTGAAGATACCTTCTACAACCTGGATGCCTTTGTTGACGATCCAGGCAATCCAACGCTGATCCGCCGCAGCGGCAGCTTCAATAGTATTGCTACCGGTAAAAATACAGTATCTGTAGGTGGTGTGCGTATTAACGATGGGACATGGGCACACTACTCGCCGCGAAAGCCCGATCCTGATCAGACCCGTCCGCAGCGCCCAGGGGTTGTCAAAGTACCAGGAACACGTGCCGCCAGCGACGAAAACTCCGCCTTAACCGGTGTTCGCGCTGCTGGCACCCGGAGCGGTGCAGTAGTACGTTTAAGGGGTACCAGCGACGCAGCGCCTCAAGAAGCCCGGCGGATTTTTAACGCGATGTAGACCCCAGCCGCCCTACCAGCGCAGGGGCAGCTTCTTGAGCAGCGTAATGCGCTTGGTTTCCATCTCGATGTAGCCGCCTTTTTCCAGGTCTTTGAGCAGGCGGCTGACCATCTCGCGGGAGGCGCCGACGCGGCTGGCGATTTCCTGGTGCGTGATGTCTTCGAGCGTGACGCCGGCAGCCGTGTTGCTGGTGGTCAGACCGTCTTGTTTTTCAAGC
>JAKFFG010000028.1:0-3256 GCA_036675275.1 Pseudomonas sp. | reverse complement strand
CACGATGAGTCAGGCCTATGATTTTGACTATATCGTCATCGGCTCCGGTTTTGGAGGCAGCGTGTCTGCATGCCGGCTGACCGAAAAGGGTTACTCCGTCGGTGTGATGGAGTTGGGCAGACGTTGGACGGCTGAGGACTTTCCTAAATCCAACTGGGATTTGCGCCGCTGGGTTTGGCGTCCCGGCTTGAAAATGTTCGGTTTCTACAACATCCGCTTGTTCCGCCATGTTCTTGTCATGTGCGGCAACGCGGTCGGTGGAGGCTCCATCACCTACGGCAATGTTCTGCTACCGGCTCCCGACAGGGTCTGGAGCGAAGGCCCCTGGGCCGGCCTCAAGGACTGGAAGCGAATCATGCCGCAGCACTACGCCACGGCGGAAAAAATGCTGGGAGTTACCGAGAACAAAATTCTCGGCGAGGCCGACTTACGGCTTAAGAAAATGGCAAATCTGCAAGGCATCGCCGATACGTTTTACCGCTCCCGTGTAGCCACTTACTTTGCCCACGATGGCGAGACCGGCGGCCAGATCCATCCCGATCCATATTTCGGCGGCGAAGGTCCAGAACGAGGAACCTGTGTCGGGTGCGGTGGTTGCTTGGTCGGCTGCAAACACAATGCGAAGAATACACTCGACAAGAACTATCTGTATTTCGCGGAAAAACGTGGCGCCCAGGTCTTCGCCGAAACCAAGGTGGTGGATGTACGACCACTCAACGGTAAAGAGGATGGGAGCGACGGTTACGAAGTCTTCACCGAGTGCTCAACCTCCTGGTTCGACAAACAGCGCCGCAGTTTCCGCTGCCGCGGTGTGATCTTTGCCGCGTCGCCGTTGGGCACGATGGAGTTGTTGTTCCGGGTCAAGCAAAGCGGATCATTACCGCGCCTCAGTGACGACCTTGGCAACCGCGTGTACACCAATGCCGAGTCCCTTCTTGGCGTCCGCTTTCCCGAATCGAATAAGAGCATGTCGCCCGGTGTGACCGCAGGCTCAGGAGTCTATGTTGACGAACGCACACACATCGAAGCGGCGCGCTTCCCTGAAGGCTCTGATGCGATAGGCCTATTGATGACCTTGTTGTGCGGTGGACGCGCAGGGTGGACGCGGATTTTTACCTGGCTATGGACGCTGCTGACACACCCACTGAATGCGTTACGCACGCACAACCCTATCGGCTTTGCGCGTCAGACCATGCTATTGCTGGTGATGCAGACGATGGACGCCTCTATCAATATGCGCTTCAAGCGCCGCTGGTATTGGCCGTTCGCAAAGCAGCTGTGCTCAGAGGCCGGCCCGATTGCCATTCCTACCATCATCCCAGAGGGGATTGCTTTTGCGGAGAAGGGGGCTAAGGCACTCGGTGGAATTGCCATCAGCCTTCAGAGCGATATTTTGTTCAACATACCTAGCACCGGACACTGCATGGGAGGTTGCGCGATGGCGGACTCGCCGGAGCGCGGAGTGATGGATGCGCAGAACCGTGTCTACGGCTACCAGAACCTGTTGATCTGCGACGGCTCGATGCTCAGTGCGAACCTGGGCGTGAACCCAAGCCTGACTATAACCGCTCTGACCGAGCATGCCATGTCGTACATACCGGCGAAGACGCGCATTTCACTCAAGGATGTGAGCACTATGGCGACATCCGTATAGCTAGCGTACCTCCGGACCAACGTGCTCGTCCTGCGCGGTGAAATAGCCAACACGTATGTGTCACCGCCGGGGCAGCTCGAACTGCCGCACCTAGCCCTCTTGCCATCTACGCAGCCGAGGCGACGAGGCGACGAGCAAATACATATTACGTATAGCATGTTAACTATACGTAATGTATAGTCAAAACGATCCTGCTGCGCTGCTAAATACTGGCTCCCGAAACATACGAGAATTCACCATGTCCAAACCTCTTCCACCTGAAACGCCCCTGCTCACCCAGTCTTTGCAACTCCCTAACGGCAGCGTACTGCGCAACCGCCTTGCCAAGGCTGCCATGAGCGAGGTGCTGGGTACCTACCACAATCGCCCGACGCTGAAGCTGGTGGAGTTGTACCGCCGCTGGGCCGCTTCGGGCATTGGCTTGCTCATCACGGGCAACGTGATGATCGACCGACGCGCCCTGGGCGAACCAGGCAACGTGGTGATCGAGGATGAAGCGGACTTGCCTGTTTTGCAGCAGTGGGCGCAGGCAGCCACCTCCCAGGGCGCCGCCATCTGGGCACAGCTCAACCACCCCGGCAAGCAGGCGACCAAAGGTCTGAACGTCAGCAATCTCGCCCCATCGGCCGTTCCATTTCGCGAGGATATGGCCTCACTGTTCGAGACTCCGCGCGAGGCCACCACTGCCGAGATCAAGGACATCATCCAGCGCTTCGGCCGTAGCGCCGCCATCTGCAAGAAAGCCGGCTTCAGCGGCGTGCAGATCCATGGTGCGCATGGCTACTTGATCAACCAGTTCCTGTCACCGCACCACAACAAGCGCACTGACGAATGGGGCGGCAGCCCGGAAAAACGCCGGCGCTTCGTACTGGCCGTTTACGCCGAGATTCGCCGGCAGGTCGGCCACGACTTCACGGTCGCCATTAAGCTCAATTCATCTGACTTCCAGCGTGGCGGTTTCAGTGAAGAAGAGTCCATGGCAACTATCCAGGCACTCGCCGAGGCGGGCATCGATCTGATCGAAATCTCGGGGGGCACTTACGAGGCCCCAGCCCTGAGCGGCACGATGCAGGAACAGAAAAAAGCCTCCACCGTGGCGCGCGAGGCTTATTTCCTTGAGTTTGCCGAGAAGGTGCGCAGCACGGTAAAGGTACCCCTGATGGTCACCGGTGGGTTCCGTAGCGCCTCCGGCATGAACGCCGCGCTGCGCTCCGGAGCGCTTGATGTCGTTGGGCTCGCACGGCTATTGGCGATTGACCCAGATGCCCCTGCAGCCTTGCTGCAAGGACGGGATAGCCCGCAGCGCGTGCGCCCGATCATCACAGGCATCAAGCAGATTGACCGCTTGGCCATCATGGAAGTCTTCTGGTACTCGCTGCAGCTCAAGCGAATCGCCAATGGCGGAGACCCGCGCCCCAACGAAAGCGGACTGTGGGCCTTACTAAAATCGGTGTTGAAAAGCGGCTGGGGCACATTCCGTACGCGGCGCCTACGGGCGTAAGCCCACTGCTCGACGCTCGCCTGAGTGCCCTCAAGGCGAGCGTCGCTGCACATACTGTCCGGGCTTAGACCTCGACGGCAACAGATATGGTTCTCACTTAA
>JAKFFG010000084.1:0-3315 GCA_036675275.1 Pseudomonas sp. | reverse complement strand
CGGCGCCCGGTCGGTGCCCGGACAGCGTATCCCGGGTCATCGAGGTCGACGCCCGGATCCTGCCCGACCACGGAACGATCTTCACACCGCCGTTCATGGAATACGTAGTGCGTGCGCTCAACCAGTCGATTCGGGGCGTGGGCTCGGTGTCGGCGGTGCGTCCGGCGGTCGGGCGGTAAGAAGCGTCCTTCGGCCTGACAGCGGCCTCGCAATCGGCACTCATCCATGTAGCCACGCGCTCCGGCGTCGGCTTCCGGTTCTGCCGATCGATCAGCAGGTGGGTCTTCGTCAATGCCTCACCGCGTTGGCAACGATGAGCCGCGCCGTCGCGCGGTAAACGGCCACCACTGGGCAGCCGCGTGCACAGCGAGGCGACACCGCAGGTGGCGCTACCCAGCCTTGAGGTCTTTGCTACGTCGGCGCCGGAGCGCCAGTCGCGGAGGGCCCGAGCACAACGAGACCGTATCGCACGCAAAGCGTCTGTGAAAGGTAAGCGGTCAATAGGCATAGCTACGCCTTGAGAGATTTCATGCCGACTTTCTCCTCTTCGCAACTGGTTTCGCAAGCGCAGCGCTAACCGCCGCAATTGCGACCCGCCCCTCAGTGGACGCCGCTCGGAAGTTTTCCAACAGCGCCTGTTCTTGGGGCGTTAGATTTACTTGTTTCTCTGTTGAATCAAAAAAATTCGCGGGAGACGCGAGCGCGGTCGGTGCCTTGGTCGTTAGAAAATCGCAGCTCAGCCACGCGACCGCCCGCCCGGTTTCCGAGCTGACCTTCAGCAGAATTTTGGGCGGAACGGTTTTTCGCGTGCGCCACACCCTGAACGTGGTTTCGTCCATCCCCAAGTGAGCCGCGAGCGTCGTCAAGTCCGGGGCGAGGTAGGCCTCTCTGAACCGCTCCAGCACGGCATCCACGTTCATTTTCATTGCTAGGAATGCCCCCGATAAACTGTTCTTGACAAATTTCAAATTGAAATCACAATGCATTTCAAATTGAATTGTTTCGTTTTGAAATCAGCCTATCACACAAGTGCACCCAGAACAAATCAAGGCCTTAATCCGCATGAGGGGCACCACGCTTTCTGCGCTGGCTGACTCAATGTGCCGCTCACGAATGCTCGTGAGCAACGTTATTCACGGCCGTGCGGTTTCTCGCCCAGTCGCCGAAAGGATCGCAACGCTGCTTGGCTGTCAAGTGGACCAACTCTGGCCCGGAAAATACGCAGTCGCGCCGAAGCGCAGGAGCGCATGAAGCCGCCTTACAAAGGCAGCGCCAGAGGGCCACACGCCGCAGATTCACCAGCGGATTGCCGATCAGGCAACACATGCGCATGGCAGCCGGCACGTCGTGGGGAGCCGCACCGCCCGGTACTGGATGCACGCCAGTCGTATCGCGATTTCGAATACACCCGGGTGACGAATGACAACTTGCCCCGCTACGGTAAACAGTGTACCGGCGCATGACAGCCAAAACCAGATCTTTGGGGTACAAGGGAAAGAAGCGGGACATCGGCGCGCGTAAACAGCAGATCGAGTCAGCGCTTCGAGCAAGCAAAGCACGCCTTCGAACTGTAGTGGAAGCGCTTGCCGAAGCGGTCATACTGCGTGACGCGGACGGGCGGATCGTCGACTGCAATGCCAGCGCTGAACGCATCTTCGGCCGAACCTTGGCGCAGATGAAGGGGTCTACGAGAATTGGTTCAGATTGGCGGATATTTCGCGAAGACGGGTCACCGATGCCCGAAGACGAGCGGCCCAGTGTCGCCGCCAGGCGCACCGGATTGCCCCAGTCGGGCGTGGTTGTGCGTTACCGCAAGCCTGACCGCAGCGAATTGTGGATGATGATCAACGTGCAGCCCCTGTTTGATGGGGCAGTCAGCTCGCCGGCCGGCTTTGTCAGCACCATCACCGACATCAGCAAGGTCAAGCGCAGCGAGTTGGAAATCGTCAGGCTCAACGTAGAACTGGAAAACCGGGTCTTGCGCAGGACGGCCCAGCTGGAGGCGGCCAACAAGGAGCTGGAGGCGTTTTCGTATTCGGTAGCGCACGATCTGCGCACGCCTCTGAATATCATCGAGGGCTTCTGCGCCCTACTGCAAAAAGCGGTACCGCCCGACTCCTGGGGACGTGCCAATCACCACCTGAGTCGCATTCGAGCCGGTGTGCTGCACATGAGCGAACTTATCGACGGACTTCTTTCGCTGGCCCAGATCTCGCGGACAAGCCTTCGCTGGGAGACCGTAGACCTGAGCGCAGAGGCGCGCAAGATTCTTGATCAATGCTCGGAAAGCGACGCCGCGCGCGTCGTACAAACGACAGTCGAGCCCAGTCTGCTGGTTCGGGCGGACGGGCCACTTCTGCGCCAGGTCCTGGAGAACCTGATAGGCAATGCATGGAAATTCACCTCGAAGAAGCCCAGCGCTGAAATTTTGGTTGGCAAACAAATGGGCGCAGACGAGCAGACGGTGTATTTTGTCCGAGACAACGGTGCCGGATTTGACATGGCCTATGCGAACAAGCTGTTCGGTACTTTTCAGCGCCTGCATTCACCTGAAGAGTTCACTGGCAGCGGCATAGGACTGGCAACGGTCAAGCGCATCATCGCCCGGCATGGCGGAAGGTTATGGGCAGATTCAGCAGTGGGTGAAGGCAGCACGTTTTACTTCACGTTGGGTAGCAATCAAGACCATACCGTGCCAAGCGAGAGGCCGCATGACAAGGACTCTGGAGTGGCATCGGCCCAGTTTTCGCCTTCCCCTCACCCGATCAAGGGTGTCGCGGACGTACCCGCCGGCTCCATCGCGGGCACTTCCATCCACAGCAACAACGAAACCTTCTCGGTTGGCGAGCAATAGTTCAGTCATGCATTTGAGCATGCGGCGATTGGCATGGCGCTGCTTGACCTCGACTTTCGGTGGCTAAGGGTAAACAATGCCTTTTGCCAGATGGTGGGTTACGCCGAAGCGGAGATTTTTGAGCATTCCTCTAGAGAGATTATCCTTCCGGACGATAACGAAGCGGGTCAGCGGCAACTCAGTAGGGCGCTGGCTGGCGAAATTGAGACCTATCGGCGGGAAATACGCCTAATTCACAAGTCAGGCCGAATTGTCTGGGTTTATGTGACCTGCTCTCTGGTGCGTGACCCCGATCGCAGGCCGCTTCACTTCATCACGCAAATTCAGGACATTAGCAATCTAAGGCTACGCTGATTAAGGTCCACGGCAATCGAGAGTGAGGCGTTACTTGACGATGAAACAACAGACCCTGGCGATGGCCGCTGACCAATCGGGATACGAGCAATACCGCAAGCCCACGC
>JAKFFG010000077.1:0-3360 GCA_036675275.1 Pseudomonas sp. | reverse complement strand
GTGGTGAACAGGCTGGCGTGGATCCATTGTCGGCGTGTCCAGTGCTTCGCCGCCAAGTGCGTCCTCACTTGACGATGCAGGGCCGAGTCGCGAAGGATTTCGAGGCGTTCCTTGAAACGCCGCCTGCGGCCGCTGCCGTCAACGTGTGTGTGCATCTGGTGATCCCCAGGCTCAGACGGCGAGCCCAATCGGGGTACCATAAACACACTAAATGTTCGCGTCAAACCATTGAGTCAATTAGCTTTTTTGACTGGCGTCACGATTAACTTTGGTTTAACTTCATATTCATGTTTGTAAGTGGGCGCTGCCCCCCTATTCATTAAAACAACTGGAATCCAGATCCCTTGTCACACGCAGAAGCACTCGAACTGATCGGACGCGGCGCCGACGAAATTCTCAAGCGCGAAGAGCTGGAAACCCGCCTCGCACTGGGCCGGCCCTTGCGCATCAAGGCCGGCTTCGACCCCACGGCCCCCGACCTGCATATCGGCCATACCGTCCTGCTCAACAAGATGCGGCAATTCCAGGACCTCGGCCACCAGGTGATTTTCCTGATCGGCGACTTCACCGGCATGATCGGCGACCCCAGCGGCAAGAATGCCACCCGCAAACCGTTGACCCGCGAGGATGTGGAAGCGAATGCGCGCACCTATGCAGACCAGGTGTTCAAGGTGCTGGACCGGGAAAAGACCGAGCTGCGCTTCAATTCCGAATGGTTCGGCAAGATGTCGGCCGCCGACCTGATCAAGCTGGCCGGCCAGCACACCGTGGCGCGCATGCTGGAGCGCGACGATTTCGCCAAGCGCTACGCCGCCCAGCAATCCATCGCCATCCATGAATTCCTGTATCCGCTGGTCCAGGGCTACGATTCGGTGGCCCTGAAGGCGGACGTGGAGCTGGGCGGCACCGACCAGAAGTTCAATCTGCTGATGGGCCGCGGTTTGCAGGAACACTACGGCCAGCCGCCGCAGATCGTACTGACCATGCCGCTGCTGGAAGGCCTGGACGGGGTCAACAAAATGTCCAAGTCGCTGGGCAACTACATCGGCATCAGCGAACCGGCGATCGACATCGTCACCAAGACCATGAAGATCGGCGACGAGCTGATGTGGCGGTGGATCGAGTTGCTCAGCTTCGACATCGGCGTGGCCGAAGCCAAAACGCTGCAGGCCGAAGTGGCATCTGGCGGGCTCAACCCGCGCGATATCAAGTTGCGCCTCGCGCGCGAACTGACCGCTCGCTTCCATGATGCCGCGCAGGCCGAACAAGCCATCGCCGGCTGGCATGCCGTGGTCCGGGGCGAAGGCGACACGTCGCTGTTGCCGCTGCAGGAAGTGAACGTCCCCGCCGAAGGCCTGCGCATCGCCGCGCTGCTGACGGCCGCCGGTATTACCCCCAGCAACGGCGAAGCCACGCGCAAGCTGAAGGAGCGTGCGGTGCGGGTGGATGGCGCCGTGGTCGAAGATCCGCAGACCCATTTCAGCCCGGGATTCGAGGGCGTACTGCAGGTGGGCAAGCGCAACTTCGCGCGCGTGCGTTTGCTGGCGGGTTGAAGGAGCCGGCCCGCGCGTATGGATAGCGTGGTCAGCCGATGGTTCGACACGGGATTCGAGCGGTTGCATCCTTTGTTGCAAGCTTTACACCCTGCGCGGCACTTTGGCAGGCCCGATAGCAGATAGCGTTTCGGGGGGGGGGGCTGGCACGGCCGGTCGGCCAAGCCATCGCGCGCAAGCTCGGGATTCCGGTGCAAGCGGGTCGGCACACGTTACGGGTCGAAATCGGCCACCGGCCCGACTGCCTGCTCTGGAGCCGTCGCTTCGACGGCCGCCAGCGCGCGGATTCCACCTTTCCCCCTGTCGGCGCCTGGACGGACGGCATGTGCTGGAGCAAACCAGCCCGGTGCACCTGAGTCTGGCGGTCGAAGTGATCGACGGCGGCTGATTATGGCGTTGCCTGGCTCTTTGGGGCCAGGCCGCCGCTGTTCCCGCAATCCACCGCTAATAAAATGCGCCGAGGACGGACGGTATCGATTCCAGGTGGCTTTCACGATGCCGCTGCTGGGCGACGTGTTGTCCCATGGCCGCCTGCTGGAAAGTCCGCCCACACGCGCGGTCGAGTAGCTGTCTCAGCCCTTCGCGGGCAGAATCTGGCAGATCGCCTGGCACAACGCCACGACCTTGCCCTCCGGGTTGCGCGCCTCGCCGGTCAAGTACAGCGTTCCGCGCGTGCGCTCGGTCAACCGCGCCATGCAAGTGATGAAGCTGGTTTCGGGCGTTACCGGACGCAAATACTGGGTGTTCAGCGAGCTGGTCACGCTGGGCGGCGCAATCAGATATGAGAATGGTCCCAGCGTGTTGTCCAGCGCCGCCGCGATGTGGCCACCTTGCATGTGCCCCAACGGATTCGCATAACGCGGCAGTACCGGGAAACGAACGGTAAGCGAGATGCCTTCTTCATATTCCAGCGGTTCGCCCTGCATATCGATGAGGCAGGGAGGAGGAATCTGCAGGCGCATGCCTTCCGGAACCATCGATTGCAGGCGGTCGCTGATTGTCTTGCCGGTTAGGAAAGCCATAAGGGGTCCGTTCCAAAGCGGGGATATCCTGATTGTGACCCACCGAATGGGCCGAAACCCTTGTCCTGCCTGGGCGATTGTTCGGCCCAGAAAATTATTTCAGTTCACCCCTTCCCAAAAGGATTCTTGCCGCCCATAATTCGCCCCCCTTGCAACGGCGGCGGCGGTTTCAACCGGTAAGCAGCGACAAGGGCGAAACGGCAAAATCTTGGAAACGAGGTGTTGACGTTCTCGGAAGCCCCCCTATAATGGGCGGCTCACTCGGATGGATCGGCGCCTTGCGGCGAAGATCGAAACGAGGGAAGCGAAAAAATCTTGAAATAAGATGTTGACGCTTCCAGAAACACCCGCCATAATGTGCGGCTCACCTCGACGGAAACGACGGGGTCAACGAAGGAAGGCGCTGAGGCCGACTTCGAAGCTCTTTGACAGTGTGCGCAGGTGACTTGTGTGGGCGCCTGCAGGAAGGACATGCTGTCCATCTTGCAGACGTTCGATTCATGAGCATCTTGTAAATTGTAATATTGCAAGCGATACGTATAGCTAAGAATCAGACGTTCTGCATTTTCAAAGTATTGGCCGCAAGGCCTGTAGTTTTAAGTGAAGAGTTTGATCCTGGCTCAGAGTGAACGCTGGCGGTAGGCCTAACACATGCAAGTCGAACGGCAGCACAGCAGTAGCAATACTGTGGGTGGCGAGTGGCGGACGGGTGAGGAATACATCGGAATCTACCTTTTCGTGGGGGATAACGTAGGGAAACTTACGCTAATACCGCATAAGACCTT
>JAKFFG010000002.1:0-61276 GCA_036675275.1 Pseudomonas sp. | reverse complement strand
GCCGTGGTTCTTGATACGCCGTGGTTCTTGATACGCCGTGGTTCTTGATACGCCGTGGTTCTTGATACGCCGTGGTTCTTGATACGCCGTGGTTCTTGATACGCCGTGGTTCTTGATACGCCGCTGGCGCGGTGGGGGGAAGGTAGCGGTCCGCGTGGCCTGGTCCGCCGCCCTGCGCGCCGGACCCCGCATCGCCTTATTCGTCCGCGCCTTCGCGCTCCCTTCATAATCGGCTCGCTCGGCCCCGACCGTCCCGCTACCTTCCCCCCACCGCGCCAGCGGCTGCATCGTGATTTTTGTGTCGATGCCGGGACGACTGGGTGCTTGGCATTCTTGTGCTGCGACTTTGGCTGAAAAGAAAGGGGTCTTGCGCTCGCCCCGCGCGGCCCGCCAGCCGGCCCGCTTGAGCATCGGGACGGTTATGGCCTGGGTTGTCAGCTTCGATGCCGTATTTCGCCGAACTCAAATCTAACAACCTACCAATCCATCGGTCGGTATACCAAAAGCTTACGTACTGAAGCGGTCAAGCTACTTCCGAAACACATCTTCCAGCACATCCGCGTTCAGGATGTAGTTCTGATGCACTACCAGTACAGCCCGAATCACCACCTTTCCAAGCACCAAAACCGTTGCGGCAACCTATCACACTGACGATACGCAGTGGGTCAGGTCCTGGGGGGCTTGTGGCGCGACGTTCGGGGCGCCCGGCATAGGGGCCGAGCCAGCCGTAGGCAAAGGGAGCCCCGAAGGGGGCGGACGAGCAAGGCGGCGCGGTGTCCAGCGCGCAAGCGCTGGACCGGCCACGCGGCGCAGAACAAGGCCCCAGGACCTGGCACACGTCAGAAGGAATCACAAGCACCACGATTCCGCGTACGTCCGCCACCAGCTTATCTAAAGAAGCACCGGCACAGCAAAAAAGCGAGCGTCAGACAATAATGTCTGACACTCGCTCCAAGGAACAATCAAAGGAAGAAGGCGGCCGGAAAAAGACGGCCCAAATCCCGCGGTAGCCGGGTTGCAACCTTACGGTCCAGCCCGGCCAGCCGCCTCGCCGCCTACTGCAAAGTCCGCGAAAATACGAACTTGTCGTTTTGCCAGTCGACCGGCACCACATCCTTGGGCCCGAACTTGCCTTCCAGTATCAGCCGTGCAACCGGATTTTCTATGTGCTGCTGGATCGCCCGCTTCAAGGGCCGTGCGCCAAAGACAGGATCGAAGCCGGCACGTGCCAGTTGCGCCAGCGCGCCGTCGGACACCTCCAATCGCATCTCCTGCTGTGCCAGGCGTTGCGCCAGCCGTTGGATCTGTATGCGCGCAATCGCCTCGATGTGCCTGGCTTCCAGGCCGTGGAAGACTACAACTTCATCGATCCGGTTCAGAAACTCGGGGCGGAATGACGTCTTCAATTCATCCCATATCACTTCCTTGATCACGTCGTAGGGCTGGCCCGCCATGCTCTGGATATGCTGCGAACCCAGGTTGGACGTCATGATGATGACGGTGTTTCGGAAATCCACCGTACGTCCCTGCCCGTCCGTGAGACGGCCGTCGTCCAGCACCTGCAACAGCACATTGAACACATCCGGATGCGCCTTCTCGACCTCATCGAGCAATATCACGCTATATGGCTTGCGGCGCACCGCCTCGGTCAGATAGCCGCCTTCTTCGTACCCGACGTATCCGGGCGGCGCCCCGACCAGGCGCGACACGGAATGCTTTTCCATGAATTCGCTCATATCGATACGTATCATGTGCTCGTCGGAGTCGAACAGAAAATTCGCCAGCGCCTTGCTCAGTTCGGTCTTGCCGACCCCGGTGGGCCCCAGAAACAGGAAGGACCCATAGGGGCGCACGGGATCGGACAGGCCGGCGCGGGAGCGTCGAATCGCATCGGCAACCAGGCTCACCGCCTCGTTCTGGCCGACCACTCGCTGGTGCAGGAAGTCTTCCATTCCCAGCAATTTGGCACGCTCGCCCTGCAGCATCTTCGAGACCGGAATACCGGTGGAACGGGAGACCACCTCGGCGATTTCCTCTGCCCCGACCTGGGTTCGCAATAAACGCGGCTTATCCTTGTCGCGCTCGACCTGCTGCCCAGCCTCGGCCGACTCCAGGCGCCCTTCCAGTTCCGGGAGCTTGCCATACTGAAGCTCGGCAAGTTTGTCGAACTGGCCTTTGCGCTGCAGTTCGGCCATTTCGGAGCGAACACGTTCGATTTCCTCTTTGATAGCCTGCGAACCTTGCACAGCTGCCTTCTCGGCCTTCCAGATTTCTTCGTAATCGTTATACTCGCGCTGCAGCTTCAGCAACTCATCTTCGATGACCTTCAAGCGTCGCTGCGAACCCTCGTCCGTATCCTTGTTCACGGCCTCGCGCTCTATCTTCAATTGGATGATCCGCCGGTCAAGCTTGTCCATGACTTCGGGCTTGGAGTCGATCTCCATGCGTATGCGGGCGGCCGCCTCGTCGATGAGGTCGATTGCCTTGTCGGGCAGGAAGCGGTCGGTGATATAGCGATTGGACAGTTCCGCGGCCGCGACAATGGCGGGATCGGTAATCGCAACCCCGTGGTGCAGCTCGTAGCGTTCCTGCAGACCGCGCAAGATTGCGATCGTTGACTCGACGTCGGGCTCGTTGACCAGCACTTTCTGGAAACGGCGTTCCAGTGCGGCATCTTTCTCGATGTACTTACGGTATTCGTCCAGCGTAGTGGCGCCTATGCAGTGCAGTTCGCCGCGGGACAATGCCGGCTTGAGCATATTGCCGGCGTCCATGGCGCCTTCGGCCTTGCCGGCGCCCACCATAGTATGCAGTTCGTCGATGAAGACGATGGTTTTTCCATCGTCTTGCGACAGCTCCTTGAGCACTGCTTTCAGCCGCTCTTCGAACTCTCCGCGATACTTGGCGCCGGCCAGCAGCGCAGCCAGGTCCAGGGACAGCACCCGCTTGCCTTTGAGCGTTTCGGGCACTTCGTTATTGACGATGCGCTGAGCCAGGCCTTCGACAATAGCCGTCTTTCCCACGCCGGGCTCACCGATGAGCACGGGATTGTTCTTGGTGCGACGCTGGAGTATCTGGATGGAGCGACGGATTTCGTCGTCGCGTCCGATGACGGGGTCGAGTTTGCCTTGGCGGGCGCGGTCGGTAAGGTCGGTCGTGTACTTGGAGAGCGCCTCGCGGTTGGACTCGCCTTCGGAGTCGGACACGGCGGCACCACCGCGCACAGCGTCGATCGCCGCTTCCAGGGCCTTGCGCTGCAAGCCGGCCTCGCGAAGGATACGCCCTGTTTCGCCTTTGTCGTCGGCCAGCGCCAGCAAGAACAACTCGCTGGCGATATAGCTGTCGCCACGCGTCGACGCCTCTTTGTCGGTACGGGTGAAAACAGCTTGCAGTTCCCGGCTGACTTGAATGTTGCCTTCGGCACCCTGCACTTGCGGGAAGCTTTCAATAAGAGTAGTCAAGGACGGACCTAAACGATTTACCGCCACGCCCGAGCGTGCCAGCAGGCTTGCCGCGCCGCTATCGGCATCGGCCAATAGCGCTGCAAGCACGTGCGCTGGTTCGATATAGGGATTGTCGTGCTTGGCAGCCAAACTCTGCGCGTCCGCGATGGCTTGCTGAAATTTTGTGGTTAATTTGTCGAATCGCATAATCATTTCACATGAAAAGAGAGCTACGTCGCTCGAATGAAGAATAGGTGCGGCCATAACAAGAGAATTCAAGGCCCTGCTCTTGTTGACACACCGTCTAAACTGTTAAGCTCATAAGACCCAATTTATCCAACGTGCAAAGGAGTCCGTCATGCGTGGAGTGATAAAAAAATGGGGCAACAGTGCGGCAGTTCGCCTGCCCTCTTCAATGATAAAAACGCTCAAGCTCGATCTGGAAGATGTCGTGGAAATCAGGATTGAGCGTGGGTGCATAGTGATCGAACCCGTGCGATCCCCGGAATACCTGCTTTCCCAATTGCTCAGCGGCATAAAGACCAGAAATCTGCATGCCGAAATCGATTTCGGCATTGCCGACAGCTGATTGCAGGAGCCCGCCATGAACAAGCGTTACACACCTAACACCGGCGATATCATCCGACTGCATTTTGATCTGCCTAAAGGAAGCACGGCACTAGACTATAAGCCCGCCGTGGTCCTTAGTCCCTTATCCTACAACAAGAAAACCGGCCTTATCGTATGCTGCGCAATCACGTCAGACATCAAGGGCTATCCCTTTGAAGTGCTGATTGCATCCGACAATACCATGGCAGTGCTTGCGGATCAGGTCAAAAGTCTGGACTGGGTCAACACCAAGATCAGCCAACACGGCCGCATCGATTCGGACGAACTCGGCGAAGTACGGGCAAAATTGCACGCATTGATCTTCAAGACCTGACCGTGCTTTCCCCACCGGCTCTGCTACCATTGCTTTCTTTCGCCGAATTCCGGTCCTGATCTGTCCGACCTCTTTCACCAGCATGGACAAATTCAAGCAACTCAAGAGCTTTGTGGCCGCCGCCACACTGGGCAGCCTCTCCGCGGCGGCGCGCGCCGAAGGCGTGGCGCCCGCCATGATGGGGCGGCGCATCAATGCGCTGGAAGCGCGCCTGGGCATCAAGCTTTTGCTGCGCACCACACGCCGTCTTACTCTGACCTCTGAAGGCAGCGCCTTTTTCGAGGAAGCCCAACGGATACTGCGTGACCTTAACGATGCCGAAACGCGAATCGCGCAAGGCAGCGTCAATCCCAGCGGTCATTTGCGCATCAGCGCTCCGGCGGGCTTTGGCCGCCGCCATGTCGCGCCACTGCTGCCTGGCTTCGTGGCCACGTATCCCGACGTAACGCTTGCTCTGGACCTCAGTGACCGATTGGTCGACCTTATCGAAGAAGGTTACGACTGTGCCATTCGTATCGGAGAACTCGACGACTCGCAGATAGTCGGGCTCAGGATCGCCGACAACAAGCGTGTAATCGTCGCCGCCCCCTCGTATCTGAGCAAGCACGGCAGGCCCAACACGCCAAGTGACCTCATACAGCACAACTGCCTCTCGTTCGGTCAGCAAGGCAATCAATCCCGAGGGTGGCTGCTGAAGGAAGACGGCCAGGTAAAGGCCCTGCGCGTAAAGGGCAGCCTTGCATGCAGCGACGGCTCCATCCTGCATCAGTGGGCAGTGGCGGGCTACGGACTGGCATGGCGCTCGCTTTGGGAAGTCCGTGAAGACCTTGCCAGCGGGCGGCTTGTCAGCGTGCTGGATGACTATGCCGCACCGGCCAACGGGATTTTCGCCATGCTGCCCGAACGCAAGCATCTGCCTTTGCGGGTTCGTCTGTTCGTGGACATGTTGCGGTCCCAGTATGCGGCGCCTTCATACTGGGAAACGAATTAGCATAAAAACCACATATCGAGCTCCTATTCAGCAGGACTTAAGCTATCCCGTATACTTGATTTAGATCAGATATGGGTTTTGCGACCTTCTGCAGTAAAATCGTTGCAATTTCTGTCATCTGATTGAAATTGCTGCGTAAGCAGCCCACCTGTTGCCGCTGTGCCCTGTATGCAAAAGAAAATTACCGTTACCCCTGATTCAACACGTTGTTCGACATGCATGCTCAGCGAGATATGCCTGCCGCTAGGCATGGCTCGTCACGATGTCGTCAAACTGGATGAACTGATCAAGGAGCGGATCCGCATTCCCAAAGGCTCGGCGCTCTTTCGCCTGGGCGACAAAACCGAAGCGGTCTATGGCATACGGTCAGGCTCGCTGAAGACACAGCTGGAAGATGTCAATGGCCAGGTCCAGATTACCGGCTTCCTGCTTCCTGGTGAAATCCTGGGCATGGACGGCTTGCTGGAAAATAGGCAGGTCTCCCATGCCGTCGCACTGGAAGACAGTGAAGTGTGTGTAATCCGGATCGACGAGCTGGATCAATTGTCACAGCATCTGCCTGTGCTGAACCAGCAACTTCGCCGTCTGATGAGCAAAGAAATAAACCGCGCGCATCAGCTGGTCATGTCTCTCGGATCTTTACGCTCAGAACAACGGCTGGCAGCATTTCTGATCAATCTCTCGCAACGCCTGGCGGCATTGGGCTACTCATCCACTGAATTCCTGCTGCGCATGAGCCGTGAAGAAATTGGCAACTACCTTGGGTTGACGCTTGAAACAGTCAGCAGACTGTTTTCGCGCTTTGCGCGCGAGGGCGTGCTGCATATTCAGCAGCGCCAGGTTCATATTGTGGATATACAGGCCCTGCGGACCCTGGCCGGCACCGACTGCGGTTAGTTTTTTGCCGGGACAGGGCCGCCCCTGGCGGGGTCGCCTAGACGGGGTCGCCAAACTCATCGACCACCACGCCCCGTGGCGCCATGTGCAGAGTCAATGCGCTGGACAAGGCCGCCATGATCCAGAACAGGAAAAATCCCACGGCATAGGCAAACTGCCTGCCTACTTGTACATGGCCCAGAAAATTGATGTCCAGCGGATCGACCAGGGCGAACACGGTTGCGCTGGTGGCCCCTGCGATAAGAAACGATGGCCATAGAACCCACATTAATGCGCGCCACTTCATATCCCTCGCTCCTTTGCCTTGTCGATTTGTGGTCAACCGTCTGACGATGCCGATTGCGGCGGTGGCGGAGCGACGGTAGTTGTCGGCTTGCTTACCACCAGTCCTCGCTTGATACCGCCATCCATAATTGCCTGGTCGCTGAAATTCTGTACAGCCAAAAAAATTGTAATGATACAGCCAATGATGGCCGCTGCGGGACCGGCCATCAGTATCCAGGGCCAGGGTTCGCGCCACCATGGCTTGCCTGGTTGCGAGCCCTGCTTTTCTTTGCTTGCGAGCTGCGGCATCGATTCTTTCCTTGTGGACATTACTTGGGTACAAAAAAGCTGGAGCGTTCGACCACGACCTTCTCGTCGCCTTCGGCCGACTTGGCCGTGGCGGTCAAATTGATATCGTAGAGTCCCGGCTTGACCTCCTGGGTCGGGGCGCGCACCACCACGGGTACCAGTTTATTCGATGCGGCATCAATGTTTACCGAGGTGGAAGAACTGTCGGCAGTCAGTATGGACAGACCGGGCACCCCATTGGCACCCAGCGTGATCGTCATGGGAGCCTCAGTTGTATTGATGATTTGAAGGCGGTAGACGTTTTCTATTAGGCCTCCGGCCACTTCACGCCCCAGTACGCCTCGATCGCGTATGACGTCGACCCGCAAGGTAGTGCGCGTTGCCAGCGAAACGACGAAGGCGATGCCGATCACCGAGAGAATGGCCATGTAGGCAAGAACACGCGGCCGGAAAAGGCGCTTGCGTACCTGTGGCTGGGTAAGACCTTCTGTAATGGCCCGACCGGATGTATAGCGGATCAGGCCTTTGGGATAGTCCATCTTCTCCATGACCTGGTCGCATGCATCGACACAGGCGCCGCAACCTATGCACATGTACTGCAAGCCGTCGCGGATGTCGATGCCAGTGGGACAGACTTGCACGCACAGGCTGCAATCCACGCAGTCGCCCATGCCCGCTTCTTTATGGTCGATACGGCGCGACCGCCCTCCCCGGGGTTCGCCACGATCATAATCGTAGGTGACGACATAGGTGTCATCGTCGACCATGACGCTCTGGAACCGCGCGTAGGGGCACATGTATTTGCATACTGCCTCGCGCATGAAGCCGGCATTGCCCCACGTGGCAAAAGCGTAAAAGGCCATCCAGAACCATTGCCAGGGCCCCAGCGACAAGGTGATCAGCCCCATGCCCAGTTCGCGTATCGGCGCAAAATAGCCAATGAAGGTTGAGCCGGTCCACCAGGCAATGAGTATCCAGACGGTATGCTTGGCGGCTTTCAGGCGAAGCTTGCGCCATGTCCAGGGCTGCTCGTCCAGCCGTATGCGAGCCAGGCGGTCGCCCTCGATGCGGCGCTCGACCCACATGAAAATTTCGGTGTAGACGGTTTGCGGACAGGCGTAGCCGCAAAATAGACGGCCGGCCATGGCAGTGAAAAGAAACAGCGCAAAGGCCGACAGCACCAGCAAAACGGCAAGATAAATCACGTCTTGCGGCCAAAGCACCATACCGAATATGTAGAACTTGCGTGCCGCGAGGTCCAGCAATACGGCCTGGCGGCCGTTCCATTGCAACCACGGCAAGCCGTAGAAAATCACCTGGGTCAACACCACCATGGCAATGCGCCAGTGAGCGAAAATACCTGAAACTGAACGCGGATAAATCTTCTTGCGTACGTCGGCCAGGGCTTTTTCGACCTGGGGAGACGAACCACCGCCCACCTTCGTGACCCGCGGCGGCTGCCAGGCTGGTACTGCCTGTGGTGCCGGACCGTGTTCTGGGGTTGCGGATGGTTCGCTGCTCATGATGTATCCCTATTTTGCTGCTACGTTACTACCCTGATTCGAAAGACCCCACACCCAGGCGGTGAGCATGCGGATCTGTGCTTCGGTCAAAATGCCTTCCTGTGGCGGCATGATGTTCTGGCGTCCGTTGAGGATGGTCTCGACGATAGACGCTTCGGAGCTGCCGTACAGCCAGACTCCATCGGTCAGGTTGGGCGCGCCCATGGCCGTATTACCCTTGCCTTCGATGCCATGGCAAGCCACACAGAAGGTTTCAAAGCCGCGTTTGCCGGGCACGACGCGCAAGGAATCGCTGGCCAGGCCCGACAGCGAGCGCACATACTGCGCAATGTCGGCCGCCTCGCTCGGCTTGATCTGAGCGCTCCACGGCGGCATCATGCCATGACGACCCTTGGTAATCGTTTGCATGATCTGCTCCGGATCGCCGCCGTACAGCCAGTCGCCGTCGGCAAGATTGGGGAAGCTGCCGCTGCCACGGGCATCAGATCCATGGCACTGTGCACAGTTGTTCAGAAACAGACGCTGCCCGATTTCGCGCGCCTCGTCATCGTGGGCAACTTCAGTCAGCGGCATTTGCTGATAGCGCTCGAACAGCGGCTTGATCTGTTCGTTCAAGGCAAGCTGCTGCTCCTTCACCTGCTTGGCAGCGGTGTACCCAAGCTTACCCTCGTAGCTGCCTACGCCGGGATACAGGAACAGCACGGCCAGGGCGACTACGCATAAGCCCAGGTAGAAGACGGTCCACCAGCGCGGCACCGGATTGTTGTATTCGGTAAGGTCGCCGTCCCATACATGCCCCGTATCCTGGACTTCCTTGACGTCCTGCTTGAGCCAGGCGCGCTGGGTATACAGCAACCACACGCAGAAGGCGATCCCGCCCAGCGCAATCACACCGATGAAGTAGCTCCAGAAGCTACTGACAAAATCACTCATGGGAGCTCCCATCATTCTTGTTTATTGGTCTTTCGTCCGGCACGGCAAAGGGCAGGAGCGAAGCCTCGTGGTTTGCGTCGGCACGGCCGCGTGAAAAGGCCCACCATACGATGCCCAGGAAAGTCACCATGGCGACGATAGTCATGATTCCGTTGAGCACTGCCATTTACAGGCCTCCATCGGATACGGCCTTGGCGGCGGCGGCACGACCCGCCACGCCCAGGTCTTGAAGATAAGCAATCAGAGCATCCTCTTCGGTTTTGCCTTTCAGTTGCTCGGGCGCCTTGGCGATCTGCTCGTCGGTGTACGGCACACCAAGGGTGCGCAACACCGACATGCGGTCTTGCACGTTTTCGTTTTCCACCGAATTGTGCTGCAGCCATGGATAGCTCGGCATATTCGATTCTTTCACCACATCGCGCGGATTGCGCAGGTGGATGCGATGCCAGTCATCCGAATAACGCTGTCCGACCCGAGCCAGGTCTGGACCCGTGCGCTTGGAGCCCCACAGAAAGGGGTGGTCGTACTTCGATTCACCGGCCAGGGAATATGGGCCATAGCGCTGGACTTCCGAACTGAGCATGCGGATCTGCTGCGAATGGCAGCTTACGCAACCTTCGCGGATGTAGATGTCGCGCCCGATAAGGTTGAGCGGCTCGTAGGGCTCTACGCCTTCAGTGGGCGTCGTGGTCGAGTGCTGGAAAAACAGCGGCACGATCTGCGCCAGTCCGGCAAAAGAAATTACCACGATACTCATAATAATCAGCAGGCCGACATTTTTTTCCAATGTCTTGTGCGAAAAAAAACCATGATCTTGCTTGGACATTCCGGTTCTCCTCAAGCGGTTGTCGACGCAGGGCCGAGCAGGGCCGGATCACGCGCATCGGGACTGAACAGGGGCACGACCGGATTCACCTTGGTCTGGCCTTTGACCGTAAGCCATGTATTCCAGGCCATCACAAAGACGCCGCCCAGGAAGCACAGGCCGCCCAGCATGCGGATGACGTAGAAGGGATATGTGGCCTTGACCGCTTCGACGAAGCTGTATGTAAGCGTTCCATCGACGCCGGTGGCGCGCCACATCAGGCCCTGCATCACCCCGGCAATCCACATCGCGCTGATATACATCACCACGCCCAGCGTCGCCAGCCAGAAATGCAGCTCGATGAGCTTGGAGCTGGCCATGGCCGTGCGGCCATACAGGCGAGGGATCATGTAGTACAGCGATCCGAAAGTAATCATGGCGACCCAGCCCAGGGCGCCGGAATGCACGTGCCCGATCGTCCAGTCGGTGTAATGCGACAAGGCATTGACCGTGCGTATGGACATCATTGAACCTTCAAAGGTGGACATGCCGTAGAACGACAGCGCAACCACCAGGAATTTTAGGATGGGATCGGTGCGAAGCTTGTGCCAGGCGCCCGACATTGTCATGATGCCGTTGATCATGCCGCCCCACGATGGCGCAAGCAGAATCAACGATAGAGCCATGCCCAGCGACTGAGTCCAGTCGGGCAGCGAGGTATACAAAAGATGATGCGGACCGGCCCACATATAAGTGAACGCCAGGGCCCAGAAGTGCACGATGGACAAGCGATAGGAATAGATCGGACGCTCGGCCTGCTTGGGCACGAAGTAATACATCATGCCCAGAAAGCTGGTGGTCAAGAAGAAACCCACGGCATTGTGGCCATACCACCACTGCACCATGGCGTCCTGCACGCCGCCGTATATGGAATACGACTTCCACATTGAAACCGGCAATTCAAGGTTGTTGAATATATGCAGCACCGCAATGGTAAGGATGTAGGAGCCATAGAACCAGTTGGCCACATAAATATGCTTGACCCGGCGCTTGACGATGGTGCCGAAGAACACCACGGCAAACGCCACCCATACCAGGGTCAGCAAGATGTCGATAGGCCATTCGAGCTCGGCATACTCTTTGGTGGTGGTATAGCCCATGGGCAGCGTAATGACGGCCGCGACGATTACGGCCTGCCAGCCCCAGAACGTGAATGCTGCCAGCTTGTCGCTGTACAGGCGCGCCTGACAGGTACGCTGCACCACGTAATAAGCCGTAGCGAACAAGGCGCTGCCGCCAAAAGCGAAAATCACCGCGTTGGTATGCAAGGGCCGCAAGCGGCCGTAGCTGAGCCACGGAATATCGAAATTCAGCTCTGGCCATATGAGTTGAGCGGCGATCCATACGCCGACCGCCATGCCCACCACACCCCATACTATGGTCATGATGGTGAACTGACGCACCACACCATAGTTGAAGATTTCGGCCTGTTTTCCGAACGTATCGGAAGTGCCCATGAGTTTCCCCTAAAACAAATAAACAATGCTTGACGTCAAGCATGATCCAGCATGGCAGCGAAGCCGACTTTGATATGCATCAAGGTCGAACTGCGGCTGAGTACGCTGACGTTTTCACACCACATACTTAAAACAAACCTTCCGGCAAAGCGAGTTATCTTTCGCTCTGGCTATCATTTTTTTGCGGGCTGACCTTCTTGCTTGCTTTCCGATTCAGCGTTACTTCAGGGTCTTCGATGGCGGCGTCGTCATCGTTCAGGATGGAGTTCCCGCCCGATTGCGTATCGTCGAACTGCCCCGAGAAAATCGCCCACCAGAAAAAAATGCCTATCACGATGACGAAAACCAGGGAGATAGGAAGCAACAGAAAAAGGGAAGACGCCATGCGCTAGTTCCGGGCCGCCAGTGGCTGCCATTCGCTGTACGGCACGCGCACCTGTGCGCGGTACAGGCGCCATGAGTTTGCGGCTACAGCGAGCGACGACAAAAGCATGGATATTGCGGCCAGCCAGGGCGCGACGAATCCCAATGCGGCAAGCGGTGTCATAAGAAGGTGCCATGCGACCGACGCATAGAGATTCTGCCGTGATATACGGCCCGTGGCCTGGACCAGGCGCACGACTTCAATATCGGAAGACAGCGCACGGCCCGAAAGACTTGCGTGCGCGGCAGCGACAGCCGTGGGTACGGCCATGGCCATGGCACAGGGACAGCTCATTACCAGCAAGGACACCATGACCGCAATGGCGTGTTCAGGTGCGTAAACATACCAAACCGCGCCGACCAGAAACGCCAGCGCCAGCTGAATGACGACAAACCAGAAAGCCAGCTGATTGGCGCGTTGCGTAACGGCGATCCGGAATTGCTCGACGATGACGTGCGCCCTGCCCACACCTACGGCCTGGCGCGCGCAAAGCTCGAGATAGCGGGCAGTCAATAAAAACGCCACGAACATGGTGACGGAGTCGAAATAGACTTCGCCGCGGTTGACCCATGTGCTGTATGCGCTGGGAATGAATGCCGCGACAATGCCCAGCGCCACGGGCACATCCATGCTGACACGGCCCTGGATCAGGCGGCTGAAGGCTCCGCTCCACACCGGCGACGCGCAATAAAGCACCACAGGAACGGTAAGCACCAGGCTGATCCAGTTCATGATGAAGATGGCCTGGTCCAGCAGCGCCAGGTTATCGGGCGCCATGTTTTCGTTGCGCAGATACCCCGGAAACGCAAACATCATGACCTGCATCATGCCCAACCATGCCAAACCCATACGGGCAAGCATGTGACGGCGTTTTTGACGTTCGGGGCCGGACAGGCTTACTGGTGTGGAAAAAATCGAGAAGGCGCGCATGGATATGAACTATACCGACCGAGGGATTTTCCGTATTGATCTAGATCAAGTTTGAAATGTAAGCGTTAAAAAATGACGGGCGGAAGCGCATCCGCCCCCGCCCGTTTTTATCCAGCGTTCAGATTTCAGGCGACTTTCAGGCCATGATCGCCCCGGCTGTCGAACTGCGCCTCTTCCGTGGACCCTGTGAGCGCGGTCGTCGAAGACTGTCCGCCCTCAATGGCTTGCGTGACCGCATCGAAATACCCTGTCCCGACTTCGCGCTGATGCTTGACCGCGGTAAAGCCGAGTTCGGCCGCCGCAAACTCCTTCTGCTGCAACTCCACGAAAGCGCTCATCTGCCTGCGGGCATAGCCGTGCGCCAGCTCAAACATGCCATAGTTCAAGGCATGGAAGCCCGCGAGCGTGATGAACTGGAACTTATAGCCCATGGCGCCAAGTTCACGTTGGAATTTTGCAACCGTCGCGTCGTCCAGGTTTTTTTTCCAATTGAACGACGGCGAACAATTGTAGGCCAGCATCTTGCCCGGAAATTGACGGTGGATTGCTTCGGCAAACTGGCGGGCATATTCCAGATTGGGTGTGGAGGTCTCGCACCACAGCAAATCGGCATACGGCGCATAGGCGAGACCGCGGGAAATTCCCTGCTCGATGCCCGGCCTTGTACGGAAAAAGCCTTCGACCGTGCGTTCTCCCGTAATGAACGCCCTGTCGTTTTCATCGACATCGCTGGTAACCAGATCGGCGGCATCGGCGTCCGTGCGCGCCAACAATAAAGTGGGCACATTGAGCACATCCGCCGCCAGGCGGGCCGAAACCAGTTTGGCAACCGCTTCCCGGGTAGGGACGAGGACCTTGCCGCCCATATGGCCGCATTTTTTGACAGACGCGAGCTGATCTTCGAAGTGTACGCCTGCAGCACCGGCTTCTATCATGGCCTTCATCAGCTCGAACGCGTTCAGGACACCGCCAAACCCAGCTTCGGCGTCTGCAACGATAGGAGCAAAGTAGTCCAGGTAGCCATCGTCGCCGGGATTCTTTCCCTCCATCCACTGAATCTGATCGCAGCGTGTCAGCGCATTATTGATGCGCTTCACCACTTGCGGCACCGAATTGGCCGGATACAGCGACTGGTCAGGATACATCTCGCCCGCACCATTGGCGTCGCCGGCCACCTGCCAGCCTGAAAGATAGATCGCCTTCAATCCTGCCTTGACCTGCTGCATTGCCTGGTTGCCGGTGAGCGCACCCAGGGAATTCACAAAGGGTTCGGAATGCAGCAGACCCCAGAGCTTCTCGGCGCCACGCCTGGCCAGCGTGTGCTCCACCACGACCGAACCGCGCAGCCGTATGACTTCTTCCGCGTTGTATCCGCGCTTGATACCCTGCCAGCGGGCGTCCTCCGCCCAATTCCTCTGCAGATTGCGTACTTCGTTCTCTCGTGTGGTCATGATGCTGCTCCTGTGAAGTGAGACAAAATAGGTGAAACCCTTGAGGAAAGTCTACGCGCTTGCTGCAGGGCCGACATCATGCAACTCTTATATAAGATAAAATATATATCGCCTACAATTCAATGATTTATAAATAAACTTCCATAATGCGAAACGATATTTCCTGTGATGGAACGATTTATCATGCATTGCAGCAATGTCTTTCCATATACCGCAAAACCGTTTTCACAATATGGAAAATAGAGATCGGGAATGTACAATAGCGTACCGATCTTCAAAACACTTTTGCCATGACTGCTTCTGTACCTCCCGACGCCCCTCTGGGGCAAGATGTTTCTTACCCGGACGCGTACGACGCCTCGCTGCTCTTTCCCATTGAACGCAGCCTGAACCGGGAAAAGCTCGCCATTCCACACCACTGGCATGGCGCAGACATCTGGAACGCCTATGAGATATCCTGGCTGAACAGCAAGGGCAAGCCTATAGTTGGCGTGGCCCGCTTTACGTTTTCGCCTGCCAGCCCGCGGCTCATTGAATCCAAATCGTTCAAGCTTTACCTGAACTCATTCAATGAAGAGCGCTACGCGCACGCCGACCTTGTCCAGCAACGTATGGCAGCCGACCTGAGCGCTGCCGCGGGCGCGCCGGTAACGGTCGAAATCTGCACGGAAATAAGGCACGAGGCGTTTTTGTGTGCGCCGCTGGAAGGTATCTGCATTGACGACGCCGACATTGAAATCACAACTTATCAGCCGTCTGCGGGGCTCTTGCGTTGCGTACCTGGAGCCGGTACGGTCACTGAAACCTTGACGTCGGATCTGTTGAAGTCCAACTGCCCTGTCACGGGCCAACCCGACTGGGGCAGTGTGCAAATCACCTACACCGGCCCCCAGATAGATCGCGCCGCCTTGCTCGAATATATCGTGTCGCTGCGCCAACACAATGAGTTCCACGAGCATTGCGTCGAGCAGCTGTATTGCGATATCTGGGCAAGCTGCCAACCGGAGTCCTTGCTGGTTTATGCGCGTTATACGCGGCGCGGCGGCCTGGATATCAACCCCTGGCGCAGCAGCCTGCCGGCCAGCGTAAGCCAGACACGCACCCCACGGCAATAAGCCGAGGGCGTTCGGGGCTCCTTGAAGAGTGTTGACAGGCCCCGGACTTAAACCCGGACCGGGCGCAGGGCGGAACTGGTTGCCGTCCTGGCAACCCACAAGGCCAATATCGCGGCAACGCCAAACCCGGTGGCCGCCCCGAACCAGGGCCCTTGGACGAAACCGGCATCCAGCATCAAGCCAAAGCCCACCGGCGCAAGCGAAGAGCCAACGTCCATGCCTGAATAGACCAGTCCGTAGACGGCGCCCGTTGCCCCTTTGGGCGTGACGCGCCGGATCAACATGTCGCGCGATGGAGCCGATACGCCGGAGCAAAACCCTGCCAAGGCAACGAGCGCGATGGCATAAGATGGCGGAATTGCCCCGTAGGCAAGCACCAGCAGCAAAAGCCCCGCCAGGACAAGGGAAACGGCCACGGTGCGCTCTGTATTGGGCGTCGCGCCGACCAGAAAACCACCCACCAGCATGCCCAGCGCGGCTGCAACCATATAGGCCGACAAGGTGGTGCCCGCCACGATTTTATCGATGGCATAGACCTCGCTGAGCATGGGTATGGTGTAGTTCTGCACCGCCGACAGCGCCATCGACGTGAAAGCAAAAAACAGAAAAGCGCCCCACAGCGCCGGCTGTGCAAGCAAGGCGGCCAGCGTCTGCATGGCGGTCTGGTTGGACAAGTCGGCTTCCTGGGCATCGGCGGCGGGCGCTGTATTAACCGCAGCGTTGTCGGGCGCGGCCTGATTCCGGCCGGCCAATAAATCGCGCCCCAGCCACGTAAACAGTAAGACCACGCCAACCAGGGCGGCAGCCGAGAATGCCGCTATCCGCCAGTTCGCCAGATAGATGATCGTGGCCATGAAGACGGGCGTAAGAGCCCATCCCAGATTGCCGGTAAGACCGTGGGTGCTGAACGCATGTCCCAGCCGACGGGGACTGACCCTGTGGTTAAGAATGGAAAAATCAACCGGGTGAAAAACGGAATTTCCGATTCCGCCTATGACGGCCGCCAGCAGCAGCATCGGGTAGCCGTTGGAAATGGCAATCAGGATTCCGGAGACGACGAAGCACATGAGCCCGAACCGCAACACCGGCGCCGGCCCGATGCGATCCACCACAAAGCCTGATGACGCTTGCCCGAAACATGAAACAAGGAAAAAGGCGGACGCCAGCATGCCCAGCTTGACGAAGTCGTAGCCATATTCGTGGGCCAGTGAGAGATAGAGCGTGGGCAGAACCAGTTGAAAGAAATGCGAACTGGAATGAACTGCGCCCACCAGACTGATGATCAGCCAGTCATTTCGCTTCTGGGCCGAGGTATCGGGCGGCTGATCTAACGTTACGGAATTCATGTACACAAACCTTCTTGCATAAACCGATACTGGCCGGCTGTCATGCCGCCACCGTGGCACAAGCTAGATGGCCTTGCCGCCTTTGTCGCGGATTTCGGGCCACGCCCGCCGCAGGTAATAACACATGGACCAGACTGTAAGTACCGCGGCCACCACAATAAGCACCTGACCTACCAACTGGATGGACACGCCCTGGAAAGGTTGCCAATAGAGCAGGCAGGGAATGGCCACCATTTGTGCTGCCGTCTTGAATTTGCCCAGCCGGTGCACGGCCACGCTGCCGCTGGCGCCTATCTTGGCCATCCATTCGCGCAATGCCGATATGGTGATTTCCCGTCCGATAATGACCAGCGCAATAAAGGAGTCGACGCGATTCAGGTCCAGCAAAATAAGCAGAGCCGCGCACACCATCAGCTTGTCGGCCACCGGATCGAGGAAGGCGCCGAAAGAAGACGTCTGGTTCCAGCGCCGCGCCAGCCAGCCATCGAACCAGTCCGTGAGGGCCGCGATGACGAACGCGGCCGCGCCCACCATATCGCGCACCGGAACGGATATCCAATCGGTGGGAATATAGAACAGTCCCACAATAAGCGGGATCATGGCTATGCGCAGCCAAGTCAGGGCGATGGGTAAGTTAAATGGCATAGGTTGAATACTACCTTATCGCAGCGCATGATAGATACGTTCCGCCAAATCGGCGGAAATACCCTCTACCGAGCGCAGGTCATCGACGCTTGCGTCCACCACACCCGAAAAACCTCCAAATCGGGCCAACAGCTTCTGGCGCCGCCTGGCGCCCACTCCTTCGATTTCCTCAAGGCGCGAAACATTGCGCGCCTTGGCGCGTTGCGCCCGCATGCCGGTAATCGCAAACCGGTGTGCCTCGTCGCGAATCTGCGCCACCAGCATCAGGGCAGCAGATTCAATGCCCAGGGCCACGGGTTCGCGTCCGTCAGCGAATACCAGGGTTTCCAGGCCAACCTTGCGCCCCTCCCCCTTCGAAACTCCAACGATAGCCCGGGCATCAAGACCCAGCTCCACAAAAACCTGCCTGGCAACTTCAACCTGGCCCTTGCCGCCGTCTATCAGCACGATGTCGGGCATTTCCGCCAGGCCATCGGCCACCCGGCTGAATCGACGGGTCAGGACCTGCCGCATGGCGGCGTAGTCGTCTCCCGGCGTGATGCCCGCAATGTTGTATCGGCGATACAAGGACGGCTGCATATCGTGATGCCGGTACACGACGCAGGACGCCTGGGTCGCTTCGCCGGCGGTATGACTGATATCGAAGCATTCGACCTGCAGGGCATCCAGCGCGGCCTCGTCAGTATCCTGTTCCAGTACGGACGCCAGAGCCAGCGTGCGGGCGGCGCGTGCGCTGGACTCGGTCAACAGGCGCGCGAGGGCCATCTCGGCATTCTTCATGGCCTGCTCCAGCCAGGTCTTGCGCACGCCTTGGGGCTTGATAATGGCCCGGGCCTTGACGCCAGTCCGCTCAGCCACCAGCGCAATAAGATTTGGATCCGACAAAGCATGTGAACATACCAGGACGGCGGGCATGCTGCTTTCCGCATAGTGCTGGCTTACGAAAGCGGCCAGCACGTCCCCCGGGCTATCGTCGCTGGCGTGCGAAGGAAAAAACGGTTTATCGCCCAGATGCCTGCCACCACGTATCATGGCCAGGTTCACGCACACGCGCCCACCGGCCGAAGCCAGGGCGATGACATCCACATCGTCATCGCCGACCTTCTCCATGGATTGCTGCTGCAGGACTTTGGCCAGGGACCCCATCTGGTCGCGCAACACGGCGGCCTTTTCGAAATCAAGCGCATCCGATGCCTGGCGCATGCGCGCGTCGATATCCTGCATCACCTCCTTGGCGTGGCCATCCAGAAAGCGCACGGCGCGCTCGACATCGGCCTTGTAGTCCTGATCGCTGACCAGATTCACGCAAGGCGCCGAGCATCGTCCGATCTGGTACAGCAGACAGGGACGCGAGCGATTGGCATAAACACTGTCCTCACACGTGCGCAAACGAAACACGCGCTGCAGGATCTGTATGGTTTCGCGCACCGCCCATGCATTGGGATAAGGCCCGAAAAACCGCCCCTTGCCGCTTGTGCTGCCGCGATAATAGGCAATGCGCGGCGTATCGTGGGCACTGAGCATCAGGTAGGGATACGACTTGTCGTCCCGGAAAAGGATGTTGTAGCGCGGCTTCAGGCGCTTGATAAGGTTGCTTTCGAGCAGCAGCGCTTCGGCTTCCGAGCGCGTGACCGTAACTTCCAGCCGCGCCACCCGCGCCACCATATGAGCGATACGGGGACTGTCCGGCGTTTTCTGGAAGTACGAATTCACGCGTTTTTTCAGATCGCGCGCCTTGCCGACATAAAGCACTTCTCCTTGCACATCGATATGCCGGTACACGCCCGGCAAATGTGGAAGGTCAGCCAGAAACGATTTGAGATTGAAGTCGTCGGGCATATTGGTATCGTTCATCGGCTTGCAGTGCATCCCAGGTGCAGGCGGGCTTGTTCGGCATCAGGCGGCGTATGCGCTGGACGGACTCTGTACTGTGCGCGACTTGCAAGCGCGCAAGCAGGTCATCGGCCATGTCGGGACGATTGCAGACAAGAACCATATCGCAACCCGCATTCAGGGCGGCCTGCGCCCGCGCCAGGATATCGCCCGCGACAGTCGCGCCTTCCATGGTCAGGTCATCGGAAAATACGACGCCATCGTATCCGAGGTCCTGACGCAGGACTTTCTGTATCCAGTGGCGCGAAAAACCGGCAGGCTGAGGATCGACCTGGGGATAGATCACGTGGGCGGGCATCACCGACGGCAAGACCATATCGCCCAGCCAACCATAAGGCGCAGCATCCTCCTGCATAATTTCTTCGAAGCTGCGCTGATCGATTGGAATTTCGTGATGCGAATCGGCTTCAACCGCGCCATGGCCCGGGAAATGTTTGCCGCAGGCGGCCATGTCGGCAAGCATCAGGCCTTGTATCAAGGACCGGGCCAACATGGCGACCACGCGCGGATCACGATGGAAAGAACGATTGCCTATGACCTTGCTGACGCCGTAATCGAGGTCCAGTACGGGAGTGAAGCTGAGGTCGACGCCGCAGGCGCGAAGCTCGGCTCCCAATACATAGCCCGTTTCCGAGGCCAGCCGCATGGCGGCGAGCGAATCTTCAAACCACAGTTCGCCGAATACGCTCATGGCCGGAATTTCTGTAAAGCCGTCGCTGCGGAAACGCTGCACCCTGCCCCCTTCATGGTCCACGGCAATCAACAAGGGCTCGTCGCGCTCGGCATGTATGGACCGGCACAGGTCGGACAATTGATCGCGACTGTCGAAATTGCGGGCGAAGAGTATTACTCCGCCCACCAGCGGATTACGCAGGCGTGCACGTTCGAGGTCCGTCAGCGTCGTGCCTTCGACATCGACCATTACTGGTCCTGGGGGAAGGCTCGCGCGCGTCATCTGGGCTGTCATTCTATTAATCCGTGGTTCGTTCGGTTGAGTGGACGGGAGGATTTGCAGCAGACTCGATCATGACGAATGCCAGGACCGTATCGCTTTCATCCGTTATTGAAACATGGGCAGGGCCGAAGCGCTGCCGATACCAGCTGGCCAGCGGTTCGGACAGCTGCACCCTGGGCTTGCCGCTTATTTCGTTGAGCGTCTGCATGCGCGACCATGCCATGGGGCTATGCATGCCCAGGCCTATCGCCTTGGAAAAAGCTTCCTTGGCCGCAAATCGTGTCGCCAGGAAGCGTATGCCCCGTTGAGGATCCCGCTGGTAGCGTTGATGAAATTTTGCGACTTCTTCCGGCCCGAGTATGCGTTTCACGAATTTCGCGCCGTGGCGCTCGAAGACCTGTTCAATGCGGCCGACCTTCAGCAGGTCGACCCCAATGCCCGCGATCTTGCCTTCTGCTGCCTGAGCAATCATTTGACCATCCGATGAGCTCAACGCCGGTGTGGCGTCATACGACCCTAGATGATACCTTGACTATTGCGTAAGCACGGCGGAACGCTCCAGCCTTGCTACGGCCGGGGCCGCTTGTCCACCACGCGCCTGGCCTTGCCGGTAAGGGTGCGCTCCACCAGGCCGGAGGTCTGCACCGTTATGCGCGCCGAAACACCGATATAAGTCTTGACGGCATGCCTGAGCTTGGCGGCGAGGACATCGCGGTCGGCTACGGCCAAGTGATCGAATTCGGGACGCACTTCGGTAAGAATCTCGAGTTCATCCAGATTGCCGCTGCGCGTCAACACCAACTGATACTGTGCGGCAAGTTCAGGAATGCGCAACACGATTTCTTCGACCTGAGTCGGAAAAAGATTTACTCCACGCACAATAAGCATGTCGTCGCTTCGGCCGGTAATCTTGCCGATACGGCGCATGCTGCGTGATGTCGGCGCCAGCAAAGAGGTCAGATCGCGCGTTCGATAACGGATGACCGGCATGGCTTCCTTGGTCAGCGATGTGAACACCAGTTCGCCGGCCTCGCCGTCGGCCACAGGCTCGCCTGTATCGGGATTGACGATTTCCGGATAGAAATGATCTTCCCATACGACTGGGCCGTCTTTCGATTCGACGCACTCCATGGCGACTCCGGGCCCCATGACTTCGGACAAACCGTAGATGTCCAGCGCGTCGATGCCCGCGCGGCGTTCGATGTCGGCGCGCATTTGCCCGGTCCATGGTTCAGCGCCGAATATGCCTATACGCAGGGAGCTGTCGCGAGGGTCGATTCCTTCGCGCTCCATCTGCTCAAGAATATTGCAGAAGTACGAAGGCGTGACCATGATGATCGCGGGCTTGAAATCCTGAATCAGTTGAACTTGCTTTTCGGTCTGGCCGCCCGACATCGGCACCACAGAGCAACCCAGTTTCTCGGCGCCGTAGTGCGCACCCAGTCCGCCGGTAAACAGGCCATAACCGTACGCAATGTGCGCAATATCGCCTGGGCGCCCGCCCGCCGCCCAGATCGAACGAGCGACGAGGTCGGCCCAGTTCGCTATGTCGCTGGCCGTGTATCCCACGACAGTCGGCTTGCCCGTGGTCCCGCTGGATGCATGGATGCGCACTACCTGCTCTCGCGGCACCGCAAACATATTGAACGGATAGTTATCGCGCAAGTCTTGTTTGGTCGTAAACGGAAATCGGGAAATATCCGAGAGCTGCTTCAAATCGCTGGGATGCACTCCGGCAGCATCAAATGATTTCCTGTAATGAGGGACATTCTCGTAGGCGTGCGTGAGCGACCATTTCATGCGCTCAAGCTGCAAGGCTTGCAATTCATCCCGGCTGGCGTGCTCGATGGCATCGCGTCCTGCATTCGATGATTTCAACTCAGACATATTCCACTCCAGCTGTTCTTTCACTATAGTCAGTTACGTTATTCGCCTACAACCAGGCCCTTTATCCGGTATGAGCGGCCGCGAAAAATGGCAATGCGCTTGCCGTCCTGATTCCTTACATGGACGTCGTACACGCCGGTACGCCCGGCCAGCGAGTATTCGACCGCTTCTGCCGTCAATACATCGCCCTCGAACGCCGGGGCGAGGTAATCGATGGAACATCCCGAAGCGACGGTAGCCATATTGCGCGAATTGCAGGCAAAGGCGAATGTGCTGTCGGCCAATGCGAAGATGAAACCCCCATGGCAGGTCTTGTGGCCGTTCAACATGTCGGCCCGCACCGTCATGGTCATGCTGGCCAGGCCCGGAGCCACCGATACGACACGGGCGCCCAGCCCCTGCGACGCCGCATCGTTGTCGTACATGGTTCTGGCGGCCAGTTCCGCGAGCTCTTGAGGATCTTCCGGTATTTCGGGCGACACCGCCGCGGCGGAAATAGGCAAAGAATTCATCACTTTCCCTCGAATACCGGTTGACGCTTGCCCAGGAATGCCGACACCCCTTCGGCATAATCTGCGCTGGCGCCAAGTTCGCGCATCAGATCGCGCTCCAGATCCAGTTGATCGTCCAGTGAATTGGCGAGGCTCTGGTTCAGCGCGCGCTTGGTATAGGCCAGTCCTTTGGTGGGCGCCGTCGCAAAATGCCGCGCCAGCTCATCGAGGCGGGCGTCGAATTCATCGTCGGGGACGCATTGCCATATCAGTCCCCATTGCGCGGCCTGCTCGGCACTGAGTTTTTCGCCCAACAGCGAAAGCCCCAAGGCGCGCGCGTGCCCGACCAGCCTGGGCAATGCATAAGTGCCGCCGGTATCGGGCAGCAAGCCCAGCCGGCAGAATGGCTGAATGAAGCTGGCCGTCTGTTTGGCAATGACGATGTCGCCAGCCAATGCCAGGTTGGCGCCTGCGCCGGCCGCGACACCGTTCACGCCCACCACTACCGGCAAGGGGAGCGCCCGCAGGCGACGAACCAGTGGGGCGTAATATTTTTCGATCGTCGCACCCAGATCGACGGGCGCCGAACCCGCGCTCATTTCGCGTTCGGAAAGGTCCTGGCCTGCGCAAAAGCCGCGGCCTTTGCCCGTCAATACCAGCACGCGCGCGCCCTGGCCTTCTGTCTTGCTCAATGCATCGGACAATTCGGCGTGCATTGCGGCGGTAAAGCTATTGAGCTTGTCCGGGCGGTTCAAGGTGATGCGCGCGATCGCGTCATCGCTGGTGAATTCAATATTTTCGTAGTTCATTGTCTCTCTTTTTTATCGTTGTTCAGGCATGCCAGCGGGTTTGCACAACGCGGAAGCGATTGGCGACATAGGCCGAATCGCATAACGCCGCATTCGCGGCCGGATTGGCCCCCGTACCGTGGAAATCGCTGAAGGCGGCTGTCTGGTTCACAAACACAGGCCCCGTCAGGTTCAATGAAAGCGACACACCCGAATGTTCCGCCGCCTTTTGCGCCTGCCGGGCGATGGCATCGTCAGTGGTGTAGGCCGACAAGGTCAGTGCGCCGTGATCGAGCACCGTTTGCCGGGCCAGACTGATGCTATGGTCGGTGGAATCGGTAGCCACAACGAACACAATGGGACCGAACCATTCACGCAGGATTGCTGCGTCGCCGGCATCGGCCTTGAGCAGCAAAGGCGTTTGCACCTGAGCATCGCCAAACTGAGGATGTTCGAGGCGGCGACTGTCGGTTAGCACCTGCATGCCCAGGCTTCTTGCCTCGTCGATACGCTGCAAGGTGGCTGCACTCTGGATCGCGCCAGTGAGCTCTACTGCTTTGGCGGGATCGGCGGTAAGTTTTTCCACTGCTTGCGCCAGGCCGGCAGCGACCTCGTCGAAACTCATGTGGCCATCGGCGGTCTTGATACCTGTGCGAGGCACGTAGATATTTTGCGGTGCCGTACACATTTGTCCCGAATACAGGGCAAACGAGAAAGCCAGGTTGCGTGCGACGGCTTTGAAATCGTCAACGGAATCGATGATTACCTGGTTCACGCCCGCCTTTTCAGTATAGACCTGCGCCTGGCGGGCGTTTTCCTCGAGCCAGTTTCCGTTCGCAGTGCTGCCGGTGAAGTCAATGAGTTTGACCGCAGGGTTCAATGCCAGCGCCTGCGCGGTGTCGTCGCTGGCCGAATGGGCGGCTAACAAGACAACGTTGGGGTCGAATCCCGCCTCGGCCAGTACGTCGCGGGCAATACCCACGGTAATCGCCAACGGCAGCATCGCCGCAGGATGCGGTTTCACAATAACGGTATTGCCGGTGGCAAGGCTGGCGAAAAGACCGGGGTAGCCATTCCAGGTGGGAAAGGTCGAGCATCCCACTATAAGGCTGATGCCGCGCGGCACAACGGTGAACTGCTTCTGCATCTTGATGGGGTCATGCTTGCCCTGCGGTTTCTCCCAGCTTACCAGCCCGGGAATGCGGGCCATTTCCTGCCATGCGTAGGCCACGGCCTCCAGGCCGCGGTCTTGCGCGTGGGGTCCGCCAGCCTGGAACGCCATCATGAAACCCTGCCCTGTGGTGTGTTGCACCGCGTAGGCCATCTCGAAACTGCGCTGGTTGATGCGCTTGAGGATCTCCAGCGACACACCCGCCCACGCCCGCGGGCCGGCCTCGCGCCAGGAGGCGAGCGCTGCTTCAGATTGTTCGATGAGCACAGCGGGCGGAACTTGCGGATAGCTGATGTTCAAGTCTATGCCGAATGGCGATACTTCTGCGCCAACACGGCCGGCCGCGCCGTCCTGGTTCAAGGGAAAATCGTTACCCTGGTAGCGTTCGAATGCGGCGCGCCCCTCGTCGTTGGCATTTTCGCCATAAAAGCGGGGACTGGCGGATTCCGGAAAAGGACTCCAGTAGCCGCGCGTCGCGGCGGCAGCCACGGCCTGTTCGAGCATTTGTTCATGCGTGGTGAAGAAATCGGTGGTCACTGCATTCACTCCTTTCAAGGGCCGCTCCCTGGGCCGGGGCCGCCATATTTATATTTTAGGGTTCAACGGTTCCGTTTCGATAGGGCCGTCGAGCCGGGATTCAGGTTTCCTGGTCGAAATCGATGACCAGGTTGTCGCTTACCGGAAAGCTCTGGCAGCACAGGACAAAACCGCGGGCGACCTCGTAATCTTCGAGCGCGAAGTTGGCATCCATATCGACCTCGCCTTCAATGACTTTGCACCGGCAGGTGGAACAGACGCCGCCCTTGCAAGAATAAGGCAGCTCAATGCCCTGCGCCAGCGCGGAATCGAGCACGCTGTCCTTGTTCTTTTCTATGCTCAATGTACGTGTGACGCCATCCTGGATGACCGTGACCTCGCAGAGATCCCGGCCCGGCGCCTTGCGGGCCTCTTGCCCTGTGCGCAACGCCCGCGGCCCTTTGGGTGAACCGAACAACTCGAATTTGATCCTGGATTTATCGATGCCCTTGTCCATCAGCGCCTTCGTGACGGACTCGGTCATATCTTGTGGCCCGCAGACAAAGGCGTAATCGATCGTGGAAGGATCCATCCATACGCTCAGCAGTTGCGCCGCCTTGTCTCCGTCCAGGCGGCCATTGAACAGCTCGATATCCTGGTGCTCGCGGCTCATCACGTAGACCAGGGAAAACCGCGTCATGTAGCGGTTCTTGATGTCTTCGATTTCCTCGCGGAACAACACCGCGGACGACGCGCGGTTGCCGAAAAATAAAGTAAAACTGCTTTCAGGCTCGGTATCGAGCGCAGTCTTCACCAGCGACAGTATGGGAGTGATGCCGCTGCCCACCGCGAAGGCCACATATCGGCGCGCGTTTGCCGGCGAAAATTCGACAGTGAAGTTTCCATCGGGCGGCATCACTTCAAGAGACTGCCCTGCTTCCAGATGCTGGTTCGCCCAACTCGAAAAAGCCCCGTCGTTCAGTCGCTTGATCGCCACCCGCAACTGCCTGTCGCTGGGCGCGGCGCAGATTGAGTACGAGCGGCGCAGCTCCTCGCCATCGACGCTGGTGCGTAGCGTCAGGTATTGCCCGGGCCGGAATGCAAACTTGTCATCCAGCTCGCCGGGAACGTCGAACGTCACTACCACCGCATCGCGCGTATTCTTGGCGACCGAGGCCACTTTCAAAGAATAAAACTGGTTCATTAATGTGCCTTGAAGTAGTCAAAGGGCTCACCGCAATGGTTACAGCGGTATAAGGCTTTGCACGATGTCGACCCGAAGTGGCTGACCAGCCGGGTGTGACTTGAACCGCATAATGGACAGGGCACGATGACGTCTGAGGCGCGCCTTGTAATGCCGGAAATATTGATCGCCTTTTCGCCGGGCGGCGCAATACCGTAGCTCTTGAGCGCAGCCCGCCCGCGCGGCGTCATCCAGTCGGTCGTCCAGGCCGGCGAAAGCTGGGTTTCGATGCGGACGTACTCGACGCCGTGCGCCAGCAAAGTACTCTTGATATCGGCTGAAATTTCCTGCATTGCCGGACAACCCGAATACGTCGGCGTTATAGTTACCACGCAGGTGGCTCCATCCCAGTCAATATGGCGTATCAAGCCCAGGTCGACTACCGACAGGACCGGGATTTCGGGATCCGGTACGCCGGTCAGCCATTGCATCACGTCGTCGGGCGCCATGTGTACAACGCTGTTCACCACGCCGCTCCGGGATAAGCACGATGCAGATATTGCATTTCGGCAAGGATATAGCCCAGTGCCTCGGTGTGGCGACCGGTGATTCCGCCTTGATGCGCGCGATGATGGGCATCGTCGGGGCTTGGCAGTGCCAATGTCGCCTCTTCAAGCGTACTGGATACATGCTCGAGCCAGGCCGGCCACAACTGCGTATGCGTCGGTACGACTTTGCGCTCGGCCAGTGCCTGGACGATCTCGTCGTCGAGAAAAAGCTCGCCGACAAAACGCCATGCATCATTTACTGAATCCTGCATTCTGGCGTGGCTTTCAGCCGTACCGTCTCCCAGGCGGATAAGAATGTCTGATGAACGGCGTACGTGGTACGTGACTTCCTTGATGGATTTTTCCGCGATAGCGGCCAGGCGCTCGTCGGGCGAGGAGCACAATTCCTTCAGCAGGAAGTAGTGCCACACATCGAAGAAAAATTGACGCGCGATCACGTCGCCGTAATGCGTGTTGGGCCGCTCGACCAGCAGATAATTGCGAAAGTCCGGCGCGTCGCGCAGATAGGCAAGCTGATCTTCATCGCGCGAATTGCCTTCTACCTCGCCGGCCGCGGTAAGCCACAGGCGCGATTGACCAAGCAGGTCCAGCGCCACGTTGGTCATGGCCAGATCTTCTTCCAGCGCCGGCCCGTGCCCGGTCAATTCGGACAGACGGTGTGAGAGTATCAAGGTGGTATCGCCCAGGCGCAGCAGATACTGAAACAGAGGTTTATCCATGAGATTTCCTACATGTGCTTGATTTCATCAGGCATCGGAAAGAAAGTGGGATGGCGATAGATCTTGCTATTGGCCGGTTCGAATAGCGGCTGCTTGTCGCCCGGGCTGCTGGCAACGACATCGGCGGCCTTGACCACCCAGATACTCAATCCTTCATTGCGACGGGTATAGACGTCGCGCGCATTGTTTATGGCCATTTCGGCGTCGGGCGCATGCAGGCTTCCCACGTGTTTGTGGGCCAGGCCATGCTGGCTGCGAATGAAGACTTCCCAGAGGGGCCATCCGTTTTGGCTCATTTTCGTGTCCTTCGCCGGCGCGGGCCGCCGACATGTGTTCGATAAAGAGGATCAGGCAGCCGCTTTTTTGCGAGCCTGTTTGTCGGCATAAGCGGTAAAGGCATCGCGAACCCAGGCACCGTCTTCGTGCGCCTTGACACGGGCTTGCAGGCGCTCGCGGTTGCAAGGCCCGTGCCCCTTGATGACGGCATAAAACTCCGACCAGTCGATTTCACCGAAATCGTAATGGCCGCGCTCGTCATTCCATTTGAGGTCGGGATCCGGCACCTTCAGGCCCAGGTAGTCGGCCTGCGGCACGGTCTGGTCCACCATTTTCTGGCGCAATTCGTCGTTGGAGAACAGTTTGATGCGCCATTGCATGGACTGGGCGCTATTGGGCGATTCGGCATCCGAAGGACCGAACATCATGAGAGCCGGCCACCACCAGCGATTGAAGGCTTCCTGGCACATGTCTTTTTGCGCCTGCGTGCCATGCAGGCACATTTGCATCAGCAAATCGTAGCCCTGGCGCTGATGGAAGGACTCTTCCTTGCAGACCCTAACCATGGCACGCGCGTACGGCCCATATGAGCAGCGGCATAGCGGTATTTGGTTGATGATGGCCGAGCCATCAACCAGCCAGCCTATCATGCCGATATCGGCCCAAGTAAGCGTGGGGTAGTTGAAAATACTGGAATATTTGGCCTTGCCCGAATGGAGGTCATCGACGAGGTCGTCGCGGGAAACGCCCAATGTTTCGGCGGCACTGTACAAGTACAGCCCGTGGCCGGCTTCATCCTGAACCTTCGCCAGCAGAATGGCCTTGCGCTTGAGTGAAGGCGCCCTGGTAATCCAATTGCCTTCAGGCAGCATGCCGACTATTTCAGAATGCGCATGCTGGGAAATTTGCCTTACGAGGGTCTTTCGATAGGCATCCGGCATCCAGTCCTTAGCCTCGATACGGACGCCTTCGTCGATGCGCTGTTGGAAGGCCAGTTCAGGCCCTGTCAGCTGATCCACGGTGCGCACGCTTTTTACCCCGGTTTCAACGAGCTGAGCGTACATGAAAGCCTCCTTTCGGTGTGAGCAGTTCTTTATGCCTTCATTATTTAATACAAAAATATTGATGTCAATCAAATTTTAGTATCAAATAAGAAGGCAGGCGCTTCGTATAAGATGGGCGCTCAGCCAACGGATGCCCCTCTCATGCCAGATTCGACCAGCACGCTGCAGCGCCTGATTCACTCCCTGCTCCAAGGCGACCCGCCGCGGGCAAAATCGCTTTGCGTCACTTTGCTGGGCGACGCCATAGGTCCGCACGGAGGAAGCATATGGCTCAGCGACCTCATCGAATTGGTCACGCCCCTGGGAGTCAATGAACGGCTGCTGCGCACCAGCGTCTTCCGTCTGGTAGCCCAGGGATGGCTCCAGTCCGAGCGCCATGGCAGGCGCAGCCTGTATCGCCTCAGCGAACAGGGCGAGGAGCTTACCCGTCAAGCCTCCAGCCGCATTTATGAAGGCTCGCCCGCGCAGTGGGAAGGCGACTGGACACTGGTCATTCTGCCGCGCTTCGGAAACGGCAGCATGAGCAAACGCAGCGAAGTGCGTAGGGAACTGATCTGGGCCGGGTTCGGGGCGATCGCGCCTGGAATCTTTGCACTGCCCCGCAACCAGGCCGGCGTCGCACAAAAGGTGCTCGGAAAATTGAAACTGTCGGACAACGCGCTGGTGCTGGGCGCCCACGAAATGAATGAAAGCAAGGGCCTTGTCATCAGCTCGCTGATTTCGCAATGTTGGGATCTGGAAGGCGTAGCGCGCCAGTATCAGGAATTTTCAGATACCTTCGGTCCCATGCTGGCGGCCGTGGGCGACAGCATCCGGCCGTCGCAGGCTTTTGCGGTGCGCGCCCTGACCATACATGAATGGCGCCGCATTGTTCTGCACGACCCCCAACTACCTAATCAGATGTTGCCCGGGAACTGGCCCGGGCACGCTGCGCGGGCACTGTGCGGCCAGCTGTACTGGTCGATCTTCGATTTGGCCGAACAGCATCTGGACCAGTTGCTGGATAAGGATCCGGCGCACTACCAGGCCGCCAAATCGTCTACCTACGAACGGTTTGGCGGCCGAAGTTCGGAAGACTACAACTTGATGAAGTGCTCGCGATAATGCTTGAGCTCTTCGATTGACTCATAGATGTCGGCCAGCGCTTCATGCCTGCTTTTCTTGACAAAGCTTTTGTACACCTCGGGCTTCCAGCGCAGGGAAAGCTCTTTCAATGTGCTGACGTCGAGATTGCGATAATGGAAAAAGGCTTCGAGCCGCGGCATGTACTTGACCATGAAGCGGCGATCCTGACCTATGGTATTCCCGCACATCGGCGACTTTCCCGCGGGTACATACTGGGACATGAATTCCAGCAGTTGATCTTCGGCTTGCTCTTCGGACAAGATGGAGGCCTTCACCTTGTCGATCAGGCCGCTTTTTCCGTGGGTGGACTGGTTCCATTTATCCATGGCGTCCAATAATTCATTGCTCTGGTGTATAACCAGCACTGGACCTTCAGCGACAAATGTCAGGTCGGGTTCGGTAATGACCACAGCCACTTCGATAATGCGTTCTTTTTCGGGATCAAGGCCTGTCATTTCCATATCTAGCCACACCAACCGCTGCTCGTTCGCCGCCATATAATCCTTCCTTAAAACACCGATTTTCGCATAATGGCGCTCTCTATGTTCACCTTGGCCTTTATTGTCTTCCTGCTATCCGATATTGCGATGCGATTATGGCTGGCATCACGCCAGTTGCGTCACGTCCGCCAACACCGTGCTGCCGTCCCGGCGGAATTTTCCGACCGCATAAGCCTGCGCAGCCACCAGCGGGCCGCGGACTACACCGCGGCCAAAATGCGGGTATCAATGGTGGAGCGCGTGACCGAAGCGGCCGTGCTGATCGCATTTACCCTGCTAGGCGGACTGCAGGTTCTGGACGTGCAACTGGGGTATCTATTCGACAACGAGATGCTGCGCCAACTATGCCTGATCGGCGCCGTGCTGGCCTTGCTGGGCATCGTGGGGCTGCCCTTTTCACTTTGGAAAAAATTCAAGCTCGAAGCCCGCTTTGGCTTCAACCGAATGACCCCGCGGCTGTTTATCCTGGACTCACTCAAAACCCTGGCACTCAGCCTGGTGCTGGGCACTCCCCTGGTGGCCAGCATACTCTGGATCATGGAGAACGCGGGTCCCAACTGGGTCTGGTGGGCATGGGGCATATGGGTCGGCTTCAACCTGCTCATACTGTGGCTTCTGCCCACGGTCATCGCTCCCCTGTTCAACAAGTTCACTCCCCTGAACAATCCGGAAATGGCCGACCGCATCCAGCGGCTGGCGCAGCGCTGCGGTTTTTCACTAAGCGGCTTGTTCGTCATGGACGGATCCAAGCGCTCGGCGCACGGCAACGCCTACTTCACAGGATTCGGCAAGGCGCGGCGCATCGTATTCTTCGACACCCTTCTTGCACGCCTGAATATCGACGAGGTCGAGGCTGTGCTTGCACACGAACTGGGCCACTTCAAGCACAAGCATATCCTCAAGCGCATGGCCATCAGTTTCAGCGCCGCATTGCTGTTCGCCCTGCTCCTGGGCTGGTTGTCGACGCAGGTCTGGTTCTATGTGCAGCTGGGGGTTCTGCCGCAGTTGGGCCGCCCCAACGACGCCCTCGCCCTGATTCTGTTTTTCCTGGTCGTGCCGGTGTTTACGTTCTGGCTTACTCCGCTTGCCAGCTGGTTCTCGCGCAAAGACGAGTTTCAGGCCGATCACTATGCCGCGCAGCAATGTTCGCCGGACGCCCTGGTGTCGGCCCTCGTGAAACTTTATGACGACAACGCCGCCACCTTGACACCCGATCCGGTACACTCGGCGTTTTATGACAGCCATCCCCCTGCCGTGATCCGAATACAGAACTTGAAACATGGCTAGCGCGCTCGAAGGGCGCATTATTGCGGCGCATGGACGTCACTACACAGTAGAACTGCCCGACGGCAGCCTACGCAAATGTTTTCCGCGCGGCAAGAAGGCCGGTGCAACAGTTGGAGACAAAGTCATAATCAGCCCACAGGGCGCCGATGAAGGCTCCATCGACCGCATCCTGGAACGTCGCAATCTGCTGTACCGCTCCGACGACATGCGCACGAAACAGTTTGCGGCCAATGTCGACCAATTGCTTATCGTTGTCGCTCCCGAGCCGGCCTTCTCCGACGACCTGACAGGTCGGGCTCTGGTGGCGGCCTGGAGCGTCGGGATAGAACCCGTTGTGGTTCTGAACAAGATCGATCTTGAAGCCAGCATAAGCCAGGCGCGTCAGCGCCTGGCTACCTTGTCTCAACTGGGAATTCGCATCGTCGAACTGAGCGCGCATGCGCCTGAACAGATGCGCGCCGCCCTTCTGCCCTTGCTGCGCGACCGTTGCACTTTATTGCTGGGTCAAAGCGGTATGGGAAAGTCGACCATACTGAATGCGCTGGTGCCTGACGCGAAAGCCCATACACAAGAGCATTCCCAGGCGCTGGGGGCCGGAAAACACACAACTACCAGCACCCGCCTGTATCATTTGCCCGACCATTCCGGAGACATCATCGATTCTCCGGGCTTCCAGGCTTTTGGCCTCTACCACTTGACCGCTACGGACATAGAACGCGGCTTCCCGGAATTCACAGAGGCCATTCAGCGCTGTCGGTTCTACAACTGCACGCACAGACATGAACCGGGATGCGGCGTACTGGAAGCAATGAAGCAAGGCGCCATAACCACCGCGCGCCACGAGCTTTACAAGCGCATCCTGGCTGAGAATGAAGCGCAAGGACGATATTGACTTCGGGCAGCGGCGGCTACTTTGACCTATCTTGGGCTGCGGCCAGATAATGATAGAAGTTTCGTATCAGGGCCGCTGTAGCACCCCAGATGAAATAAGACTTCCACGTTATTGAAAAATAAAAACGATGGCCACCGCCTGGCAGCGAAGCCCGGTGCAGGCGATGCAGGCCAGTATCCATGAGCACGGACAAAGGCACTTCGAACACCTCGGCAACTTCTGTCAGGTCTGGACTTATGGTGAATCCCGGGCGCAAGGAACCGATGATCGGCTTCATCGTGAACCGGGTCGATGTCAGAAAGCTGGGCTGCGTACCGATGATGGTTATAAATTCGGGCGATACACCGATTTCTTCTTGAGTTTCGCGTATTGCAGCCGCAATGGCGTCGGTATCGGTGGATTCAATGCGCCCGCCCGGAAAGCAGATCTGCCCAGCATGATCATACAGATGCGAAGCCCTGCGCGTAAACAGTACATGCACGCCGGAAGGTCGCTGCACCAGGGCAACAAAGACGGCAGCCTTGATGGCACCGCGATGTTCCAGGACGTCGGCCTGGAAAGAATCGACAAAGACAGGTTCCACTTGCCATTCGACCGGGCATGCGAAGGCCGAAGAGATGAAATCAAGCTGAATCGAGGACTCTGAGAGAGGCTCCAATACCTCGCTCGAAACAACAGGCTGGACCAAAGGATCGAAGCCCGGAAGAATCACGCGCCTGTTTCGAGGAGGAGAGGTGCTCTGTGGCATAAAATTCATAAAGCAAAGGCACCCTGAGGGTGCCTTTGCTGGTTTAAACCGGAAAAACGCTGCTTACTTAGCGGCTGCTTTCTTGGGGTTGCGAACCAGCTTTTCTTTAATGCGAGCGGCTTTACCCGAACGGCTGCGCAAGTAGTAAAGTTTAGCACGACGAACATCGCCGCGACGTTTTACTTCGATGCTTGCGATTTGCGGGGAATAAAGCTGGAACGTACGTTCCACTGCTTCGCCAGACGAAATCTTGCGAACGATGAATGAAGAATTCAGACCGCGGTTGCGACGGCCGATGACCACGCCTTCATATGCCTGAACGCGCTTGCGGGCGCCTTCGACCACGTTGACATTGACGATAACGGTATCGCCAGGGCCAAATGCGGGCTTGGCTTCGCCGCCGGTAAGGCGCGCGATTTCTTCTTGTTCAAGAATTTCTATTAAATTCACGGTAAAGCTCCTGATTTCATCATGACGCGGGCTATTCTTGGTATGTAGCAAAGCCAGGCAGAGGATGAGTTAGCAAAGCCGATTATTGTACAGGCAAAAGCCTTATATTAAAAGCCGCTTGCGACCCCAAGCCACATAAGTCCTGGAATTGTTGCGCCCCATGCTGCGACCAGGCAGACATCGGCCACCATGGCGCCCCGCGTGAGATACGAGCACTTGCTGCGGCTGGGACGAGACTGGAAAGGCCACTTGGAAGGTTGCTTTTTTGGTTGATAGTTTTGCATGAATGTCTCCGGAAGAAAATGGCTGCACGATGGCATTGCAAACGTTGAGCCGTTTGGCGACGTACTGCCCGCCACGCACACTGTTTAAACATACAGCTATCGGTTAAATAGAACTGTATAAAACAACAGTGGTATTTGCAAGCTTTATTTCGCTCTTGCGGCAAATACCCTACGAATTTCCCCAGATATTTTTCACGGCCCTTTCTTTCTCGTTATCGCCCTAACGTAATGGAAGGCCAGAAAAATAAAAACCCGCCAGACGGCGGGTTGGTGTAACGTCCAACAAAAATTATTTGTTGGGCTGCGGTGTAACGCGCAGATAAGGGCGCACTTCCGTATAACCTTTCGGAAACTTTTCTTTCAGTACGGCTTCATCCTTGAGCGAGGGCACGATGATGACATCGTCGCCATCTTGCCAGTTCACCGGTGTGGCGACGCTGTGGCTGTCTGTCAGTTGCAGGGAATCGATTACACGGAGAATCTCGTTGAAATTCCGTCCGGTGCTTGCCGGATAAGTAAGCGTCAGGCGGATTTTCTTGTTGGGATCGACAATGAATACCGAACGTACTGTAGCCGTAGTGCTGGCGTTCGGATGAATCATGTCGTACAGGGAAGACACCTTGCGGTCCGCGTCGGCCAGGATGGGGAAATCCACCTTGGTATTTTGCGTATCGTTGATGTCTTCGATCCACTTCTTGTGCGATTCGGCATCGTCCACCGATACAGCAAGCACCTTGACGTTGCGCTTGGCAAACTCGCCCGACACTATGGCCGTGTAACCAAGCTCTGTTGTGCATACTGGCGTAAAGTCGGCGGGATGCGAAAACAGCACACCCCAGCTGTCACCTAAATACTCGTGAAAACGGATCTTGCCGATGGAAGAATCCTGTTCGAAATCGGGGGCGGTGTCGCCCAGACGCAAAGTTGACATGATGGCTCTCTTGATCGTAGGACAAAAGGGAAAGGTATGCCATATATTGTGGCAGCATAAAAACGCTAAAGGAAATAACCGTTCAGAATTTGCTTATGCCCTGCCCGCCTCGCCGGCATACCGGCTTGCCACGTCTCCCTCGATGATGGAAACCGACAGCGATTCCGCCCGCGGAAGAATATGCGCGGCATAAAAAATACTGGTGGCAAGCTTTTGAGTATAAAACGGACTATTCTGGCCCGCATCGGCTTTTTGGCTGCACACCAGGGCAGCACGCGCCAATTGCCAGCCTGCATGGACAGTTCCCGCCATCATCAGGTAGGGCACACTGCCCAGAAAAACCGCCCGTATCGATTGTTGTGCATAGTCCAGGAGAAATGCCGTAGCCTTGTCGTAGGCGTCGATGGCCGCATCCAGGCGTCGGGCTATCAAATCCAGACCGTCTGCGCCGTAGCCCTCTTGGGCAGCGGCATTTTGCAGCTGAGTGACCACGGCGCGCATTTCGCCCGACAACGCCTTTGCGACCGCGGCGCCATCACGCAATATTTTCCGCCCCACGAAATCATTCGCCTGGATTGCCGTGGTGCCTTCGTAAATAGGCAGGATTCTTGCATCACGATAATACTGTGCAGCGCCCGTCTCTTCGATGAAGCCCATACCGCCATGAACCTGCACGCCCAGCGAGGCAACCTCTAGAGAAGACTCGGTAGAGAAACCTTTGACGACAGGAACCAGGTACTCGTACACCGCCTTGTTATGAGCTTTGATGGCGGGATCGGCATGACGGCGCGATGTGTCGCAGGCAGCCGCAGCCACGTAAGCCAGTGCCCGGGCGCCTTCTGTGAGCGCCCGCATGGTCAGCAGCATGCGCTGCACATCGGGATGATTGGAAATCGCAACAGGGCCCGCCGAGCCCTCCAGTGCCTGGCCTTGAAGCCGGTCGTTGGCGTAGCCGACCGCGTGCTGCAAAGCCCGTTCCGATACGGCAATGCCCTGAACGCCAACCGCATAGCGAGCTGCGTTCATCATGATGAACATGTATTCGAGGCCGCGGTTTTCTTCTCCGACGAGGAAACCGACAGCGCCTTCGCCCACGTTGCCCTTGCCCGAGCCATACAGCAGGACCGCGGTCGGACTTCCGTGTATGCCGAGCTTATGTTCGAGCGATGCACACCAGACGTCATTACGCTGTCCCAGCGTTCCGTCTTCGTTGACCAGGAACTTGGGCACAATGAATAATGAAATGCCTTTGACGCCTTTGACGCCTTTGGGGGCGTCGGGAGTACGCGCCAGCACCAGGTGCACGATATTTTCCGCCATATCGTGCTCACCGTAAGTGATGAATATCTTTTGGCCCGACAAGCGGTAGCTTCCATCGTCCTGCTTTACCGCCTTGGTGGCAATCTGGGCCAGGTCCGAGCCGGCCTGGGGCTCGGTAAGATTCATTGTCCCCGTCCAGCGGCCCTCAAGCATGGGAGGAATGAAACGCGATTGCTGCTCGTGCGTACCCACGGCCGTCAATGCCTCGATGACGCCATCGGTAAGCAAGGGACACAAGGAAAACGCCAGGCTGGCCGCATTCATGTTTTCGCTGACCGGCGCCCCCACAAGCTTGGGCAGGCCCTGCCCGCCCCATTCCTGTTCGTGCTGCAAACCTTGCCAGCCCCCTGCCGCGAACTCGGCGAACGCCTGTTTGAAACCCGGCGATGTGCTGACGGATCCGTCGGACCATTTCGCAGGAGAGGTATCACCCGCTTGATTCAGCGGTGCGATCGCCTGCTCTACAAACCTGGCGTTCTCATCCAGCACAGCATCGACCAGATCGGTCGACACTTCTTCGAATCCCGGCAACGCCAGCACACTGTCGAGGTTGGCCAGTTCTTTCAATACAAATCGAATATCTTGGGTAGGGGCGCGGTAGCTCACTTTTTCTCCACAATTGAATTGCCGAAAGAAAACAGGGCCTGAGGCTTGCGCCACAGACCCGTTTTCAACTGCTACAGACAAGCCTGTATGACTACAGCGCCTCGACCAGCTCCGGCACGGCCTGGAACAAGTCCGCCACCAGCCCGTAGTCGGCTACGCCGAATATGGGCGCCTCGGCATCTTTGTTTATGGCGACGATGACCTTGGAGTCTTTCATGCCGGCCAAATGCTGGATAGCCCCGGAAATACCTACCGCGACATAAAGCTGGGGCGCAACAATCTTGCCCGTTTGACCAACCTGCCAGTCGTTGGGTGCATAACCCGCATCGACGGCGGCGCGCGAAGCGCCCAGGGCGGCGCCCAGCTTGTCGGCCAGCGGATCAAGAATCTTGAAGTTCTCGGCGCTGCCCAGGCCACGGCCACCCGAGACCACCACTGTAGCGCCGGCCAGTTCCGGCCGGTCGCTGGCGGCGACTTCGCGGCCCACGAACGACGACAAGCCCGAATCGGCCACCACCGTTACAGATTCCACGGCTGCGCTTCCGCCTTCAGCGGCTACGCCGTCGAATGCCGTGGTACGAACCGTAATGACCTTGACGGCATCGGCGGACTGCACCGTGGCGATGGCATTGCCGGCATAGATGGGACGCGTGAACGTATCGGCCGATTCAACCGAAATAATGTCGGAAATCTGGGCAACGTCGAGCTTGGCCGCTACACGCGGCGCCACATTCTTGCCTGCGGCAGTCGCCGGGAACAGGATATGGCTATAGCCTTCGGCCATGGAAAGCACTTGGGCGGCCACGTTCTCGGCCAGTCCTTCAGCCAGGGCCGGACCGTCGGCCAGCAGCACTTTGCCTACACCGGCCGCTTTCGCCGCCTGGTCGGCGACTGCCTGCGCGCCGTTGCCGGCAACCAGTACGTGTATGTCGCCATCGAGCTTGGACGCTGCGGCGATGGTGTTCAGGGTGGCACCTTTCAGGTGCGTATTGTCGTGTTCCGCAATTACTAGAATCGTCATTTAAACCACCTTAGCTTCATTCTTCAGTTTGTCGACCAGCGTAGCCACATCGGGCACCATGATGCCTGCCGAACGTGCGGGCGGCTCGGATACCTTCAGTGTCTTCAGCCGCGGCGCCACATCGACGCCGAGTTCTTCAGGCGTGATGACGTCGAGCGTCTTTTTCTTTGCCTTCATGATGTTGGGCAAAGTGACATAGCGAGGCTCGTTCAGGCGCAAGTCGGTGGTGATGATGGCAGGAAGCTTGAGCGACAGGGTTTCAAGGCCGCCATCGACTTCACGCGTGACCGATACGGAATCGCCCGACACCTCGACTTTGCTTGCGAAGGTGGCTTGTGGCCAGTCCAGCAAGGCGGCCAGCATCTGGCCGGTCTGGTTGGAGTCGTCATCGATGGCCTGCTTGCCCAATATGACCAATTGAGGTTGTTCTTTGTCGACCAGCGATTTGAGCAGCTTGGCGACGGCCAGGGGTTGCAATTCGACGTCTGTCTGGACCAGCGCAGCGCGATCGGCGCCGATAGCCATGGCGGTACGCAAGGTTTCCTGGGATTGGGCGACCCCGCAAGAGACAGCGATCACTTCGGTCACAATGCCTTTCTCTTTCAGACGCGTGGCCTCTTCGACGGCTATTTCGTCAAAAGGGTTCATCGACATTTTGACGTTGGCAATATCCACGCCGCTCTGATCGGACTTCACGCGTACTTTGACGTTGTAATCAACCACACGCTTGACAGGTACCAGTACCTTCATCGAGCATTCTCCAAGAATTGAAAAAAAAATGGTGCCACCCGGCGTGGCTGGCGGACTGTCGAGCTGACTGCTCGTTGGCCCCGGCCGGCCCGCCAGGCAATAATCACGTAAACTTTCTTATTCTACAACGTTGCGAGAGCCCTGATATGGGCTACGGCGCTGCGCCCCAGGGCCGACAGGTTGTAGCCTCCTTCCAGGAAGCTGACGACCCGGCCCTGCGCCGTTTGCCTGGCCAGTTGCACCACTTGCTCCGTGATCCAGGCATAGTCCGATTCAACAAGACCCAATTGCCCCATGTCGTCTTCGCGATGGCCATCGAAGCCAGCCGAAATAAAAACAAATTCTGGCTTGAACGCTTCAAGTCTGGGCATCCATATATCGCTTACCAATTGGCGAAGGTCCGCACCCTGGGTGTAGGCCTCGACCGGTATATTGACCATGTTTTCCGCGGGATCGTCCTGGCGGATATTAGGAAAAAAGGGGTATTGAAAAAAACTGCACATCAAAACGCGGGGGTCGCCCGAGAACATTTCTTCGGTACCGTTGCCATGATGCACGTCGAAGTCGATGATGGCGATCCTTTCCAGCCCATACCGCTCCATCGCGTACGCAGCGGCGATGGCGATGTTGTTGAAGAAACAGAAACCCATGGCAAGCCCGGGACGCGCATGATGACCCGGGGGGCGCACCGAACAAAACGCGGCCTGCGATCTTTTTTCCATGATGGCGTCCACCGCTGCAATGCCCGAGCCGGCAGCCACCACCGCGGCCTCAAGCGTATGCGGGTTCATCAGAGTATCGGGATCGATGGCCAGATAACCTTGGGCGGGTACGCCGGCGCGCAAATAGGCAAGGTATTCGGGCGTGTGAACGCGCAGTATGTCGGCATCGCGCGCGGCTGAAGCCTGCTCTTCGGTCAGCAAGGACATCACCCCGCTGGCCAGCAACTGATCGTTGATGGCGTCGAGCCGTTGCGGGCATTCGGGATGCCAGTTTCCCATTTCATGCAAGCGGCACGCGGGATGAGTAATATATAGAGTCTCCATAAGGAAGATTATGTTCAAACCTGCTCGTATTTTGCAAGCTACTTCTATTTTCATGCTGATGGCCGGCTGTGGCTCCACGCAAACCACGGCGCAACCACCGTCCTCCGCAACAACCAAATCCGTAACGCTTGCGAAGATGCCAGACCAACCGGGCGCCGACACCGCACTTACCAGCGTGCCCATCCAGGCAGGTTCCTCCATAGCCAACAGCAGCGGCTTTCTCGGACCTGATGGAGAGCTCACTCCCGACATCATGGCCTACGCTCAAGAGGTATCCCGTGTGCGTGACGTGCCTTTGGCGGATGTCGTTGCCATTCTGAAAACTGCCCAGTACAACGCCACGGCATCCCGACTGATGAAACCCGGCAAAACCCGCATACGCCGTAGTTGGGTTACCTACCGCAATCGTTTTGTCGAACCGGTGCGCATTGATCGAGGCGTGGAATTCTGGTCCGAACACAAATCGACGCTCGATAGAACGGCCCGGGAATACGGCGTGCCCCCGTCCATCATCGTGGCGATCATCGGCGTGGAAACCGTTTATGGCCGTAACACCGGGAACTTCCGGGTCCTCGACGCGCTGGCGACCCTGGGCTTTCGCTATCCGGACAGCAGCCGGCCCGAGCGCAGCCAGTTGTTCCGCGATCAATTGGCTGATCTCATACAACTGGATCACCAGAAAAAGCTGGATGCGCGCACGGTGGAAGGTTCGTTTGCAGGAGCAATGGGCTTGCCGCAATTCATGCCGGGCAGCCTGATGCGTTACGCAGCGGACGGGGACAAGGATGGGCGCATCGACCTGCTTTACAGTGTTGATGACGCCATCGTGTCGGTCGCGCGTTTCTTGAGGCTGCATGGGTGGCAACCGGGACTTCCGGTTTTTGCACCGCTAATCCTTCCCGAGAACCCTCAAAAACTGGTGATGGGCGGGCTTTATCCCACTATCGACTGGGCGACGTTACAGAGCCAAGGCGCCAAGGCCAGGCCGGTTGTGGGCAACCGGATAAAGCCGGAAACACTGGCAGCCCACGCCTCATCGAACGATGTTCCAGCATCCGCATGGAAGCAGCACAAGCTGGGCGTTGTGGATCTGCTGGATGAACCGCGTAACACGGCTGAATACCGTACCGGCACGCCGAATTTTTTTGCAATCACGCATTACAACCGCAGCTATTTCTACGCGACCTCTGTTGCCGACCTGGCGCAAGCCCTGGCGGACCGCGTGGGATACGGCGGCCCGAACTAAGAGCGGGTGTCAGTTGAAGACGCCCGTGGACAAATACCGGTCGCCACGGTCGCACACAATGAATACGATGGTTGAATTGCGCACCCGGCCGGCTACGCGCATTGCAGCCACCAATGCACCGGCCGAAGAAATGCCGCCGAAGATCCCTTCTTCGGCAGCAAGACGCCTTGCCATTTCTTCGGCCTCTGCCTGGCCTATGGCTTCGAATGCATCGACTTGGCTGGGCTGGTAAATGGATGGCTGGTAGGCCTCGGGCCATTTGCGTATGCCCGGGATCTGCGCGCCTTCGGTCGGCTGTGCGCCGATGATCTGGATTTGCGGATTCTGCGATCGCAAATAGCCGGCAACGCCCATGATGGTGCCGGTGGTTCCCATGGCGCTGACAAAGTGGCTGATCCGCCCTTCGGTTTGCTGCCACAGCTCGGGACCGGTGCTTTCATGATGGGCCTTGGGATTGTCGGCATTGGCGAATTGATCAAGAACCTTGCCCTTGCCTTCAGCCTGCATCTTGCTGGCAAGGTCGCGTGCGTATTCCATGCCGCCCTGGCTGGCGGGTGTGAGTATGAGCTCGGCGCCGTATGCCGCCATGGCGGCGCGCCGCTCGACCGACAGATTATCGGGCATGATCAGTATCATCTTATAGCCACGCACTGCTGCCATCATGGCCAAGGCAATGCCAGTATTGCCGCTGGTTGCCTCGATAAGAGTATCGCCCGGCCTGATCTCGCCGCGCGCTTCGGCATGACGAATCATGGAGCTGGCCGCGCGGTCTTTGACGGAGCCTGCAGGGTTATTTCCCTCGAGCTTTGCCAGAATGACGTTGCCGCGCTGCTCTCCGGCTTCGCCGGGAATGCGTTGCAAGCGAACAAGAGGCGTGGCGCCTATGGTGTCTTCGATAGTGGGATACGTTTTCATGCCCGAAATAATACACCTATCATGCTTACCGTTGGATAAAAACCCGATGCGCTGGTCACTTCTTCGAGGGCGCGGTCTGCAGCGTACTGGCGCCGTTTCCACCCACCGTCAATCCGGCCGCCTGCAATGAGGCCGCCTTCTTCGGCCCTATGCCTTTCACGCGATCGGACAGATCTTCGAAGGATTCATACCGGCCGCCACGCTTGCGTTCGTCGATGATGATCTGCGCCGTCCGGGGACCTATGCCGCGCACGCCCTGCAGTTGCTGCTGTGTGGCGCTATTGACGTCGATAGCCAGTGCCAGGCTTGGAGCGAGAGCACTGGCCAGGACGCCTGCACGGGCCAGCAGGGCTCCCGATGTTGCCGGCAGTGTGCTTGCCGCCGGAAGCCCCATGCCCGTGGCCAGGCTCATGGCCCCCAGTGTCAGGCCGACCAGGGACCGGCGCTTCGTCTGGCAAGCGCCCGAGAAGGATGGCGTTGCAGAAACTGCGTCGCCATTTGGCATCGGGCGTGCCACCGTGGATTGAGTGAAGGGATTCATTGCAGTCTCCGGATGAATTGTCAGAACTGCAATAATCCTTTTATTTGACATTCAGCCACAGTCGCTCAGCGGCATATAGTCCATGCGTAAAGCTACCCGGCTAGCGCTTGTCCTAGGCGGACAGCAGAGCCTTTACATAGGCGGAAACGCCGGACTGCACATCGTTGAATGGCTTGTCGTAGCCTGCTGCGCGAAGTTGGGTCAGGTCGGCTTCGGTATGGCTTTGGTAGCGTCCCTTGAGATCGTCCGGAAACGGGATGTACCGCAGCAGTCCCTGTGCCACCAAGTCTTCCAGCGGCAGTTCCGGCATGCCGCCATGTGCGCGCATCGTGTTGACGACAGTACGGGCGACGTCATTGAATGGCTGCGCGCGGCCCGTACCGCAATTGAACACGCCGGACTTCTCGGGATGATCCAGAAAGAACAGATTCACATCCACTACGTCGTCAACGTAGATGAAATCCCGCGACTGACCGCCATCGCCATACCCGTCCCAGCCGCCGAACAGGCGCACATGCCCTTCTGTCTTGAACTGGTTCATGTTATGAAATGCCACGGACGCCATGCGCCCTTTATGCTGTTCCTGCGGCCCGTAGACATTGAAATAACGCAAGCCCACGACAGGCGCGGTCAGCGACCCGAGATGGCGGCGCAATACCTGGTCGAACAGAAACTTGGAATAGCCGTAGACATTCAGCGGCGATTCATACTGGATGTCTTCCGCGTACACCGGTCCGGCGCCGTAGACAGCCGCCGATGATGCGTACAGCATCGGAATTTTGTTTGCCTGGCAGTACTGGAACAGCTCTAGCGTGACACGGTAGTTGTTATCGAGCATGTACTGGCCATTGCGCTCTGTGGTGTCCGAGCATGCGCCCTGATGCAGCACGGCTTCGACCTTGCCGAGCTGGCCCAGCGCAATGCGCTTGCGGAACTCGTCCTTGTGCATGTAGTCGGAAATCTGCCCTTTGACCAGATTCACGAATTTGTCGCCTTCAGTCAGGTCGTCAACGACGAGAATATCGGTGTGGCCGCGCCGATTCAAGCCACGGACCAGATTGCTTCCTATGAAGCCGGCGCCTCCGGTTACTACTATCATGCTAATTCCTCCGCGGTAACGACTGACGTTCCCAGTTTGCCTACGACAACACCGCCCGCGCGATTGGCCCATAGCACGGCATCAAACCAGCTGAGCCCGGTTGCGCGGGTAACGGCCAACGTGGCCAATACCGTGTCGCCGGCGCCGGAGACGTCAAACACTTCATGAGCATGCGCATCAGTGTGCTGACGTCCGTGCTCGGTGAACAAAGTCATTCCTTGTTCGGACCGGGTAACGAGCAGCGCTTCGAGATTCAAATCGATCCGAAGCTTCTGGGCACGGTCCTCGAGTTCCTGTTCAGACTGCCAACGGCCGACGGCCTCCTGCATTTCGGAACGGTTCGGCGTGATCATGGTGGCGCCGCTATAACGCTGATACAGGTGTCCTTTGGGATCGACAAGCACCGGAATACCGGCTTCGCGCGCCATGCGTATCAGGGAGTCGACCTGTGATAGCGCCCCTTTGGCGTAATCGGACAAGACCAGGATATCGTGCTGGCCGATCAGCTCGCGTGCCCGCGCATCGAAGTCGGCGATTCCCTGGGTGCCAGGCCCCTCTTCGAAATCGACCCGCAGCAATTGTTGCTGCCGGCCAAGAACGCGCATTTTTAGCGTGGTCGGCGCCACGGAATCGACGATCAGGCAAGGTCGAATTCCGGCCTCATGGACCAGCGCCTGCACCTTGTCGCCGGCTTCGTCGTTACCGACCAGGCCCAGCAAGCTGGCCTGGGCACCGAGAGCCACGATATTGCGCGCCACATTGGCCGCACCGCCCAGCCGGTCTTCACGACGAGCCACACGCACCACGGGCACGGGCGCCTCGGGTGAAATACGCTCGACTTCGCCGAACCAATAGCGATCGAGCATGACATCGCCCGCTACCAGGATTCTTACGCGGCTGACTGCCTTTGCCGGAAAAGGCGTCATTTCATTTCCTCCAGGCGACGAGGTTCGTAGGTTTCCCAGGAATTGCAGCCGGGGCACTGCCAGTAGAAATTGCGCGCTTCAAACCCGCATACGCGGCACGAATAACGGTCGAGCCGCTGGGTGTGTCTATGAATGAGAGAGCGCAAAAGGCTGAGATCGGCACCCGCGGCGATCTCCTTTGCGGTAGCGGCCGTTGCAAGCGCATTGCCGGCCGACGCGGAGCCGACGCCGGAGCCGGCAGGCGAACCGCCGGCCTCGGTCGCGCCGCTGCTGGCCAGCTCGGCTTCAAGCAGACGATCCAGCCCAAGCAATGACGGGTGCGCCCTCAATGCCTCGCGTGCAAATGTCCATGCCGGTTTGTGGCCTTCCTGAGCGCGAAGCTCGCGAAAGACGACGTTGAACGTATCGAGCGAGGGATAGCGCATATAGTGATTGCGAAGCAACTGCAAGCCCTCATGCTCTTGACCGACCCGCCGGTAGCTATCCAGAATATCGGCAGCCACCAGGCTGACGTATTCCGGCGCAATGTCCAGAATGGAAACCAGATAACTGCGCTCGCGCTCAAGCTTGTTGTTGAGCCGCGCCAAGTGCGCGCGCTCCATGGCAATGCGCGCTTCAGAGGCCTGGCCTCCGGCCTTCGTGCCCAATGCCGCAGCCGCATTGTCCGCCGCGTCGAGCGCCTCTTCGGCGGCAGGAATATCGGGCGGTTTGGAGGCCATGGCGGCGACGGCGCGTTCGCACTGGTAGTGGATCAGCTGCGGTACCGGTTCGTCCACCAGTGCGCGCAAGCGCTTTACCGCTTCGATGGCGCGAGGCCAGTCGTGTTCGGATTCGTAAATTCGTATCAGCGCCCTGACCGCAGGCACTGCAAAGCGGCTGTCGAGAACCTGTTCGAAAGCCTGTTCTGCGCGATCGAGCATCCCGGCCTTGAGGAAGTCCTGCGCGAGTTCATGCTGCGCATTTTCACGATCGGCCTGTGCCAGGTCGGCCCGCGACAGAAGACTCTGATGCACACGTATGGCACGCTCCATCTCGCCGCGACGGCGAAACAGGCTGCCCAAGGCAAAATGCAATTCCGTTGTCTCGGGATCGAGCTTGGCCACTTCGACGAAGGCATCAATGGCGCGGTCAGGCTCTTCGTTGAGCAGGAAATTCAGTCCCTTGAAATAGGAGTTAGGCAAGCTGCGTGTTTCAGACAGCATTTGCCGGATGTCGACACGCGCGGCAATCCAGCCCAGCGCAAACAGCAATGGTAAAAATATCAACCACCAGGGTTCAAAATCCACTATTCATAACCTCAGGGTAGTTTAGAGCGGCGCCAAGGGAGCAACCGTTTCAGGTGCCACCGCTGCGCCGGGAACGTTGGGGTACTTGAGCTGATCTTCAAGACGCGCAACGTCGCGCCGCAGCTTGTTCGCCTCGCGACGACGTCGCATGATGGCTGGCGCCGCGATCAACAGGCCGAGCACCACGCCCAGTACAAAAACAGTCAACATCACCACGATAAGCGGCACATCCGTTATCACGTGATCGGCAAAAAACTTGACGTCCACCGGACCCGTATTTTTGAGGGCAAACATCAGGACGACAACAAACACCACCAGCCGCAATATCCATACGAGATAGCGCATAACGAACACTCCAATAAACCGGGATTTGGACAATTGTAAGGGGAATCGTGCGCAATGCTTCGAGGCGGCCGCATAAAAAACGGGCTCTCGAAATAGAGAGCCCGTAAATGTCGGCCGAGTTGCATGATGCCGCCCGACTAAACCGACCTACCCGTGCATGATGCGCGTATCGAATTCGCCTAGCGCGACGGACGGTTCGTTCGCTGCTGCCTTGACTTCGTCGTCGTAGGCAGAGTCCACGCGTTCACGCAATTCCTTGCCGGCCTTGAAGTGCGGTACCTGTTTACCAGGCACCAGCACCTTTTCGCCCGATTTGGGATTGCGACCTACGCGCGGCGAACGTTCGGACAGGGAAAAGCTTCCGAAACCCCGTATCTCGATGCGCTGCCCCCCGGCCAGAGCCTGGGTCATTGCTTCGAGCACTGTCTTGACGGCGTAATCCGTGTCGCGTACAGCTAATTGCGGGTAACGATTGGCAAGGATCGCTATCAGTTCAGACTTGGTCACATCAATTAACCGTCGTCGCGTGCTTGATCAAGCTTGGCTTTGAGCAAGGCCCCCAAGTTGGTAGTACCGGACGAAGCGCTGGCATCGGACATGCGCTGGATAGTTTCGGCTGTATCGGCTGTATCGCGAGCCTTGATCGACAACTGGATCGAACGCGTCTTGCGGTCGATATTGACGATCATGGTTTCGACGTTTTCGCCGGCCTTGAGCGCAGTGGTGGCGTCTTCGACACGGCCAGTGGAGATCTCGGACGCACGCAGATAGCCTTCAACGTCGAGCGACAGCGTTACAACAGCACCCTTGGCCTCGACCGACTTGATAACGCCGGGAACAACAGCGCCCTTGTCGTAAGTTGCCACGAAGTTGTTGAACGGATCGCCTTCAAGCTGTTTGATACCCAGCGAGATGCGTTCCTTGTCGGTGTCGATACCCAGAACCACGGCGTCGATCTCGTCGCCCTTCTTGAAGTTGCGAACTGCTTCTTCACCGGTTTCGGTCCAGGACAGGTCGGACAAGTGGACCAGGCCGTCGATGCCGCCAGGCAAACCAACAAACACGCCGAAGTCGGTAATGGACTTGATGGCGCCGCGGACCTTATCGCCGCGCTTGAAGTTGATGGAGAATTCTTCCCATGGGTTCGCACGGCATTGCTTCATGCCCAGCGAGATGCGGCGACGGTCTTCGTCGATTTCCAGAACCATGACTTCGACTTCTTCGCCCAGGGTGACAACCTTGCGCGGATCGACGTTCTTGTTGGTCCAGTCCATTTCGGAGACGTGCACGAGGCCCTCGATGCCGGCTTCGACTTCAACGAATGCGCCGTAATCAGTAAGGTTTGTGACCTTGCCGAACAGACGCGTACCTTGTGGGTAGCGACGGGCAAGACCGACCCATGGGTCTTCGCCCAGCTGCTTGACGCCCAGGGAGACGCGGCTCTTTTCCTGGTCGAACTTGAGCACCTTGGCTTCGACTTCCTGGCCTACCTGCAGGACTTCCGAAGGATGGCGAACACGGCGCCATGCCATGTCGGTGATGTGCAGCAAGCCGTCGATACCGCCGAGGTCGACGAAAGCGCCGTAGTCGGTGATGTTCTTGACCACGCCCTTGACCACAGCGCCTTCGCTGAGCGTTTCGAGCAGTTTTTGGCGCTCTTCGCCCATGCTGGCTTCAAGCACCGAGCGACGCGACAGCACAACGTTGTTGCGCTTGCGATCAAGCTTGATGACCTTGAATTCCATGGTCTTGCCCTCGTAGGGCGTGGTGTCCTTGACGGGACGCAGGTCAACCAGCGAACCGGGAAGGAACGCGCGGATGCCGTTGGTCATGACCGTCAGGCCGCCCTTTACCTTGCCAGTGATGGTGCCGGTAACCATTTCACCCGATTCGAGCGCTTGTTCAAGTTGCAGCCAGGCCGACAGGCGCTTGGCGCGGTCACGCGACAGGATGGTGTCGCCATAGCCGTTTTCGAGCGAATCAATGGCAACGGAAACAAAGTCGCCAGGTTGGACTTCGAGCTCGCCTTGGTCGTTCAGGAATTCTTCAAGAGGAATCAATGCCTCGGACTTGAGGCCGGCATTGACCACCACGAAATTGTGATCGATGCGCACGACCTCTGCGGAAATGACCTCACCGGACTTCATGTCCTGGTTCTTGATACTTTCGGCAAACAGGTCGGCAAAGCTTTCACCGCCGGCGGCGGCAGAGGTGGGAATGGTGGACATTAAATGAAATCCATAAGCCAGGATGGCTGTTAAAAACACACCAGGGTAAAAGGCCCCAGTGGAGTAGAAAATAATTCCAGGCTGCAGATATGGCAAATATTGCTATTGTGCCGCCGGGAACCCCAGACTCGACCAGTAATCGAGCACTACATTGACCGTTTCATCGATACTTAATGCCGATGAATCGACCGTTTTGGCGTCGGGCGCCGCAGCAAGCGGCGCATTGGCCCGTGTGCGGTCGCGCTCATCGCGCTCTCGCATGTCTTCCAACAAGCGCATAAGGTTAGCAGAAAACCCCTTTTCCTTCAACTGCTTACAACGCCTTTCCGCCCGGGCACGGACATCGGCCTCCAAAAATATTTTCAAGGGCGCATCGGGAAAGACAACCGTGCCCATATCGCGCCCGTCCGCTACCAGACCCGGAGCCAGGCGGAATGCCCGCTGCCGATCCAGCAAGGCCTGACGCAATGGTGGATAGGCCGCAATTTTCGATGCCAGGTTACCGACACTTTCCTGGCGTATCAGGCCGGCGACATCGATTCCGGACAGCAGGACCTGGTCGCCCTGAAAGGCAACATCGAGGTCCTGGGCGACCCGCGCCACGGCATGCTCGTCGTCGGGATCCACGCCTTGCTGCTGGACTGCAAGCGCGGTCAGGCGATACAGCGCCCCGCTGTCAAGAACCGCCCATCCCAGGGCCTGCGCGACGCGGTGCGCAATTGTGCCTTTACCGGAAGCAGTGGGACCATCGATAGCAATGACGGGAATACGGGTCGGCGACGCGCTCATGCTTGGATCAGCTCCTGGAAGACAGAAAAAAATTCGGGGAATGTCTTGCTGACGCAGCCGGGATCGAGAATAGTGATGGGCACGGGCCCGAAGGCCGCCAGCGCAAAACACATGGCCATGCGATGGTCATCATACGTTTCTATGCTTGCGCTCTTCCAATGCGTCGGCTGCATGGGATGAACCCGTATCCAGTCGGGACCGGATTCCACCCTGGCACCCAGTTTTTCCAGTTCGGTATGCATGGCGTGGATCCGGTCGGTTTCCTTGACTCGCCAACTGCCGATATTGCGCAGCGTGCAGGGACCGTCGGCATACAAGGCCAGCGTGGCGGCCGTCATCGCGGCATCCGGGATAAGATTGAAATCACGGTCGAAGGCCTTGAGCCTGTCGCCCTGCGACACGCGCGCGCCCCGCACTTCCACCGAATGCGGGTGACGAACCACCGTGGCGCCCATGGCCTCGACGACGTCGGCAAACGCCATATCGCCCTGTATGCTTTGCGACCCCGCGCCGTGGATATGAATGGGCCCGCCCGCTATGGCGCCCAGCGCCATGAAGTAGGAAGCCGTGGAAGCATCTCCTTCGATGCCGACCCGACCGGGAGACCGATAGCGGGAGCCCGCCGGAATAATGAACCGCGTCCATTCACGCCGTTGAACCTGCACGCCGAATTGCGCCATCAGGTTCAGCGTAATAAGGATGTAGGGCTTGGAGATCAGGTCGCCTTCCACATCGATCAGGACGTCGTCGGATGCCTGGGCGGCATACAAAGGAGCGGCAAGCAACAGGGCCGTCAGGAACTGACTGGACACCGTGCCCTTGACGCTTACCGGTTTTCCCGCATGGATTGCACCTTTGCCTATCCTCAAGGGCGGATAACCCGGATTACCCTCGTACTGAATCTGAGCACCGAGCGAGTTCAACGCGTCGACCAGATCGCCTATGGGCCTTTCATGCATGCGCGGAACACCCGACAAGCGGTATTGGCCGCCCATCAGCGCCAACGCCGCCGTCAACGGCCGGAATGCCGTACCGGCATTTCCCAGGAAAAGGTCTGCCTGCTGTACCGCGAACGGACTGCCGCCTTGAACCTCTACCCTGGCGGGCCCGGTTTCCGCAACTCCGACGCCCAATTGGCGCAAGGCAGCCAACATCACGCGGGTGTCGTCGGAATCGAGCAAGCCGTCCAGTTCGGTAGTGCCCTCGGCCAGAGCTGCCAGCAATAACACCCGATTGGAAATACTCTTGGATCCTGGCAAATGCAGTTGACCTGCCGCGAGGCTGGCCGCCGGCAAGTGCAAACTGGGACTTGTTGTCATGTCAAACCACTCCTGCTGCCCCAGAACCGTCGCGCCAATGCTGCACGTTCCAGAAAATTTTCAAGCCCTTCGCCATCGGCATCCTGCAGCGCCTGTTCCGCACGTGCCAATGCAGCCTTGACCTCTTGCAATTCGGCCAGGACTGCGGAGCGGTTGGCAAGGAAGATATCGCGCCATACTTCGGGCGAGCCTGCGGCAATCCGCGTGAAATCCCGGAATCCGCTGCCTGCCAACGCCATGCGTATATCAGAATCGTGCGCCGTAGCCACCTGCCACATGAATACTGAAGACAGCAGGTGCGGTACATGACTTACCGAAGCAAGCACTGTATCGTGCTCTTCCGGATCCATGGCCATGACACGGGCACCGCAACATTCCCACACCCGCGTCAACAAGGTTCTTGCCGCGCTGGTGTTCTCGTCCAGGGGCGTCAATACCACCGTGCGCCCTTGATAGAGAGCCGCCTCGGCGGCCTCCGGCCCGGTGCTTTCGGCCCCCGCTATGGGGTGGCCGGGAATGAATTGCCCGATATGCCCGCCCAGGGCGGCGCGGGCCGCCGCCACGACGTCCGCCTTGGTGCTGCCTGCATCAGTGACAAGGGTGCCAGGACGCAGGAGGGGCTGAAGACGCGACAGTATTGTTTCGGTAGCGCCTACGGGCGTCGACAGGAAAATGAGATCCGCCTGCTGCGCGGCTTGTTCAAGAGTGACGGCTTCGTCGATCAGTCCGAGTTCGCGCGCCCGCGCGAGCGACGACGGCTGACGGCCGACACCAAGTACACGCCCTACGGCGCCGCAACGGCGCAGCGCTGCGGCAAACGACCCGCCTATAAGGCCGACGCCCACGATAGCGAGAACGGGCACCAAAGGCGCCGCGGGCGCCGGGGGATCAGCAATCATGGGCGTTGAAAAAAGCTATTGTCCGGCCTGCGCCTGTGCGATGGAGCATATCGATATTCATGCAAAGTTTGTCTACTGGCTGGGATATGAACCCAGCACTTTGAAAAAGGCGACCTGTTTCTTCAGGTCGGCCAAAGCCTGGGCCACTGCAGGCTCATTGCGGTGACCCTGCAAATCGACGTAGAAATAATATTCCCATTGCCCGGTGCGCGCAGGCCTGGACTCCAGCCGCGTCATGGAAACTTTGTTGGCTGCCAGCGGCGCAAGCATGTCGTACACGGCACCCGCCCTATTTGGGACGGCCAGAATAATGCTGGTTTTGTCCTTGTCGCTGGGCAGGGTCTCGATCGCGCCGACGGCAAGAAAACGAGTCCTGTTCTGCGGATCGTCCTGTATGCCAGAAGCCACTATTTGCAGATCCCACGCCTGGGCAGCCCCGGCGCCGGCGATGGCCGCCACGGTGGCGTCCTGCGACGCGATGCGCGCCGCTTCGCCGTTGCTGGAGGCGGCATCGCGGGCGAGCTTGGGGTAATGCTGAGTCAGCCACGCCTGGCACTGCGCCAATGCCTGGGGATGCGCCATGATGCGCGTAACGCCTTCGAGCGAGCCAGACCGCGACATCAGGTTATGGTGAATCTTTATGGAGCGCTCGCCCAGCACCTTTAGCGGCGAATTCAGCAGAAGGTCCAGCGTACGGTTTACGGCTCCTTCAGTGGAGTTTTCTACCGGCACCATGCCCACGTCTGCCTGACCCGCCTCGACGGCGCGAAAGACCTCGTCGAAAGAATCGCATCGCAAGCGATTCACGGCGTGACCAAAGTGCTCCAGGGCCGCCTGTTCGGAAAACGAACCCTGCGGACCCAGATAAGCGACCGTAAGCACGCTCTCGAGCCCGCGACAGGTGGAAATGATCTGGGTCCAGACGGCGTCGATGGCCTGCTCGGTAAACGGCCCTTTGTTCAGTGACTGCAAACGACGGATGACCATCGCTTCACGTTCAGGCTTGAGCACCGGACCTTCGACGTCGAAATCCTGTTTGATCTTGCCGACTTCCTGCGCAGCCATGGCGCGCTGGTTCAGCAGTCCCAGAATTTGCTCGTCCAGCGTATCGATCTGCTCACGCAAAGGCAGCAAGCGGGCTTGTAAAGAGTTATCCATGTCGTTGTGCGAAGGTCTGCAGGAATGAAATGAGGGCTTGAACGCCTTCCATGGGCACGGCGTTATAGATGGAGGCGCGCATACCGCCGACGCTTTTATGCCCCTTGAGCTGCATCAGCCCGGCTGCGTCTGCTTGCGCCAGAAATTCGCTGTTCAAGGACTCGTCACGCAGGAAAAACGGCACATTCATGCGTGAGCGCGATGCCGCGTGGACGGTGCTGACGTAGAACTCCGCCGTATCCAAGTATGAGTACAACGCCTGCGCCTTGGCCGCGTTGGCCGCTTCGATAGCCGCCACGCCGCCTTGTTTTTTCAGCCATTTGAACACCAGTCCGGCCATGTAAATGGCATAGGTCGGAGGTGTATTGAACATGGAACTTGCGCCTGCGACATTGCTGTAGTCGAAGGCCGAAGGACACACAGCCAGGGCGTGTCCCAGAAGATCTTTGCGAACGATGACCACGGTAACGCCCGCCGGGCCTGCATTCTTCTGGGCACCCGCATAAACCATGGCGGCTTTTGAGAAATCGATGGAGCGCGACAGGAAATGCGAAGAGGCGTCGACCACCAACGGGACATCGGACGCGCCCAGCGCGGCAAGATGCGGCCAATCGGAAAATTCAACACCGCCTATGGTCTCGTTGCTGCACAAGTGCAGATAAGACGCGTCGGGACGAACCGTCCATGTATCGACAGCCGGAAACCAGGTCCACGGGGCCTGCATAGCGCCATCCAGCATCGTTTCACTGCCGCTGGAAGCCGCTATGGCAATATCGCCATAGCGTTGCGCTTCCTTGTGGGACTTGTTCGACCAAATGCCTGACAGAATATAGTCGGCCTTGGCCGCCCCGCCGCGGCCGATCAAGTTCAGCGGCACAATGGCGTTCTCTGCGGTTGCCCCGCCCTGCATGAACAGGACCTCATAGTCGCCTGGTATGGCCAGCAGCTCGCGCAAGTCGGCTTCCGCCTCGTCGCGTATCTGGGTGAACTGCTTGCCCCGATGACTCATCTCCATTACCGACATGCCGCAGCCGTGCCAATCGGTCATTTCTGCAGCCGCATGCTGCAGCACTTCCAGCGGCAAGGCCGATGGGCCCGCCGAGAAATTCCACGGGCGCATCAGCTATCGTCCTTGGTGTCGTCGCGATCATCGGAATCGCCGGATTCATCGGCATCGGCATCAAGATCAACGGCACCGTCCGTTGCGGCTGCCTGAGCGTCTGGCGTAGCGTCGCCCGACGGATCCTCATCGAGCGTCGCCAATTCTTCGTCCGTATCGGCATCGCTTTCGACAACGCGACGCACACCTTGCAATATGGTGTTGTCATCGACGCTGATAAGGGTTACGCCTTGCGTGGCACGGCCCATTTCGCGAATTTCAGAGACCCGGGTGCGAACCAGCACGCCGCCCGTAGTAATAAGCATGATTTCGTCTGACGGTTCCACGAGCACAGCGCCCACGACCTTGCCATTGCGGGCGGAAGTCTGGATGGCGATCATGCCCTTGGTGCCGCGTCCATGACGCGTATATTCCGTGATGGAGGTACGTTTGCCGAATCCATTCTCGGTGGCCGTCAGCACGCTTTGCGTTTCATCGCCCGCCACAAGCATGGCAATGACCGACTGGGTTTCTTCCAGCATCATGCCGCGCACACCGCGCGCCGTGCGACCCATGGGGCGCACATCGTTCTCGTCGAAGCGCACGGCCTTGCCGGAATCCGAAAAGAGCATGACATCATGCTTGCCGTCGGTGAGATCGGCGCCTATCAGGTAGTCGCCTTCGTCGAGGGCGACAGCAATAATGCCTGCCTTGCGAGGATTGGAGAAATCGGACAGAGGCGTCTTCTTGACCGTGCCGCGCGACGTTGCCATGAACACGTAGTGATCTTCGCTGAATTCCTTGACCGCCAGAACCACCGTGATTTTCTCGCCATCGATTAGCGGGAACATATTGACGATGGGCCGGCCGCGGGAACCGCGCGAACCTTGCGGGACTTCCCAGACCTTGAGCCAATAGAGGCGCCCGCGATCGGAGAAGCAAAGAAGATAATCGTGCGTATTGGCAATGAACAACTGGTCTATCCAGTCGTTCTCTTTCATGGTGGTCGCCTGCTTGCCTCGGCCGCCGCGTTTCTGCGAGCGGTATTCGGACAAGGGTTGGCTCTTTATATAGCCCGACTGCGACAAGGTAACGACCATGTCCATAGGCGTAATCAAGTCTTCAGTGTCGAGCTCGGTGGCATTGTGTTCGATTTCCGAGCGCCGGGCATCCTTGGCATTGGTCGCGAATTCGAGCTTGATGGCAAGAAGTTCATCGCCGATGATGGCGGTGATGCGCTCCGGACGCGCCAGGATGTCGAGCAAATCGGCGATCGTCGCCATGATGTCTTTGTACTCGCCGACAATCTTGTCCTGCTCGAGGCCGGTCAGGCGTTGCAGACGCATGTTCAGGATTTCCTGAGCCTGCACATCGCTGAGCCGGTACAAACCGTCGCCCTGCAAGCCGAAACCTGCAGGCAGCGTTTCGGGCCGATAGGCCGCCTGGCCGCCGGGGGTGGTTCCGTCGTCGGCACGCGCCAGCATTTCACGTACCAGGGAGGAATCCCAGGTGCGCGCCATGAGGTCCTGGCGTGCCACGGGCGGTGTCGGTGCGGCCTTGATGATGGCAATGAAATCATCGATATTGGCCAATGCCACGGCCAGGCCTTCCAGCACGTGGCCACGCTCTCGTGCCTTGCGCAACTGGAAAACGGTGCGCCGTGTGACGACCTCCCGGCGGTGGAACAGGAAGTACTCCACCATTTGCTTCAAGTTGAGCAGTCGGGGCTGCCCATCGACCAGCGACACCATATTCATGCCGAATGTGTCCTGGAGCTGCGTATGCTTATACAGATTGTTCAGTATGACTTCCGGAACTTCGCCGCGCTTGAGCTCAATGACCAGGCGCATGCCGTCTTTGTCGGACTCGTCGCGAATATCGGAAATACCCTCGATTTTCTTTTCGTTGACCAGTTCGGCAATACGTTCCTGCAAGGTCTTTTTGTTTACCTGGTAAGGAAGGGCGTCGATCACAATGGACTGCCGGTTGCCCTTCTCCATGTCTTCGAAGTGCGTCTTGGCGCGCATGATGACGCGCCCGCGGCCGGTACGATAACCTTCGCGCACCCCCGACATGCCATAGATGATGCCGCCCGTGGGGAAATCGGGTGCGGGTATGAGTTCGATGAGCTCGTCCACTGTGCAGGCCGGATTGCGCAGGCAATACAGACACCCTTCTATTACCTCGGACAGATTATGCGGAGGGATATTGGTTGCCATGCCCACTGCAATGCCCGAACTGCCGTTGACCAACAGATTGGGCAGGCGCGATGGCAGCAACAGCGGCTCTTGTTCGCTGCCGTCGTAGTTGGGCCCGAAATCCACCGTTTCCTGATCGATATCGGCCAGGAGCTCGTGCGCGATCTTGGCCAGGCGGATTTCGGTGTAACGCATGGCGGCAGCGTTGTCGCCGTCGATGGAACCGAAGTTGCCCTGGCCGTCGACAAGCATGTAGCGCAGCGAGAAGTCCTGGGCCATACGAACAATAGTGTCGTAGACAGCGGAGTCTCCGTGGGGGTGATACTTACCGATTACGTCGCCGACGATACGCGCCGATTTCTTGTACGCCCGGTTCCAGTCGTTATTAAGCTCGTGCATGGCGAACAGCACGCGCCGGTGCACCGGCTTCAGGCCATCCCGGACGTCCGGAAGGGCTCGCCCCACGATCACGCTCATGGCGTAATCAAGATAACTGCGGCGCATTTCCTCTTCCAACGAAATTGGAAGGGTCTCCTTGGCAAAGGAATCCATAGATTGTCTAAAACGTAAAAATCGTGAAACTGGACCGATGACGGGCGAATGGGAAATTCTAACACTTGCGCCTATGCGGACGCCTTAGTGATGCAGCAGTGGGCGGGAAACGCTTGTCGTCCCAATTTTCGGCTCATGCCAATACCGCCGCGGAATACACGCTGACCCAGGGCAATGTTGGCAAAAACCAACATTAATTGGGGAGATAGCGTAGAAATCCTCATATCTGAGCGATATGCACTGCAGAGGCTTAACCAAGCGCGCAGAAATGCCGTAAGATTCGCCCTAACACGCATGAAACCCAGTGCAATACTATTAACCCATAGCGTTGCTATACTGGCTCCGTTTTCTTGATATGCGGCGGGGGTTCGCTGCGGTCACTTACCAGCATTAAGCTCAACGAGGAGAAACATGAATAAACCCTCCAAAATCGCACTAGCACTCGCCATTGCAGCCACTTCGGCTTCTGGTGCAGTATCTGCGCAAACTGTCGATAACTGGCAAAATCCGTTTGGTGACGTTTGGAAAAACGGCACTAACGAATTGTGCTGGCGCGACAATTTCTGGACCCCCGCTACTGGCATCCCCGGCTGCGACGGTGTACCGGTTGCGCAAGCTCAAGCGCCAGTGGTTGCTCCTACCGCCACTAAGGTTGTGTTGAACGCTGACACATTCTTCGACTTCGACAAAGCCACCTTGAAACCAGAAGGTCGCCAGGTTCTTGATCAAGTCGCCGCACAAGCCGAAACGATCAATCTGGAAACGCTCATTGCAGTTGGGCACACAGATTCAATCGGTACTGAAGAGTACAACCAAGGCCTGTCCGAGCGCCGTGCCAACACGGTCAAGAACTACCTGGTTTCGAAAGGCATCCCTGCCGACCGTATCTATGCTGAAGGTAAAGGCGAAACGAGCCCTGTTGCTGACAACAGTACCCGTGAAGGCCGCGCACAGAACCGTCGCGTAGAGATCGAAATCGTTGGCGTTCGCAAATAATACTTGCTTGCGTTAAACGCTACAATAAGGGCTCCGCATCGCGGGGCCCTTATTCATTGACGGTCGGCCTGTGCGCTTTCGCAGGCGGCACCTTCGCCTTTCTAATGCAAGCTTCGGATAGCCTATGAACGCCACTGCAAATTCCACTGCCACCCACACTTCCAACGTGAGCCAAGCCGAACTGGAAAAGTTCAGCGCCCTGGCATCGCGCTGGTGGGATCCTGAAAGTGAATTCAAGCCCCTGCATGCCATAAATCCATTGCGCCTGGACTGGATCCAGCAGCACGCCGGCGCACTCAATGCCAGGAAAGTGCTCGATGTGGGCTGTGGCGGCGGCATACTGGCCGAAAGCATGGCCAAGGCGGGTGCGCAGGTCACGGGCATAGATCTGGCCGAAAAATCCCTGACGGTAGCGCGCCTGCACGGCCTGGAATCGGGTGTACCCGTCACCTACCAAGCTATCAGCGCCGAGCAGATGGCGGCCGAACACGCCGGCCAGTTCGATATCGTCACCTGCATGGAAATGCTGGAACACGTGCCAGACCCGTCTTCGATCGTTCATGCCTGCGCCACACTGGTCAAGCCGGGCGGTTGGGTATTCTTTTCCACGCTCAACCGCAATCCGAAGTCTTTCCTGTTCGCCATCGTGGGGGCCGAATACCTGCTGCGCCTGCTGCCCCGCGGCACGCACAGCTACGAAAACTTCATCAAGCCCAGCGAACTTGCCGCAGCTGTCCGCCAGGCAGGCCTGACCACAACCGATCTGGCCGGCCTTGAATACAACCCGGTTACCGACCTGTACAAGATTTCCCGGGATACTTCCGTCAATTACCTCATGGCAAACCGCCGCGAGGCCAGCCGCCACGAAAACTGACTCCCATGCAAAAACTTGTCCTGTTCGATTTCGATGGAACGCTGGCCGATACGGCTCCCGACCTGGCCGCCGCCGCCAACAAACAACGCAGCCGTAAAGGCTTGCCTCCCCTGCCCTACGATACGTTTCGTCCTTATGCCTCGCACGGCGCGCGCGGCCTGCTGAAGATGGCGCTCGACATCGAGCCTGGCCATCCCGACTACGAAGCCTGCCGCCAGCAGTTTCTGGAAGACTATGAGCAAGACATGACCACGCTCACCACTTTGTTTTCAGGGGTGAAAGAACTTCTGGTCACCTTGAAAGACAAAGGCTACGCCTGGGGCATAGTCACCAATAAAATGGAATATCTGGCGGTACCGCTGGTGGTGCATCTGGGCCTATATACCGAGTGCGCGGTCACCGTGGGCGGCGACACCACCAGCCATGCCAAACCTCATCCGGCACCGCTGCTTCACGCCGCCAAGGAAGCCGGATTTGCACCCACCGACTGCATCTACGTGGGCGATGACGAACGGGATATCGTCGCAGGCAAGGCTGCGGGAATGGCGACGATTGTGGCGGCTTATGGATATTGCGGAAAGGAAACCGCCCTGCACAAGTGGCAGGCAGATGCCATAGCGCAATCGCCCCAGGAAATCTGGCCAGCCATTCAGCAGTGGGCTGCCCGATAAGCACGCGATATGGCCGCACGTGCCAAGGCCGGTATTCAGCGGCTTGGCCGCCACAGCATCAGGACTGTTTTATTGTCGGCGGTTCGTCTCCAGGAGAATACGAACCCGCCGCAGTGAACAGCACATCGGTAGACGAATTCAAGGCCGTCTCGGACGAATCTTGAAGTACCCCAATAATAAATCCGACTCCCACCACCTGAATGGCAAGGTCGTCGGAAATCCCGAACAAGCTGCAAGCCAGCGGGATAAGCAGCAAAGAGCCGCCAGCCACGCCCGACGCCCCGCATGCGCAAATGCTGGCAACAACACTTAACAAAAGCGCCGTTGGCAGGTCTACCACGATTCCCAGTGTGTGGACTGCCGCGAGCGTGAGCACGGTAATGGTAACGGCGGCTCCAGCCATATTTATGGTCGCCCCCAGCGGTATGGACACTGAATACGTATCTTCATGCAGTCCCAGGCGTTTGCACAACGCCATATTGACTGGAATATTGGCAGCGGAGCTGCGCGTAAAAAAAGCCGTTATCCCGCTTTCCCGCAAGCAGGTGAACACAAGAGGATAAGGGTTGTGGCGCAGCTTGGCGAAGACAATCAAGGGGTTGACGACCAGCGCAACGAACACCATACAGCCAATCAAAAGCGCCAACAGACGCGCATAATCGAGCAAAGCATCAAAACCGGTGTTGGCAATCGTAGAGGCAACCAGCCCAAAAATACCGATGGGCGCCATGCGGATGACGATTTTCACGATATAGGACACGCTCAGCGACAAGTCGGCAATGACGTTTTTGGTCGTGCCGTGCGCATGGCGTAAAGCAATTCCCATTGCGATAGCCCAGGCCAAGATGCCAATATAGTTACCGTTGGCCAGTGCCCGGATGGGGTTATCGACGATATTCATGAGCAGAGTAGTCAGAACGTCCGCGATATTACCGGGCGGGCTGATCGCCTCGGTGCTTGCCTTCAGCTGAAGCGTCAACGGGAACAGGAAGCTGGCAACTACGGCCACCAGAGCCGCAGCGAAGGTGCCGATGAGGTACAGGATCAAAATCGAGCCTATACGGGTTTTCTCACCTCGCTTGTGATTGGCGATAGACGCCGCTACCAGAACGAATACCAGTATGGGAGCGACCGACTTGAGCGCATTGATGAACAACTCGCCCAGCAATTCGACATGCTTCGCCGCAGCGGGAAATAAGTACGCCAGAAGCACCCCTGCCACCAGACCAACAAGGATCTGCACCACCAGGCTGCCATTGCTGACAAACTGCAAAAGCAGATTTTGCCTCATGGGGCGACGATTCATACCAACTCCGGAACCAAGCCCTGAGGCTTGCATAGAATAAACTTCTTCTTGCCACTTGATGCGCTGGTTTCTGGATGCTTACTGGCAGGCATTACACCGGAATGCCGCCTTGTCCCAGATTATTGTGGCGAAAACGCTCTCAAACAGGCCTGTTGGATTTTACCACCGCCGCAATGCTGTCCTTTACGGCCGATAAAATGTATAATTGCTGTTCTGGGGTCGATCCGGCTTCGACGTGGGTCGCGAAACAGAGTAGGGCATGCCGAGCACCAGTAAGCTCGTAAATCCACTGGAACACTACAAACGCCAACGACGAGCGTTTCGCTTTAGCCGCCTAGTGCGGTAAGCCGCTGCACTAATTTGTCTTTGGGTTAGGTAGGGTAAAACCTACAGCAGCGTCATTTACAAAGAATCGGATCTTGCTGGGTCACTCAGTCTGATCTTAAATTAATGTGAATCGCCAAGGAAGGGCCTGTCGGTTGGCATGATCCAAGGTTAAAACTCAAAATGAACCGAATAAGCATGTAGAACTGCCTGCAGAGGGCTTGCGGACGCGGGTTCAATTCCCGCCGACTCCACCAGCACAACCAACGCTACGCTATGTAGCACTAGACGGGGCACATAGAAATATGTGCCCTTTTTAGTGTCTGGGTGTACCGATACGCACCGGAATCGCACGCGATTCGCACCTGCTTTTCGGCTCTTCCCCATTAACGGGGGATCGGCACTCATCACACTCGGTTAATCACACCGTTCCAACCGCACTGGGCCAAGACCCGCATGCGGTAATTCTCAAAATTCCTGAAGCCGTACGCTCGGCG
>JAKFFG010000027.1:0-219602 GCA_036675275.1 Pseudomonas sp. | reverse complement strand
GGCTAAAACAAGCAAAAAGGAGAAAACCGCCGACCTATCGTGACCGCAACCTATACAATCTGAACGCGTAACATCATCGAATGCGCAGCGGTCACGATAGACCGGAATCAGCGGTCATCTTCAACTTCCTGCAAAGCGTCCTGGCTGGGGTTCCTGAAGAGGTGCGGCGCCGGTGTCTCGATCGGATTCTGATGCCGCTGGGATTTGCAGTCCGAGCCCTGGGCGTGTCGCAGGCACTTATGCCATTCTCGGCGGCTGTCGCCGTTGACCTCATGCGCGAGCAGAACGAAGCCGCCCAAGCTGTCACTAGTCTGATCGATGGCCACGACAAACACGAGCTCGAGGTTGCTCACCAGGAGATTTCAGAAGCCATTGATGCCGGAATAAAGGCTCGGGCCATGGTGGAAGCGCAGCTAGTCGCCGGTGAATCGGCGAAGGTGTAAACGCTATGGCACCTCTCATTAGCTCCCAGCGGTACCTTAATCCGGCGCTTGTCGGACACAAGGCCCGCAATTTCAAAGTCTTTATAGCGCGTACCACGGAGGTCGAGCTGCGCGGCAAGCGCTATCGGATATTGCTGGACGGCCACCATAACTTAGCGGCGGCCAAGCTGGTTGGTGTCGAACAGACGTGGAGGGGGCCGGCGATCAAACTTGAACGAATCATGCGCGCCATGTCGCCAGACAAGCTTGCAGCCATGCTTATCAACAACCTGACGGATTCCGATTGGTATTACGTCGACACCGGTGAAGTGGTGAGTGAATTGCTGACAGTAGAACGGGCGGCGGCATGATCTCATTACCGACACCACTGACCCCGCCTGACTGCGACCTCACCGATTTCAGTTTTATGCCGCTTGACGTTCGGCGGCTGCGCGACAGCGATCTGGCAGCGCTTGAAACGCCCGAGGCCTGCTGGGCCGCTGTCCTGCTCTGGTGTGCGTCCTGGCATCAAGTGCCGGCAGCATCGCTCCCTGATGACGACCGCGTCCTTTCTAATCTGGCAGGCTATGGTCGCGTAATTAAGGAATGGCAGCGCATTAAAGAGGGGGCGCTGCGCGGCTGGATCAAATGCTCCGACGGAAGGCTATATCACCCGACGGTCGCCGGAAAGGCACTGGAATCCTGGAAGTCGAAGGTCAAGTATGCTTACGATAAGCTAGCCGACAGGACACGGAAAGCTGCTGGAAAACGAGAGAAAGATGGTTTGCCTCTTGTGGAAATATTGACGCTGGACGAATGGATTTCCATCGGAAGGCCGGAGCATTTCCCGGAACCTTCCCCGCCCATTCCACCGGAAACCCCTAAACCTTCCGCTGGAAAATTTCAGAATTCCGGCGGAAAAGAGAACGAACCACCCGGAATTCCCCCGGAAAACACTCTTAAGGGACAGGGACAGGGACAGGGACAGGGAGAGGGATATATAAAAGATAAACCAGCGGCAGCGAATATCTCCACCGCTGTAGCTCCTGTGGATAAGTCGCCGCCGCCGTCGGACGCTTCAGACTTCGAAGCTGAGGGGAAGCTGCAGATTGCACGCATCACACGCTTCTCCGTGCTTATCCGGGGATGGGAAAAGGACCGGGGCAAGGCGTCGAAGGTCACGAGCAGCGATCCCCGTCTTGCTGTCTGGTCTGCGAAGGGCGTTACCGATGCACAGTTGCGCGAAGCTTACGACCTGGCGGCTGCTGATCGCGACCACAAGCAAGACGTGACGCCGATTAACGCCGGCTTCTTGGACACGTTCGTGGCCAAGGTGTTGAACCCACCTGCCGGTCAGAGTGCGCTGGAACGCGCGGCGTTGCCCGCGTCAGCCAAACCATGGGCAGCGTCCTGGTCGGGCATCGAGACCAAGGGGGTGGAGTTTGGCCTCGCCCAGGAGCAGGGAGAGCAGCCGCATCAGTTCCGGGCTCGCGTCTTTGCTGCGGCGAACTTCACCGAGCTCGAAAAGGCCCGGCTGCGCATCGACTGGGGGGTGGAGGTATGACGGTCCAGTGCATCGCCTGCAGCAAGTTTTCCATGCGCAACGCCGGCAAGATGGCCGAACTGGGGTACGGGCACTGTGAGCTTGAGCGCAGCGCCGCGACGTTCGAAAGCGCGACCTTTGAACGGCACTGCCACACGTACGATCCTGCCGATCAGGATGTTGTGCAGAAGCGCAATGATTGGCTCGACGGGAAGAAACAACAATTTTTCAAGGAGGTCATGTCACATGTCAAAACATGACGTGGTACTGGAACAGCCCGGCGTGACTTTCATGGTCCCTGGTAAGCCGGTCGGGAAGGGGCGCCCACGCGCCGCACGTCGAGGCAAGGGCATCACCCTGTACACGCCTGAGAAGACCGCGACATACGAATCGACGGTAGCCCTTGTGGCAAGCCAAGCCATGGCGGGGCGTCCGCTTATCGCCGGGCCTGTGAACGTGTTGATGAAGATCAGTCTCGCCATACCGGCGTCCTGGTCGGAACGGAAGCGTGACTTTGCTTTGAGCGGCGCGCTGTTGCCCACAACCAAGCCGGACATGGATAACGTCGTCAAAGCGGTCTTCGACGCCATCAACGGCGTGGTCTGGCTTGATGATACCCAGGTGGCCACTTTACATGCGATAAAGCGCTACGGCGCGGTGCCAGGCGTGCAAGTCATGATTCACAGCGCGGAGGCATGCTGATGTCGTTCGATCCTGAAATCTACATCACGCATAAAGACCTGGCCGAGCACTTGGGCCTCACACCCAGCAAGCTGGTCGGCGAGATTCTCTCGTTTGAAACGCCACTCGAACGCGCTGGCGAGGCCAGCGCACGCGGCAAGCATGTCACATACTACGACCGGCCCGAGGCGCTCGCGTGGGCGGAGCTGTGGTTGCGATTCGATGCGCTTGAGCGCCGCGCGCGTGGAGTGAATGCCGTAGGCAAGCCCAAAGCCGCCCAAGGTCCTGGACAGATCGTCGCGCCACGTACACCGACCCCATTCAAGCCCCTGCAGGTAGATCGAGAAATGCGTATTGCCTATGACCGCGCACAGGTACAACCCCCAATGATCACACCCAACGGCTACGGCGACCACGCTCGGTCGTGGGGCGGCAGCAGGAGCGAAGCATGACAGAGCCATTGTTCCAGTCTGCGCACAATGCGCTGCTGTTCGCTTTCAACTTTTCGGCGCAGCAGTACGAGCGCCCGATGATGAACCGCATGGCTGATGATCCTGTGGCGTATGTGTCGAAGGGATTGTCCGGCATGGACGGCGCTGCCCAGGCCGGCATGATCATGAGCCGCGTCCTGCAGCTGCCGGCTCTGTCGCAATACATCGTCTTTGCCCACTACGCGCCAAAGACGCTGGCATGTGATTGCCCACGGCCATGCTGCGCTGGCAAAAAGCCGAACGAGCTATGGGAGGCCGTGATAATGGAAATCAGCAGGATATCAATTACAGCGGCCACGCCTGGTGCATTGTCGTATCGGGTGCTGCGGGATGCCATCTTCAGGAAGATGTTCGGCGATAAGTCGGAACGGGGAGACGTGCTTGCAGCAGCTGATAAGTGCGGCCTCGAGGAGCGACAAGCGTACAGGCACCAGGCCGCCATTAAGCTGTGGCTGGATGGATCCAAGGAACGCAAGGGAAAAGAGGGCGTTAAGGGGGTTCGAACCCTGGCTTTCGAGCATGTCGATAGCCTCTTCTCGTTTTATCTGTAAATACCTATGCGCGTTCCAAAAGATCAGCGCGACCGTAATAAAAAGCCCGATGGTTTCTACATTCATATTTGCCTAGTGCTGTATATTTCAATCATTATCTATGTGAGGTACGCATATCCGGCCGCAATCGCAGCTAGGACGTACAGCCATGGCACTACGCGCGGGACAGTTTTACGGTCTTTATAGCCGGTTTTAAAACGTCGATCTCGCTTTGGCGTTAGTGCGCCTGCCAATACCACAAGGGCACCGGCAAAAATCCATGGCCCTGAGTTATCCGAGTTGGTTGGCTTAAGTTCAGATGAAATGGTCTGCTTTGGGGATTGGAATGCCGCCGTAAAGGTCGGGTCCATGGATGCCTGCGTTGATTGCGGCGATGTCAGAATCACTCGGGAGCTATCCACTCCATCGAGATGGCCCACCGCGAGTAAAGCTGTTATCCGCTCGCTATAAGCTCGCCTTAAACAACTTCGGTCTGCGCATGCTTCCCGGGTACTTTTTAGCCATAACCGCTGCTCTATTTTTAGTATGGAAGGGTCGAGTGCGCGTTCCTTTGCAAGTCCGTACTCCTTGTTGAGAATCTCATCCAACTCAGACAGTTGTGAGTCAGCGCAGATCAGTGTTTCGACGGTCGTCACTGCTTTACGGCAATCAAAGCTAGCAGCCTTCACCGAATTGATTGTCCCAATGCAGGGTAGCAACATGAGCAATGCACTCATGGATAACCAGCGCGGAATCTTGAACATACTGAACCCTTACGATTAGTAAAAAAAAGTAACGATAACAGAGATCAGAAATGTGAAAGTTTTGAAGCTATTAGTTGGGAAGGGATGTTGATATGGCAATTACTCCTAAACAAAAGCAATTCATACAGGAATACCTGTTAGATCTAAATGCCACGCAAGCGGCGATTCGTGCAGGGTACAGTGAACGGTCAGCACGGCAGCACGCCGACGCGATGCTGTCTCGGCCGCACATTGCAGCCGCTGTGGCCGAGGCACAGGCGACACGATCCAAGCGTATTGATGTTGATATCGACTACGTCGTAAAACGTATGGTCGAGATCGATCGGATGGATGTGCTGGACATCATGACCGATCAGATGAACCTCAAGCCCGTGAGCGAATGGCCCCTTGTTTGGCGTCAGTACTTGAGCGGGTTCGACCTGGCGGAAATGTTCGAGGGTAGCGGCCAGGACCGCGACATGGTCGGCATCCTCAAGAAAATCAAGTGGCCGGACAAGACCAAGAATCTCGAGCTTCTCGGCCGGCACCTAGGTATGTTCAAGGAACGCGTCGAGCTCACCGGCAAAGACGGCGCCCCCATTCAGCAGGTCTCTATGAACGCCGAGGAATTCGCCAAGATCGCCAAGGAGATGCTGAACAAGGTTTGAGGCCCGCCCTATGAACACATTCAATGATCTGACGGATCAGGAAAAGTTCGTATCGCGGGTGCTGGCCAAGGAGGACCTGTACTATTTTTCACGGTACATGTTCCTCGCGCGCCGTAACTTCCCTTGGATGCGCTCCGATCACCACCAGGTGATATGTGATGCGCTGATGCGCGTCTACCGCGGGGAAACAAAGCGGCTGATCATCAATGTGCCGCCGCGCTACTCCAAGACGGAGCTGGCGGTTGTCAACTTCATGGCCTTTGCGCTTGGCAAGCATCCGGACGCCGAGTTCATCCATGCCAGCTACTCGGGAACGCTGGCCTCCAACAACGCGGCCAATGCTCGGGAGATGATCCGGCACGAGGAGTATCAGCAGATATTCCCCGGCGTCGTTATTCGTACCGACTCCAACGCAAAGGCCGACTGGCGCACCGATAAGGGTGGCGTCGTGTATGCGTCCGGTGCAAAGGGGACGATTACCGGCTTCGGTGCCGGCAAGGTTAGGCCTGGCTTTGGCGGCGCGATCATCATCGATGACCCACACAAGCCGGACGAGGCCAGCTCCGACCCTATCCGTACCGGTGTAATCGAGTGGTTCCAGAACACGCTTGAGTCGCGCAAGAACACGCCCGACACGCCGATCATCGTCATCATGCAGCGATTGCATGAAGAGGATCTGGCCGGCTGGCTGCTGGCAGGTGGCAATGGAGAGCAGTGGGAACACGTTTGCCTCGAGGCACTGATCGACGAGGATCTTCCTACCGAGCGCGCGCTGTGGCCAGCCAAACATACTGTCGTTGACCTGAAGCGCCTCAAGAAGACGAACCAGTACGTTTTCTCTGGGCAGTACCAGCAGGCACCATCGCCCAAGGGCGGGTCGATTATCAGAGGCGAGTGGTTCCAGCGGTACAAAGTCGTGCCGCCGCTCAAGTGGCGTGCCGCATATGTGGATACCGCCCAAAAGGCCAAGCAGCACAACGATTACACCGTATTCCTGCATGCCGGCATGGGTCACGACGGCAAGGTTTACCTGCTGGATTGCGTGCGCGACAAGTACGAGGCGGTCAAGCTCGAGCAGACCGCCAAAGACTTGTGGGCCAAATGGAAGATCCCGGGCCCGTACCTTGGCGCCGCGTACCGCTATTTCGCGATCGAGGATAAGGCGAGCGGTACCGGGCTCATTCAGCAGCTTAAAACCCGACACACAATTCCCGTCAAGCCACTGCAGCGCCTGGCCGGCCAAGACAAGTACAGCCGTGTCATGGACGTCCAGGGCCATCTGGAAAGCGGCTTTGTAATGCTGCCAGAGACGGCGGGGTGGGTATCGGACTTTATTGCAGAGTGCGAAGCCTTCACGGCCAATGACACCCACAAGCATGACGACCAGGTCGATACCTTGGCCGACTGCGCCGCTGACATGCTCAACGGTAAGACCTCCATGCTCGATATTCTCTAGGTTCTATATATGACACGACGCACAAGACAACGCGCAAAAGCGCGGGGCGCAGCCGTGCTCAACGACGGCCTCGAGTCGATGGCAATGGCTATGGGCCAGCGCCAGCAGGGCATGACGTATGCGCGCCAAAAGTTCCTGACGCAACGTCGCGACGAGCTGATGGCTATGTGGCTCGAGGATTGGATCGCGCGCAAGATATGCGATCGCAAGTCTCGTGACATGACGCGACGGTGGCGGGAAGTTCGCTGCAATAGCCTGGACGCCCAGAAGCTGGACAAATACCAGCAGCTCGAGCGAACTCTGAACGTGCGTGAGCATTTCCGGCAGGCGTTGCAGTGGGCGAGCCTGTACGGTTCGGCCGGCATCCTGATGGTGACTGACGCTCAAAATTTGTCGTTACCGCTGGCCGAGAGCGAGCAGGTAAAGCGCCTGCTGGTGGCTGATCGACACTCGTTATCCTCCGATGGCGCCAAGGAATTCGATGTGCTGTCGCCGGACTTTGGCCTGGCCGAGTTCTATCGCATCAAGGGATCTAAGAAGATCCATCGCAGCCGGATTATCTTGATTCATGCCGGCGAGCTGCCGCTGTCCGATCCCCTGCGCGAGTGGGGTACGTCCGACCTCGAGCACGTGTATTCCGCTATTAAGCGTTTCGACCTGTTGAGCCTGAACATCGGCGAGCTGGTCAATGAATACAAGATTGACATCTTCAAGATGGAGGGCTACAGCGACAAAATCGCAGCCGGCCTCGAGGAGAAAGTCATGGCCGTGATGGCCGCGACACAGCGCATCAAGTCCATTTCGAACAGTTTGCTGTTGGATAAGGATGCCGAGTACGAGCAAAAGGAACTGACCTTCACAGGGCTGCGTGACCTGATGGTCGAGTTTCGGAATTCCGTCGCCGGCGCTGCCGACATGCCGGTCACGATCTTGTTCGGCCAGTCAGCGTCTGGCTTTGCTTCTGGCAAAGAAGACCTTGATGCCTATGACAACAGCATCAACGGGCTGCAGGAGTCGCGCGTACGCCCCGCGCTGGATCGGTTCGACCAGGTGCTTTGCCGCCAGGTGTTCGGGCAGCGCCCGGAAGATTGGTGGTACGAGTTCCCGAGCCTTAAGCAGCTGACCGATACCGAGCGCTTCACCGCGTTGCTGGCATTCGCCCAGGCAATGGCGCTGCTCATTCAAAACAGCGTTCTGCGTGAAGACCAGGTCGCAAGCGAGCTCAAGCAATCGGTGCTGTTCGACAACGTCAGCGACGACGATATCGAGCAGCTCAAGTCCATGGTGGGCTCAGCCTTAGGAAAAGACCCGTATGGATTTGATCCAATTACTGCGCAACCAGGGCAAGCAGACCCGGCGCAACCGGCGGCTGCGGCCAACGACCCCGTCCAAGAGAACGGAGGTGTGGTACCGGCACCAGCTGGCTGAGTACATCGGCCTGATGCGGGCGCCGATCGAGGCCAGCATCAAACGGGTGTCGTTTGGTGATCGGGATCCCGAGGGTATGCCCAGCGCGTCGGCCATGTCGATCGCTTTCAACAAGGCAATCGAAGAGGCGATACAGGAAATGGCCGCCTCGCAGGTAGGCCGGATGGTGAACAGGCTCACCCTGGGCATGATCCGGCGTGCAAACCAGCAAAACCATGCACAGACCACGGCGGCCATCAATAACGCGCTGGGGGTGGACGTATCGGGGTTTATACGGTCGTCGCCCTCCATTAAGGAGACGATCGACGCTGCGATCATCGAAAACGCCAATCTGATCACGAGCATCCAAAGCCAGTACTTGGACAAGGTGCGCCTTGCTGTCAGTCAGGCGGCGCTCGAAGGCAAGCGATCCGCGTCGGTTGTCAACGAAATCAAGGAGATTGGCAACGTATCTGAAAGCCGGGCACGCCTAATCGCCAGGGACCAGACCAATAAATTGAACGGTGCGCTGACCAAGGCGCGGCAGACCAGCCTGGGCATTCCCAAGTACATGTGGGACACCTCGGGCGATGAACGTGTCCGGCCGGAACATGCGGCGCTGCACGGCAAGATATTTAGCTGGGATAGTCCGCCTTCTGTAGGTCATCCCGGGCAGGATATCCAATGCCGCTGCATCGCCGTGCCGATTTTCGAGAACGACGAATGAAAACACAAATTATCGATTTCAAGCCCGGGGGCCGATACAAGACGGCCCAGGGCTACATGGTGTTTCCCGGCTCCGTCCTGGGTCGCATAGGCACTCAAGAGTATGACAGCGGTGAGCTGGGGCAGGAACCCGGCAGGATTGTCACGCTGGATCGACCAGAGTCTGAAGTATTCAAGCCGGAGTCGATCGCCAGCTTCGAGGGCATGCCGGTCACGCTAAACCACCCGGAAAGTCTCGAAGTGGACGCCACTACCTGGCGGGTGCTTGCAATCGGTGTGGTGAAGAACGTGCGCCGCGAGGGCGACGTCCTAATCGGCGATATCTGGATCTATGACGCCGCTGCCATTGCCAGCATCGAGGGTGATGGCATCGAGGAGCTTTCGCTTGGCTACAGCAGCGATGTTGTTGACGGCGGTGCCGGCGGTGCTGATTACACCCAAACCAATATTGAAGGAAACCACGTTGCGCTGGTCCCGAGAGGGCGCTGCGGTGGGGAATGTCGTCTCGGAGATACACAACTACGGAGTAATCCTGTGAAAACAACACTACTGGATTCGCTTCTGCGTCGTTTGGGTCTCACCAAGCCGACTGCAGAGCAAAAAGCCAAGTTCGCAACGACCCTGAACGATATGGGTATGGATCCTGAAACCGAGGTGAAAGATGAGGCGGTGCCGGCGAAGGTCGAGGACACCACCCCACTTGGTACGGCAAAGACCGATACCACGGCCGAAGCCACGGGCGCTGAGAAGGTGAACGACGACGCCGCTGAAGCCCTCGCGGCCGCCCAGGCTCGCGTGGCCGAGCTGGAAGCTCAGGTTTCCTCATTGCAGGCCGCAAAGGTCGACAGCGAGGAAACCCGCACGGTAGCCGCTGACGCTGCTATGCGCTTTACCGGCCTGACCATCGGTGACACCGACACGGCCCGCACCATCCGCGAGAAGGCCGTGGTCCTGAAGGGCATCTACACCGCTGATCAGGCCAGGAAGCTCGCCGACTGCGATCTGAAGGCGGCCTATCAAATGGCCCGCACCATCCGGGACGATAGCCTTGGGCGGGCGATGCTTGGCGACGCCGGCGACAAGGTCAAGGTCGTTGACTACAACTCTCTGTACAAGAAATAAGGAGTAGCACTCATGAGCTACAAACAAATCAACCGCCTGGCATTCGCTGGGCAGATTGGCCTGGTGGGTGAGTCGCTATCGCGCGCGACCGGCGAACAGAACGTCGGCGCCACCGCTGTGAAGGCGGGCTACTTTGTGGCCATTGCGAGCCCGCACGGTATTAAGGCGATCGCTTTGGCGACGGACCCCATTGCCGGCATCGTCATCAAGTCGCAGCTGCAAGACACCTACGCCCAAGACGAGTACCTGTCGGTGGGCCATATTGGCCATGGCGACAGCGCCTGGGCTGTCGCTTCCAGTGCAGGCCTAGTGCGCGGCGGTGATGTGTTCATCGTCGCTACTGGCGCCAACGCGGGGTCCGTAACGGATATCGCACTCGACAACATCGAAACCAACCTGGTCGTTCGTAACGTGGCAGACGGCCTGGCCGAAGTCACTCGCAAGGAGTAAACCACATGCGCTTCACACTTAATGATGGCCTGAACATTCTTGTTCCGGCCCTGGCCGCGTTTCGCGAGCTGATGGTCGAGGAAAAATACCCCGAGATCGTTTTCCCGCAATTCGTGCACGTCGACAACTCGGGCGGTACCGGCCTGACCGACAAAATCCACTTCGAGGTGGAATCGGCAAGCGACCTGGACGATGGCCTTATTGGCGACAAGACCACCAGTATCGATACCGTGGGCGTGGACTTCAAAGACACCCGCACACCTATCGTGTCCTGGGCGAAAGGCGTCGAATACACATTGCGCGAGATGGAAATCTGCGCACGCCTGAAGATCGATGTGGACACACAGAAGATCCGCGTGCTGCGCCAGAACGCTGACCAGACTTTGCAAAAGGTGGCGTTCATGGGCCACGCCCGCGACAAGCGCATTACTGGTCTGCTCAATTCGCCGCTGGTGACGCCCGTCAAGGCCCTTAAGGGCTCGACAGCCGCTAAAGACTTTGCGCTAATGACGGCCGATGAAATGGCCCAGGCGCTGGTTGATATGTTTACGGCGATCCTGAATAAAACCGAGCTAATTGCCGCGCCTGACACGCTCGCCATCCCAATGACCGATTATGTCACCGCAGCAGTCACTCCGCGCGGTGAGGGTCGGGACACGTCGGTGCTCGAGTACGTGACCGAGAAGCTCAAAGCCGCTGCCGGCAAGCCTGTGACCATCAAAGGGATTCCCCTCAAGTACGCCGATACGGCTGGTGTGGGCGGCAAGAAGCGCGCCATCTCCTACATCAACAGCCCGCAGCATGTGGTCTTTGACATTCCCGTGCCGCCTGAAATGCTGGATGCCCAGCAAAAAGGCTTGTTGGCATGGCAGACCGGTATGCGCATGGACTTCGGGGGCGTTACCTTCCTCGAACCACAGTCCGCGGCTTACTTCGATTACGCCGCCGTAGCATAAGGAGCGCGCATGCCAGTGCCGACACCAGCAGACCTTAAAGCCCGCTACCCCGAATTTGCCCAGGCCGACAATACTTTAGTCGGCCTTGTCATTTCTGAGGCAGCGCTCGAGGTCGATCAAAAGGCGTGGGGCAAGTTCTACCAGGCCGGGGTGTTGGCGCTGGCTGCTCACATGCTGTTTATTCAGGGACGGCGCAGTGGCACCGGCGCGGGCGCGTTGCCCGGGCCCGTTACCTCCAAGAAAGTTGGGGAAATAGCCTTGAGCTACGCTGCGCCCCCGATCAAGTCCGTAGCCGAGGCGATGTATGCCTCGACGGCATACGGCCAGCGCTACCTACAACTACGCCAATTGATTGCTATCGGTATCACGGTGATCACATGAGCAAATCTGAGATCGTCAAAGGGTTTGATTGGGCGAAGTTTCGCGAGCTGCGATCGCGCCTGGAAGGCATGGCCGACAAAGAAGTAGTGGTAGGCGTGACCCGAGCCACGGCGGGGCGTGATCAGACTGGCGAGATCAACAACGCCGAGCTGCTCGCCACGCACGAGTTTGGCACCAAGGATGGGCGGATTCCGGAGCGGGCTCCTGTTCGGTCGTCCATGGACAAGAACCAGCGCGACTATGTTGCCTCGCACGCGGAGAACCTGCGTAAGGTCGTTCGCGGAGAGATGCCGTTTGCTACCTCGCTCGATTTGCTTGGGCTGCGCGCTGCCGCTGATGTACAGCAAAACATCCGTGATGGTGATTTTGAGCCCTTGGCGCAATCGACTATCGACCGCAAAGGATCCAGCACGCCGCTGATTGACAAGGGAGAACTGCGCCAGTCTATTACTCATGAGGTGCGTGATGCTGGTTGACGTTTCCGAGATTTTCAACGATCCGGCCTTCGCTCAAGAGATTCCCATAAGGCGAGGCCAGGGCGAATACCTTGCCGACGGCACCTGGACCGGTGACTATGCGGATCCCGTAGACATCATCGCGATCGTGCATGCCACGAACCCCGACGACCTGCAGCTGCTGCCAGAAGGTGAGCGGTACCTGCCCAACAAGAAGATTTTCACACCCGAACCGATATCCGCCGGCGACCTGGTCATATACCAGGGCACCACCTGGCGCATGTCAGCGCTGGGGGACTGGACTGAATATGGCTTCTACAACGGTATTGCAGTTCGACATGACGGGATTGCGAAACCTGATCCGGGCGGTTTTGTCGTTACCTGACGGCACGGTACGCGATGCGGATCAAGCGGCTCCTACGGGGGCCGTTGCTTTTGTGACCGTCCGCGAGATGACGACCAGAGAGGTCGGGCGGGCGCGGCGTGATTTTGACGGCACCACAGAAACGGAGCATATCCGCAAATCCGCAGAGACCACGGTGAGCATCAACGCCTACGGCAATGGCGCCAACGCTCTTATTAAAAAGCTGTCCGTCATGTTTCAGTCGTCGGCTGGCATCCAGGGTATGAAAGCCATCAAAGGCGGGATCTTGCGTATGTCCCCGGTGCGCAACCTATCCGGCGTTATCGGCGCTGGCCAGGAGGAATGCGCCCAGATGGACATTGTTATCAGCCACGAACACAAGGTCGACGTCGGCCTGGAACGAATCGACCAGGGCGACGTTACCGCGTCCTCCGGCGACGGCCTGACCTCCACCACCCATATAGACCAGTTCACCATTATTACGGAGCACACCTAATGCTGCCTCTTTCCCAAATCGTTAACGTCCAGCTGAACGTCCAGCCTGTCGCGCCATTTCGCCGTGATTTCGGCCTGGTGGCACTGTTCTCGTCCGAGGCCTTGACGGCGCTCGCCGGTGACAAGTACGCGCTGCTGCCTGACCAGGCATCCGTCGAGCAGATGTTCGGCACCATATCCGACACGGCTAACGCGACGCGCCCGTTCTTCAGCCAAACGCCACGCCCAAAACAAATCCTGGTCGCTCCCTGGGATGTGGAAAATATTGAGCCGCAAGAGCCCACTGTTGCCATGGCGGAGCTGCAAGACGTCTACCCGGGTTGGTACGCCGCCGCATTTGTGGATCCGCTTACAGATGCTCAGATCGAAGCGATCGGCGATTGGGTCCTGGCAGCTGATAAGAAAATCTTCGGCGTGACGTCGAACAAGGCCGATCACATCGAGCAGGCTCCGACGAATCCGTTCGTCAAGCTGTACGACAAGCTGGCCAGTCGCGTGCTTGGCATTTATGACAAGGATGATCCATTCGCGGTCATGTCGTTGCTCGCACGTGGATTGTCCGTAAACTTTGCGGCAAATAACAGCACGATCACGCTTAAGTTCAAACAGCTTCCTGGTGTCACGGCTGACAATATCAGCCTAACCGAAGCGGCCAAGTGCAAGGCGCTGGGCTTGAACTATTACACGTACTACGACGAGGCCGCCATGGTCGCCGAAGGTACGACCATCGGAAAGCGCTTCTTCGACGAAATACACGGCCTGGACTGGTTTGTGGATGCCGTGCAGAAGGAAGTGTTTGCGGTCATGTATCGGTCGCCCACGAAGGTGCCGCTTACAGACCCCGGCACAGCTCGCCTCATCGCCGCTGTGGAGAAGGTCGGTCGCGAGGGCGTAAAGAACGGCTTCATTGCCCCAGGCATTTGGAATGGGGATCCCTTCGGCACGTTGGAAACTGGCGATCGACTGGACGAAGGCTTTTATGTCTGGGCCGATACCGTTGACAACCTATCCACCTCGGACCGCGAGCAGCGCAAGTCGCCACCTATCCAAACCGCCATCAAACTGGCCGGCGCCATCCACAGCGTTGACGTCATCGTCAACTTCGACCGCTAATCAGGAGCAAACAACATGCGTTTTGATCCCGCACTACATTCCGTTCTGATCAACGGCTACGAAATCAAGGATTGGGCCGATGGTGGCGACGTCATCAGCTATGCCTACGTAACCGACGCCGGCGCCATGACTATCGGCGCGCGCGGCCGTGGCGTCTTTGTCGCCAACCAAAACCGCTCGACCACCCTAACCATCAAACTCCTGCAGCACAGCCCCGACAATAAGTTCCTGAACCGCTTGTCGGCTCTGCAGCGCAGCAACATGAAAGGGTTTACGGCTCTCACGCTGTCTATCCGGGATCTTATCAACGAAGACCGGGCGAGTGGTACCTCCGGCTTTTTCACGACCCTGCCCGGTCTGGTGCGCGGCAACGCCCACAACGACACGACCCATGTGATCGTGTTCGAGCAGGGCAACATCATTCTTGAAAACGGAGTTGAATAATGGAAGCTGAAAAGCGGCTTGAACTGGATGGCGCCACGTATATCATGCGGCCCGCCAATGCGATCGCCTCCTGGAATGCCCTGAAGGCCGCGGGAGCGGTCTTTAAAGGTATGGAAATAGAATCGGCACGCGTCGGCCAGGTCGGTAAATCCAAGATCGATATCGGCGCGATTCTGGGCAACCTGGGCGACCCGGCTATAGCCAAAATCGAGCGGATAGTCTTTGAGCATACCAACGTGATCGAGGCGGGCAGCGGTCAGCCGTTTCGTCTTATCGATCGCCTGGAAAGTCACTTCAACGATCGCCGCGGTGATCTCATTCCTGTGTTGGTTGCCGGCATCCAGTACCAATATGCCGATTTTTTTACAAGCGCCGCGCCGACGCTGGCCAATCTCTTCGGCAAGGCGAAAGCTCTGACGGCGGCATAACGGACTGGTACATCTACCTCCCCATCATGCACGAAAGGAAGCTCTGCACCTTGTACGAGCTTCGCACCATCTACACGCTCTCTGACCTGGTCGACTTCCATAACGCAATAGCGGAGTGGGACGAGGCCAAGCGGCGCGCACAGGACAAACCGACATGATTCTTGACGAATTCCTTGTAAGGCTGGGAGTTATCAGCGATCCCAAGGACATCGACACGTTTGTCGGTGGCCTGCAGAAAGTGTCAGCGGTCGCGACTGCCGTCGTCGGGGTAGTGGGTACCGCAACCGCTGCAATTACCGACTTCTTCGGTGCTGCGCTCGATGGGCTGGATAGCCTAAACGATCTGGCGCAAGACACCGATACTGATCTCGCCTACATTCAAAGGCTGGGCTATGCCGCTCAACTGAGCGGTTCGTCAGTCGAGGCGGCCAATGCATCGGTTAAGGGGCTGGCCCAGACCATCGGCGAAGCGGCTACCGGCTTAGGTCGGGGAGAAGCCGCATTCAAGGCGTACGGGCTGAGTGCAAAAAACGCTGACGGTTCGATCAAGAGCGTTGGCGAAGTACTCGAGGACGTGCAGGCGAAGATGGCCGGGCTCTCGAAAGCGGAGCAGCTTTCCATTTTGCAGAAGCTCGGAATCGACCAATCCATGATCGGACTGCTGAATAGCAGCAGTGCCGAGATGGGCGCGCTGTTCCAGCAAGCCGAAGATTTGGGCTTGGTCACTGCCGCCGGCGCGGATGCCGCCGGCGAGTTCAATGACACCATGGACCAGATGAATATGGTCATGGGCGCGATCCGCACCAATATTGCAGTGGGCTTAGCGCCGCAATTGACCAACATTGTCGGGCGGCTGCGCGACTGGCTTATACGGAACAAGGAATTGATCCGCGAGGGCATCAGCAAGGCCGTAACGGTGATCCTCGCCCTCTGGCGGGCGATCATGCGCGCTGTGAACATCATCGACGCGATGATCAGCAAGACTATCGGGTGGAAGGCGGCACTTGTTGTTCTGGGCGGGACGTTGGTATGGCTCAATAAGACCATGCTCCTGGCGTTCGCGACGAATCCCATCACGTTGATCGCAGCGGCCATCACGGCGTTAATCCTGCTCGTCGATGACTTGATGACCTATCTCGAAGGCGGCGAGTCGATGTTCGACTGGTCGTGGGCGGTGCCCATCATCGATAGTGTCGGACAGGCTATTGATGATGTCAGCGTTGTGTTGCGGAGCCTTTGGGAGCGGTCAGGTAAGTACGTTCTGGACGGATTCGCCGGGCTGTGGGAGTTCGTCAAGGGCTTCGTTGCGTGGTTGGGCAACGCCATTGCGGCTGTGTTCAACCTGATGACCGGTGATTTTGACGGCTTTCTGTCGCGCAGCCAAGCGTCCCTAGAGGGGCTTAAGCAGATGTTTGCCGGTGCGGTCCAGTACATCGGAAACCTCTTTGCGGTCTGGTTCAGTGTTCTTGGCGTTGATATCGATGCACTGGTGCTGCAGTTCACTGGCGCTTGGGACTCCATCAAGAAAGGCTTCTCTGGCGCCATGGGATTCATTACGAAGCTTTGGAGCACGGTATCTGGATCGATCGGGACGGGCATCGACAAGATAACCGGAGCGCTCAATTGGTTGGGCGAGTCACTTGGGATTACGAGCAGCTCGGCCGCCGGCGCTGTGCAGACTGTAACTCAGGCTTCCGGCATGACCGCCGAGGCCCAATCCGCAGCGCATCCGTCCAATAGCCAAAGCGTCGTCAACAACAGCAAAACGGCGACAGTATCCAGCCCGGTCACCGTGACGCAACATATTTCGACTTCGGATCCCAAGGGTGCTGCGGAGCTATCTGCCCAGGCGATAAAACGCGAGCAACGGCGTGCTGCGGCCAATGCCGGCGGCGCATTCGCATTTTAGGAAAACTATGGCTGATATCTTTCTACGGACCCGCATCGGTAATGTCATGTTGGATGCGGAGATAGCCGAAGGGCATACATCGGACCTGCGCATAACAGACAATCCAGTCGAGTCCGGTGCTGAGGTATCCGATCATGCCGTGCTCATGCCTAAGACCTTCACCATCGAAGGGGTGATTGTCGATTATGAGCCGTCAGTCGGGCGGCTTCTCGGGCTTTCGGCGATGGTGCCGCGCTCTGGCGCGGACTTCCTGAATCTACTGCCGATGGCTGTGAGCTTTGCCACATCGACGGACCAGGCGAAGGAGTTCGCGAGCCGCGCACTGTCATCTTATACGGGAGCCGGCGCGGGTCTTGTTGCCGGCGCATCCCGGGCACTCGCGCCTTGGCTTCCCGATTTCGCGCAGGTGGCCAGTGATATGACGGGATCCGGATCGCGCGTCCAGCGCATCTACGAATCGCTGCTGCAACTGCAAAAGAGCGGTGCCACTGTCGATATTCAAACCGGCCTCCGTCTGTATAAAAACATGCTTCTGCCCATGGTTTCGGGCCTAGAGGACCAGGGCGGATCATTGAGAATCTCGATCGCAGCGCGCGAGCTGTTCGTGGTTGAGCTGAAAATGACTTCTGGTGTCAATGTACCGTCGGCGGGCTCCAAGAAGTCCGGCCGCGCCGGGGCGCAGTCGGCGGCAAAGTCCTCAAAAGGCAGTACCAATCCCTCCAAGGTCGGTGCAACCAAGAATACCAGCGCGATCGAATCGATCCGGAGGGCGTTCTAATGATCAAAATTCCTGTGGACTCCCATCCCTACCAGGAGCAGTCCTTCGATATCGGCGCAGACCGTTTGCGCCTCACGCTGTGCTACAACAGCATTGGGGACCAATGGTCCATGGATGTGTATGACGTGCAGCGCGATCGCTTTGATGCGCAGGGCCTGGCAGTTGTCGTGGGTGTTCCCATGATGTGGCGTTCGGCCGTGGATTATTTCTTCTGGGCAAATGACCTTAGTGCAGTCGGCCTTGATCCAATGGGCGGCCAGGACATGGGCACGCGCGTGGAACTGCTGTGTGGCCTGAAGTCCGAGGTGGACGCATGAAACAGTTCGGGCGCCAGTTTCGGCTGGAAATAGGGAGCGGGTCAGAAGGTATCGCCATCGATGCGCTACGCGTTGCCTTCGATATTACGAAATCATCGGATTCAAAGCCGAACCCCGGAAAGATCGATATATGGAATCTGTCCAGGCAGAACATGAACCGGATTGTGTCGGGGGAATTCAACCGGGTCAAACTTTGGGTCGGTTATGAAACGTTGCGCGTGATCTACGCCGGCGACATTATCAAAAAGCCCGTGGTGCGCGATGACCTGGACTTCATCACGTCGCTTGAATGCGGGGATGGCCACACGGACTATCAACACTCGTTAATGTTGACGACATTGAGGGCTGGATCCACTGAGAAAGACGCCTACGACGCGGCCGCCAAGGCTATGAAGAACACCAAGCCGGGCGCGTTCGACTTGCCCAATACACGGACATTGCCCCGTGCGCGAGTACTTGCCGGCAATGCGCGTGATGTGTTGAGCCGTGTCGCGCTCAATAACAACGCGGATTGGTCGGTCCAGGACGGTGAGCTGATCATGGTGCCCGCGGACAAGGTTCTGTCAGACGAGGCGGTGCTGCTCTCGCAAGAGACCGGGATGGTTGGTTCGCCAGAAGTCACGGATGATGGCTTGGAGCTGTCATGCCTCTGTAACCCTGCGCTGAAAATAGGTGGCCTGGTGCGTGTGCAATCCATCCTTGAGTACTTCAATGGTGACTACAAGATCGTGCACCTGCAGCACCAGGGCGACGCGATCGGCGGAGACTGGCTTTCGCACCTTACGGTAATTGGCGGCAAGTTCCAAAAGATCGAGAAACCAAAGGCTAAGAAGAAATGAGTCAATTTACCTGGGAAAATCCATCGCTCGAGGCGGCGACCGGCGCGGCCATCGCCGACACGGTCAAGCGCCTGCGCACCGCCATGCCCGGGCGTGTGGTCAGTTTTGACCCGGATAAGCAGACGGTGGTGGTGCAACCCATGATTCGCCTGGTGAAGGCGGACGGCGCCGGCGTGGATTTACCTCCCCTGGGCGATGTGCCGGTTCAGTTTCCGGAAGCCGGGGGCTTTGCCTTCACATTCCCTGTTGACGCCGGCGACGAGGGCATGGTCATCATTGCCGACCGCTGTATAGACGGCTGGTGGCAATCTGGCCAGCCCAGCGATCCTATGGACTTCCGACTCCACGACCTTTCGGATGGCATGTTCATCCCTGGCATCAACTCACTGCCGAACGTCATCCCGGGCTTCGATATGAATGCGATCGTCATGCGCAAGTTCGACGGCAGCGCTTACTTCAAGATCGACAAGGGCGGGAACATCGAAGCTGACGGCACCAAAATGACGGTCAAATGTCCGTTGATTGCCGAAAAGTTGCTGACCTATCAGGACGGTATCGCGGGGCAGGCGGGCGCCAATGGCAATACGGTGTCCGGGGATTTCAGCGTATCCTGGGGCGACGTCAAGGCGGACGACATCAGCCTCAAACAACATAAAACAAGCGGCGTCACCCCCGGTGGCGGCAACAGCGGGATCCCAGTGCCATGAGAGTTCGACGCATAGACAAAGATGGTGACTGGACATTTGGGCGTGGTCGCAACAGCTACGCAGCGACCAGTGAGTCAGTCGCTCAGCGCGTCCGGACACGGCTGCAGTCCTTCATAGGCGATTGGTTCCTGGACCTCGACCACGGCCTACCGTGGTTCGCGCGCATGGAAAAGCCTGCGGACTTGGCGGTGCTCGAGGCTGACGTTAAGCGCTGCGTTCTTGAGACGCCCGGCGTCCAGACGCTGACCACCTTCTCCATTGTGCTCGATCCCGACACGCGCAAGTGCACGATCGCTGTGAATGGAACTGACATATATGGCGGCGACTTCCAGGCCGGCGCGCAGCGATAGCCGATCGCTTTCTGTTTCCACGAACCGCCTAAGGGCGGTTTTTTAATAGGTATTCAATATGGGTCAGCTGACAAACGCCGGATACGTTCCGGAGCGCCTGGACGCTATCCTGGCCGCCTTCGATCAGGGCTTCCGGGCCATCTACGGCGACGACATCAATACCGACCCTGACAGCCCAGACGGGCAAATGATCGGACTGATATCCCAAATCAAGGCCGACTTGGAGGAACTCGGCGAAGCGATCTACCGCGCATTGGATCCGGATCACGCCCCCGGCTCTTGGCTCGAGCAGCGTGTCGCCTATGCCGGGATCATTCGGCGCCGTGCCCGCTATAGCTATTTGCGTAGCGCAACGCTGTCCGGCGCCGTCGGCACCGTTATCCAGGCGGGCGCGATCATCGAGGATGAAAACCGCATCCAGTGGCAACTGGTGGCCGACGCAACCATAGGTCCGGACGGCACGGTAAGGGCTGACTTCCGAAGCGTCGAGTTGGGCCTGTTCGGTCTGGCTCAAGCGTCAGAGCTGAAGATACTGACAATCGTCCTGGGTTGGACCGCTGTCACGTTGAACGCGCCGGCGGAAGAGGGCGCCGAAGAGGAAAGGGATCCTGAGTTGCGGGCGCGCTTCCTGAAAAGCCGCTCGCGTCCGGCGCAGAACAGCGTCGACGCGATCGAGGCCCGAGTCGGCGAGTTGGCCGACGTGCGCCAAGTCGAGTGCCTTGAGAACATGACCGACCAGGTCGACGCAAACGGCCTGCCTGGTCATGGCATCAATGTCATTGTCGACGGCGGCGCGGACGCTGACATTGCCCTGGTCATACTCCAAAACAAAACGGCCGGCGCCCCGATGATGGGCGACCAGGAGATTACCGTGGTCGACGCAAAGGGCCGGCAGCGCCTGGTCTGGTTCGACCGGCCGACGAACGTCGATTGCGCGGCCGCACTCACAGTCAAACGCAGCAAGAACTTCACCGCCATCGATACTGATGGCATCAAAGCGGCGCTGGCGGCCGAAGACTTCCTTATTGGTGAGCCGGTCGAGCGCAGCCGTCTTTACACGCCCATCAACACGGTCGCCGGCTTCAGCGTGAGCAGCTTCACCATAGGGAAGGTCGGCGAGGCGTTGAGCGAGTCCGATATCGGCATCGGTGTGCGCGAAAAAGCGCGGTTTTTGGTGGAAGATATCGAGGTTACGGTGATATGAGCTATGAACGCCTTCTTATATGGCAGTACAAAGCTAAGCCCAAGGCGCTCGCCACCGCTCAGCTGCTAGACCGCGAGTTTGGAGAAACATGGAAGGGCATCGCGTCATTGCCCACGGCGCTGAGCATCGATGATGCGACAGGCGGTAACCTTGATCTGGTCGGTAAGCATGTGGGACAGTCCCGTGTCCTGCCAAACATTACCCCGCGATCATTGTTCGGTTTTGACAATGCCCCGAGCGCGGTAGGCTTTCAAAGCGCCGGCGCTGGGGGCGGTAAGTGGTATCGCGTGGGTGACCCTTTGGCAGACTCCGTTGTCTTGGACGACGTCGATTTTCGGTTCTTGATCCGCTGTCGAATTGCCAAAAATTACATGGTCGGCACCATCGACGACGTTACCGAGATGGTCGAATTTATTTTCGGCGAGGGCTCTGGCGCGTATGACGCGTACGACATGAGCATCAGCGTGCTGTTGCCGACTGAATCCATTACCCCGTTCAAACAGTACGCCATTAAGCAGATGGATATTCTGCCGCGCCCAGCGGGCGTAGGAATCAAGTTTTTTGCCGCATTACCGAAAATTGCCTTTGGATTCCACGGTGCACCCAATTCAGCCGGCTTTAATGCCGGCGTCTTTGCGAGATTGATATGACTATATATACACGGCCCGATGAGCTCGTTTTTGCAGAGAACGCGAACCCCGGCGAAGTGGTCCCCTTTCCGGACATTCTGCGAGGATGGGGGCTCTCTTTTGAGCAGACCGAGGGTAAGCCACCGATGGAATGGATGAATGCCGTCATGAAGCGGCAGGATGAGGCCATACGGTATTTGCTACAGCGCGGGATCCCGGAGTGGTCAGACACCGACGATTATCCCGTAGAGGCCTATGTACAGCACGAAGGAGCGACGTATCGGTCTCTATTGGCAAGTAATGGGGTTGAACCGGGTACTTCAAACATTACGTGGGCGTTATGGGGATTGAAGACTGCCAGTGCCGCTCAGGCGCTTGAGGGATTAAGCGATAGCCTACTTATGACGCCCGCGACAACCGCCGGCCTGTTTCCGTTCCGTGGCATCCAAACTTACAGCACGGCAGGCATTCACAATTGGGTTGTCCCAGAAGGCGTAACGAAGGTCTGGGTCACGGTAATCGGAGGTGGCGGTGGTGGCGGTGGTGTGGCGTCTGGCGCAGTCGCCGCCAGTAGTGGCGGAGGTGGTGGCGGAGGTGGTGGCGGAGGCGCCAGAAGGCTCGTTGATCTAACCGCTTTAGAGGAAGTTTCCGTGACCGTCGGAGCGCCCGGGGCGGGCGGAAAGTCATCAAATGGATGGGATGGACTTAATGGCGGCGCATCATCATTCGGAGAGTTTTGCTCCGCTACAGGTGGACTTGGCGGTATCGGGTCAGGTAGTGGCCTAACTACACCTTCCGCCTTCAGTGGCGCTGGTGGCGGAATAGGGTCGGGGGGCGACTTAAACGTCCGAGGATGCGGAGGGGGCGACGGAACCGTTATGCAATATTCGGCAACTTCTCTTTGTGTGGGTGGCAATGGCGGTGGAGCTGCATTTTTCGGGGGTGGTGTCGATGGTGGCTCTGTCGGGCAACCGCAGAACGGCTCAAGTCCAGGAGAGGGTGGTCCGGCAGCGGCGGCAGCTGGCGGTACCGTATTTAGCGGGGGCGACGGCGCGCCTGGCATCGTAATTATTCAATGGTGATAAATATGTGGGCTCTTATTCAAAACGATTGTGTAGTCGAAGTCACGGCAATCGATCCATCCGGAAGGTTTCATCCTTCACTTAACTGGAAGCCATGCGCTACGGAGACTCAAGTTGGTGATGTATGCCTTGAAGGGGCATTCGTGGCGCCAGCGACTCCAGAATTAGCGCCAGAAATACTTCTTCCGCCGCGTGAATTTCTGGCAAGATTCAAACGCGCTGAATATGCAGCGGCACGATCGCACTTGAATATCGATGTTCAATGGGCGCTGGACAACTTAATATGCGCCCATTACGTCGATATTACAGATCCAGATACTATCGAAGGACTCGATCTCATGGTGGCGGAGGGAGTCATCACAGCAGACCGAAAGGCGGAAATCTTGATGAGCTTATAAGTCTAAATATAGCAACATCAGTCAGGTTGTGGGTACAGTGCTGGTACGCCTAGTGGTTACTATGGCGTTGCGGTAAAGAGGCAGTTCTACGAGTCTGTAGAAAACATAGCTGAAAATAATGCAACAAAGCAGTAGGAACGCAAGGCCCAATTCGGCGAAACCTGGGCCTTGCTTAGTAAACCAATCTCGCAATCCTGTGAAATAGAATAAATTTATAAATAATATATGAGATAAATAGATTGTGTATGAGCAGTCACCTATCATCCCGATTATCGAGCCCATGCCCTTTCTAGGTAGGCCGGGCGTGGCAATGGCCAGCACTAACAAGGCCGCTCCCGCTACTCCGAACGTCGTTACTCGCAATGGATACACCGTGGTGAAGAAAGCACCTAACCCAACCGCGGCGACACCGATCGCCGCTGCGAGGTATCGTACATGGGGGCCGGTGAGGCGATGAACGTACACTCGAATTACAGAACCCGCTATGAATTCTAATAAAAAGCAGGATATAAAGAAGCCAGAGGTAGTGGTATGCGGCGGATGGTAAACAAGCAGGATTGACGCGAGCACTAAAAAAGCTATCGGCAGTAACCGCTTAATAATATCCACCGGAACCCAAAATAGCCCGAGAAACAGCGTATAAAAATACAACTCATATGTCAACGACCAGGACACCGGGAGCATAAGGCGATCCATTTGCGTGCTGAGCAGGAAAATCGAACTGAAAAGGTCATGACTTGGGACGGAAAGAGGTGGAAATATCATCGCGAGGATTATTGCGAACCCTAGAAACGGCCAATACCCGAGGAAAATACGGGCAAGTCGATGGGAAAAAAACATCAATGCGCTCATCGAGCCGCGCGGCTTGGGCAGCGCGGTGTGCGTAATGATAAATCCGCTAATGACGAAGAAGAAGTCAACACCCATATACCCCCATTGGGATATGGCCGTGATGATGCCGTTGTCCCCGCCCATAGCTTCATAGTGCGGCAAGGCATGGAATAACACAACCAGAATCGACGCCAGTGCTCGAAGAGCCTGGATATTAGTTAGCATGGCATGGGTGTCTTTTAATTATCGGAAGATATTAGCATTTGCGCTGGTTCGAATTAACTCACACAGCATAAGCCGCCTCGTTCTCTGTCGGCTCGTTATCTTCAGTATCCGCCCGCCGTAGGCAGATTTCTCTCTGCCCTGTCGTTGTGAATTTTTACGTCCAGAGCTTTCATTCGTCTCATTCAAGGCTGGTGCGCATGGTGACGCTAGCGGTCTACATGGCAGGTTGGCGGCGATCGGCAGCTGGTCCGTCTTAGTCCAGTATCGCTGAGGCACTTACCCATGCTCGGAGCATTCCTACAGCGAAGCTCCACGATTCTTTCACGTCGGAGCAAGCCTAAATGTAAAAATCGTTTCCGCATGTGTTCTAATCGCCGCGTTATGTCCCCTTGCGGGATATGTGATCTTCAATATGCGAAACTACAAATGTTACTGAGCAAGCTTTCCTCGAGGCCGACCAACAATTTTGACATCATCAGGCTATGGGCAGCGCTCGTGGTGTTGATTTCTCATAGTTTTCCTCTTGCTGGCACATCCCCTGTCGCTTGGCACCGATTCTTCTTCGGATATGAGCCCACGATTCTGGCAGTGGGATCATTTTTTGTAATTAGCGGCTTTCTTATTACCGGCTCAGTGGAACGAAGGGATATGCCAGCGTATGCCACAGCGAGGCTACTCAGAATTATCCCCGCGCTTGCGGTGGTATCGGTGCTCTCTGCACTGGTTCTCGGACCAATTGTTACTACCCTTTCGGTTTCGGAGTATTTTCAGAGCAAAGGTACATACGAGTATCTATTGAACGCTATTCCATACCGAACATATTTTCAGTTACCAGGGGTATTTAACGATCTACCTCTTGCCACTGGAGTGAATGGCTCGTTGTGGACAATACCAATCGAAGCATTCTGCTATGTATTTTTGGCTCTAATCTTTGTTGGAGCTGGGCGTAGGCATTTCCTTATCTATATGGTTACATGCATTGTGGCGATCATAATGACTTGGCATGGTGTTAGAGGGGGATTTAAACCGATAGTGCTTTTTGGCACGACAGAACTTTTACCAGTGCTGCGGTACGGACTGTTCTTTCTTATCGGCTCGGTTTGTTGGTCCGCTCGTCGCTTGATCCCAATTAACGGTTACCTCGCCCTCGTTGCCACTGCAGTTCTGTTGTTGGCCGCAAGAACTGAATACACATGGCTGGCGTTGTATGTTTCGTTGCCCTATCTATTGCTTTACCTCGCGTACGTCCGGCCTGTGTTCTCTTCGGCTGTAAAGAAGATGGGGGATTTGTCCTATGGAACCTATCTCTTTGCTTTCCCGATACAGCAGTCAATAGTGGCTCTTTCGGGACAAACAATTTCGGGATGGCAATTGGCCATGTCAGCTACTCCTATCGCGTTGATGTGTGCGTGGGCTTCTTGGAAGTTTATTGAAAAACCCGCCTTGAATTTAAGGCGAACTACCTTTCGAGCGCCACCATTGGTCGTCACGGCGGCGTGATTCCGAGCCTCATGGATTGGTACTTTAACCGCTCTTCTGGGCGGTTTTTTTTTCGCTGAATCTTAGCCATTTAATGGGAGCCGAGAAACAGTTAAATATGTGAGCTGATCTTAAAGGAACGGCTCTTTGCCGAAAGCCCCTTCGCTGGGGTTTTTTTACGTCCATCCCTTTGGAAAATACATGGAACCAGATGCCAAAGCAGCAGTAGTAAAAATGTCAGTCGGCGCCGGCGGATCGCTCGCCACAGCCCTGACGCTCAATGAATGGGTGGCGCTTGCTACCCTGGCTTATCTGGTATTGCAGATCGGCTTGCTCATCCCCAAGTACTGGCGGCTGTTTGCTGACTGGTTTAAGGACCGCGCATGATCCCGGCGGCACCGCAAGGCAAACTACCGCAGGTCGTCGCAGCTGCTGCGTTGGCTGCGTCGGCCCTTGTGGGCCTGGAAGGTTACACGGGCGGCCCGTACTTGGATAGCGCCGGCGTACTGACCGACTGCTACGGCAACACCAAGAATGTACGCCGGGACTTGGTGCGCAGCCGGGGCGAATGCCAACAGCTGCTCAACGGCGAGGCGCTGCGCATCGGCAACAACATAGTGACGCTCACGCAAAAGCCCGTCAGCACGCAGACGCTTGCCTCCTACATATCGTTTACCTACAACGTAGGCGATAGCGCGTTTCGCGGGTCGACGCTGCTCAAGCTGCACAATCAGGGCCGGTATCGCGAGGCTTGCGAGCAGATGCGACGCTGGGTGTATGTGACCGTCTTCGACATCAAGATCAAGTTGCCAGGGTTGGTCAACAGGCGGGATAAGGAGGTAGCGCTGTGTCTATCCGGACTATAGCGATTGCTGGCCTCGTTGGTGCTGGGTTACTGGCGGTCGCGGGAGTTGGCGTGCGGTTATATGGCGAGGCGCAGTACGGCCAGGGCGCCGAAGCCGCCCGCCTCAAAATCGAACGGCAACAAATCGCAATCGCCCTCGGGCAACAAGTGGAGAAAGACCGTGCCGATGCTCAATATCGTGGCCAGCTTCTGGCCAGCCAAGCTACTGCAAAGAAGTGGGCCACTGAGCTTGATGCTACTGGCCGGCTGCTGCAGTCCCTCCGTAAGCAGCTACAGAATGCCGGAACCTGCAGCGGACTTAATGACGCCGGAGAGGACTGGATCGGAATACTCGGACGAAGCTGGGCAGAATATCAAGGAATGGCAGACGAAGCTGGAAGGCTCGCTGACAAAGTGACGGGGTTGCAGGGGTATGTCGAATCAGTTCAGAGATAACCGTGTGACAGTTATAGACGAATGAATTACATTCCGAATTGCGCGCTCATTGCCGTGCCGCGATATGTTCTCCCCGGCCATATCGCATAAGGCTCCAATAGTAATCCAAGGACAACATGCATATTTTTATCGCAACGGCTGCAACTGTACTGATCGGCGTTGGCTATTCTGTCGCCGTCCTATTCCACCAGCCGGATAAAATCTGGGAATGGCTGAATACGTTGATTGGCTCCGGTCTATCGTTCTTTCTGGCGATTTCCGGGGGGCTTTACTTATTCAGGCTGCAAGGCGCCGCCATTGATCGGGCGGAGCGTACTAAGCTCCTGAAACTGTTACAGGCGGAAATGTCTGATTTAATGCGAATTCTGAGTGACACTGAGCGGATGAAGCTCGACTTGCCGCAAGAAGGGGTGGTCAAGGAAGTATTGATCGCCTTTGTGCAGCCCTTGGTGATCGAGAGGGCGGCGCTTAGCGGGATGTTTACTGAAACTCACAGCGAAAACCTACTCCATATGGCGAGAAAGATTAGGATGCTAAATTTTAAATGTGAGTACCTGCTAGGCTTGGTCCAAGCTCGGGCGGAAGCTCCGTTTCTTGTTCACGCCGCCGACAATTGTGAGCAAACTAGAGCCGCCGCAATCGATGGGCTTACGCATGTCGCTCGTCAGCTCGGTATCTCTTTCAGTGATGATTATCCTGACTGAGCAATGAAATTTATATCGGCTCACTAGCATCCGGAAGCTGGTATCGGCTATTGCCCATGGCCCGGGTGACCGGATACCAGGTAAAGGCCGACTCAGGCCGGGCCGTCGACAATATATCGAGCGCTTGCTCGACCGGTACGTCGGGATCCAACCATTCAAGGGCAGCCTCCGGAGTGAGGCATATCGGTCGGCGGTCATGCAAATGATCCTTCATGCCGCCAGCCGATTCATCGGTGATAATCGCAAATCCATGCGGTGCGTCAATGTCTTTGCCGGGTGCCCAAGCGGTGAGGCCTGCCAACAGTAGCGGCTTGCCGTCCTTTGGATGGATATACCACGGCTGCTTGTCTGGCTTTTCACCGGTCCATTCGTACCACCCGTCACAAGGGACAATGACGCGCTTCGACAATAGCGGCTTCCACAGGCCGGAGCCCTTGAGCACTGTCGTGAGGTTTGCATTGCTAAACGCCTTGGCCGACCACGGAGCCTTATATCCCCAGAACAGCCGGTCGGCCTGTTCGCTGCCGTCGGCCAGCCGGTGGAATAAGAGCGGGCGCGTGCCCGGCGCCACGTTGTACCTGGGTGCCTCTGGATCATCGAACAGCTCTCGAGGATTCCAGTTCAACGTTTCCATGTACTGTTCGCCGTCTCCCGCCTGCCGTACCCGTCCGCACATAGCTACCCCCGTTCTTGTTTCATCCTGCCGACCCGATCATATTTCGCTCGCGATTCTTTGACGCTTGGCTGATTGTTCACCAAGCCAATGAGCAAGTCCAGCGGTGAGTTATGCGGCTCAGGCGGAAGCCGGTCGAACACCTGCCAAGCGTTGTCCAATATTCCATGCAGGCGTTTGATTTCGCGCAGTAGCGTCATGGTGTCTGCATCGTCCCTATTGCGATCTTGGATCACGCGCAGCTGGGCATGGGTGAGGGGAGCGTGCTTCATGGTCTGAGTACTGTATTGATGCACAGTAGTTTTACCACGACTTTGAAAAATTTTGAATTTTCGGAATTCGGCTAAAGCGGCAATAGACCCTTGCTTTAGGTTTAGAGCATCTCCGGTAATCTTCAGTACTGGCACGGCTTTGTCATCCTGATGAGTGTGCCGATATTTTGGTACCAGGGAAGATCATGGAATTTGCAAGCAATAAAGCAGTAGGAAGAAGTGACGGTACGGTCATACACCGGGCCGATTTTCGGGCGAAGGCAAACATCGGTCAGAAGAACCCTTCGCTGAACGCCTGCGATTTGTCGGATTTTCGTTACCGGCTGAGCGCGATCCGCTCGGTTGTGGACGGTCTTATTGAAAGAATGGATGCGCTCAAATAGCCGGCTTAATTTTTCGTTTTGCGGAGCAAGCCTATTTTTGCGGAGCAAGAATAAGGCCTTCGATGTCTCGAAGGCCTTGGTATTACTGGTGCCCCCCCGGTGAGTCGAACACCGCACCAACGGATTATGAGTCCGCTGCTCTAACCAAGCATGAGCTAGAGGGGCGTATCGGCCAGGCAAACTATTTACTGCTTCAGATTGCCTATCGATAAGCCCGCAATTATTACACAAACCGCAATTACTTGCCTAGCGTGCCGCATTATCGGGTGTGGGCTGTTCGGCATAAGCTGACTCGTCCTCCCAACGGTGGTATTGTGGCCGAAAAATCGGGTGGAGAGGTCTAGTGAAGCGGATCAAGACGGCAGTGTTGGCATGGGCCTTGTGCGTGACGCCGGTGTGGGCGGCAAAGATCGTTCAGCTGACGCCGCAGGGCACGGTGTCCAAGGTCCAGAGCGTAAAAATTGCTTTTGATACGGACGTTTCCGCTTTTGGGGACGGCCAGGCTCCGGCTCCGGTCGATGTGGCCTGCAACGACCCCGACGTTCAAGGGCAGGGCCGTTGGCTGGATGCACGGCGCTGGACCTATGTATTTGAGTCGACACTGGCTCCCGGCGTCAGCTGCACGACTGTGGTCCGGCCGGATTTCCGTACTCTGACGAACGAATCCCTCAGCGGCAAAACCAGCTTCAGCTTCCAGACCGGCGGTCCTGCGGTCGTGGAGTCGCGGCCCTATGGCGACACCATCGCGGAAGACCAGGTGTTTATTCTGCACTTTAATGGCGAAGTCGATCCCGACTCGCTGTTGGCTCACGCACGCTGCCTTGTTGACGGGCTGGGCGAGGCCGTGCCGCTGCGTTTGATTACCGGTGATGCACGGGAGTCGCTGTTGGAGGCCGTTTATTCCGGGCGCGACGAGTCCATGGACACGGCAGCGGTTCAGTTGTTGCAATGCAAGCGCCGTTTGCCTGCGGAGGCCCGGGTCCGGCTCAGTATAGGGGCCGGTGTTTCTACGGCCACGAAAGACCGGCCAAAGGCGGCCAGCACCAAGGCGGAGGTATTTGATTACAAGGTGCGGCCTGCATTCAAGGCTACGTTTACGTGCCAGCGCGAGAATTCCAGCATGCCCTGCACGCCGGTGTCGGCGTTAAGCGTAAGCTTCTCCGCGCCGATAGCTCGCGATGATGCCGGAAAGATGCGCTTGAAGAGTGAAACGCAGGAGTGGCTGCCGGCAATTTCCGATGATGACTCCTACCAGGGCGGCATGTCGCGAGTGAGCTTTGACGGGCCGTTTCCGGAGCTTGCTTCTTTGACTTTGCATCTGCCGGATGGTCTGAAGGACGACGCGGGCCGAGCACTGGTCAATGCTGATCAGTTTCCTTTGGCGATACAGACGGCGGCATTCCCGCCGCTGGTAAAGTTTGCCGCGGCGCCGTTTGGTATTGTCGAACGTTTCTCCGATGCGCCGGGTCTTGAAGACAATGCGTCCACGGCCAGTGTTCCCTTGACCTTGCGCAATGTCGAGTCCGCCCTGGGCACCAAGGAACTGGCCGTCTCCGCGGGCAAGGTCAGCGACTATACGCCCAAGGACGACCTTGACGTATTGCGTTGGTATGCCCGTGTGCGCAGACTGGATGACGGCCGCTGGACCACCAATCAACTGGCCGATATTATGGCCGACCGCCAGCCTCGTTCCGAGGACAAGCCTCGTGTCGATACACGCGGCTTTTCCGTGCTGAAGAATCAAGCCGACGCCAGGAAGCTGGTGCTGCCTGGCGCCAATGCCGCGGGCCCGCGCCCTTTTGAAGTGATAGGAGTGCCGATAGACCAGCCTGGTTTTCATGTCTTGGAGGTGGAATCCGCCAAGTTGGGCCTATCCTTGTTGGCATCCGAAAGCCCGATGTACGTGCGCACGACCGCGCTCGTTACCAATCTCGGGGTGCACATCAAGACCGGCCGTGACGATATGCTGGCTTGGGTCACGACACTGGACGATGGGCAGGTTGTGCCTGATGCGGCCATTACTGTTCTGGACTGTTCGGGTAGGGCTCTGGCGCGGGGAACGACTGATGCCAATGGCATCTGGCACCATCGGCAGCCGCTGGATGCACCAGGCTATTGCCAGGATACTGGCTTGAGCGGCACTTATGTATCGGCAAGGATAGCGGCGGATCATCCGCTGGCGCATGGCGCGGCGGATTTTTCTTTCGTCTTTTCGGACTGGAATCAAGGCATTGAATCGTGGCGCTTCAATGTTCCCACAGACACCAGTCCCAAGCCCACTGTCATCACACACACGGTTTTCGATCGCACTTTGTTGCGCGCCGGCGAAACTGTATCTATGAAGCACTTTATTCGGGAGCAGACGCGCGCCGGCTTGGCGCTGCCTACGGAGAGCCTGCCGAATAAGCTGATCGTCGAGCATGAGGGCTCCGGGCGGCAATACACTCAGTCACTATCCTGGCAGAAAACGTCCTCGGGAGGCCTCTACGCGGTCAATACCCTGGCGATTCCGAAAACCGCGGAATTGGGCGTTTATGCGGCGCGGCTAACAGACGCCGACAATAACTGGTACGGCAGCAGTTCGTTTCGTGTTGAGGAGTTCAAGCTTCCGCTGCTGACAGGGCAACTGAAAATCAGCGATGCCGGCGAGTCCGAAATATTGATTGCGCCCAAAACCCTGACTGCCGACGTGCAGCTTTCTTACATCTCGGGTGGTCCGGCAGGCAAGCTGCCGTTACGCATTTCCGGCGTGCTCAGGGACAGGGCGGTAAGCTTTGCGGACTTCGACGATTATTCCTTCGCTGCGCCTGAAGATACGGATGCCGAATCGGCGAGCGAAGAGGGGGCTGGACAGCAATCGCTGTTTCTGGACAAGCAGGCCATGGTGCTGGATGCGCAGGGTGGTGCCAGGCTGGAAATTGCATCGCTGCCGCCGGTGACTAAACCACAGACCATGGTGTTCGAGGCAAGCTTTGCGGACCCGAACGGCGAGATCCAGACGCTCGCTCAGTCGGTTTCTGTATGGCCCGCGGCTGTGCAGGCGGGCATACGCGCCGGCAATTGGGTGCAAGCGGGAAAGTCCACGCAAGTGAGCAGCGTAGCGTTTACGCCGTCGGGCAAGCCGCAAGCCGATATCCCGATAACGGTTACGGCCGTGGCACGGACCACTTATTCCACACGCAAGCGCATGGTGGGCGGCTTCTATAGCTACGACAATCGCATCGAAACACGCCAACTCGGTCCGGTGTGTGAAGGAAAGACGAACGCGCAGGGACGGCTGGATTGCACGGTACAGTTGAATCATGGCGGCTCTGTTCAGTTGATTGCCACGGCCAAGGATGCAGCGGGTCTTGAGTCTCGTGCCCAAACGACGGTGTGGGTAACCGGTGCCGACGACTTGTGGTTCGGCGGCGATAACGATGATCGTATCGACATTATTCCTGCCAAGAAAAGCTGGGCGCCTGGTGAGACGGCGCAGTTCCAGGTTCGCATGCCGTTTCGGCACGCCACGGCACTGGTCGCGGTCGAGCGTGAAGGTGTGCTGCAAACAGAAGTCGTCAGGCTGCAAGGCAATGATCCCACGATACGCATTCCGGTCAGGGCGGAATGGGGGCCTAACGTGTATGTGTCGGTACTCGCGTTGCGCGGGCGCGTGCATGATGTGCCGTGGCATTCGTTTTTCACCTGGGGCTGGCAGCATCCCAAGTCCTGGTACAAGGCCTTCATGCAGGCCGAAGGACCTGCGCCTGCACCGACTGCCTTTATCGACCTGGCCAAGCCTTCGTTCCGTTTCGGCCTGACGGAAATTCGGGTGTCCGACAGCCGGGACCAATTGCAGGTAAAGGTAAGTGCCGACAAGCAGGAATATCAGCTTCGTGAAAAGGCAAACGTTACGATCGAGGTGACTCTGCCCGACGGTTCACCCGCTGCGCACGGCACGGTTGCGTTCGCGGCAGTGGATCAGGCCTTATTGGAACTTGCGCCTAACGACAGCTGGAACCTGCTGTCGGCAATGCGCCAGTTCCGCAGTTATGGCGTGGAAACGGCAACGGCACAGTCGGAAATTGTCGGACGCCGGCATTATGGGCGCAAGGCCTTGCCGGCGGGCGGCGGCGGAGGCAAGAGTCCCACCCGCGAGTTGCTGGATACGCTGTTGTTATGGCAGCCCGACGTTCGGCTTGACGCCCAGGGCAGGGCGCAGGTCACGCTTGCGCTCAACGACTCCATCACGCGGTTCAAGCTTGTCGCTGTTGCCGACTACGGAGCCGAACGCTTCGGCACCGGCAGCACCAGCATCGCCAGCAGTCAGGATCTGCAAATCATTTCAGGCTTGCCGGCCGTGATTCGTGGTGGCGATGACTATCAGGCGATGGCGACAGTGCGCAATTCGACTCAGAGAACGATGCATCTGGACGTCTCGGCAACTTATACCGGCACCGGCGTGCCGGCGGGCAGCCTTGCCTCGCAGACTGTTGAACTGGCGCCTGGCGCCGCCACTACCGTGACGTGGGATATGCGGGCCCCCGAGCCAGGTTCATGGGGTCAGCAGACCGATCTGGACTGGATCTTCAGTGCACGCGAAAAATCCGGTGCCGCAACGGATACGCTGGCGTTCAGGCAGGAAGTGATTCCCGCCGTCCCCGTGAAGACGCGGCAGGCGACGCTCTTGCGGCTGGCTTCGGAGCAGCCCTCCGTCAGTCTGCCTGTATCGGTGCCGAAGGGCGCGCTGACCGATCGCAACGGAATGCCGCGCGGTGGGTTAAAGGTGCACGTGCAGTCCAGCCTGGCGGGGCCTTTGTCTGGTGTCCAGGACTGGTTCACCGACTATTCGTATACCTGCTTGGAGCAGCAGAGTTCCAAGGCTATTGGCTTGAACGAAGCCGCGAAGTGGCGCGACATCATGCACCGCTTGCCAGACTACCTGGATGGCGATGGCTTGGTGGCGTATTTTCCCGGCGGGCACGCGGGAAGCGAAGTGCTTACCGCGTATCTGCTGGTGGCCAGCCATGAAGCTCAAAGCGTAGGACTGCCGTATGCCGTCCCGGAAAGCAGCCGCCAGGCCATGACACGTGGTCTTATGGCATTTGTGCAAGGCAAGCTGACCCGGCACCGCTGGGCACCGCGCAAGGATCTGGACGTACGCAAGCTTGTGGCGTTGGAGGCACTGTCCCGCTATGACTTGGTCAAGCCGCGCATGTTGGACAGCATTGCGATTAATCCGGACGGTTGGCCCACGTCGGCGCTTATCGACTGGATGGCCATACTGCAGCGCGTCCCCGGTATCAGCCAGCAGCAGGCAAAGCTTGATCAGGCCGCGAACATAATCCGGGCCCGTCTTCTGGTCCGCGGCACAAGCTCGGTATTCGGAAACGACGAGCAGAGTAATTGGTGGTGGCTGATGGTCAGCGCAGAAACGAATCTTGCCAGGCTTATCCTGACAGTCGCCGGCCAGCCCGCCTGGGAAAAAGATATGCCGCAATTGGTGCAGGGCTTGTTGAGTCTTCAGACGCAGGGCGCATGGCACACCACGACGGCAAATCTGCTGGGCACGCTTGCGCTTAAAAAGTTCGCCAGGCATTACGAGAGCGCACCCGTTGCTGGAACCGTACAGCTACGTCTGGCATCGGGCACGGAGGAGCAGACGTTCAAGTGGCCTCAGCCAATGCCGGAAGCCGGCGTGCAGGCGCATGACTTTTTGCAGCCGTGGCCTGCTACCCAAGCTGATACGCTCCTTCTTGATCACCAGGGACAGGGCAGTCCGTGGGCAACGGTAAGCTCGCTGGCGGCAGTGCCGGTGACCAGGCCGGTGATGTCGGGGTATGACCTTACTCGTCGCATCAAGCCTGTATCGCAAGCGGTCCCGGGCATTTGGTCGCGCGGCGATGTGTACCGCGTGACGCTGGATATCAAGGCCAAGGCTCCCGGCACCTGGGCGGTCTTGACCGACCCTGTACCGGCGGGCGCCACGATACTGGGTAGCGGCCTGGGGCGCGATTCCACGATAGGCACGCAGGCTGAAACGGATACGCGTACGCGGGCCCCAAGCTTTATAGAGCGCAGCTTTGATTCTTATCGAGCCTACTACGAATACTTGCCTGCCGGCGACACGACCATCGAATACACCGTGCGGCTGAATACGGCGGGGCAGTTTCAGTTGCCGCCCACCCGCATGGAAGCCATGTACCAACCGGATGTATTCGGTGAGCTGCCCAACCTCGGACCGCTGGTCGTGCGGCCCGGGGAAATGGATTGATGCATATGGGCGTAGATCCGCAAACTCGCTCGGACAGTATCTTGCGGCTCCCGGCCACGCGGGGCAAATGGCTGGCCTTTTTTGTGCTGATGTTCGTCGCGGCCGGACCGGCGATCGCCGCCTTGCCGTCGTATCAGGAGGTAAGAGCCCGCTATCAGGCATCGGATATTCTGGTGCTGGATCGAACGGGGCAATTGCTCGGACGAGTGCGCAGCGATTTCCAGACCAGGCGCGGCGACTGGATCGAGCTGAGCGACATCTCTGTGGCTTTGCAGCGTGCTGTCATTCAATCCGAGGACCGGCGCTTCTACACGCATCCGGGTGTGGACTGGCGTGCGGTGGCGGCCGCGGGGTGGGGAAATCTATTTCATAGCCAACACCGGGGCGCTTCCACCTTGACCATGCAGTTGCTGGGCTTCATAGCCCAGGAGTATCGCCGCGGCCCCGGAGGTCGCGGCATAGTCCAGAAAGTCGATCAGGCGTGGCAGGCAGTGTCCATGGAAGAGAGCTGGACCAAGGCGCAGATCCTCGAGGCTTATCTGAATCTGGCGGCATTCCGGGGTGAGTTGATGGGGGTCGATGCGCTGTCGCGCGTGTTGTTCCAGAAACATTCCAGCGGTCTGAATGGCCGCGAGGCGGCGATTGCCGCCGTACTGCTGCGCGGTCCCAATGCGACTTTACCGGTGTTGCAGCAAAGAAGCTGCGCCTTGCTTGTCGATATGGGCATGGCACAGGAATGCCAGGGTCTGGGCGACTTTCTCTACCAGGTCTTGGAGCGGCGCTCGGCGCCATGGGCCGATACCCGTAACTTGGCTCCACACTTTGCGCGCCTGGTCATCGGACAGCTTGAAGCCGCGCCGGCGCCGGGGCTGGCTTTGCCCACGTCGCTGGACGCCGCCTTGCAACGCTTTGTCTTGCAGCGCATAGGCCGCAGGCTTCAGGCGCTGGGTATGGCAAATGTGCGCGATGCCGCCGTGGTTGTCATGGACAACGAGACGGGAGAAGTGTTGGCCTATGTCGGTTCGTCAGGTGATCTTTCGGCCGCATCGCGGGTAGACCACGCGCGCGCATTGCGCCAGGCGGGATCGACGCTAAAGCCTTTCCTGTATGCCCAGGCATTGGAACAGGGACGCCTGACGACAGTGTCTCTGCTGGACGACGGGCCTTTGAATCTCCCGACCGGGAATGGACTGTATATTCCCCAGAACTATGACGAACGTTTTTCAGGGTGGGTGAGCGTGCGCACTGCGCTGGCTTCGTCATTGAACATTCCGGCTGTGCGGACCCTGCTTATGGTGACTCCCGATTCGTTTGCACGCCGCTTGATAGCATTCGGGCTGCCCTTGACTCAGACCGGCGATTTCTATGGCTATAGTTTGGCCCTGGGTAGTGCGGACGTAACGCTGCTTTCGCTGGCCAACGCTTACCGCGCCCTCGCCAATATGGGCAACTATTCGGTGCCACGATATTTCCCTGTTGGTCATGCACTACCCAAGTCGCAACAAATCATGTCGCCTGCCGCCTCCTGGATTATGGGCGATATATTGTCCGACCGGCAGGCCCGCGCCAGAACCTTTGGTCTGGACAGCCCGTTGTCGACGCCGTTCTGGTCCGCTGTCAAGACAGGAACCAGCAAGGATATGCGCGATAACTGGTGTGTTGGCTGGTCGGCCCGCTATACCGTTGGCGTGTGGGTGGGCAACAGCGGCGGAGCCAGCATGCGGGATGTATCAGGCGTTTCAGGCGCCGGACCGATATGGCATGACATCATGAGCCATCTTCACCAGTCATTGCCAAGCGTGCAGGCATCCAGGCCCGCCGGCGTATCTTCTGCAATGGTGAGTTTTCAGAATAATATCGAGCCGCGCCGGCTCGACTTCTTCATCGGAGATTCGGTCCTGAAGTACGTCGAGCTGGCCGAGCATGAACGAGAGCGCGGCTTGCCGCGCATTCTTTCGCCGGTTTCGGGCACTATACTTGCGCTGGATCCCGATATACCGGCCGAAAAGCAGCGCGTGCTGCTGAAGGCGCACGAAACGGACGAATCACGGAATTTGACATGGAAGCTAGGCTCCGATGTGCTGGGCTCTGGAGCTGAATCGTCGTGGTTGCCGCAGCCGGGGCGTCACCGTATAAAGCTGCTGGATAAGGGTGGCAAGGTCCTGGATGAAGTGGGAGTAGAAGTACGGGCAAGCCGACCCCGATAGCCCTCGACACTACTTTTCACATATTGACGGAGATTGACTTAATTTCGCTGCGCTACCTGTTAAACTTTTTCTCTGTTGATTAATCTGTTGGGGGAAGTTTTCATGAAAACTGTTCGTACGTTCGGCCGCTTCATCGCGCCCGCCAGTTTGGTATTCCTGGCCGCCTGCCAATCCGTACCCACCGACAAAACGGCTACGACGACGACCAGTCAGACTCCAGGCGTCACCACACCACAACCCGAAACCAATATGCAGGCACAAGAGCAAGGTGCCCCAGTCGCGGTATTTTTGGCCGACACCACGCTGCAGACCGGTTGGACTCCTGTCAACCTTCAGTCGGGTACGCTTTATGTCAACCCCCAGCCTGTGATCACCCGTGCCGATCTGTCCGGCATACAAGCCGGCTCGAACAAGCAGGGCGAAGGTCTGTTGGCGTTGGAATTGAACGAAGCGGGAAAAAAGAAGGTCGCGGACATCACCACCCAGAATCCGAATAAGCGCCTGGCATTGGTGGTCGGACGCACAATGATGGCGGCACCGGGATACACCACGCCAGTTACCTCGGGTCAATTAGTGTTCGCGGTGGGCACTGAAGAAAACGCCACAGCGGCAGCGCGCGCTATCGCCGGTCAGCCTGACAATGCTGCGGGCGCAACGGGTACCACGGGGGGCGCATCGACGCCTGCCACGGGCGGTACTACAGGTTCGGGCAGCACTACAGGTTCGGGCAGCACCGGCACTCAGTAATAACGGCGCTCGCTCAGGGCTGTAGCGTGCAGCACCCGCATGAATACACGGCACCCATTGCGGTGCCGTTTTATTGTTAATAGTGGCGATCCATTTCGGCGGCAATAAATGACCAGCATTCCAAACAGTCCATCGCCCACCGCCTCCGCCCTGGCTTCATCGCTGGCGCTCGGATTCAAGTTTCTGGCCTGGATAAACAGCCTGGGCGTAGTGGTGATTCTTTTCTTCGGCCTGGGTATCATCCAGGTCGATCTCGCCCCGCAATGGCTGCGCCTTCCTTTGGCTGCGTTTCTGGCCGGCCTCGTCCTGTCGGCGCTGGGCTTGCTATGGACATACCCCGCCCATGCCAGCCTGATCAACCAGCTGGTGTCGGGCCGTGTGCGCCGTACACACTGGATTCCGCTGTCCTGCACCATAATCGCCTACACACTCAGTCTGCTGGCCTTTGTCGGCGGCTGCTGGATCACGCTGGGACTGGGCCATCTGGCATATCTGAACGCAGAACAGACGTCGTCGATGGAAGAAGGAGAGGCCGAGCCTTTTCATCAGTCGGCCGACGAGCCGAAGTTTCACTACGACGACAGCCAAGCCGCAGTCCGGTTTTATTGAAGTCTGAACAAAGGCTGCACCCGGATTGTTGTATTTTGGCCGAACTGCTGAATAAGCGCTCGTCAATAAGCAGGTGTCTTAATAAAATGTACGCTTTGCGTATATAAATTCAGGATACTGTCATGACCGTCTCGCAGCAGGTATTTCTTCGCGATTCAATGCGCCGCTTGAATCTCACCCGTGACGTTTTTGCTGCGCGCATAGGCGTAAAGCGTCGGGCGCTCGACACTTGGCTGCTGCCCGAAGGTTCGCAGGAATTCCGCACTATGCCCGAGGTGGTTTCCCGCTTCGTCACGGAAATTGTCCAGAACGAGGGTCTGCTGCAAAAGTATGCGCAAAGCGCACAGTCCGGACCATTACGTGACCGAATCGCCTATCACGGTAAACATCAGCTTCTGTCGGTAGACCAGTTCACGCGCGAGTCGGTGGAAGACCTGTTCCGCATAGCCGACCAGATGCAGCCTATTGCACGGCGTCAAAAAGTGTCCCGCGTGCTGGAAGGGGCGGTGTTGGGTAATCTGTTTTTCGAAGCCAGCACCCGTACCCGGGTAAGCTTTGGCGCAGCCTTTTGCCGGCTTGGCGGCTCGGTATGCGATACCACCGGGTTTACCTTTTCATCGATGGCCAAGGGTGAATCCATATACGACACAAGCCGCGTCATGAGCGGTTATGTGGATGCGATGGTCATTCGACATCCGGAAAAAGGCTCTGTTGCCGAATTCGCGCAGGCAACGAATATTCCGGTGGTCAACGGAGGCGACGGCCCGGGCGAGCATCCCAGTCAGGCCTTGCTGGACCTGTACACGATCCTGACCGAGTTTTCGCGCTTGGGAAAATTACTGGACGGCGCGCACATAGCATTGGTGGGAGACCTGAAATATGGCCGCACCGTGCACTCGCTGATCAAGCTCCTGGCCTTGTATCGCGGCTTGAAATTTACCCTTGTTGCTCCGCGCGGGCTCGAGATGCCCCAATACCTGCTGGAAGAAACAGGCAAGCATGGCCATACCATCATTCAAAGCAGTTCTCTGGAAGAGGGGCTGGTGGGTGCTGACGTGATTTACGCAACGCGGGTACAGAAAGAACGCTTTGCGGCAGAAGAGCTTGAAGGGTATACACCCGACTTCCAGGTGAACAAGGCCATCATCGACAAGTGTTGCGGTCCGGATGTCATCGTCATGCATCCACTGCCGCGCGACAGCCGTGAAGGCGCCAATGATCTGAGCGTCGATCTCAATCACGATACCCGCCTGGCTATTTTCAGGCAAACCGACAATGGCATACCCGTACGCATGGCGATTTTTGCTGTGCTGTTGGGTGTAGAGGGCTTGGTGCAGCATTCCCTGCGCGACGTCACCTGGAGCCCGCCGTCGCATATCGGGCCCGACGACAGTATCCTGCACGACATGGACTAGGCGGCGCGGTATCCAGGCTTTACAACGTGAGGCCTGGATACCTTGCCTGGTGTTGCTGCTATTTTCGTTCGCCGCCCAAGGCTTCGACCAGTTCGGCAATCAGGCGCGATAGTTCGCCGGTCATCAGGGTGAAATCCGAATCGAACTGCTCGGCGTCATTGTGCGCCGAGCCGTCCTGGCCTTCTTTAAGAACGTCAAGGGGATTGACCCGCTTGATATCCAGCCCTTCAGTGAGCGTGAACGAAACCCGGTCGGCCCAGGTCAAGGCCAGGCGCGTGCATTGCTTGCCGGCCTGCACATGCTTGCGTACATCGTCGATTTCGATGCTCTGGCGCACGTAGCGGATGGCTGAACCGTTCTCGTTGGTTGATTTCAGTTCGGTATCCTGATCTATGGTGAACCCGGATGGCGGTTCATCGGTGATCAGCCAGTCTGTCATGGCCACGGCGGGCGACTGTTCCACATAGAGCGGAGCGATCGGGAACGATTCGATGGCTTTGGCCAGCATGCCAAGCACCTCATCGCTTTTTGCCGCCGCGGCCGCGTCGATGACGAGCCAGTGGTTGCGCGTGTCCAGCCAGACGCGTGTGTCGCGATAAATGCTGAAAGCCTTGGGCAACAGTTCGACCGTAACCTGTTCCTTGATCTCTTTCATCTGCTTGCGGCCAGGCTTGAATCCCTGTTGCTCTTCGATATCCTGAGCTTTGGCTTTGGCCACTTGATTGATGACAGTAGAGGGCAGCAGCTTTTTGTCGGCACGCAGGCTCAGCAATAGCTGTCCGTTCACTTCATGCACCAGCCCGCTGTTCTCGCAGGGGGGCACCCATCCCAAACTTTGCATTTCCTGGCTGCCGCCGGGTTTGAAGGCCTGTTTCTCGATGGCCGCTTCCAGCGTATCTGCCGTGCACGACCATGAGGGAGCCAGACGAAATATCCTGAGATTCTTGAACCACATGTTTTGATGTCTTCTTGAGTTGTTGGCGCATTGAGTACGCTGTATTGCAAGCGTCGGCCGGTAGGTAAAGATCGACGATTGTAAGCCCATTTCCGACCCAGGCCCGGCGCAGGAGGACAAAGTGATCGCACTGTGATGCCGGCAGCGGACGAAAAAAATGGCCCGAAGTGCCGAAGCATCGGGCCATGAGGGGCACTCGTCACGGCGCTATAAAAAATCGTGGGGCGCGCAGTGACGGTGAGGTTGGAATGTTGCAACACTATCAAACCGGGGGATCAGACGCCTGACAGTAGGCCGCTACATTCCGTCCATGAACGACATTTTAGTTGTCCAGCCTGACGTTGCGCTGAAACGCCGGAACGCTGAAATGTCGGAACGCTGAAATGTCGGAACGCCGGAACGCCGGAATGACGAACCTTGCATAGATCAGGCGTTGATGTCGTTGTCCCGCGTTTCTTTCACAAACAAGGTCCCTATGACTAGCGTCATGGAAGCGATGATGATGGGATACCACAGGCCGTCATAAATATTGCCTGTGGCAGCCACCACCGCGAACGCGACCGGCGGCAGGAAACCGCCAAACCAGCCGTTGCCGATATGGTAGGGCATGCTCATGGATGTATAGCGTATGCGCGTCGGAAACATTTCCACCAGCATGGCGGCGATCGGGCCATAAACCATGGTGACCAGTATCACCAGGAAAGTCAGCAGCAACAGGACCATGACGTAATTGATCTGGGACGGATCGGCCTTGGCCGGATAGCCATGGCTGCGTATGGCTTCGGTGAGCGATTTGTTGAGCTGTCCAGATTTGGCGACAAAGTCCGCCTTGCTTAGCGATTGGCCTTCGAAAGAGACGAACTCCTGATCGCCGATCTTGGCTTTGGCCACGGTTCCCGAAGGGGCGGCCTGGTTGTTGTAGTTGACGGCATTGCTCGCCATGAACGCTTTCAGGACGTCGCAGGAGCTGGTAAACGAGGAGACGCCCACCGGGTTGAACTGGAACGAGCAAGTGGCTGGATCTGCGATGATCGTGACCGGTGCCGAGGCCTGGGCGGTTTCAAGTGCCGGGTTGGCGAAATGCGTAATAGCCTTGAAGACGGGGAAGTAGCTCAACGCGGCAATGAGGCATCCGGCCATGATGATGGGCTTGCGTCCGATGCGGTCCGACAGCGCGCCGAACAGCACAAAAAACGGAGTGCCTATCAACAATGCAAGGGCTATCATGATGTTTGCTGAATTAGCTTCGACCCCCAATGTTTTGGTCAAAAAGAAAAGCGCATAGAACTGGCCCGTGTACCAGACTACGGCTTGCCCGGCCGCCAGGCCGAATAAGGCCAGCAATACCAGCTTGAGGTTGCTCCATTTGCCAAAGGAATCCTTGATAGGGGCCTTGGAGCCAGTGCCTTCCGCTTTCATTTTCTTGAACGCTGGCGACTCGTTCAGCCGCATCCGTATCCACACCGAGATACCCAGGAGCACAACGGAAATCAGGAAAGGAATACGCCATCCCCAGGCCAGGAAAGCCTCTTCGCCCATGGCGGTCCGTATGCCCAGGATGATGAGCAGCGACAGGAATAGGCCCATGGTTGCCGTTGTCTGGATCCAACTGGTATAAAAGCCCCGGCGATTCTGCGGGGCATGCTCGGCGACGTAGGTGGCTGCGCCGCCGTATTCGCCGCCCAGCGCCAGCCCTTGCAACATGCGCAGTACGATAAGAATGACGGGGGCCGCCATGCCTATGGACGCATAAGAGGGGAGTACGCCTACCAGAAAGGTCGACAGGCCCATGATGAGAATGGTGATTAGAAAGGTATATTTGCGCCCCACCAGATCGCCCAGCCGGCCGAATACCAAAGCGCCAAAGGGCCGCACGGCAAAGCCGGCGGCAAAGGCCAGCAGCGCGAAGATGAAGCCCGCAGTGGGGTTCACTCCGGAGAAAAAGTGCGCTGCGATGATGGTGGCCAGTGAACCGTAGAGGTAGAAGTCATACCATTCGAAGACAGTTCCCAGTGATGACGCAAAAATAACCTTGCGCTCCTCGGGCGTCATTGCGCGATGGGTGGCTGCGGGTGCGCCCGTAAGCGGGGCTCCCGCCTGCTCCACGGTAGTGCTTGTGTTCATGGTGTCTCCTGTCTGGATTGGCCTGTGGTGTCAGGTCCGGATTCTTTGTCCCGCGCCGCATGGCCGCGCACGGGTATGCGTAAAATATTTGATGAGCCTGACACGAAGCTGACGAAAACTATTAAGTCGTCTTCAGCCGGGCGAAGGTAATCCGGATACACGTCCCGCCTGTACAGCCATGCCGTCGGCTCGGGGGCATGAAGCTGATGTTGGCGCCGTGTTGTTCGGCTATTTCCTTGACAATTGAAAGACCGAGCCCGCTGCCGTCCACACTGGTGCCAAGAACTCGAAAGAACCGGTCGAAGATGCGTTCCTGGTCGGCGGCTGAAATTCCGCAGCCCGAGTCCTCGACTTCGATATAGCAGGAAAGCGCATCGCCACCCACACGTACCGTCGTCCAGCCGCCGCTGGGCGTATAGAGCAGCGCGTTATCGATGAGATTGCCGAGGAGTTCGCCGAGCATGAGGCTGTTGCCCGATACTGGCATGGGGGTGGATGCGCGCTCGAAGCCCAGGTCGATGTGTTTCCCCAGGGCAGTATCGACCCATGTCATCGTTGCTTTTTCGGCCATCTCATTGAGTTCGACAATATCCGAAAGTGGGCGTGTCGCCTCGTCGGCGCTTTCGGCCCGGGCCAGGGCCAGCAATTGATTGACCAGTCTGGTCGCGCGTTCCGAGGCCCGTACCAGTTGTTCCAGGCTGGCGGTCAGTTTCTCGGGGCTGCGTTCGCGCAGGGCAAGCTCCGCTTGCGTGCGCATGCCAGCCAGCGGCGTTTTCAATTGATGGGCGGCATTGGCGACGAAACGCCGCTGCGTCTCGTTGGTGCCCGCCATGCGGGTCAGCAGGCTGTTCATCGCGGCAATCAGAGGCACGATTTCCGCAGGCGCCAGACGGTCGCTGATCGGCGACATATCGTTCGTGCGCCGCGAGCGTATGTGCTCCTGCAGCAAGCTCAGGGGTTCGAGCCCTTGTGTCAGGCCCAATCCTGCCAGCAAAGCAGCCAGCGGCAATACGATTAACTGCGGCGTCAGCATACCCGTGAGGATCTCCTGCTGGAGCGTGGCGCGCATTTCGTTGGATTGCGACACGACGGTCAGGAATTCCAGCCCGTTCAGATCGCGCCCTCCCCAAAGATAGGCCACGCGTATGCTTTGGCCATTGAGCGTTTCGTTGCGAAATCGGATGACGCCTTTTTCGTAGGTCCAATTATCCGGCAGGGGAATGCCGGCGTTGCCCCCGATTGAATTCGCGTTGGCGTCTTTCAGTTCCCAGTGGATGAGGTGGGAAATATCGCCCTGGAGAATGGTGATGGTCGACGGCGAGAGCTGCACGCCTTCGACGATTTGTTGCTGCTCGATCTCTTGCGTGATCATGCGCACGTGATCGGCAAGCGTACGGTCGTAGGGTGCATTGGCGATATTCTGCGCGATGAAATAGGTGATCACCAGTCCGATGCTCCACAACAGAAACAGCGGACCGAACATCCACACCATAATTTTGTCGAGCAGGGCCCTGTTGCTTTTCGAGCGGCGAAACATTCAGGGTCCCGCGCTACTGCGCATCATGCGGCGAGCGTATCGCTACTGGTGTCTGACTCAAGGCAATACCCAAGACCGCGCACGGTAACAATTTTGGCGCCGCTGGGTTCGATCTTCTTCCGCAGGCGATGTATGTAGACTTCGATGGCATTGGGCGTGACCTCTTCGCCCCATTCGCACAGCAGATCGACGAACTGGTTCTTGCTGATCAGGCGCCCGCAACGCGAGAGGAAAATTTCCAGCAGACTGGTTTCGCGTGCCGAGAGCTCGAGCGGCTGGTCGTCGATGCGGGCGACGCGGCCGTTGAGATCGAAGCTCAGGCGTTTGTATTTCAGCATGGTCGTGCTGTTGCCGGCGCTGCGTCGCGTAAGCGCCCGGACCCGGGCTTCGAGTTCGCAAAGGGCAAAAGGCTTGGCCATGTAGTCGTCGGCCCCCAGGTCCAGGCCCTTTACTCGTTGGTCTACCGTGTCGGCGGCCGTTAGAATGAGTACCGGGATAGGCATGTTTCGCTGGCGCAACAAGCGCAGCACAGCCAGGCCATGCATCAGGGGAAGGTCCAGGTCCAGTATCAGCAAGTCGAAACTCTGCAGCTGCAAGGCCGAATCTGCGCTGGAGCCGTCTGCCACCACATCGACGGCATAGCCGTCGTACCGCAGTGAACGGGAAAGTCCATCGGCAAGAATACTGTCGTCCTCGGCGATTAAAATGCGCATGTCAGGTGACTTCTGCTTGTTCTATAGGGGTGAGCCTATTCTGACACGTGCTCCTCCCTCTGAACAGTAAGGGATTACGATGTGGCAAAACTGGATATCTGTTTATTTATACAGTACAATTTGATGCAATAATTCCTTTCGCCTCAATTGCCGCGTTACTGCGCTTTTAATCATTCGCTTCAAGTCAAGGATCCTACATGGACGACAAAAACAGCAAAGCCGCTACCGAGCGCGCCAAAGCCCTCTCTGCCGCCTTATCCCAAATCGAAAAGCAATTCGGCAAGGGTTCGGTAATGCGCTACGGCGACGACAAGGTAGAGCACGATATCCTGGTGTGCTCAACCGGTTCCCTGGGCCTGGATATCGCTTTGGGCGTTGGTGGCCTGCCGCGCGGCCGCGTCATTGAAGTCTACGGTCCTGAATCCTCGGGTAAAACCACACTCACGCTGCAAGTAATTGCCGAAATGCAAAAAATCGGCGGCACATGCGCGTTTATCGACGCGGAACACGCGCTCGACGTCCAGTACGCCTCCAAATTGGGCGTCAACCTGAACGATCTGCTCATTTCCCAACCCGATACCGGCGAACAGGCACTCGAAATCACCGATGCGCTCGTGCGGTCGGGGTCGGTCGATCTTATCGTCATTGACTCGGTTGCCGCGCTGGTGCCCAAGGCCGAAATCGAAGGCGACATGGGCGATTCGCTTCCCGGCTTGCAGGCCCGTCTCATGAGCCAGGCATTGCGCAAGCTCACGGCCAACATAAAGCGCGCCAACTGCATGGTCATTTTCATCAACCAAATTCGCATGAAAATCGGCGTCATGTTCGGCAACCCGGAAACCACTACCGGCGGCAATGCGCTCAAGTTCTATGCGTCCGTTCGCCTCGACATCCGGCGCATCGGCGCCATCAAGAAAGGCGACGAGGTCGTCGGTAACGAAACCCGCGTCAAAGTGGTCAAGAACAAGGTGGCGCCGCCATTCAAACAGGCCGAATTCGACATCATGTACGGCGCCGGTATCTCACGCGAGGGCGAAATCATCGACCTCGGCGTGCAGGCCGGTATTGTCGACAAGGCGGGCGCCTGGTTCAGCTATAACGGAACACGTATAGGCCAAGGTAAAGACAACGTGCGCGAATATCTGAAAGAGCATCCCGATATGGCGTTCGAAATCGAAAACCGGGTCCGCGAGCAGTCCGGCGTGATTGCGCAGGCGGCTTCCACCACCACCAAGGCCCTGCCGCCGCTTGCTCCTGAAGAAGATCCTATCGGTTAATCTTCAAGGCCCGTCATGCGCTCCGACGACGAATTCGAAACCTTGTCTCAAGAGGACCCTGAAGGCGGCAATCCCAAGAAAAAGGGACCAAGCCTGAAGGCGCGTGCCATTGCCATGCTTTCAAGGCGCGAGAACTCGCGCCTTGAGTTGCGGCGCAAGCTTGCCCCGCACGCAAGCAGCGCCGACGAGCTCGATCAGTTATTGAACGACCTCGAACGCGAGAACTGGCTTTCGAATCAACGTTTTGCGCAAAACCTGGTGCATAGGCGGGCGCATACCAAAGGCGCCAGCCTTATCGTCCAGGAACTCCGTCAGCACGGCCTGGCCGACGAAACCATCTCCGAACTCCAACAGCAATTGCGCGACACCGAAGTCGACCGAGCCCGCATGGTCTGGGAAAAAAAATTCGGCCAAGCGCCCGAAGACGCCAAAGCATACGCCAAGCAATTCCGCTTTCTTGCATCACGCGGTTTCTCTCCCGAATGCCTGCGTCGCATCCTGGGCGACTTGCCCGATCAATAGGCCAACTTACCAGCATCAGCGTACGGCCTTTATCCCGGTCAATGTCTTGAAGCAGGTGTCTCGCGCCTGGGCCAGGAAAGCCTGAAGGTAATCGGCTTGCATATCCTCGCTGCGCAGCGCGGCATACAAGGTTCGCCAGACCCCTTTTTCACCCAAATGGCAAACGCGTAGCCATGGCTGGGACAAATATTCAGTCAAGGCCCAGTTGGGAAGGGCCGCCACCCCGCGCTGACTGGCTACCAATTGGACAATGACGGGGGTCAATTCCGCCTTGCGAATCGCGGCAGGCTCTACGCCTGCCGGATCCAGAAACACCGTGAATACGTCCAGGCGTTGCCTTTCCACCGGATAGGTAATCAATACCTGGTCCAAGAGTTGTTCGGGTTCTATATATTTATGCTGCGACAAGGCATGGTCTGCCGCTACCGCCAATACCAATTCGTAACGGAAAAGAGGCACATATTCCACCGCCTCGCTCTCCTGAGGGTCTGATGTAATGACGACGTCAAGATCGCCGCGCAGCAGCGCCGGCAACGGAGCAAAGGAGAAAGCGGCCGACAAATCCAGTGCGACATCGGGCCAGTCTTGCCGGAAGGCGTCCAGCGCGGGCATGAGCCATTGGAAACAGGAGTGGCAGTCAATAGCAAGGTGGAGTCGGCCCGTGCGTCCCGCAGCCAGATGTTGAAGCTCTCGTTCGGTAGCCTTCACCAGGGGCAGCACTTCGTCTGCCAGGATCAGGATGCGCAAAGCCGCGGTGGTCAGCCGTGCGGGACGGGTGCGGCGGTTCAGTAGGGAGGTCTTCAGTCGCACCTCGAGGTCGCGGAGTTGATGCGAAAGGGCGGATTGGGTTACATGCAGGCGCTCGGCTGCTTCCTGCAAGCTGCCCGCATCCCGGATGGCACTGAGCGTCTCCAGATGACGTATCTCAAGCAGCATGGCGGGATGTCCTAGTATGAAATATATTCATTGTATATATGTTGGATTTGATTTTGATTCAATGAATTATACGGTGACAATGGTCAAGTTGATTTTCTACTCATCTTATAAAGACTTAACATGACTATTACTCATAATTTAGGCTTTCCCCGTATCGGCGTCCAGCGCGAACTGAAGCGCGCCCTGGAGGCGTACTGGTCTGGCGCGCAATCCGGGCAAGACCTGGAGAATGTCGGACGAGAGCTGCGTGCCCGCCACTGGAAGCTGCAGGCCGCTTCGGGCCTGGATTTTGTACCCGTTGGCGACTTCGCATGGTACGACCAGATACTGGAGTGGACCACTTTGCTGGGCGCTGTGCCCGCGCGCTTTGCTCAGTCTGGCCTTGAAACGGTCGAGCTGGACACGCTTTTCAGGATGGCACGTGGACGCGCGCCAAAAGGCACACCGGCTGCGGCCTGCGAGATGACCAAGTGGTTCGACACCAATTATCACTACATCGTGCCCGAACTGGTGCCGAACCAGTCTTATCGCATTGCCCGCAGTTACCTTTTCGACCAGATTGAAGAAGCGCAGGCGCTCGGACATCGCGTGAAACCGGTGATTCCCGGTCCCCTGACGTGGTTGTGGCTGGGCAAAGGCGACGCGTTTGTTCACGGTGCTAGTGATTCGGCCAAGCTCGACCTGCTGAATAATTTGCTGCCCGTCTACAAGCAGGTGCTGCAGCAAATCAAGGCGCTGGGCGTTGAATGGGTGCAGATCGACGAGCCTATTCTGGGACTGGATCTGCCGCCGGCATGGCAGAACGCGTTCAAGTTGGCGTACGACGAAATGGCGCAGGCCGGTGTCCCGATATTGCTTGCGACATACTTTCAGCATTTGCAGGAGAACGTCCAGGTCCTGAACGGCTTGCCGGTGCAGGGAGTGCACATCGATTTGGTGCGTGCGCCGGATCAGCTCGACGACGTTCTTGCGGTCTTGAGCGACGAACAGGTCCTGTCGTTGGGCATAATCGATGGCCGCAATGTCTGGCGTACCGATCTGGACAAGGCCCGCGCGCTGGTCGAGACCGCTGCTGCCCGCCGGGGCGACCGCTTGTGGCTTGCCCCATCGTGTTCCTTGCTGCACGTGCCGGTCGATCTCGATGCGGAGAAAGACCTTGATGCCGAACTGCGCGGCTGGCTATCTTTCGCCACCCAAAAGCTGGACGAATTGGCATGGCTGGCCGATTCTCTCTCCGAAAGCCCGCAACCCGGCAGTCCGGTGGCCGGCATTCCGGTGGCCGGCACCCCGGTGGCCGGCACTCCGTTGATCGCGTCACAAACAGCACTACAGAACCAGCGTATTGCCTTGCAGGCCAGGCAGCGCTCGGCACGTATCCATAACAGCGTCACGCAGAAACATCTGGCAGCGTCCAGCGAACTGTGCCGTGACCGGGCGCCGTTTTCGCATCGTATTGCCCGGCAACAGGTAAAGCTCGGTTTGCCTTCCTATCCGACCACCACGATAGGCTCATTTCCTCAAACATCCGAGATCCGTGTATCGCGCAGGGACTGGAAGAGCGGTGCGCTGAGCGACTCGGCCTACCAGGAGGCAATGCGCAAGGAAATCGAGCACGTCATACGGTTCCAGGAAAGGATAGGGTTGGATGTGCTGGTGCACGGCGAGGCCGAACGCAATGACATGGTCGAGTATTTCGGCGAGTTGCTGGGTGGTTTCGCTTTCACGCAGAACGGTTGGGTCCAGAGCTACGGCTCGCGCTGCGTCAAGCCGCCTATTATTTTCGGCGATGTTGCGCGTCCAGCTCCAATGACGGTGGCCTGGTCCGCCTATGCGCAGTCGCTTACCGAAAAGCCGGTAAAAGGCATGTTGACCGGTCCGGTGACCATACTGCAATGGTCGTTCGTCCGCGATGACCAGCCCAGGGAAACAACTTGCCGCCAGTTGGCGCTGGCCTTGCGCCAGGAAGTGGTGGATCTCGAGGCAGCGGGCATCGCCGTCATCCAGATCGATGAACCTGCGTTTCGGGAAGGCTTGCCTTTGCGCCGCAGCGACTGGCAACACTATCTGGATTGGGCGGTGGACTGCTTCCGCCTGTCGACCAGCGGCGTCGGGGACGAAACGCAAATACATACGCATATGTGCTACTCGGAGTTCAACGACATTATCGAAGCCATTGCGGCAATGGATGCGGACGTCATCACTATAGAGACCTCGCGCTCGAATATGGAACTATTGGCGGCGTTCGAGGACTTCCAGTACCCCAACGACATCGGCCCGGGCGTTTACGATATTCACTCGCCCAACATTCCCGATACCAAGTGGATGGTCGAGCTGATGCAAAAAGCGGCGAAAAGACTGGATCCGCAACGCCTTTGGGTCAACCCCGACTGCGGACTGAAGACTCGCGGGTGGCCGGAAACGGAGGCGGCGCTGATCAAGATGGTCGGTGCGGCCCAGGCACTGCGCTATACTTAGAGGGTTTATCGCAATATACGTTTTTCTGTAAATGCCATTGCCTTCTCCCAAGATTGCCCGCGAACCAATGCACACGCGTTCCATACGCGTGAGCTCGTTTGCCCGGGAGGACGGAAACTGGGACCTCGAAGCCGAGCTCATCGATGTCAAGGCTTATGATTTCCCAGTCAGGGACGGCGCATCCACACACCGCGCCGGCGATCCTGTTCATCATATGCATCTTCGCGTTACGATCGACGATCAGTTTTCGATCACGGATGCTGTCGCCGATTACGACGCAGCTCCATACAACGAGAACTGCAGCGCCATCGCTCCGGATTACCGCAATCTCGTTGGCATGAATCTGCTGCGTAACTTCCGCCAGACGGTGAAAGACCGTTTTGGCAGAACAGCAGGCTGTAGCCACATGACAGAGCTGTCGTATCTCTTGCCGACGGTTGCGATTCAAACCATGGCCAATAAACGCCGCCAAGAACAATTGGCGCCGGGCCAGAAGCAGAAGCGTCCGTTCCAGCTCGAAGGCTGTCATGCCCTCAGGCTGGATGGTCCCGTTGCAAAAGAGTTCTATCCCCAGTGGTATAAAACACCGAAAGTCGAGGCAAAGTGCGAATAGGCATTCCTCATGGGGCGACTGACCCCGATCGCGGGCACCGGCGCACGGGTTCTTTTTCTAATTCTTTACGTTCTGACAGGTAATAAATGAAAATTCACGAGTATCAAGGCAAGGAACTGCTGAGGAAATTTGGCGTTGCTGTGCCACGCGGAATTCCGGCGTTTTCCGTCGAAGAGGCCGTCGCCGCCGCCGAGAAGCTGGGTGGCCCGGTATGGGTGGTCAAGGCGCAAATTCACGCGGGTGGCCGTGGCAAGGGCGGTGGCGTGAAGCTGGGTCGCTCGATCGACGAAGTACGTCAGCTGTCGTCCGAAATTCTGGGCATGCAGCTGGTTACACACCAGACCGGCCCCGAAGGCCAGAAAGTGGGCCGCCTGCTTATTGAAGAAGGCGCCGACATCAAGAAAGAATACTACGTTGGCATCGTCACCGATCGCGGCACGCAGCGCGTATGCGTAATGGCGTCGAGCGAAGGCGGCATGGACGTCGAAGAAGTCGCTGAAAAAACACCCGAGAAAATCCTGAAAGTATTTGTCGATCCCAAGACCGGGCTCACCGACAAGGAAGCTGCCGAGCTGGCTCGCGGTATTGGCGTTCCCGACGCCTCCGTGGACAAGGCCGCGGCCGAATTCCAGAAGCTTTACAAGGCCTACTGGGAAACCGACGCCTCGCTTGCTGAAATCAACCCGCTGATTCTCACCAACTCGGGCGATATCATTGCTCTGGACGCCAAGTTCAACTTCGATTCCAACGCCTTGTACCGTCATCCGGAAATCGTCGAATACCGCGATCTGGCCGAAGAAGACCCTGCGGAAATCGAAGCCAGCAAGTTCGATCTGGCTTATATCCAGCTCGACGGCAACATCGGCTGCCTGGTCAACGGCGCGGGCCTTGCCATGGCAACCATGGACACGATCAAGCTGTTTGGCGGCGAGCCGGCCAACTTCCTTGACGTGGGCGGTGGCGCAACGGCCGAGAAAGTGACCGAGGCGTTCAAGATCATGCTCAAGAACGAAGGCGTCAAAGCCATTCTGGTAAACATTTTCGGCGGCATCATGCGTTGCGATGTCATTGCCGAAGGCGTCATTGCCGCATGCAAAGCCGTCAACCTCAGCGTGCCGCTGGTTGTGCGCATGAAGGGCACCAACGAAGAGCTTGGCAAGAAATTGCTGGCTGAGTCGGGCCTGCCTATCATCAGCGCTGACACCATGGCCGAAGCCGCGACCAAAGTCGTAGCCGCCGCGAAATAAGAATACTGCCGAGGATCTGTAAATGTCGATTTTGATCAACAAAGACACTAAAGTCATTACCCAAGGGATTACCGGCAAGACCGGTCAATTCCATACTCACATGTGCCGCGAATACGCCAACGGTAAGGCGGCGTTCGTGGCAGGCGTGCATCCCAAGAAGGCCGGCGAGAACTTCGAAGGCGTGCCCATTTTCGGTACCGTCAAAGATGCCAAAGCGCAAACCGGTGCCACGGTTTCCGTTATCTATGTTCCGCCGGCAGGCGCTGCCGCGGCCATCTGGGAAGCCGTAGACGCCGACCTGGACCTGGTCATCTGCATCACGGAAGGCATCCCGGTGCGCGACATGCTTGAACTGCGCAATCGCATGCGCGAGCAGAACAAGACCGCCCTGGTGCTCGGACCCAATTGTCCCGGCCTGATTACACCCGACGAATTGAAAATCGGCATCATGCCCGGCCATATTTCCCGCAAGGGCCGTATCGGCGTGGTCAGCCGCTCCGGCACGCTCACCTACGAAGCGGTTGCACAGCTCACCGAACTGGGCCTGGGCCAGTCGACGGCCGTGGGCATTGGCGGCGATCCAATCAACGGCCTGAAGCATATCGATATTCTCAAGCTGTTCAATGACGATCCAGACACCGATGCGGTCGTCATGATCGGCGAAATCGGCGGTCCTGATGAAGTCAATGCGGCTGAATGGGCTAAAGACAACATGACCAAGCCGGTTGTAGGCTTTATCGCTGGGGTTACGGCTCCTGCAGGCAAGCGCATGGGTCACGCCGGCGCGCTGATTTCCGGCGGGGCCGATACGGCCGATGCCAAGCTCGAGATCATGGAAGCATGCGGCATTCGCACTACGCGCGATCCTTCGGAAATGGGCAAACTGCTCAAATCCGTACTATAAGAAGATTCGCCAGTAGCAAGGCCCGTGCTGCTTTCATAGCCAGCACGGGCTTTTTTTTCGGGCGACTGCAAGGCCGATTTCAAAGCTGAATTACAATAGCTTGTTATGTTTGCCTCGGTACAAACCTAGCCGGGGCTTTTTATCGCTTTTCAAGAATACACAGGAATTCACATGTTAGAGTTTATTGACACGCTGCATTGGGGCGCACTATTTCAGATCGTGATGATCGATATCTTGCTGGGCGGCGACAATGCCGTCGTCATTGCCCTGGCGTGCCGCAATTTGGGCCCCAAGCAACGCGTTCAAGGAATTCTCTGGGGTACGGCAGGTGCTATCTTCCTGCGTGTCGTGCTCATTGCCTTCGCCCTCACATTGCTGGCCATTCCTTTCCTCAAGATCGTAGGCGGCTTGCTGCTGCTGTGGATCGGTATCAAGCTGCTGGTCCCGGAAGACGGCCATCACGACAATATCAAGGCCAACGCCTCGATCTGGGCCGCGGTCAAGACCATCATCATCGCCGATTTCGTCATGAGCCTGGATAACGTCATTGCTATCGCCGGCGCGGCGCAAAACACCATTCCCGACCATCAACTGGGCTATGTAATCTTCGGTCTGCTAGTCAGCGTGCCTATCATCATCTGGGGCAGCACAATTGTTCTGAAGCTTATCGATCGCTTCCCTCTGGTGGTCACATTGGGCGCGGGCTTGCTGGGCTGGATCGCCGGCGGCATGGTCGTTACCGACATTGTTGTACAGAATCAGTGGGGCGTGGTTCCCGGTACGGTCAAGCTGGCTGCTGAAGTAATCGGTGCGTTGCTGGTGGTCCTTATCGGAAAATGGATAGCCAACCGCAAAACCACTGCCAAGGAAAAAGCACATGGGCCTGTTTAAACACTCAGGGCGTAAAAAGCCCGACGAATCAGGACTGAGCCTTCTGCAAGGCCTGTTCATCCTGGCGGTCATCGGGATTATTCTGGCCATCGTATTCAACCAACTGGCAGGCTAGGGCATGACGCTAGTACCCGCTACGTTGGTCATTGCGACCCGTGCCAGTCGGCTTGCCTTGTGGCAAGCCGAGCATGTCCGCGACCGTCTCCAGGTTCTTTATCCCGATTGCCAGGTCACTTTGTTGACCATGACGACCCGGGGAGACCAGATCCTTGACCGCACACTGTCGAAGATCGGCGGAAAAGGCTTGTTCGTCAAAGAACTGGAAACGGCCTTGCTCGACGGCCGTGCCGACCTGGCCGTCCATTCCCTGAAAGACGTGCCGGTCGACATGCAGAGCCCGTTTGCATTGCCTGTCATCCTGGAGCGCGACGATCCGCGCGATGCCTTCGTTTCCAACGACTACGCATCACTTGACGATATGCCGGCGGGCGCCGTCGTCGGCACCTCCAGCCTGCGCCGCGAGTCGCAGATCCGCCAGCTTTACCCTCATTTGAAGATACAGCCGCTGCGCGGAAATCTGGATACCCGTCTTGGCAAGCTCGATCGCGGCGATTACTCCGCCATCATTCTGGCTGCCGTGGGCTTGAAAAGGCTGGGGCTCGAATCCCGTATCCGCAGCTGTTTGTCGGTCGAACAAAGTCTGCCGGCTGCGGGCCAGGGCGCCTTGGGCATTGAAGTCCTGGAAAACCGCAGCGACATGCATCGGTGGCTTGCACCGCTGGCCTGTTCGGAAACCACGGCATGCACATTGGCCGAACGCGCTGTTTCGCGTGTTCTGGGCGGTTCATGCCAGGTGCCGCTGGCCGCGTACGCCAGGTTGGATGAGGGCGTACTGCATCTGGATGCGCTCGTTGCCGAGCCCGATGGGTCGCGCATTGTACGTTCCCAAGTTTCGGGTCCGGTTGCGTCGGCAGTACAGTTGGGCGAGCAAGCTGCCCACGAACTCTTGCAAAAAGGAGCCGACGACATCTTGTCCAGGCTCTTGCATCCAGACACGGCCTCCTGATACGTGGCGGCCTTTTCCCGGCTGAAACGATCATGAAAGTCAGCGTTTTTCTTACCCGACCCGACGGCAGAAACGAGACGCTGGCAGTACGTGCGCTGGCGGCCGGATGGCGGCCGCTGGCATTGCCGGCATTGACAATCCGCCCGCTGCTGCAGCAGGGCGACCGTGTGCCCGAGCCGGGCGATTACGATCTGGTGGTGTTTGTAAGCCGCAATGCGGCCCGGCTTTATCTTGATTTGTTGGCCGACCAGTCTCCCGGTCAGGCATGGCCCGGGCGCACTCTTGCTGCAACAGTAGGCAGGTCCAGCGCCCAGCCGCTCTATGACTCGGCTTGTATCGATCACCGCCATATCCTGCATCCCGATCCCGATACTCAGAATCAAGACTCCGAAGCGCTGTGGCACTGTCTGGGACCCAGACTTCCTGCGCTCGGCAAGGTATTGATCGTCCGTGGCGAATCCGGACGCGAATGGCTGGGCGAGCAATGTGAGCGCGCAGGCGCTGCGGTTGACCGCCTGGCCCTGTATCGCCGTGAGCCGGCGTCATGGAGCGCCAGTCAGTCGGCGGAAGTGTCAAAGGCGCTTGCACTGCCCGAATCCTGCGTGTTTCTGTTGACCAGCAGTGACAGCGTGGACGCGATACATGCCAATATAAGTCGTCTGGGCCTGCGCGCTGCATGGGGTCGATCCCGTTTCGTAGCGATACATGAGCGTGTGGCAAGGCGATTACAATCCGTGCTTTGCGATTCTGGTAATGTAGAACCGCCAATGGTAAAAGTATGCTCACCGAATGACGACGCGATATTTCTGGCAATTGGCCAGATGGCGTCGCGTTAAGAAATACTCCTAGGATTACAATCTGGCCATGACTGATAAAAAACCCGAGATCTCTCAAGCTGCCCAGGCCTCTACCTCAAGCGCTTCGGCTTCACCAGGGCCAGCAACTACTGCCTCGGCCAAAAAGACATCGCCCGTTAAAAAGTCGCGTCCGATTCTGGTGCCGGCATTTATTATTCTTTTGTTCATCGCCGCGGCGCTTGCGGCTGCGTTCTGGTATCAGCAGCAGCAATTCCGGCAGTCCTCCGCAAACCTGGCCACAGAGGCGCAACGCAGCGCCAGCACGGCCAGCCAGGCCGCCGAACAGGCGCAACAAGCCTTGTCCGCGCTTAAGGATCAGGCCGCGCAGCTTGAGTCCCTGCAAAGCGCTTTTGACGAGTCCCGCGAGCAGGTCGCAAGCCTCGAGCAGGCTTTCCGCACGCTTACTGACAGCGGTTCCGATCTGGTGTTGATCAACGATATCGATCATTTGCTCACGATCGCCCAGCAACAGTTGCGGTTGAGCGGCAATGTCGCGAACGCTGTCATCTCGCTCGAAACGGCGCAGGCGCAACTGGCCAGGGCCAACCGGCCCGGACTGGCTTCGCTGCTTCAAACCATCAATGGCGATCTCGAACGCCTGCGTGCCGCATCCACGGTCGACGTCGCGCTCTTGTCCACGCAACTTGACGAACTGAGCGCACTGGTCAGCGAGGCGCCATTGCTGGTCCCCGATGATGCCGCGCCTGGCCTTGTCGAGGCCGCGCCGGCGAAAGCGCCCGAAAGTTCCGTCGATAGCCGTGACAGCGTCGACGCCAACGCGCCGTGGTGGAAAAAAACGCTGGCAACAGTCGACAACTGGTCACGCGACGCCTGGACCTCGGTGCGCCAGGACCTCGGCCAGTTCATTACGGTACGGCGCGTAGACGACCCGACCGCATTGCTGATGTCGCCGGATCAGGCAACGCGCTTTCGCGAGAACCTGCGCTTGCGCATCATGACGGCGCAACTCGCACTGATGATGCGCCAACCCAAGGTATGGGAATCGGAAACCGCTGCGCTGGTCAAGGCAATCGAAAACCGCTACGATCCCCGGGCGCAGTCCAGCAGGCAGGCCCTCAAGCTTGCGCGTCAAATGTCCGATACATCGATCGAACTGAAGCTGCCTACTGTTGCCAACAGCCTGCAGGCCGTGCAAGCGCTTCGTGAAGCCAATGCAAAATCCGCGCAGAACGGCTCCATTGCCTCCGGCGATGAAGCGGCTTCTTCAGCGTCGCAAGAAGCGGGTGCCGGCGACGCGCCCGCCACCTCTGAACCGCAACCAGAGCCAGAGTCATCCACAGCTCCAGAATCGTCGTCAACATCAGAATCATCGACAACTCCAGAAGCACCGACAACTCCGGAAGCACCGGCAGCCCCACCCGCAGCACAGCCGTCGGCTGAGCCGCAATCGCCAGCGCCTGAATCGCCAGAAGCGCAGACCCAGTCCGCCGCGCCTTCTCCCGCACAGACTGCTGTCGCGGCAATTATCAGGTCTCGGGGGTAAGCAATGAGAACCTGGTTCTGGACCTTGCTTGTATTCGTCGCAGCCGTAGCGCTGGCGCTCCTCTTACGCGATCACAGCGGCAATGTTCTTGTCATTGCCCAGCCATGGCGCATTGAGCTGTCGCTTACCCTGGCGGTTTTGCTCATATTGGCTGCTTTCATTATTGTGTACGTCCTGCTGCGGGTATTGGCATGGATCTCCGGCGGCCCGGAGCGCTTCCGTTCGTGGCGCAGTCTGCGTGCCGAAAACCGCGATCACCAACTGTTGGAAAACGGCTGGATCAATGTGCTTGAAGGGCGCTACACCGAGGCAGAAAAAGAACTTTCCAAGCTGCTGGGACGCACACGGTCCAGCAGCCGGAAGGTCCTGGCCGGCCTGGCATCGGCACGCGCCTCGCATCACCTCGGCGAGTTCACGCGCCGCGATCAGGCGCTGGCTCTTGCCCAGGAAACCGCGGGCAACGACCCGCGCCTGCGCGAAGCGGCCGCTACGGTGGCTGCCGAAATGTACCTGGACCAGAATCGTCCGCAAGACGCGCTGGTGTTATTGCAGCCCTTGCAGGACGCCAGTTCGCGCTATTTTCACGCGACGCGCCTGCTGCTGCGCGCTCATCGGCAGTTGCGCAACCACGATCGTGTATACGAGCTCACCCGCTTGCTATTGCGCCGTGGTGTGATCGACAAGACCGAAGCCATGCAATTGATAGAAACGTCGGTGGCAGCTCGCCTGCATGCCGCGGGTCCCGAGGGTTTCAAATCCATCTGGAGCGACCTGAAAGCCGATGAACGCGTCTTGCCGGATATCGCATTGGCGGGCGCCTCCATTCAGGCAGCACAGGCCAACTACGACGAAGCGTCGAAAATCCTCGAGGCGGCGATCAATATCAAGCTGGACGCCCGATTGCTCAGCGCATATTCGCAATGCCCGCCCGAATACGTTGCGCGCCGCCTTACCAAGGCCGAAGTGTGGTTGAAATCGCATCCCGACGATTCCGCATTGCTGGCGGCGCTGGGCAACCTTTGCCTCACCGGCGAGCTGTGGGGGCAGGGCGAACATTATCTGCTGCGCAGCATGAAAATACGCAGTGACATGCGCATCCACGCCTTGCTGGGCAATTTGTATGATCGCCTGGGACGTCCGGCCGATGCCATGACCCATTGGCGGCTGGCGTCCGGCGTGGCCGGGGTGCTTCCCGTATTGCCTGTCAACCGCGCCTTGCCCGCTGCCGATACGCGTGGCGACCCGACTCTCATCGATGTCGAAAGCCTTCCCGATACCAGTGTGGCGCGCCATGCGAGCGTACCAGTTGCGGCCAGCGCCGCCGACTTCATTGACGAGGATATGACGGGTTTCGAGCCTTCTCCGGTGCGCCCGCCGGCCGATGCGCTTGCTGCCGATGTGCGCGCCGAGACTTCCGATTCCGCATTGGATGAATATTTCGACAGCGCGCCAATTCCCGGTGTCGATTTGTCGCAAACCTCAGACCGGCCACGTCGCGGTCCCGAGAGATAGTGATTTTCCTTACTTTTATATATTTGAGGTTGAACGAAGTATGAGCTTAGACCGAGTGCCCGCGGGCAATAACTTGCCCGATGAATTCAATGTCATTGTAGAAATCCCCATGAACGCGGATCCGGTCAAGTACGAAGTCGACAAAGACTCCGGCGCCGTATTCGTAGACCGATTCATGCTCACGGCCATGCACTATCCGTGCAACTATGGCTATATTCCTCAAACCATATCCGATGACGGCGACCCGGTCGACGTGCTGGTGCTGGCCCCGTTTCCCATACAGATCGGAGCAGTGATACGCTGCCGTGCAATCGGCGTATTGATCATGGATGACGAGGCCGGTGGCGATGCAAAGCTTCTGGCGGTTCCTGTCGACAAGCTGTATCCTCCGTATCGCCATATCCAGAAGCCGGAAGACTTGCCGCAGGAAGATCTCGCGCGCATCCAGCACTTTTTCGAACACTACAAGGATCTCGAAAAAGGCAAATGGGTCAAGGTCAAAGGTTGGGAAGGCCGGGAATCGGCGCTGAAAGAAATCCGTGATGGCGCTCAACGTTATAGCCAAGGTGATAAGTAAATGAATACAGTCATTCCTGCACATCCTGTCGCAGCCATCCCCGTAAATGGGTCAGATGCCGTCTTCCCCGTAAGGCGTGTGTATTGTGTGGGCCGCAATTATGCGGAACATGCCAAGGAAATGGGTTTTACCGGCCGTGAAGATCCGTTCTTTTTCAATAAGCCCGCCGACGCGCTCTTGACGGTGGCGGAAGGTCAGACAGGCACCATGCCTTATCCGCCGAAAACCTCCAACCTGCATTACGAGATCGAGCTTGTCGTGGCGCTGGACAAGGGCGGTCGCGACCTGACCGTAGAGCAGGCCGCCGAGTGTGTGTGGGGCTATGCCATCGGTCTTGACATGACACGGCGCGACCTGCAAGGCGAAGCCAAGAAGCAGGGACGCCCATGGGAAGTCGGCAAGGCGTTCGACCAATCGGCGCCCATAGGTCCGCTGTACCCGCGCGAGCAGGTCGGTACACTCGACTCCGGTGCGATTTCGCTCAGCGTGAACGACACTGTCAAGCAGTCCAGCGACTTGACCCAAATGATCTGGAATATCGCCGAATCGATTGCCTATCTTTCGGGCCTGTTCGAGCTGAAAGCCGGCGACATCATCTTTACGGGCACCCCTGAAGGTGTGGGTCCTGTCGTGGCCGGGGATACTCTGGTGGGCGCGGTTGCCGGTCTGGGCGAGCTGCGTGTAAAAATCGCCTGATTCTGTTCCAGCATCAAGCACCTTGTCATTTAAAACACTTTTATAAAAAGGGAAATCATGGCTAACAGAATCCTGGCATCCTTGGCTTTGTTGGGTTGTTTGGCCTTGGCCGGCTGCAATACCGTAGCAGGTGCGGGCGAAGATATAAGCAGAGCCGGCAGCGCGATCACACGCGCTGCAGAATAAAAGCCGGTATGTTCAGAAAATACCTTTTGCGTTTGAACTGACCCTGTAAAGCGGGACTTTAAACGCTGAGGCAAAAAGGGCCGGGCGCTGTATGTACAGCGCCCGGCCCTTTTTTATTTCAGCTGGATGCGGATCAATTCGTCAGCTTGATTCCTGTTTCTTTCACGAATTTATCCCAGCGCTGGTATTGCTCGACAGTGTATTTGTCTACGCTTGCCCCGTCAGTCGCAATAACTTCGAAGCCGAGGTCGGTAAGCTTCTGCTTGACTTCTTTGTCGTTGAGCGCCTTCTGGAAGGCTTCAGTCAGTTTGTTCGAGATGTCATCCGGTGTAGCGGCCGGCGCGAAAATTCCTATCCACGAGTACGCTTCGTAATTCGGAAAACCGGATTCCGCCACAGTAGGCGTCTCGGGAAGGTCTGGCAGACGTGTCGCTCCGGTCACTGCCAGCGGTTTGATTTTTCCTGCTGCAATATTGGATTTTGTTGCCGCATAGCTGAGCATCGTGAAATTGACCACCTTTCCCAACACCGCTTGTACGGCCGGCCCGCCGCCGCCGAAAGGAACGTGGAGAATTTCGACGCCGGCCTGGCGCTTGAGGTCTTCGGCGGCAAGGTGGTTCAATGATCCTGCGCCTGTCGAGGCGTAGCTGAATTTTTCCGGTTGGGCCTTGGCTGCGGCCAGGAACTCTTTCAGGTTATCGCCGGGCGTGACCGTGGATGCGCCGATAACCAGCGGGAACCGCAGCGCGAACGCAATGCCGCGCAGGTCTTTGAACGTATCGTAAGGCAGGTCGGGCTTGACGATGGGGTTTATGGCATGCGTATCGAAGCTGACCAGCAAAGTGGTGCCGTCGGGTTTGGAACGGGCCACGTATTGCGTGGCAATCTGGCTGGCGGCGCCCGGCTTGTTTTCGACAATTACCGTGCGGTCCAGCAGCTCGGACAGTTTGGGCTGGATGATTCTGGATGCAATATCGGTACTGCCTCCGGGAGGAAATGGCACTACCAGGCGGATGGGCGCGTCATCCGCACTGGCCATGCCTGTCATCGACAAGGCGAGCAGGCATGATGCGCCCAGTTTCAGAAGGGTACCCTTGGGGTTTCGTTGCGCGAAAAGTGGAGTCATTGCTTTTCCTTTGCGTTGATGTGGCTTGTGCGGAAGTCTATTTTTACTTTACTCAGCCCATCCACTGGCTGACCGGTGCCGCGGTATCTTGAAGTTCCTGGGAGATCACATCGATCAGAACCGGACCGTCAAAAGCAATGGCGGCCCTGACGGTTTCGTCCAGCTTTGCCGGGTCGTCGACGGTGTATGCCTTGATGCCGAATGCTTCGGCCACTTTTGCGTGGTTTGTACGATTGAAATCAATTGAGAAGTACCGTTTGTCGTAGCCCGACTTCTGACTGGCCTTGATCCACCCGAATACCGAGTTCGAGAACACGACCATCTTCAGTGGAATGCCGCGGCGGCCTATGGTTTCGAGTTCGCCGCAGGTGAAGCCGAAGCTGCCGTCGCCCATAACTGACACCACGGTCGCGTTCGGACGCCCTATCGACGCGCCTATGCCCGCGGCCATTGCGAAGCCCAGGGCACCATGGGCGCGATTGGTGATGAAATGCCTGCCAGCCTGTGGCGCGTTGAAGTAGGCCGAAAAGTAAGGGCAGGGCGTACCGGGATCGGCGACCACAATGGATTCGGGCGGCAAGAGGCGATTGAACGCATCCACCACGCGTTCGGGCTTGATGGGGGTATCGAGCGATGCAGCAAGCGGTGCAAAGAAAGCCTGCTTTTCCGCTCTGGCCTTTGCGACAACCGCGTAACCGTCGGCGACGCCCTCGGGCCGGTGCCCGATGCGCTCCTGGACGGCCGCGACCATGGCGGCCAGGCTGCGTTGCGCGTCGCCGACCAGGCCGACTTCGGTCTGGTAATTGGCGCCCACCACAAACGGATCTGAATCCAGGTGTATGACCGGCGTGTTGCGATCCGGAAATTTCCAGTGTTCTGTCGTCGTGGATCCGGCGCGGCATCCAATGAACAGTACGATGTCGGCATTCTTCACTACTTCACGGGTCGCCAGCACCCCGCCGTTGGAGCCGACTACGCCGGCGTTCAATGGATGCGTGTCGGCCAGGCTGCCTTTGCCACTTACGGTCGTGCAGACCGGCGCTTTCAAGGCAATGGCCAGCGCTTCGAGCTGCTCGCATGCCGAGGACAGCACCACGCCGCCGCCGCATATGATCACGGGGGAACGCGCAGCGATCAGTTTGTCTGCCGCTTTTTCGATATCGCCCAGGTCGGCGCAGGATCGGAACGCCGGGAAATTGGCATGTTCCTTTTGCGCCCAGATATCGGCCGGGTCGACATCATGCTTTTGAATGTCATAAGGAAGGCAGATGTGCGCGGAGCCGGGCTTGCCGGTAGTCATGGCGCGGAAGGCGCCACGAAAGGCGCCGGGGATCTGGCTGGCAAGGTCTATGGTCGTATTCCACTTGGTCAAGGGGCGATACATGGCCTCCTGGTCCAGCTCGGTAAGAGGATACTTGCCGCGTGAGACCACCGATACGTCGGTCGTAATGCCCAGAACGGCAACCGAGGACTCATTGGCTTCCACCAGGGCGGGCAGCAGGTAGGTAGCGCCGCCGCCGCTGGGACCTTCGCAGACGCCGACTTTTCCGGTGACGCGGGCGTAGCCGTCGGCCATGTATCCCGCGCTACGCTCGTCCCGGCTAAGAATGTGGTCGATGCCATGGTCCAGCCGGGCCATGGCATCGTAGAAAGGAAGACTGGTGTCTCCGCATAGACCGAATATATGCTTGACGCCATTAAGCTGAAGCATGCGAACGACTGCATCAGCACCATTCAATTTAGACATTCCTTTTCCTCTCCGCTGAAATTAATACGTGTACCGGCCCCTGCGCACAAATCACTCAAGCGAGCCGGGTATTGAATGGACGGCAGGCACCTTGCTCATCGGCGACCCATGCCGCTTCTATCCTGGCCTGCGTTGCCGAATCGTCATGACGGACACGGATGCAAGTATTAGGTAGCGCAATTTCGTATTCTCCGTTGCCGCCTGCCGTCGCATCGGCCTGCGCCAGTACAGCAAATGCATGCGCCACCGATTTTGGCTGGCTCGATGTGAGAAGAATATCACTTAGTGTGCTCGCGCCATTGGCATGCTTCATATAGCTGTCAACCCACACATATTCGGGAGTGAGGTGCTCACAGAAATATACCCTGAACCCGGGGATGGGCTGGGTGGAAAATCGTACGGTGTCAAAGCGCGCGGTCGCCTGCGTTCCGGCCGATTCTATCGGTCGCTCCAGCCGCTGAACGGGGTTGACGTCGAATCCGTTTTCCTTGAGGTATTCATAGGTCTGCTGCGCGTTTGTGCTGCGCAGTACCAGGGCGTCCAGTCCCACCGGCGAATCGGCGATTTCCTTGCGGGCGGGCGGCGCACCCTCCGGCCAGCCCAGCAATTCGATGTAGCTGTCCTTCAGCGTAATGAGGCGATTGGCCGAGCCGAGATTATGAAGTGCAAGGTCGGTCAGGCAGTAGCCGTCTTCCTCGAAACGGGGCGCCAGCCGGGTCAGCCGGTCGCGCAACATCAGCACAAGGTGGTCGAACGCTAGAGTCGCCATTTTTTTAGAGCCTCAGAAGAATTTATTGCCGCGCATCATCCATGCCTTGCGACACAGAACGTAATGAAAACGTCATCGCAGTTTAATCCCGATGTCATATCCCATGCCTAAGATGCTGGTCATCAAAGGCGATTTGTGTCGCCTGGCATTTTAGGGGTATATGAATGAACTCAGTGATCCAGGTCGAGCGCTTGAACAAGAGCTTCGGCGGCAAACAGGTTTTATTCAATATGGGTCTTGCGGTGGAACCGGGCGAAATGGTGGCCCTGATCGGGGCATCCGGATCGGGCAAGTCCACATTGTTGCGCCATTTGTCGGGCCTGGCCTGCGGCGACAGGCATGACAGCAGCTCGATTCGCGTCATGGGGAAATCGGTTCAGGCTGGCGGACAGCTCAGCCGGCAGGTTCGCCGCCTGCGCGCCGATGTTGGCTACATTTTCCAGCAATTCAATCTGGTGGGAAGGCTTAGCGTATTGCGCAATGTGCTGCTGGGCTGCCTGGGTCGCATGCCTCGCTGGCGCGGTTCGCTGGGCCTGTTCACGGCCGAGGATAAAGCGCTTGCGATGGCCTCCCTGGAAAGAGTAGGACTGGCCGATTATGCGCATCGCCGGGCATCGACCTTGTCGGGCGGCCAGCAACAGCGCGTGGCGATAGCGCGGGCGCTGACTCAGCGCGCGGAAGTCATCCTGGCTGATGAGCCCATTGCCTCGCTGGATCCGGAATCTGCCCGCAAGGTCATGGATATTCTTGCCGATATCAACGAGAAAGATGGGAAGACCGTGGTGGTTACCTTGCACCAGGTCGATTATGCCGCGCGCTATTGCAAGCGGGTCGTTGCGTTGAAGTCCGGCCATATTCATTTTGATGGATCGGTTGACGCATTGAACGGTGTGTTTCTCAACGATCTTTATGGCGGTGACCTGGATACTTCCCTGGTCATTCCCGGCCAAGCCTTGCGGCCACTGTCCCGGCCCGCCATGTCTTTGGTTGCCGCCTGATCCGGCTTGGCCGGGTCAGTTTTTTTACCAAGGCTTGTCTAGACAAGAGGCGCTGGGCAAGCCGGGAAGTACTAATGGAGTATTGACATGTTCAAAAGCATACAGCGTGTTCTGCTGGTTTCCACCGTTACAGGCTTGGCGCTGTCGAGTCCTGCCCAGGCGGCCGACACCAAGGAACTGAATTTCGGCATCATCTCGACGGAGTCGTCGCAGAACCTGAAGGAGGCGTGGGATCCATTTCTGGCGGAGATGAGTAAGCACACAGGCATGAAAATCAATGCCTACTTTGCTCCGGATTATGCAGGCATCATCCAGGGCATGCGCTTCAATAAGGTCGATGTCGCCTGGTACGGCAATAAATCGGCCATGGAGGCCGTGGATCGCGCCGGCGGCGAGATTTTCGCGCAAACCGTGGCTGCCAACGGCAACCCGGGCTACTGGAGCCTGCTGATCGCGCACAAAGACAGTCCTTTGGCCTCGGTTGAAGACATGCTGAAGAATGCCGCGAATCTTACGTTCAGCAACGGCGACCCCAATTCGACCTCGGGCTATCTGGTTCCTGGCTACTACGTGTTCGCCAAGAACAACGTCGAAGCCAATCAGATCTTCAAGCGCACTTTGAATGCCAGCCACGAAGTCAATGCACTCAGTGTTGCAAACAAGCAGGTCGATGTGGCCACTTTCAATACCGAAGGCATGGAGCGTCTGCAGGAAACCAATCCGGCCAAGGCAGCCCAGTTGAAAGTGATCTGGAAATCACCGTTGATTCCCGCCGATCCTATCGTATGGCGCAAGAACCTGCCTGAGGAAACCAAGAAGAAGGTCAATGACTTCTTCACCAACTATGGCGCGAATCAGCAAGAACTGGCCGTGCTGGCCGGCCTGCAATGGGGCAAGTTCAAGGTGTCCAACGATGATCAGTTGCTGCCTATCCGACAGCTTGAGCTGTTCAAGCAGCGCAGCCAACTGGTCGCCGACGCTACCTACGATGCCGCCGAGAAGCAGGCCAAGCTGAAAGAGATCGACGCCAGCCTGGAGAAGCTGAACGCGCGCATGGAAACGCTGGACAAAAAGCTTGCCAGCGCCAAGTAATTGGCTCTTGTCTTTGCCCGGCTCCTGGCCGGGCAAAGACCCCTTGATTTCGGAAAACCCATCACATGACAGCTATAACGTCCACCATCTTGTCCGACCCGCAGCCCAAGCGTCCCTGGTATCAATGGATGGGCTGGGCCTTGCTGGCGGCCGTCCTCGCATGGTCCTGGGAAGGTGCGGAAATGAATCCCGCCATGCTGTGGCGCGACGCCGAGAACATGCGCATGTTCGCCGCCGATTTCTTTCCACCCGATTTCCGCTATTGGGAAACGTATGTCAGCGAAATGATCATCACGGTGCAGATTGCCCTATGGGGCACTGTCCTGGCGATCATCTGCTCCATACCGCTGGGCATCCTGTGTTCGGAAAACATCGCGCCTTGGTGGATATCCCAGCCCTTGCGCCGCTTGATGGATGCCTTCCGCTCCATCAATGAGATGGTCTTCGCCATGCTTTTCGTGGTGGCCGTCGGCCTGGGGCCTTTTGCCGGAGTGATGGCCTTGTTCATCGGCACGACGGGCGTTCTGGCCAAGCTGTTCGCCGAAGCGGTCGAGGCGATCGACGGCGGCCCTGTGGAAGGCGTAAGGGCGACAGGCGCCAGCGCATTGCAGGAAGTGATCTACGGCGTCATCCCGCAAGTTCTGCCGCTGTGGATTTCGTATGCGCTGTATCGCTTCGAATCGAACGTGCGTTCTGCCACCGTCGTGGGCATGGTCGGTGCCGGCGGCATCGGCGTGACGCTTTGGGAAGCCATACGAGGGTTCCAGCTGGCCCAGACCTGCGCCATACTCATCATCATCATTGCCGTCGTAAGCCTCATCGACATTGTCTCGCAGCGCCTGCGCAAGCACTTCATTTAAGGACACAAAGGGCGCGGCGCGCCCTGAATTTGATATGGACATGTCTAGACAAGCAGGGCGGCGGTACATGGAGCTGGCCGATATATTGCGCGACGAACTGGGTGGCTACGAGCCTGGCGACTACATGCCCGCCGAGCAGCAACTCGCCCAACGCTTCTCAGTCAATCGCCATACGCTGCGGCGTGCCGTCGATGTGCTGGTTGCCGAAGGACGTGTGCTGCGCCATCAGGGCCGCGGTACCTGCGTGTTGCCCACGCCTATTGTCTACCCGGTACACGCCGGCAGTACCTACAGCAAGACGCTTGCGCATATGGGCTTTCGTTCCGACGCGGTGCTGCTGGATCGCCGCCTGCGTCCTGCCAAGCCGGACGAAGCAAAAGAGCTGGCTCTGGAAGGCGGGGACAGGGTGGTGGAAATCACGACCTTGCGCCTGCTGAACGGCCAACCCATTAGTCTTATCGTTCACTGCTTTTCGGCGCACCGCAACGAGGCGCTGGAGGCTTACAAGGGAGGCTCCCTGCGCCTGCACCTGGAACAGCAAGCCATTGCGCTCAAGCGCGCCTCGACGCTGATCGGTGCGCGGGCGCCTTCACAGAAGGAAGCCCTGCAGTTATTGATGCCGCGGCATACGCCGGTGCTCAGCATACGAACGCTTTCCTGCGATGCGGGCGGCGAGCCCTTTGAATTATCCAATTCGATCAGCCGGGCTGATCGTTTCAAGTATCACGTTATTTCCGGAGATCAACATGAACAATAGTGTGAGTACCGCCGGCGCGGGCCGGCGCCAGCAATGGATGAGCGTGCTGGCGCGGGCTGGGCGCCAGCTCGACGCCTACGGCGAGCAACTGCGCGAACCTGGCTACCGCCTGATACGTCCGCCTGAAATCGGCATGGTGATGGTGCGCGGCCGCATAGGTTCGAGCGGCGCGGCATTCAACCTGGGTGAAATGACGGTGACCCGCTGTGTGGTGCAGCTGGACAACGGATGCACTGGTCATAGTTATGTGGCCGGCCGCAGCAAGCCGCATGCAGAACTTGCCGCGCTGGCCGATGCGCATTTGCAAGGTGCGCGGCAGCAGCATTGGCTGGATCAGTTGATTGCGCCGCTGGAGCAGGCGCAGTCCTTGCAGCGCGGCATCAAGGCGGCGGCGACCGCCACGACCAAAGTTGATTTCATGACATTGCTGCGGGGTGAAGACTGATGAACGATGCATTGCTTCTACCTGCCTTTTCCGATCCCATAGGCCAGGCTCAGCAGGCGTTTCGCCTGGCACTTACGGCCATGTCGGAGCCAGGGACGATACAAGTCCTGGATGATGCGCCGGTGCTGGGCGGCATGTCGCCCGCGGCATACGCGCTGTGCCTGAGCCTGCTCGACAGCGATACGCCGGTCTGGCTGTCTCCCGCCCTGGACACGCCGGCCTTGCGCGCGAACCTGGCGTTTCATTGCGGTTGCGCCGTGGTAGGCGAGCGCCGGCTGGCGTCCTTCGCCTTGTTGACGGAACAGGATCTGGTCGACTTGCACGAGTTCAACGGCGGTACCGATCGCGATCCCGACCACTCCTGCACGCTCATTGTCCAGTTGAGTGATCTGGAACACGGCACGGCGCTGGCCTGGCAGGGTCCGGGCATACAACACGAGCGGGTGCTGCAGTTGTCCGTAGACGCCGGCTTCTGGGAACAGCGCAAGGCGATCTGCGCCTTCCCGAAAGGACTCGATATTTTTTTCGCCAGCGGACCAAGGCTGGTGGCCTTGCCGCGCAGTACGCGAGTGCACTACACCATGACGGAGGTGAACTGATGTATGTTGCCGTGAAGGGTGGCGAGAAGGCCATCGACAACGCCCACGCTTTGCTGGCCGCGAAGCGGCGGGGTGACGCGTCAATACCCGAACTGAGCGTGGATCAGATACGGCAGCAAATGCCCTTGGCCGTGGCGCGCGTCATGGGGGAAGGATCCCTGTACGACGAAGAGCTTGCCGCCCTGGCCATCAAGCAATCCGCGGGTGACTTGCTCGAAGCCATTTTCCTGCTGCGCGCCTACCGGACCACGCTGCCGCGTTTCATGGCCAGTACTCCCTTGCGGACGGAAAACATGGTCCTTGATCGCCGCATCTCGGCAACCTTCAAGGATCTGCCGGGCGGGCAATTGCTGGGACCTACCTTCGACTACACCCACCGTCTGCTGGATTTCACCCTGCTGGCCGAAGGCCATGCATTGCCGGCGGCAGAATCGGCCACGGAACCGGTGCAGCAGCAATCGTGTCCCCGGGTTGTCGACATGTTGGCGGATGAAGGCTTGCTGGCTGTCGATGCGGACAGCCCGGCCGATGTTCCGGATATTACGCGCCAGCCTCTGGATTTCCCGTCCAATCGTGCGCAGCGCCTGCAAGTGCTGGCCCGGGGCGACGAAGGGTTTCTGCTGGCGCTGGCCTATTCGACTCAGCGCGGCTATGGACGCAACCATCCCTTTGCGGGCGAAATCCGTATCGGCGATATAGAGGTTTGGGTCGAGCCCGAGGAACTGGACTTTCCGGTGCTCCTGGGCGATATCGAGGTCACCGAATGCGAAATGATCAACCAGTTCGTGGGCAGCAAGGATCAGCCGGCGCAGTTTACCCGGGGTTACGGACTGGCTTTCGGCTATGCCGAGCGCAAGGCCATGGGCATGGCGCTGGTCGATCGCGCGCTGCGCGCCGATGAGTACAACGAGGATATCGAATCGCCGGCCCAGCAAGAGGAGTTCGTGCTGATGCATTGCGACAACGTCGAGGCGGCGGGCTTTGTTTCCCACTTGAAGCTGCCGCATTACGTCGACTTCCAGTCCGAGCTCGATCTTATCCGCCAGTTGCGCAAGCCTTCCGCGGGCTTGCCGGACCTTATGCAGGAGAAACGGGCATGAACACGCCAACGCAGGATACCGCGACGATCGCGGGCTACAACTTTGCCTATCTGGACGAACAGACGAAACGCAGCTTGCGCCGCGGCTTGCTCAAGGCCGTCGCCATCCCTGGATACCAGGTGCCGTTCGGCGGGCGCGAGATGCCGCTGCCTTATGGCTGGGGAACCGGAGGCATGCAGGTGACAGCAGCCATACTCGGCCGCGACGACGTACTCAAAGTCATAGACCAGGGAGCCGATGACACCACCAACGCCGTATCGATACGGCGCTTCTTTACACGTACGGCGGGTATGGCAACCACCGAGCGCACCGTAGAGGCCACCATCATCCAGACGCGGCACCGCATTCCGGAGACGCCGTTGCGCAATGGCCAGGTCGTGGTCTACCAGGTGCCCATTCCAGAGCCCTTGCGCTTCATCGAGCCATCCGATTCCGAAACCAAGGCCATGCATGCGCTGAACGACTATGGCGTCATGCATGTGAAGCTGTACGAAGATATTGCCCGTTACGGCCACATCGCTACCACCTATGCCTACCCGGTGATGGTCGATGATCGTTATGTGATGGATCCTTCCCCGATACCCAAGTTCGATAACCCCAAGCTGAATATGAGTCCCGCATTGATGTTGTTCGGGGCAGGGCGCGAAAAACGCCTCTATGCCTTGCCGCCTTACACGCAGGTCGAAAGCCTGGACTTCCAGGATTACCCCTTCGAGCTTCCGACCTGGGAGCAAAGCTGCACATTCTGCGGAAGCAGCGAGTCCTATCTCGATGAATTGATCGTTGATGACCACGGGAACCGGGAATTCGTGTGTTCCGACACGGATTATTGCCAGGAACGATGCGCCAGCCAGGAGGTCATGCAATGAGCCAGCTTTTATCGGTACGCGACCTGACCTTGCTGTATGGCCCCGAAAAGGGTTGTCAAGCCGTCTCTTTCGATTTGTATCCCGGCGAGGTGCTGGGCATAGTGGGCGAGTCCGGCTCGGGCAAGTCCACGCTGCTCAGCGTGCTGTCCGGGCGGGTTCCTCCTGACCGCGGTTCGGTGTTCTACCGCGATCGCGACAACTGCAATGTCGACCTTTATGCGGCCAGCGAGGCCCATCGGCGCACCTTGTTGCGCACGGAATGGGGCTTTGTCGAACAGAATCCGCGCGATGGCTTGCGCATGGGCGTATCGGCCGGCGCCAATATCGGTGAGCGCCTGATGGCCCAGGGCGTGCGTCATTACGGGCAGTTGCGCCAGGCTGGGCTGGCTTGGTTGGATCAGGTGGAAATCGATCCGCAGCGCATCGATGACCTGCCGCGCACCTTTTCCGGCGGCATGCAGCAGCGGCTGCAGATTGCCCGCAATCTGGTTTCCAATCCACGCCTGATCTTCATGGACGAGCCTACCGGTGGTCTGGATGTATCCGTGCAGGCGCATTTGCTCGACATGCTGCGCGGCCTGGTCCGCGAGCTGCAGCTGGCCGTCGTCATCGTGACGCACGATCTGGCCGTGGCGCGACTGCTGGCCGACCGCTTGATGGTGATGCGCCGCTCCCACGTGGTGGAAGCCGGCTTGACCGACCAAATTCTCGACGATCCGCAACATGCTTATAGCCAGTTGCTGGTTTCGTCCGTCCTGCAGCCTTGAGGTAAAGAACATGACACCCGTTATGGAAGTGAAAGGCCTATCCAAAGCCTTTACCCTGCATCAGCAGCATGGAACGGTATTGAACGTCTTGCGCGAGCTCAGCTTCGCCGTGCAGCCGGGCACCTGCCTGGTTCTGCATGGCCGCTCCGGCGCCGGCAAGTCCACCCTGATGCGCACGCTCTATGGAAATTACCTGCCCAGTACCGGCAGCATCAAGCTGAATCACGCCGGGGAGGTGATGGAAATGGTGGGCGCGGAGCCGCGCCAGACGCTCGCCGTACGTCGCCTGACCATGGGCTATGTCAGCCAGTTCCTGCGCGTGATTCCCCGCGTCAGCTGCTTGAATGTAGTGATGGAGCCCGCCCTGGCGCGCGGAATTGGCCGGGCCCAGGCGGAAGCGCGCGCCAAGGAACTGCTGACCCGCCTGAATCTGCCCGAAAGTCTGTGGTCGCTGGCGCCCGGCACGTTCTCGGGCGGCGAACAGCAACGCGTCAATATTGCCCGCGGCTTCATGGTTTCCTGGCCCTTGCTGTTGCTGGACGAGCCTACGGCCTCGCTGGATGACGCGAACCGGGCTGTGGTGCTGGAGCTGATCGCGGAAGCCAAGGCCGCGGGTTCTGCCCTGATCGCCATCTCGCACGATGCAAAGGCGCGCGAGGGGATGGCTGATTGTTATCTGGACATGTCTCTTGAGGAGCCTGCTCATGCAAGCTGAACAAATTTTCACCAACGCCCGTGTGGTGACCGCCACTGATGTATTTGTCGGCACCGTCGCCGTGCGCGATGGCTTGATACACGACGTCAGCGAGGGCCGGAGCCAACTGCCCCAGGCCGAGGACCTGGACGGCGACTACCTGATGCCGGGGCTCGTGGAGCTGCATACCGATAATCTGGAAAAATACATGAACCCGCGTCCAGGCGTGGACTGGCCTTCGGAGTCGGCAGTGCTGGCCCATGATGCGCAAGTCGTTTCAGCCGGCATCACCACAGTCTTCGACGCACTGGCCATCGGCGATGTGAACCCGAAAGGGGATCGCCTGAAGCAACTGCCCATCATGCTGGATGCCATCACCCATGCGCAGGGCCAGGGCCACACGCGCGCCGAGCACCGCCTGCATCTTCGTTGCGAGCTGAGCCACGCCAGGACGCTGGATATGTTCCATGACCTGGTGGATAACCCGCTGGTGCAGCTGGTTTCCGTCATGGATCATTCGCCCGGTCAACGGCAATTCGTGAAGTTCGAAAAGTACCGCGAATACTATCAAGGCAAGTACCACCTGAACGACGCCGACATGGACGCCTTCATCGAGTTGCAGCTTGATAACTCCCGTCAGTACAGCGATCGCTACCGGCGTGCCATTGTCAACGAATGCCGCGAGCGGTCCCTGTCGGTAGCCAGCCATGACGACGCAACCCTGGACCATGCCAGGGAATCAGCCGAATACGGCATGTGCATAGCCGAGTTTCCCACTACCGTGGAGGCGGCCGCAGCCAGCCACAGCATGGGCTTGAAGGTCTTGATGGGCGCACCCAACATAGTGCGCGGAGGCTCGCACTCGGGCAATGTGGCGGCGGCCGACCTGGCATCGCACGGCGTGCTGGACATTCTGTCCAGCGATTATTATCCGGCCAGCCTGCTTCAGGCGGCGTGCATGCTGGCGGAACAGGACAATGCCTACGCGCTGCCCGCAGCCGTGGCCACCATCAGCAAGGCGCCGGCGCAGGCCGCCGGTCTGCTGGACCGCGGGGAGATTTGCGCCGGTCTTAACGCCGATCTGCTGCGGGTGCGCAAGCACAAGAAGCAGTTTGTCGTGCAGCGCGTCTGGCGCAATGGCAACAGGGTGTTCTGATGGCCGGGCGACTCATTTACCTGATGGGGCCATCCGGTTCTGGCAAGGACACGGTGCTGCAGGGCTTGTGCGGCTTGCTGGGCAGCGATGCCTACCTTGCTCCCCGCGTGGTGACGCGCCCTGTAACCCCAACCGAGCCCAACTGTGTATCGGTAAGCTTTTCTGAGTTCGAGGATATGGAATCCTGCGGGCGCCTGGCCATGGCGTGGCGGGCCAACGGCCTGGCCTACGGTGTCTACAATGACATCAACGATCGCCTGCAGGCGGGCTGCGATGTATTGCTTAACGGCTCGCGGGCCTATTTTCCTGAAGCGCGCCGGCGTTACGCCAACTTGCTGCCGGTTTTGCTGACTGTAGAGCCTGAACTATTGCGGCAGCGCCTGCTGGATCGGGGCAGGGAGGACGCCGAGCAGGTTCACAAGCGGCTGGAACGCAATACACAGTTTTCTGCGGAGTTCAATGCGGGAAGCAGTAGCGCGCCTGTGTTCATCGTGGACAATTCAAATGAGGTGGATCACACTATCCTGACACTCTATGCCCATTTGAAACAGCCTGGGGCGGGTGATCGCGCCGACCCGCCTGGCGCCTCGACTTATCGGCATACGGCATGAAACTGACTCTGCTGGGAACTGCCAATGCATCGCAGGTTCCCGTGTATAACTGCGCTTGCCCGGCTTGCGCCAGGGCGCGACACGATCCACGCTTTCGCCGCGGCCCATGTTCGGCCTTGATCGAGTGCGGCGGCCAGCGTTGGCTGATCGATTCCGGCTTGACCGACCTGGCCGAGCGCTTTCCGCCGGGCAGCATTAAGGGCGTCCTGCAAACCCATTATCACGCAGACCATGTACAAGGATTATTGCATTGGCGCTGGGGGAAGGGCACACGCTTGCCGGTATTGGGGCCGGACGACCCCGAAGGCTTTGCCGACCTGTACAAGCATCCCGGCATGCTGGACTTTTCGCAGAAGCTCACGGCATTTCAGACGCGGAGGTTCGAAGGCTTTTCGGTGACGCCGCTACCCTTGTATCACTCCAAGCCTACTTTCGGCTATCTGTTCAGCGATGGAAGCAGCAGCGTGGCTTACCTGACCGATACGGTGGGACTGCCGCCCGACACACAAGCACGTTTGCAGAAACAGCCGCTGGACCTGCTGGTGCTGGATTGTTCATATGGGCCTGTGCCCGAAGCGCCGCGCAATCACAATGATCTGACGCGGGCGCTGGAGACGATTGCGTCGCTCAACGTGAGGAAGGCCGTGTTGACGCACATAGGGCATGAGTTTGATTGCTGGCTGATGGAACATCAGAACGAATTGCCGGAAAACGTGGTCGTCGGTTTTGACGGGACAGTCCTAATGTGCAGCTGAGCAGTGCCTTATGTGCGGTTGACTGAAACAAGTGTCTCAGTATCGGCGAATAGGAGCAAATGAAGAAAGCCCCGGGAAAGGAGCTTGGCCGCTGCATCCCTTAGGCCGTTTGGCCGGCTTGCCCAGCAATCCCAGGAAGCGATTTTCCTTTGATCTCAATAGCGCCATCGCACATTGACCGAGCCGGCATGCTCGCGATTGCCCCCGCCATATTGCCCGCCGTAGCTCAAGCCCATGGTCGAGTTGCGCGAGATCAGCAGATCCGCACCCAGCTCTGTCAGGACCGCGTTGCGTGCAATCGGTGCTCCGGCCACGGTGAAGGCTTGACCACCATCAAACGCCATCGTCGATTGCGGCGTGACCTCGCCAAACGCATGGCGCCAGCCCAATGTGGCGCGCAGCTTGCCTTGGGCCTGGTCCAGCGAAAAATCAGTCTGGGCGCGTACGCCCAGCGTGGAGCTAGTCTGCTTGTCGCTACCGCTTAGACCCCGTAGGGCTGCGGATCCGCCCGACTCCGAGAAGCCGCGGGTGCGCAGGTCACTCCAGGTCAGTCCGGCAAAAGGCTCAATGCTGGCGCGATCCGATAGGGCCATGGCGTAGCCCAGCTCGGTAAAGAGCTGTGTCGTGTTGGCGCCATAGTCCGCCGTAAGTTTTTGCGAGGTGCCGGCCACATTGGCGTAGCGCTGGCTGTCGATGTTGTGCCAGCTATAGGAAGTGCCTGCCAGCAGGTTCAGCTTGTCTGCACCGACGTCGAACGACCTGCCGCCGTATAGGGCGGCGCTGTAGCTGGACACATCGGCCTTGGAATCGCGGTCATCGACGCGGATCTTGCCATCGGTGTATCCCAACGCCGCACCCACGCGCCAGCCGCCGCCCACTGCATGGTCGACACCCACGAAGAGGCCGCCGGTATGCTGCTTGGTTTGCGCCGCGTTGCCGTTACCATCAAGCGTCTGCCAGTTGCCCACCACCTCGGCCCAGGCGGGCTGTGCGTTGGAGCTGGGCAACGCCGACGCCGATAGCGCGCCACCTGCTTGCGCAGTGAATGCTCCTGGTTGCCGTTTTGCGGCCAGATTGGCGCGCAGGTGCGCCAGCGGCAGCGTGCGTGTCGTGGCGCCAGCCCCTATCAGGCTGGACGACACGCTGGCGTGGATTTCCCCCGAGAGGCTGTCGAACACGGCAGGCGGCGCGCCGGCGGGCAGCGTCAGGATGAACTCGTGCAAGGGGTTGCCGGGAGCCAGACTTTCCAGGCCGTCAGCCGTTGCACGCTGGTTGCCGGTTTGCGCCGCGTCGGCAAAGGAACTCGTGCGCGCGAGCTGTAGCGTGACGTCCTGTGCACCGTAATTAAATATTGGATTCAAATAGGCGTAGTTCGAACTGATCGAATCAAACTGCCCTCGCACCGCGTTGGCGCTCAGAATGGTGTATTGGCGTGTACTGTCAAAGCCGCCCTCAGAACCGACGTAGATGGCCGAGCCCGCCAGCGTTGCCGTGCCCGTGACCGCGATGCGGTCGCTGGCGCCTGAGTTCGGGGCGGCCTCGACACGGTAAACCGCGCCGGGCAAGAAGGTCAGGTCACCCGCCACGGTCAGGGTGCCGATGGAATTGCCTGGGGCAATGGTGGCGCCGCGTTGCAGCGTGGTTGTGCCTACTGTACCGCTACCTTGCAAGGTGGCGCCATTGGCCACCGTCAGCGTGCCGCCCAGTTGACCCACGCCCCCTACGCCCACCGCCAGCGTACCGGCTTGCACTCGTGTATGGCCGGTGAACGCGCTGCTGTCGCCCGTGATATGCAATTGCCCTGCGCCTGCCTTGATCAGGTCGGCGCTACCCGCAATGGCACCGCCCAGGCCCAATTGCGTACGCGTGGCAACATCAATGACGCCCGTCTGCGTGAGCGTGATCGCTCGCCCCGTATTCAAGCTGGCCGTGGTGGCAAGTGTGCCGCCATTAAAGTGCAGGCCGGCGGTGGCCGCGCCCAGGTTGGCGTCGCGAGAGATTGACAACACGCCGCCACGGATCTCCGTGCCACCGCTGTACGTGTTCTCACCAGCCAGAACCAGTGTGCCATGGTCTGATTTGACCAAGGTGCTCGCGCCCGTGAGCGGCGCGGCGATCGTGCCGGTCATGGACGCGCCGCTTGCCGTGCCAGTGCCGACGCGGATGATGCTCTCGCCGCCGGCGCCTTGCAGGGCAATCGCGTCACCGTCGATCTTGTAGCCGTCGGCCGCAAACTGCATGCCGGTCGCACCGATGGCGCCCGCTGTCGTGTCCACCGTCACGGTTCCTGCCGTGCCCTGAAACACGGCGAAGGTGGGGTTCGGCTGGAACGAACCATTGCGCTTGCCATCGACGCCAGCCCAGTTGTTGCCGTCGGCTCGCCACACGCCTGCGCCGCCGTCGATCACGCCGTTGAAGTGCTGCGCGGCGTTGCCGCCGTCCCAGAAACCAAGTGCCGCCCGCGTTGTCGCTGAGACCAGGTTGACCTGGCCGCCGACCGAGGTCTGAACGGTCAGATCGCCGGGCGTTACGCCCGCCGGCATTGAGCCGATCAGCAAGCCCCGGTCGCTCAAGACGCCGCCATAGTCGAACAATCGATATACGCCCGTGCCAAAACCGCCCTGATCGCTTACATTCAGCGTGCCGTCGAGCGTAAGGTTTCCCGCCACATCGAACAGCGCGCTGTTCGGCGCATCATCCAAGGCAACATTGATCTGGCTTGCGCCGTCCAGCACCAGACTGCCGCCCACCGACAACGTCTGGCCTTGCGTACCTTCCAGGGTGCCGCCACCCAAGAAGCTCGTATTGCCGGCCACCATGCCGGCCCCGGCCAAGGTACCGGTGTTTTCCACGGCAACAGAACCGTCGAAGGTGCCGTCCACCTGGAAACGGCCTGCGCTCACGGCGGCGCTGCCACCGAGCGTGCTCTCGACAACAAGCCTGCCGCCTGCCACCGAGGTTGCGCCGTGAAAGGAGGTACTAGCACCCGTGAGCCTTGTGGTTCCTGCGTAGTGATTGAGGCGATGCGTGCCTGCGCCGGAACTGTTCAGCGGCGCGGCGAAGACGTAGTTGCTGTCGGTATGGTTGAAATTCAGCGAAGCCGTGCCGAGGCCAAACTCGATGCTTGCGGTGTCGAGCGTGCCGGCCCCCGTGGCGTCCCCGGTAAGGGTGGAGGCCGCGCCAATATTGATGCTGCCGGTTGAACCGGGCATACTGGTCAAGACCGTGAGGCCAGCTCCGCCGTCAACGACGACTTTGCCCGCGTCCGCGATGGACAGTGTGCCGGTTCCCAGCAGGCCAACAAAGAGGCGGTCCGCAATGCTCCAGGCGGAATTCCTGCCGGACACATCGGCCGTGCCATGGCTGGTGGCACCGGTACCCAAAGCGCCCATGGTACTGGAGACCATAGCACCATCTTGAATGCTCAATGTACCCGTCCCGTGCACGCCAATCATGAGCTGGACAGTGTTTTCCCAGTTGGACTTGTCTCCGGAGACAGTGACCTTGCCATCACCCGTCGATGACTCGCCAATACTGCCCAAAGCATTGGTGACCAATGCGCCTTCCGTGACGTTCAGCGTGCCTGACCCCTCGTTTCCAACTGCCAATAGGACGGTGTTAAGGGTGGAGTTAGTGCCGGATACATTGACTACGCCAATGGAATTCGCCTGACTGCCCACCCAGCTGTCCCGACTTATGACAGATGCCGCGTCTTTGATATTCAAGGTGCCGGTGCCGCTATAGCCGACATTTAGCGCGTCGGCATTCGTCCAGGCCGAACCAGAGCCAGACACCGTAGCGGTACCGTTGCTTCCCTCCGCAAAGCCAAGATAGGCAGTGACGTTGTCAACCTTACCTCCACCGAAGATGTCCAACGTGCCAGTGTCCGCATTTCCAAGATAGAGGTTGCCGCCAACGGACCACGTCGGCAGTGGAGCCGCCGGAATGACGGGTGTCACGTCCCCGCTTCCCGTGACGGTTTGCGCCGAAGCAAGTTGCACACTGCAGATGCCCGCCAGAGCCATAACAAGCGTGGCGGCCTTCAGTAAAACCTTGGGGCTGCGTCGAATGGCGGCAAGCTTCAATCGACGACTGCCCTTGCCTTGCCCGCGGGCGTTTTCACTGACGGCCTGGAAAATTCCCCGGCTGCGATTAAAGACGACGCGATAAACATGATTCATGGAATTCGAGGCTTTTTTGTTGGAACCGGCGTCCGAAGGAGGCCAGGTGGCAAAAGAGAAAAACTCGCCTGGATGGCGTTAACGGTATAGGTATGCGTATAGCGGCGTCTCCATTGCCGCGCCCAACGTACAGTGGTCCTGAACGTGTAGCGCGGCACGGCATTGAGAGCCTGCGCGGCCCGTTTTCTTCTTCCCTGGAGGGTTTGCCTCCCGCAGGGATCGATGAGTTGGGGTCGGGCCTGCTTGCAACAGCCTGAAACGAAGGGGAGTATAAGGTTGTGCGGTCAGCTGAAACTGAGCAAATCTGAGCGCCGCCTACCAATTTCCATCAGCTGCGGCGCTACCGCATTGGGATAGATTGGTGCAGCTTGGGCCGTCGGGATTCCCAAGAATGACGATATTAGAGAGTCGCATTGGCGTGACGCGGGCGTTGGAGACAATTGCGACGTTCAACCCTTCTGGCGCAACGGCGGTACCGCGGGCACCAGGCGTAGAAGCTACCGGTTCATGGATAGAACAACAGCAGACCAAACACGGCAAACACGGTGAGGTGCATATACCCTTGAATCGGAGACGTGCGCTGCCCATTGAAGGTCAGCATGCTCAACGCTGCGGTGATGATGAAGAGCACGATATCCGCATTGGCGATGCCCATGATCACCTGCTTCCCGGTGATCAGGCCAATGACCAGAACCGCCGGAACGGTCAGGCCAACGGTGGACACGAAGGCGCCTAGACAAAGATTCATGGCCCGCTGCATCTCATTGTTCATGGCCGCTTTGACCGCCGTGATCGATTCTGGCGTAAATACGATGATGGCGATGAGAACTCCGCCCACAGCGACGGGTACGCCGGAGGCAGCAATGCCGAAGTCCGTGACAATGGCGAGGTCGTGAGCAAGTAAAACGATAGGAAGAATCAGGGCCACCAGAACGCAGGAACGGATCACGAGGGCGTGCGCAGAGTATGGACCTGGTGTAGAGGTGCTGGAGTCCTGCTCCATCGGCGCGAGATCCATGCCATTGATCGACATCGATCCTTGCGGCGGCTGGACGAAGTACCGCCGATGACTGCGCATCTGCATCCACAAGAAAATTCCGTACAGCAACGCTGTCAGAACCGAGATGCCAAGCGCCTGCGTTGCCGAGAATTCTCCGGCGATGCTTGTGTAATTGGGCAGCACCAGCGCGACGCTGGTGAGAAGGACGATCATTGAGAGGTAGGCGACTGCACCTTGCGCATTGAACTCCTGGTCGCCATGACGAGCCGAACCTATAATCAGGCAGATGCCTGTCACCAGATTCAGAATGATCATCATCACGGCGAAAATGGAATCCCGGCCGATGGTCGGAAATTCCCCGGGACCAAGCAGCACGGATGCGATCAGGATCACTTCGATCAAGACGATAGACAGCGTAAGAATCAGCGTGCCATAGGGTTCGCCCAGTTGATGCGCCAAGTGGTCGGCTTCGCGTACGACACCAAATGACGCCGCCAGGATGGTAATAAACAGAACGATGAAAACGATAGCGGCCGTCGTTGCGCTCAGCGGGTCGCCAAGCCAGTTACCGCCAAAAAACATGAAAAGGCCTACCACCAGCCACGAGCCCAGCAGCCTGAGCCAGGTTATTGGCGGGATGATATGTTTCAGTGCGGGGCGTTTCATTGGCCTGCTCTTCCTTTTGCGTGCGCGGCACCAGCATGGGGGGATCGGGGCAGGTCGGGAATAGGGTGCGAAAGTGCACGGACGGGGACTAGCGGGTTAGCCATTATGTACTCCACCAGAAGTATAGGGCCGTCCCATTGTCGTGATACCGTACCGAGGCCGTCCTCGGTCAGGTTTGAACCGATCTATTCAAACGTTCGAAGTCTATCATGTGCAGTCTGGGCTACAACCGTTGGCTGACGACGCCAGAAAGCCGCGACTAGAGCGCACGGCTAGTATGACAACAGGCCTTGATGGGACATCAGCGCCTGTTTCGTTTTATAAGCACAGCACGTCTGATCAGCGAGGCGCCGCGCTGGCCTTGGCGTTGACCATCTCGAAGGCCTGATCAAATCGATTCTCTCGTTCGGCCCAGCGCTGAAAGGCGGCGCGCGACACAAGGACCTCGTCCGGTGTGGGCTGTTGTGCAAAGATGGCCATGACCTCGTCCATAAAATCGTCCAGCGGCATGTAGCCTTCACGGCTGGATTGTCCAGGAGTAAGTTCCGTCTGGATGGCAGGTGGCACGATTTCGACGACCTTTACCTGGCCCTTGAGCTGATCCCTCAGCGCCATGGTGTAGGAGTGAATCGCGGCCTTGGTGGCTCCGTAGGTTGCGGCGTCCGACCTGGGCACGAACGCCAAGCCTGACGACACGTTGACCACCACTGGATTCGGCTGGCTCTTCAAATGATCGATCAATGCATTGGTGAGCCGTATGGGACTGAGCAAATTGGTTGTGATCTGGGCTTCGGCATCTCCAAGGTCGCGCTGCTTGCTTAGATCTTCATATCGCATGATGCCCGCATTGTTGATCAATACATTGAGCTTCGGATGCTCGGTCACAACTTGTTTGGTAAAGGCAGCGATTGCAGCCGGGTCATCGACATCCAGGGCGTAAGCGTGCATGTTTTCCCGCCCGGCTATGGTTTCCTGCAATGTTGACATGCGCCGACCCACCACCAGGACTGTGTTGCCTTGCTCATTGAACCGCCTGGCAAGTTCGCGGCCAATACCCGAACCGGCTCCTGTGATAAGAATGGTGTTGCCGCTAGTCATCATCGAGATCGCTTCGCGAGCCTGTCGGGATGATGTCCCTTGACTCGAACCCGCACCCTCGACTGTACCGGCAAACATGGCTGCGCCCAGCGTCGCCGCAGTGAGCGAGGCACGCATAGGACGGCACATGTTGAACAGGGTAATCAGGGCCTTATATGACATTGCTGTCTCCTTTCAATTTGGGCGTAATCATGACGTCCGTTGGGTTTGTCGAGCGCTTCTGTGATGCTTCCAACGCCCGCTCGCGGCGTCCGAGAAAAAAACCGCAAAATCCCCAGCAGACAGCCAGTAGTGCGCCTATGATCATGGCAATGGCCGGGCTGTCACTGATCAGATCTATCCCACGCTTTAGCCAGCCGCTGATGGCATCGCCACCCCGGTAGACAACGGTATCGATGAAGTTTTTGGCTTTGTATTTTTCTTCGGCCGGAACCACGGTGTAGAGCATTTCGCGGCCCGGCCTGACCAGGGCGTACTCGCCCACGCGGCGTATGACCATGACGATGACGAACACCGTAAACACTGGCGCAGCCGCCAGCGCAAGAAACCCTGCAGCCATGGCAATGGGCACCGACACGAGCAACACGCCCACGCCCAGCCGTTTCGCCAGCTGTCCCGTCACCAGCACCTGTATGAGTAGCGACAAGGCCTGCACCGCCGTATCTATCATCCCGAAAACCCGGGTTTGTTCTATGCGGTCGGGGAAGTACTCGGCCACCAGGCGGGCTTGCTCGAAGTACAGAAAGGTGTTGATGCTGGCCAGCAGCAATACGAACAAGGTGATACCCAATAGATAGGATGAGCGCATCGTCGCGGTGGCGCCGGCAAAAGGATTGCCGCCCAGGGGCTTGCGCCGGGAAGTCGTTGTATCTGCACCTTCCTCAGGCGGATGAGCGTCTCTCCAACGATGCAGCCATGCCGCGGCGGTGGCGCTGGCGAGCAACAGAAGCGCGGAGATAAGCAGCAGGCCGGCGTGCCCCACTGGGCCGACCAGGACGGTTCCGAGTAACGGCCCGGCCAGCCCGCCTATGCTGGCGCCGCTGGCAATCAGCGCGAACGTGCGCCTGGCCTGTGAGGCCACGAAGACATCGGCGAGCACGCTCCACGCCAAAGATATGGCGATCAGATTGAAGAGGGAAAGCCATATGTAGAAAGCTCGGGCCAGCCAGACGTTGTCCGGTTCGATCCAGAAACCTGCCGCAAAGGTAAGCAGTATCACCGCACATCCGGCATACACCCAGGGCAGCAGTGTTCGCCGGGACAACCTGGATGCCAGCCAACCAAAAACGGGCAATGTAATCAGAGTCGCCACAAAAGTACCGGTGAACAACCATTGAAGATTGTGCACGCCGCCGGCGATCCCCATGGTCTCGCGCACGGGACGCAGCATGAAATAGGCGGTGAACAGCAGAAAGAACATCAGCAAGCCAGCTATGACGGCTTGCGCCTCCCGTTGCTCTACGTTGCACAGCCTGGCGATGCCGCTTTGTATCGGCCTTGACGGCTCATTCATCACATGATCTCCCAACGTTCTTTCTATCGGTGTATGACCGATAATAAGATCATCACTCTCCAATGGGAAGTAGGCACTAAAAAGTTATATACTTACTCGTTGGAGAGAGTAGGTATTTACTGAGAGAAGACGATGGCTGTGAATCCGTCCAAGCACCTTGAAATCCGGGAAAAACTCGCCCAAGCCCACAAGCTGGATCCGCGTGTCGAGGCGCTCGTCAACGAAGTGATTGCCCGGGTCGCCGACAAATGGACCATGATTATCCTGGACGTCCTTGCCGAACATGGCGAACTGCGCTTCACGCAATTGTCCAGATTGGCGAGCGGCATCAGTCAGAAGATGTTGACGCAAACGCTGCGTGCAATGGAGCGCGACGGCCTGGTCATACGTACCATACATCCCGTCGTGCCGCCCAAGGTGGAATACCGCCTGACGGATCTGGGCCTAGGGCTGGGGGCTGCTTTTTGCGGGGTCTGGATATGGGCCGAACAAAATCTGGACATCATCGATCAGGCACGCAAGAATTACGACACGCGCGCAGCCGCAGCGCAGCCTTAGCCGAGGGCTGAGAACGGCAACTGAGTTATCCGTGCACAGTCGAAACGGCTCTCAAGCTTTGATGCCTATCTGCTAGCGCTTTTTTGCCCAATTCGGCATCCCCGAATTGTTCGCAAGCGTGCATGCGTTCACACTGCAATCCTGGAAATCTGTCAGGAGAGCACCGTGCAAAAACCACAACGCAAGCAAGGCGGCCAGGGCATGACCGAATACATTATTGTGGTCGCGCTCGTCGCCGTGGCCGCCATCGCCGTGTACCAATTGTTCGGTCAGGTTGTGCGGTCACAAACGGCTGCCATGGCCAAGGAACTCGCCGGAGAAGACGGCTCCGAACAATCGCGCATGGCTCAGACTGCCGCCGAAGCGGCTGCCGCTCAAACCGCCGCCAAGACCCTCAAGTCATTTACCGGTAATTCGGCGGCCCAATGAGGCTCAAAGCTTCCTCCGTGCCGGGCGCCGGGCAGCAAGGCCAGGCCTTGGTGCTGGGCATGCTGCTCGCAGGCGCGGCCATCGTGGTTTTCGTGAGGTATTTCGCCACGGGCCAGGTAGTGGCTGCCAAGGCCAGGCAGTTGCATGCGCTCGACGCAGCCGCCTATAGCGGCGCGTTGACACAGGCGCGTGGCATGAATTTCATGGCTTATATCAACCGCGCTCAAATCGGGCACCAGGTCGCCATGGCGCATCTAGTCACACTTGGTTCGTGGGCGTCCCTGGGCGGAACAGAAGCGCGTCAATTGTCCAGCGGAAATCCTCCGGCCCACCTGATCTCAATGATGTTCGGTGCCGACCATGGAGCTGCTTATCTCTCGGCAAAAAAGGCTGCCGGCTTCGAAGCGCGTGCCAGTACGCAGGGTGAGCTGGCCCAGGCTTATGCCGACCACGACGAAACCGTGCGTTCGGTGCTTACGACCATACAAAGCAGCGTTGCAAGCAGCTTGCCACAAGCGCGTGCAGCCGCCATGCGGGCTGTACTGGCTCGGAATTATCCCGACTTTCCCGTTGGCCACGATTTTGACCTAACCATCGATCACGACAATTGGCCCGGTTACGTGCAGCGCTATTCCGGCCGGCAGCGGTTTCGATCATTCGTTGAAGACATAGCGCAGATGTATGGCTTTCTGTCGCCGCGTAATCACACCGCGTCCAATCCGTGGTCCGTCGATGTCCGGTGCCCGCATCTAAGGCACGAACTGCGCCGTCGAGGTCGCACTGAGCTCGATGCTTCGGGGCGCTGGCAGTCCATCGACACCCAGTCCTACCATGCCTTGCGGTCAAATAAGTGGATAGGCTGCTATTACCGCGAATACAGTATGGGGTGGGGCTGGATACCCAGCGCGACCCGGCCAGTAATGACAGACTCACACGTCGACGAAGCGCCTGCCGATTTCTCGGCACAAGATTTCTGGCGCTGGGTAAAAGAGGCCACCGACTGGGACATTGTTTCGGGCAGTGACAATCCGCTGGCCAACTCCAGGGCGGTGGCGAACCGGCAACGCTGGCAAGGTGGCGGCCTGCCGGACTACATCGACATCAGCCGGCAGGGCGGCGACGCGGCCTTGTCGTTCGGTGTAACGCTGCGACATCCTGGTCCGCAGGGCCTTACGATCACAACGCAGAGCGCTTCCGAGACTTTCTTTGACCGGCCTCATGCGCGTCCGGACGGCAAGCGTGAGCACGCTAACTTGTTCCATCCTTATTGGCAGGCGCGCCTGGCCGCTCATGTCGACCTGCCTGCCGGGAGCGCTACGCGATGAATACTCCCTTAATGCAAGGTCCGGAATGCCCATTGACGCGATCTTCCCGATTGCCTGGCAGATCACGCCAGCGTGGGCAGGCATTGGTTGAAGGGTTGGTGGTTTTACTCGTGCTGCTGTCTATATGGGTCGGCATTGCGTGGTTGGGACGTTTCCAGGATATGGCCCTGCAAGCTACACATGCAAGCCGGTATGCCGCCTTTGCCTTAAGCCGTGATCCCGATGCAGCCATCGAAGCGGATATGCGTCGATACTATTTTTCGGGTAGCGCCCATCAGTGGTCTGATCGGCGGGGCAAACGGCTCTTGAGCCCAGGCCTTGACGAGGTGACGCTGCGGATAGATCGTCAGACTGTGCTGGCCGATCAGGCTCAGGTGGGAGGCCCTGCAAATAATGCCGGTATCTTGCGCGAGCAGTGGCATATCGAAGACACCGGCATATTGGCCAGCAATATTGCCGTATCGCCTCTGGCCCGATCCGGGCCGGCTGCAGAAGCCGATTCTTTCACCGGATTGAATTACTTCGACCGGCAGCAACTTGTTATGCGTCGCCATACGGCCATTCTGACCGGTTCCGGGCATGCGTCCAGCGATGCCGTCTCCCAACAAGTGGTGGCGGACTCCGCACTTGCATGGGGCCAAAGCGCTGGCTCGTCATATGCGCGTGGCCAGAGCGTCGCGGCCGCCATGTCGCAAGTGGACGCAGCCTGGAACCGTGCGGAGCCCATTTTCGATTGGCTGGGCCCCTGGGCCGGTCGAGTACCCGATGCACATCTTGGGAACTAGGGACATGAACAGACGCATAAGAACAGAATCGACAACTGCCTTCAGGCATTGGCTACGTCAGGCAAGCAGAATGCCGCAAGCCTTTATGTTTGCGAGCCTTGCGCTGCTGTCCAGTCAGGCCTGCGCCGCGCTGCCAGCCCACGCTGCTCATAAGGTGGAAGATCGCCTCGCGACCCTGGCGGCAAAGCAATTTCAGTGGGACCAATACGAGGTCATGCAATTATCCGGCATGCCATCCTACGTAAAGTTTTTTACTTCGGTTGACCCGGTTATCGAAGCGGCCCGGGCACTGGCTGTCCACACCGATATCTTCCAGCGTATGCTGACGTTCAAAAATAAAATCGTGCTGTCAGGGCTGGAGCCGGACTGGCATTGGCTGGCTGAAATCGAAACGTCTCCATATGGATCGCGTGGCTATGTGTCGGCGCTGTATGTCGACGCAGGTGGCGCGAACCCGGCCACAACCGGCGCGGACGACTCGTTTCAGTGGCTGCCGGCTGGCGCCGCGAGACGATTCAGCCTTCGCTCGGTCGAAAATTCGAATACCGTCATTCAGCACGTTTACAGCGTAGCGCTCGCTCCCGATGAGCTCTTTGCCTATGTCGGGAGGCGATTGCGTGGCGAAGGGTGGGCGCAGGATCCCGCATTTGCCGCATATGAATCCAACTCCTGGCGCCGCAAGGATGCGCGCATCATGCTGTTTACGCAGCTCAATGCGGATGGAACCTCTTTGTTTGTTCATTACATCGAATAAATCTTGCAAGAAGGAGCTGCCATGCGGCTGCCCGTCATAAACCGATCTATGGCCATGCTGTTGCTGGCCCTCATAGCAGGCCTGTGTGCAGCCTGGGCCGCACGTCAGCACATTCAAAGCCGGGTCCAGTTGCTCGAGGATCAAGCGCGGGTGCCTATGGTAAACCGTGTTGTGGCGGCCCATGATCTTCCTGTCGGCACACGTCTGGCGCCTGAACACCTTGCGCTGAGGTCATTTCCCGCATCTGTGGCGTCCAGCGACAGCATTCCTCCCGAACGCCATGGCGAACTCAGCGGCACGGTGTTGCGTTCGCCTTTGCGTGCGGGCGATCTCGTTCTTCCCGTGCATGCAGTGGCGCAGCAGCAAACTGCCTTTTCATCCCATCTGGCAACCGGGCGCAGAGCCATCACGATGCCGGTCGATGCGATCAATTCCGTGTCCGGTTTGCTGCAGCCTGGCGACCTTATCGACCTTTATGTGTCATTTGAGTACCGGCGGCGCCGCATTACCGCTCCGTTGCTGCAGGGTGTACTGGTATTGGCAACGGGCACGAACACTCAGCTCGCGCACGACGCCACGCAGTTGCGCCAGGGCGCATATGCAACGGTCACGCTCGACGCGGCGCCCGAGGATGCGGTGAAACTGGTTGCGGCAAGGCAAAGTGGCACTATTACTGCCGTCCTGCGCCATCCCAATGATGGCGCCGCGACCCAGAAGGCGGTGCGAGGCGACCTTGCCAGTCTGTTGGGGGTAGACACGGCCACACCGCCGCCGGCCAACAAGAAGATACCGGTCATCTATGGCAACAAGGCTATTGCGAATGTGCCTCGGCTCACGCCAGGCTCGCCTTCGCCTCGACAGAGCAGTGGACTGTTTGATTTGCCCTATGCACCGGAACTGGTCAGTGCCTGGATGCAGTCGGTCGCGGAAGCCAACGACACATCGCGCATCTATGATCTGGCTGCTGTCCCGGTGATGCCGCCCGATGTGCCAGCGGAATAGGATGCCGGCGATGATGCGTAACTTGTGCCGTGGCGTCGTTGCCGTGTTGCTTATAGCGGCGCCAGCAAGTTTGGCCGCCCGTCAAGATACGCTCTTGAGCCTGCAGGTCGGGGAGGTCAAAGTGCTGGGAATTCCAGACGTCGCGCGCATCGCCGTCGGGGACGGTCATGTCCTGAACGCTGTAACCACCGAAGAAAAAGAGGTAATTGTTTTCGCTCGGCACGAAGGATCCAGTGCCTTGCAGATCTGGTCCTCCAACGGCCAGCGCCATAGGTATCAGGTGGAGGTGGCTCCTGAAGGGGCCCGCCAAATGCAAAACGAGCTCCGTAGCGCCCTCGAACGCATCCCCAACGCAAAGGTCTCGAACCTCGGCGATAAGCTGATGGTAGAAGGTGACGACTTGTCCGATAGCGATCGCGAACGGATCGCGGAACTTGGAAAACGCTATCCGCAGTTGCTGGATTTCACCAGCCCGGTGGGTTGGGATCGCATGGTTTTGCTCGATGTTCAGGTCGTCGAAGTGCCTCGCGTGCAGTTGCAAGAGCTTGGCGTGCGTTGGAATACGGCGGCCGATGGCGGCATCAATGCCGGGCTTTCATGGGATGGTGGTTCCAAACGCTTGACAGACCGCCCCGGATTGCCAGTGGTGCCTATGCCGTTTCCAGCGACGGTCGCCGCCGGGTATTTCGGTATCAATGCGTTGTTGTCGGCGCGCATCAATGCCATGGCGCAAACCGGCGAGGCCGTCGTACTGGCCCAGCCGCAGTTGCTTGCCCGCAGTGGAGCAACCGCCGAGTTCCTAGCCGGAGGCGAGGTACCGTATTCGACCGTAGACAATAACGGTAACACTAACACAGCATTCAAGCCTTACGGGGTTTCGCTCAGGATCACGCCTCAGATCGAACGCAACGGCGCTGTGCGTTCGCGCATCGAAGTAGAGGTCAGCTCTGTGGATGCTTCCATTTCCGTGCCCAATGGACCGTCGCTAAAAACCAGGCGGGCAGCCACTGAATTCAATGTGCGTTCGGGCCAGACACTGGTGCTGGCGGGATTTCTGTCGCGAGACGAATCTCGCAATGTCGACAAAATGCCCGGACTTGGCGATGTTCCAATTCTGGGCCGCCTGTTCAAATCGACCCGTTATCAGCGTAACGAGACCGAATTGGCCATATTTGTCACTCCAGTCGTCGTGGCGCCCGACCATCCCGATCTAATGCGCCGCGTTCACAAAGGCCAGGAAATTCTCGACTCGGCCTTTCCCGCCGAGCAGCTCATCAATGTACCGGTACGCCCTGCCCACACCTTGCCAAGCCTGTTGCCGGTGCATTCCGAGCCCGGCTGGGACCCATGGATGGGCGAGGGCTCGCAGTGGGAAGGGGGCGGCCCATCGTCCTCGGTAAGTTCGTCATCCCTGATCAAACCGTTATCCGAAGTCCTTATCGCTGAAAAACACACCCGCGAGGGAAGGAATCAATACGATTTTCGGGAGTAAATAATGCTTGAGATGGAGTTGTGTTTTGAAGATGGTACGGTCGACACGCTAAAAGTCGCGTTGCCGCTGGTTATTGGCCGAGCGCCTGACTGTGGCTTGCGGCTTAAAGCATGGCGGGTCGCGAAGCGCCACGCGCGCATAGAGCGTCGCGAGGGCGGCCTGTTTCTCGAGGATTTCGGCGCATTGAGCGGTACGCTGGTCAACGGGCAGCGCGTAACACAATACGGCCCCCTTGTTGTCGACGATGAAATTGTGATTGGACCCTGTCTTATACGCCTATGCGGGCATATGACCGACTGCTTGGCAAATCCTGTTATGGAAAATAATCCGAAGCTCAGTCCTCAATCCACGGATGCGCGGGAAATCGCTGCTGATCAGGGGCGTGGGCTGATGCCCCTGGCCACGATCGGTCGGCCATTGGCGGGCGCGACGGCCTTGACCCATGCTTCGAATGAACCTGGGCTGGATACCGTTCTTCGCCATCGCCGACGCCTGCATGGGGCGCTCTTAGAGGCGCTGGATCTGCGGCGCCGCGATATCGCCACCATGAGCGATGATGCCTTACGCAGTGAAGCGACGGCGGCCATGCGCGAGATCATTGCGCACGATACAGAACTGCCTGCTTCGATGAATCGAAAAGCACTGCTGGCCGAAGTGGTGGATGAAGCGGTCGGGCTGGGCCCTCTGGAACCGTTGTTGGCGGATCATGTCGTCACAGAGATCATGGTAAATCGCCATGACGAAATTTATATTGAGTCGGGAGGCCGGCTGGTTCGCCATTCGGCGGCTTTCAGCAGCGAACAGGCTGTGCTGGGGGTTATCGAGCGTATTGTTTCACCGCTGGGGCGCCGGATCGATGAAAGCTCTCCCATGGTGGATGCGCGGCTGCGGGACGGGTCGCGAGTCAATGCCGTAATTCCGCCGGTGGCCTTGCGGGGAGCCAGCATCACTATACGCAAGTTTCCGCGCAGCAGGCCCGGGATGGAGGATCTCCTGCGGGTTGGGGCACTGGATGAATTCATGCGCGATTTTTTGTCGGCCTGTGTCCAGCATCGGAAAAACATCATAGTGTCTGGCGGGACGGGTTCGGGCAAGACGACACTGCTCAATATATTGTCCAACTGTATTCCCGCCGGCGAGCGCATAGTCACCATTGAAGACGCGGCTGAGTTGCGATTGAACCACCAGCACCTGGTGGCCCTCGAAGCGCGTCCGGCAAATCTGGAGGGCCGGGGCGAAATCAATATCCGCGACCTGGTCCGAAATGCCTTGCGCATGCGGCCCGACCGCATCGTCATCGGCGAGTGCCGAGGCGGTGAATCCTTCGATATGCTGGCCGCCATGAATACAGGACACGAAGGGTCTCTTACCACTCTTCATGCCAATAGCCCGCGCGATGCGCTGGCCCGGCTGGAGACGATGATCATGATGGCAGGCATGGATATTCCCTTGGCGGCCGTACGGGAACACATAGCAACCAGCATCAACTTCATCGTACAGCAAGCCAGATTGAGTACCGGAAGACGACTTATTACATCCATAGTCGAAGTGACCGGCATGGAGAGCGGCAGAATCCAGACCCAAGAACTTTTCCGCTATGAAGCCGGCCCGCCGGCGGTATTCTCCGGCTGTGGATCCATCCCTGAATGTTTCCAGGACGAAACAGGGGGGGCGCGGCTGCCTATAGCCTGGTTCGATAAGCGCACGCCTGCCGGCGACACGATGTGTTCCTTCGCCCGATCCGATGTTTTAGGGTCGGAGCCGAACGCGTGACGATTCGGAGGAAAGACGCTGATGGTGATCATTCTTTTGTTTTCCGTCACCGTGCTGGTGGCGGTATTGAGCTGGTTCCTGCAAAAATCGCTTGCACAGGCATACGCCCGCTATCGCGCCGCATTCAAGAAGGAGGCAACGCTACGTATGAGCGAGTTCTTTCTCTTTCTGGATCCTGCCCAGCTTTGGTTCGCCAATGTGATGGTTTGTGCCTTGCTTATCGGCCTGGTTTATATAGGGACGGGTTCGGTGTGGATCTCCGGGGTGGCGGGCACGCTGGCTCTGGTGGCGCCCCAATACAGCATCAAACAGTTGAAACGCCGGCGTCTGCAACATTTCGACGAGCAGTTGCCCGATCTGCTTCAGGCGCTTGCAGGCGCATTGCGGGCGGGATCAGGCGTGCAATCGGCCCTGCGACATATCGTCGCTCAATCGCCGGCGCCGCTCGCGCAGGAATTCGGCCTCATGTTGCGTGAGCAACGCATGGGTGTATCGTTTGAGCAGGCGCTGGCGCATCTGTATCAGCGCATGCCTACCGAGGGCGCCGGACTGGTGATTTCGTCATTGAAGATCGCAGCCCAAAGCGGCGGTAGCCTGGCGGAAACGCTGGAGCGCATCGCTTCTACCTTGCGCGCCCGTTTGCATCTGCTTGGGCGCATAAAGGCCTTGACGTCGCAAGGGCGCCTGCAAGCCTGGGTCATGGCCTGCCTTCCCATTGCGCTGGGCGTGGTATTGAACCAGCTCGATCCGGATTCCATGCGGGCGCTATGGCATACGTCCATGGGCTGGATCGTATTGGCCGTTATCGCGGGCCTCGAGCTGCTCGGAATATTCTTCATCCGGCGCATCGTCAATATTCAGGTATGACCAATGTTCTTCTGGATCAGCTGTATCGCCGCGGGTCTGTCATTGTGCCTGGTGGTCTGGGTTTTTACGCGTCCTGTGATTGCGCAACAAGCCGATCTAGGCAGTCCCTCACATGGTGCCGCCTTCAGGTTGGCCTGGCCATGGATACTCGCCGTTTCCCGGCTATGCGGGCCGTTCATTTCATGGCCGACCCGCGAATTGCTCCGGCGCCGCATTCAAGTTGCAGGACTGGCTTCCTCATGGAAGCCGGAATATGTGGTCGCGCTTCAATGCCTGGTTTTCTTCCTCGCTGTACTGACTGGATCGGGGTGCTTATCTGCATTCTTCAATTTATCGGTGGTGCACAGTGTGTTGCTCACCACGGCAACCGGCTTGGCTCTGATGTGGTGGCCGCGATTATGGTTGCGCGACATGGGGCTGCGCCGGCAGGCCGTGATGTTGCGTGAGTTTCCATTCCTGCTCGATATGACCACGTTGTGCGTCGAAGCAGGGCTGAATCTTCAGGGCGCTTTGCAGCAGGCCGCCCATCATGGGCCCGAAGGCCCTTTGCGTGGCGAATTGCGGCACGCTCTGGCCGATATGCGCGCGGGCATGCCGCGACTGCAAGCCCTGGAGGACCTGGCAGGACGAACAGGACTTGCGGCGGTGCGCAGTCTTGTGACAGCCTTGTCGCAGGCCGATCAGCTCGGTATGAGTCTGGGGCCTCTGCTGCGATCGCAGTCTGAGCAACGGCGCGCCGAACGGTTTCTGCGCGCAGAAAAGCTTGCCTTGGAGGCGCCCGTGAAAATGCTTTTTCCCATGGTGCTATGTATTTTTCCGTGCACCTTCCTGGTAATCGGCTTTCCCATCGTCATCAAGATCATGGGAACAGAATTCTGATGCACTTGCATGGCCGGCGCGGTGAACATGGTCACCAAGCGCCCGCAGGCCGAAGCCATGCGCGAGATCGGCGTGTTCCTTTTCATGCTGCCAATTTGTAGCTCAACAATCGACTCTCAAGTGCAGTGAGCGTCGGCCTTTCCACCCGATGGAAATGGGCGAATGATGCCTCTGCGAACAGGCCGACATTATGATGAACGATATAGCAGATGATGCGGTGCCCGCGCTCACTCTGCGCAAGGCCACGGGCTTCTGGGGTCGGCTACGCGGCTTGCATGGCCGCGACCGTCTGCCCTGGCATACCGGCTTGCACCTGTCGCCATGCCGGGCCATTCACACCTTTGGAATGACTTACTCAATTGACGTCGTGTTCCTGGATGCGTGCGGCAAGCCCTTGAAGCAGATCAGCAATCTGACGCCCGGCCGTGTGGCATGCTGCATGCGCGCCGCATCTGCCGTCGAGCTGCCGGCGGGGTATTGCCTGGCGTATCCGGCTTATGACACCGCTATAGAACGTTGTCTGCATCCTTGTCGCCATCGGCATCATCATGGCGCTCGGCCGGATAATTGACGCCGAATACGCTGATATAGGCAGGGTAAAAGCTGCAGTACAAGACGGCGGCCACAACGATGTTGACCGGCGTCAGCAGAATCTGCACCATGCCCGCCGGTATGCCCAGCGAGGTCATGGTTGTGCCCACCATCTGCACGGCAAAGAAGATGGCGGCCCAGCTCACTCCATATGCCAGGAATGGCCATTTATTGCGCCAGCAGGCCACCATGGAGAAAAACAGTGCCTGCGTCATTTTGATGCGGTGCCAGCCTATCAGGGCGGGTGCGTGCCAGAACAGAGCGGAAATCACCACGTATATCAAGGCGAAGGTGATGAACGGGCCGCGCATGGCAAGCAGCAGGGCCTGTTCGTTGATGACGCCCTCGGCATCGATGGCGCTCATCATGCCGTCGAGAAAGGGCAGGGTGGCAATGAATCCACCGGCCAGGCAGCAGATCATGTAGGCAAAGCCCAGGCCGAACAGGCTTTTGCGGGTTTCCTTGTCGCTAAGCGGTTCCAGCCACATCGGCAGCAGCATGGGTCGCCCGGCCGCAATGTTGCGGCAGGCGCTCAGCGTGATGAAAGTAAGCAAAGGGGTGCTGGCGATCAGCGCCAATTGCCCGAGCAGGGGAATCATGTAGCTGACCGTGATAAAAAATCCGGTCATCAGGCTCCAGAAAAACATCGCCATCGGCTGGCGCTTGAAGAGCTTGAGTCCATCCTGTATCCAGGACCAGCCGGACGTGATGGGAAGGGTGGCAGCTTGCATAATGACTTGGACTTCCTGAAGACGCGTGGCGCCGGTTTTGAGCGCGCACGGATGCGCGATAGATCGATAATAGTCTTTCAGCGCCTAAGGCAGCGGCAGCGTATCGGTAGCACGGCGTTCGAGCAGGATGCGCTCGAAATGCCGGGGATCGTGCGGCTTTAGTGTTTGCGCGGGCCGCGGCAAATAAAAATCGTACAGACGCGAGACCCAGAAGCGCAAGGCGGCCGCCTGCAACAGGGTGGGCCATGCTGCTTTCTCCTGTGCGGTGAAGGGCCTTTCCGCCGCATAGGCGCCCAGCCACGCGGCCAGCTTGCTGTTGTCCAAGGCCCCCGTATGGCGTTCGATACACCAGTCGTTTACGCTGACGGCAACGTCGAATAGCCATGTGTCGCATCCGGCAAAATAGAAGTCGATGAAGCCACCCATGCGCGGCAGCTCGAAGGTGCCATCGAATAGCACGTTGTCGCGAAACAGGTCGCAATGGGCAGGTCCCGAAGGAAGGGCGCGGTAGACGTCTGTGGCGGCGAACCGGGTTTGTTCTTCAAGCGTTTGCTGCAGCAGCGACGCCTGTTCGCCGGTCAGGAAAGGCAGTACTTTCGGCGAGGTCTCCTGCCACCACGAAAGCCCGCGCAAATTGGGCTGCCTGATGCCGAAATCCTGGGCGGCCAGGTGCGCTTGCGCCAGCGTCGTGCCGGCCAGCGCGCAGTGCGCGGCGCTCGGTGCCGGCTCGTAGCCGCCCGACAAACGCGTGACGATGGCGCAGGGCTTGCCGTGCAGTGTGGTCAGGCGCGTGCCGTCGCGCAGCGTTTGCGGTTCGGGTACAGGAATATGGCGCTGCGCCAAGTGATGCATCAGCTCAATATAGAAAGGCAGCTGTTCGTGGGTAAGCACCTCGAACAGGGTAAGCACATACTCGCCGACGGTCGTGTTCAGAAAATAATTGGTATTTTCTATACCGGCGGTGATGCCACGCAAGGAAACGAGTTCGCCCAGGGTGTAATGGGCTAGGAGCGCACGCACATCGTCGTCGCTGACAAGGGTAAAAACGGCCATGGGCTGCAAACTCTGCTTTGGGTGAACCGGGATGAATAAAAGCCGGCAAAGCCGGGCCAGTGATTTTAGTCCAGGTTGGCCCAGCGTGCGGGACCTCGCTTTTTCTATCCACGGGCTGGTCGCGCTCCATGCTTTCCTGCCGCGAGCTTAAAACACAAAAATGACGGAAAATACGGTTTATTGTTGATTTTTGTGATTGAAGCCTTTTCCCCGTGACGACTGAACTGTCTGCTTTCCCTGCTCCCGACTGGCGACTCTGTGTCGCGCCCATGATAGATGTGACCGACCGGCACTGCCGCTATTTCCATCGCCTGTTGGCGCCGCGCGCCCGTCTTTACACTGAAATGATCACAACAGGGGCGCTGCTGCACGGCAAGGTGGCGCGGCATCTCGATTTCGATCCGGCTGAAGAACCGGTCGCCTTGCAACTTGGGGGTAGCGAACCGGAGGCCCTGGCCGAATCGGCCCGCCTGGGCGAGCAATGGGGCTACAACGAAATAAACCTTAATTGCGGCTGCCCGTCGGAGCGGGTCCAGAGAGGGGCCTTCGGCGCCTGCCTGATGGCCGAACCCGATCTGGTCGCCGACGGCATGAAAGCCATGCAGGACGCTGTGTCCATTCCCGTCACGGTCAAGCATCGCCTGGGGCTGGACTACGATGATTCCTATGATTTTGTTCGCGACTTTGTCGGCAAGATCCACGACACCGGTTGCCGTGTTTTTATTGTGCACGCTCGCAATGCCGTGCTCAAGGGCCTGTCGCCCAAAGACAATCGGGAAAAACCGCCACTGCGCTACGACATGGCAGCTCGCCTGAAAGCCGACTTTCCGGACAGCACGGTGGTGCTGAACGGGGGCATCACGGAAACCGGTCAAGCGGCAACGTTGATGGAGCAGTTCGATGGCGTCATGCTGGGACGTGCGGCCTGGCACAACCCGGGCGTGCTTTCGGACATCACGCGCTCGATGTATCCGGGCATAGTCATACCCGAGCCTGCGCAAATCGTACAGGCCATGGTGCAGTACGCCGGCAGCGAAATCGAGAAAGGTGTTCCCTTGCGTTTGATCGTGCGTTCCATGCTGGGCTGGATGAGCGGCAGGGCCGGCGCGCGGTATTGGCGCCGTACCCTGTCCGATCATACGCAGTTGAACGTCAATGACCCCGGGCTTATCGAAAGGGCGTGGTCCGATCTTGTGTTGCGGACCAGCGAAGAAGGCTGAATTTAAGGCTTAAGCAGGGAACACTTGGAATCGGCCGGTTTCGTGAACGCCTCATCGCCCGGGATGGTGGCTATGATCTTCATATAGTCCCAGGGCTTGGTCGATTCAGCGGGTGTCTTCACTTGCATCAGATACATGTCGTGTATGTAGCGTCCGTCGGCCCTTATATGGCCTTTGGTATATACATCGTCTATCTTCATTTCCTTCAGCGCCTTCATGACTTCGTCGGAGTCGGTGGTTTTGGCAGCTTCCACGGCTTTCAGGTAGGTGCGCGTGGCGGAGTAGGCGGCCACCTGGTGCGTGCTGGGCATCTTGTTCATGGTCTTGTAGAAACGTTGGGCAAATGCACGCGATGCCTCGTCCCGGTCCCAGTACCAACTGTCGGTCATCATCAGCTTTTGCGCCACCGGCAATCCCAGGCCGTGGATGTCGTTGATGGTCATCAGCAACCCAACCAGCTTCATGTCGTCGGTCAAGCCGAAGTCGTTGGCCGCCTTGATGGAATTGATGGTGTCCGAGCCAGCATTGGCCAGGCCCAGGACCTGAGCCTTGGAGGCTTTGGCCTGCAGTATGTACGAGGACATGTCCGAGGAGGTGGGCGGGTGTCGGACCGACCCTACCACTGTGCCGCCGTTGGCCTTGATGACGGCGCTGGTGTCGGCTTCCAGTGAATGGCCGAAAGCGTAATCGGCCACCAGGAAGTACCAAGACTTGCCGCCTTGCTTGATGACTGCGGATCCCGTGCCCTTGGCCAGCGCAACCGTATCGTATTCGTAGTGCACGGTATAAGGGGTGCAATCTTCATTGGTCAGGCGTGCCGTCGCCGCGCCGATATTGATGTATGGAATTTTCTTTTCGGCAACAATGGTGTTCATGGCGAGGCCGGCCGCCGAATTCACACCGCCTATCAGTAGTTTCAACCCCTGCTGGTCTATCCATTCCCGCGCCCGCGCCGATGCGATTTCAGGCTTGTTCTGGTGATCCGCGGACAGGATTTCGATTTTTTTGCCCAGCACTTGCCCGCCTGCATCCTGCACAGCCATCTTGATTGCCTCGACGCCGCCGGGGCCGTCTGTATCGGCATAAGGGCCCGACATATCGGTAATGAAACCGATGCGAACGACATCCTGGGCGGTCTGGGCGTGTACATTCGTGCCGAAGACCGATGCAAGCATCAGCGTGAAAGCGTTCAAATGAAATAGCGGTTTATTCATCGTTTGTCTCCAGTTTTTTTAAGATGTTCGGTTCCAGCTTTCTGCGAGGATCATCCCCGATCAGTTCTTTGCGGCGTGGTGCTGTCGCAGTAATTGAATTGCCAAGTCAACGCGCACGTCTTTGCGGGCGATCATTTCCCGCACTACCCAGTCCACGTCGGCGCCCTTGAAACCTGCGGCAATTGCGATATTGCGCGCATGCAAGGCCATGTGCCCGCGCTGGATGCCTTCAGTGGACAATGCGCGCAGGGCCGCCATATTCTGGGCCAGGCCGACTGCCACGGCAATCTCGGCGAGTTCCTGGGCGGTCGTGACGGCCATGATCTTCAAGGACAGGCGGGCCAGCGGATGTGTCTTGGTGGCGCCACCGACCAGTCCGACCGGCATGGGCATTTCGAGCGTTCCCACGAGGTCGCCGTTGCGGGCGATTTCCCAGGTGCTCAGGGAGGTATACCGGCCCTGACGGCAGGCATAGGCGTGCGCGCCCGCTTCCACGGCGCGCCAGTCATTGCCGGTGGCGACGATGATGGGGTCGATGCCGTTCATGATGCCCTTGTTATGGGTCGCCGCACGATAGGGATCCACGGCGGCGAAGGCATAGGCATCCACGATCCCGTCTATCACCTCCTGTCCGCTGTAGTCCTTGCTGTTCAGTGTCTGCGCAGACAGTTGCACGCGGGCGCGGGCCAGGCGCAAGTCGGCGAGATTCGAAAGAATGCGCAAGCGCACCTTGCCGCCGGTAATCTGCTCGATGCGTCCCGCTACGGCCTCGGCCATGGTGTTTACTGTGTTGGCTCCCATGGCATCGCGCACATCGACGATCAGGTGCGTGATGACCATGGCTCCGCGTGCCGTATCGGGAAATACATGCACTTCGATGTCCCGGCAGCCGCCGCCCAGGCCGACAAGAACGCGGTCGCGGCTGTTGGCGACATCGATTATTTCCTGGCGATGTTGCAGGATGGCGAGCCTTGCGCCATAGGGATCGGAAACGTCCATCAACTGTACCTGGGCACGCATTATGGGCCCGGTGCTGGAGGTCTGGAAGCCGCCGTTTTCACGTACCAGCTTGGCCATGTAAGAGGCGGCTGCCACCACGGATGGCTCTTCCACGGCCATGGGCACCAGCACGTCTTTACCGTTGACCTGGAAGTAGCCGGCGATGGCGTAGGGCAGCTCGAACTTGGCCACCACGTTTTCGATCATGCCGTCCGCGGTTTCCAGCGGTAGGCCGCCGGCCTGGGCAAGCAACTGGCGCTCCTCGCTGCTCAGTTGTGCCTTTTCGGCAATCTGTTCCAGGCGCTCAAGGGGATCAAGGGCGCGAAAGTTGGGAAGACGGGAATCCAGGCTCATGGCGGTAGCGTTCTTGTTCAGGAGGTTGATGTGGAAATCTGCGCCCAGTATAGGCAGGGCCTTGCCTAAAACATATGGTAAAAGTGCACATAAAACTGATCCTTATATGTGCGAGGTTGTGTGGTGCTAGATTGCAAGGATTTCCATTTCCGTATTCTGCGCATGTTGTACCAGGGGGAGGACCGCCAGGAACTCGCCGGTTTGCGCGAACAGATCCGGTCCTTGCCCGCGAGCGCCGCCAAAGACGACTTGATCCGTAGCGTCGAAATGGGCATCACGATACGCGAGCGTTTCGAGCAGCATCAGTTGCGCGAGCGCGGTCTGCTGGCTGTGATTGAAACTGCGCAGGACCTCACCGCCCTGACGGACCTGGATCGGGTCTTGCAGGCCATTGTGCAGCGCGCACGCAAGCTGGTGGGCTGCGACGTCGGCTACCTGTCCATCTACGACGATCAGCAGGGCGATTTCTATGTGCGCGCCACCGACGGCGCCTTTTCTGCGAAGTTCAAACAGGTTCGTGTGGGAATCGATATAGGCGTCTGCGGTTTTGTCGCCCGCAACCGGGCGCCATACGCGTCATCCGACTACGGGACCGACAGCCGTTTCAGACACAACCGTCTCATTGATTCGGCGATGATTGATGAAAATATCCAGTCCATCCTGGGTGTTCCCTTGCTGGCCGGGGATCAGGTCATCGGCGTGTTGTTCGTTGGCGACCGCTATGTTCGATCTTATGTCGCATGGGAGATGTCGATACTATCCACGCTGGCCGCCCATGCCTCCGTTGCCATCGGCAACGCCCGACTTTTCGAGCAGGCTCAATATGCATTGCAGCAGGCCAGCGCCGCCAACGACCTGTTGGTCAAGCAGACGGCCGATACTCGTGCGGCCGCCGAAGCGCACGAGCAATTGACTTCGCTGGTCGCGCGCGGGGGAGAACTGCGAGATATCTGCCACATGGTGGCAAACCGCCTGGACGGCCATGTAGTGGTGTGCGACGAGGGTGAGCAGGAAGTGTGCCGGTCCACCGCACCGGGATACACGCAGCGCCAGCCGGAAATCGTCGACCCCGTTCGCCGGCATAGCCTTGAGGACCAGATCCATGTTGCCCTGGATGAAAGCAGGCGCCTGGGCCGATCCGTCATTGCGTTCAGCGGGAATGATCATGAGTGCCGGGTGTCGGCGGTTACCGGCGGAGCCGGTCTGCTTGGCGGACTCATCATCCACACAGACTCTGCGCTCAACGACGTGGCGGTTCGAATTTTCGAACGCAGCTCGCTGGTAACAAGCATCGTGTTGCTGCTCAAGGAGCGGCGCGAGTCCACGCTATGGTCGGACAACCCGGTGGCGTTGCGCCGCCTGATCCTGCATCCGCAAAGCGACCTGAATGCCCTGGCGCTACAGGCATCGGTGTATGGACTGGACTTGGCCCAGCCCGTATGTGTCCTGGCTATCCAGGCGCCGGCCGGCAGGGCGGCTTACATCGTGCAGCAGTTGCGCTCAGTGTTGAAGGAATTCCACGGCCTGTTCGACGAGGTGGGCGACACACTGGTCTTCGTCATCAATCAAGCGTCGATCGGCACACTGCAGGAAGTGCTGCTGCGTTACTTCACTGAACGGCGCCTAGCCTACACCGGTATTATTTCAGAGCCGGTCTCGGATCCGTCCCGGCTCCCGCTTTCTTTCCAGTCCGCCAGCAACTGCCTGCGGTTTCTTAATATGCTGGAACGCCGCGGCGCCATTTTCCATGAACGCGAAATGAGCATGTATTCCTTCTTGTTCGGCAAGATGGATCCGGCCGAAATTGATGTGTATTTGCAGTCGGTGCTTTCCCCGCTGTATCAGGCAGGCGATGCCCGGAAGATCGAACTGGGACGCACCTTGCTCGCCTACCTGGATCATGGCTATAACGCCCGCAACGCCGCAAAGGCTATGGGAATCCACATCAATACATTCCGTCAGCGCCTGGATACGCTGGACGCGCTATTGGGAGCATGGCGCGATTCGACGCGCGCCCTGGATGTCCATATAGGTTTGCGGCTGTGGCGTTTGCGAAACCCCGACGCTTTGGGGTGAAGGCGGGGGCGCTCCCGCCTTTCTTGCTTACGAGCTGGCTGCTTCCGAGTCGGATGGCCAGTCGCGTATATAGGCTTTGAGCATATTGTTTTCAAAGGCCTGCGCCGCAACAATGGCTTGCGCCATGTCGTAGAAGGAAATGACGCCCATGAGGGTGGGGCCGTCCATGACGGGCATATAGCGGGCATGCTTTTCGAGCATGAGACGTTGGACTTCGTCGGCGCTGGTGTTGGGCGAGACACTTACCGGCGCATCGTCCATGATGCTTCGCACTGTATTCGTACCGGTATTACCGTGGTTGTCGTGCAGATGGCGGATGATTTCGCGGAAAGTGAGCATGCCGGCCAACTGGCCGCGTTCCATGATGACCAGCGAACCGATGTCTTGTTCGCTCATTGTTTCGAGCGCTTGCAGTATGGGCATTTCTGGCGTGGCGGTATATAAGGTGTCACCCTTGACACGTAAGATTTCACTGACTTTCAACATGGTTCTGCTCCTGAATTTCCCCGTGCGCCACGGTAGATCTATTTTGCACCATATATGTGCTTTCGGGTAGTGCTATATGGCCCTCGAACAGGTCTTCCAGCCTTTGGTCTGTATGTGTCAAAGACAAAGAAAGCGCGTCCAGAAGTAAGTTCTCCACCACTAGTCCGGGCTGATCGCGGTCGATGAGCAGTGCGTCGATGAGAGGGCCGATGGTTGCTTCGCGCTGGTCGCAGGCCAACACCCATTGATCGGTGTCGTTGCTGTCGGTATCGACCACATAACCCAGCCGTTTCAACGCCCTCAGGACGGAACTGAGCTCGTCCTGATGCAGTTGCAGATGGGCGCAGAGAAAGCGCATGCTGCGCCCGGGCGGCTGGGCGCCTTGCGCCTGCCAGAGGACGCGCAATACACGCAAGGCATCGACGAAGATGGCCCCCGGGTAGTGTTGAAGTTCCCAGCGTCGCTGTTTCAGCGCGGGCAGGGTGGCGGCCACGGTGGCGCCCAGCAGGACCGCAAGCCAGGAAAGGTAAAGCCACAGCAGGAAGATCGGCAAGGTGGCAAAAGCGCCATACACAACGGTGTACGACGGAAACTGGGTGAGGTAGTAGGCAAACCCCGCGCGCATAATCTCGAGCACGATGGCGGTTCCCATGCCGCCGGCCAGCGCGTCGCGCCACAACACGCGCCGATTTGGGACGCCGACAAAAAGGGCGGTGAAGCCCAGTCCGGTGACAATCAAAGGAATAAAGGAAAGTGCAAAGCCGATGACGGCCGGCAGTTCTTCCACATGGCCCAAAGACTCCCTTGCCAGTATGGACGTGGCCCACAGGCTGGCACCGGCCAGGATGGGGCCCAGCGAGATGATTGCCCAATAAACCAGCATGCGCTGGCGCAGCGGCCGCTGGCGTTCGACCTGCCAGATGTCATTGAATGCTTCGTCGATGGTCATGAACAGCATCACCGACGTAACAATCAGGAAGAGCGTCCCCGCGGCGGTGAGCCCCGACGCCTTGGCGGCAAACTGATTCAGGTACAGCATGACATTCTCGGACACCGATGGCGGCATCAGGCTGCTGGTCAAAAAACTTTCCAGCGCCACCCGGAATTCCGCGAACAATGGGAACGCGGTAAAGAGGGCGAGCACGACGGCCAGGAGGGGAACGATACTCAGTACCGTTGTGAAGGTCAGGCTTGCGGCAACTTGCGTGAGTTTTTTCTCGGCCGCGCGCTGCAAGGCAAAGACGGCAATTTTCCTTGCGTTGACTAAGCCTCTTGCCGGCGTGCCGGCACTTTCCAGGCGCGGTCCTTCCAAGGGCTCGGATGGAGTCGGCGACGTCTCCGCATCGGCGGGATCGGTCGGCAAAGACTTCTCGGTAATTGGATGAGTAGTCATGGTCGCAGCGCTCAAACCTTTACATTCCGGAGCATTGTTCGGGCAGGGCTTGCCCCTTTCGAGTCATAATACCAGTATGAACAAGCAACTTAACCCTGTTTTGCGCTATGGCGCGTCGGCGTCGCTTATTGCGCTCATCGTTTTATGCCTACTGTGGGAACTGTACCTCGCACCGTTGAAGCCGGGCGGCTCTTTACTGGCATTGAAAGTACTGCCGCTGCTGCTGCCGCTGCCCGGCGTCCTGAAAGGACGCTTGTACACCCTGCAATGGGCAGCCATGTTGATCCTGTTGTATTTCATGGAAGGCGTGGTGCGGGCCTGGTCGGACCCCTCGCCGATGTCCGCGCTCATGGCGGGTTTCGAGATACTGTTCTCACTGGTGTTTTATCTGTGCGCAATTCTCTATCTCAGACCGGCCAAGCAGGCTTCAAAGAAGAACGCCGCGCGTACGACCTAAGGACATGCCATGATCGATTCCATTAAACAGCTGCGGGTGGAAAACTCTTTTGCGCAATTGCCCGGCAAGTTCTACACCCGCCTGGAACCGCAAGCGCTGCGCAACCCGCGGTTGTTGCATGCGAATGTCGATGTGGCGCACATGCTGGGCCTGTCTCAGGCAGCTCTGCAGACGCCCGAATTCCTCGATGTGGTGGCAGGATCGGCTCCTTTGCCGGGCGGCCAGACACTCGCAGCGGTTTATAGCGGACATCAGTTCGGCGTATGGGCGGGCCAGCTCGGCGACGGTCGCGCACACTTGCTTGGCGAAGTCGTCGGCCCGTCGGGAAGCTGGGAGCTGCAACTCAAAGGATCAGGACGTACCCCTTATTCACGCATGGGCGATGGGCGCGCCGTACTGCGTTCGTCGGTGCGTGAATATCTGGCGGGCGAAGCAATGGTCGGCCTGGGCATACCCACTACTCGCGCATTGGCCCTGGTGGTGTCGGATGATCCTGTTTATCGCGAAACGGTGGAAACCGCCGCCATCGTCACCCGCGTGTCCCCCAGTTTTGTACGATTCGGCTCATTCGAACATTGGTCTTCGTCGCCGGAAAATCTGCGCATCCTGCTGGACTACGTGATCGACCGCCATTATCCGGAGTGCCGGGACGGGAACGACGGCGAGACAGGCGGCGAGCATGGCGCTGTGCTGCGCTTTCTGCGGTCAGTCGTTGAAAAAACCGCCGAACTTGTCGCCCATTGGCAAACCGTAGGCTTTTGCCATGGCGTCATGAACACCGACAATATGTCGATTCTGGGCCTCACTATTGATTACGGCCCTTACGGTTTCATGGATGCTTTTCAGGCAAACCATGTGTGCAACCATAGCGACGAGCAAGGACGCTATGCCTGGAATGCGCAGCCGTCCGTCGCTCACTGGAACTTGTATCGCCTGGCCAGCAGCTTGCTTGCTCTGGGTGTGGATGCCGAGGCGCTCAAGGCGCAGCTCGCGCGTTTCGAGCCGTCGTTTCTTCAGGCTTATCGCGGCGATATGTGCAGGAAGCTGGGCCTGGTCCAATGGACGCCGGCCGACGAAGCCCTGGTCGACGACTGGTGGGCCCTGTTGCACGGCCAGCGCGCTGATTTCAGCTTGAGCTTTCGCGGCCTGGCCCAGGCGCCCGGGAATACACAAGCTTTCGTCGATGAGTTCGACGACACTGCAGCCGCTCGAGCCTGGCTGGACAGGTATGTGGCGCGCCTGACCCAGCAAGCGCTACCCGAACAAGAGCGTATTGCACTGATGAATGGTGCGAATCCGATCTATGTCTTGCGCAACCATTTGGCGGAAAATGCCATACAGGCTGCCAAAAAGGGCGATGCAAGCGAAATCGAAACACTGCTGAAGCTGCTGCGCGACCCGTATACCGAGCAAGAGGGGTACGAGGCCTATGCGGCAAAACCGCCCGACTGGGCTTGCCAGCTGGAGGTCAGCTGCTCTTCATGATGCATGCCGGACGCCTCGTCCGCTCTGCTTGTTTTCACCGTCTTGAATCAAAAAACTCTACTATGTCCGGTAATACTCTAGGTAAGCTTTTCTGTGTCACGAACTTTGGCGAATCGCATGGCCCCGCCATCGGCGCCGTCATCGACGGCTGCCCACCCGGGCTCGCGCTAGATGAGGCCGACCTCCAGATCGAACTGGATCGGCGCCGCCCGGGTACCTCGCGCCATGTCACCCAACGCCAGGAAGCCGATCAAGTCGAGATCCTGTCGGGCGTTTATCAAGGCATAAGCACTGGTACGCCCATAGGCATCCTGATCCGTAATACCGATGCGCGCAGCAAGGACTACAGCAATATCTCCGACACCTTCCGCCCCGGCCATGCCGATTACACCTACGACCGCAAGTTCGGACAGCGCGATCCGCGGGGAGGAGGGCGGTCGTCGGCGCGCCTCACGGCGCCCACCGTCGCGGCGGGCGCCATCGCGAAGAAATGGCTGTCGCAAACCTACGGAGTGAAAATACGTGGCTATATGAGCCAATTGGGCCCTGTCTCCATCCCGTTCGAGTCGTGGGATGAAGTTTCAAACAATCCCTTCTACGCGCCGAATGCGCAAATCGTGCCGGAGCTCGAAGCTTATATGGATCAGCTGCGCCGGGACGGCGATTCCATCGGCGCCCGTATCGAAGTCGTGGCTGAAAATCCGCCGCCGGGCTGGGGTGAACCGTTGTACGACCGGCTGGACGCCGACATTGCCCATGCGATGATGGGCCTGAATGCCGTGAAAGGCGTATCCATAGGAGCCGGCTTCGATTGTGTGACGCAGCGCGGTTCGGAGCATGGCGACGAAATTACACCCGAGGGCTTTCTCAGTAACCATGCAGGCGGGGTGCTCGGAGGCATTTCATCGGGGCAAGCCATCACCGTTTCTCTGGCGATCAAACCGACTTCCAGCATACGGGTCGAGCGCCGGTCGATCAATCGCGCGGGCGAACCCGTGCAAGTACAAACTCTGGGTCGCCACGACCCTTGCGTTGGCATACGCGCCACACCCATCGTGGAAGCATTGCTTGCCATCGTTCTGATGGATCATGCATTGCGTCATCGTGCGCAATGCGGGGAATAATCTAGCGACAACTGAAAGGAGCTTTCATGCACAATAAAACCTCGATTTCCCGAGTATTGTCCGGCCTGGGCGTTGCCTGCGTCGTTACTGCGCTCGCCGGCTGTTCGGCTGTCCAGACGACAGGTACGGGCGCGGTAGGCGTTGAACGCAAACAATATATGTCGGGCATGGTTTCTGAACAGGCTCTCGAGCAGGAGGCGGCGCAGCAATACGCAACGCTGGTCGCGCAAGCCAAGGCGCAGGGCGCGCTCGATGCCGATGCGGCGCAAACACGCCGTGTGCAGGCAATCACGCAGAAGCTCATACAGCACGTCGGCACTTTCCGTCCCGATGCCACCAACTGGAAATGGGAAACCCACGTCTTCAGTTCCGACGAAGTCAACGCCTGGTGCATGCCGGGCGGAAAAATTGCCGTATACACAGGCCTGATCAACAAGATCAAGCCAACCGACGCTGAGCTTGCAGCCGTCATCGGTCATGAAATGGCCCATGCGCTGCGCGAACATTCCCGAGAGCAGGTGTCCCAGAAAATGGCCACCAGCGTAGGCTTGTCTGTATTGTCGGCCGTGACGGGCGTGGGAGGCGCGGCCGATCTGGGCAGTGCGCTCAGCGAGGTAATGTTTACGCTGCCCAATAGCCGTACGCACGAAACCGAAGCCGATCGCATCGGGGTTGAACTGGCCGCGCGTGCCGGCTATGATCCGCGCGCGGCGGTGACCTTGTGGCAGAAAATGGGATCACTGAGCGCCGGCAGTTCGCCACCGGAGTTCCTTTCCACCCATCCCTCTGCATCGAGCCGTTCGAGCGACCTGACGCAGGCCGCCAATAAAGTAATGCCTTTGTATCAACAGGCCGGCGGAAAGTAAGAACCCGCTGTTCAGGTTGCCGCTTGCGGCTTGTAAGCGGTAACGTCGATTTCGACCTTGGCGTCTATCATCAGGCGCGCCTCGGTGGTCGACCTGGCGGGACGGTGGTCGCCGAGGCACTCCATATAGACGCGATTAAAGCTGCCGAAATCGCGGGCGTCTTCAAGCCATACATTCACTTTGCAAACATCATCCAGAGTGCATCCCGCCAGCGCCAACGCCTTCTTCAGGTGTTCGAATACCTGGCGGGTCTGCGCTTCAATTCCACCCGTTACCACTTGACCTTGCGCGTCGGTGGGCACCTGGCCCGACACGAACACAAAATCGCCCGCGCGGACGGCGGGCGACAGCGGACGTGCGAGTTTGTCGGATGCTGCGGGGGCCTGGCCCAACAGTTGAATAGCTGCCATCGATGACTCCATTGTGTAAAAAAATTACAGGAAAACCCCTACGAGAAGGGCGTTGACCCGTGTTTAGTGGCTTGTTAGCATTCAATTTGTAATTTTATTACTAAATGGTGCCACTATGCAATCTTCCAGCTGTAGTCCCGACACGTCATTGTTTGAGCAGCATAATCCCGCTCGGCGCAAGCTTCTTCTCATGAGCGCCCTGGGTTTTTCCGTTGCCGCCTTGGGCGGCAACAAGGTGTTTGCGGCCGGCAATGCGCAGTCTGCCAGCCTTGCAATGATCGGCGATCTTCAAACGCTCGATCCCATGATGACCACGGCGGATCTGGTCGGCACCATCATGCAGCATGTCTATGAGCCCTTGTTCACCTTCGACGAAAAATGGAATGTCGTGCCCATGCTCGCTGCGGGCATGCCGACAGTTTCCGATGACGGAAAGGTGTTTGAAATTGCACTGCGGGAAGGGGTCACCTTCCATAATGGCAAGCCTTTGAGCGCGGATGATGTCGTTGCTTCGCTCGACCGCTGGACCAGGATATCGCCCCGCGGCAAGGCCGTTGCCCAACAGATAGCCGACATCAAGATAATTTCACCCACGAAAATAGCCATACATTTGAAAAACCGGTATGCGCCTTTATTGGCCCAACTGGCCTTTCCGTCGAGCATGGCAGCCATCCTCCAGAAAGATACGATCGCCACGCCTCTCACCGAGTTCATCGGAACCGGTCCTTACAAATTGAAGGAACGACGTCCCGACCAGTACACGATACTGGAACGTTTCGATGCCTACGCAGCGCGCAGCGAGGAGCCTAGCGGGTACAGCGGCCGGCGCACTGCCAGCATCAAAGAACTTCGATTTGTTCCTGTGCCGGATTCAAATACGCGTGTGGCGGGCGCCCTGTCCGGCCAGTTCACCTATGCCGACCTGCTGCCTGTCGAGTCCGTAGGAAGGCTGGAACGCGGCGGCGACGCCATTGTTCCCATCATCACTCAGAACTTCGGTTTTCCATATCTTGTCTTGAATACCAGGGAAGGGGGCTTGCAGAAGCAGGCCATGCGCCAGGCCGTTCAGGCATCCATCAGCGCCGACGAACTCATGGCGGCGGCATTTGGCGACCCGCGCTTCTTTATCGTCGAGCCCAATTTCTTCCCCAAGGGGACGCCTTATTATTCCGATGCGGGTGCGAGCAAGTACAACAGCAATGACCCCAAGAAGGCCGCTGAGCTGGCCAAGCAGGCCGGGTACGACAACAAGCCCATCCGCATTCTTACCAGCCGCCAGTACGAATTTCACTACAACATCGGTATGGTCATGGTCGAACAGTTCAAGCGCGCGGGGCTGGCGGCGGAGCTGCAGGTCGTCGACTGGGCAACGCTGCTCCAGCGGCGCAACGACCCCAAACTGTGGGATATCTATATCACTCACTCCGGACTATTTCCCGAGCCCATGCTGTCTCCGCCGCAACTCGGCGCCGATGCTCCGGGTTGGTGGGATACGCCGGAGAAGACCGCGTCGTTGAAAGCTTTCAACGAAGAGGTCGACCTGGCCAAACGGGGTCCGTTGTGGGGCGATGTGCAGAAGATTGTGTACGAACAGGTGCCATTCATCGAGTTGGGCAAGTTCAATAGCCTGTCTGCGCGCTCGAACAAATTGCAGAACTTCGTTCCGGGTGCATGGCCCTTCTTCTGGAATACCACGCTGTCCTGAGGATTATCTGGATGTTGTCTGCCATAAAGATCCTCCTGGTGCGTTTGCTTGGCGCCTGTGTGGTGATGCTGATTGTTGCCGTACTGGTCTTTTCGCTGGTTCACATGGCGTCGGGAGATCCCATTGCCGTACTGCTGGGGGATCAAGCGACGGCCAGCGATATTGCACAGGTGAGGGCGCTGTACGGGCTGGATAAACCCTTGGCCGCGCAGTTTCTGTTGTGGCTGCAGCAAGTGCTGCACGGCAACCTCGGCACATCCATCTTTCTTCAACAACCTGTCGTCGAAGTACTGATCAATCGTGCCGAGCCGACATTGATGCTGGCATTCTTCTCGGTCGCGATCGCGACGCTTATTGGTGTTCCCTGCGGCGCGCTGGCAGCGGTATGGCGCGGCTCCAAAACAGATCAGTTCGTCAGCGCGGTGGCCATGCTGGCTGCCAGTGTGCCCAGCTTCTGGATGGGACTCATCCTTATTCGTGTGTTCGCCGTGCAAATGGGGTGGTTTCCGTCTTCGGGCTACGGCCCGCCCGATTCGACCCTGGTCCAGCGCATGTACCACCTGGCCTTGCCCTCGATTGTTCTGGGTGTTTTGAATTCCGCCCTGATCATCCGTTTCACCCGCGCTTCGATGCTCGATACTTTGGGCGAAGACTATGTCCGCACTGCGCGGGCGAAAGGCTTGCCCGAGGCTGCCATCATGATCAGGCATGTCATGAAAAACGCCTTGATTCCCATCGTCACCGTGATAGGGCTGACCACAGCCCTCATGATCGGAGGTACGGTCGTCACTGAAACGGTGTTTAATCTGCCCGGCGTCGGAGGGCTGGTGGTGCGCGCCGTATTGCGGCGCGATTATCCCGTAATCCAGGGTGCGCTCCTGGTCGTGGCTTTCATTTATGTGTTGATCAATTTTTTCATCGATTTCTTATATACGGTCATCGATCCACGGATACGTATGCGCAGGTAGGGGTATTCAGAATGTCGTCTATTTTCATGAGCGCGACTGCGGTGACGCCGCCCAGCCGGTTCAAATATCTGGCCAGCCGCTATTTTGCCCGCCGGATCGTGTTGCTCGCGACACTGGTCCTGCTTGCCGTGATTGCGGTCGCTTTGGGCATTTCATGGTTTTCCAGCGCGGATCCCAGCGCGGTTTCCATCATGCAGCGCCTCAAGCCGCCTTCAATAACAAATTGGGCGGGTACCGATCAGCTTGGGCGCGACGTCTTCCTGCGCATGGCATACGGCGGACGGTACTCGCTGACCATAGGTCTGGTGACGTCCATAGGCGCGGTGCTGATCGGCACAATTCTGGGCATGGTGGCCGGCTACTTCCGGTGGGCCGATGCGCCCATCATGCGCGTCGTGGACGCCATGATGGCTTTCCCCGATATTCTTCTGGGGATCGCGCTGGTTGCGATTCTGGGGCCGTCTCTCTGGAACGTGGTGCTTGCGCTCGTCATCGTCTATACGCCCCGGGTTGCGCGCGTGGCACGCGCCTCCACACTGGTTCTGCGCGATCTCCTGTACGTGGATGCGGCGCGGGCCATCGGAACGCCAACCTGGAAAATCCTATATTTGCATATCGTGCCGGGCCTGATTTCACCCATCCTGGTGCAACTAACCTTTATTTTCGCCTACGCCATTCTCGCTGAAGCAGGGCTTTCCTTCCTCGGCGTCGGCGTGCCGCCGTCCATACCTACCTGGGGCACCATGATCGTGGGCAGCCTGAACTATTCCGACCAGGCGTTCTGGACCATCATCTATCCGGGCCTGGCCATTGTCGTTACATCGTTGTCCCTGCAAATCGTCGGTGACGGCATACGCGACACACTGGACCCCAAACTGAGGAAGGCTGTATGACGGTATCCAGCCATCATGACGCGCTGCGGATTCAGGTCGAATCACTATCGACTTCATTTCTGACTGACCGTGGCCGCGTGCAAAGCGTGTCAGACGTATCCTTTTCCATCCCGACCGGCTCGACGCTGGCACTGGTTGGCGAATCAGGTTCCGGCAAGTCGGTGACCAGCCTCAGTCTCATGGGTCTGCACGCAAAGACATCCCATCCTCAGATCAATGGCAAAGCCTGGTTCTTGCGTCGCAATGGCGAGCGGGTGAGTTTGTTCGATCTTCCCGAGCGGGAGCGACGCGCGTTGCGCGGCAACGAGATGGCCATGATCTTCCAGGAGCCCATGACCAGCCTGAATCCGCTGCTTACCGTAGGCGAACAGATCGCCGAAGCCACCCGCCTGCATCTGGGCCATGACCGCAAGGCCGCTATGGCTCATGCACAGCGCATGCTCGACCTGGTGGAAATTCCGGCGTCGGCCCGGCGGGTGAAGGAGTATCCGCATGAGCTTTCGGGCGGCATGCGCCAGCGGGTGATGATAGCGCTGGCCATGGCTTGTTCCCCGACCTTGCTCATTGCCGACGAGCCTACCACCGCGCTGGATGTCACGATCCAGGCCCAAATACTTGCCCTGATCGGCCGCCTGCAGAAGGAAACAGGCATGAGCGTTCTCTTTATCACGCACAACCTGGGCGTTGTGGCTCAGTATGCCGATGATGTCGCGGTCATGTATGCCGGAAAAATCGTCGAAGCCGGCAACGTCGGCCGCATTTTTGCTCAGCCCGCGCATCCATACACCCAGGCGCTATTGAGCTGCCTGCCGGCCATGGCCAAGAAAAAGAATGTTCGCGACTCAAAGGGGCGGTTGCGGCTTGCTGCGATAGAAGGGCAAGTTTCCAGTCCGTTCAATATGCCGCCGGGCTGTGCGTTCAGCCCACGCTGTCCGCTGACGCAGGCCGAATGCGACGCTTCAGTGCCCCAGTTACTTTATATGCGGGACGGCGGCGGACGCGTGCGCTGTTTCAAGGCTTCCGAGGTGATGTCATGAGTACGCAGCAGGTCATGGTGGATATTCGCGGCCTGTGCAAGAATTTCGGCTCTGAGCGTGCTCCCATCCAGGCGGTAAGCAATGTAAGCTTTTCGATATTCAAAGGCGAGACAGTCGGACTGGTTGGCGAATCCGGATCCGGCAAGACAACGATAGGGCGCATGCTCAGTCGCCTGACCGATCCCACAACCGGCGCAATGCGGTATTTCGGAGGACCATCCGCGGTCGACCTGGCCAGGCTCAGCCAGCGCCAGTACCTGCCTTTGCGTTCGGAAATACAGGTTGTCTTCCAGGACCCTTATGCGAGTCTCAATCCCCGCATGCGGGTGCGCCAGATACTTTCCGAGGCGCTTGATGCGCATGGTCTTGCGCGCGGTTCGGCGCGGATGCCAAGAATCCACGAGTTGCTGAGACAGGTAGGGCTTAATGAAGAGCATGCCGAGCGCTTCGCCCATGAGTTTTCGGGAGGACAGAGGCAGCGTATAGGCATAGCGCGGGCCTTGGCCGTCGAACCGGCGTTTATCATTGCGGATGAGCCCCTGTCCGCGCTGGACGTATCGATTCAGGCCCAGGTGATCAACCTGCTGGGCGACATCAAAGACAGGCTGGGCCTGACTATGTTGCTGATATCGCATGATCTTGATGTGGTGGAGTATTTGTGTGACCGCGTTGTTGTACTGTATTTGGGGCGGGTTATTGAAGTAGCGCCGACCGAAAAGCTCTACACGCAAGCATTGCATCCCTATACACAGGCCCTGCTTGCCGCTTCGCCGGTGCCCGATCCTACGGTTACACGCAATGTGCAGCCGCTGGAGGGCGATCTGCCCAGCCCCGCCGACCCTCCTTCGGGCTGCGTGTTCAGAACACGCTGTCCGCTGGCGGAAGCGAAATGCGCGCAGGCGGACATGAACTTGCGCGAGCATAGTCCAGGCCATTGGCAGGCTTGCTGGCGCCACTTTTGAAGTAAGGCACGAGTGCCGGAATCGGAACCGAAATGAACACAAAAGATGTCTTGAATAGCAGTTTCAAGGGTTTCCCGCCCCAGGCCAGTCCTTGTTCGGTGGAGGATGTGGGGAAGTGCGGGTGGAATATGTTTCAGGATGACCTCGCGTATCCCATGGCAGTCATCAAACACGCCGAACTTGAACACAATCTGCGCTGGATGCAGGCGTTTACGCAAGACCGCGATATCTTGATTGCGCCTCATGGGAAAACCACGATGTCGCCCCAGCTGTTCCGTCGCCAGCTCGCACTCGGCGCATGGGGCCTGACCTTTGCCACGGTATTCCAGGTCAATGCGGGGCTCGAGGCTGGCGCCACGCGCGTCATCATCGCAAACCAGGTGGTCGGCGACGCGGATCTCGACACGCTCGACTATATGCTGGGCCGCGATCCCGAACTGCGCATATGGTTTCTGGTCGACTCAATCGCCCAGGTGGATATCATCGAGTCCTGGAGCCGGCGGCGCGCGAGCAGCCGCAAATTCGATTGCCTGCTCGAAATAGGCATTGAAGGCCAGAGAACCGGAATCCGCACGTTCGAGCAGGCCATGGCATTGGCCGCGCGTATCGGCGCTTCGGGCAGTCTTCATCTTGGCGGCCTGGAGTGCTACGAGGGCGGCTTGGCCCATTGCCATTCCGAGCACGATAGCGTTGCTGTGGGTGCCCTGATGGCGCGTGTCCGGAAAATCGCCGAAGCGTGCGATGAACGCGAGTTTTTCGAAGACGATCAGATCATCATCAGCGCAGGCGGTTCTGCCGTGTTCGACCTCGTTGTGCCCGGACTCAAGCTAGTGCTGTCCAAGCCCGTGGCCGGAGTGATGCGTTCGGGCTGCTACATTACGCACGATCACGATTTCTATTCCAAAATGTTGCGCAATGTCGCACAGCGGGAAGGCTTGAAGGACAGCCTGTTGCCGGCGCTGGAAGTCTGGACCATGGTGCAGTCCGTACCTGAACGGGGCCTGGCCATTCTCAGCTGCGGCAAACGCGATATTTCCTTTGACCTGTCCTTGCCGTTGGTTGCGCACTATGCTCCACGGGGTGTGCTGAAAAAACAGCCGGCCCCCGCCGGCTGGCATATATCCGCCCTGAACGATCAACATGCCTACCTGCGTTTCGGCGACAGCAATGCCGCACCCCAGGTTGGCGATCGGATCATTCTGGGAATATCGCATCCATGCACCACTTTCGACAAGTGGACATGGTTGCCCATTATTTCCGATACAGGTGCTGTGGTTTCGGCGGTCAGCACCCGTTTCTAGGATTTGTGATGGTAAATAAGTCTCCGTCCGCGGGTTTGTTGCGACATCTGCAGGAGTCGATGGACCGCCTGCCCAAGGCACAGCAGCGCGTCTTGCGCGCCATGCTTGACGATCCGGCGGCCATCGTCAGCAGCACGATAGATCAAATCGCCAGAACGGCAGGCGTGTCCATGCCTTCGGTCATCAGAACCTGCCGCAGCTTTGGCTACGATGGCGTGCGTGACTTCATGCTGGCCCTGGCGCAAGACCTTGCCGTCTCGAACCACCAGCTGCATCGCAGCGTATCGTTCGACGATGCAGCGCCCGACGTTGCCGCCAAGATCGTCCACAGCGCGATTTCGTCGCTTGCCGCGCTTGAGCGGCAACTGGACATTGCGTTGCTCGATGCGGTTGCAGAGAAAATTGCAAAGGCGTCGCGGGTTGACGCCTATTCTGTAGGCGCCACCTCCACCTTCATGGCGCAGGAGTTGCAAACCCGTCTTTTTCGGCTGGGCATCAATGCCAATGCTTTTTCCGATCCTCATCAGCAGTTGATCTCGGCCAGTTCGCTGGACCACAAGGGCATCGCATTCGTCATTTCCCATGTGGGCAGCATGCCTTTTGCGCTGGAGGCGGCGCAATTGGCGCGCAGCCATGGCGCGACGGTTGTTGCCCTGACTCAGGCCGGCACGCCGCTGGCGGCGCGGGCGCATTACACGATTGCGGTATCGGTCCCGCAGGACGCCATCATGCGCGTCAGCACGGAGGCCTATCTGGCCCATTTGCTGGTCATAGAGATACTTGCCGTGCGCGTCGCGCAAAGTCTGGGCCCCGGCACGATAAAGAAACTGAAGCTGTTCAAAGACGTGCTTGAACGGCATGGCGTGGATAGCGTCTTGCATACGAATATCTAGATAAAGCAAAGGGACGCAGGTGGCTGAAGTTGAATCAGTGAGTGCAGCAGTAACGGTATTGAAGAACGGGAGCGTATGCGACGGTTCCGCCCATGCCGCGCTGCCGGCGGATGTATGGATCCGGGGTAACAAGATATTGGCGGTGCTGCCCTCCGGCGCTGCGCCAGAGGGTTACACCGATCTGCAGAGTCGGGATCATTGTACCGAGCATGACTGCAGCGGGCTTGTGATTGCGCCCGGGTTTATCGATGTGCATACGCACGACGATGCCGTCGTGCTGGATCATCCCGATATGCTTCCCAAATTGTCCCAGGGCATTACCACCGTGGTGACCGGCAATTGCGGTATTTCGCTGGTTCCGATGGTTACCGCGGCGCCTGAACCGCCGCTATCGCTTCTGGGTACGCGCCAATTCCGCTTTCCCTCATTGGATGCCTACCGCAACCAGGTCACCCAAACCAGGCCCGGGGTGAATGTTGCCGCACTTATCGGACATACCACTTTGCGCATGCAGGTGATGGCCGATCTGACCAAGCCCGCCACGCCCGAGGAGGTAAGGCAAATGAGCGCCATACTTGATCGGGCCATGGCCGAGGGCGCGCTCGGGATGTCGTCCGGGGTGTTTTACCAGCAAGCCTATGCGGCCAATCAGGAAGAGCTGACCGCCCTGGTCAAAGTCGTTGCGCGGCATGGCGGCGTATATTCTACGCACATACGGGACGAACTGCGCGGCATTGTCGAGGCGATAGAAGAAGCGGCTCTTACCGCCCGCCAGGCAGGGGTTCCCCTGGTGCTGTCGCATCATAAATGCGCCGGACCCGCCAACTGGGGCCGAACGGCGGAAACTTTGCCACTGATCGAAAAGCTGGCGCGGCAGCAGCCCATCAGCATGGACGTTTATCCCTATACGGCGGGATCCACGGTGCTCAGGGAAGACCTCGTCGACGGTGTGATCGACATCCTTATCACCGGCAGCGACACGCATCCGGAAATGGTGGGACTTTATCTCAAGGATATTGCGGCACTTTGGGGCGTATCCCAGGTGCAGGCATGCCAGCGCCTGCAGCCGGGAGGGGCATGCTACTTCCAGATGCGCCAGGACGACGTGGACCGGGTGGTTTGCCATCCCTTGTCCATGATAGGTTCGGACGGTCTGCCGCACGACAAGCGGCCGCACCCTCGCTTGTGGGGCGCATTCCCGCGCGTGCTGGACCAATACTGGCGTGTCAAGGGCGTGCTGCCCTTCGAGCAGGCCATACACAAGATGACCGGCATGTCCGCAAGCCGTTTTCGGCTAAAAGGACGCGGTTATCTGCGCCCCGGTTTTTTTGCCGATATGGTCGTCATCGATCCGGCCAAAGTCCGCGACCAGGCAACCTATGCCGAGCCGACCAGGTTCAGCGACGGCGTGGAACAAGTATGGGTCAACGGCCGCTTGAGCTACATTGGCCGGCAAAGGCGTGTGGCAACACGAGCCGGCGGCTTCATAAGCCGCGACGATCCGGGCCCTTTACACTTTACCGATAAGGTCTGACATGCGCGCAGCATCCTATTTGATCGCGCTCGACTGGGGAACTTCATCCTTGCGGGCAGCCCTGATGGATTCAAGCGGCGCCGTACTGGAGCAAGCGAGCAGCAATGATGGAATCCTGTCCGCGGCCGCCGGACCCGGCTTTCGCGCCGTATTCGACAGGGTGGCAGGCCAGTGGCTGCGCGACCATCCAGACAGCGTGGTGCTGGCTGCCGGAATGATAGGCAGCCGCCAGGGCTGGCGCGAGGCTGCCTACATTGCGTGTCCCGCCGGTTTCGCCGAGCTGGGCGCGGGACTGGTCTGGATGAACGATAATGGCTTGTCGCTTGGACTGGTTCCAGGTCTTTCCACGCAGCATGCCGACCAAGTGCCGGACGTGATGCGCGGCGAGGAAGCGCAGATTTTCGGTGCGCTGGACGCCCTGGGGCTCGATAATGCGGTATTTGTTCTGCCCGGTACGCACAGCAAATGGGTGCTTGTCGAAAATCGCCGGGTGGTCTCGTTTCATACTTACATGACCGGAGAGATCTTTGCCTTGCTCAGGCAGCAATCCATCTTGTCCCGTCTGATGCCCGATCACGATACGACGTCCTGGGCAGACGGCCGCGACAGCTTTACAAAAGCCTGTTCGCTGGCCGCGGAAGGCGCGTTGCTGCACCGCCTGTTCTCGGTACGGTCCCAGGGCTTGTTCGGCAAATTGCCGGCTGATCAGCAGTCCGACTATCTGTCAGGCCTGCTCATCGGCGAAGAAGTGCGCGAGGCACTGACCTGGGCCGGTGCCGCGGCTTCGGGACACGTGCACCTTATATGCAATCCCGCCTTATTCCTGCGTTACCAGGCTGCGCTGTCGGCTTTTGGCATAGATAGCCGGGCGTGCATAGAGCATGCCAGTTTCCGGGGTATACACGCCGTGGCGCGCGAACGCGGCCTGATCAACACTTGAAAACAGAACATCAGCCTTGAACGGTAAAAGCCATGCATATTGAACCTTTTCTCGACAAGTTCCCCCTCATCGCGATCTTTCGCGGCATCACACCGGAAGAAATTATCGGAGTGGCCGAAGAGGTTGTCGACGCCGGCTTTGAGATTCTTGAAGTACCGCTGAATTCGCCGCGTCCGCTCGAAAGCATTGACCTTCTGGCCCGCCGCTTTCCCGGCCAGCTCATCGGCGCCGGCACGGTCATGTCCGGCAAGGATGTGCGCGAGGTCGCCCAGGCGGGCGGCAAGCTGATACTGATGCCGCACAGTGACGCGGCGGTGCTGCGGCAGGCCAGGGAATCCGGCATGCTTTGCGTTCCGGGTGTCGCTACGCCGACCGAAGCTTTTGCCGCGCTGGACAATGGCGCGGATGCGCTCAAGCTCTATCCCGCCGAACAGATCACGCCCGCGGTGGTCAAAGCGTGGCGGGCCATCATGCCGCCGGAGCGGCGTCTTCTTCCGGTCGGCGGGATCGTTCCCGAAAGTATGCGGGCCTATCTGCTTGCGGGCGCAAACGGCTTTGGCCTGGGATCGGCGCTCTATAAGGCCGGTATGACCGCGAGTCAGGTAGGTAGCAATGCACGGCAGTTCCGGGATGCGCTGGACGATCTTGCGACGCAAGGCCTGTGGAACAGGCGATTCTGACCGCGTGCATAACGCCAGGGCCGGATTGCGCTTCCATTCAGGGTGGCACTGCCAATACCAGTATACGTACTAGTCTTGTACCAGGTTAGGGGAGTGGCATAATTGGAGGGAGTTTCTTTTTTCCCCTATTTCAAAGAGCAATGCCATGGCACAAACCCTGTACGACAAGCTCTGGAATGCGCACGTAGTGCATCAAGAGTCCGACGGAACCTGTTTACTGTATATCGACCGCCATCTGGTCCACGAAGTCACCAGTCCTCAGGCCTTCGAAGGCTTGGCGCTGGCGGACAGAAAGCCATGGCGCATCAGCGCCAACCTGGCGGTGGCCGACCATAACGTGCCAACGACGGCACGCGCCGAGGGCATCGCCGACCCCATCTCGCGTCTCCAGGTCGACACGCTGGACGAAAACTGCGAAAAATACGGAATTACCGAATTCCGCATGAACGACACGCGTCAGGGCATCGTGCACATCATCGGTCCGGAGCAGGGCGCAACTTTGCCCGGAATGACCGTTGTTTGCGGCGATTCCCATACCAGCACCCACGGCGCGCTAGGCACACTGGCATTTGGGATCGGCACGTCAGAAGTTGAACACGTGCTGGCCACGCAGACCCTGCTTATGAAGAAAAACAAAAACATGCTGATCAAGGTCGACGGCGAATTGCCCTTCGGCTGTACGGCCAAAGACCTGGTGCTCTTCATCATCGGCAAGATCGGTACGGCGGGCGGTACAGGCTATGCCATCGAATTCGGCGGCAGCACAATGCGATCCTTGTCCATCGAGGGCCGTATGACCGTCTGTAATATGGCTATCGAAGCCGGCGCCCGTTCCGGCATGGTCGCCGTCGACCAGAAAACGATTGATTATTTCCGCGGCCGTCCTTATGCCCCCACCGGGGTTCTGTGGGATCAGGCGGTCCAGTACTGGCGCACTCTGCATACCGATGAGGGCGCCCAGTTTGACCGTATCGTGGAAATCAATGCGCGCGACGTCATGCCTCAAGTTACATGGGGTACGTCGCCCGAAATGGTTCTCTCGGTGGACGGCCGTGTACCGGATCCGGATAAAGAGAAAGACGATGTGCGGCGCAGCGGCATTGAGCGCGCACTGCAATACATGGGGCTGAAACCCAATACGCCCCTGGTCGATATTCCCGTCGATCGCATCTTCATAGGCTCCTGTACCAATGCGCGTATCGAAGATCTGCGTGCGGCGGCAGACGTCGCACGCGGCAAGCGGGTAGCGTCGTCGGTCAAGCAAGCCATGGTCGTTCCCGGCTCCGGCCTGGTAAAGCTCCAAGCGGAACGGGAAGGTCTGGACAAAATTTTCCTCGACGCCGGATTCGAGTGGCGCGAGCCGGGTTGTTCCATGTGTCTTGCCATGAACGCCGACCGTCTGGAGCCCGGCGAGCGTTGCGCCTCGACATCGAACCGCAATTTTGAAGGGCGCCAGGGGCAGGGCGGGCGTACGCATCTGGTCAGCCCCGCCATGGCGGCGGCCGCGGCCATCGCAGGCCATTTTGTTGACGTACGCAATTTTCGATAGGAAGCCATCATGCAAGCATTCAAGACCCATCATGGCCTGGTAGCGCCGCTCGACCGTGAAAACGTCGATACCGATCTGATCATCCCGAAACAGTTCCTGAAGTCCATCAAGCGCACTGGTTTCGGCGAGAACTTGTTCGACGAACTGCGCTATCTGGATCACGGCGAACCCGGTATGGACAACAGCAAGCGCCCGCTGAATCCAGACTTCATGCTGAACCAGCCGCGTTATCAGGGAGCCTCTATCTTGCTCGCGCGCAAGAACTTCGGTTGCGGCTCCAGCCGTGAGCATGCGCCCTGGGCGCTTTCGCAGTTCGGATTCCGCGCCATCATTGCGCCGTCCTACGCCGACATCTTTTTCAACAACAGCTTCAAGAACGGACTCTTGCCCATTGTCCTGCCGGAGCTTCAGGTCGCACGATTGTTCGATGAAGTGAAAGGTTTTGTCGGCTACAAGCTGCGTATCGACCTGGAACGGCAGGTCGTCATTACTCAGGATGACCGCGAGCTGGCCTTTGACATCGAGCCGTTTCGCAAGCATTGTTTAATTAATGGTCTGGATGAAATTGCGCTCACCTTGCAAAAGTCCGACACGATACGCGCGTTCGAGGCCGAAAGGCTGGCGCGCCACCCCTGGCTCGAGGCACATCCCATTGCCTAGGGTGTTTGCCATAGAAGGCTGATTCAAGACAAGGGCCGCGGCGACGCAGCCCTTTCTGTTGTATGTGAACAACAAATTCATTCAGGAAAAATAATGAGTCACAAGATTGCTGTACTGCCGGGCGATGGAATCGGCACCGAAATTACCGAGCAGGCTGTCCGGGTGCTGACCGCCTTGGGATTGGACCTTGATCTGCAAACCGCGCCGGTCGGCGGCGCCGCTTTCGACGCCCACGGACATCCCTTGCCACCCGCCACGCTGGACTTGGCCAGGAATTCCGCCGCTATTCTTTTCGGCGCCGTGGGCGACTGGAAATACGACTCCCTGGCGCGCGAGTTGCGGCCGGAGCAAGCCATACTTGGCTTGCGCAAGGCTTTGGGCTTGTTCGCCAATTTGCGTCCGGCAATTTTGTATCCGCAGTTGGCCAACGCCTCCTCGCTCAAGCCCGAGGTGGTCTCTGGGCTGGATATTCTTATTGTGCGGGAACTTACCGGCGATATTTACTTCGGACAGCCTCGCGGCGTACGACAAGTGGAAGACGGCCCCTACAAGGGCGAACGCCAGGGCTTCGATACAATGCATTACGCCGAATCCGAAGTGCGCCGCATTGCACACGTGGCTTTTCAGGCGGCCCGGAAACGCGGCAAGAAATTGTGCAGCGTCGATAAGGCGAATGTGCTTGAAACGTCCCAGTTCTGGCGCGACATCATGATTGCCGTTGGCTCGGAGTATTCCGATGTTGAACTGTCCCATATGTATGTCGACAACGCCGCCATGCAGCTTGTTCGCGCACCGAAGGAATTCGATGTCATTGTCACAGGCAATTTGTTCGGCGATATCCTTTCCGACGAGGCGGCGATGCTCACGGGATCCATCGGCATGTTGCCTTCGGCTTCGCTGAACTCATCCAACCAGGGGCTTTACGAACCCAGCCACGGCTCGGCGCCCGACATTGCCGGACAGAATGTCGCCAATCCGCTGGCTACGATATTGTCGGCGGCCATGCTGTTGCGTTATTCATTGAACGAAGCCGGGCAGGCCGACCGTATCGAAGCGGCTGTACAGGCAGTTCTCGAACAGGGCCTGCGTACCGCGGACATCTATGAAAGCGGAACGACCAAGGTTTCGACCACGCAAATGGGTGACGCCGTACTCAAGGCATTAAACTAATATTTCAAATTGATTTTTATTTTTAAAGTGACAGCAACATGAACCAAGTAGTTGGATTGGTCGGCTGGCGTGGCATGGTGGGTTCGGTCCTCATGCAGCGCATGCGCGACGAGAACGATTTTTCCCTCTTCGAACCGGTGTTTTTCTCGACCAGCAACGCGGGTGGACGGGCTCCGGCATGGGCCGACGGCGCGGGTCCGTTGCAAGACGCCTACGACATCGAAGCGCTTAAAAAACTGCCCGTCATCCTCACGGCGCAGGGTGGCGACTACACCTCGGCGGTGTATCCCAAGCTGCGCGCCGCCGGCTGGTCGGGCGTCTGGATCGATGCGGCCAGCACTCTGCGCATGGCCGACGATGCCATCATTGTGCTGGATCCGGTCAATCGGTCCGTCATCGATGCCGCCCTGCAACGTGGCGTAAAGAACTTCATCGGCGGCAATTGCACGGTCAGTTGCATGCTTATGGGTCTGTCGGGTCTGTTCAACAATGACCTCATCGAATGGATGAGCAGCATGACCTATCAGGCGGCGTCGGGCGGCGGCGCCCAGCATATGCGCGAACTCCTCACCCAGTTCGGCGCGCTGAACGCCGCTGTCAAACTCCAGCTCGACGATCCTGCGTCGGCTATTCTTGACATCGATCGCGGCGTGCTCAAAGCGCAGCAAGATCCGAATCTTCCTCACGAACAGTTCGGCGTGCCTCTTGGCGGCAACCTGATTCCCTGGATCGACAAGGACTTGGGCAACGGTATGTCGCGCGAAGAATGGAAGGCCGAAGCCGAGACCAACAAGATTCTTGGTCGCGGCGAGGCATTCGGTACGCCTGCCACCCCTATCGACGGCTTATGTGTCCGGATCGGCGCAATGCGCTGTCATAGCCAGGCCTTGACCATAAAGCTCAAGCGCGATGTACCCCTGGACGAGATCTCGGACATGCTGAAGCAAGGCTCAAAATGGGCAAAGGTTGTGCCCAATGAACGCGATCTCACCATGCAACAGTTGACTCCCGTCGCGGTTACCGGCACGCTGGATATTCCTGTCGGTCGTTTGCGCAAAATGTCAATGGGCCAGGAATATCTAAGCGCTTTTACCGTAGGAGATCAGCTATTATGGGGGGCGGCCGAACCGCTGCGCCGAATGTTGCGAATTACTCTGGGTGAACTATAAAAATGCATATGTCCCGTCGTGTGTCTTCGTCTGCTTCTGTAGTATCGAGTGTCAAGCCTCTTATCGGGGCGCTGGCGGCGGCATTGCTGGCATGCTCAACGGCACACGGAGCCAGCTTCGGACATTCGCGGATTACATCGGCACTGGGGCAGCCATTACGCATCGACGTACCGGTCAAGCAGCTCACCGCCGACGATATACGTTCCCTCCAGGTCAGCCTGGCTCCTGCCGCGGCATGGGCGCAGGCTGGCCTGACGCCGCCGGTCGATTTCGGCACGCTGAAAGCGCAACTTGCCGACGGTTACACCGCGGGCAGCAAAGTAATACAGGTGCGTTCCTCCCAGCCTTTCGACAAACCGGTAGCCGATCTTCTGCTTGACGTGCGTACGGCATCGGGTCGGCAGCGCTATCAAGTCAGTCTGCTGACGCATTCCAGCGCCATGGCAACAGCCGGGGTGTCGCGCTCCATACGGGTGCAGCAGGGCGACACCATGTTTGCCATAGCCGAGCGCCACGCCGTGCCGGGCGTGACTGTCTACCAAATGATGGTCGCGCTCCAGCGTGCGAATCCCAAAGCGTTCATTGAAAATAATCTGAACCTGGTCAAGGCCGGCTCTACACTTTCGATGCCCGGCATGGCGCAACTTACCGCCATTTCCGACCGCGAGGCGCGACGCATCTATCAGAAGCAGGCGCAAGCTTATGCTTTGTATCGCCAGCGCCTGGCAGGGCAGGGCGTTGTTGTCGGGCAAGACAGTGCAGCCAAAGGCGTCGTTTCTGCGGAAAGCACGCCCGATGATCCTACAAGTGACGGGGCCCCGCGCGATCAACTCCGTTTGTCCGGAAGCCCGGCCCCCTCGGCTGGAGCCGACGGCGCAAATGGCGGCAACCGGGCCCAGACCAACGGAAATGGCTCCACAGCAAGCAATGATGCCTCTGGGGCGCAGTCATCGTCCGATGTGCTTGCGGACGACCGTCTTGCCACAAAAAAAGGCATCCAAGATTCCGAAGCACGCGTGTCGCAACTCGAGCAGAACGTCAAGGATCTTAACGAAGCCCTGCTGGCCCAGGGCGAGGCAGCCGCGGATTTATTGGTCGAGGGCGCTAAGGGGCTGGGCATAACCTTGCCCAGCATAGCGGGACTATCCGCTAAACTTGCCGGCAACGCCGGAAGTTCGGCAAGCCCCGGCTCGGCCGGAAGCAATAACGGAACTGGAGGCGGGACCGTTACCGGAGGGGCGCCCACTACCGTTAATGGGAGCGGCATGGGCACTGATGCCAACACGCGTCAGGGTTCCGGCTCGGGTCCCATAGCGGACGGGGTCGGTGCAACCGGCAGCAATACCTTGAGCGATTCCGGCCACGATAAGGCTGGAAAGTCTGATCCGGCCGCCGTAGCCGCTGCCGGCACGGCTTCCGGTACCGAAAGCGTAGCGGGCTCGAATCAGGCGAGTGGCGGCGCCGATTCCGCAGGCACTGCAGCAAAGAATGGCACGTCCGCTGCAGGCAATACCGATCCCGGCCAGGGCGCAGGTTCGAATCCGGATATCAACTCCGACTCGGGCCAAGGCACTAGCCAAGGTACAGGACAAGGTACAGGACAAGACACCAGCCAAGACACCAGCCAAGACACCAGCCAAGACACTGGTCGAGGTACAGAGCAAGGCACCGGTCAGGGTACAGAGCAAGGTATTAGCCAAGGTACCGGCCAAGGTACCGACCAAGGCACTGAGTCAGGTGTGAATAAAGACGCCGGCTCAAGCAATGCTGCCCAACCGGCGGCTGCGTCGCGCGACGACAGTGCCGCGGCCAGCGCTGCCGCGTCGCCGGCATCGAAGGCCGCAACGTCGACCCGGCAAGCCGCGACCAACGCCGCCGCCGGGAGCAACCCGAACAACAACCCGAACAACAATCCGAACAACAGTACAGCCGATAAGTCCTCTGCTTCCAGCTCCAATGGACCGGACGGCGTGGCAGAACCTATTTCAAGCAAGGCAGAACAAACCGTGTCGTGGATTCAAGAACATATGCTGGGGGTCATTACGGGCCTGTTGGCATTGGTAGTACTCATCATCGCCTGGATATTGCGCCGGGCGAACGCGCACAGCGGCGATGATCATGGCGGTCTCGTAACGGAAGCAATGGTCAAGGAAAAACTCGACCAGATCAATCTGGATCTCGAACAGTCGACACCGGACGATTCAACGGCGCGCAGGCGCTAAACACCATGCCGCGCATGGCACTTGGCCTTGCCTACGATGGTTCATTCTGGCAAGGCTGGCAAACCCAGCCCAACGGCTGTACTGTCCAGGATCGCCTCGAAACCGCACTTCAAACATTCCTGGCTGAAACGGTCGGGACCATTTGCGCGGGCCGTACGGACACCGGCGTGCATGGATTGGGCCAAGTCGTACACATCGACACTGGCGTCGAGCGGCGCATGGAATCATGGGTGCGCGGCCTCAACGCTTTGCTTCCGGACAACATCGCCGTCCAGTGGGCGCAGAAAGTGCCCGACAGCTTTCATGCCCGGTTTTCCGCCATGTCCCGCAGCTATATTTATATAGTACGAAACGCGCGGGTGCGATCGCCCATGCTGCATGGACGCGCGGGCTGGGTATACCATGCTCTGGAGCTTGAGCCCATGCGCGCAGCGGCGCGGTTGCTCGTGGGCGAACATGATTTCAGTTGCTTTCGTTCGTCCCAGTGCCAGGCAGCCAGTCCAGTGCGGACGTTGCAGGCACTGGAGATAGAACAGTACGATGATTTTTTCCTGTTCACCTTCAAGGCGAATGCCTTTCTGCATCACATGGTGCGAAATCTGATGGGTGCGATTCTGTATGTAGGTCAGGGACGAAAGGATGCATCCTGGATGACCGAGTTGCTTATGCAGCGAGATCGCCGCCTGGCAGCTCCTACTTTTTCTCCGGACGGTCTCTACCTTGCCAAAGTAGATTATCCACTCGAGTTCGGATTGCCCGACGTCCCGGCGCGCACAGCTATTTTTTCGCACCTTGGCTTCAGGCTGCCTGGCTGCTGACCCTGGGCATATACCGAGATCGAAAAAGGGCCGGATCGTATAAAATTCGTCCCGTTTCCATTAGCAATACATGGTCTATACTTGTCAGCTTTTCGCCGGCCAGCCGGCGTCAGCACAGTTAAATCAGAGGTTGCCGTTACCCCTCCCGAGTCGAGCTCATGAAATTTTTTCTGACTTTATCCAAGTTAATAGACGCCTTGAATGTAAAGGTGGGGCAGGCCGTTATCTGGCTTACCCTCGTAGTCGTTCTGGTCAGCGCCACAAACGCCGTCATACGCAAGATCTTCAATGTCAGTTCCAACGCATGGCTCGAGCTTCAATGGTATTTGTTCGGTGCGATTTTTCTGCTGGCGGCGGGCTATACGTTCTTGCGCAATGAGCATGTGCGGGTCGACGTGCTGTCGCAAAAATTCTCCAAACGCACACAGATAATGATCGAGATTTTCGGGGTGGTGTTTTTCCTGTTTCCCGCATGCGTACTCATTTTTTGGCTTTCCCTGCCGTTTTTTTACGAGTCTCTGGTATTGAACGAGCAGTCTTCCAATACTGGGGGCCTGGTCCGCTGGCCCGCAAAGTTGTTGATACCGCTAGGCTTCGGTTTACTGATACTGGCGGGGGTGTCGCACCTTGTTAAATGCGTCGGCTTCCTCAGGGGCGCTTGCCCGGACCCAACCGCAAGGCCCAAGGGGAAAAGTGCCGAAGAACAACTGGCCGATGAAATCCGGCAATTGGCCGAACAGGACGTGGCCTCGGCAGAACAAAATACAAATACACCAACAGGGAAAGGCCGCTAATCATGGAGTTTTTTGTCGATAATCTGGCCCCGATCATGTTCATCAACTTGATCGTGTTCCTGTTGCTGGGCTTTCCTGTCGCTTTTTCCCTGGCCGCCAACGGCATTCTTTACGGCCTCGTAGCCATTGATCTCGGATTGATGCAGCCGGCCTTGTTCCAGGCCCTGCCTCAGCGGGTATTCGGCATTGTTGCCAACGACACTCTGCTGGCCGTGCCTTTCTTTACGCTCATGGGTTTGATCCTCGAGCGCTCCGGAATGGCGGAAGACCTCCTGGAAACCGTAGGGCAACTGTTCGGGCCCATTCGCGGAGGTCTGGCGATCGCGGTCGTCCTGGTTGGTGCCATGCTTGCGGCCACCACTGGCGTGGTCTCGGCCTCAGTCATCTCGATGGGGCTTATTTCCCTGCCCATCATGTTGCGCTATGGCTATGACAGGCGCCTGGCTACAGGCGTCATCGCGGCGTCTGGCACCTTGTCGCAAATTATTCCGCCGTCGCTGGTGCTCATCATCCTGGCGGACCAGCTCGGCCGGTCCATCGGCGATATGTATCGCGGCGCCATGATACCGGGCATGCTGCTCGCCTTGTCATACATCGGTTACGTTGTGATTGTTGCATTGCTCAAACCCGCCAGCGCGCCGGCCTTGCCCGAAGAGGCCCGCATTTATGTCAAGCCTGACGGCAGCCGCGGCTTGCGCTCGCTCGCTATTCTTACCATCATTGCCACCACAGTTTCCTATTTTGGGGCAGGATATTATTTCAGCGACCACACCCAGGTGCCGGTCGATGAGCGTGTTGTTATTTACCTGATGGGTTGGGGTCTTACTGCGCTGGCTATCGCGTTGGTCAACAAGGTACTTCGTTTGGGCTGGCTCTCGGAGATCGCCGAACGCGTCACCTTCGTGATGATTCCACCTCTTTTCCTTATCTTCCTGGTGCTGGGTACCATTTTCATCGGCGTGGCCACGCCCACCGAAGGTGGCGCAATGGGTGCCGTGGGCGCCTTGATAATGGCGGTTTCACGGGGCCGGTTCTCTTTCGCCCTGCTTAAGCAGGCCATGGACACCACTACCAAGCTGTCCTGCTTCGTGGTCTTCATCCTGGTGGGATCCACGGTGTTCAGTCTCAGCTTTCGAGGTGTAAATGGCGATATCTGGGTAGAGCACCTGCTAAGCGGCCTGCCCGGCGGCGAATGGGGCTTTCTTATCGTTGTAAGCCTTCTCACATTTTTCTTGGCATTTTTCCTCGACTTTTTCGAGCTGGCTTTTATCATTATTCCACTGCTGGGTCCGGTTGCCGATAAAATGGGTATCGACCTGATCTGGTTTGGCGTGCTGCTTGCCGTCAATATGCAAACGTCATTCATGCACCCGCCGTTCGGTTTTGCCCTGTTTTATCTTCGTTCCGTGGCGCCCAAAGACGATTATCACGACCGCGTTACGGGCAAGCTTATTCCCAGGGTCACCTCAGGCCAGATATACTGGGGTTCTGTGCCGTTCATCTGCATACAGGTTGCCATGGTTGCCGCCGTCATGCTTTTCCCGGGCATGGTCACGCACTATAAAAACGACGCTGTGGTGGTTGATCCGGCCACCATCAATTTCGGTACTCAAAACGCCTATGGATCCGATTCCTACGATTCCGGCTCCGGTTTCGGTGAAGCACCAGATCCGGGTGCGGCGTTTAAATAGACAGAGGGCAAAAACATGTTGGCGGCAGCACGTACACGCGTCAAGATTTGCGGTCTGACACGGCTTGAAGACGTCCATGCTGCGGCGCAGGCGGGCGCCGATGCCATCGGCCTCGTCATGTATTCAAAAAGCGCCCGCGCGGTTACCGTGGAGCACGCGCGGGCATTGCGTGCGGCCGTTCCCGCCTTCATGTCCGTCGTTGCTCTGTTTGTCAATGCTTCCGAGCGCGAGGTGCAAGAAGTCATTGCGCAAGTGCGGCCCGATCTGCTGCAGTTCCACGGCGATGAATCGCCCGACTATTGCCAGAGCTTTGATCATCGGTATGTGCGCGCGTTTCGCGTCGGCGCTCCTGGTCTGGACAATGCCGACGCTATTCTGCGGCAATGCAGCGTGTATCAATCGGCCAGCGGCTGGCTGTTCGACAGCTATAGTCAGGCTTACGGTGGCAGTGGACGCACCCTCGATATATCCTTGTTGCAAGCGGTGCAAAATGCCGACGATAGTCGCAGCATTATCCTGGCAGGCGGCTTGACGCCCGAATCGGTGGGCGCTTCCATACAAAAGCTGCGGCCTTACGCCGTCGATGTCAGCAGCGGTGTCGAGATCGCGCCTGGCATCAAATCCCCGGAAAAGATCCGGGCGTTTGTAGCTGCCGCCCATGGCATCTGATTATCCGCTCTATCCGGCGTCCAATCGCAACGATTGCGTAGCGCTGGATCAGCAAGACGAACTCGCGCCTCTCAGGAACGAATTTTCTCTTCCGGATGGCGTGATCTACCTTGACGGCAATTCGCTGGGAGCCAGCCCGAAAGCTGCGGCGTCGAGAGCCCGCGAACTCATCGAGCAAGAATGGTCAACCGATCTGATACGCAGCTGGAACAAGGCCGGTTGGTTCGATCTGCCGGTGAAGCTGGGCGACAAGCTGGCTCCCTTGATAGGCGCCGGCGCCGGGGAAGTCGTGGTTACCGACACGACATCCATCAACCTGTTCAAGGCTCTTGCGGCGGCGCTGCGCATTCAGAGCCTCGATCCGGTAAAAGCGCATCGTAAAGTCATTGTCACCGAGCGCAGCAACTTTCCCACCGATATCTATATCGCTCAAGGTCTGTCGCAATGGCTGGATCGCGGCTACCACATCAAATTGGTCGAAAGCCCCGAGGCCTTGCATGCCGCCATAGACCACGATACTGCTGTCGTCATGCTGACGCATGTCAATTATCGCAGCGCGCGCTTGCTGGATCTTGAAGACATGACGGCGCATGCGCATCGGCAGGGTGCCTTGATCATATGGGATCTTGCGCATTCGGCGGGCGCGGTGCCCTTGGCACTCAACCAAGCCAATGCCGATTTTGCCGTGGGCTGCACCTATAAATACTTGAACGGCGGCCCGGGATCGCCGGCCTTCATTTGGGTTGCGCCCAGACATTTGAATGATTTTTCGCAACCACTGTCAGGATGGTGGGGCCATGCGGCGCCGTTTGCCATGGAGCCGATGTTTCAGGCCGGTTCGGGAATCAGGCGCGCACTTTGCGGCACTCAGCCTGTGGTTTCTCTGGCTCTGGCGGAATGCGGTCTCGATATATTCGCCAAGACAAGCATGGAAGCCATCCGCCGCAAGTCGCTAGCCCTGACGGACTTGTTCATTCATCTCGTTGAAACGCGTTGCGCCGCCCATCCGCTCAGGCTGGTTACACCTCGCCGGCACCAACTGCGTGGAAGCCACGTCAGTTTCGAGCATCCCCAGGGTTATGCTGTCATGCAAGCCTTGATCGAGCGTGGGGTCATAGGCGACTATCGCGAGCCGCACATTATGCGTTTCGGTTTCACGCCCCTGTATCTGCGCTTTAGCGACGTGTGGGATGCGGTGGAAATCCTGTCCGACATTCTCGACTCCGGCGCTTATCGAATCGGCGAGCAGCGCGTCGCAGTGACCTGATACGGTACTATGCAGCCCCTCATACCGTTCTTGCAAACATGTCAGCATCACATTCGGTTCCTCGCCGGCCAGTTTCAAAAGGCCGCCGCATTGCAGCAGAACTTTCTCTCGCCGTAGGCGGCTTCGGGATAGGCACAGGCGAGTTTGCGATCATGGGCCTGCTGCCCAATATCGCCGCCGACCTGAATCTGACCGCGCCCGAAGTCGGTCACCTGATCAGCGCTTATGCTCTGGGAGTTGTCATTGGGGCGCCGCTTATCTCTGTCCTTGCTTCCCGATTGCCGCGACGCCTGTTGTTGATTGTCCTGATGGCAGTATTTGCCGCAGGCAATCTGGCCAGCGCATTGGCGCCTTCGTATGGCTCAGTGATGTTGTTCCGTTTCCTTAGCGGCATGCCACACGGCGCCTATTTTGGTGTCGCGGCGCTGGTCGCGGCATCCATGGCGGAACCGGCCCGCAGAGGACAGGCGGTGGGGCGCGTGTTGTTGGGATTGACGGTAGCCGTTCTGGTAGGTAATCCGCTGGCCGTTTGGCTGGGCCAGGCCAGCAGTTGGCGAGCGGCATTTGCGGCGGTCAGCGCAATTGGGCTGCTTACCGCTGTGCTGCTGCGCGGTGTGCTGCCCGATTCCCCCGCATCGCGCCTGAACAGCCCGATGCGCGAGCTGAGCGCGTTGCGGATAGAGCAGGTTTGGCTGACGCTGGGTATTGGCGCTATCGGTTTCGGCGGACTGTTCAGCGTGGTCAGCTATATCGCTCCGACCTTGACTGAAGTGTCCGGGGTATCGCCTGTATGGGTTCCCTTCGCCATGTCGTTTCTGGGCGTGGGCATGATAGTCGGAAATATCGTAGGCGGCTGGATGGCCGACAAGGCGCTGATGCCCGCCATCGGCGTATTGCTGGTCTGGAATGTAGCCGTGTTGGCGATGTTTCCCTTGATAGCGGGGCATTCATGGGCCGCGATGGCAGGCGTCCTCCTGATAGGCAGCGGCGTTGCCATCGGTCCGCCACTGCAGATCCGCCTGATGGATGCGGCGCCAAACGCGCAAACCCTGGCGGCATCGCTGAATCACTCGGCGTTCAATATGGCCAACGCCTTGGGCGCCTGGTTGGGCGGTCTGGCGATTGCCGCCGGCTATGGCTGGACATCCACCGCCTGGGTGGGAGCGGGGCTGGCAGCCGCCGGCTTGATGATTTTCGGGGTGGCGTTATGGCGATTGCGTGGCAAAATGCCAAATGAGAAGCACTTTTATAGTTAAAACCTGAAATAACTGCTAAACAAATTACACAGTAACGGTATACTTAGCCAAGTTATTGTCGTTGTGTCCACGCCGTAGGGTCGACACACAGGGATGCACCCGCCTTATCGCCTCCGAAAATTCCGGGAATGTCTATAGGATTATTACCGGAACCTATAGGCGAAACTCGGGTGTAATATCAAGTGCAATGGCTGCAGGCGCATTGCAAATCTGTCATAAAAGAGAGTGCTATGCTCGACGGACTTACCGACTCATTATTGTTCGCGTACTTCGGCACCAAAAGCCCTTTCTGGGAATTAACGGCCGATAGCGACGCCTTGCAACTGGCTGGCGCCAAAGGCACTCCCAACCTGGCTGTAGTCCTGGTCCCCGATCAGGCCGCAGAAATCCGCGCATTCACCGGCGTGACATCTCATGCGGTCATCGATATCAAGCTTTTCGGCGAATCGCAGAAGCTCAGCCTGGTCGGCAAGAAAAACGGAAGCAATTCATGGCTGGGTACGGCGTCCGATTACAGCGATGCACCGACAGTGGCCAAAGACCTCGCTCACGGGCTCGAATTCGCCGAACAAGTCATTTCGGAAGTCAATTCGCTAGTCGTGATCATCGACCACAACAGCAATATATTGCGATTCAATCGCTTGTGCGAGGAAGTAACCGGCTTCCGAGAAGAAGACGTCATTGGCAAGAGCGCGCACGCTTTCATGCGTGCCGATGAGCAGGCGGCTTCCAGGGCGAATATCACCGATTTCTTCAAAGAATCTACTTCGTACGAGGTAGAGCGCAATATCAATACGCTGAACGGCGTACGCACCATCTTGTGGCGCAACAAGTTTGTACGTAGCGGCAGCGGGCCCGACGAACGATATCTGGTCTGTTCCGGCACCGACGTCACTGAAGAACGCAAGGCGCAGGCAAGGCTGCTCGAGCTTGCTACTGTCGATACGCTTACGGGCTTGCCGAATCGGCATGCCATCTACGAAAAAATTACCGCTGCAATCAAGGCCAATGATCATTTCGGCGTTATCTTCCTCGACCTGGACAACTTCAAGCAGGTCAATGATCATTACGGTCATCTCATAGGCGACAGCCTCATCCAGGCTGTTGCCCTGAATATCAAGACCTGCCTGCGAGACGGCGATGTCGTGGCCCGCCTTGGCGGCGACGAGTTCCTGGTATTCGTACAGAACGCCACGGAAGCTCTGATGGAAGGCGTGGCCCAACGCATCATGGACCGCCTCAGGGCGCCTATCAGTTTGGGCCTCATCGAAGTCTATACGGGTTGTTCTATCGGCATCGCGCTATTCCCGCAGCACGGCGAAACACTCGACCATCTCATCCGCTGCGCGGATACGGCCATGTATGTCGCCAAAGACGCCGGCAAACGTACTTACCGGATGTTTTCGCCCGAGATGGACAACAAGGTGGCCGAATACATCTGGCTGGACCGCAACCTGCGCAAGGCCCTCGATCTCAACCAGCTTGAACTCCATTACCAGCCCAAACTGTGCCTGGAGACCGGTGTGGTGCGTAGTGTAGAGGCTCTGATCCGATGGGATTCTCCCGAAAGAGGACGCATCTCGCCGGCAGGCTTTATTCCCTATGCCGAGGACAGCGGGCTCATTGTTCCTCTCGGAAAGTGGGTAATGAGGACAGCCGCCAAGCAGGCCGCCTTGTGGCAGGCTAACGGTCTGAACATCCGTGTTGCCATCAATGTTTCCGCGCGTCAATTGTGCAATTCCACCATTGTGCAAGACTTCGCCCAAGCCATACACGAGGCAGGCCACACCCAATGCCTGCTCGATATCGAATTGACGGAAAGTTGCCTTATCGATGACGAAGCCCAGGCGCTGGCCACGATCCGCCAATTCCGCGAGCTGGGCGCGCAAATCCACCTGGACGATTTCGGCACGGGTTATTCGTCACTGTCTCAAGTGGCGCGGCTGCCGCTAGATGTCATCAAGCTGGATCGCAGCTTCATCAGTTCCATCAGCGAAAAGCCTACTTCGCAAGCATTGGTGCGAACCATGGTCGCTGTCGCACAACAACTGAAAATAGAAGTGGTTGCCGAGGGCGTCGAAACAGAGGCCGAAGCGGAATTCCTCAAGAGCATCGACGTCGACTATGCGCAAGGCTTTCTGTACGCCAAGCCTATGCCGGCCAAGGATTTCCAGGACTGGTTCAATAACAAGGGCAAGAAGCTTCGGCTGGTGGCCTGACGAACTGGCAGTGCCGCGGCGCTGCTGGGCATAAAAGACAGCCGGCATGAATGCCGGCTGTTTGCGTTAGGCTGGAAGGTTTTTACGCCGCACGTTGGTTCGAGTTTCGTACATGCTTGTTCTGAAGCATGACCAGGCGTTCCATGTAGACGAGATCCTTCTCCTCTATGGTGAACGCCGCGCTGGCCCAGTCTTCGGTTATTTCCATGAGCTCGGCGCGATCCAGTGGCAACACGCGCTGACGTGCCCGGAGCATGGCGCGTATGCCGTTGAGCTTGGGGCGCATTACGTCTATGAAGGTGCGTGTCGCCTTGAACGCGTCGTTCTTGTCGAACACCTTGTCTACCAGGCCTTTGTCGAAATACCATTCCGCGGTATGCGATTCGCCTGTGCTGATCAACTCTTCGGCTATCCGCATGTGCGACTTGCGTGCCACCAGGGAATAGGCGCCCATGCCGGGAAATAGATTGAATGCGATTTCCGGAAAGCCCATCTTGACATCTTTCTGGGCAAGAACGTATTGGTGTGCGAGCGCAGCTTCAAAACCGCCACCCAAAGCCGTGCCTTCGACCATGGCAATCGAAATCGCCCCGGTTCCAAACCCGGTCACCGCCTGATAGACGGCGTCGATACATGCGCGCGCGTAAGCCAGCAGGTGTTCGTGTTCGCCCGCGCGAATGTGCTGCGCAAAAAGTTGAAGATCGCCGCCGACATTGTAGATCTGGGGGACGGATGACCCTGTTACCCAGAAATCGATGGGCAGCCCGCAATTTCGCGCCGCACGCCCCAATTGAGCAATGTCACGAAGTAGCGCCGAATTGAAGCATGGGCGAGGCTGCGCATTGAGCATCATCCATAAGATATTGCGGCCTTCTTCGTAATAGGGGTCAATCTGTGTGAGCTCGCCGGCCTCGGTAAAGAGGCGGCAGGCCGGGTGGTCCTCTAAGTTCATGTGTCAAAGCCGCCCGATGAGCGTCCGGATTCTGAAGGGTGGAAGAGGCGGCCGACGGGCCAGGTGGAGTGGCGGCGAAGATCCAGTAACTGAAGCATGTCCGGTTTCGGAGCATACACGGCATATTGAAGCGCGGTCATGGTTTCCTGTACTGACAACACCCAGGCTAAATGGGATTATTCTTTGCGTATCCGCATATTGGTTTACCTGGCGATTGATTCAAGTGCTAAAGGTCTACGGCATTCAGCATACTACCAGAGAAGCCTTGTTTTCAGACGAATTTCGCCGCAAAAAGTTACTTTTTGTTTTGTCGTCCGACGCTTAATTTTGCCGGTGAATGCAGTGTGCGAGGCGTCGCGCACAAAATGACAAAATACGCTTGAATACATGTTTGCCATTTGGCGTCATGCTACCACCAGACTCTTACGAGCTGCTATCCAGATAGAGGGACTGGTTTTGTACCCGGTGGCAAGAAGGCATGCGCTCAAATCGGCTTTCGCGCGCTATTTTAAGCCGCATGCGATCAATTTCAAAGCCAAGGCCTTGCGCCGCTTGGCGGTGAGAGGCCACCGGACATGTTTTCCAACATGTAGGTGGCATTATTAGGAGGATAAGACGTTCTTTCTGAATCGTTCATGGGGCAGGGCACTTACTGAGCGGACTTTACCATGTACTCAACAGCTGCGCGCAAACTCACGTCATCGGCATTGTTCGCACCGCCTCTGGGCGGCATGGCGCCCTTGCCCTTGATCGTATTGGCCAGGATGGTATCCATGCCTTGCGCAATAATGGGCGCCCATGCCGCCTTGTCGCCCAGCTTGGGGGCGTTTGCGACTCCCGTGCTGTGACACACAACGCAGGCTGATCTGTATAACTTCTCACCACTCTGCTGAGTGGTTGCCGTCGTAGTAGCGGAGGCGGGCGCAACATCTTGGGCGGAAGCGAGAGCGGGAATCACGCTCGTAGTCAGAGCGACTCCCAATGCGATGTGAACAAGCATTAGCATAACCTTCTCCATTGATGGCTGGTATGAGGCTTACTACCTCGCAAACCTTCACATGAATCAAATAATCGTGATCACGCGTCGGCGATTGGACCGGGCGCCTTGATTTGTTTCATTAGATCTTCATTCCACTTGCCCTCGACTTTTACGTGACCCGCCGCACCGAGCAAAAAGGCTTCGATCAAGTTATGGTTCACGTAGGCGTAAATGCCAGGTTGCTTGAAGGTGTACAGCGCTGCTCCGGCGGCGCCGCCCGGGATGAACCATGTTTCAAGGTCCTTCAGCGGAGGATTATCGAACTTGCCGGTTTCCCATACCCAATCACCATGTCCGCCGATGAGATGCGGGCGGGTGTCCCGATTGGCTTGCGAATGGATGAAAAGCACGGTTTCGCCGACATTTGCCAGTAGTGCATGTTCGCCGGTAAGCGCGCCCACCTTTCCGTTGAACACCACGTGGGTGGGAGTAAGGGTCTGCATCGCTTCAATGGTGTCTGCGTAGCTGGCCGCCGCAGTGTCGTAATGTTTGTAATTGCCCTGCTCATCTTTGGGAATATATAGATCAAACTCGCCGATGGTGTAGGCGCGATCATAGTGCAGCGATTTACCATGGGCATCCTTTAGACCATCGCGCGGCAAGACCATTATGGTACCGCTCATGCCCGCAACAACATGCCAGGCCACCGAACCGTCAGGGGCGCAATGATACACAAAGGCGCCGCTGCGGTCGGCTTTGAAGCGCAACGTGACTTGCTGTCCTGGATTGACATTAGTCAACTTGCCTCCTCCCAGTGCGCCGGTCGCTGCATGAAAATCGATATTGTGCGGCATGGCGCTCGTCGTAGGATTAACCAAGGTTAATTCAACGTAATCGCCTTGATGCACCACCATGGTTGGGCCGGGCATGGAGCCGTCAAAGGTCATGGCCTGCATTGTCGTGCCCTTGTCGTCAATTACTATCTTTTTCTCTTCAATTGTCATGTGAAATTCAACGACCCTCGGCGTTGAATCAACGGTCTGCTCGTGCGCGTGAATCATGGGCGGTGCAACAAGGTCAACTTTGACCCGCTGCAATTTTGAGATGTCGTGTTCGATGGATGCTTCTTCGGGCCTTGTGTCGAGGCTGGCTTTTGCCAAAACCGGACCCCCGATAACGACCGAACCGGCGAGGGTGCCCACGCCTACTTGCTTTAGAAATGAACGTCGTTCCATCATATGACTCCTTTCGTGTGAAGTTGGCCTGACGAACTCCTTTAATACAGCCCTGCTGCCCCCTTTTTTTGCCTCAACTTAATGCAGATCTATATTTAATGCGCGTGTTCCCATGGCGACGACAGATCCTGCTACACGGCCTTCTAGTTCAAGCTCCTTCTGATGCAGTACTCCGGTCGAGCCGGTCGGTAGCGGGGTCGCGAACAAGTCTAAACCCAAGATTGCTGGGTGGAATACCTACTGAGCACGCGCCACCACGCGGATCGCGGATAAAATCGGCAATATATCCACGATGCCGACCCGCCACCACGCGAATGCGACAGTTTTGTTCCGGCGCGGAATCTTTATCGATGTACTGGAGGCTGCTACAGGTGTCGGTCCAATCCCATACGGTGCCGGCAATATCCAACAACCCGGTGGAGCTGATGCCATAGCTGCCAAATGTCTTGGGGCGAGTGTCTTCGGTCGTTTTACGGCGGGCTTCACGTTCATATTCGGCCAACCAGCGCAGGGCTGGATTACTTGGATCAGAGGTTTCAATGGCTTCCTCCTCCTTATACGCTGAGCCAGCGGCGAAAGCCCACTGGGCGTAGCTTGGAAGCCTGTAATGATGGCCTGTCCGCGCCGACAACCAGGCCGCGTAAGCGGTTGCATCCGCCCAGCTAACTCCTACCGCCGGCAAATTCGGGGAAGTGGCGCCGCGCTGCGCTCTATCCAAGGGTCTGCAGGAGCCGCTGCTTACACACTCCGCATACTCAGCTTGGCTAACCTGCCGTTTCATGATTAGGAAATCCTTGGGAAAATGCACAACGACAGTTGGCGGATCTACGGCGTAAGTACCGCGCAAGTACTCGCCGGTGGAACGATAAGCAAAGTCGCCCCGCTTGATCACCACGAGCTCGGTTGGGTCATCCACCTGGGGAGGGTATGACATAGTCGAATACGCAAGAATGGTGACGGACGCCAGCACCACTGATGTCACTATGATCTTGATTAACCGGTGCATCGTGTTTCACCTTTAATAGTGGTGATACGCCTACGCGGATCATAATCTTCCATAGCGGATCTCAAAGTCAACACGATATTGAGTCAATATGAAACAGGTATATTGCCCTAATCGATTAAAGATACATTGGTCGCTTTAGTTTAGATATGTCTGTAACTATCCGAGGGACGACGAAAATGATTTTTACGAATTAGAGTTACCGAAGTTGTGTCTTGCCGATTCCGGCTCATCGGGAGCTTTTGCAGTGCTTCGGCGCACTCCGCGAATGTAGGCCGCACACGGAACTGGAACTCGGTTTTTGCTTGGCTTGTTGGTCGTTTGACTCCGACTTTGTCTATGAGATTTATCGAATCTCATAGTCCCATAGGCGAGTAAGGGCAGGAGTAATCAATTTCGCTACGTGGCGTGACTGTAGCCCGAACGTTTGTGATGCAAGAACGCCTAAGTGTTTGCTTTTTACCAAGGGGTTTTGCTTTGGATGCGATTATGTGCGACGGGGCGCGACCTAATGCAAAAAGGGGATGGTAGGCAGTACTGGATTCGAACCAGCGACCTCTACGATGTCAACGTAGCGCTCTAACCAACTGAGCTAACCGCCTAGGAAGAACAGCATTCTAGCGCAATTGTTTTGTGTTTGTCAAAACGGCTTGCGACAAGGAGTTTTAACGAGCTGCTCAGTGCGATTCGTTGGGGAGCGCCGAACGCGCCGGGCGGTTTGGTATTTTCACAACAGACTGCTTTTCATCGCGCCGCACAGGGCGATTTTCCTGCTGCTTGCAGGTGTTTGCCGCGGCAAGGTGTTACACTAAAGCAACGATTCCATTACTTATTATTTGATAGCCATGAACTCAAACAGCACGCGAACTAATACTTGTTGTGCCTAACGTTCCCGCGTATTGTTCAGTTTAAAAGCAATTCAAAAAAACCAAAACGCGGCTAGTGCCGCGTTTTTGCATTTCAGGACAACCCATGGTTCAAATTACCTTGCCCGACGGCTCGCAGCGCGAGTACCCGGGCCCCGTGTCAGTGAGCGACGTTGCCCATTCCATCGGCACCGGCCTGGGGCGTGCCGCCCTGGGCGGGCGGATGTCGGTCGAGGGCGCAGAAACCCGTCTGGTGGACACGAGCTACGTAATTGAACGCGACGCGAGCCTGGCCATCGTAACCGCCAAAGACGCAGACGGTCTGGATTTGATACGCCATTCAACGGCGCACTTGCTGGCATATGCAGTCAAATCGTTGTTTCCTGATGCCCAGGTCACTATCGGCCCCGTCATTGAAAACGGCTTTTATTACGATTTTTCGTATAAGCGTGCTTTCACACCCGAGGATCTCGAGGCCATTGAAAAGAAAATGACCGAGATTGCGCGCAGGAACGAGCCTGTGACGCGGGAAGAATGGATGCGCGACGATGCCGTCGCTTATTTCAAGGGAATCGGAGAGCACTACAAGGCTGAAATTATCGCCTCGATTCCTTCCAACGAACCCATCAGTCTGTACCGCGAAGGCGACTTTATTGATTTGTGCCGAGGCCCTCACGTACCGTCCACCGGCCATCTGAAGGTATTCAAGCTCATGAAGGTTGCGGGCGCCTATTGGCGGGGCGACAGCAAGAATGAGATGCTTCAGCGTATCTACGGCACGGCGTGGGCTTCCAAGGAAGAACAGTCAAATTACCTGACAATGCTGGAAGAGGCTGAACGACGCGACCACCGGAAGCTGGGCCGCGAACTGGACTTCTTTCATTTCCAGGACGAAGCGCCTGGCCTGATCTTTTGGCATCCCAAGGGCTGGACCCTGTGGCAGCAGGTAGAGCAATATATGCGTGCCGTGTATCGCGACAACGGCTACCACGAGGTCAAGGCGCCGCAAATCCTCGACTTGTCTTTGTGGAAGAAGACAGGCCACTGGGACAACTACGCCGAGAACATGTTTACGACAGAGTCGGAAAATCGTACTTATGGACTCAAGCCCATGAACTGCCCGGGCCATGTGCAAATATTCAATGCCGGGCTGCATTCCTACCGCGAGTTGCCCATACGCTATGGTGAATTCGGCCAATGCCATCGCAACGAACCTTCCGGTTCACTGCATGGAATGATGCGTGTGCGCGGCTTTACGCAAGACGACGGTCATATTTTCTGTACTGAAGACCAGCTGCAGCAAGAGTGCGTCGCCTTTACCGCCTTGCTGCAGAAAGTCTATGCCGATTTCGGCTTCACCGAAATTCTGTACAAGGTTGCAACCCGCCCTGAAAAACGCATTGGTTCCGACGAGGTCTGGGATAAGGCCGAACAGGCCCTGATGGACAGCCTGAACCATACGCAGTGCGAATACGAAGTCTCGCCGGGCGAGGGCGCTTTCTATGGTCCAAAAATTGAATATACGCTGAAAGACGCTATTGGACGTCATTGGCAATGTGGCACAATCCAGGTTGATTTCTCCATGCCGCAGCGATTGGGGGCCGAATACGTCGATGCGGCCGATCAACGCAAAACGCCCGTCATGCTACATCGCGCCATACTGGGATCATTCGAACGATTCATCGGCATGCTCATCGAAAACCACGCCGGCGCCATGCCGGCATGGCTGGCGCCGGAACACGCCGTTGTATGCTGTATTTCCGAGCCCTCGGCCGACTATGCTGCAGAAATCGTTCAAGGCTTGAAAAAACAAGGCTTTAGAGCCAGTTCCGATTTGCGTGCTGAAAAAATCACCCGTAAAATCCGTGAACACAGTATGCAGAAAATACCGTACATTCTGGTGGTTGGCGAAAAAGAACGCGAAACCGGCAATGTGGCGGTACGCGGCAGGGGTGGGGTCGATCTCGGGGTAATGCCTCTGGATGATTTCTCCCTATTGCTGCAAAACGAAATCAACGCCCGCGCCTAAAGCCGGGCATGCCAGAACAGGCCTGATTTTTTATCAATTCTAGGAGTCTCAGACATCGCAACCGAAAAACCACATCGCATCAATGGTGAAATCCGCGTCCCCGAGGTGCGTCTTATCGGAGTAGAGGGTGAACAGTTGGGGGTTGTCAAAACCGCCGACGCCCTCCTTCTGTCGGAACAACACGAAGTAGACCTGGTCGAGATTGCACCCAATGCGGAGCCGCCGGTCTGTCGGCTGATGGACTATGGCAAGTTCAAGTATCAAGAACAAAAACGCCAGCAAGAAGCACGCTCGAAACAAAAAATCATTCAGGTAAAAGAGGTCAAGTTCCGTCCTGGAACCGACGAGGGCGATTACCAGGTCAAGCTGCGTAATTTGCGCCGCTTCATCGAAGAAGGCGACAAGGCCAAGGTTACCTTGCGCTTCCGGGGCCGCGAAATGGCTCACCAGGAACTTGGTATGCGCGTGCTCGAGCGGGTACGCGACGATCTCGTCGAATTGTGTCTGGTCGAGGCCATGCCCAAGCTCGAAGGGCGTCAAATGGTGATGGTTCTGGCACCACGTAAAAAAGCGACCCCGGGCAAACCGGGTGATGCCACCTCCTGATCTGAACCTTTCAATCCTGCCCGCCGGTGCAATCCGCGGGCAGGTGCCTGCAGGTATCCTATGCACGTCCTGTTTGTTATTGACCCCTTGCCTGCGCTGAAGGCCTATAAAGATTCCTCAGTAGCGATGATGCGTGCCTTGACCGCCCGAGGCCACACTCTGAGTGTCGCCCATCAAGGCGACCTGTATATCGACGAGGGAACAGTCAAGGCGGTAACGACGGGTATCGCCCTGGTCGACGGCGCCGATCTGCATGGCCATGCATGGTGGCGAGACCTCGGGCCGGCCAGCGAGAATGCCTTGGGCGAGTTCGACGCGGTATTGATGCGTAAAGATCCGCCTTTCGACATGGAGTACGTCTACGCGACGCACCTGCTCGAATACGCCGAAGCACAGGGGGCACGCGTGTTCAATTCGCCGGCCGCAATCCGCAACCATCCTGAAAAGCTGGCTATCACCGAGTTTGCATCGTTGACGTCGCCCACCATCGTTACGCGCGACATGGCCAGGCTGCGGGCGTTTCATCGCCAATACCAGGATGTAATAGTCAAGCCGCTGGACGGCATGGGCGGTACCGGCATTTTTCGTCTGCGTGAAGCCGAGCATAATCTCGGCGCCATTCTTGAAACGCTTACCGAAAACGGTACGCGCACCATCATGGCGCAACGCTATATCCCGGAGATACTCATGGGTGACAAGCGTATCCTGCTTATCGCCGGGAAGCCGGTTCCCTACGCGCTGGCGCGCATTCCGCTGGCAGGTGAAACGCGCGGCAATCTCGCCGCCGGCGGACGCGGCGTTGCTCAAAGCCTTTCGGCGCGCGATATCGAAATCGCTCAAGCCGTCGGCCCCAAACTGGTCGAACGTGGTTTGCTGCTCGTCGGGCTCGATGTAATAGGCGACTACGTCACCGAAATCAACGTCACAAGCCCAACCTGTTTCGTCGAGATCACCGAGCAAACCGACTTCGATGTCGCAGACTGTTTCGCGGCGGCACTTGAACAGGCCGTGGGTATTTGAATGGCACGCATCATATTGGTCATGCACGAACCGCTGGGTTCGGGGTTCGCAGCGTGTGCCGAACATATTCTGGGACAGAAACCGGAACTTGCGGTCTTCGATGTCGCGCCCGACGCGGAACCGTCTGTCCTTATTCCTGAACTCGCACGGCAGCTTCTGCAGGATGCGGGCGAAGCCACGCTGGTTTTATGCGATATATTCGGCGCAACGCCATTCAATATCGCCAAGCAAGCACTTAAACTGGCAAGCGAGCAAGGGCTCACCGCTCATCTGATCACCGGCACGAATCTTTGCATGGTCCTGAAGGCGCTGACCGATCAGCAGGAAAATCCGGATAAACTAAGCGAAAGCGTTCGGCTAGGCGCCTTAAGAGGCATAGTCAACGCCGATCGGACAAGCTGATCGTTGGCTTGCTGTATTGCCGTTAATCAAAAAAAGAATTTTATGCCATCCATCGACATCGTGATCAGTAATAAATTGGGCTTGCATGCTCGCGCGGCTGCCAAGCTTACTCAGCTGGCCAGCAAGTTCAGCAGTGAAATCTTCATTGCACGCGGCGCTCAGCGCGTCAATGCCAAAAGCATAATGGGCGTCATGATGCTCGCTGCGGGTCTGGGCGTGACGGTCAAGGTCGATGCCACGGGCAGCGATGCCGAGCAGGCGCTGCTCGATATCCAGTCTCTGTTCAACAGCAAGTTCGGCGAGCACGAATAGATCCGCCGCAACAGTCGGAAAACCGCCTAATGACTTCACGCTCATCTCACGGCAATTGTGGGTTCGGCTCCATGCTCTGTATGCAGGGGCAGGGCGTAGTCAAGGGATATGCGATAGGCAAAGCGGCAATCATGAGCGCGGCGGCACTCGAGGTGGTCCACTATCGTATTGCCGAGCAAGATGTCCAGGTCGAATGCGAACGCCTGAAGCAGGCATTGGCAACCGCCAGTGGCGAGCTCCAGGCCATGGCCGTGTCACTGCCGGAGGATGCGCCGCGCGAACTCGGCCCCCTGCTTACCGTGCATAGTCTTTTGCTCGATGATCCCATGCTGCTGCAGGACACCTGCGATCTAATAACTCATCGTCACTACAACGCTGAATGGGCTCTCACTACGCAAGGTCAGCTGCTGGCAGAACAGTTTTCCCTTATGGAAGACGAGTACCTGCGTGAGCGCGGCGCCGACATACGCCAGGTTATTGAACGTGTGTTGCGTGTGTTGTCGGGGTCCACCGCTTTGCTGCCCAGCCTCGAAGCCGGTGATGCGGGCGATTCGCTTATTGTCGTGGCCCGCGATATTTCTCCGGCCGATATGCTGCGGCTGCGCGGCGCGCGGTTTGCCGCCTTCCTGACCGACCTTGGCGGCCCCACATCACATACGGCTATTGTGGCGCGCAGCATGAATGTGCCGGCTGTGGTCGGGCTTGGCCATATACGCATGCTGGTGCGCGACGGCGATATGTTAATTGCCGACGGCTTTACCGGCGCCGTGCTGGTCAATCCTTCCGAGCAGGTCGTCGAGGAATATCGCCGGCGGCAGGCCGCTTATGCTGGTGACCGCGCTGAGCTGGCCTTGCTGCGCGATGCTGCAGCCGTGACCCTGGATGGTATCCAGATCAAGCTGGATGCCAATATCGAATTGCCCGAGGAAGCCATGGCGGCCATGCAAGCCGGTGCCGATGGCATAGGTTTGTTTCGTAGTGAGTTTCTGTTCATGGGCCGTCGGGATTTGCCCAGTGAGGACGAGCAATACGAAGCTTACGCGTCGGTCGTCAAGACCATGGCCGGGCGACCGGTTACCATCAGAACGCTGGACCTGGGCGCGGACAAGACACTCGATGGCGATGTCACTGTGGCGACGAACCCGGCCCTGGGCCTGCGGGCCATTCGCTACTGCCTCGCCCACCCGGAGCTTTTCGCTACGCAATTGCGGGCATTGCTGCGCGCCTCCATGCATGGCCATGTGCGTATTCTGATACCCATGATTTCGCACATGCACGAGGTCAAGGCTACCAGGGAAGCCATCGAGTCGGCATGCCGCAGCCTTCAGGCCGACGACGTGCCATTTGCCCGCAATATCTCGTTGGGTGCCATGGTCGAGATTCCGGCCATGGCGATCGCTATCGAACCTTTCGTTGAGGCACTGGACTTCTTGTCCATCGGTACGAACGATCTTATTCAGTACACACTGGCCATAGATCGCGGCGACAGCGAAGTGGCCGACCTTTACGATCCCATGCATCCCGCGGTGTTGCGGCTGATCGCGCATACGATCAATTCAGCTGAGCGGGCGGGCAAGCCCGTGGCTGTATGCGGTGAGATTGCAGGCGATTCACGGGTTACACGCATGCTGCTGGGATTGGGCCTGACCGAATTTTCCATGCATCCGCAACAATTGCTTGATGTCAAGAAAGAGGTTCGGCAGGCTCATTCCAATGCACTGAGGGTCAAGGTCGCATCGGCGCTAAATCGGGCGGAACGCATCGATTTAGCTTCCTTGTCGAATCAATAGTGATAGGCAGTTTCACCGTGCGAGTTGATATCCAGTCCTTCCCGTTCGACTTCAGTGCTCACGCGGAATCCGCAAATCTTGTCTGCGACAAAGTAAGCGACAAGGGCGACCACCCCCGACCACACGATAGTGATCAGCACGCCTTCGAACTGTACCCATAACTGGTGGGGGATGTCGCCCAGCGTTGCCAGGCCCGGGCCACCTAAAGCCTGAGCATTGAAAATGCCTGTAAGCAGGGCGCCGACTATCCCGCCGAGCCCATGGATGCCGAATACATCCAGGCTGTCGTCGGCGCGCAGCATCCGTTTCAGGCCGTTGACGCCCCAGACGCAGGCCGCACCGGTCACAATGCCGATAATCAATGCTCCTCCAGGGCCGACCAGGCCGGCTGCGGGGGTGATGCCGACCAGTCCTGCTACCGCGCCGGAGATGGCGCCCAGCAGGGAGGGTTTGCCTTTGTATTTCCACTCAACCATCAGCCAGGCGAGAATTGCACCGGCAGTGGCAACCATGGTGTTGAAGAATGCCAGGGCGGCGGTCTCGTTGGCGCTCAATGCCGAGCCGGCATTGAAGCCGAACCAGCCTACCCACAGTAGCGAAGCGCCGATCATGGCCATGGGCAGGTTGTGGGGCTGCATGGATTCGCGTCCGTAGCCCACGCGCTTGCCGACGAAATAGGCGCCCACCAGGCCGGCCACACCCGCATTGATGTGAACCACTGTGCCGCCCGCAAAATCCAGCGCGCCCCGCTCGAACAACCAGCCTCCTGGGGCCCATACCATATGGGCGATGGGAATGTAGGAGAAGGTAAGCCAGATCGCCGTAAAAATCATCACGGCCGAATATTTGGCACGCTCGGCAAACCCGCCGACAATAAGTGCGCAGGTAATGCCGGCAAAAGTGGCTTGGAACGCGGCAAAGCTCAATTCGGGAATAGTGCCCGATAGCTCGAATGTCTTGGTGGACAAGTCGAACATTCCGCTGAACATGAGCCGGGAAAGTCCGCCCACCACGGCGTTGCCCTCGGTAAAGGCCAGTGAATAGCCGTAAATAAACCAGATGACCAGGGCCAGTGAAAAAGTCGATACGACCTGCATCAATACGGACAGTACATTTTTGGCGCGCACCAGGCCGCCATAAAAAAGTGCCAGCCCGGGTACAACCATGAGAAGCACCAGCAGGGTGGAAACGCTCACCCATGCCAAATCGGCTTTATCCATTATTTACTCCTGAGTATCCGACGCCGGCCCCGGCGCGGACTATGATTATTGGAAGAATCTTTTTTCGGCGGCGCCTTATAGCGCGCTCTCGCCATATTCGCCGGTACGAATTCGTATCGCCTGTTCGACAGGCGTCACGAAGATCTTGCCGTCACCGATCTTGCCCGTGTGGGCCGCTGTGCATAGATTCTCGATGGCCTGTTCGACCATGTGGTCGGAGACCGCCATTTCCAGACGCAGCTTGGGCAGGAAGTCCACGGTGTATTCGGCGCCCCGATAAAGTTCGGTATGGCCTTTCTGGCGGCCGAAACCTTTGACTTCAGTGACGGTCATTCCCTGTATGCCGATTTCGGAAAGAGCTTCCCGGACTTCGTCCAGCTTGAAGGGTTTAATGATGGCGGTTATGAGCTTCATTGCAATGTCCTCGTAAGGTTGACGGGAGGACTTACGCAATAGACGTGCCAGTTTTCATTGTTTATTCGTTCTGAAAACGACCGCCTTTGCGCGCTGTGCGCCGAGTGTGCGCTGAAAAAGGGCGAACAGACGGCAATTACAGAAAACGAAGCCCTAGTTTGGTGCCATTTTGGCCTTGACCGTGCACCAATCCGGCGCGGTGCGCGGGTGGCAAGCGCACAAAACTGTAACGATACCTTGGCGGGCAGGGGGCTTTTGTATCTCGATGTAGGACCGCAGATGTGAAGCGATCCCGTTGGAGCGGCCGATGTTTATAGGCGTTTCCACAAAAACGGACGAGGATTATTAATATTATTGAAATCAGTATTTACACTAGGCACGGGGTTTTTCATGCGTCTATCGCTAGAATCGTTATTAAGCCAGTTGTAACAAGCTCGCTGCTGAACCGCTAGTCGCAACGGAACAGCAAACTGCATCGCGACGTAGGATAAGTGAGGAATACTATGAAAAAGACTCGTACAAATCTTGCCGTTATCGCAATGGTCGCTTCCATGAGTCTGCTTGCCGCATGCTCGGAAGGTGAAAATACTGACGCGCCAGCCGAAGCTCCCGCTTCCGAGCCAGCTCCGACGCCCGCGCCCACACCAACTCCTGAGCCGACTCCTAGCCCAACACCGGCGCCTGACGCGACACCGACTCCCGACACAGCTCCGCCCACGACGCCATCTGGTGATGCTGCTCCGGCTACACAGTCGCCGACAAGCTTTGGCACCGAGCTCAAGAAAGATGCCAAGCAAGTCGCAGCCGTCGTCAGCGATAAAGCCGGCGATTTGAAGGACGCCACAGCTGAGAAAATGAGCGAGATGGGTAATGCCATCAAGGGCGGCGCAGCGGAGGCCGACAAGGCAATACAGGATTCGGTGGGGCACACGGCCCACGCCGATTCGACAGCGCAGTCGACCGCCAAGCCTTGAGCGGGACAGCATATAGCTAGGCGCACTGCATAGTCCGGTGCATGAAGAAAACGGGCCGTCGCTCAGTCGCGGTCCGTTTTTTATTACACTGGACGATTGAACCCTAACGGAGAGTGTGATGATCAATAAAACTGACTGGATGGAAGACTTTCAGAAGAATATGTCGGACCTTATCGCAAAAAGTCCGGCTGCCGATATTGAGCGCAACGTGAAAGCGATGATGGCGCAGACGTTTACTCGCCTTGATCTGGTCACTCGGGAGGAATTCGACGTTCAGGCGCAATTGCTTGAACGGTCCATGGCTCGAATCACGGCGCTTGAATCCAGAGTCCAGGCCTTGGAGGGACGATCCGATGCTCAGCCGGATCCTCTGGAAGGGACTGTTTGATCACATATTTTTTTAAGGTCTGCAGCTGTTTGGAAAGCGGTTGCGGACGTCTCTAGCTAAACCTAGTATTTGCTTGTGGTCACGATAGGTCTGTATGCATTACAATTTTGCATATAGCTACCAAAATCGTTTCGGTATTTGACTGGCCTGCGGAATAAGAATTCTAAAAAGCGACGACAAAAGTGTTACGCGACGCCGTGCATGCTCACGGTGGCGTCTCTACGATCGAAACGGCTCGATTAATCAGGAACTGCAGCAATGAAACCGACGTTTGCCTTCTTGGCATCCGATGCCACGAAGCAGCGCGTCCCCAATGCCTCGATAGAAGGCGATGCCGAGAACTATTTCAGGCGCTTTCCCATTTTCGTGGTTGCTTTTGCCCTGATCTGGGTGGGGTTGCTGGGTGTAATTGAGCCAATGTGGTCAGGCGGCGAATCTTATACCGGCTCACTGATTTCGCTTCATGCAGCCGCCGCATTCATTCTTTGCGGCCTTGCCATTCTCCTTGCCCGCAGCCATGTCAACGCGGCGCGCGCTTCTGCTTTTGTTTTGCTGGCATTGAGCGTCTATTGGTTTGCAGCGTATAGGGCAGCTGGACCTGCTCCGACTGAACTGATGTCGTTCGAAATGCCGCTGCATATCAGCGGCGCGGGAGCCGTCGTGTCGGGTCTGGTGTCGCTGGCGTTGATTCTCGCCACCTTGGGAGAAGCCTGCCGGCGTTATGCACGTCTGATTGCGATCGGGGCGATTATTATTGCCATTCTCTTCCGCTACGTCCCGGATTGGTTTGCGTTGATGTACAGCGCTCCTGATACTGCCAATCTGGCGATGCTTCTTTGGGTTTTCGCCGGTAGCGCCGTCACTGCCTTGAGCCGCCGATACAAAGTCGACAACGCTTTTTCCGACAGGGGAATTGCGTTCGTCTGTATTCTCGGCGCGTTTATTTCTGTACTCAGCTGGTACGTCCTGACGGACCGCGACCGTCAAGCGACGCGCAACCATGCCAAGGACGTCTCCGAATATGTTGTTCAGTCCCTGCACTCTTCGGCGAGTGAGCAGCTTGCCCTGGTGGAGAGCATGACGCGCCGCTGGGACGCGTTGGATGCAATGCCATCGGGCAAATTGGTCCAGGAAGAACTGGAGGATTACTTGAATAGTTCGGCAAGCCTCAGTCTGGTGGCAGTCCTCGCTCCGGATCACACAATACGCTGGTCGCAGTCGCGGGACACGGCGACTCGTGCATGGCTGAATCGTTACTTGGCCGAGGGCAAATTGGAAGGTTTGCTGGAGCATGTGCATCACAGCTCGCACGTCCACCTGTCTTCGGTCGACGAGACGGCATCCTCCGCGCTGGTGCAAGTCATTGGCGCACCGCTGATCGGCGCTGAAATGGAAGACTGGACAATTATTGCCGTGCAGGATACATCCAGGTTTATCGCCAAGGCGCTGGAGCGGGCCGCAGGGCCGATGCTTTTCCGAATCCACCAAGGCGACTATCTCTTATATGACGGCACACGCCAGCAAGACCATTTGTCGTACATGGGAGAGATCGGGGTTTCGCTGCATCGCGATTCGTCATGGCGGCTGTCCACCTGGTATGGACGTCCATGGCTCCAACCCCTGGATCAGCTATTGCCTGACATCATCCTTATTCTCTTTTTGACTTTCACTTTCCTTCTCACGCGTTCGCAGAAGTTGACAGCTGTACTGTTTGAGCGATCGCGCCAGCTTTATCATGGTTCGCTCCACGATCCCTTGACCGCACTGCCCAACAAGAAAAGCCTGGATGCCCGGCTTCAGGCCACGTGTCAGGATGCCATGAAAAGCGGATGTTCAGTATGGGTCATTATGTTTGACCTTGACGGGATCAGGCTCATCAATGACTCCATGGGTCACGCGGCAGGCGACAAGGTTCTTCAAGAAGTCGCCAAGCGCCTGCTTGTGCAAACAGGCGACAAGGGATTTGTTGCGCGAATGGGAGGCGACGAGTTTGTCGTCGTGATATCGGACCGCGATCGCGCGGCCGTGCTGGAGCTGACACAGAAAATCATTTCCAGCATCGCCAAGCCGTATCGGATGGAAGGCATAGAACTTCGCTTGACGGCCAGTGCCGGTGTTACTGTCAGCGATGGCGACCCGCGGGAGGCCATGGAGCTGGTGCGCGAAGCCGATCTGGCCATGGCTCGCGCCAAGCGCGAGGGGCGCAACACCTGGCACGAGTATTCCGCCGATCTGAATGCGTCGGTTGCGGAACGTCTGGAATTGCGCAACAAGCTGCAGAACGCACTGGACACGAACGAGCTGGAATTGCACTATCAACCGCTGGTCGACGGGCATACCGGACGCATCGTCGGGGCCGAGGCGCTGTTGCGTTGGCATGATCCAGAACGTGGATACATTTCACCAGCCTCGTTTATTCCTTTATCGGAAGAAACAGGACAGATCATTCCTTTGAGCAACTGGGTCTTGAATACCGCGTGTCGCGATATAGGACGATTGCGAAGTCGCAATCTGGCCGACTTCCCGGTGCTCGTCAATATTTCGCCTTTGCATTTTCAGCGCGCAGACTTCGTAAGCAGTATTCAAGCGACGCTTGTGGCGCATTCGCTTTGTGCCGAATCCCTTGAAATCGAGATTACCGAAGGCGTGCTGCTTGACAACGTTGCGTACACGATCGCCAAGCTCGGCGAACTGAAGTCGCTCGGCGTAAAGGTGTCCATTGACGATTTTGGCACAGGATATTCAAGCTTGAACTATCTGAAGAACCTTCCCATAGACAAGATCAAGATCGATCGTTCATTCATCAATGACGTCATCAGCGACGAGGACGATGCCGCCATTACCAAGGCAATTATTGATCTGGCACATCATCTGGACTTGACGGTGATTGCAGAAGGAGTAGAAACCGAGAGTCAGTTCTGCTTCCTGAAGCGGAACTTCTGTGATGAATTTCAGGGCTATCTATTTGCCAGGCCGATGCCGTTCGATGTCTTGGCGGCCAGATTGCAGGAGAACGGTTGCCGCGTATCGCTGCCGGAGCAGGAGCCCGCATCATAATCTGCCGTAGTTTTCGCATGGATAATTAGCCGCTCCGGGCGATTTCAGCGTCGGCCAACGCTGCATACTTCGCTTTCGTGCATCGTTCCTCTATTAAAGAGGTGGAGGTGAAATGTCGTTGGCCATCCTGGCCAGCCGGGCGTTATGCGGCCTGGATGGCTTTCCTGTGCGGGTCGAAGTGCATGTGGGACCCGGATTGCCGGCTTTCCACGTGGTGGGTCTGCCCGACACCGGTGTTCGGGAAAGCCGCGAACGTGTCCGGTCGGCGATCATCAGCAGCGGCTTTGACTTCCCTGCAGGCCGGATTACGGCGAACTTGGCGCCGGCCGATCTGCCCAAAGAATCGGGCCGCTTCGATTTGCCGATCGCGCTGGGGGTATTGTTGGCGTCTGGGCAGGTGCAGCCTGACGACGGCGCCGGTTTGCCGGACTTGCGGCACTATGTGTTCGCCGGAGAACTTTCCCTGACCGGCGCCATTGTTTCGGTCGGTGCGCCGCTTGCAATTGCCCTGGCAGTCGCGCGTTGCGAGCCCGATGCCAAACTGGTGATGCCGCCCGATTGTGCCCGGGTTGCAGCCAGGGTGCCCGGGCTGGGCGTGCTGAGCGCTGCGACCCTGTGCGAAGTGGTCGAGCATTTCGCAGGAAGGGCGTCTTTGCCCTCCGCCCAGCCTGTGCAGACGGCACCGTCCAAGGCACCCGTGCGGTGCCTGTCCGAAGTCCGCGGCCAGACACTGGCCCGCCGGGCGCTTGAAGTGGCGGCGGCGGGTGGCCATAGCCTGCTGATGGCAGGGCCGCCGGGAACGGGTAAAAGCATGCTGGCGCACCGGCTCCCGGGCTTGCTTCCGCGTCTGCCTCACCATCATGCATTGGAAGTCGCCGCAATAGCCAGTATTTGCGGGCGGGACTTGGGGTTCAGCGATCTGCCTCCGTTCCGGGCTCCTCATCACTCGGCTTCCGCCCCGGCCCTGGTAGGCGGCGGTGTACGTCCTCGTCCCGGCGAAATCAGCCTCGCGCATCGCGGCGTGCTCTTCCTGGACGAGCTGCCCGAATTTGATCGCCGCGCGCTGGAGTCGCTGCGCGAGCCCATGGAAACCGGCTCGGTATCCATCGCCCGGTCTTCCGGAACACTCACTTATCCGGCGGCATTCCAATTGGTGGCGGCCATGAATCCATGCCCTTGCGGCTGGCTGGGCCACAAGAAAGTACAATGCAGCTGCAGCCCGGATCATATCCAGAAGTATCGCAGCAAGCTGTCCGGGCCGCTGCTTGACCGGGTGGATCTCCAAATAGCGTTACCCGCCGCGGACGCGGACTGGATCAATGCTCCGCGTGGTGAAGACTCCGAATCCGTGCGCATAAGGGTTGCGCGTTGCCGGCAGCGGCAGGCAAGTCGCCAGGAACGCGTCAATGCGGCCTTGCAGGTTAGCGAAATCGAACAGTATTGCGTGCTGGATGCCGCTGCCAAATCCCTGCTGCAGCAGGGCATGGCGCGCTGGAGCTGGTCGGCGCGAGTCGTGCATCGCATCCTTCGTGTCTCCCGCACTCTGGCCGATCTTGCCGAAGAAGACCTCATCGGCTCCGCGCATGTTGCGGAAGCCATACAGTATCGACAGCCTTGGGGCTCTTAGCCAGGTGGAATAGACAGCGGCGCAACAAGCGTCGTATAATCAAGGGCTTTTCCAGATGTTTTGGAAAAACCGGAACATCCTAATAAGTGATAGCTGGGTCATGCAAGCATTGTCATGTAGTTTGGCAATCACCTACTTTCATAAACAACAGAGTTACATCATGCCTAAGATGAAAACCAAGAAAGGCGCTGCCAAGCGCTTTAAGGTTCGTGGTAGCGGGTCGATCAAGCGGGGCCAGGCGTTCAAGCGCCACATCCTCACCAAGAAAACAACCAAGAGCAAGCGCCAACTGCGCGGCTCAACCGCGGTGCACAAGTCGGATGTCGCCTCGGTCAAGGCAATGTTGCCTTTCGCTTGATTAACGGAGATCTCATACCATGCCACGCGTAAAACGCGGCGTAACTGCCCGTGCTCGTCACAAAAAAGTTATTAAAGCAGCTAAAGGTTATCGCGGTCGCCGCGGTAATGTATTCCGTATCGCCAAACAGGCGGTAATGAAAGCTGGGCAATATGCCTATCGCGATCGTCGCAACAAGAAACGCACATTCCGCGCACTCTGGATCACGCGTATCAATGCCGCCTGCCGTGAACTCGGCGTTTCGTACAGCGTGTTCATCGCCGGCACGAAGAAAGCCTCGATCGAGCTGGACCGCAAGGTACTGGCCGACATGGCCGTGCACGATAAAGCCGGCTTTGCGGCCGTGGTTGCTCAAGCACAAGCTGCCTTGGCTGCCTAATCGATTTCGATTCTGTATTGCTGCAAACGGGGCTCAATTGGGCTCCGTTTGTATTTGGAAAAGCGACAATATGATTACTCCGGTTGATGACCTGATTGTTCAGGCTGAAGAACAGTTTGCCCAGGCCGCCGATGCGGCTGCCCTGGAAAACGCCAAAGCCAGGTTCCTGGGTAAGCAGGGCGCCCTTACCACGATGCTGAAGGGACTGGCCCTGCTTGATCCCCAGCAGAAAAAGGCCGAGGGCGCGCGCATCAATCAACTGAAGCAGCACATTGAAGGCTTGCTTAATGCTCGCCGCGCCGAAATGGCCCAGGCCGAGCTCGACAAGCGGCTGGCATCGGAGACGATAGATGTCAGTCTGCCGGGCCGGGGCAGGGGATTCGGCGGCATACATCCAGTCATCCAGACATGGCAGCGCGTGGAAGCCATTTTCCGCTCCATCGGTTTTGACGTGGCCGACGGCCCCGAGATCGAAAACGACTGGACCAACTTCACTGCGTTGAACAATCCCGAAAATCATCCTGCACGTTCCATGCAGGATACGTTTTACGTCGATATGCAGGACTCGCAAGGCTTGCCTTTGCTGTTGCGAACGCACACCAGTCCTATGCAGGTGCGCTACGCCCGCATGAACAAGCCGCCCATCAAAGTCATTGCGCCCGGGCGCACCTATCGGGTCGACAGCGACGCCACGCATTCCCCGATGTTCCATCAGGTAGAAGGCCTGTGGATCGCCGAAGACATCTCCTTCGCCGACCTGAAGGGCGTCTATACCGATTTTCTGCGGGCGTTCTTCGAGACCGACGAGTTGTCGGTGCGTTTTCGTCCGTCGTTCTTCCCGTTTACAGAGCCCTCCGCCGAAATCGACATGATGTTTGGTTCAGGCCCGAATCAAGGCAAGTGGCTTGAAATTTCCGGCTCAGGCCAGGTGCATCCCGAGGTGATCCGCAACTTCGGGCTTGATCCCGAACGCTATATTGGCTTCGCCTTTGGGTCGGGACTCGAGCGTCTTACGATGCTGCGTTATGGGGTCAATGACTTGCGCCAGTTCTTTGAGGGCGACCTGCGCTTTTTGCGCCAGTTCAACCGCTAGCCGAACACGTATTTTTTTACGCTGAAGTTGTAGTGGCCGCTAACTACAATTGTAGTAAACGCTCTCTTCAATTCCTGCGATCAAGTCCTTGCAGTAGTTAAACGAATCCAACGAGTATCCTATGCAATTCCCTGAATCCTGGCTGCGTGCTTTCGTCAATCCCGACCTCGATACGGATGCCTTGTCGCACCAATTGACCATGGCGGGCCTCGAGGTAGAGGAAACGACAACGGCAGCACCGCCGTTCAGCGGCATTGTCGTGGCGCATATTGTCGACGCGGTGCCGCATCCTAATGCCGACAAGCTGAAAGTTTGCCAGGTGGACGACGGCACGGGCACGCTCCTGCAGATTGTGTGCGGGGCACCCAACGCGGCGGCTGGCATGAAGGTGCCCCTGGCCCGAGTCGGTGCTCAGTTGCCGGGCGGCATGGAAATCGGTACGGCCAAAATGCGCGGCATAGTGTCGGCCGGGATGTTGTGCTCGGCTCGCGAACTCGGGCTGTCTCAGGATCATGCCGGTTTGCTCGAATTGGACGCCGATGCGCCTGTCGGGCTATCACTGCGCGAAGCACTTGATCTGGACGATGCGCTTTTCACGCTCAAGCTTACGCCGAATCGTGCGGATTGCCTGTCTATTCTCGGTGTTGCGCGCGAGGTGTCGGCCCTTACAGGCGCAGCGCTTACTTTGCCTTCCTTCGAGCCGGTTGCCGTCACACTGAATGACCGTCTTCCTGTCACCGTCGAGGCCCCTGATCTTTGCGGGCGCTTTGCGGGGCGAGTAATACGTGGTGTGAACGCCAGGGCGCAGACGCCGTCATGGATGAAGACCCGCCTGGAACGAGCAGGCCAGCGGTCTGTTTCAGCACTCGTCGACATTTCCAACTACGTCATGCTTGAACTGGGGCGCCCTACGCATGTGTTCGATTTGAAACGCATACAGGGCGGCTTGTCGGTACGATGGGGCAAGCAGGGCGAAACACTTGAATTGCTGAACGGCCAGACTGTCGAACTCGACGAAAGCGTGGGCATCATCGCGGCGGGCAGTGTTGTGGAAAGCCTTGCCGGCATCATGGGCGGCGAAGCGACTGCCGTAACGCTCGATACCACGGATATCTACCTTGAAGGGGCGTTCTGGTGGCCCGAGGCCATCATGGGCCGTGCACGGCGCTACAAGTTCAGCTCCGAAGCAAGCCATCGCTTTGAACGAGGTGTGGATTTTGAGTCGGTGACCGAACATCTGGAATTCATGACCCGCCTGCTCGTGGACATCTGCGGCGGCGAAGTCGGACCGCTCGATGACCAGGTGATCAAGTTGCCGGCACGCGAACCGGTGAAAATGCGCCTGGAGCGTTGTCATCGCGTTTTGGGCGTGCCGGTGCCGCAGGAGGAAGTCGAGCAGATTTTCACGCGCCTGGGCTTGTCCTTCCAGGTACAAGGCGGTGTCTTCGTCGTGAAGCCGCCATCGTACCGGTTCGATCTGTTCATCGAAGAAGACCTCATCGAAGAGGTCGCGCGCATTTACGGCTTCGAACGCATGCCCGACGTGCCTCCCGTGGCCCAGGCAAAAATGCTTGCCGTTCCCGAGGCGATTCGCGGACCGCACGCCCTGCGCGAGCGCATGGCGTGTCTCGACTACCAGGAGGTCATTAATTTCGCCTTCGTGGAAGAGGCATGGGAACGCGATTATGCCGGCAACGACAGCCCCATCCGCTTGCTTAATCCTATAGCCAGCCAGTTGGCCGTCATGCGCTCGAGTCTGATCGGCGGCCTGCTGGCCAATATTGTGCACAATGCCAACCGCAAGCAGAGCCGTGTGCGTGTTTTCGAATTGGGGCGGGTATTCCTGCGCGACCCCGACGAGACCGACGGCGACCTGACTGTCGCCGGGGTGCGTCAGCCGCAATATCTGTCCGGCGCAGCATGGGGACCCGCCCTGGACGAGCAATGGGGATCGCCCACACGCCAGGTTGATTTCTACGATATCAAGAAAGACCTTGAAACCCTGTTGGGAGCCCAGGCCGGCGCACTGGTGTGTGTGCCGGCCAGCTATCCTGCATTGCACCCCGGCCGTTCGGCCAGGCTGGAACTGGCTGGCGCGGCAGTGGGCTGGATAGGCGAGATCCATCCGCGCTGGGCGCAGCAAAGCGACCTGGCGCATGCTCCAGTCGTCTTCGAAATCGACGTTGCGGCCATTTCGGTCAATGTCATGCCGGCGCCCACCGAACTGTCCCGCCAGCCGGTTGTAGTACGCGATCTGGCCGTATGGGCGAGGGCCGACGCATCGTATCAGGATTTGTTGAACACGCTTACCCAAACCATAGCGTCCAATGCTATCCTTGAAATAGTTAAAGATATCAAGCTGTTCGATGTATGGCGCGACAAATCGGCGCCCACCGGGGAAAAAAGCATGGCATTTCGTTTCTGGCTGCAGGGCCATGACGCCACGCTGGACGATGGCACGGTCGAACGGTGCATCAGCAGCCTGTTGCAGGCGCTAGTCAGCGAGCATGGCGTGCGTCAGCGCGCTTAAAGGAGTAACGAAGTCATGACCATCGACCACACCCTGACCAAAGCCGAGCTTGCCGAGCTATTGTTTGACCGCGTCGGACTGAACAAGCGCGAGGCCAAAGATATCGTGGATACATTCTTCGAAGAGATCCGCGATTCCCTTGCTCGTGGCGTCGAAGTCAAATTGTCCGGCTTCGGCAATTTCCAGGTACGCGACAAACCGCCACGTCCGGGACGCAATCCCAAAACCGGCGAAGTCATCCCCATTGCCGCGCGCAGAGTAGTTACTTTTCACGCCAGCCAGAAGTTGAAGGGCGCCGTTGAAGGCAGCGGCAAGTTCGCCGCCCCGGAAAACACCTAGTTCAGCACGAACAGCGCATGCGCTGCTATTGTTGGATTCCCTTCTTCGAATTGGTATTGTCAATTAATCGGCCTACAATCTGCCCATGAGCTCTAGCGAAAAACCTGTCACCTTGCCCCCGATTCCCGCCAAACGGTATTTCACGATAGGCGAGGTCAGCGACCTGTGTTGTGTAAAGCCGCACGTGTTGCGCTATTGGGAACAGGAGTTCACCCAGCTCAAACCGGTCAAGCGGCGCGGCAACCGCCGGTATTACCAGCACCACGAGGTATTGCTCATTCGCCGCATACGCGATTTGCTTTACGAGCAAGGTTTCACCATCAGCGGTGCGCGTAATCGCCTGGGCGACGCCCACGAAGTTCCCCACGACCAGGATGCCGCGGTGCGTCTTTCCGGAGCCGAGCTGCAGGGCTTGCGCAACGACCTGATTGCAGTCAAAGAAATGTTGTCCAGCGCGCTTGAAGGAACGGCCAGCGTCGGCAATAACTAATATCCTGGGATGCTGCCGCCATGACGCTTTCGGTGTTCGATATTTTCAAGGTTGGCATCGGGCCGTCCAGCTCGCACACCGTAGGGCCGATGCGGGCGGCACGCAATTTTGCTCGCAATCTTCACGAACGCCAGGTGCTGGATCAGGTCACATCCCTGGCGGTCGACCTGTACGGGTCGCTTGCCGAGACAGGACGCGGGCATGGTACCGATATGGGCATCATGCTGGGCCTGTCCGGCGAATCGCCAGATACCGTCGTCCCGTCAAATATCGCCCGCCTCATCGAGCAAATAAAGAGCACGCGGGAACTGCGGCTATGGGGAGCCCGGACCATCCGTTTCGATCCCGACAAAGCCTTCAGCTATCGCATACGGCCTATGGCGGAACACCCCAATGGCATGCGCTTCACCGCGTTCGACGACCAGGGGCAAACCATTCTTGCCGAGCGTTATGTCTCCATAGGCGGAGGTTTCATTCGTGCGCTGGATGTCATCGATACCGACGAAACCGTCCCCCAGCACGACCCCATACCTTATCCTTTCTCGACCGGAAGGCAGTTGCTCGACCTCTGTCAGGAAACGGGAAAGTCCATGGCACAGATCATGATGGCCAACGAGGTCACGATGCTTCCGGAAGAAAAGGTCCGGCAGGGCGTGCTGCATATCGCCGAGGTCATGAATGCCTGTATCGAACGCGGATGCGGCATCGGCAACGACCAGGCCAACGAACTGCTTCCGGGCGGCCTGCGGGTACGCCGGCGTGCGCCTGCTTTGTACCGCGAACTGCAACGTGATTCCAGCAAGCAGGACATCATGGCGGCGATGGACTGGGTGAATCTGTTTGCCATGGCTGTGAACGAAGAGAACGCGGCGAGTGGACGTGTTGTTACTGCGCCGACGAACGGCGCGGCTGGCCTGCTCCCGTCCGTGTTGCGCTATTACCAAGTCTTTACGCCGGCGGCGACCCCGGACGGCGTGGTGGATTTTCTGCTTACGGCGGCTGCCATCGGTTTTCTCTACAAGACCAATGCTTCCATTTCAGGCGCAGAGGTCGGTTGCCAGGGCGAAGTCGGAGTGGCTTGCTCAATGGCCGCCGCGGGACTGACGGCTGTCCTGGGCGGCACTCCGCAGCAAGTCGAGAATGCCGCCGAAATCGGCATGGAACATAACCTGGGCCTTACTTGCGACCCCATAGGCGGGCTGGTGCAGATTCCCTGTATCGAGCGCAACGCCATGGGCGCCGTCAAGGCGATCAATGCATCACGGCTTGCCTTGCAAGGCGATGGCAAACACCACGTTTCGCTGGATGCGGTGATTGAAACCATGCGCCAGACCGGCGCGGACATGCGCAGCAAATACAAAGAGACGTCGCGCGGCGGCCTGGCTGTGAACGTGGTAGTTTGCTAGGAGCGCCCACGCTCCTGGACGGCTGACGTCATTATTGGTCTGGCGCCAGCGCGTCGACGGGCGGATTGACGGCCGTCCTGCCAAAGGTAACGATGCGGCCTATGAACAAAATTGGTCCGCTAGGGCTCGCGGTCGGAGAGCCGCCAGCCGCCTCCTGCGTCATTTCAAATATCTGATCCGGGCCTATCTGGCCCATGAGCGTGGCTGGTACGGTCACCGGCTGGTTTACATCGATCAGCCCCAGCGAGCGCGGCTGCGTCATGGTTTTGTTGTAGGTCCAGAGTTGCACCGATGCGTCGGCCGGGATGTCGCTGCGTACTAGCGGATTCATCAGGACATTGCCTTGTGGATCAACGGTGACGACCCATCCGGGGGTCGAGCTTTGCCCGGGGGCTTGCATGATCGCTGCCATGGTCGGTGCGATTTCGACCACGGTGATAGGCGGTGCCGCTGGCTCGCTTGGCATCAGGCCAAGCACGATGGCGATCGAGGCAAACACGGCGCTGGCTATGCGCCAGATCCATATATTGCCCTTTTTTGTTTCATGTCCGGATTCGGGGCCTGTTTTTTTTGCCGGCGCGGTCTTTATCGCGGACTTCGCATTGGGTTTGATGGTGGGGGTGGTACTGGATTTGGTGGTGGCTGCGGTATTGGAGTTTGCCGCTACGGGCGCCGGGACAAGCGTTTCGTCGCGCCGTTGTTCTGCCGACTTTTCCCTGGTGCGCAGCGCAGCGGCCACTGTGAATGTTTCTTGCTCTGTGTTCTTGAGGCTGCCCACTGCTTGTGCCGCGGCATGCCGTGGTGCTTGGCTGCCGGCGGCTGCCGGGGCCGCGGTTTCAGCGGCGGAAAACGTGGAAATAGGTTTTGCGGCAGGCTTGGGGGCATGCCCCAAGGTGGCTTGCAGCCGCTGCAGTGACTGGGGACCCGGGTTGACCGGTGGCAACAGATCGACCAGATCCAGGAAATTGTTTTCCCATTTCAAGGCAACTGCCGCGGCTTGAGCGTCTTCGCCCAGAAGTTGTTGCGCTTGTGAGGATTCGTGCGAGTTCAGGAGGCCCAGGGTGTATTCTGCAATCAGGAGTTCGCGGTCAAAAATTCGTGTGCTGCTCATACTGGCTGCTGCTCCCGGATGCGGTTCAAGCCTGCCTGGACACATGCCTTGATCTGCACAGCCGGCGCCTGGAGGCGCGCGGCAATTTGTTCATACGTATAGCCATTATAGAAGGCCATCAATAGGGGACGCCGCTGCCCTTCGTCAAGGGCGGCAATGGCTTGGACGATATTGGAGGGCGGTTTATGGGTGCTGCCTGCCGCAGGGAGGTTGTCTGTCCAGCCCATGTCCAGTGACTGGGCGGGGCGCGATTGCCGTAGCCGGTGTAGCGCCCTGTATCGCATGATGCTGTATATCCAGGCGCGGGCCGCGCCCAGTTGGGGATCGTAGCTGCCCGCGTGTTTCCAGATCGATACAAAGGTGTCGCGCATCAGGTCTTCAGCGATAGTGCGTTGGGCGAGCATTTTGAGGCACAAGGCCAGCATGCGGGGCGACTCGTGCTGGTATAAATCTTGAAGTGCATCTTGATCGCCTTGCGCGCATGCAAGAAGCGCCGCTTCGTAATCGAAGGGTGAAACAGCCATACAGTCTCCGTTTTTTGCTGGGCAACGTTATTGTATTAGGAGTTTCATCCGATACGGGCGGCGGGCGGGGAGAACGCCGGTAAAAATAAGTGTCGGATCAGGCCGGTTCTATACCGGCCTTCTTGATGATCGTTCCCCACTTCTCGGTTTCTTTCTTCTGGAAGTCCGCCAGTCCGGCGGGCGTTGAAGTCGCCGGTTTGGTGCCGGTCGAGGAATAGAACTGTGTTGCGGCGGCGCGTGTGGTTGCCCCGATAAGCAAATCGTTCAGCCGGGCCACGACCGCGTCCGGTGTCTTGGCAGGCACATACGCGGCGAACCAGTATCCCATCTCATAGCCGGGAACTCCTGCGGAAGCAATGGTGGGCACGGTCGGCGCCAACGGAGATGGTTCCACCGTTGTCACGCCCAATGCGCGCAGCTTCTCCGCCTTGACCTGCGGCAGGCCGGTGGCCATGTCCGCCATCATCATGTCGATCTGTCCGCCCAACAAATCGGTGATCACCAGTGGGTTGCTCTTATAGGGTACGTGCAGTAGCTGTACGTCGGCCATTTGCTGGAACAGCTCGCCGGCCACGCGGCTGCTGGAGCTGCCGCTGCCGAAAGTGAGCTTGCCGGGACTTTGTTTGGCGATCTTTATAAAGTCGCCGACCGTCTTCGCGGGGGACGAGGGGTTGACGACCATGATTTGTCCACCGGTTCCCAGCAGCGTGACCGGCGCGAAATCCTTCACGGGGTCGTAGCTGAGCTTTTTGTAGAGATGCGGATTGGCAGATTGCGAGGTGTTGGTGGTAATCAGCACGCGGTAGCCATCCGGCGTTGCACGGGCAACGTCGCTGGCTCCTATCATGGCGCTCGCGCCCGGCTTGTTTTCGATAACGACTGTCTGACCGCTTTGTTCGGTCACGCCTTGACCGATGGCTCGTGCCAATTGATCGGTGGCGCTACCGGCACCGAATGGAACCACGAAGGTGATGGGGCGGCTGGGAAAGGTGTCCTGGGCTTGTGCGACCCAGGGCAAGCACAGGCTCATGGCTGTTGCCAGGACGGTTTTCTTTATTTTTGCGTGAAACATAGTGAGTCTCCTGAGATTTGATTTGTTTTAGCCTTGGATGTCAGGCAGGGTATTGGCAAGCTCTCGGCTTACACGAATGGGGAAATCAAGCAAATAGAAAGATAGCGCTTTACCGTGTGTATCGAGGTTCAGTGCATCGTTGACCCCGCCATCGAGCACGCCCTCCAGCACGAAGTTCATGGCGGCGATGGACCTGACTAGATAACGCTTGACCGAAGCCGGGCGGCGGAACGCAAACCACTCCAGCACCGCCACCTCGGTGAGCTGCTCTTCCAGTATTGCGACGTAGTCTGGCGACCATGCGATGACGCTGATATTGGAAATGTTTCCTTTGTCGCCCGTGCGGCTGTGCGCCAGACGGTATAGAGGGACAGTAGTGCAAGCGGATAGGTCAGTCATGGTTGCCTTACTCGACGAAATGCCAGCTTGCGGGAGCCACGTCGCGTGGCACAAAGCTGGACAAGCTGTTCAATCGCGGCCGCAATGATGTGCGCACGCCGCCGCCACCGGCCGGTCCGCAGGTATAAAGCGCAGTGACTTCCCGTAGTACCTTTTCCGCGATCTCCTTTTGGGGATGTGCGCCGGCTATGCGCAATCGCACGTCCCTGGAGCTTCCGGGCGTATGCATACGCAAATATTCGCCGTCGTCGTCGCCAAAGATACTGCTGGTTCCGATCAGATCCACGCGCAGCTTCATTTGCGCGCCCAGGCGTTTTTGCACCGTTTCCGCGGCAAGCCTGGCGCGCGCTTCCGCCTGCAGGCCCGCATAGGAGATTTCCGCCTCGGCCAGCCAGCCGCCGTGATAACAGATATTGACTTTGAGCGTGTCGGGCCTTGCATGTCCGGTGACCTGTTCGACACGTACCACATCCGTGGCCGTTGGGGCGACAGTCACGTTGCTGATGTCGGCCGTGACGTCGGGCGTGAGGTAGGCCGCCGGGTCGTGCACTTCGTAAAGCAATTGTTCTTTGACGGTTTGTTCGTTTACCACACCGCCTGTGAGAGCTGCCTTGCTGATCGAAAAGTCGCCGGAAGCTTCGATACTGGCGATGGGGAAACCAAGATTTTCCATGCCCGGAACGTCCTTGATGCCGGGTATCGCGAAATAGCCGCCGGTAACCTGAGTACCGCACTCGAGCAGATGGCCCGCCATGGTGGCGCAGCCCAGCCGGTGCCAGTCGTCGTGCCGCCAGCCGAAGTGCGCGAGTGCCGGGCCAACCGCCAGGGACGGATCGGCGACGCGTCCGGCCACCACCACGTCCGCGCCTGCAAGCAGGGCTTCGGCAATTTCAGCCGCACCCTGATAGGCATTGATGCTCACGATGGCCAGTTGATCAAAATCCGGACCCAAGCGCTCGCGCAGGAAATCCAGCTGAGCCCTGTCGTTCAATTGATCGCCTGCCAGGACGGCGACACGCGGCGCTCGCAAACCCTGTTCCTGCGCGAGAGCTTTAATACGGCGGCCGGCGGCAGGAGGATTTGCAGCGCCGAAATTACTGACGATCTTGATTTCATGCTGCAAGCAAAGGCCTAAAGCGGGACCGAGCAAATCTACGAGCAAGGGCTCGTAGCCGAGTTCGGGATCGCGGTTTTTTGCGAGCTGGGACAATGCAAGCGTGCGTTCAGCCAGCGTCTCGAAAATGAGCGCCTGGCCGCCGCTCTGGATAAGCGTGTTCACGACCGGCAGGACCCCGTCGGTGCGGTCGCCGGAAAAACCGGTTGCGCAACCTATATTCAGTGTGTCCGGTCCCATGCGTCCGCCCGTGTGTGAAATGTGAAAGTCCACTATAGGGCTGCGGTATTTATAAGTAAAATAGAAATATCTTATCTACTGATCGAATATTCCCATGAATCTTTCATCGCGGCAGTTGCGTGCATTTGTCGCCCTGGCCCAGGAGCGGCATTTCACTAAGGCCGCAGAACGCTGTCACCAGACGCAGCCTGCGTTTAGCGCCCTGATCAAATCGCTCGAGGAATCGATGGGTGTGCGCTTGTTCGACAGGACAACGCGCCGCGTTGAACTGACGCCTGAAGGGAGCTTGTTCAATATGTCGGCCTTGCGATTGTTGAACGATATGGAATCCGTCATGGGCGACCTGAAAGACCATGTGGCCAAACGCCGCGGACGGGTTTCGGTCGCGGCGCTGCCGTCATTGGCGGCGGGCTGGCTTCCCGCTATCTACGCCCGATTCCACACTCAGTTTCCCGGCATTCACCTGCAGCTTCACGATGCACTGCTCGAGCCTTGCCTGGACTTGGTCAGGCGAGGCTCCGCCGATATTGCCGTAGCGGCCAAGGGGCAGGATATGACCGGACTCATGGCGCAGCCCTTGTGCGAAGATTATTTTTACGTGGTGTGTCGGCGCGACGACGCCTGGGCGGGCAGAGCATCCATTGATCTGGCTGAACTCAAGAGCCGTTCCATCATACAGCTGGGTAAAGGCAGCAGCATCAGGCAAAGCCTGGCTGGTAACGCCATTTCCGCAAGCTTTGAATCGCTGCTGGAGGTGGATCATCTGGCGACGGTCACGGGTCTGGTCGTGGCGGGATTGGGTGTGAGCCTGGTGCCCGCCATGACGCTTTTCCATTTTCAGCATCCCGAAATCAGTATTGTGCCCCTGTCATCCAGGGATGCGGTGAAACGTTCGCTGTTTCTGATACGGCGCAAGGAAAAAACGCTTTCAAGCGCCGCGCAAGCCTTCTACGATCTGCTCCTGGAGCAACGCAGGCAGCTTCAATAAGGGCGCCTTACACGCAAGCCGGAATGCCCGCAGGTTCGGCCAGCGCCTTTATTTTTTGCATCATGGCGTTGATCAGATCCGCCGGCATGGGGCGACCGAGCAAATACCCTTGCATTGAGTCGCAGCCAAGGCGAGCCAGAAACTCCTGCTGCGCGATCGTTTCCACGCCTTCGGCGACTACACTCATATTCAGCGTATGGCCCAATGCCACGATGGCCGAGACAATGGCTGCATCTTCCGTGTCGCCGGCAAGGTCGCGGATGAATCCTCGATCGATCTTCAGTTCGCTGGCGGGTAGCCGCTTCAGATAGAGCAGACTGGAATAACCGCTGCCGAAGTCGTCAATGGAAATACGCACGCCCATTTCGTGCAGTTGCAGCAAGATGGCAAGGCTGGCCTCGACGTCGCGCATGGCAGTCGTTTCGGTGATTTCAAGCGTAAGGCAGTTTGGTTCGAGGGCGTGGCGGCTGAGCGTTTCGCAAACGCTGGGGATAAGACTGGCGTTGGTAAATTGCAGGGCGGAGATATTGACAGCGATAGTCCATTCGGGGTGGCCGGCCTCATGCCATTTTTTCACTTGCTCGCAAGCTGTGTCGAGCACCCATTTACCGATCGGTACAATAAGCCCGGTTTTTTCTGCCAGTGGAATGAACTGATCGGGCGCAATGAGCCCGCGCGTGGGGTGCGCCCAGCGCACCAGGGCTTCGACGCCGCTTACCCGTCCGCTGAAAGAGTCGAGTTTGGGCTGGTAATGCAAAACGAGCTCTTGCTTCTCGATGGCCGATCGAAGATCCTGCACCAGTAATTGTTGTTCATGAACATTGGCATTCATTGATGCTTCAAAGAAAGAATATACATTGCGTCCCAGATTCTTCGAGTGATACATGGCGGCGTCGGCGTTGGTGAGCAGCGGCTCGGCGCGATCGCCATCGCCCGGATAGATGGCGATTCCGATGCTGCCCGATACACGCAACTCGTGGCCGGCGATCCGGAACGGCTCGCGAATAGCTGATAACAGCTTGTCGGCGGCGGTGGCGGCGTCGGCGGGTTCGCCTACTTTGGCCAGCAGCACGAATTCATCGCCTCCCATGCGCGCGATTGTGTCGGGCACGCGGGTGTTTTCTTCAAGGCGCCGGGCGACGTCAAACAGCAGCAGGTCGCCGACGTGATGGCCGTAGGCGTCGTTGACTGCCTTGAAGCCATCCAGGTCTATGAACATCAGCGCGAAGCAGCTTTTTTCCCGAGCAGCGCTCTGGATGGCCTGGTTAAGCCGGTCGTCCAGCAACACCCGATTGGGAAGCTTGGTGAGATTGTCGTGCAGGGCCAGGTAGGTCAGTTCATCGTTGGCCTTGCTCAGCGATGAGGCGAGCGTCGAGGTGCGTGCCTCCATGCGCAGGTCGAGTACCGAGGTAATCAGTGCAATGGCCAGCACAGAAAGCGTAATGACGAGGATGATGAGTGAAAGCCATCCCGTGCTGAAGCCTTCGCGAGCGGCGCCGCAGATGCTTCCAATGGGAAACTCGGCGGCGGCCATGCCGGTGTAGTGCATGCTGACGATGGCGCCGCCCATGACGATGGCGGCGCCGATCCGCAAAAGCCGGGTTCTGTGCGAGTGCTGGCGCAGGTGGTGGACAATCCACAGCGCTGCTCCGGAAGCAATGATGGCGATAAGAATGGACAGAACGAGCAGCGAGGGAATGTATTTTATGGCCGGGTTCATGCGCATGGCCGCCATACCTGTGTAATGCATGCCCGAAATACCCAGGCCGATGACCGTCGCACCCAGAACCAGGCGTTTGAGCGGCAATGTCTTTTGGCTGACTATCCAGAGAACGAGCGCGGATGAGGGCAGGGCAATGAGCAGCGACAGCAGGGTGATGGTTGGGTCGTAGCCCAGCTGAATGGGCAGATCGAAGGCCAGCATTCCAATGAAATGCATGGACCAGATGCCGGTTCCCATGGCGAAGGCGCCACCGGCGAGCCACCAGTAGGCCGCGGGGCCCTGCGCGGCAGAGATCCGGCCAGCCATGTCCAGTGCTGTATAGCATGCCAGAATGGCGACCACCAATGAACCCAGTACGAGCAAATCGTTGTAACTGCTGACGAGCAAGAGATATCTCCTTGGCGATTTGGGATCTGCTCGGGACCGTGGTTTTGTGCTCCGATGCGGCCTGCGCCGCTGTGCGCTTGCCTGTATGTAAACTTAAGGCACTGCATGTGTGCTTTGGTAACGGCCCGCTATTTTAATCTTGCAGGACGCGGACGTCCAACAAAAACTTTCGGATAGCGGGTAGAAAGGGCGGCCATTCTGGAGCACCGGCGCCGTGCTTGCTACACTTCGCCACCTCCTCCTGTAAGAACATAACGCATTCATGTCTGGTAGTCCTCCCTCTGCCGTGGCGACGGCAATGTCCAAGTCCTATCGTCCCGAAGTCGACGGCCTTCGTTCTTTCGCTGTCATAAGCGTGCTGCTTTTCCATGCCGGTTTCGCCCCATTTGCGGGAGGCTTTGTCGGGGTGGACGTTTTCTTCGTGATCTCCGGCTATCTCATTACGCAGATCATCCATTCGGATTGCGAGCGTGGAACCTTCCGCCTGCTGCCGTTCATGGCCAGGCGGGTGGTACGCTTGTATCCGGCGCTTATCGCGACCTTGCTGCTGGTCATGGTTGCGGGTTTTGTGTTTTTCGATCCGACCCAGTATCGGACGCTGGCTGCCTCCACCGTTGCCAGCTTCTTCTCGGCGTCCAATGTGGTTTTCTGGCAGGTGGCGGGCTATTTCGATACGTCGTCGGAATTGAATCCGCTGCTCCATACATGGTCGTTGGGGGTCGAACAGCAGTTTTATCTGATTTGGCCATTAATTATTTATGGGGTTTGGCGATGGCGGCCAGCACGGCTGCCCTGGGGCATACTGTTGGCGGGCGTCGTTTCCCTTGCGGCATCCCAATGGTTTACGGTGCTCGATCCGTCCGCAAACTATTTCCTTATGCCGTTCCGGATGTTCGAGTTTGCCGCGGGCGGTTTGCTGCCCTGGCTGGAGCGCCGTATCATGCCGGCAAACAGAGTGCAGGAGGGCCTTTTGGCCACCGGTCTGCTGTTACTGGTCTATAGCGTACTGGCGTTTGACAGCAATACCGTGTTTCCGGGGGTGAACGCCTTGGTCCCCGTGGTTGGCGCGGCACTGTGCATCTATGCGGGACGTGCGCGCTATCTAGGCGTTCTGTTGCGTAACCGTGTTGCCGTGTTTATTGGCCTGGTCTCATATTCGCTGTATCTGGTGCATTGGCCGATCATCGTTTTCTACAAATATCATGTCTATCGTCCTCTGCAATTCTGGGACAAGGCGTTATTGTTCGCTGTGCCATTTGTGGTGGCCTATCCCATGTATCGCTGGGTGGAGCGCCGGTACCGGAAAGTCGATCTTGCAAGCTGGAGCGGCGTCAAGGCTGTGTCCTGTGCGGCGCTTGTTGCCCTGGTGCTCGCGCCAAGCGCTTACGTTTATTACCAACATGGTTTGCCGTTCAGGGTCAACGACCAGTATAGAGACCGGGTAGCCGACCGAATGGTCATGCAGGCCGGTCTTTTCGGCGGCGAAGGCTACGCGCTTGATGCGGTGCTGGGGGATGCGGCGACCGGCAAGCCATTGGCCATTTTCGCAGGCGACAGTTTTGCCTTGCAGTACGCTGCCGGTTTCGACTATTGGCTGGCAAAGAAAGGAGTCAGCATGCAGGGCGTGTTCCGGCACGGCTGCATACTGGGCCGCGATGTTACGCGGCTGCTTGCCGGCCGGCCGCGCCAGGATTGCCTTGATACCACCGGGCGACTGCAGGCCTTGTTGAAGGGTAATGATCTTCCCTTGGTCTATGCCATGAGCTGGACGGGGTACCGGCGGCTCCTGGCGCGCCCCGACGGCACCCGACTGGAATTCTCCAGTTCCGCCGACTATGGCCGCTTCCTTGTTGCGAATGTCCAGGATCTCGTTGCCGACAATCCGCGGCGCAAGCTCATTGTGATAGGCAATCAGCCCGGCATACGCGCGGTCGGCAGTGCCAGTGCCTGTCTCGAGCGTCCCGATTATGTGCCCATGATTTGTCTGCGGTCTTTGGAACTGCCGCCAGTACAGGGGCTGGGATATGAGTTGAACCAACAACTGGCCAGCGCGTTCAGCGCAAATCCACGTGTGCTTTTCCTGGATCCCTATGATGCCCTGTGCGCGAATGGCGTTTGTTCGGCCATGGGCGGTCAGAACGTCAGGTATTCCGATACGTCGCATCTTTCAATCGACGGTTCGCGCGAAGTGTCGCAGAAGTGGATGGAGCAGATCATCAAGTTCCTGGAGGAACCCGCCGCATGAAAATGAGTCACCGTGGATCTGCGCCCGGGGGGCGGGACGATATAAAGACGATAAGGTCGCTGCTGCCTTATGTATGGCAGTTCAAGCGGCGCGTGGCTGCGGCCTTGGCCTGTCTGGTGGCTGCCAAGGTCGCCAGCGTAATCCTGCCTCTGTTCTTGAAAGACATCGTCGACAAACTCAGCTTGCCGGGCACTTTGCTCGTGCTTCCGGTGGCCGCGTTGCTGGGGTATGGCTTTGCGCGCCTGGCGTCCAGCGTCTTCGGAGAGCTGCGCGATGCGCTGTTTGCGCGTGTCACGCAAGGGTCCATACGCCGTATTGCGGCCCAATTGTTCAAACATCTGTTTGCCTTGTCGCTGCGCTTTCATATGCAGCGGCAGACGGGAGGCTTGAGCAGGGATATCGAACGCGGCACCAAGGGCATAGGTTTTCTGCTCAATTTCATGGTGTTCAATATCTTGCCGACCCTGCTGGAAATCGGCATGGTGACTGCCATTTTGCTGTGGCGCTACGATTGGCGCTTTGCTGTCGTGACCCTAGGCACGATCGCCGCGTATATTGCGTTTACCCTGGTGGTGACCGAGAAGCGGATGGTCTATCGCCGCAGCATGAACGACCTGGACAGCAAGGCCAACAGCAAAGCCATCGATGCCCTGATCAATTACGAGACGGTGAAATACTTCGGCAACGAGGGTTACGAGCTGGATCGCTACGACAGCAATCTGGGGAAATGGGTGGATTCGGCCGTCAAGAACCAGGTGTCGCTCAACTTCCTGAACATGGGGCAGGGCGTCATCATTACGACCGGCGTTACCTTGCTGCTTTGGCTATCGGCGCAGGGAGTGGTGAGCAAGACTATGTCGGTAGGCGATGTCGTACTGGTTTCGGCCTATCTCACGCAGTTGTATGCGCCGCTCAATTTCCTGGGCTTTGTATATCGCGAGATAAAGCATGCGCTGGCTGATATGGAGCGCATGTTCGGCCTGATGGAGCAGGGCCAGGAAGTGGCCGACCGTCCGGCTGCCACGGAATTGTGTACATCGCAGGCGGCAATCCGCTTCAATAATGTGGAATTCGGCTATGAATCAAACCGCCAGATTCTGTTTGATGTGAGCTTCTCGATACCCGCGGGCAAGACATTGGCCGTAGTGGGATCTTCCGGTGCCGGGAAATCGACCCTGTCCAGATTGCTGTTCCGTTTCTACGATGTCAATTCCGGCTCGATCACGATTAATGGCGTCGACATTCGAGACCTGACCCAGGCCAGCCTGCGGCGGCATATCGGAATCGTTCCGCAAGATACCGTCCTGTTCAACGACAGCATCCTGTACAACATCGCGTATGGAAATCCGGACGCGTCAGAGCAGGAAATTGTCCAGGCAGCCAAGGCCGCGAGCATTCACGACTTTGTCATGAACCTGCCGGACGCCTATCAGACTCAAGTCGGTGAACGGGGCCTGAAATTGTCGGGTGGTGAAAAGCAGCGCGTTGCCATCGCGCGCACGGTCCTGAAGAATCCGCCCATCCTGATACTGGACGAGGCGACCAGCGCGCTCGACACACGCACCGAAAGGGTGATTCAGGACGAGCTGCGCCAGGTGGCCAAGGACCGCACCACGCTGATCATCGCTCATCGCCTTTCCACGATCGTGGAGGCGGACGAAATCATTGTTCTGGATCACGGAAGGGTTCTTGAGCGCGGTTCCCACCGGGATTTGATTGCCCAGGCCGGTCGGTATGCCCAGATGTGGAACTTGCAGCAAAGTGGCCAGGATCCGGACCGGCCAAGCCAGGCAGAGCAAGATTCCGCAGTTTGACAATATAGTACCGAAACGGTACTATATTGTCTGATTCGCAAGAAACTATTGGAGAGTACGCAGATGCTGCGTATCAGCAAGATTATTGACTATGGCACCTTGGTGCTTACCCATATGGCGGGCGCACCCGATCGCGTGTTCAGCGCCGCCGATCTGGCTGCTACGCTAGGGCTTGGCCAGCCTACTGTCAGTAAAGTGCTAAAGCTGCTGGGCCAGCACGAACTGGTCAAAAGCAGCCGGGGTGCGCGCGGCGGATACATGCTGGGCCGGCCTGCCGGCACCATCAGCATTGCGCACATTATAGACGCTTTGGAAGATCAGCCTTTCGGCCTCACCGAATGCACCTCCATGCCCGGGGCTTGCAGTGTCGAGGCCGGTTGCCATATACGCACCAATTGGCAGCGCATCAATTCCATTATCCGCCACACACTCGAAGACGTCAGCGTTGCCGATATGCTTAGCCCCACACCTATTGAATTTCCGCTGGTATCCCGGCGTTTGCCCGAATCAAAAGTAAGAACCCGGGCCGCGCAGGCCACGACATGGAGTTTTCCCGAATGAATACCGTAAACGACAGCATCGACACATTTCTGGACCGCGAATATTCGGCCGGTTTCGTGACGTCGATAGAGTCGGACACCATACCAAAAGGCTTGTCCGAAGACACGATACGTTTGTTATCGGCAAAGAAAGGCGAGCCCGAATTCATGCTGGAATGGCGTCTTGCGGCCTACCGTCACTGGCTCACCATGACGCTTCCCGAATGGGCGCAGGTCAGTTTTCCGCGCATCGATTTCCAGGACATCAGCTATTATTCCGCGCCCAAGAAAAAAGACGGCCCCAAAAGCCTGGACGAGGTCGACCCTGAGCTCTTGCGTACCTACGAAAAGCTGGGTGTTCCGCTGCACGAGCGCGCCCGGCTTGCCGGCGTAGCCGTCGATGCCGTATTCGATTCAGTGTCGGTCGCCACGACGTTTCGCAAGCAGTTGGCCGAAGTCGGCGTGATCTTCTGTTCGTTCTCGGAGGCGGTCAAAGACCACCCCGAACTGGTGCGCAAGTATTTGGGCACGGTAGTGCCCACAAACGACAACTATTACGCCGCCCTGAATTCCGCCGTATTCTCGGACGGATCGTTCGTGTACATACCCAAGGGTGTGCGATGTCCCATGGAGTTGTCGACCTATTTCCGCATCAATGCCCAGAATACCGGCCAGTTCGAGCGCACGCTCATCATTGCCGACGAAGGCGCATCGGTCAGCTACCTTGAGGGCTGTACGGCGCCCATGCGCGACGAAAACCAGTTGCACGCCGCGGTGGTGGAACTGGTAGCGCTGGACGACGCCAAAATCAAGTATTCCACCGTACAGAACTGGTATCCCGGCGATAAAGACGGCAAGGGCGGCATTTATAACTTCGTCACCAAACGCGGCGACTGTCGCGGGGCGCGTTCGCGCATTTCCTGGACCCAGGTGGAAACCGGTTCCGCCATTACCTGGAAATACCCCAGCGTGATTCTGCGCGGCGATGATTCCACCGGCGAATTCTATTCCGTGGCGCTCAGCAACCACCGCCAGCAAGCCGATACAGGCTCGAAAATGATACATATGGGCCGCAACACACGCAGCACCATTATCTCCAAGGGTATTTCGGCCGGCTTCGGCAGCAACACTTTCCGCGGCCTGGTTCGCATGACGCCCAAGGCCGAAAACGCACGCAACTATACGCAGTGCGATTCGTTGCTTATCGGCAAGCGCTGCGCGGCGCACACCTTTCCCACCATCGAGGTTCAAAACCCCTCGGCCAGTGTGGAGCACGAAGCCACCGCCTCGCGCATCGGGGAAGACCAATTGTTTTATGCCATGCAGCGCGGCCTGTCGGCCGAAGACGCAGTCTCCATGATCGTCAATGGTTTCTGCAAGGAAGTTTTCAAGGAATTGCCCATGGAATTTGCAGTCGAGGCGCAGAATCTGCTCGGCGTAAGTCTGGAAGGCAGCGTAGGTTAAGGAGAAGTTGTAATGCTGAATATCAAAGATCTGCACGCCTCGGTCGAGAACAAATCGATACTGCGCGGCCTGAATTTAACGGTCAACGCGGGCGAAGTGCATGCCATCATGGGACCCAACGGTTCCGGAAAAAGTACCTTGTCGCAAGTGTTGGCCGGGCGTGAAAGCTATACGGTCGAAAGCGGTTCCGTCGACTGGATGGGCCAGAACCTGCTGGATATGCCTATCGAAGAGCGTGCGCGTTCGGGCCTTTTCATGGCTTTCCAGTATCCCATTGAAATCCCGGGTGTGTCGAATGCCTATTTCCTCAAGGCTGCGGTCAACGCGGTACGCCGCCATCAAGGCCTGCCCGAACTCGACGCCATGGACTTCCTCAAGCGTGTAAAAAGCGAGATGAAGACCGTGGGCATGAAGGAAGAGTTCCTGTATCGCTCGGTGAACGAGGGCTTTTCGGGTGGCGAGAAAAAGCGCAACGAGATCCTGCAGATGACGCTGCTGGAGCCCAAGCTCGCCATTCTCGACGAAACCGATTCAGGACTCGATATCGACGCATTGAAGGTCGTGGCCGACGGTGTCAACCGCTTGCGTTCACCTGATCGCGCCCTTATCGTCATCACCCACTATCAGCGTCTGCTCGACTATATCGTGCCCGATTTTGTACATGTGTTGGCCGGCGGCAAGATCGTCCGGTCCGGTGGACGCGAATTGGCCCTCGAACTCGAAGAGCGCGGCTATGGGTGGATCAGCGACTTGCCCGCCACTGGAAAAGGAGCTGCGGCATGAGCACTGCACAAACCTGGGTGGCCGAATTTGCGGTTCGCGAGCAGGGTTTGACAGGGGCCAATGTGCCTTGGCTCGCCGCCATGCGAAAAAATGCCATGCAGCGGTTTGCCGAGGAAGGCTGGCCGACCACCAAACAAGAAAGTTGGCGCCATACGTCGCTGGCTACGCTCGAGCAGCAGTCATTCGCGCCGGCAACCGAGGTGTCTGCCGCTGACTTGGTCAAGCAAGTGCGCGGCGCCGAGGCCGGCCATTGGCTCGTTTTTGTAGATGGCCGGTATGTTGCCGAATTGTCGGACCTGGGGTCGCTGCCGGCTGGCGCCGACGTGCGCAGCCTGTCGCAAGCCCTTGTATCTTCACCGGATCAGGTCCAGGATGCCTTCGGTACTGAAAGCCAGGGGTCCAGCGCGGCTGCGCTGAACGTGGCTTTGGCATCCGACGGCGCCTTCATACATCTGGCTCGAGGCGTCGTGCTCGAGAACCCGGTACATCTGCTGTTTATCGCCGCCAGCGAACAGGCAGCCAGTTTCCCGCGCAATCTCATCACCGCCGAGTCGAATGCGCAGGCAACCATCGTCGAACATTACGTGGGCCAGGGCAGCAGCACGACTCTTACCAATACGGTGACCCGTGCGAATCTTGCCGCGGACGCCCGCATCACGCATGTCAAGCTGCAGCAGGAAAATGAAGAGGCTTTTCACCTGGGCGCGCTCAACGTTGAGCAGGGCAAGGGCTCCGTGTTCAACTCGCACTCCATGTCGTTCGGGGCGCGCCTGGCACGCCACGACATCGTCGCGACATTCGGTGGACAGCGTTGCGAGACCTTGTTGAACGGCTTGTATTACGTCGACGGACGTCGTCATGTCGACCACCATACGCTTATCGGTCATGCACAGCCGCATGGCGTCAGCCGCGAGTATTACCGCGGCATACTCGCCGACAAGGCGCGGGGTGTGTTCGGAGGGCGTATTCTTGTCTCGCCGGGTGCGGACGGCACCGACGCCGTTCAGCGCTCTGACAGCCTTTTATTGTCGCGGCTGGCAAAGTCCGACGCCCGGCCCGAGCTTGAAATATATGCCGACGACGTCAAGTGCGCGCATGGTGCCACGGTGGGTCAGATTGACGAAAACAGCATGTTTTATCTGCAATCGCGTGGCCTGGACGAAGTCCACGCACGCAATATATTGACTTATGCTTTTGCGGCCCAGGCTGTTGAGCGTATCGAACTGGAACCCATACGCCAGCGGGTCGTGCATGCCATTCGTTCGTTATTGCCGGGAGGCGCCAGCCTGGGGGTTCTTGCATGAATGCGCCATCGTCAGTTGCAAGTCACGCACCCGTATTGAGCCGCGCCGGCGACTTTCCCATTCTGTCGCGCCAGGTTCAAGGCCGTCGCCTCGTGTACCTCGACAATGGGGCCACTACGCAGAAGCCGCAGGCCGTCATTCAGGCCGAGAGCCGGTTTTATGAGCAGTCCAACGCCAATATCCATCGCGGCGTGCACTGGCTGTCGCAACATGCCACCGATCTCTACGAACAAGGGCGTGAGCGCGTGCGGCAGTTGCTCAATGCAGCGCGTTCCGAAGAAATTGTCTTTACACGCGGTACGACTGAAGCCATCAATCTGGTGTGCTGGAGCTGGGCTCAGTCGGAACTGAAGCAGGGCGATGAAATCCTCATCACCGGCATGGAGCATCACTCCAATATCGTGCCGTGGCAGTTGTTGTGCGAGCGCACGGGCGCTGTCCTGCGCGTGGTTCCGGTAACAGACTCGGGCGAGCTCGATATCAACGAGTACCGCGCACTGCTTGGGCCGCGAACCCGGCTGGTGGGCGTAGTCCATGTTTCCAACGCGCTGGGTACCGTCAATCCTGTCGCCGAAATGGTAAGAATGGCCCACGAAGCCGGCGCAAAGGTATTGGTCGACGGCGCACAGGCCGTCGCTCATCAACCGGTAGATGTCCAGGCGCTGGATTGCGATTTCTATGCCTTTTCCGGGCATAAGCTCTATGGTCCTACCGGCATCGGCGCCTTGTATGTACGTTACGATATCCTTGCCAACATGCCTCCCTGGCAGGGTGGCGGCGACATGATACATACGGTAAGTTTCGAGCGCAGCACGTATGCTGACGTGCCTCAGCGTTTCGAGGCCGGCACGCCGAATATAGCCGGCGTCGTTGGCATGGACGCCGCCATCTGCTACATGCAGGAAATCGGATTGGACATCATTGCCGCCCACGAGCAATCCCTGCTGGACGCGGCCACAGCTGAGCTCTCTGCGTTGCCCGGCATCCGCCTGATAGGCACCTCCCCGCACAAGGCCGGCATACTGTCATTTGTGGTCGACGGCATACATCCGCACGATCTGGGCACTATCCTGGATATGGAAGGCGTCGCCATACGAGCCGGACACCATTGCGCAATGCCTTTGATGACGCGTTTCGGCATTCCGGGCACCGCGCGGGCATCGTTCGCCCTGTACAACACGCAAGACGACGTCGACGCGCTTGTGGCCGGCTTGCGCAAAGCACAAAGATTGTTTGGAACAGGACCTCAGGATGACTGAACAGTACGGCGATTTACGCGAGCTCTACCAAGAAGTGATCTTCGATCACAACCGCCATCCACGCAACTTCCACGCAATGGACGACGCAAGCCACACCGCGGTGGGGCACAACCCTTTGTGCGGAGATCAGCTCACCATTTATGCCCAGGTCAAAGATGGGGTAGTGCATGAAGCGAGCTTCGTCGGGCACGGTTGCGCCATTTCCACGGCATCGGCGTCCCTCATGACGGAAGCGGTCAAGGGCAAACCTGTGGGCGAGGTCGAGTCCCTGTTTCGCGATATGCACGCCATGCTTACCGAATCACATCCGGAAGGCCGCGATTTCGGCAAGCTGGAAGTGCTTTCCGGCGTTCGCGAGTTTCCCGCCCGGGTGAAATGCGCCACCTTGGCCTGGCATACATTGCACAACGCGATTACGCAGGCCAGGGACGTAGCCCGTACCGAATAAAGAGGTTATCCATGAGTTATGCACGCCAAGAAGTAATCGTAAATCGGGACTGCCCGGCTGTGACGGTGCCTTACGGCTCGCCCGTCACCATTGAAGAAGGTTGTTCGGCCACCATCACACAGCAGCTGGGCGGCAGTTATACGGTGGTCGTCGAAGGCAATTTGTACCGGATTGAAGGCATAGACGGCGATGCGCTGGGCTTCGAGCCCATCGAGGCGCAGTCGCACGTGCCCGAGGGTCCGGTCACGGCCCAGTCGGTCGAAGACGCGGCCTGGAGCCTGCTTGCCACTTGCTACGATCCGGAAATTCCGATAGACATCGTCAACCTTGGGTTGGTGTACGGCTGCAAGGTTTTGCCCTTGGGTGAAGACAAGTTTCGCATCGAGGCGCAGATGACGCTTACGGCGCCCGGTTGCGGTATGGGCACAATGATTGCCGACGAGGCCCGCAGCAAATTGTTGTCCATACACGGCGTTGACGAGGTCACTGTCGACCTGGTCTGGGATCCACCATGGAGCCGCGAAATGATCAGCGAGCCGGCGCGCTTGCAAATGGGTTTGTTGTAACGCTACATCCGTCCACATAAGGAGCAGTCATGATCAAAAATGCATCGGCAGTCTGGAAGGGAAGTATCAAGGAAGGTGGCGGCACGATTTCGACCGAAACCGGGGTGTTGAGTAATGCGCCCTACGGCTTCAAGGCGCGGTTCGAAGACGGCCCCGGAACAAATCCAGAAGAGCTTATCGCTGCGGCGCATGCCGGCTGCTTTTCAATGGCGCTGTCTCTGATGCTGGGTGAAGCGGGTCTGACGGCGGAAAGCATAAAGACAAGTGCAGCGGTGACCCTGGAAAAGGTTGGCGACGGCTTTGCCATCACGGCAAGCCATCTTACGGTTGTCGCGCGCATACCGGGCGCCGATGAAGGCAAGTTCGACGAAATCGCAAACCAGGCGAAAGCGGGTTGCCCGGTCTCCAAGGTGCTTAATGCCAAGATCACGATGGACGCCACGCTCGAGGCCTGATCCATCTGTTTCGGTTTTTTTGTCCCGGCCTGCCAGCACGTGCAGGCCGGTATCATTTCAAGGACGAATTCCGGCACGCTGTCGGGCTTGTACACCGTGGCGGAAGTCCACGGTGTTCTGGGCTTCGAGTTCAGGCTTTATGGGTGCCGAGCCAGACTCCTGGTTCCCGCTGATCGACGCCCAGCCCAGCGTAGCACCCCGCGACACTGCGGCATAGACTGCAGCGTTACGGTTATGCACATCGAGGCGCTGGTACAGCGTTTCGGTATGGGCCTTTGCTGTGGCGACAGAAATATTCAAATAGCGGCCCACCGTCTTCATGGGATATCCCCGGGCAAGCAATACCAGCACTTCGTATTGGCGGGGAGTAAGGCCCAGCATCTGACATTCGGAATTGGCGTCCGGCTGCAGCTTGCTTTTTGTCTCGGGAGCCGGAGGCCACTTGACTGACTCGTATAGCGGCGTCAATACCTGTGGCGGCTTGCTTACATTGGGCCGCAAAGGAAAGCATGTGCCGCCTGCCAGAACCAGGCGTATCGACGCTTGCAATACCTCGGGCGGCACGTTCTTGGGCACATAGCCGGCTACGGAAGCTGGCAGACCTTTTGCCGATGTCGGCATATCGCTGCTTTCGGCCAGCAGCAACACTGCTTTTGGCGAGTATGAGTGGTCCGCGGCTGTCACCAAGTCGTGTATATCTTCCTGCGAAGATATCGACAGCAAGAGGAGGTCGCATCGATCGGATGAGCTGCCTTCGCTCGGGGGGGAGGCATGGTCGGCGCCCTCCAGCTTCACACCGGGAACGACATCTGATATAAGCTGCAAGATACCGAGCCGGAGCAGGGGGTGGGGCTCGATGACAATAATAGTCGGCATTCTTCTTCTTCCTAGGTTCCTCGTCGCCGTGTTGTGAGCGTCGATCGAGATTTCCAGTTTCGCGGATAGCGAAACGAATATCCAACTGGATTGTTGCTTTCTATGGTATTGGTACAGCGCTTATGAGGCAAGCAACCGCTGCGTCGAAAAGCGATGTAAATCATTACTTTAAATAGACAAAATCCTTGGATGCCTTTAATCAATCGGGACACTTGAAATGGTAGCTTCGGTCAGCCACTCCGGCTTCGGAAAGCACCACGTCAATTTCGCATTCATCATTCGGCGAACGGCTCAATGACATACGAGACAACGCTGCGGGCACATCCGCCAGCACCGTCACTACACCCCCTTGCCCTATCACTGATTTTCCGCTGTCGCTTTGCTTCACAGTCCGCATTTTGTAGCGCAACGTGGTATCCGCGTTGCTGCGCACGTATGGCACTACAACGGCGGGCTGCGATCTGGCAACTGTTTCCAGCCAAACCTGTATGTCGCTATCCCCTACCATTTCACTTCTCCCATGTTTTGATCTATGTCAAATTCACAACAAATCCCGTAAGGCGGGACGACTTATAAGTCTTGTGTCCACAAGCAGGCGAAACGCCCGCCTGTGGTTGACCTCTTTACTGCGGGTTGGAGCTGGTGTTAACGCTGATTGATATAGGCCACGTTCTGGTAGCCTCTCGTTTGCGTAATCGTTGCGGTCTTGTCCGAACCAGTTTGCATCAGGGTGGCCTCGTTCCCAATGCCATGCTGGTTTATCGTGGCTACCAGATTGCTGCCGTTCTGGGTGATGTAGCCGTCGTTATATTTCCCACGTTGAGAAATGTTTGCCTCGTTGTGGGCGCCGCCCGTGCCGTGTTGCAAGATTCCGGCCGTGTTCAGCACTCCGTCCTGATAAATGTGGGCATCGACATTGGTACCGGTCTGGGTGATCCAAGCGTCGTTACCGTAACCATCGGCCTGTGTGATATGTGCCGTCTGGTTCACGCCGTTGGTCCACTGTCCCGGTACATACTGCCAGCCGCCGCCATAGCCCCAATGCCCACCGACGCGTACCCACTGTCCTTCTCCCAGTTGACCGCCCTGGTTGATGGTTGCGGATCCGGCACTGCCATTCTGGGTGATAGTTGCCAGGGAATTATCGATTTGCTCTTGCTTGACAACGCCTTCATTGCCGAAGCCACCTTGGGAAATCGTTGCGACGGCGTTGTTGTTGCTGAATTGTTCAACGGATGCGTCATTGAACCAGCCTTGTTGATAGATGCTGGCTTCATCGGCTGCCATGGCTGCAGTGGCGCCGTAAGCCAGGGTAATGCCAAGGGCAAGTGCAGACAATTTGATGCTCATATATTTCTCCTCAGAATAAAGACCAAATATTGCAAGCCAGTCCGGCGGTCTTTGATACCGGACTGCAGTACGACGCTACGGGTGCTTTGTTTTCACTCGTCTTTTTCAGCCAGGGATACGGTTGTCTTGTCTACTTCCCCGGGCAGATCAATCGGGACCGACGCGTAATTTGTGGCTTCACGCAGATAGTCCTGGATAACCGGCAAGTTCCAGTCGCTCTCGTTCTTAAGCACCCAGTTCCTGTCTTTCAGCCCCTGAACAGTAAGGTGAACGACAGCTGCCTCAATGGCTTCCTTGACACACAATTGGGCCGGCTCGTTGTTGGTAACGCCGCCTTCAATTTCCAGAAGATCCTTGAAATTCACGAACTTGTAGACGCTGGGACGTACTTCATACGAAAAGATCGTTTTGGTCGTGGAGACGGTCTGCAAAACCTGCCCTGTGCGTATGTCCACACTGCGCAACCCTATGGTTACCTGGTCCATCCGGTATTGAGTGGATAAACCTACACCCAGGAACTTGGCGCCCAGCCCGCCCGACCTGACATTGCTTTCGTAGGAAATGATTCCGCCGTCTATCAGGATGGACGCCGGAACCAGCGCGGGAATGTGGATTTCGGGTGCGTCCTTGGCCTGCGATCCATCCAGAGCCCGGACAATACGGCGTTCCGTGAGAAGTTCCTGAAGGCTTTCGCGTTCGACAGGGGTGAACCAGCCGGATTCTTTCAGGGCCTTGACCAGCATTGACGCGGCCCCTTGAGTCACTGAGGTCGAAAACGAACTGTCCGGAGATGGCTTGTATTGCCCGGTCTGATCGCGAAACCCATAGACAGCCACAACGACCTTGCCCTTGGGCGGCGGCAGATTACGCAAATCATGTGAAGTCGGTGTGGGAGGCGTCAACTGTGCCGCAGTTGTCACCTGAACCGGCGTACTTGGCACGGCGCATGCACCAAGTGCGCCACATAAAATCGTAGTCATCCCAGCCAGGGCCAGCCGCTGATAAGCGGCGCTATTTCTTTTTATAGTATTCATCCTTGGTTGCTCACATTAAAGACTGTAGTAGCGCCTGTAAGCTTGTCCAGCGTCGTGATTGTCAGGTTGTTGGGATTGGTCGGCGACACGGTTACCGTAATGGTGAAATTGCTCGTTTCGAGCGTGCCCGGTACAAAGTTGCCGTTGTTATCCATGATCTGGCCGCTGGCCGCAGTGGCCATGCGATTGATCACCGTGCGTTCGATGGTCTCGTTGAGCAGCTGTGCAGGCGTCTTTTCTTCGATGCCATAAGCGTCTGCGGTAGGGTCGGTGTGTTTGTTCGTGGCGAGTGCCGAATTCAACAGGACGGTTCCGTTGAGGGCGCTGCCTCCGAATGACGGGTTAAGGGGGTAATACACCAGCTCTGTTGCCGCGGCCTGGCCTGCCAACGCCAGTGACACGATCAACAGCCCGGTGCGTATGCGGTGTTCTGTTCTTATTGCCACGTTATCTCCTTTCATTTACATCTCCTCGGGTCCTAGATCAGGGCTTTTCACCATGATCCGTTCAATCTCACTGTCATTGATGTTCTGGTAGACCATTTCGACGGCTGACCAACTTATCTTCTTGGTCGCGGCCCGTGCCGGCGGTAAAAAGGCGTGAAACATCCGCTTTTGCCGGAACTGCACCCATATCTCGCTACCGAATCGCGCTGACGGGCGCTCATGAATGGATATCGTGTACTTGGTGCTGATGTCCTTTTGACGCCAACGGGAGCTGAAGTATTGATAGAAGTCATTGCCCAGTACCGTGACAGTGCGGTTTACAACGATGCCGCTAAGCGGGTCGTCGAACACCGTGCTACGTGGCTGATGAGAGCCGTTCGGGACGTCGGGGCTGTTTGCCTTTGGGCCGGGTAAAGCGTCTCTTGCCACCACGGGTCGAGCCTGCTCGGCGTCCTTTGTGACCGGGATCGCTGCCGCAAAGCAGGCGCCGTTCAAGACGATGGCCAGTGGGGCAAGTACGGTGAACAAGCGCATCTAATCCTCTCCCTGCCGCGATTTGCGTTTTTGTTGCGGTGAAGCTGAATGGCTGGGTTAGGTGCCTTTTGCCGGCCCGAACCTCTTCCCCTTGGACTACTTGTCTGTAACCTTATGTCGTATCTTCTTAACGTAAAGAAACGAATTGCATGGATCTATCTTAGGGTCCTAAGCTGATCGAAACATGCGGTAGATGGCCTACGCCGTGTTCAGCTTTTTGTCATAGCCTGACTTCAGTGGCCGTAGCCAAACGGCCTAGGCCGTTGGCCTCGATCCACGCTATATCTGCGTCAGGCGACTTTCACCCGTTCCAGGGTGGTAGCGCTGTGGGCGGACTGCACTTGCAGCTGATCGGTTTCCAGGTGTGCTATTGCGCCATCAGTGGCGTGATAGATCACGGTTACCCGGCTGCTCTGAATCTCTCTCAATTGGTTGAAGGTAAGCTGGAAGTGCTCCGCGACCATGCCCTCGTCGATACGGGGCAAGGCCTTGGGCCGATACAGCTCGCTGAAGAAGAGATTGTGATAACGAGCCCAAAGCACAAGCACAAGGGCGTTCACGGCTCCCACCAACAGATAGGCGGCCAAAGTCGTTACGGTAGGTAGATAAAGGTCCAGCGCTGAAATCCGCGGGCTACCGTGGGCCGCGACATCCACCATACTCGTTACGCCTCGGGTAAACAGATAGAAGAAGCCGATCCATCCCATGGCTGTCAGCGTTGCGTCAATAGCCAGGAAAATGCTTGAGCGTTGCGTAGTGATAATCATGACAACTCCTTTATGCCGCGATCGGGGCTGGACCAGCGGGCGCGCTGGCGCCGAATGCGCAGCATGACTTTAGGGAAACTGAAGAGGGTGGTGAAAAAGTTGATGATCCAGTAAGCGAACGGATACCAGATGATCCAATACAGCGAACGTGGGAGGCGGGGTTCGTAACGTCGGTCTATCAGGATGCTCACCACGAATTGCAGAAGGCAGACCAGGGCGAGCACCATGCCGGTAAAGGCAGGTGGCAGAAGGGTCGATACTTGTACGTTGACGGGCAAAGCCACAATGTGGCCCAATATCCACAGAACAATCGAAAGGCCCATTGCGAATGCCCAGGCGATAGACAGGCAATATTCGGCCATCAAAGGCCATAGCCTGCGGTATTTCCAGTTCCAGATACTTAGCAGGTTTTTCAGAAATACTTCTGCGCCTCCCTGCGCCCAGCGTACTCGTTGCTTCCACAAACCCTGCAGGGTTTCGGGCATGAGAATCCAGCACAGTGCCCGCGGTTCATAAAGGACAGTCCAGTTCTCGCGTTGAAGTTTCCATGTGATATCGATGTCTTCGGTGATCATGTCCAGGCTCCAGTAGTCCACCTGGTCCAGCGCCTGGCGCCGGAACGCCGCAACTACCCCCGAAACCGAGAACAATTGGCCATAAACACGTTGAGTACGTTTGATAAGACCGATAATGGAAGAAAACTCGCCAACCTGTATGCGCCCAATCAGCGTGGATCGTGTGCGTATGCGGGGGTTGCCCGTTACGGCCGCCACATTCGAGTTCTGGATCATGGGCGCGACCAAATACCGCAGGGCGTCTGGATCAAGGTGGGCGTCGCCGTCGATGCAGACCAGGTATTCACTGCGCGCCGCCATTGCTCCCATGCGCAATGCCATGGCCTTGCCCTGGTTCTGTGCCAGGTGTATGACCCGGAGCCTGGGGTTTTCGGACGCCAGCCTGTCGAACAGCGCAGCGGTTCCGTCGGATGAGCCGTCGTTCACCGCGATGACCTCGATGTTCGCATAGTCCTGATTTAGCGCCGCCCGTATGGTTTCCTCGCCATGATGTTCCTCGTTATAGCAAGGAACAATGACGGTTATAAGCGGTTGGCCTGCAAGATCGGGCGAGCGGTACGGTCGCCACTTCCAGTGGCGCTCCCAATGAAACCAGAAGTAAAGCCCGCCGGCAATCCAGATTCCCGACATGAACAGGGGATAGAAAAAGACAAAGTTGAGCAGGACGCTGCTTGTCAGTACAAGAGTCAGTCCGAACGGCGCGCCAAGCGCGATGCACAACACCAGGAGAGCGATGAGTCGATCAATCATGGAAGGGATACCACGCGTTTGAGATTGCCGGCCGGATGACATCCAACCGGGGCTGATTTTTCGTGAAGTCATCGGGGTAATAGCCGAAGCTGCGAGCGCCACTCAATTGCAAACGTTTCAACCATCGGGCCATCAACGCGGAATCGACATGGCCAGAGTCTTCCTGTCCTTCGGACGGTCGCCAGTCACGTCCCTGTATTTCAAATACCGTTTTGTTGAGGGCGCCGGGGCGTGTACCCACGGTGGTGACCAGCTTATCCAGCCATGCGTCTGCCTCCTCGGCGGGGACGTTCTCCATCCATGGCATGGCCATGGGCGCGGTCCAGTCATAGGCAGCCAGGAAGTCATCCAGGTTCTGCGCAAACCAGGCCTCGCTTTCGGGATGAAGTATCGGTTCGGCGAAGATATTGCGTGCCGTCTTGATCTGCGGGCCTCGTATGGCGCGCACGTGTTCGGTCAGCTCCTTGGTGAAGTCGACCAGATACTGGCTTTTGTAGCGCGTCCAGCGCTGGAAAGTATCCGGATCGGCGCGCAACGCCTCGATATTGCCGGGTAGTCCGGCAGCTTGGTAAGCGGCCAATGCATGCGGACCGGCATCCTCGAAGTCGGACAGCACAGCATCGTCGTGGAAAAGAACACCGCTGAATAGCGAGTGTTTGGCCAGGTCTTCGTAGATTTCGATGATCTTCTGACGGGCCGCCGGGTCGAATGGCGAAAGGCGCCGATAGTAATCCTTATCGACTGCTGTCTCGCCCGTTTCCGGATCCCAGCTGGTCACGCGGGAAATCGAAGACGGCAGGTCATAGCTCAGTACCGGCATCCATGCATAGACATTGACGAATGCGCGAGTTTTCAGTTGCCAGGCGGCACGATTGAACAGATCGGCGCGCACCGGTAAATGGCGATTAGGGAAATAGAGCGACTTCACCAGGCCGTCGCCGGTTGGATCGGCGTATGCCTGCAGGAAAACAGTCGTGATCTTCATGTCGGCAATGCGCTGCACCAGATCGCCCAGATTGCGATCCATTTGTTCTGGATCGGAGTCGTACACATAGTCCAGGTCGACATGAGCGACCCGCATGACTTCGTTGTTTTCCATGACCATGCTGACGTTTGCAAAATTTCGCAGTTGCGGGTCGTTGGACACCAACACCCGCGGCGTGTCGGTCAGGTCGTCCACCGAGCCCAGCCCCGAGTCCAGTGTCAGGATCAGGGAGTAGCCGTGGTCCTGCACAATCTTCAGGGTTTCGCCATTCGCAGCGCCGTAGGGCCAGACCCACACACGGGGTTTCTTGCCGGTCGCGCGCACAATCTTGTCCGTGATCCGCTTCACGTCCGTGCTGATGCGTGTCTTGAACTCGGCATCCGTTTCGTACTGTCCCGTAGTGGCGTCATACGCGCGAACCGCGGCGGCGGGGAGCAGGTTTCCCTGTGGATTCCCCGGTATCCCATAGTGCAAATCGTCGGTATGCGCGCCGATTTCGACCAGTCCGGAGCGCGCCACTTCACTGATCTGGTCCCAGGTAAGAAAGCGCTCGCGTTCTGTCATTCGCCCACCGAAATCCACCTCCTGGCCGTCGGGTGTGTCCACCCATTTGCCCACCGGCGCCAGAACGGCGGGCCAGTTATAAGCTTTCAGCAGCGGAAACACGCGGGTATAGAAGCTGCGGTATCCGTCGTCGAAAGTAAGGAGTACAGCCTTTGTGGGCAGCGGCTCGCCGCCTTGGTTGGCAGTCAGAATCTGGTCTACCGTGATCGGCTGATAGCCGTTCTCGCGTAGCCATGAAAACTGCTCTTCCAGCCTCTCGGTTTTTACGCTTACGAAAGCCTGGTCGGGGTCATTGTCTTCCACGTCATGGTAGCCAAGCGCCAGATACTTGTTCTTGGGCCAGGGTTCATTGAAGTTATGGCTGGGACGCTGTTCCGGCGGAACGAACACCGGGATGTTCTTGGCGCATGCGCTCAGCAGTAAAAGAGAACAAAAGAGACTGGCCATTGAACGTATGCTGGAAAGGTTGACAAACATGTTGGCTCTCTAAAAACGCAGATTCATTTCAAACATGATGCGCAGCTCACGTTCGCGTACGCCGTCATAGGGTCGGCTCACGCCGGTCACTGTCGCTCCCACATCGAAGGCGTCGCTGGCCTGGTAGCGCATGCCATAACCCAGCGCGCCGATTGCCCCCGGGCTATAGCCTTTTTGCGCATACAGGCCCGCGCCCAGCAGAAAGCTCTGCTCCCATATCGTCTCGTAACGGCGATATAGGATATGAGTCAGATTGAGCGCGGGAAGCACTTCCAGGTCAGAACGGGGATTGAAATAAGGCACGTCTTCAATGGAATTGTGCGACGCTGCGATATTCATTTGCAGATCGGTCTTCAGCGTGGGGGTGGTGTATAGCCGCTCAGTCCCGGAGAGGACTCCAATCAGCCGGTTATTTCCGTCACTGAAGCGGGAGGGCGACAGGGTAAACGTCCATTCGCGACGTTCGTTGGCGCGCCAGCGTACGTAAGCGCCCAAGCTGTTCGAAGAGATATCGCTGCGCAGTGCGCGTAAGGGGGTTTCACGCGATCGCAGGGCGGCGAATCCGCCGACCTGCCAATGATCATTGAAATCGTATGCGCCGCTTGCTCGGGCCCCGGGCTTGGTGCCGTAGCCATAGTTATGGCTGGATACTTCGAGTTCGGCAGTGACGTCGCGAGCCCGCCATTCGACACCGGTACGCAGCCAGCGGTAATAGCCCGTTCCTTCTTCGAAGTCGCCGGTGGCATAACCGCCGCCGCCAAATACTCGCCAATTGAAATCCAGCGGAGCCGAATAGAGCACGGTTTCTACATTGAAGTCGCCGCTACCGATGACCGGACTGTCGGATGCAATGCCGCGGTTGCCCGAAACCCTGAGTTCAGCTTTCTTGTGTAGAGTCCAGCGGCGTGCCAGGGTATCGGTTGGTTTTGCCTCCGGAAAGCGGGCCGCCAGGTCTAGGGCCAGTGAATTGGCCTGCCGCCATTCCTGTAAATCGATCGCCGTCAAGCCTTGTCCCGACTGGGTCTCAGCTCCCCGCGGTTCCAATGGCTCGGCCATCTTGAGCTGATTCTCGGCAGCCCGCGGAAGGCTGCGGCCGCGATACACGCGGGCCAGCCCTGCACGAAGTCCCACGTTATTTGGAGCCAGGGCCACGAGTTCTTCAAAGCGCTGTTGCGCCGCAGGCGTGTCATCCGCGTAAAACAGGCCTAATGCCGCGGTTTCCTCGGCATACACATGCAGGTCGTTTGGAACCGGCTGCGGCACGCCTTTTATGCGGCGCCACTTGGGTTGGGATTTTCTTGCGGCATCGATGACTTGCGCTGCCTCGTCGAATTGCTCGCTTTCAACCAGGGCATAGAACAGTCTGATTTGATCGCTGAGATGCTCGCCCGGGCTGTCGAGCTTGCTGGCGCTGTCATTCAGTACCTGTCTGTATAAATGGGCCGCGACTTCGGGTTCGCGCAGATAGAGATAGGCGTTCGCAACATCGTTCATTACGTATCGCGGCATCTCCACGCCTTGTGCTTTCAGGGCCTCATAGTCGTCTACAACATCCTGCATGCGCATGCGTGTCTGCAATACCTGCAACCTGTCCATCCGGATGCGTAATAGTTCTTCGCTTGCTTCCGGCCCCAGGACTTCCCATGCCGGGATCAGGCGGTCGTATTCGGCCAAAGCGCGATCGGCGATAGCGAATCTTTCCGTTTCTTGCCTGGTTGGCATTTCGGCCAAGCGGGCGAGTTCCGCCACATAATCCGCCTGCAGATTGCGCATCTCTTTGTCGCTGAGCAGTCCGGGATGCTGGCGAGCCGAATTCAAGGCCGCCAAGGGCAGGCCGGCCCGCTCCAGGCTCTTGATGTACTCGCGGCTGACATAGTTCTTGCCCGGTGCAATGGCGAGGGCGCGGTCCGCTTCCTGCAAGGCCGCGTATGGAGAATTCGTTCCCCTATACGCATAGCCGAGCGCCAGCCGAAGGTCGGCATCGCCCGGACGTCGCTCAACCTGTTCCTGGCCCAGAGCTACCGCGGCGTCTGTGTCGCCGGCATCCGTCAACACCATGATCTCCCCGACGACGAACGATGTTTGCCGCGGATACAGCAGCCTGCCCTGGCGGTATAGCGCCAGGGCATCGTCCCAGCGCTGGCTGTCGCGATAGGCCTGGGCAACTGTCTTCAGAACATTGGAGGGGGGGCGGTTGGGAGATGGATCGAGCCCTTCGTAGGCAGCGATCACCTCTGCTGTATTGGCAGCCCAACCAGCGATGAGGATGCGATCATAGGCCGCGCGCAAGTCTCTGGGGTGTTCAATGCTGTGTGCTCGCAGCATGACCAGCGCCGGTTCGAAATCACCGTCGCGCGCGCCGTGTATTAATGCGTCGTAGTCGGCACGCGATACTCTCGCTTCGGCGACGCTGGCTGTCGTGGACAGAATCAGTGAAAAAAGGCAAGTAAAGGCTATCTTCATGATCGTCCATTCAGCCGTGAACGGACAACATCATTCGTCTTGCGGATGGGCACATGGTGTTCCTTCCCCTGGGATTTTCTCTGATAATGGAGGCAACGCGCGTCTCGCCACCTGCACGCTAATGTGGTGGGGAGTCCGGGCTTGTCAGGATTTTTCATGTCTGGATACAGACACGCTTAGACGAATGATAGAGAGGAACGTCTAGGCTTAGAATGCGATATTCGGCTTACGTCATGCGTGCGACAAACGGACTAGTCTGTTTGTTGCAGAGGCCAGCTATATTGGTGACGTCCCGGCTGGCTGACGCATAACACGGGGGTAGCTATGGCAGGAAAATATCGCATCCGGGCAATGCGCCAGGAAGAGATGGCATTTGCCGTGGAGCTCGCGGCCGCTGAAGGCTGGAATCCGGGCTTGAACGATGCAGCGGCTTTCTTTGCGGCCGACCAGGGTGGTTTCTTGATCGGCCTGCTGGATGATGCGCCCATAGGTTGCATCTCTGCGGTGCGCTATGGCCGCGACTTCGGTTTCCTCGGCTTTTACATCGTGGCTGAGCCATATCGAGGTCATGGCTACGGCCTGCAGTTATGGAATAGCGCCATACAACGGTTTGGCGCGCGCAATGTCGGCCTGGACGGCGTGCAGGAGCAGCAGCTGAACTACCGCAAGTCGGGTTTTAGCCTAGCTTATAGCAATATACGCTACGCCTGGACCAGGTGCGAACCAGGCCTGGCGGCTTCCGCGCCTTATATTGTTGGCGTGGGACGCGTTGCCGCGAGCCGTATTGCACAGTACGACCGCCTTGCCTTTCCAGCGGGGCGTCAGGCGTTTCTTGACGCCTGGCTCAAACAGCCCGGCTCGGCGGCCCTGGCTTGGTGGGACGGCCACGCGCTGCGCGGTTATGGTGTTATTCGCCCTTGCCGCGATGGCTGGAAGGTCGGGCCGTTGTTTGCTGATAATGACACTATTGCTGCATCTTTGTTGCTGGCATTGGGTAATGAAGTCAAGGATGGCAGGTTGGTTTACCTTGATGTGCCTGAGCCCAACGTAGCAGCCATGCGTCTTGCCGCCGACTTTGGCATGCAAGAGGTTTTTGGCACGGCGCGCATGTACAACCGCCATTTGCCGGATATCGCCATCGAACGAATATTCGGCGTAACCACTTTTGAGCTTGGCTAGGGCTATAAGACCATCAACAGTTGATGCCTTATAGGTTGGGAACGGGACGAAGCCATCCGCGACGGTATGCATGTTGACAGAAAAAACCGGAGCAGATCCGGAGTAAAAATATTTCTGAAGCAGAAATAGACAAGGCCTTACAAGCAAGTAACTTGTAAGGCCTTGATTTTATTGGTCGGAACGGAAGGATTCGAACCTTCGACCCCTTGCACCCCATGCAAGTGCGCTACCAGGCTGCGCTACGCCCCGAAAACCCGGATTTGAGGTTCCGGGCTGTTCGCTGACCGGTAGAGCCAATCAGCGAGAACAGAATTCTAGCACAAATTTCGTATGACTTGCGGTGCTGAGCCTATCAGCTGAAACGCCTGTGCCGGACTGCCGGCTACCCGACCTGGAACTCGGTTTCCGGATATCGGATCTTGCTGCGCTTGCGGGTAGCCAGGCTATAGACCAGGGTCAACGGCCCAAGCCTTCCCACGAACATCAAAACAATCAGCAACGCTTGACTGGGCTGCGACAAATGGTGTGTGAGGTCGCGACTCAGGCCGGTGGTGCTCAAGGCGGATACGACTTCGAAAAGAATATTGATAAAAGGGGCATCTTCAAAGATCGTCATCAGCAGGACACCGCCGAAAGCCATCGCGCTGGTAACCAGCACCAGCGCAAGCGACTTCTGCACGGTGTCCGGCGAAATGGATCTCTTGAGCAAAACGACTTCTTTCTTGTGGAAGATATAGGAATATACGGCGGCGAGAAGCACAATGAAGGTGCCTATCTTGATACCGCTCGCCGTGCTCAGGGAACCGCCGCCGATGAACATCAACATGATAATGAGCAAAGTGGACGTGTCGCGCAGCTGGGTGATGTCGATAGTCGTGAAGCCGGCTGTGCGCGCGGTTACGCTTTGCATCCATGCGGCCAGGGCCTGTCCTGGAGCCGATAAAGCGCCCAAGGTGGCTGGATTGCCCGCTTCCAGGAGCCAGATAGACACGAAGCCGACAAGATTCAGGATCAGCGTGCCAAGTATTATTACTTTGGTATAGGGCAACAGCGTCAACCAGCGTCTTTTGTTGGCGATATCGCCAAGCACCGGAAAGCCGATACCGCCCAGTATGATCAACGATGAGATCATAAGGACGGTAACCGCATCATCGACGAATAGTGCAAGACTAGATGGGAATAGAGAGAACCCGGAATTGTTGAAGGCCGCAATGGCGTGAAACACAGCGCGATATAAGGCAGTGAAGAAAGGAAGGTCGCGCCACCACCAGAGCGTTAGAATAACGGCGGCGACCGCTTCGATGGCGATCGACGTCTTGAAGACCAGAAAGGCCGTGCGTCTTATTTTCGAGACACTGGTCTGGTTGAAGGCCTCAAGCGCCAGGGCCTGATGCTGCAGGCTCATCTTGTTGCCCAGCGTTATCGCGGCGATCACGGCGAAAGTAACGAAACCGAGTCCGCCCAATTGCACCAGAGTAATCAGTACGATCTGTCCAAATTGGCTGAGCATGGTGGCCGGGTCGATCACTGTCAATCCGGTAACGGTCACCGCCGAAGTCGCCATGAAGAAGGCTTCGAACAGGCTGATGGGATGCTGGCTGGCCGCGGGCAACGAAAGCAGTAATGTTCCCAGAAGTATCAGGCATAGAAATCCGGCGGCCAGCACGAAAGGCGGACTGGCGCGCAACAAGCCGGTGCGTTTGACGCGCCGGTAAGAGGTCAGGCTATACAGCGGATCCCAGTTGCGCATGGCTTTAGACCAGCTTTGGCGCTATGTTCTTGAGCGTACTCAATTGACCAAGCATGACCAATATGTCTTTGGCCTGGAGAGTGAAGTCGCGCGCGGGATGGACGGTAATCTGGGTTTTGCGTTTGATGAGCAACACATGTATTGATTCCGGCTCGCCATCCAGAACCTGGCTGAGCGGTACGCCTTCCAGGTGTTCGCTGATGTCGATCTCGACGACGAATTCTCCGTTGCCGATGGAGATATAGTCGTTCACCATAGGGTAGCTCAGCGCCTGGGCTACCCGTATGCCCATCTCTTCTTCGGGGTGCACAATACGTGTTACCCCTAATTTGTTTAGAATAAGGTGTTGGGCGTGTGATGAGGCCTTCACCCATAGGGTTTGTATTCCCAGGGATTTCAGGTGAACCACGCACAGAAGGCTGGCCTGTATGTCTTCACCGATGGCGACCAGTACGACGTCGTAGTTGTCCAGCCCGAGTTCCTCCAGGGCTCCGGGATCGGTCACATCTGCTATCACCGCATGGGTCAGGTCATCGGCGTACTTGTCGATGAGCTTCGCATCGGCATCCACGCCTAATACTGAATGCCCCATTTTCATGAGCTCCAATGATGCGGCCGAGCCAAATCGCCCCAGGCCAATGACGGCAAATTGTCCCATTTGGTATTCCTCTCTGAAAGCCCGGATGCCGGCATGCCGGTCCGCCTGGGATGGTAGCTTAACGCAGAATCTGGTAAAAACCCTGATGAAGTTACGTACATGCCTTCAGATTTCACATTTTTGGTGCAAACTGAAGGAATAGAGTTAACCTCGATTTAAGTAGTGGTACAAAAAATGGCAAGTTTGTTTGACCCCATACAGTTGGGTGCAGTTGTATTGAGTAATCGGGTTGTAATGGCGCCATTGACACGTACGCGCGCTGCCAAAGGACGGATACCAAACGACTTGATGCGTACCTATTATTGTCAGCGTGCTTCAGCCGGCCTTATTCTGTCAGAGGCAACTTCTGTGTCCCCGCAGGGAGTCGGTTTTCCCAACACGCCAGGCATCTGGTGCAGTGCGCAGGTCGAAGGCTGGAAGAAAATCACCCAGGCGGTGCATGCCAAAGGCGGGAAGATTTTCCTGCAATTGTGGCATGTGGGCCGGGTCTCCGACCCCGAATTTTTAAATGGCGAAATACCGGTGGCTCCCAGCGCCATTGCGTGCGAAGGCCACGTCAGCCTGTTACGTCCTAAACGCAATTATGTCGTACCGCGCGCTCTGCATACCGAAGAGATCCCCGGCATCGTCACCGACTTTGCCGAGGCGGCGCGCAATGCGCGCGAAGCCGATTTCGATGGTGTTGAAGTCCATGCGGCGAACGGCTATCTGATCGATCAGTTTCTGCAGGATGGCACCAATAAAAGAAACGACCGGTATGGCGGATCCCTCGAGAACAGGGCACGCCTTCTTCTTGAGATCGTCGACGAATGCACAGGAATATGGGGGGCAGGCCGTGTGGGCGTGCACTTGTCGCCACGCGGCGGCTCGCATTCCGTCTCAGATTCAGATCCGCAAGCACTGTTCACTTATGTTGCACGCGAACTCGGGCGGCGGGATCTCGCTTTTATCTTTACGCGGGAGTCTTTGAGTGACGGCAACCTGTCTCTTGAGATAAAACGCTGTTTTGGCGGGCCGGTAATTGTCAACGAACAATACGATCTGTCGATGGCGCAACGAGCAATCGACCAAGGACAGGCCGATGCGGTGGCATTTGGCAAGGCGTTTATCGCCAATCCCGATCTGGTCGCCCGCTTGAAGGCCGGCGTCGAGCTCAACGCCTGGGATTCCAGCACCTTCTATACCGATGGCCCCAAGGGGTATATTGATTACCCTGCCTTCAGTGCTGAAAGCATGGCCTTGAACGAGACGTGCATATAATCGTCTTTGCAATATCAATAAAGATCCCACTGATGCCTGGCGTCGTGCTACCTTTGTGACAGCGGCTCAGCGCAGTATGTGGCTGGCCGGGCGTGATGCCATATCCAGGGCAAAGGCAGGAGGCAAAGTGAAAACTTTAGTGATCAGTATTGGTGCCGCCGCATTGCTTTCGGGCTGTGCTTTGGGCATACAGCCCAACGGAAGCTCGCCCAGCATTTCTTATTCTGTTCCCCGCAGTTATCAAACGGTATACCTGAGGGCGCAAAACCAGGCGGCCGAATGTCTGACCGCCAAGAAACAATACGACGTGTATGCAAAGGTCAACCCAACAGTGCAGACGGGCGAGGTAACCGTACGCAGTCAATTGGGCGACATAGAGGTAGCGCGCACTGAAATCAGGGCAATAGATGGCAAAACCACCGAGGTGAAGCATACTGTATGGGGCCACAGCCCGTGGGACGAAAACGCCCTCGAGGCAATGCGGCAGTCGATACGAATGGATACCTCGGTCTGTGTCGCGTATAAGTAGGATGTGAGGCGGTAGCGCCTTACATCAGGTGCGCCTTGACCTGTGCCGAAACAGCAGTCATGTCGGCGCGCCCGGCAAGTTCGGCCTTCACGATGGCCATGACTTTTCCCATTGCGGGACCGCCGGTAATGCCCTGGTCTTTGACTTCGGCGATGGCCGAAGCGATAGTGGCATCGACTTCTTCAGCGCTGGCCGCCTGTGGCAGGAATTCTTGCAGCACCGCGAGCTCGGCCTTTTCTTGTTCGGCCGTTTCTGTGCGTCCGGCCTGTTCAAAGGCGGAGATGGATTCGCGGCGTTGCTTGACCTGTTTCTCTATGATGGCTATGACCTCGGCGTCGTCCAGTTCGCGGCGCTCGTCGACTTCCTTTTGCTTGACGGCGGCTTGCAGGAAACGCAAGGTGCCCAGACGAGGCGCATCTTTGGCGCGCATGGCGTTTTTGACGGCGTCGGCCAGTTGTGGCTTGAGCGTGTTGCTCATGGTGAAATCCCGGGCAAAGAATTTATTTTAGCAGTATGGACGGGGCGATGGCGCAAACCGGAACGATTCGCCGACTGCATGCATGAAGCCTATCTGGCGTACAATTTTTGAAACGCTTCCGACGGTACTGCCTGAAAATCAATATTGCCATGGCCATGAAACCAGATCACCCTCAGCCCTATATCTTCGTACCCAAACAGGGTGAAGCTCGTTTGCTCTTCGTTCTGTTGCATGGCGAATCCGCCAAGCCCGATCAATTGTTTCCGCTGGCGCAGGCGATCAAGCTCGCGTTTCCATCAGCCGTCGTGGTTTTGCCCTTTGCTTATGCGCATAGCTCAGGCCCGGGCGAATCGTCACCCATGCTTTACTCGTGGATAGAGCCCGGCAGCGAGCATGAGCAAAGCTATGCCGGCCGGGTGAAGCAGGGGTTGCCTGAACTTATCGAACTGGTAAAGAGCTTGCAGGCGCAGTATGGACTCTCCGGTGAAGAGACCGCTTTGGCGGGATATTCACAAGGAGCGTGCATGGCGCTGGAAGCCTCCTTGGCTCAACCCGATCTGGCGGGACGGGTTCTAGCGTTTTCGGGGCTCTATGCGAGGCAACCGGACGCAGCGCCGCCTGCCACGCTTCTGCACTTCTTTCACGGAGCCGACGATACGCAAGTTCTTGCCCACGATGTCGCGTCAACGCTGGCCCGGCTGGAGGAGCTGCAGGGCGATGCAACGCTGGACGTGGCGTCAGATATCGGGCACGAGCTGCATGAGGCGCTTATCCAGCAAGCAATCGTGCGCCTGCAAACCTGCGTACCCTTGCGCAATTGGCAAGCCGCGCTGGCACTGTTGCAGCAACAGGCGCAAGAATCCGAGGAACAGTGCCAGCTGCCCGACCGTCCAGGCAGGACGCTGCATTAAGGCCTGTTGACAGGTCCTAATCAGGACCGGATGCGGGCCGTTCCCAGGCGAAGGTAAGGGGTGTGCTGTTGTCTACCCCTACGTTGATTTCACGCTTTTGAGTCTGGTTGGCATAGGTGGCAAAAACCTGATACTTGCCTGGCGGCAGCTTGACCAGCAAGAAGGGCCCTTCCGAGGCCACGTTCAATACATTGACATCGTGTTCGTCGCGTATGACCACCTGTACATCGGCCGCGTAAGCCGCCGTGCCGTCGCTCTGGCTGGAAAACGTCATGGCCACGGAAAACTGCGGCATGGCCTGCTTGAATGCGGTCGATTCGTCCTGTCCAAAACCGCCTGTTACATAGCTGATGCCGCCCTGATTCTGTGTCGGTGGAAGTTGGGCGTATGCCGGACTGCCCATGCCCGCGCACACGAACGCCGTTGCGGCCATGGCGTTCCTCAAGCTGGCTATCGAGAAGTTGAGGGGTAAGCGAATAATGGACATGGTTCTATCCCCGGGAAGTTGACGCTTTATTCTAACGTGCCCGCGCGCAGGGCAGAAACGAGTCGTCGATGTGAAAAGGCCAGTCGTGTCGCTCAGTGGGCGCGCCGGAAGGGGCATAGCTGACTTCGCTGAGTATGGCACGGCCGCTGGCGTGCACCGCAATGATTGTGGAGCATCGTGTCCCGTAGTCGGGGCTGACGATAAAGGGACTGCTTAGCAGGCGTTCCCGGGCCAGGGTCAGGCCGGTCTGCGGCAGATTGAGGTCATCGGCCTGCGTGCTGTCTCTCAGCAGGTCGAATACCGGTGCCAGCGAGTGCTCCAGGCGATCGAGCGGATACTGATCCAGAGCCAGCCTCAGGCGTTCGGCCTTGGGCCATGGGGTATCAAGCAGATGATTCGAAATAATGTAGCGTCCCGGAGCCAGATCGTGGGGCGCAGCTTGCCCGCTACGATTTCCCACATAGCTGGTTGCGGAAAGTGTGCCCACGATTAGATTGAATCCGTTGTAGGACGCTGACTTCTCATGCACGCGGCGCGCATAGGCTTGGGGCAATTCCTCGCCGATGAGATATCGGCTCGCCAAGTCGCCGCGAGATGGGGCGCCAGCCACGACGGACGAAGGATCGCGATAATTGGTCAGGAGGGCGAATTTACCTTGCTTCGTAATACCCAGCCAGGTTCCGTGGGCTCTGCAGTCTATGCCGGCAATGACATCTGGGTGATCGGGCCAGGGAGCGGCCGGAAGGCATGGGCGTTCGTGGAACTCGTCGCGGTTGGCGGCGATGAACAGCGGCCAATCGGGATGAGCCGCAATGGCCAGGTAGGCTAGGCACATGGAAACTGATCGGTGTTTGGGCCGATGCTAGAGCATCGCCACATTGCTTGCTTTTTCCACGACAGAGCGCAGGCGGACTGCATCGCCCACACGGGAGCGTCCCGAAGAATTGAGCAGGACGATGGCGACGTCCCGATTGTCGATACGGGCAAGCATGACAAGACATTCACCGGCTTCGTTAATGAAGCCGGTCTTGGATATCTTGATGTCCCAATCGGATTTTCCGATCAAGCGGTTGGTATTGTTGTAGACCAGTTGCCGGCCTCGAGCGACTTCAATCTTGTACTTGTCGTCGGTGGTATAGCGCTTGATCAGAGGCTGCGTGCTGGTGGCTTTCAGAAGCTTGACCAGATCGCGCGGCGTCGACACGTTTTCGCTGGACAAGCCAGTGGGTTCGACAAAGCGGGTTTTGCGCATGCCCAGCGCGCGGGCCTTGTCATTCATGGCGCGCACGAATGCAGGCATGCCGCCTGGATAATAGCGCCCGAGTGCGTGGGCAGCGCGATTCTCCGACGACATAAGAGCAAGGTGGAGCATATCGGCTCGGCTAAGCTCCGTGCCCACGGGCAACCGCGAGCGGGAATATCGCATCCGGTCTACGTCGGCATCGCTGATCTGCATCATCTCTTTCATGGGCAATCCGGATTCTGCAATGACCAATGCTGTCATCAACTTGGAAATCGACGCAATGGGGCGGACTTCATCGGCATTCTTGTCATACAAGACAGTAGAGCTTTCAAGATCTTGTGCAAAGGCGACTTCCGAACGAAGCACGGCATTGCTGCCCAGGGATTCAATTTGCTGTTGAGTGTCGGGAATTGAAATCATGCCGTCGGCGGCACTGCGCAAGCCGACTCGTATTTTAGATGCAGAACCTTCTACGGCCTGGTAGGCCACTGGCCGCAAGTTGCGCCGGGGTGCAATGCGTGTCTTGATGGAAGCGCCATCTGCCGCCATGGATGTTGTGGCGCTGTACGCGGCTTGTTGCGGCTTGTGGCCCTGGCTGATGGTGGCTACTTGGGCGGCGGCCGGCGTGCTCGCCATCAGCAGTAAGGCCACGGGCAGGGATGCCAACATGGGAACATGACGTGTCAGTGGATTCCGGATAGGGAGCATGGCTGGCGCTTCAGTGTGTTGTTAATTGAAGCGATAGTATCAGAAAAACCTTCAAGATATTAGTATGTTACAGCCTTCTGTTAAGTTTTTTTTTAAGTTTTAGCAAAAGCGACGAAGGAAAAACTGAATTAGCTGTATATGCATGCAGTGGTTCTGGCGAGCGGGTCATTGACTTCCGTATCGTGTCGCTGAAGCGGTGGGTCTGTGGGTGGTCGACTCAACGACCGGCCCGGATTCTCAGTCGTGGGTTTTCGCGCCTTAGCGCAGCGTGGTAGCGCACTTGCATGGGGTGCAAGGGAGCGAAGGTTCGAATCCCTCCGTTCCGACCAATAAATCAAAGGCCTTACAAGCTGTCTGCTTGCAAGGCCTTGGCCCGGCATCCGGCTGCCGCTCTGTCAGTTGACGGTGATATTGGCTTTTTTGATGATGGTGGCAAAGCGCTTGGTGTCGTCATCTATCTGCTTGGCCATTTCGTCGCGCGTATTGCCTATTACTTCGGCTCCTATCTTGCTCATGCGGTCACGGAAGTCAGGCGAATGGATCACCTTGACCATCTCTTTATTCAGCTTGTCGAGAACATTCACCGGCGTGCCGGCGGGCGCCAGTACACCGAACCAGGTCCCCAGATCAAAGTCCTTCAGGCCGGCCTCGTTCAGGGTAGGGGTGTCCGGCAGGGCCGAGGATCGCTTGGCTGTGGTAACGCCCAGTGCCCGCAGCTTGCCGCTTTGTACATGGGGTAGTACGGGAGTAACCGTATCGAAAGACATGGCGACCTGGCCGCCGAGCAGGTCGGTCGTCAATGGGCCGCTGCCTTTATAAGGCACGTGCAGCAGCTCTATCCCGTTTTGCGAGGCGAATTGAGCGCCGATGAGATGCTGCAGGGTTCCATACCCGTTTGAGCCGAATGCCATGCTCGGGGCGGCTTTTTTGGCCAGTGCAATGAGCTCCTCAGGTGTACTGGCATTGGTGTTTGCGGCATTGATCACCAGCACATTGGGTACCAGGGCCACCGTGGTGACTGGCTCGAAGCTTTTTTGAAAGTCGTAAGGAAGCTTCTTATAAACGCTGGTGGCTATGGTGTGATGAACGGCACCCATCAGCAAGGTGTAGCCGTCCGGCTTGGCGCGTGCGACGATATCGGCGCCTAGCGTCGCACCCGCGCCGGGCTTGTTCTCCACGATTACCGGTTGCCCCAACGAAATCGACAGCTTGTCGCCCAAAGCGCGGGCAAGAACATCGGTGGTGCCGCCCGCGGCAAACGGGACGATCAGGCTTATTGGCTTGGTCGGCCAGCCTTGGGCCGATGCGCCGGGGCCTAGAATTGCTGTCGCCAGCACTGTTGCAGCCATCATTGTGTACTTGATGGCGTGCTTGCCCGCAGTTGTAAATCGTCTGCTTCTCATGGCTTTGTCTCCTTTGTGTGAATGCTTCTTTAATTCGCCCCGCTAGCGATCTGTTGACACATGGCTCGTGTAACGTCGGCGGTGCCGGCCGTTCCCCCTAGATCTCCGGTATGCAGGCTGGAGTCTGATGTAATGCGTTCGATGGCGCTCATGGTGCGCCGCGCTGCGCTGGTTTCGCCCAGGTGCTCCAGAAGCATGACAACGGACCAGAAAGTGCCTACCGGGTTGGCCAGGCCCTTGCCCATGATGTCGAACGCCGAACCATGGATGGGTTCGAACATGGACGGGTAACGGCGTTCGGGATCGATGTTCCCTGTGGGCGCGATGCCCAGGCTGCCCGCCAGTGCTGCAGCCAGGTCGCTCAGAATGTCTGCGTGCAGATTGGTGGCTACTATTGTGTCCAGCGTTGCCGGACGGTTCACCATGCGCGCTGTTGCGGCATCGACCAGTTCTTTGTCCCAGGTGACATCCGGAAATTCAGCCGACACTTGCCGGGCAATTTCGTCCCACATAACCATGGCATGGCGCTGGGCGTTTGATTTGGTGATGACGGTAAGAAGCTTGCGTGGGCGCGACTGCGCGAGCTTGAAGGCGAAACGCATGATCCGCTCTACGCCGGCCCGCGTCATGATGGATACATCAGTGGCGGCTTCGATAGGCTGGCCCTGGTGGACCCGACCGCCCACACCCGAATACTCTCCTTCAGAGTTCTCGCGCACGATGACCCAATCAAGGTCACCGGTCGCGCAGCGCTTCAAAGGCGCGTCTATCCCGGGCAGAATGCGCGTGGGCCTGACATTGGCGTATTGATCGAATCCCTGACATATTTTCAGGCGCAGTCCCCAAAGCGTGATGTGGTCGGGAATATGCGGGTCGCCGGCAGAACCAAATAAGATGGCATCCTTGTTGCGCAAGGCGTCCAGGCCGTCGTCCGGCATCATCACGCCATGTTGGCGGTAGTAGTCACCGCCCCAATCGAAATTTTCGAATTCGAAAGAAAAGGATGTGCCAGTATTGGCCAGCGTTTCAAGCAGCTGTTGGCCGGCCGGAATGACTTCCTTTCCTATGCCGTCGCCTGGAATTGTGGCGATACGATATGTCTTCATGCGGGTGGTTCTCCTTCGGGTGCTTTTCTATGTTGAACACTATAGGAGCAATCCACGGCAAAATATGCGGCGCTTGGTGAAACCACCATTAACCTGGAGTTAACAATGGCTGGAAAGAAATCATGAATTCAAATGCCCATCCGTCCGAGCTGGCTTTTTTCTCGATGCTGGCTTCATGCGGGGCCTTGAGTGCGGCGGCGCGCAAACTCGGAATCTCCACGCCCGCGGTCAGTAAGCGCCTGGCACAGATGGAAGCGCGGTTGGGCGTCACCCTTGTTACACGAACCACCCGCCGCATGCACCTCACTCCGGAGGGCGAGCTGTACCTTCTCCATGCGCGGCGCATACTGGCCGAGATAGACGACATGGAGCAATCGCTGGCTGGATCCCGGATTGCGCCCCGGGGGCTGTTGCGCGTCAATGCGACGCCGGGCTTCGGCCGCAGCTACGTGGCGCCGCTCATTTCGCGCTTCATGCACGCGTATCCCGAAGTCGAAGTACAGCTTCAGCTGTCGGTCGATCCTCCGGCGTTCAGTGATGACGCCTTCGATGTGGGCGTGCGCTTCGGAGAGCCGCCCGAGGCGCGTATCATTGCCCGGCGCCTGACGGCAAACCGCCGCCTGTTGTGCGCTTCACCCGCTTACTTGGCGCAGCACGGTGCGCCGCGCATTCCTGCCGATCTTTCCAGGCACAATTGCATACGCATAGAGCAGGGCGATGAGGCATACGGAGTCTGGCGGTTGACGACGGGAGCCGGGACGTCGCGCAACACCGAGACCGTGCGGGTGCATGGGACGCTCAGGACCAACGACGGAGAAGCCGCCGTCAATTGGGCGCTGGACGGTCATGGAATATTGATGCGGGCTGAATGGGATATTTCCCGCTACTTGACCAGTGGACGATTGGTGCAAGTGCTTGTCGATTATCAAACGCCCGACGCCGATATCTACGCAACCTACCTGCAAGGCCGCCAGCATTCCGCGCGCGTGCGCGCTTTTGTGGATTTCATGGCCCTATCTTTTGAGAGCTGAAAGCGTATTCTTGACGCGGCCTAAGCTCTAATTCTTGACGCGGCCTAAGCTCGAATCGGGGTGCCGGCGGCTCCCAGGCCGCGCTTTGCCCGGTATAGCAGGAAACCGACGATGCTCAGATTCACCAGATTCCACACTATGCCGTTGACGAAAGCTGCTTGATAAGAGCCGGTGAGATCATAAATTGCACCTGACATCCAGCCGCCCAGTGCCATTCCAAACAGCGTCGCCATGAGCACAGTGCCTACGCGCGCGCCTGCTTCTTTGGGCGTGAAATATTCGCGCACGATCAGGGCGTACGACGGCACGATGCCGCCCTGAAACAAGCCGAAAAGCGCCGAGATAATGTAGAGTGAAACCAGCCCGTTATTGTTCAGGAACATCACGAGCGCAACACCTTGCAGAAGGGAGCCGACCAGCAGGGTGCGCAATCCGCCGATGTGATCGGACAGCCATCCCGAAGCAAGGCGGCTGACGATGCCCAGACCCAGCATCAGGGCCAGCATCTCGGCCCCGCGTGCAGCGCCAAAGCCCAGGTCGCCGCAATAGGCCACGATATGCACTTGCGGCATTGCCATGGCAACACAGCAGGCCACCCCAGCAATGCACAACAGCCCTTGCAGGGCAGTCGGGCTGAATCCGAGAGGCCGGTTCGGATCAGAGGCAGCCGCTTCCATCGCGAATCGGGCATTCTTGTTCGAGCTTGTATTGATCACGACGCTGGTGGAAGGGGCCCGCTTGCGATACACCAGGGCCAGCGGCAGCATGGACAGCAGGCAAAACACCCCAATACCGACATAGGTATAGCGCCATCCCGACGTATCGATGAAGTACTGCATTATGGGAGGCCAGACAGCGCCCGCCAGATAGTTGCCGCTCATGCATATGGCTATGGCGATTCCCCGGCGTTTGGTAAACCACTGCGAGGTATCGGCAACCAAAGGAGCAAAGGTTGCCGCCGTGCCCAGCAGCCCGATGAACAGGCCTTGTACCAGCACGAATTGCCAGAGGCTGGACGAAAGACCGGCCACGATAAAGCCCAGGCTCAGTCCCAGGGTGCCGACGACTATTGGAATAATGACCCCGAACCGGTCCGATAGCCGTCCCATCAAGATGCCGCCCAGGCCAAATCCCACCATCGTCAGCGTATACGGCAGCGAGGCGTCGGCGCGGCTCACGCCGAATTCGGCCTGTATTTGAGGCAGCACGACAGTAACGGAATACATGCCGGATCCGCCTATGGTCATAAGCAGGAGCGACACGATCAGACGCGCCCAGGCATAAGGCGATTCGGCGTTATCTTGTTGATCCGAGGGAGCTGTGTGATAAGACATGGAGCATATTGAACACGATAAGGGTGAATTTGGGTAGCTTTCCGTCGACGAAATTGTCGGCGGCATGCCGCTTGCTGTGCTCCTTCCAGCGCCAAACCGTAAGGCGAATGGGAGGCAAATTGATGAATTCAGGGCGACAGCGGGCTTCGGGCAGTTACTTTGCAGATCAGGATGCGGCCAGGCAGGCCGTCAATCTGGCTCTTCCGATGCTCGAGCAGGGTGTACATAACGCAACTGTCGGGGAGAGCGGTTTTCTTTACATCGTCATCATGGATCCGGGTCTGGATCCTTCGGTCAGCGAGTTCGACGACGCAATTCTTTATGAACATGCCATCGGCGATCAGGACAAATGGGACGCCGACTATGCCCGCTTCGCGCGTGACAAGGCGAAGGTATGCTGGCGCACCGGCCGTGACGGGCATACTGTGCGCCATGTGCTGCCTCATCTATTGCAGGCAGGCGACTGCGGGATCTGGGGCGGCGTGGCCATTGAGGGGATTGTGGTCGGCGTCAGCGGTGCCAACCCCTGGTATGACGAAGCGTTTGCCGCAACCATTGCCCATTGCCTTAAGGCCGTCGCCAAGGGGCGCGCTTTGGCACAACGGGACGCGCCCGATCTGGATAAGTCGTGATGGCGCGTTGAAAGGATGCCCGGGATGCGTGTAAAGGAATTTTTTCAATTGGGCAAAGAGTCGGTGGCGGCCTGGCAGGATGACCGCGCTTCCAGCATGGGTGCAGCCATTGCTTTCTACACGACTTTTTCCATCGCACCCCTCCTGATCATCGTTATCGCTGTCGCCGGCTTTGTGTGGGGCGAAGAGGCGGTGCGTGGAGAAATCATACGTCAGATTGGAGGCATGGTCGGCACCGAAAGTGCATCGGGAGTGCAGAATCTGATCAAGAGCGCCGACAAACCCGCGCAGGGCGTTACCGCTACGCTCTTCAGCGTAATCGTATTGGTTGTCGGTTCGACCACGGTATTTGCAGAGTTGCAAAGTGCCCTGGATCGTATATGGAGGGTACCGGCGACGGCAAAGACCGGCATATTGGCGACGTTGCGCGCCCGCCTGCTTTCCTTCGGCCTCGTTCTGGGTCTGGCGTTCCTGTTGCTCGTGTCCTTGATCCTGAGCGCCGCCCTGGCGGCATTGGGCCAGTGGTCCACCGGCTTGTTCCCGGGATGGGAGCTTTTGCTACAGGTCATCAATGCTGTCGTTTCGCTGGGGATTGCCACCGTACTGTTCGCGATGATCTATAAGTTCATGCCGCAGGCGAAGATAGACTGGCGCGATGTATGGGTGGGCGCCTTCGTGACTGCTGTTCTGTTTGAGGTGGGCAAGGCTCTCATCGCGCTTTACGTCGGCAAGAGCTCCACGATCTCCTCGCTCACGGCGGCGGGCTCCTTGGTAATGGTATTGATCTGGGTGTACTACGCCGCCCAGGTGTTTCTCCTGGGTGCTGAATTCACCTGGGCGTATGCGCGCCGATACGGCTCGCGCGTCTCGGCTGAAAAGGAATCAGAGAATGGCGCCGATATGACTCCGCCATAAAATTGCTTGAGGACTATTATGGAAGGCTCGGCCAGCGATCCGCATTCGACTCGCTCCGGAACCGGTGATGCGGGGACATCGGTGTTTGCGCGCCGTGAAATTTTCAAGACCGTAGGCCAGGTTTTATGGCGATTCAGGCGCCGCGCGGCTGCGGCCCTGGTCTTGCTCATTGCGGCAAAGCTGTTGGCGGTCCTGGTGCCGGTCGCCCTCAAGCGCATCGTAGATACATTGGATTCAAGCTCCGCAACACTGACGTTGCCGGTTTTTCTCCTGATAGGCTATGCCTTGCTGCGCTTCTCGTCCGGCTTGTTCACGGAACTGCGCGACCTGGTCTTTGCCCGCGTTACCCAAACGGCAGTTGCGGACTTTACCGTGCGCATGTTCGATCATCTGCATAGCCTGGGCGTGAAGTTCCTTGGCGGCCGGCAGACAGGCGTTCTATCGCGCGATGTGGAAAGGGGCACAGCCGGCATCGGCTTCTTATTGGGTACTGCACTGTTTACGGTATTGCCCACCCTGATCGAGATCGTCTCCGTCGTGGTCATTATGATGATGGCTTACCACTTCGGATTCGCGGCCATCGTGCTGGCCACTTTTGTCATCTATGCGATATTCACCGTCGTCTTCACTGAAAGGCGTACGCTGTACCAGCGGCAGCTGAATGAACTGGACTCCGCGGCCAATGGCCATCTGGTCGATAGTCTGCTCAATTATGAAACGGTGAAGTTCTATGCCAGCGACCAAGTCGAGTCGCAACGCTTGCGCGACATCATGAAGAAATGGATAGGCATAGGGGTGGATAACCAGCGAGCCCTGTCGGTTCTGCACGTGGGGCAAAGCGGGATCATTGCGTTTGGCGTTGCCGCGATAATGTTGTTGGCCGGCCAGGAAGTGGTCAGCGGAAACATGGCGGTCGGCGATCTTATACTGGTCAACGCCTATGTAATACAGGTCTGCCTGCCGCTGAATACACTGGGTCTCAGCTTTCGGCAGGCGCGCGAGGCGCTGATCAACGCCGAACGGATGTCCGAGCTTTTGCGTTATCCGCCTGAATCCGATCCTGCGGAAGTTCTGCCTGCATTGCGCTTCAGCGGTGGCGCCGTCGAGTTTGCCAAGGTCGACTTCTCCTACGAGCCGGGACGCCAGATACTGCACGGGGTGGATTTCCGCATCGAGCCGGGGGCGACCGTTGCAGTGGTGGGGGGTAGCGGTTCGGGCAAGTCCACGCTGGCTCGCCTGCTGCTGCATTTTTATGACGTTGATGGCGGGAGTATCGAAGTGGATGGCCAGGACGTACGCTCGGTCAGCCAGAAAAGCCTGCGGTCCATGATAGGGGTGGTGCCGCAGGACTCTCTGCTGTTCAACAATACGATTGCATACAACATCGCCTATGGCCGGGTTGGCGCCACGCCCGCCGATGTTATTGAGGCGGCCAAGGCCGCCCGGATTCACGAATTGATCCAGAGCTTGCCGGCCCAATATGAAACCATGGTGGGCGAACGCGGGGTGAAGCTCTCCGGGGGCGAACGGCAGCGCATTGCCATTGCCCGCGCGGTACTGAAGAATCCGCCCCTGCTTATCTTCGACGAGGCAACGTCGGCGCTGGATACCCGCACAGAGCGTGCTATTCAGGAGGAACTCGACCGTCTTGCGCAGGGCAGAAGCACATTGATCATCGCCCATAGACTGTCCACGATAGTGAATGCCGACACGATACTGGTCATGGATCACGGCTGCATTGTCGAGCGTGGTTCGCACGCGGATCTGCTGCGTGCCAAAGGCTTGTATGCCCAGATGTGGCATTTGCAACGGCAGCAAAACGAACTGGATGAATCCGGATCCCGGCTGAGCGCTCAACCGGTGAATCTCGTGGCTCTGGTGGCCGGTGTGCTGGATGCGATGCGTCCGGCCAGCGAGTCCCAGGGAATAGTGCTGTATCCGCTGATCAGCACGGACACCCTGCGTGTCACGGGTGATCCCAGCGCATTGCAGCAACTCGTATGCGATGTGCTGGATAACGCGATCGCTTTCACGCCGTCCGGCGGACGCCTTGAGTTGCGGCTGGAACGCTCGGAAGGGGCGGCGCTCATTTCAGTGACCGACGGACGCCTGACTTCGTCGGATACTGCTCCGGCCGCTGTGGACGAATCGCAGCCGGTGAGATTGTCGCATTTGCTGGATCCGTTGGCGGTGACCGCGATGCTGGAGCAGATGGGCGGCAGCTTCGACGTGAGGCCTGCAAGCGACGGTTCCGGAATGACATTCTCCATCCGGCTGCCGCTACGGGCTGTCGCATCGCTGGCGCCGGCGACGCCGGTTGCGCAAGAGCTGGACCACGTCCTGCAAAGCGTTCGCATTTTCGTTGCGGACGACCAGCAAGAAGCCAGGGAATTGCTGGCCGCCGTTCTTCAGGACCACGGCGCGCAAGTGGAAGTATTCGACTCCGGAGGGTCACTCTTATCGCGATTGCACGAAAGCGCGCGGCCCCAATGGCCGGATGTACTCGTATGCGATATATCGCTGGGCGAACCGGACGGATATCAGGTAATTACCGATATCCGCAAACTCGAGGCGCAACGCGGTTTATCGTTGGCGGAACGCCTGCCCGCCATTGCGCTGTCCGGCTACAGTGAAAGGGAAGACCGCTTGCGCGCATTGCTGGCCGGATTCCAGGTTCATGTGGGCAAGCCGGTGGACCCGAGAGAACTTCTGGCCACTATCCTGGCAGTGACGCGCATCGGGGCGTCTACGGATAAGCCAGTACGCTGATGTCGCCGGCTCCTTCAATATGGCCCGCCGGCTTTTGCAATATCGTTGTCGAACAGGCGATGCTTTCTATTCTGCGGTTTTGTCACCCATGCTGTTGCCGGACCGGCGCGGCATCGTCCCTCCGCAGCGGTGCTTGTGTCCACAGAGTCCTGGGTGTCGTCTGTGCGGGGAATGTCCGTCCGGGCCGGTAGTGGCGTAAACCCAGAGACTTCAAGTCTTTATCGTTGTAAAGGTTGCGCGCATCGAAAATGGCAGGTGAGCGCAACGTGGATGCCAGCCATTTGAAATCGGGCGTGATGAACTCTTCCCATTCCGTCATCACAACGAGCACGTCGGCATCCAGGCAGGCTTGTTCGGCGCTGGCTGCAAGGACCAGGTCGGGGTGCTTGAACGTTGACGCGACGGCCGATTCGGCGATGGGATCGTAGGCCCGCACTTTGGCGCCGGCGTCAAGAAGCCCTTGAATCAGCGCAAGACTGGGCGCTTCCCGAATGTCGTCGGTTCCCGCTTTGAAGGCGAGCCCCCAGATGGCAACACATCGGCCCTTGAAGCGTCCCCAGAAGTATTTCTCTATCGCTTTGAAGATGAGCTTTACCTGGCGCCGATTCACCTGATCAATACTAGTGAGCATGGGAGCGGGTTCGCCCTTGTCCCGGGCCATGCGAATGAGGGCATGCAAATCTTTCGGCAGGCAGGATCCACCGTAGCCGGCGCCAGGTTCCAGATAACGGGGCCCTATCCTCGGATCCGACTTCAGCACCTGGCATACTGGTCCGATATCTGCGCCCAGACGGCCTGCGATATTGGCCAGTTCGTTTATCATGGAAATTCGCGCCGCCAGCATCGCGTTGCATGCATACTTGGCGAACTCCGCAGATCGAAGATCCATTTCAATCAGACGGGTGCCATCCGGATCGAAGGGTGCATAGAGTTGCCTGAGTATCCCGGAGTCAGCTTCGTCCGACGCGCCGACCACGATTCGCGCGGGCCTGCGGAAATCGCTTACAGCGGTACCCTCGGCTAAAAATTCGGGATTGGAGGCGACTTTGATCCGGAAGTCCGCTGTTCGGCGCACGAGCGTTGTGTCGAAAAGCGCCTGGATGTCTTCACAAGTTCCAGGCGGGACTGTTGATTTGATGACGACAAGGCAATCGTGCTGCAAGACTGCTGCAAGATCCTGCGCGCATTGCAGCAAGGCCCCAGTATTTGCATAACCGTCGATGCCGGCGGGAGTCCCCAGCGCCAGGAAGATAATTTCGGCATGGAGTGTGCCTTCGGCCAATCTGCTTGTGAACTGTAGCGTTCCTTTCATGCTTGCCTGAAGTACGACCGCGTCGAGCAAGGGTTCGTGAAACGGCACGGTGCCCGCGCGAAGTCCGGCTATTTTCTCGTCGTTATTGTCAATGCAAGTGACGTTGTTTCCTGCTTCGGCAAGGCATGCGCCGGTAACCAGGCCGACATAGCCGGTGCCGATGATCGCTACGTTCATGAATGCTCCTAGTGCGCCACAGCGGGCTGTTTTCGCCTATGGGAGCAATCGCTGTGCCCGTCAGAAGATACTTTCCTTCACATGTTCGCGTTCCATTATTTCCCGTATGGTATTGGACGCATGCCGGCCTGCGAACCGGCATTCTTCTGCGCTTGCCATGCCCAACCCGCACTCGCCCAGCAAGGGGCAGCGTTGGAACAGTTCGCTTATCCAGTCGACGAAAACCCGCACCTTGGGCGACAGATGACGGTTGTGCAGGTAGACCACCGAGATGGGCATGGGCTGAGGCTTCCATGCGGGCAGGATTTCCCGCAGCGCTCCCGATTCCAGGTGGGCCGCAACCATATATCGCGCCGGCTGTATCATGCCAAATCCCTTCAAGCCGCAGGTCACATAAGCCTCCGCGTCGTTGACCGACACGGCTCCCTGGACGGCGACTTCCGTGACTCGCCCATCCACTGTGAAGCTCCAGTCCATATTTCTTCCGCTGCGCCCGGAAAAATAGTGAACGGCACGGTGGCCGTTCAATTCTTCTATGGTTTGCGGTTCACCGTGGCGCTCCAGGTATGACGGCGCGGCGCATGTGATGCTTTCGAATGTTCCTATCCGTTTGGCGACCATGCTTGAATCCTGCAGCTCGCCCACCCTGATCACGCAGTCCACGGCTTCCTGCACCATGTCGACCGGCCTGTCGCTCATTCCGATCGCCAGCTCAATGTCGGGGTAGCGCTCATGAAATTCGCATAAGGCGGGCAGCAGTATCAGCCGTCCGATGGACGGCGGCGTGTCGATGCGCAGCCGGCCTTTCGGACCTCGGGTCACGTCGTGAAACGACGCCTCCGCGTCTTCTATGTCGGCGAGTATTCGTACACAGTGATCGTAATATGCCGCGCCATCGGGCGTGAGGCTCAGCCGGCGGGTGGTGCGGTTCAGCAACCGCACCTTCAGCAGGCGTTCCAGTCCCTGGATCGTGGTCGTTACGGTGGCCCGCGGCAGGCCGAGCATATCCGCGGCCAGTGTGAAGCTGTTCGCGTCCACGACCCGTGTGAAGACCTGCATAGCCTGGAAGCGATCCATCGTGCTCTTCCTTGAAATGATGTTCGCAGCCAAGTGTGAGTGTCCATGACCCAAACACGGGGCTGCATTGTTGGAAATTGACGAATAGTGTAGGCAGAAAACGCGTATTTATCTGTCTCTGCGAAAAGTAAATAATACCCGCTCATTTCCAGAATTTCTATGCCGGCTTGAAAAATGTAGGAATTCGACGACTCATTTTCAACTTCCGGCATGATCAGCAACACAAGGACTACCATGTTTCTACTACGCAATCGATACGCCGCGCTGGCCATTGCCGCCGCGGCTCTGATCGGGGGTGTCGCCGTTTTTCGCGTTTATGCTGGATCGGCTCAGGAGTCCACGGCGGCTCCGGCTATGCCAGCGGTTACCGTGGACGTTGCGACGGTCGATAGTCAGACCGTTACCGATTGGCATTACTTTTCAGGTCGGCTCGAGGCCGTCGATGAGATCGTTGTCCGTCCCTTGGTCTCAGGTACGTTGACGCAGGTTCATTTTACGGACGGAAGCCAGGTTCAGAAGGGCGATGTGCTGTTCACCATAGATCCCAGGCCGTACCGGGCGGCGGTGGATCATGCCAAAGCCCAGGTAGTCTCAGCGCAAGCGCGGGTCGCGTATACAGGGTCGGATCTTGCCCGGGGGAAACGGCTGTTGGATAACAACGCCATTGCCCGGCGAGACTATGAAGAGAAGCGCAATGCGTCGCGCAGCGCCGTTGCCGATCTGCAGGCGGCTAAGGCAAGGCTGGAATCGGCGCAATTGAACCTCGAACACACACGTATCGTCGCTCCCATTTCAGGACGGGTGTCGCGCGCGGAAGTGACGCCGGGCAATGTCGTGGCGGCCGGCGCCGGCTCGACGCCCTTGACCACCCTGGTTTCGGTGTCCCGGCTTTATGCCTCGTTCGACGTCGATGAGCAGAGCTTTCTGAAGTTCGTGAATCCGGCGCGCGTCTCCGGTGATGCCGCAGTTCCCGTACACCTGGGTTTGGCCAACGAGGAGAACTATCCTCGTCCTGGAACATTGGCCTCCGTCGACAACACGATGGACACATCATCGGGAACCATACGAGTGCGCGCGGTCTTCGATAACCCTGATGGTTCCTTGGTGCCGGGTCTTTACGCCCGTATTCGGCTGGGCGGGGGCGCGCCGCACGAGGCCGTGCTGGTCGACGATAGGGCGATAGGCACCGATCAGAACAAGCGCTTCGTCGTGGTTGTGGGCGAGAGCAACAAGACTGAATATCGGGAGGTTCATCTTGGAACCAGCAGGAAGGGCTGGAGCGTGGTCGAAGCAGGCTTGAAAGCGGGAGAGCGCATCGTTGTCAGCGGCCTGCAACGCATTCGGCCGGGCGATGTGGTCACACCTCGGCCGGTATTGGCAACCGAGCCTCCGAGAATCGCCGCATCAGGTGCACATCCGTCCGAATCTATTGATAACTCCTGAACCGACAGAACTCTCATGAACATTTCCAAGTTCTTTATCGACCGGCCCATCTTTGCCGGCGTGCTGTCAGTCCTGATCCTGCTCGCAGGAGCGTTGGCTGTGTTCCAGCTCCCCATTTCCGAATATCCGGAAGTTGTGCCGCCTTCGGTCGTGGTGCGCGCCCAGTATCCGGGAGCAAACCCCAAGGTCATTGCAGAAACCGTCGCCGCTCCGCTGGAGGAGTCCATCAACGGCGTCGAGGATATGCTTTATATGCAATCGCAGGCCAACAGCGATGGCAACCTGGCAGTGACCGTTCACTTCAATCTGGGCATGGATCCCGACAAGGCACAGCAGTTGGTGCAGAACCGCGTGTCGCAGGCATTGCCTCGGCTGCCCGAAGACGTGCAGCGATTGGGCGTGACGACGGTGAAGAGCTCGCCGACGCTGACCATGGTGGTGCATCTGGTCTCTCCCGATGATCGCTATGACATGACCTATCTGCGCAACTATGCGGTGCTCAACGTCAAGGACAGATTGGCTCGCATTGAGGGAGTAGGCGAGGTGCAGCTGTGGGGTGGCGGAAACTATTCCATGCGTGTGTGGCTGAATCCCCAGAAGGTGGCGCAACGGGGGCTTACGGCAACGGATGTGGTCGCCGCCATACGCGAGCAGAACGTACAGGTGGCCGCCGGAGTGATCGGTGCGTCGCCTGGGCTGCCGGATGTGCCCTTGCAACTCTCGGTCAATACGCAAGGTCGCCTGCACACCGAAGCCGAGTTTGCCGATATCGTGCTCAAGACTTCCGGGGATGGGGGTGTGACCCGGCTGGGCGACGTCGCGCGCATAGAGCTTGCCGCCTCGGAGTATGGCTTGAGGTCCCTGCTCGATAATGAGCCGGCGGTGGGAATAGGCATCATGCAGGCGCCCGGCGCCAACGCGCTCGCGGTATCCGACCAGGTTCGCGCGGTCATGGACGAACTGTCTGCGGATTTTCCGGCGTCCGTCGAGAGCCGTATCGCCTATGATCCCACTCAGTTTGTACGTTCCAGCATCAAGGCGGTTGTGGTGACACTGCTGGAAGCCGTCGCTTTGGTCGTGCTCGTGGTCATCATATTCTTGCAGACCTGGCGGGCCTCGATCATTCCCTTGCTTGCCGTACCGGTCTCCATCGTTGGCACCTTCGCCTTGATGCTGGCCTTTGGGTACACCATCAACGCGCTGTCTCTTTTCGGATTGGTGCTGGCGATCGGCATTGTGGTGGACGATGCCATCGTTGTGGTGGAAAACGTCGAGCGCAATATCGCCGAAGGCTTGTCCCCCCGAGACGCCACGTATCGCGCCATGCGGGAAGTCAGCGGACCTATCATCGCCATCGCATTGACGCTGGTGGCCGTCTTCGTGCCGCTGGCGTTCATGACGGGGCTCACCGGCCAGTTCTTCAAGCAATTCGCCATGACGATAGCGATTTCCACTGTGATTTCCGCTTTCAATTCCTTGACGCTGTCGCCGGCGCTGGCGGCATTGTTATTGAAGGGCCACACTGAAAAGCCCGACTGGCTGACCCGCGCAATGAACCGGGTATTGGGCGGTTTTTTTGCGCGGTTCAATCGTTTCTTTGCCCGATCGTCGGATCAGTATGCCAGGGGAGTGTCAGGCGTCATTTCGCGCAAGGCGTCTTCGATGGCGGTGTACCTGGTATTGGTGGCGGCGACGGTGGGCGTTTCGTATGTTGTTCCCGGCGGCTTCGTCCCGGCGCAAGATAAACAGTATCTGATCAGCTTTGCCCAATTGCCCAACGGTGCGTCCCTGGACCGGACCGAACAAGTGATTCGCGACATGACCGATATCGCATTGGAGCAGCCCGGCGTTGAAAGCGCCATTGCCTTTCCCGGATTGTCCATCAATGGCTTTACGAACAGCTCTAGTGCCGGGATTGTGTTTGTGATGCTCAAGCCATTCGACCAGCGCGATGATGCGGACCTGTCGGCCAATGGTATCGCCGCCGCCCTCAATCAAAAGTACCTCTCCATCAATGATTCCTACATAGCCGTCTTTCCGCCACCGCCGGTCATGGGCTTGGGAACAGTAGGGGGGTTCAAGCTGCAGATTGAAGACCGGGCCGCTGTCGGTTATGCGCAGCTCGACGTGGCGGTGCAGGCATTTCTGGCAGAGGCGCGCAAGACGCCGGAACTGGGCCCTGCATTTTCCAGTTATCAGATCAACGTGCCGCAGCTCGACGTAGACCTGGATAGGGTGAAGGCAAAGCAACTGGGCGTGCCGGTGACAGATGTCTTCGACACCATGCAGATCTACCTGGGTTCCTTGTATGTGAACGACTTCAATCGATTTGGCCGGGTATACCAGGTAAGGGCGCAAGCCGACGCGCCATACCGCTCGCAACCCGAAGACATACTTCAGTTGAAGACCCGAAATCGCGACGGCGACATGGTGCCTTTGTCTTCGCTGGTCAAGGTGACGCCTTCTTACGGACCCGAGATGGTGGTGCGCTATAACGGCTATACCGCGGCCGACATCAACAGTGGTCCGGCTCCGGGGTACTCGTCGGACCAGGCGCAGGCCGCGGCCGAACGCATTGCGGATAAGACGCTCCCGCGCGGGGTCAAGTTCGAATGGACCGACCTGACCTATCAGCAAATCCTGGCTGGCAATGCCGGTATCTGGATATTCCCCATCAGCGTGCTGCTGGTGTTCCTGGTATTGGCCGCTCTGTACGAAAGCCTGACATTGCCTTTGGCGGTCATTCTTATCGTGCCCATGAGTATTCTTGCGGCGCTCACGGGAGTGTGGCTGACGGGGGGCGACAACAATATCTTCACGCAGATCGGACTGATGGTTCTGGTCGGACTGGCTTGCAAGAACGCCATCCTGATCGTTGAATTTGCACGTGAGCTCGAACTGCAGGGCGCGACACCGTTGAAGGCCGCGATCGAAGCCAGCCGACTGCGCCTGCGGCCCATCCTCATGACCTCGATCGCTTTCATCATGGGGGTAGTCCCGCTTGTGATCTCTTCAGGAGCGGGCGCGGAGATGCGTCATGCGATGGGAGTGGCTGTGTTCTTCGGCATGTTGGGAGTGACCTTGTTCGGCCTCTTTCTTACGCCGGTGTTCTATGTGCTCCTGCGTTCGATCGGCAAAGGTGAACTGCGCTCCGCCGCTCACCACGAGGCTCCGGTCCTGACATCGACGGCTGGACACCAATAATACGGAATACCAATCATGAACAAGCCTTTACGATTTAGCCTCAGCCTGGCTGCCACTGTGTTGGCGCTGGCTGGATGTGCGGTCGGCCCGGAATACCAGCGCCCGGCGACCGATGTACCCGACGCATTCAAGGAAGCGTCGATGTCTCCCGAGGCGGCGAAGCTGTGGAAACAGGCACAGCCATCCGACAGCATGGAGCGCGGTCGTTGGTGGACTGTCTTCAAGGATCCGCAACTTAATGATCTGGAAGAACAAGCCATGACTGCGAATCAGGATCTGAAAGCGGCCGCGTCACGAGTGGCGCAAGCTCGCGCCTTGACCAAAGACGCCCGCGCAGGACTCTTTCCCCGTATCGACGGTGGATTTGGACCTACGCGGCAACGGACTTCGAACGCATCGCAGAGTCTTCCGGAGGATGCCTTCAACGGGCCATCCACTTTATGGCGCGCCCAGGCGGCAGTCTCATATGAGGTCGATCTGTTCGGACACGTGGCCGCCCAGGTGGACGCGGCTACTGCCGGCGCGCAGCAAAGCCAGGCTTTATTCCGTTCGGTATTGCTGGCGCTGCAGGCGGATGTTGCCCAGGCTTATTTCCTGGTTCGCAGACTGGACGCGGAGAAGGCCTTGTACAGCAACACGGTGGAACTGCGCAAAAAAACGCTGGACCTGATCGAGCGCCGCTATGCGGAAGGGGATATCAGCGAACTTGATGTTGCGCGCGCCCGTTCTGAACTGGAATCCGCACGATCGCAATCTCTGGGCGTAGACCGTCACCGCGCGATCGCCGAACATGCTTTGGCCATACTGCTGGGCAAGCCGCCCGCGGATTTCGCGATGGCGCCGCAGCCCTTGCAGCAGGTTGCAGTGGGGATCCCCGCTGGATTGCCCTCGTCGCTGCTGGAACGCCGTCCCGACATCGCCGCGGCCGAGCGCGCCATGGCGGCGGCAAACGCCCAAGTGGGAGCGGCCCAGGCCGCATTTTTCCCACGTCTTGTCATTACGGGGGCGTTTGGATACGAGTCGTCTCAACTCGGCGATCTGTTCGAGTGGTCCAGTCGCGCATTTTTATTGGGCCCTTTGGTGGGAACAATGTTGTCCCTGCCGATCTTCAATGGCGGACAGCGCGAGGCGGGACTGGACCGCGCGCGCGCCGAATACGAGGAAGACGTCGCCATATACCGGCAAACGGTATTGAACGCATTCCGCGAAGTAGAAGATAATCTGTCCAGCTTGCGCATTCTTGGTTCGCAGACTCAGGTCCAGGATGCGGCCGTGCAATCCGCGGCCCGGGCGGCCGAACTCTCGCAGATTCAATATCGGGAGGGCTCTACCAGCTATCTCGATGTAATCGACGCCGACCGTGCAGTCCTTCAGCAAAAACGCACGGCCGTTCTGCTATATGGCGAACGGGCCCAGGCGGCAGTCAATCTGATTCGGGCAATTGGCGGCGGTTGGGATCCTGTTGTCGATATGTAACGGCGCTCGCTATGGCAACGGCCAGGCTGTACAGTCCAAAGTTCGATCAATGGATATCAGGATTGCCGATGGCCGGAGCCAGCTTGCTTGCCTTACTCGACGACATCACGAGTGTATTGGACGATGTGGCGCTTTTAACCAAAGCAGCAGGCAAGAAAACGGCGGGCGTGCTGGGCGATGATATTGCGCTGAATGCGCAACAGGTAAGCGGAGTCGTTGCGAACCGCGAGCTGCCGGTGGTGTGGGCGGTGGCGAAAGGCTCCTTCGTCAACAAGCTGATTCTCGTCCCGGCCGCACTGGCCATCAGCGCTTTTCTGCCTCAGGCGATCACGCCGCTGCTGATGCTTGGGGGTATTTATTTGTGCTACGAAGGTGTCGAGAAGGTGGTGCATAGTGTTGTGCATCCCCACGATCGGGCCCGTTTAATCACTCCCGGCGAACCGGCTGCGGATGTCGCCAAGGCGATCGATACAACCGGGCCTACGCCGGAGCAGCGCAAAATCAAGGGCGCCATACGCACCGACTTCATTTTGTCGGCCGAGATTGTCGCGATTACCTTAGGCACAGTAGCCCGCGCCCCATTCAGTACTCAGGCTATTGTCGTCGGAAGTGTTGCGTTAATGATGACGGTCGGAGTGTATGGTTTCGTGGCTGGGGTCGTGAAACTGGACGATGCCGGCCTGTATCTCAGTCGACAGCGCGGGAATGGTTTCCTGCGCAAAGCCGTTCGCGGCATGGGTGTGGCCATTCTCACTGTGGCGCCTTATTTGATGAAGACGCTTTCCATTGTCGGCACGATTGCCATGTTTCTGGTCGGTGGCGGCATACTGATGCACGGCATACCCGCCGCCCAGACGTTTACCCACGACCTGATCCACTCCGCCACGTCTGGGCTGACCGGCGCGCTCGGATCCACCATCAACTGGGTTGGACCTAGTTTGATCAACGCATTGGCAGGCATCGTTGCGGGGGCTCTCGCGCTCGTACTTGTAACGCTGGTGCAGCGTGCGATGGGGAAGTCCGGCAAGCCCGATGCGCCCGATGAGGCGACTCGCTGACATCCGGCTCCGTGGCGAAGCCCGAGGTTGGTTCATGGCGAGGATTCCTGCTACGCTCTCCTTACTAATATAGAGGGGGAGCAAATAATGCAGCAAATCAAACCGGCGGCCGAGGACACGGCTGGAATGCAGAGGCGCGTACGCGACAGCTTCGAGCGACAGGGCTTGATGCGTCACCTGGGTGCGACGCTTACCGTTATCGAACCGGGCGAGGTTCGCATCCGTTTGCCGTACAGCGCCGAGCTGACTCAACAGCATGGTTTCTTTCATGCGGGGGCCAGCAGTGCCATTGCCGATACCGCCGGAGGCTTTGCGGGGTTTACCCTGTTTCCACCGGGTAGTTCTGTGCTTACGGTGGAATTCAAGGTCAACCTCGTTGCGCCGGCCCAAGGGAACTATCTTGAAGCAATAGGAAAGGTGATTCGTTCCGGACGCACACTGACAATATGCAATCTCGAGGTATTCGGCGTGCGCGGTGAGCAACGTACATTAGTAGCGGTAGGGCAGCAGACCCTGATCTGCATGCACGATAGGCCGGATCAAAGTTGATTGAAGCCGGTTTCAATACCAGGCCCGCGCCCGCAAATTATTTCGGTCTTGTTAAAAATATATTTCATTTTCGTTTCAACGGCTTACGCTTTTCCGGGGCGTCGAACCGGCCTTTTTCCTTAAAATCCCGCCTTTGCCGTTTGCACGGCGCGATTTAGCTGTGCTATAGTTTCGTTCTTCGCCGCACAAGCACCTAGGGTTTTCCCGGGGTGCGGGGCAGCGAAGCGCAGTGAACAGGGCAGGTGCCCAGACGTAGCGGGTTCTTCGGAACGCGCGGCGATCAAAGCACCGGTAGGGCGCCCGGGGAGCATGCGGCAGTGGCGCCAGGTTGGCGGTTTGCAGGTTAGGGCGTAAGGCTCACGGCGCGAACCACCTCGACTTGACAGGCCAATTAAACTGCTTCATAATCTCGTTTCTCTGCTGCTGACACAGCGCGGCGCGGCACCGGTTACCCGGGGTTGAAGCCAGCGGGTCGGTGGTAGTAAAGTAGTAGATCGTACCGAATACGCAGGACCCGTTCTTTAACAATTTAACAGCCGATAAGTGTGGGCGCTTGGAATGAGTGTGCAGCCTTTCTCACGAAAGGTGCCAAATTTATATCAAGTGTTCGCACAAATGAAGAAGTAAGGTTTTATGTAAATAAAGCTTGTCTTTTTCTTTGAGCAACGCGACGTATGACCACTGGTTTCTTCGGGGACCGGATTGGAATTACGATTTTATACAGAGATTAAACTGAAGAGTTTGATCCTGGCTCAGATTGAACGCTAGCGGGATGCTTTACACATGCAAGTCGAACGGCAGCGCGGACTTCGGTCTGGCGGCGAGTGGCGAACGGGTGAGTAATATATCGGAACGTGCCCAGTAGCGGGGGATAACTACGCGAAAGCGTGGCTAATACCGCATACGCCCTACGGGGGAAAGGGGGGGATCGCAAGACCTCTCACTATTGGAGCGGCCGATATCAGATTAGCTAGTTGGTGAGGTAAAGGCTCACCAAGGCGACGATCTGTAGCTGGTTTGAGAGGACGACCAGCCACACTGGGACTGAGACACGGCCCAGACTCCTACGGGAGGCAGCAGTGGGGAATTTTGGACAATGGGGGAAACCCTGATCCAGCCATCCCGCGTGTGCGATGAAGGCCTTCGGGTTGTAAAGCACTTTTGGCAGGGAAGAAACGGCGCTGACTAATATTCAGCGTCACTGACGGTACCTGCAGAATAAGCACCGGCTAACTACGTGCCAGCAGCCGCGGTAATACGTAGGGTGCAAGCGTTAATCGGAATTACTGGGCGTAAAGCGTGCGCAGGCGGTTCGGAAAGAAAGATGTGAAATCCCAGAGCTTAACTTTGGAACTGCATTTTTAACTCCCGAGCTAGAGTATGTCAGAGGGGGGTAGAATTCCACGTGTAGCAGTGAAATGCGTAGAGATGTGGAGGAATACCGATGGCGAAGGCAGCCCCCTGGGATAATACTGACGCTCATGCACGAAAGCGTGGGGAGCAAACAGGATTAGATACCCTGGTAGTCCACGCCCTAAACGATGTCAACTAGCTGTTGGGGCCTTCGGGCCTTAGTAGCGCAGCTAACGCGTGAAGTTGACCGCCTGGGGAGTACGGTCGCAAGATTAAAACTCAAAGGAATTGACGGGGACCCGCACAAGCGGTGGATGATGTGGATTAATTCGATGCAACGCGAAAAACCTTACCTACCCTTGACATGTCTGGAATCCTTAAGAGATTAGGGAGTGCTCGCAAGAGAACCGGAACACAGGTGCTGCATGGCTGTCGTCAGCTCGTGTCGTGAGATGTTGGGTTAAGTCCCGCAACGAGCGCAACCCTTGTCATTAGTTGCTACGAAAGGGCACTCTAATGAGACTGCCGGTGACA